>JAFAZH010000004.1 GCA_019239895.1 Abditibacteriaceae bacterium | reverse complement strand
TCTTGCAAAGTGTTCTCCCGGTTAAGTGAGTTGGTAGCTCGTTAATCGGGAGAAGACTACATCCTCTTTATCGGTAGCAACTTAGGTTAAATATAAAGATTCAATTAAAGGCTCCGAGTCTGCATAGGCTTAAATCACCTAAGTGGCTAGCTTGGCGCAACAAACCCAGAGCGTGAGCGGCGGGCTTCTGCGCGAGTCACTGGGGATTATTGGGTTAGCCCATCGCTCACGCTCCGGGTTCGCTAAGCTTCTCTAATTGTTACTTCCCCTGTAGACTTTGAGTGAATCCCCATTTATGAAAATGCCTCTGTGTCTTCCTGCTACTTTACTTCTCTGCCTTGGTCTGTGGTTTCCTGGCTTAACGGCACCAGTTGCGGCGCAACAGCCTGCTCCTGTGAATGCCAGTAATCTGCTCAAGAATGGCTCGTTTGAGGGCGGCAAACGCTACTGGTTTGAGGCCGAAGATAAGGCCCTGGTGCGGGGTAATGCGGCGCAGGGGGAGTATGCCTTGCGACTGGATAAGGGCGGGATTCAGAGTGCCGCTTTTGAGCTGCAAAATGGGAAGCCCGTTACGATTTCTTTTTCAGCCAGGGCTGAGGCCGCCACGACAATAGGGTGGCAATGCACGCCCTGTGCGCGGGAAATCGGGGTGCAGCATGGCTTGACCTGGGGCATGAAGGCGCACCATCCGGTGCAACTGGGTACGACCTGGCAACGCTATTCTTTTAGCTTTACGCCCGACGTGCCGCAGGATGGGTTCTGGCCCCAGCCCACCTATATGCTGCAATTTGGCGATGGCGATAAACCCTGGCTGCTGGACGCCGTGACGGTGGCTTACGGGGACGGGGCCAAGGCTTACATCCCCCGTCGCCCGATTGAAGTGCAGGCAGACTCGCCCGATCTGCCGGGCTACACCAGTCCGCAGGGCAATATCCTTCCAAAACATGTGACCGTGCGTTTGACGGGTTCCGCTTCCAATCCGGGCACTGCGCCGCGCCGTGTCCTGCTGCGCTGGCAACTGTTCGATTACGAAGGGCAGCGTCCGGTTGGCCCGGCGGCGGAAAAGCGAGTTACCCTTGCGCCGGGCCAAACGCTGACCGAAACCACGTCAATATTGCCATTGACGGCAACCGGGCTGGTGCTGGCGCGGTTCAGTGTGCTGGACGATAGTCGGGCGACTCATGCCCCCGTGGTTATTGATAGCTCCGATTTACCCCTGACTTCCCTGCCTTACCCGAAAAGTGCCACCAAGCCTGACCCGCGCGAGCGGTTTGGCGCGTCGTTTTTCGGGCCGCATAGCATCAGCCTGGCAGCGCGCATGGGCATGGCGTGGAGCCGGTGGTATCCGCATACCACATGGCAAGATCATCAGCCGACCCCCGACACTTTCCACTGGTTCGATAAAGAGCTTGACCTGCTGGCCGGGCAGGGCATCGCGGCGCACCTGGTGCTTTATGGCTGGCCCAAGTGGATTATGGAAGAGGGCAAGCATCCTCTGCCCAAAGATATGCGCTGGGCGGCCAATGACCCGCGCTGGGATGACCTCACGCCACAGTGCGCGTGGGATCGCTATATGATTGCAACGGCGCGGCACTATCGAGGTCGCCCGGTGGTTTATGAAATCGAAAACGAGCCGGAGTTTGATGGCTGGGATAAATACCAGGATGAGTATGCGAAGTTCACCATCCGCAGCGCCCGCCTGCTCAAGCAGACCGATCCCCAGGCGCGGGTGATGGTCAATAATGTCTATGGCATCCCTAGCGGCCTGAATGAGCACATGCTGCGCATGGGTGGCGGCAAATGGCTCGATATTATCTCCTGGCACGATTATCACGAAGGCTGGCTGGCGACGGCGGCAGACATCAAGCGAATGCGCGCCAAGTTAGACGCTCTGGGCTGCGGCCACCTGGAAATCTGGTTTAACGAGGGCTGGGCTTACACTAACACGGCAGTGGATGAGCCTGCCGTCGCCCTGACGCACCTCAACGCGGCCCAAAGCACCAATGCCATCATAGATTCGGTAGCCGAGCTAACCGTTAATGGGCAGGAGAAAACGATTCTGTTCCATAGCGGCTATGAAGAGCACGGCATGAGCTTCTGGGACTATGCTGGCCCCGGCACCATGCTGTGGGATTACTATAATTATCCCCTCCCCCTCGTGGCGGCCTGGAATACCCTCATTCATCATATTGGCCTGAGCAAAGCGGTGGGCTTTGTGCGCCCGCCAGGAGCCAATTTTTGCATCTTTGATGACCTGCGCAACGGGCGGGGGGTGTGTGTCGCCTATGCCGACCGCGAAGCCAAAGACGATGTGACCGTTGACTTGCCAGTTGGTGGCCTGATCGCCGAAGACTGCATGGGCAACGCCGCGCCGTTAGCAGGCCGCAAGCTGGTGCTTTCCAAAACGGGACGCCCGGTCTTTCTCTATGCCGCCAATAAAATGTCGGGCGAGAAGTTTGCGGCTGGGCTGGGGCCGCTCGACCGCAAGTTTGCTTCGTTTATCCGCAACAACGGCACGGTTTTTGGCCTGCCTGCCACCTGGGAAGGCACCCGCCCTGATACGTCCGAGGGCAACCCGATTGGCGTGGGCGGACAACCGGTGTGGCGACTCGACCAGATTTTTCCACCCGACCCCACCAAACCCGCCAACTACCGACCGCTCATCTGGCACGAGGGCTGGTGGCTGGCTCAAAAAGACACGGTGGGCGGCCAACCCAAAGCGGAAATGAAAGATGGCGCGATTCGTATGGAGTTTCGCGCCGCGCACAACACGCACCCCTTCGAGCATATCTGCGCCCTCAGCTTTATCGCCACCAAGACGGGTAATTACCAGGTGAGCGGCCAGGCTGCCCTCAAACTGTGGGATGGCGACAACCCGGTGCGCCTGAGCCTGCTGCACAAAACCCCCACTGCCGCCACCGAAATCGCCTCCCTAAAGTTGGTGCGCGATAACAGTGTGCCCTTGCCTGCACTATCCATAAACCTCAAGGCCGGAGAGGAACTGGTCTTGGTACCCCGCATTGACGGCATGTTCACCGGCGGCGATGTCACC
Source organism: Abditibacteriaceae bacterium (assembly GCA_019239895.1). Classification (GTDB taxonomy): domain Bacteria; phylum Armatimonadota; class Abditibacteriia; order Abditibacteriales; family Abditibacteriaceae; genus JAFAZH01. Next base: position 506,045 of record JAFAZH010000004.1, on the reverse strand, counting down.
CTGCGCGACCTCACTGTATCCCTGAACACCGGTCGAAGCGCAAAGTGAACTCCATAGCCGACGTGAGGCATAATGCCAACAACGCCCACGCTCCAGGTTCGTAGGTGTGTAGCAAGGCAATTTAGCCCGACGTAGGTTGAGGCACTGGATGAGTGCCTAATATCATGGCTTCGACAGTGCTTCTCGCCCGCTCTGCATCGGCTTGCATCGTTTCCCGTTCTTGCGCAATAGCCGCACGCCCCGTGAAGACTTTTGTTAAGATGGCTTCCTGAACTTCGAGCGATGGCAGAGGAATCGGGGCACTCCTGACTTCATTAGAATTGATGGTTCCCAAACCTGATGAAGTTTTCATGGAGCGAAAAAAATGTTTTCGACCTTCCTCAGAGTTAAACCAAATCATTGCATATTCGGGTGACAATTGTTGTTGGTCAACCCGAACCTTAATAAGATGGTTTTGGTGAACACAATCTTCTATTTCTCCATTCCACTTAGCAACACGACCCAATTCCGCACGACTACCGTTGCCTTCCACAAAGAGAATGTCACCGGGCTTGAGTCTATAGGTCTCCATTTCACTATCTGGAACATTGATATATTTGATTTCGCTTAAATCCAGATACCCCCTTCGCACATTGGCGACTCGGAGGTAAGGTCTGGGGTGTTGCCCAGGGCGGTTTGCGGGACTTTTTTGAATGCCATAAGAAACGGTAGCAACGGAACCTAAATTTACATGAGGATAGGACGCCGAAGCCGAATCATGTAATCCGAGCACTTTGTCCAATGCGCTGTCGAAAGACCATCTTTCTAAGCCTTTCCAATAGGCCGCAAAGAATTTCGGGCGCTGAATCTTTGCGCGTCTCTCAATACCTAAATCCGCTAAAAACTGTGTGTCAATCGCTGCTTCGTGTGCCGCAATACGTGCTTCTGCCTCCTGTTGGGCATGTTGTGCGCAGTGCCAATAATCTACGATAGCGCGTTGAGTTTCCAGCGGTGGCAAGGGCACTTGAATGGATTCAAATTGTGTAGCCTGAACTCTTTTACGGCCACTAGCGCCACTAATCAGGCTGTTTAAGACTCCTCGAAATAAGGTACTTCGCACCAGTAAATGCACGTATTCAGTTAAAGCTTTCTCTGGCCGAACGTGATAAACGGGAAATTCATTACTAACAGCAACGTGCGGTAGCTGTTCTGGGACAATGCCTATGGCCCCGTTGCGCACATCAATGCGAGAAAACACTAAATCGCCTGCATAGGCACTAAACAATCCACCTTTAATATCCTCTGTGCGAGCGTTCCGCAATTCCATGCTGCCATCGAACCGCAGTGTAATCAAAGGGGTGAGACCCGCTGCTTTAGCAGCTAAATCCACTGTTTCAAACCGCCGTTCTAATGCTTCTCCTAACGGTTCTATATATTTGAGGGGCCAGCGCCAGTGGGGACGAAAAAAAGAATTGACACTCCACAGATCAAGGTCTTTAAACCACACTGCGAAGGCTTTGCGTGTTGGAGCTATTGTCATCGAGCCGCCTCAGCTTGAGCAACTTCTTCGGCGTCCGCAAAAAATGCGTGCGGGTCGGCTTTGAACTGCTGGTGAATCTCAAAGGCAGTGGATTCAACACCGGGTGGTAAGCCTTTGTGTCCATCGCCAGCGGAGTAGCGGTAAAGTTCATCCCAATCATCTTCACCCGTGGCCGTGATGCCGACATGATCGGCTTCATAGAGAAAGATGGGATAATCCCAACGCTCTTTATGTAAGGCTCGACTTTCTTTTTGCTGGCGGAGCTTTTCCGCTTTCTCGAAAGCCGCTAATTCTGCCTGGGCGCGTTTGCGGCGTTCTCCATCGCGTGCGGTTTTAGCTTCCGCGATTTCTGTTTCCAATCTTTCGCGCACCTCGCGCACACGCGGCGCGTGCTTTTGCTCAATTTCGAGTTGTGCCTTCATCAACTGCTCGTCATAGTCACTCTTTTCTTCTTCCGTGAACTTCTGCATGAAGAGTAGCGAAGTTTTGACACTGGCCCCGGATGCCACAAAGGTTTCTGGCGGCAAACTCACCACGGCGAGAATGCAGGCGCGGTCTTCACAGAATTCGCGGACATAAGCAAGGCTGGGGTTATTGAAGATACCTTCGGGCAGCACGATGCCCAGTCGCCCGCCGGGTTGAAGTAAATCGAGGCAGCGTTCAATAAAGAGGATTTCTGTTTTCGCTGAACTATTGCCGCGTGGCAATTCAAACATTTTGGCAATCGCTCGGTCTTTAGGATCAATTTGTGCCGCATGGTCTCGCACACGTTTCAATGCTTCCCGATATGGCTCGCCGTAGGTAGCTAGATAATGCTGCTCGGCATCAGAAGATAGTTGAGGGGGCGGGACGTAATCACTGGCTTCGACAGTCGCACCAAAGGGCGGGTTGGTTAAAATTACCGAAAAGCGGCCCTCGAAAATGCCATTAACATTGATGAATCCATCATGGTGATGCACGCCGCCATGCCCATCGCCGTGCATTATCATGTTCATCTTCGAGGTGCGTGCCATGCGGTCATTGGCATCCGTCCCATAGATGCAGCGATTGGCAAGCTTCCATAAACGCGAACCCTCTACATCGGGCCGCAACTCATGTTGCAGCCGTTCATATTCTTGGCGCAGCTTGGCGGCTTTTTTCTCTTCTGAAAGCGAAGTATCCGCATCTACTCCGGCTTTGAATTCAGCATAGCGACTGTCCACGTCCGCTAAAATCTGCTCCCGCACAATCTCGAAAAAGCGAATCAAAAAGCCGCCACTACCACTGGCCGGATCACAGATTATGTCCCCCTCGCGTGGCTCAATCATGCGGATCATAAATTCGACAATGGTGCGCGGAGTAAAGAACTGTCCAATCTCGCCACGAAAAGTGCGCCCTAAGAAACGCTCAAAGGCAATGCCTTTAATATCTTCGCTGGTGTCGGAAAGGTTATAAACTTCCAGTTCCTTCACAATAGCATAGGTCGTCTCTGGACGTAAGTTGATGCGTTCATCCGAGGCAAAAATATGATCGTTACGAAACGCTTCTTTCACCTGCTCAAAATAGGTGTGCATCGGATCGGCAATAGCGCGTTTTTTCAAATTGTCGAGTTCAGCAACGGTGAGCAGGTTATTAGGTTGTCGCTGTTCGCGCATCCTGCGCTCTGTCCACACTTTGACGAAAAGGATTTTAGCTATCTCATCAAAGGCAGCGGCAGGGTCTTTCTTTTCGCGGTTGCGAATAATGTTGTGGCACTTATGCAGCAGACTAGCAAATTCATTTTCTTTAAAGACCTTGAGTTGTGAAACAGCCTTCTCAATTTCTTTATCACTGTCGCCCGCTTTGGGTATGCCTCCGATTTCCTGCAAGTGTCCCGGCATCTTTTCGCTGACTACACGCCAGTATTTGGTCTCACTGCTATTGTGCGTTACCACAAAAGGCGCGTGGGCAATGCGTGCGTAGTTATCGCCCTGGTGATAATCTTCGGCGCGAATGGTCACGTTGTCCGACTTGCATTCGACAATGATAAGAGGTGTCTTTTGCTCGGCTCTGTCTTCAGGTGTCCGCCAGATGACAAAATCGGCACGAGCATGACCAGAGCCGCGTCCAGTTAGCTCTATCTCTTCGGCAATTTGCTTGAGAGAATATCCGTATTCATTGACCAGAATGGGAAGAAACTCTTGCCGCACACGTTCTTCCGGTGTTTCAATGAGCCACATTTCGCGGCAATAACTATAGATGCGTCCTTTTCCATCGCGCTGCGGTTCGAGAAGAGTTGGGGTTTCGGGATTGGTAGAAGTTGTCTTTTGTCGTGCCATAGTTGGATTCAGAAAAATAGCCTAACATAATATTTGGCCGTTTGCTTTGCAGTGAAGTTATCTGTTTAGTTCATAATCGCCAGTGGCTACGGCGGAAGCCCGTCGCTCACGCTCCGAGTTCCATAGGTGTGGATAGTGGGCCAATCTGGTGGAGGTGTGTGCAAGACGTGTAGGGTCTCTTCCATTAAGAGCCGCCTGCAAAATAAGTGTTCAGCTTTTGAGCGCGGTTTCAACATCTTTTGAACAGGCACTGCTTAAACCCCACAAAGAGGTGGCCACCATGTATATTTGTGGTAGAACTCTTCTTGCTACTGGCTCTGCCAGAGTCTGGCGCGCGGGGAGCCTCTGAGGATTGAGTTGGCATGGAGGAGAGGGCGAGGCAGCGACTTATTTTTCCGCGTTATTCCGCGTTTCCCGAACCTTTAGAGGGTCATTGCATCTATCAGGAGCTTTGCCACAGAGTGATCCACTATCAGGGTATCGGTTTAGCTCATAATTGCCAGTAACTACAGCGGAAGCCCGTCGCTCACGCTCCGGGTTCCATAGGTTGCTTAAAGGCTTTTGCTCCCTGTCGGTTAGTCTGTAAGTTCCTTAGGCTTGATTACATGGATGCAACCAGAGCGGATAAAATAGCATCATAAAGCTATGATGCAAAAAGCGAGTTTCAAACATATCGTTGTGCTGGCGGCACTTGCCACAGGCTTATTTAGCCACTGCGCCAGGGCCGAGTTGCGGGCCGGGGAGTTGCCGCCGGGCAGTGTGCCCTTACCGGCGGGGCAATTGCCGCCAGGGAGCACGCCCCTGCCAGCGGGAGACTTGCCACCGGGCAGCACGATCTTGCGGGCCGGGGACTTGCCGCCAGATGGCACTTATACACCTTATCCCTCCGTGCGACACTCCCACCGCCCAAGACGGCGCAGGTATACCCGACGCTACGGCTCCTCACGCTTGCGGGGGCGCACCCTGTATGGTGGGCGCACCTATCTCCGCCGCCGTTCCTATCGGCGCTATTAAATGGCCTGGTTTCCTGGTATGCAGGAGGTTGAGTGTCGCGTAACGTCTGGTGCATCCCATTATTCTTGCTGACCATTGTTGCTGTCCTACCCCTGCACGCTGCGCCTGTGGAGCGACTGGCGCAAGGAGGCCCTGTGACTGTTCCGGCTAAACTTGCCGCGCACGCCTCAACCGATTGGTTTATGGCGGCGCGGTATGGCGTTTTTATGCACTTTCTGCCCCATGATGCGGCCAGCCTCGCCCTCGTAGACCGCTTCGATGTGGAAGCCCTGGCGCAACAACTGGAAACGACGGGGGCGAAGTATTTTGTTCTCACCCTCGGCCAGAACTCCGGCTACTTCAACGCGCCCAATGCCATCTATGACAAGATCACGGGCTACGCGCCCGGTGAGCGTTGCTCCACCCGCGACTTGCCCTTAGAGCTATACAAGGTGCTACAGTCCAGGGGCATTCGGTTGATGCTCTATTTGCCCTGCCAGACACCCAACCAAGACGCTCGCGCCCAGCAAGCTTTTGGCCTGCCCGCAGGGGCTAAAGACCAGCCCATTGACACCGACTTTGTCCGCAAGTGGGCGACAGTGATCCAAGAGTGGTCTGACCGCTATGGTGATAAAGTGGCGGGTTGGTGGTTCGATGGCGGCTACGAGCACATCCATTTTAATGAGGCCATAGCGGATATTTATGCGGCGGCTGCCAAACATGGCAACGCGGCCTCTCTGGTGACTTTCAATCCGGGCGTTAGGGTCATTCACTACACGAATGCTGAAGACTACACCGCAGGCGAACTCAATGAGCCGTTTGAAGTGCTGCCCACGTCGCGTTGGCTCGATGGCTCGCAGTGGCACGCTTTAACTTACCTCGGCTCCAACTGGGGACGCCGCGATACACGCTATCCAACCGAGCGTTGGGTGCAGTGGATGGCAGCCGTCATCGCTAAAGGTGGTGTGGTGACGCTCGACATGGGGCCAAACTATGACGCGCAGGCCGGGCCGATTGGCAGTCTGTCCGCCGCGCAAGTGGAACAGGTGCAGGCTATTAAAAACGCTTTGCTCAAACCCTAAGTCCAATTACAATAATAGGTGCCAATAGTAAAATTCTCGAAAGCCCATTCATCTATGCGTTCTCTCCATAAATTCTTGCTGGTTGTTACTCTCGTGGCGTCTTCCGCCCGCTGTTTTGGGCAGGAGATTGTGGTCAATGCCGCTAAAGCCGGTGGCGTGTATGGCATTGGCGAGAAAATCGTCTGGCACCTGTCCGTGAAAGGCGACGGTGCGGCGGGTATTGATAAGATCGCTTACGTACTGAAAAAGGGCAGCTTGACCGTTATGGACAAGGGCGAACTCGCCCTGAAAAATGGTGCTGCCGACCTGGAAACCAAGCTCGATGAGCCGGGTAATGTTTTTGCGGAACTTACTGCAACCGTGCCGGGCAAAGCACCTATTAAGAACTGGGCGGGTGGGGTGGTGGCACCGGATAAAATTCAACCCTCCGCGCCGCCACCTGCCGACTTCGATGCTTTCTGGAAAGCTAAGGTGGATGAGCTGGCGGCTGTACCACCCAGTCCCGTCTTAGAGCCGGGTTATAGTGGTAGTCCGAATGTAGATTACTGGAAAATCACGCTTAATAACATTCGCGGCACCAAAGTGCGCGGGCAGTTGGCACGACCCAAAACCGGCATCAAGTTCCCGGCGCTGTTAATTGTGCAGTGGGCAGGAGTCTATCCGCTGGCCAAAGATTGGGCGACGAGCCATGCCCGCGAGGGATGGCTCACGCTCAACATCAACGCGCATGATCTGCCCATTGATGAGCCTGCTGACTTCTACAAGCAACAGACCGCTTTGCAAGATTATCCCTCGATTGGCAATGACGACCGCGAGCAGAGTTACTTTTTGCGCATGTATTTGTCGTGTTACCGAGCCGCCGATTATCTCGCCAGCCGCAACGATTGGGATGGTAAAAACCTCGTGGTGATGGGCACCAGCCAGGGTGGGTTACAGGCGATTATGACGGGCGGCTTTTACCCGAAGATTACAGCCCTCTTAGCCAATGTCCCGGCAGGTTGCGACCATACTGGCCCCGCTGTGGGTCGTCTCGGTGGTTGGCCCCAATGGTATTATCAAACCAAGGGTAAAGACGCCGCCAAGGTGCGGGAAACCAGCCGCTATTATGATGTGGTGAACTTTGCCCGTCATGTAAAATGTCCGGCCCTGGTCGCAGTGGGTCTTATTGATACCACTTGTCCACCACCGGGCGTCATTGCCGCCTTTAACCAAATCCAGACGCCTAAAGAACTGGTCGTGATGGAACGCTCCGATCACCAGGGCCATAACAACACCCAAGCCGCCTACTTCGCCCGCTCCAACGAGTGGCTCAAACAACTCGCCGCAGGCAATCCAGCACCTGTTAATAAGTAAAGTTATGGATTGATTAGGTCACGCAAAACTGCGTTACGCCCAGGGCAAACGTATGACCCGCCCCTCAAGGAGCGGGCTGAACCCTTTGGAAGCCCCGTGAACGGGGCTATAGGCAGCCGCACCTGTGGGAGCAGCCCCGTTCACGGGGCTTTACTCTCAGCCCACTGCTTTAGCGGTGGGTCATGCGTTTGCCCTGTCGTTCCGCCAGGCTGCACCGCGCAAAACTCCGTTACGCTATTAAGTTAATGGCGTCTCAATAGCGCACGAAGTTAGCGTCGCCTTAGCGTTGCGTCCCATTTAAAACAATACTTTGAATTTCCCTGAGCGCATTAATAATTTTCTGGGCAGTCAGCCGAACCTTCATCCCACGGCGTGGGTGGCTCCCGGTGCCACTGTCTTAGGGGCGGCGACATTGGGCGAAGAGGTCAGTGTATGGTTTCACACTACCATCCGTGCTGATATTAACGCCATCACCGTTGGCCCTCGTTCTAATATTCAGGATGGCGCAGTGATCCATGTGGCGGATGCTTATGGTGCTCACATTGGCGAGTTAGTGACCGTGGGGCATCAGGCGATTGTCCACGCCTGCACAGTGGATAATGAAGTCTTGGTGGGCATGGGCGCTATTATCATGGACGGCGCGGAAATCGGTGCCCGCTCGATTATCGGCGCAGGTGCCCTGATTACCGGGGGCACCAAAATTCCTCCTGGTTCGCTCGTGCTTGGCTCACCCGGTAAGGTGGTGCGCTCGCTATCAGCCGAAGAGCAAAGCAGCATCAAAGTGTGGGCGGAACGCTATGTCACCTTGTCGCGGGTGTATCTTCAGGGGAGTGTGCCGGGTTCACGTGATATGGCAAAATAAGAGCACAGCTTTGCTGCATTAACTAAGGAGATTTCATGAAACGCTGTGCTTTTGTGCTGCTGACTGCTATTCTGTTTGCTTTTTCCTCTGCCTGTTGCCCCGCTCTAGCCCAGACACCTTACACCGGTCAGGCGGTGGGTAATCTGGTGGTGGATGGCAAGCCGATAGCTTTGCATTGCGCCTATGTCGTCGAGGTCAACAATGTCGAGGAAAAGGGTCTGTTAATGGCTGGCCCGCAAAAGTATTATGTGATTGTCTTGAGCGATATTGCCTTGCCACGCTCCAGTGTGAGTGATCGTAATGCGCCGCTCTCCGAGCGGCACAGTCTGGTCGAGGCATTTGCGCCCATGTCGCAGAGTGCGGCGGGTAAGATGCACGGCATTCTTTTAAAACTTGAGCCGGGGAAAAAGGTGCCGTTTCAGGCGCAGTTATTTTATCCCGGTGTGGATGTTGGATTTACCGTTGTGGGCACCCAGTATCCAGACCGGGTTGAAGGCTCCAAGCACGAAGGCAATTTGCTATCCGGCAAAGCGATTTTAACTCCAGCCCAAAACACAGGACTGGAAAAGGGGCCAAAGAAATATCAATATAGCGCCACCTTTAGTGCTCCGATTTTGGCCGAATCTGCGGTTACTCAGCAGTTGGAAGGCCGGGAGGCCCTCGATAGTCCGCCGGTGCAGGTCATACGTGAATACCTGGTGGCTGGTAAGAAAGGCGATGTAGAAACGTTACGCCGTCTCACGGCTGCGTCCCATCAAACTTATCTTAGCAATAAAGAGTTTCTGAAATCTTTGCGCAGTGGAGACCAAGATAAGCTGGTTGAGCAAGTGAAACGTGTCGTGGTGCGCGGCGATAAGGCAACGGTTGTCGTCGTGAATGAGAAACCAAATTACAGCCAGACTATGATGCAATTAGTGCGCGAGCAAGGAACTTGGCATCTCTATTGGCCGTAAGGAATAAGGTAAACTACTTTACCTGAGAAGTAAGTCCTTACTATGCAATACCTGAAGATTCGCTGCACCCACTGCGGTCAGGTGAATTTTGCCACCGGAGAAATTTGTGCCGTGTGCGGTGCTTTGCTGCCCTCCGACGCGGCATACGATGATGCCCCACCGCCTTTGGCGAGGCGTTTTTCCCAATTGATCCTCGGTAGTTTCACTGCTTTTGGGGTACTGCTGGGCATCGCTTATTTGCAGGGGCTTCCTTCTAAGGGACATCCTTTTACCATGCAACTGGCTGAACCCCCACTATTGGCCGCTGCTCCCGCGCCGTCTGGTGTCAAGAAAATTCCTTATGAGGTGACAGAAACCTGGACTCTGCCCGATGGCGGTCAAGGCAAGTGCATTCTCATCTCTCCGGCTTACGCCAGGAAGAAGTGGTTGAGGTTATTGGGCCAGCAGCTCAGTCGGGAAGCTTCATTGGCTAACTTCACGCACATTGAAGTCTTCGATAACCGCAAGGCAGCGCAACTCCACGCTACACGCTTATATGGTGCCACAGCCGCCCAGGAACGCCTGGAACGCAAATACCACGTCGGCCAATATATTGAGAACCAGAACACGCAACTCTGCGCTTTAACCGCTTATGTAGATGGGTTTGGCAGTGTCAACCGTGAGACGTACCGCTATTGAATAAATAGTTTAGGGTCTTAGGTAGTTAAGCACCTGACAAAGGGGCACCCCTCGTGGGTGCCCCTACCTTCGGACTTTAGCCTGATTGCTCAGACTTCAACTCACTCAACTTCTTAAACTCTTCCTGGCTCAGTTGCACTCCTGCCGCCGCTACATTCTCTTCCAGGTGTGCCACCGAAGAAGTGCCGGGAATGGGCAGCATGACGGGTGAGCGTTGCAGCAGCCAGGCGAGGGCAAGTTGTGCGACGGTCGCGTTGTGCTGCTTGGACGCTTCATCTAACGGGCCACCGGGACGGGCTAAATCGCCTGCGGCTACCGGGAACCAGGGGATAAAGCCTAAATTATTCTGCTCGCAGTAATTCAGCACCTCTTCAGACTGCCGATTGGCCAGATTATAGAGGTTTTGTACCGAAACGATCTCCACCAGGCCCCGCGCGTGTTCCAGTTCGGCCACGGAAACTTCCGACAGCCCGATATGGCGAATCTTGCCTTCCTGTTGCATATCACGCAAGAGGCCAAGCTGCTCTTCGGCGGGAACTTTGGGGTCAATACGATGTAACTGGTACAGGTCAATGCGCTCTAACTTGAGCCGTCGCAGGCTCATCTCCACGCATTGGCGCAGATATTCAGGACGCCCGACGGGTGCCCACTGGTCAGGGCCGTGGCGCGTCAGCCCACCTTTAGTGGCAATCACTAAATCCTCTGGATAAGGGTGCAGCGTCTCGGCAATCAGCCGTTCGGAAACTTCCGGGCCATAAGAATCTGCCGTATCAATGAGATTGACACCCAGTTCAACCGCGCGGCGCAGCACGGCCCTAGCCTCGTCCGGGTCTTTGGGTTCGCCCCAGATGCCCTTGCCAGTAATCCGCATCGCGCCATAACCTAAGCGATTGACCGTTAGGTCTCCACCTAAGCGAAATGTGCCCGATTGTGTAGCGTTAGCGGATTGATTTGAAGTATTCGATTCAGTGCTATTGTTCATGATAAGTTCTTGCTTCCTCAAGTTGTGGGATTATTTGGCTCGCCCCAAGCTGACGCAATTATCATACCCAATTCGACACTTGTTCCTCTGAATGTCAAACTATTGCACACATTGCATGTAATCTGGTCAAGGACATGGTAGAGCAGCTAAGAATTGAGCTTTTTGGCGGGTTACGTGTCAGGTGGGGCCCTCAAACCCACACCCGCTTTCGCACGCAAAAAACGGGTGCCCTGTTAGCTTATCTCGCCTATTATCCGCAGCGAGCGCATATCCGCGAGGTGCTCATTGAATCGCTCTGGCCCGAAAGCACTGATAAGGCCGGACGCTTGAGTTTGCGTGTCGCTTTAAGCACTTTGCGCCACCTCCTAGAGCCGCCAGGCGTGCCCCCTGGTTCTTTTCTGGTGACGGATGGTACCACTGTTCAGCTCAATCCGGCTCAGGTTACGACCGATGTGGCCGAGTTTGAGACCTCTTTTCAAGAGGCTACTGTTAAAGCGGGGGAAGCACGAGAGCAACTTTTGGCTCAGGTTGTGGAACTCTATAATGGCCCCTTGCTCGCTGGTTATTACGAGAGCTGGATTCCTCTGGAAGAGCAACGGTTAGAGGAACTGTTCTTCCGCGCCGTGCGGATGTTGATTGACCAGATAGAGCAGGCGGGCAAAACGGAGCGTGCCCTGTCGTATGCGCAGCGTGCCGTTAGCATTGATCCGCTAAGAGAAGAAGCCCGTCGTGAACTGATGCGCCTGTATGTGGCAGTGGGCGAGTTGTCGGCAGCATTGCGGGAATATCACGAGTTTGAACAAGTCTTAGAACAACAATGGGGCGAAACCCCCGCGGCGGCAACCCGTGAACTGGCTAAATCTATTAGTCAGAGAGCGGGTAAGAGCACTGACTGGAAATCTCGATCAACCAACCGCAAGACGCATAGCTCCATTGCTGCCCCTTTACCTCCACAAACCGCACCAACTCTCATTTCGCCAGAAGTTACAGCGCCAACTCCAACCCTGCCTGCTCCTTTAACTCGCTTCTTTGGTAGGGATGAGGAATGCGGGCGCTTGAAGGAGATATTATTAGCGCCAGAAATTCGATTGGTGACACTCACGGGGGCCGGAGGCAGCGGCAAAACCCGATTGGCTTTAGAAGTTGCCTGGCAACTCGCGCAAGCGCGTGCTACGCAGCTAAAAGAACAAGTTCAGGCACCGCCCCACACTCAGGCACCAACCCACGCTCAGGCACCTATCTATGGTCCGATTTTCTTTGTGCCACTGGCCGATGTGGACGCTTATGCGCTGAGCGGAACTGCTTCATGCGGTGTGGCGCTGCGTGAAGCTTTAGGACTACCAGCTAGCGCGCAGGGCGACCCTCTGGAGCAAGTGATAGCGGCCCTGGCTGCCTATTCCCCCCTTAATTCTCCGTTACTGATTCTCGATAATTTTGAGCATCTGGTGACAGTGGGTGCGGCCCTGGTGCAAAAACTTTTAGAGCGGGTTCCGCACCTGACGTGCCTGGTGACTTCACGCCAGCGACTGGGTTTGCTGGGAGAGCGCGAATGGATGGTATTGCCTCTACCAGTGCCCAGTGTGGCCGCGACCCCGGAGCAGTTAGCCCACAACGAGAGCGTGCAGCTTTTTCAGGATCGCACCCAGGCGATTCGTCCGCAGTTTCAGGTTACGGCCAGCAATGCCCCGCTCGTGGCTCGCCTGTGCCAGCAGTTGGAAGGGATTCCGCTCGCGCTGGAGTTAGCTGCGGCCCGTGCCGGGTCGCTCAGCGTGGGCGAGATGGTGGCCGACCTGGAAAAACGCCTGGACGTATTTAGCAGCCGCCAGAGCAATGTCGCCACTCGCCATCGCACGCTGCGCACCGCCATAGATTGGAGCTATCAGTTGCTCTCTCCCCCTTTGCGCGATTTCTTTACGGGGTTAGGCATTTTCCCAAGTGGCTGCACCGCGGCGGCGGTGGAAGCGGTGTGCCAGGTGCCCACTGCGCTCGTTTATCTGGAACAACTGCGCGAGAGTTCGCTCCTGCTGCTGGAAGAGAACGCCGCCGAGTCGGGTGGGGGAATGCGTTTTCGCTTGTTGGAAATGATCCGTGAGTATGCGCTCGATCATCTGCCCCCGGAGCGGCAAGAAGAACTGGCGCAGCGTCATGCGGCTTATTATTTACAATTTGCTGAAGAAGCCAATAAACATCTGAGTGGCCCGGACACAAGAATCTGGCTCAACCGTCTGGAAGCGGAGCACGAGAACTTGCGAGCTGCGCTCTCTTGGTCGCTGGAGCAGGCTCCTGACTTGGCTTTGCAATTATGCGGAGCGTTAGGACAATTCTGGCAGGTGCGTGGTCACATCCATGAGGGGCGTGCTTACTTAGAGCGTGCTCTGACCAAAACTCCTGATGCGGCTCCTGCTCAACGCGCCCTGGCTTTGCGCCACCTGGGAATGCTGGCGTGGAGTCAAGGCGATTTTACGCGAGCCACAGAAGTGCAGCAGCAAGCCCGAACACTTTATGGCTTGGCCAAAGATCGCATCGGCATCGGCAAAACCCTCGCCCATCTCAGTATTATCAACCGCGATCAGGGCGATTTTGTGGCGGCGCGGGCGTTGGCTACGGAAGCCCTGAACATATTACAAGATTCAGAGCAAAAATTAGATCAAGCCCAGGCGTTATTTACTCTGGGCAGCGCCGCCTGTTGTCTCAATGATTACCTTACGGCCAGGAGTTGCTTTGCGGAAGCATTGTCCATTCACCGGGAATTAGGCAATCAACGAGGGATAGCTCTGTTGCTGAGTAACCTGGGTGCTGTGGCCGGTTATGAAGGTGATCTAACAGCGGCTCGTCGCTGCCACGAAGAAAGCCTGGCATTGCGCCGGGAATTAGAGGATAAAACGGGTATCGTGTACAGCCTGACTGATTTGGGCAACATCCTTCAGCAGGATGGCGATTATGAGCAGGCTCGTGTGCTTTATGCAGAAAGCCTCAATATGCGTCGAGAGTTGGGTGACAGAGACGGCATGGCGCACACGCTGTATCTTTTAGGTTTAGTCGCTGCTGAAGCAGATGACCGAGCTACTGCGCGCGCGCTCTATCTACAAGATCTGAAAGTACTACACGAAATATCGAATAAAGGGGCAGTAATGAGGCCCCTTGAAGCCCTGGCTCGTCTAGAAACTGTGAATCATTCCCCAGCATCACTCCAACGCGCCGCCAAGCTATGGGGCGCAGCCTATGCGTGCCGCACCGCCAGCCAACGCCTGATGACACCGCAGGAGCTAACCCACCACGAAGCGGAATTAGCCGCTGTCCGTAGCGCACTGGGAAAGCGAGCCTTCGACCGTGCTTACCAGGAAGGCAGCCATCTGACCTGGGAACAAGCCGTGGACTACGCGCTCAACGAATGTGAAGCAGAGACACCATAAAGCCCCCATCTCCAACCTTTCCTGCTTGCCAAGAGGGAAGGGCCATATACTTTTACTCTGCTTCGTTAAAACTCCTCATTTTTCCCATTTAACGTTTCTGTAACGCCCCCCCTTTACAATCTCAACTCAGGGGCAAACCCAGTTATAATTGGTAGTCCATTTGGGTTTTTAAGATGTCCCGTGATGTGCTGATGATGTAAAGGAGTGGTAGTTATGCGCAAAGTTACAACACAGTTTCCAGTATCATCGAACAAGAATCTTCCTCTGCTGTACCGTAAGAAGTGGTGGATGATTTTAGTCGTTATGATGGTGCTCAGTGGCGCGGCGATGTTGCGCGCGGCGGGCACCACGTTTACGGTGAATTCGACGGCAGATACCGATGATGGGGCCTGCGATGCGCTGGGCAGCGGGGTGGGCAACCACGACTGCACGTTGCGTGAAGCCATTAATCTCTCTAATGCCATTCCTGGCACGGATCGCATCGAGTTCAACATACCCACGACAGACGCGGGTTTTGGCAACGGTGTGTTCACGATTCATCCCACGAACTATCTTCCGAGTATTGTGGATCAGGTGACGATTGATGGCTACAGCCAACCGGGAGCGAGTGTCAACACCCAGCAAAACAGTGATGATGCTGTTTTGAAAATCGTGGTGGATACGAATGGCATACCTTCTAACGGCAATACCACCAGTTTGCTTACTGTCGCGGGTGGCGGTGGTGCTCCTGGCAGTGGAAGTACGCTGCGCGGCTTGGCCTTGAATGGTGACACGACCTTTGGCCTGATTGAACTAACAGGTAATGGCGGGCATACCATCGAAGGCTGCTTTATTGGCACCAACGCGGCGGGCAGCGCCACGCCTTCACAGAATCAGTTTGGCATCAAAGTTTTCTCTCCGGCCAACGTTATAGGTGGCTCTTCCCCCGCAACCCGCAACTTGATTGATGGCAACGGCGAGGGCATTGTGATTGGCTTTGCCAGTAACATCGTGCAGGGCAACTTCAGTGGCATCAGTGCTTCGGGCATCACCCGCCTGGCCAATAATATTGGCGTGCGTGTCGGTGGCGGCATCTTTGGTGGTCCCACTGGTTCCGATTTTGCCAGTCAGACGCTGATAAGCGGTAACGTGATCTCTGGCAACAGTAATCCCCATACGCTCGGCAGTGGTAGTAGCAACAGCAACATTGTCATTAGGGCTTCCAGTGATCGCACGGTGGTGCAGGGTAATGTTATTGGCCTGCGTCCCGATGGGAACCTGTTGATTTCGGCTCCTGGTGGGCCAGGCATCTGGGTTATTGGGGGCACTAACATCGTTATTGGCGGCACGGCTACTGGCGCGGGCAACGTTATCTCTAGCAATGGTGATCCTGGTATCGTCGTCACGGGCGGCGGTTCTTCTCTCGCACCGGTTCTGATTCAGGCGAATGTCATTGGCACCGACCGTAGTGGTACGCAAGCGCGAGCGAATAATCGAGGTCTTTACCTTGAAAGTGGTACTGTCACGGTGGGCGGCAGTGCGACTGGGGCAGGCAATTTGATTTCCGGGAATACAGGCAACGGCCTTGAGGTTCGGGAAGGCGCAATTGGCACCGTTGCGGGCAATAAGATCGGCACGGACGCGACTGGCACCTTAGACCTCGGCAACACGGCAAGGGGTATTGAGATTGGTGCGGGGACTTCACAAAACCTGCTCATTGGCGGCACTGCACCCGGCGCGGGCAACGTGATCTCTGGCAACGATAGTATAGGCATTTGGGCACATAGCTTTGGCGGCGGCATCACAGCGAATATCCGCATCCAGGGCAATTTCATTGGCACCGACCTCAACGGCACGGCCAACCTGGGTAATCTCAGCGACGGCATCAACCTTGATGGTGTCAGCAATACAATTATCGGCGGCACGGCTGCTGGAGCGGGCAATGTCATCGCCTTTAATGGGGGGCTGGGTCTTTATGCCTACGAGGGCAGACCATCACTCTCGGTTCCCATTCGGCGCAACTCAATCCACGACAATGGCAACCTGGGCATTTATCTCAGTGGCGGCACGCGCATTCCCGGTGTGGGCGCGCGACAGAACGACCCGCAAGACCCCGATGGCGACTCTAATAATGGCCAGAACTATCCGGTACTGGCAGCCGCGGGTGTCTCCGGCAGCAACCTCCTGGTTTCCGGTACGCTTAACAGCAACCCCAACACCGCATTTAACCTGGACTTTTACGCCAATGATGTCGCTGACCCCAGTGGTTATGGCGAGGGCCAGACCTATGTTGGCAGCACTTCCGTCACCACCGATAACAATGGTGATGCCAGCTTTAGCAACGTCTCCCTGACTTTCCCCACCGGGGCAGGCCGCTTTATCACGGCCACCGCCACTGATCCGGCTAACGACACCTCCGAGTTTTCGCAGGCATTGCAGGCCGTTTCGCGTGGAACTCTGAGCTTTAGTACTCCCACTTACAGCGTCAACGAAGGCAGCGGCACAGCGACGATTACGGTCAACCGGGTAGGAGGAGCGGATGGGGCAGTGAGTGTGGATTACACGACTTCCAACGGCACGGCGACGGCGGGCCAGGATTACACCGCGTCTAATGGCACGCTCTCGTGGGCCGATGGTGATGCGACGCCCAAAACCTTCACTATTCCGATTACTGAGGATACCCTGAGCGAAGCGAATGAAACTGTCACGCTCACACTGGCTAACGCCACTGGCGGCGCGATCATTGGCGCGAACAATCCGGCGACGTTGACCATTGTGGATAACGACCCGCTGCCAACGCTGAGCATCAATGATGTCACGCAGGACGAAGGCAACAGCGGCATTACTAACTTTACCTTTACGGTCAATCTCTCCACGGCCAGCGGCCAGAGCGTCAGTGTGGCTTATGCCACCGCCGACGGCACTGCTTCGGCAGGCAGCGACTATACCTCAACCAATGGCACCCTCACCTTTAACGCCGGGGAAACCTCCAAGACTATTACTGTGCAGGTTAATGGCGATACCGCTAATGAGCCAAATGAAACCTTCACTGTGAACCTAGCCAACCCGACCAATGCGACCCTCGCGGATAATCAAGGTGCGGGTACGATTACCAACGATGACTTTGGGGCTGGCACTATTCAATTTAGCGTCGCTAACTATAGCATTGCCGAGAACGGCGGCACGGCCACTATCACCGTGACACGCACCGGCGATGCAGCCACCTCCGTGAACTACACCACCTCCAATGGCACGGCGACGGCTGGCAGCGACTACTCCGCCGCATCCGGCACGCTCACCTGGAATAATGGAGATACGGCCCCCAAGAGCTTCAACGTGCCGATCATTGATGATGCGCTCAACGAAGGCGATGAGACCGTCAATCTTGTCTTGTCTAACCCCACCAACGGTAGCACGTTTGGTACACCGAGTACGGCAGTTCTTACCATTGTAGACAACGATAGCACAGCACCACCAACGCCACCTACCATCTCCATCAATGACATTAGCCTCACCGAAGGCAACAGTGGCACGACCCCGTTCAATTTTGTGGTGAGTCTGTCCGCTCCCAGTTCGCAAACGATTACCGTCAATTACTCCACTGCCGATGGCACGGTGAATCCTGCGACGGCGGGCAGTGACTATACTCCCACTTCGGGTATCCTCACGTTCAATCCGGGTGAAACTACCAAAGCGATAGTTGTGCCGGTTGTTGGCGAGACCGCCGTTGAACCCAATGAAACGTTTGTGGTGAACCTCAATAATCCCACCAATGCGACCATCAGCCGCGCGCAAGGCACGGCTACGATTCTTAATGATGACTCCACGACTTCCAACCCGCAACCTGGCACGCTGCAATATAGTTCCAGCAATTACAGCATTGGTGAAAATGGCAGCAGCATTACGGTCTTTGTCACCCGTGCGGGCGGCAGCGATGGCAGCGTCTCCGTGAACTATGCAACGTCCAACGGCACTGCGGTGGCTGGCTCCGACTACACGGCGGTCTCTGGCACGCTCACTTGGGCCAATGGTGATACGTCCTTAAAGAGTTTCGTGATTCCTATCACGGATGATACCCTCGTAGAGAGCAACGAGACGATCAATCTCGCGCTGTCAACACCCACCGGCGGCAGTACTCTGGGCACGCCCAACACCGCTGTGTTAACGATCATAGACAATGATGCCAGCACCACGCCAACCACACCGACGCCAACGCCTATCTCTACCGATCCGAATGCACCAGAAATCTCCATTAACAATGTCTTGGTTACCGAAGGCGATACCACACCAGTTAATGCCATCTTCACCGTGCGTCTCTCGGCCCCCAGCACACAGCGAATTAGCGTGAATTATGCAACGCAGGAAGGCACGGCTGAGGAAAACATAGACTACGAAGCCCTCGCGGGCACAGTGACTTTTAATCCTGGCGAGACCCGTAAAAACATCAGCATTCCCGTTCTGGGTGATGCGATTGATGAGCCAAATGAAACTTTCTTCCTGGTGCTATCCAGCCCCAGCCAACCTTTGAGCATCGCACATAAGGCCAAAGCGACAGCCATAGACAGCAAGTCCGTCACCAGGTCGCCGCGTCTGGGCACCAGAGACGTAGATTTCGCCACCTGCCTGATTATAGATAATGATGCGCCGCCAACGCTCTCTATCAATGATACCAGAGTCACTGAAGGCAGTGCTGAAACGGTGCGAGCGACATTCACGGTCAATTTGTCCACTGTCAGCGCACGCACGGTGCGGGTGAATTACAGCACGGCCAATGGCACCACTAATCCGGCCACGTCAGGAGCCGATTATGAATTCACCCAGGGTTCGCTGACTTTCGCCCCTGGTGAAGACACCAAGACCATTTCCGTTTTAGTGCATGATGATAACCTCGACGAAGATAACGAAACCTTCTTCGTCAACTTAGGCACGCCGGTTAACGCGACGCTGGCTCATGGCCAGGGCGTGGGCACGATTGTGGATAATGATGACACGCCCACCGTCTCCATCGCCGACGCTTCTGTGGCCGAAGGTAACACGGGCACCACCAACATGACCTTTAACGTTACCCTCTCGGCAGCTAGCGGCAGAGTTGTGACGGTGAATTATGCCACCGCCAATGCCACTGCCACTGCCACCAACACGACGAACCCGGCTACAGCGGGAACTGATTATATCGCCACTCAGGGCACTTTACGCTTTGCTCCTGGCGAAACCTCTAAGCCCATTGTGGTCGCAGTCAAAGGCGATACCTTCGACGAAGGCGATGAGACATTCCTGGTGAACCTGAGCCTGCCCCCAGGAGCGAATGTGGTGCTATTGCATGGTCAGGCCGTTGGCACCATTACGTCAGATGATCCCAGCCCACGCCTTTCCATTAATGATGTCTCTATCACTGAAGGCAACAGCGGCATTAAGAATGCGATCTTTACAGTGCGGCTAGTCAATGAGGCTGGCCAGGAATCCACTTCCATCAAGAATGTCACGGTGCATTATCAAACGGAGGGAGCCACCAGTAACACCTTCGCCACCCCGGATGTGGATTACCGTTCGATGAGTGGCGACCTTACCTTCGCACCGGGCCAAACCTCCAAGACAATAACGGTGCCCATCATTGGTGACAGCACGCCGGAACCGGATGAACGATTCCTGGTGCTTCTCTCCCGTGCAACGGGAGTGTTCATCAAGGATGCAGAGGGCACGGGCACGATTGTCAATGATGATCTTCGCCTGGGTCTGGCATCAGCCACTTATTTGGTCAATGAGAAGCCTGCAACCAGTTCCGACACCTTGGATAACGAGGTTGCGATTAACGTCCAACTTGAAGGCGCAGCGTCCGCCCCGGTTACGGTGCGCTATGCCACGCAGGATAACACGGCGCACGCGGGCAGCGATTATGTGGCCGCTTCCGGCACCCTCACTTTTGCGCCTGGTGAAACTTCCAAGAGCTTTACCATCAGGGCACTCGATGATGACCTGGCCGAATCAGACGAAACCTTTAACGTGATCCTGTCCAATCCCAGCACGGGCGTGGTTTTAGGACGACAAACAGCGGTGGTCACCATCCGTGATGCCAACTCGCCACGACTGACAGTCTCCTTTGCCAGAGATGTCGTGAGTGAAGGCACAGGTAGCGGAGGCTCAGCAAACCCAGCCGCAAGCGGTGTCCCGTTTACGGTGCAGCGTAGTGGCTCAACGCATGACGACTTGGACGTGACTCTCACGCTGACCGCAGACAGTGCTAATCCGTCCAATAATGCCTCGCCCATTGGTAAGATTTTTAAAAAAAGCCAAAGGGATAATCAGGCGCATTTCGTGGAGATTACACCTCAACCGGACGGCACCTTTAGAATTCAGATTCCGCGGGGTCGCACTACGACTTCACCTGACGACCTTACGGGTTTGTACTTTGTGCCGACCGATGATCGTCTCACCAATGATGTCACCGGCAGCCACACTGTAATGCTAACGGCCAGTGCCACCAGTTATCTTCCCGGTTCTGATACTGTTGAAGTGAGAGACTATGATTTGAATTCCCCTGTTCTCACTGTTCATCTCAATGAGCGATCCATAGATGAAGACAGAACGGCTCCCATTACTGGCACAGTGAAGCTATCCAGTTCCAGGCCAGGGTCAACGCTCTCCACGACAGCGGCGGTCACGGTGCGGCTTCAGGCGGTGGTGCAAGGTGATCCAGGGCAGCAAAAGGTCACGGTGCCGCAAACGGTGACGATTCCTGCGCGTAGCCTTCAGACCACCTTCCATGCGCACGTGGTGGATAATAGAGTCAGCGATGGTGATCAGGTCGTTGCCATCAACGCCTCGGCTGACAATTGTCAGCCAGATACCGCATTCCTGGTGGTACACGATGACGAGCCGCCGACCTTGCGGGTAACGATTGACCACAACACCCTGAGCGAAGCGCCGGGAACTAATGGTGCCAACACTGCCACGGTGACAGTTGAATCGAGCCAGATCCCAACTCCTGAGGATTTTGGTAGGGACAATTCGTCTAACCGATTCATAACCGCTTCCATCACGATCAGCGACACCACCCAGGTCGAGAAGGTACCGAATGTACCCAGCAGCCTTCGTCTGGTATTCAGCGGTAACTATCCTAACTCGATGTCTTCCACTCCGACACGCTACAGAGGAACTTTCCAACTCAAAGCCAAGAATGACAGTCTCATAGATGGCACTCAGGATGTGACCATTACGGTGCATTCACAAGGCTATGCCCCGGCTAGCATTGTCGTGCATGTGCTGGATGATGATGCTCCCCATCTCACTTTAGGCGTTAGCCCCGCGAGTTTTGCGGAGAATGCCGGAGCCAATGCCGCCCGTGGCACGGTGACGCGCGTTGCATCTACCACGCAGCCGTTACAGGTTGCTCTGGCTGTGGATGATCCCGGCAAAGCGATAGTGCCCGGCAGTGTCACCATCCCCGCCGGAGCAACTTCAGCCAGCTTCGACATCGGGGCAACGGACAACGACTTCGTGGATGGCCCACTGACCACAACGATTACTGCCAGCAGCAGCGGCTTCGCCAGTGCTACGGCCACCGTAAAAGTAACGGACAATGACACCCGTCGTCTGACGGCACAGGTTGAACCGGCAGTCTTCAGTGAGGGCGCGGGGGCTGGAGCTGCAAACGTGGTTGTCCATCGTAATTTCTTCGGTGCGGTCGTGAGCGTTACTGTCACCAGCAGTGACACGACGGAAGCGGTGATCGCAGCGAATAATGCTACCCGCACCTTTGCTGATAATAGTCTTGATCTCACAATACCTGTGCAGGCTGTGGATGACGCTCTGGATGATGGAACCAAAACAGTGACATTTACTGTGACACCCAATACGAATGATATTTCTTCAGCAACGGCGACCGCACAGGTCACTGACAATGATGTGCCATCACTCACGTTGACCATTAACCCGCTTATTATCCATGAAGATGCGGGGGCCAATGCCGCCACAGCGACTCTGCGCCGCAATTATAGTGGTGCGCCGGAGATAGCAACTTTGACCAGTAGCGATCCGAACTCGGCGACAGTGCCATCCTCAGTGACATTTAGCCGCACGGCGACCTCAGTGACGTTCCCGATTGCTGCCGTGCCGGATAACGTTGCAGATGGCGATAAATCGGTGCGCATCCGTGCCCGTATCGCACGAGAAAGCACGAATCCTCTGAAGCCTGTCGCTGACCTGATTGGCGATCAATTCATTACCGTAGTGGATGATAACGCCGCGAAGTTTAGCGTTACGCCTTCCACCAGCCCCACTAAACTGCGAGAAGGTGGCACAGTGCTGTTCTATATAGGTTACACGGGTAACATTGTAAATCCTGTGAGCGTGCATTACTTAGCTGGAGGTGGCACGGCAACTCCGGGGAGTGACTACCCGGTGACCAGTGGCACACTTACTTTCCAGCCAGGCGGCCCACGCTCTCAAACTGTCACGATGCAAATTCCTGTGGATAATAGGGAAGAGCCGGATGAGACCTTCAATATGACGTTATCGGATGCTGTTGGAGCCAAGATTACCCAGGGCAGTGTGCCTGTTACCATCATAGACAGTGATGGCCCGACGCCCTCTTTCAGCCCGGCAGAAGTTACCGTGGACGAAGGCGACAGTGGAACCCAAGATGCCGTAGTGACGCTGCGCTATCGCGCCCCTCGACCGTCCCACGCACGTTTTCGTACGAGACGGTGGAGAACTTGACCGGTACCGTTGGAGATGCCCATCCAAATACCGATTATCTATCACGTACCGGCAATATCACGTTTGCTCCCGGTGAGACTTCCAAGCCTATTGCCGTGCCGATTGTGGGTGATCAGGTTTTTGAATATGGTTACCTGGGCTTAGAGGACTTCAAAGTGCGCCTGACCAATGTCTTTGGCACGCCTCCTGAAGCCCATATATTTATTCGTGATAACGACCAGCCGCGCGTCAGCATTGAGGATGCCTCAGCCTATGAAGGTGACCGACTGGTCTTCAAGGTTCGATTGGATAAACCCGTTCCCTATCCCGTTGAAATGCAGTTTGACATAGAGGGTGGAACCGTTACTGGGGAGGATTATGCAGTTGATGTTGGAGAGAACCGCGGCTTGGATCACCTGTTCATAACGATAGCTCCCAATCAGACGGAATTTAATATCGTCCTGACTGCGCTGAATGACCGCATCCCAGGGGAAGAACCGGAGACCATTAAAGTACGGTTATTAGACCCTAGTGTCACTGCGCCCAGGTCACCGCTCCTCTTAGGCCGCGATGTGGCGCAAGGGACGATTTATGAGCGTGTTAATCCACAAGTCTGGATTTTCGAGGTGGCCCAATCATTGCCACGAATCCACAAGGCACACGTTTCAAGCAGACCACAACATTAGTTAATGAATCGGTGAGGGGAGCCGTCTATTCTAGTCCTATCGTACTTGCACTCTGGGACTTACCAGACGGAGTCAAAGTTCTTAATGCATCAGGAACGACTTCACGCTCCTGGGTGGTGGGTTATGACCAGTTTACTGGCCCCATCATTATGCCGGCTGGCACTCCCTATATTGAGTTTAATCTGGGCGGCGATGGACAACTGCGACCCGGTGAACTTGTGAGTTTCGACATTCAATTCCAAACCCCTAACATCATCACAAAACCAGTGGTCTACGATAGCTATCTGCTTAATGGGCCAAATCCATGAACAGCGGCTGGTGAGTTGCACGTCGTCGGCTAACTTCATGGATGGGTAGAGCGATGAGGTATAAATTGCACTTGAGAAACAGCGGCGGCTCTAATTAGGGAGCCGCCGCTGTTATTTTTATGGATGGGTCAGAGCATCGTTGCAGGTTAATTTCAAACGATCCGCATCGTTGCTACGACCACTTCGATTGAGTGAAGTTACAGTGGGGTTATTTCGTTTCTTGCAGTACAACGGTCGCTTCCATGACCTGAGGTAGGCCGGTGATGAAGGATGTGATGTGGAGGGGCACCCAATTCGCGGCGATGCGAGGTGCAAAATGCTTAATGAATTTTCAACAGCACGCGTGCGCTGTGAGCTGGAATCGTTACGCTCTGCACCTGCGAGGTGTTCAATGCTCCTGACGCTTGGCCTGCACCTTTGATAGCCCCACCACTAGCGGCTTCGACCAAGCTCATCGTCTGGCCCAAAGCGGGAATAGATATGGCGGTTTCACCTGGATTGACCAGCACCATACCCTTAGCATAATCGCGGCGGAAAACTTTCCACTCTGGGTTCCAGTAAGTTCCAAGATCGGCCACTGGCTCGGACTGATAAGGGCCGAGGTCGAGGTTATATTCGGGATACCATTCGAGACTGCTTTGATGCATCATGTTGAGGTAGGAGTGCCTTCCCTTGACCAAGAGGTAGGAGCCAAGCACGAACCAGCGATGGTTGAGGTCGGTCTCCTTAATCGAGGTTTGGCACAGAATAATTTTTTCGTGGCTGGCCAGATTCAACAGACGGCTCATTTGCAATTTCCAATCGCCTACACTGAAATAAGTTTGCGGGCCAGGGGCGCAGAAGCCCTCGTTCATGCCTCCATCGCCTACCAACAGGTCGGTTGTTTTGTCCCAACTCGTTACCATACCCCCAAGATTTGGCAGATAATAGAAGTGCTCCGGTTGCTGATGGAAACCTCTATCGCAAAAAGCCCCAAACTGATTGAGTTGTGGTAGCCAGTTCGCTTGATTGGCTGCTGCATCGGTGAACCAGCGGAAGCCTGGTTTTAACTGATTCATCAAAATATCCTGGGTATAGCTATCGGCAAAGCAGCCATCGTCTTCATTGGCCCGCATTCGTTGCAGGGCAGTGCTGAGCCAGTAATCGGGAAACCCGGTCTGTGGCTTGCCCTCACGGAAGCGAATGTCCATGACATCCCATTTCCAATCAGGTTGCAAGAGACGATGTCCCGTATCATCATGCAGAAACCAGTCTTCATGTTGTGTCACCGCCGGAAAGTCGTTGATCCATTTTTCACCTTCCAGAAATGGTGCTGGCCCAATGCCCAACGCCAGTTGATAGTGCAAGATGATAAAGGCCGGATTGAGTTGGCGAATGTGCCGCGCCCAGGAGCGAGGCATCTTTTGTGTTCCTATATAGTGCGTGGAAATAAAGTGCCACTGTGCGTCGGTTAGTTCAGTCGGCAGTTGATCGGTGAAGATTGCAATCTTGTCACGCGTATCAGGAAATTGACGAGCGGCGGCTCCAACGAGTGGTTTGCTATTCATTGATGGAGTGTTACGCTGTGCTACGCCATCTTGGGTTAAGCCATTCTGACTGATAAGCCCGGTGGCCGCCAGTAGAGCGACGAGTGCCAACCGGACTTTCCTAGCTGACATCAACGAGAAAGCTGTGCTGAAGAACGGGTGCAGCATATGGTAACTCCACAGGTAGAAACCATGACAACGGAAACTCTAAAGACAGGATTAAACGCCAGCGCCAGGTAAGAGAGCATTATCAGGCCGATAGGCTGTCGCCTGAAGGGTATCGGTGCGCAACTCAGCTTTGATACGCGCGACTTCTGCTTCCAGGGCTGCTACACGTTCTTCTAACGTCTGCCCCGCAGTCTGTTGGTTGCTGGCTGCTTGCTCGTTCGTTAGATTGTCGCCAGATTGTGGTATGGATTCCTGCATGACCGTTACCTCCAAATTGTTGTTTTGCACTTTACCTCAAATTATAGCTCTTCTCGTGCCAGAAAATAATTTTCGTTTTGCTCATAATTATTGGGAGCCTGACTTAATGAGCGGGCGTCATGTGACGCCGATTGAGCAAGAGAAAAATTTCTAAATTTTTAGAAAAAGGTCTTGACGACAGATTAGGACTTGAGTAAGATTCTCTTTCGCCTGTTTCTTGAATTTGACGAGGCAGGAAAGGAAGCCAGACTTCAATGAGCGAATTATTGTTTACACAATTCGGCAAACCAACATCAGGATCAGCCGCCGCGATGATTGCGGGTGGGCAGTTCCCGTGTGCTGTCGCGTCTGGCGATCAGGGCTATTACCCCACGTTTAATGCCTCAGTAAACGATAATAAGCGGAGCGCAGCACCTTCTTCACAGAGAGTCAGGAATAACCAGGAGTCTTTAACGTAAAGTAACTCCCAAGCAATTCCCAGCCCGCTGTCGAGAAGGTTTCCGACAGCGGGCTTTTTGTTTGGGTTGTATCGAGTTCATTGCATCACAATCAAAGGAATAACACGGGGAGAATTAACAGAATCAGGGGGTGTGGTCTAATGGTTATGACAGCGGACTGTCGCTCCGCAAACGGGGGTTCAATTCCCCTCACTCCCGCCAGAACAATTGCGGATTTCGGATTAACGATTGCGGATTAGAATTGTAACTTCAGCACGCCAGCATGAGGCGCGGCTTTAATAATCCGCAATCTGCAATCTACAATCCGCAATGGATGAAGGAGGGGTTGGAGAATTGGCACTCCGCCTGTCTTGAAAACAGGTAAGCGTTTACGCTATGCAGGTTCGAGTCCTGTCCCCTCCGTTACTAGTGATAAATACAATTTTATTAATTTAAGGGCCGGTGGTGATTGTGGTCAACACGTCTGGTCGAAGCCCAGAAGAACTCCGCTCGAAACGGAGTCGGCCCAGAGAATTACGGATTGTAGATTGCAGATTGCGGATTAGATCGTAACTTCAGCACGCATCACGAGGCGCGGTTGGGTTAATCCGCAATCGCCAATCCTAAATCCGCAATCGAAGGGGGATGTAACTCAATGGTAGAGGAGTTGCCTTTTAAGCAACGGGTTGCGGGTTCGAGTCCTGCCATCCCCATGAGTCGGAAAGAGAAAGGAGGAAAGTTAAAACGTAAAATGGGCAAGCAGGGGTGTAGCTCAGGGGTGAGAGCAGTTGTCTGATGAGCAACAGGTCGAGGGTTCGATTCCCTCTGCCCCTATGGTCGGGACAATAAGGTTTGTTTTCAGGGTGAGGTGTAACGGGTGCATCCCTGGCTTGGAACCAGGGGGTAGCAGGTTCAACTCCTGCCGCCCTGACGGTCTGAAAGGATGAAGGATGAAAGGCAAAGCCATCCTATTACGCTACTGTTAGGTTGATTGTGATGGGCAGAATTATAACTTGGTCGTCCTCTTTCATCCTTCCGCCTTCATCCTTTCAAAATTGTGGGGTAGCAAAGTGGTAATGCACCCGCCTGTTAAGCGGGCACACGTGGGTTCGATCCCCACCCCTACAGCCAGGTTCGATCAAGAGCCGGTTTGAGAAGTGAAGCGAAGGTGTAGCTTAATGGAAGAGTGTCTGCCTCTTAAGCAGAAAGATGTGGGTTCGAGTCCCACCGCCCTCACCAGTTCATGCGTAAGCGTGAATGAAAGTTGAATTAAAAATTGGGGAGCTCGTTTAATGGGAGGACAACACCCTTGCAAGGTGCCGACAGCGGTTCGACTCCGCTGCTCTCCACCACGCAGTGCTAAAGGTCTGCGGCGTTCGAGTGATTCTGCGAGAACGTTCCGCATTAGGCCTCACTGCAAGCGGATTTTACCCGTTTCGACTACGGTGGTATCTCTGCCTGTCGCGTGTCTCACCCCCAAGGGAACGTAGCGACTGCCCTGCGGCCAGACAGCGTAGTGTCTGGCCCCGCAGAAGTTGCGGAGGCACGCAGCAGGGTAGAGAACTACCGAATTAGAACGGCTAACAAGCAAGCAACGAAAGAAAGGAGGCCATAACAATGGCGTTTAATTACTGGAATTATGGGGCGCAGCGCGAGCATACATGTGGGGTGGTGACAATCTATCAATACGAACGTGGTTTGCTGTACCGTCAGGGTGTCTTCGAGCGGGTGTTAGAAGCGGGTCGTTACCGACTCTGGCCGTGGGCGAAGCAGCGCATTGTGATCGTAGATGTGCGCCGCGCCAATGCCCAAATTGTCAACCAGAAGTTGCTGACAGCCGACCAGATCACGGTCACGCTCAACATAGTGGCGGACTACGAAATTATGGATGTGGCGGCAGCCCTGCACAACGTGACAGACTTCCGGATCCAACTTTATGAAGATGTGCAACTGGTGGTTCGTAACGTGGTTGGTTCGGTGGCAATGGATGAACTGTTGGAAAAGCGTGTTGAAATCAATGCGGGGTTGTTAGAGTCCATTCAACCACTCGCGCAAGGTTATGGCTTGCACTTGCTGACCGTTGGCATCAAGGACGTTATCCTGGCACCCAAGGTGCGTGACCTATTGCTGAAGGAAATCGAAGCACGGCGCGTGGCGCAGGCAATGCTAATTGGCGCTCGTGAAGAAGTGGCAACTCTGCGCGCTTTGTCCAATGCGGCACGCCTGGCGGCTGAGCATCCACAGCTACTGCGCTTGCGCGAGTTAGACACCGTGCGCGCCTTCGCCCAAACACCAGGCAACACCGTTGTCATGGGCGTCGAAGGTGCCGTGCCCCTCAGAGGCAATGGACAAGGACAAAGTGCCCGTCGGGTGGATACTGAGACAAACGAGCAAGAAGAGTGAGGCAATTGACGATTGTGGATTGACGAATGACGAATTTGTAGTAGCTAACAGTTGCGGTCTCAAATCTGTGGTGCTACCAATCGTCATTCGTCAATCCACAATCGTCAATCAAACTGTCGCTGTAGTGTAGCGGTCAGCACACAACAGTGCCAATGTTGGGGCGCGGGTTCAATTCCCGCCAGCGACTTTGATTTTCTTTGGAACCACGAATGGACACAAATAGACACGAATGTTTTGAAAATTAGAAGATGGAGAATGGAGAATCGAGTATCCAGCATCCAGTGCCCAGCATCCAGATCATTTGTGTCTATTCGTGGTTCCAAAACACAACCGGGAGCGCGGTGACGCGGGAGAGTCACACCTGCCTGTAAAGCAGTGGCTTCGGCTGAGGGGGTTCGACTCCCTCCGCTCCCATTCGATTGCGGATTGCGAGTTCGGCCATATTATTAAAGCTATAGGAGCAGAGCTATGAGCAATGCCAGTGCGAACAGAAAGAAGATGTTTGATGTAATTGGTCAAGAGCCATTAATGTGGCTCGAACAAGCACAAGAATTGAAGCTCTGTGCTGATATGATGTGGCAAGAATTACAATCTATAGCTCATGTCTCACAGGTATTAGCAGGTATCCGCGTTAAGAAGTTAGCTTTATTCAACGGCTATATGCTCTTGACAGGATTTGCTTTTGAAAATGTGATTAAGGGTTTGATAGTAGCCCAAGGAATTTCTACAGCCACTGGTGCTTTGAGTCCTCAACTTAAGAGTCATGATCTAATGAAATTAGCCACAAGTGCGAATCTTAATTTGAGTGACACTGAATTAGGCTTTTTGCGCCGCCTTCAAGAATTCACCATATGGGCCGGTCGGTATCCTATTGCGCTTGATGCTCAAAAGTATGCTGATGGCGAAAAATATTTGAATTTATCTGCCAACGACGTCGGACTTGCAGACCAGTTGTTTCAAAGTCTTGAGACTATGCTGAGGAACCAAAGAAAGCCACCGAAAGATTGGTGATGATAAAATTCGTTACTTGTTCTTCTGAGTTCAGTGCAAGAAGAACTAACGAAAACTAAAGGCTATGGATACACAACAGTTAGCAGAGCAAAACCGCATTTTCTATACCCGTGCGGGCAGCCGCGCTTATGGTTTGGCGACGGCTACCAGTGATGAGGATTTTCGGGGTGTGTTCATTGGTTTGCCCGCTAACCTCATCGGTCTTTATCCCGTGGAGCATTGCGAACTGTCCGGCGACAATATGCTCTTCGAGTTGCGCAAGTTTATCTCGCTCGCCAAAGATTGCAATCCCAACATCATTGAATTGCTCTTTATGGATGAAAGCGACATCTTGTTGCAGACCGAGTGGTGGCAGCGTATTAAGGCCCAGCGTGAGTTGTTTCTGACGCGCAAGGCCAAATTCACCTTTTCGGGTTATGCGATGGCGCAACTGAAAAAGATTCGCGGTCATAATCGCTGGCTGCACGATCCACAACCCGTGGAGCCGCCGGAGCCTGCGAAATATTTAAAGGTAAAGCCGATTGAGGGCTTGGGGCACCGCGAAGTCTTCGACCAGACTGCTTATGAGATGGCCCTTAAAGGATGGCGGCAATACTGGGAGTGGAAAAACAACCGCAATGAAAAGCGTGCTGTATTGGAAGCGGAACACGGTTTTGATACCAAGCACGCCATGCATCTGATTCGTTTGCTGCGTATGGGTGTGGAAATTATGCGTGGTGAAGGGGTTCAGGTTAAACGCCAGGATCGTAATGAACTCCTGGCTATTCGCAACGGGGTTATGACTTATGAAGAGTTAGTGGCTCTGGCGGAAGAATATGAGCGGCAGTTGGAGAATCTCTATGAAACTTCCGATTTGCCGCACGGCTCAGACGTGGATAAGATCAACAGGTTAATGGTGGACATTTATCATGATTACTGGGATGCTCATGGGTTGTGGTAAGAGGTTGTCAAGTAAAGGATAAAGCAAGAGGCTACTGCCCCATCTATTGGCAGTAGCCTCTTGCTTTACTTACATATCCGTGGGACTTTCAGTAACCATTGTTACCGCCTCCCTACAACCATCTAAATAGAGCAAAACGTGGGCCAAATCTCGCGGTGAAGGTGCTAAATATGGCTTTTATTTTTAACTGCTATGGGCTTTGGAAGGGCTATAATGTTGCAACATGCTGAACCTTTTTAGTAGAAAAATCAGCTTTTAATGCTTTAATGGAACAAAAGCAGTTAAAATATAATCCTAATTGCAAGTGGCATACCATAAATATTTCAATCTCCTTTTGAACTAATGAAGACTTTATTCTCTAACAAGCTATTATTTTTGCTGTATTGTGTTGTGTTTGGTGTATTGGTCAGTAATTGGCAAACGGGAATCGCGCGGGCCAATACCTACGTTGTGACCACGACGGCTGATGAAAATGACCTCGTGGGGCCTCTAGATGGTAATGGACAGACTTCACTACGTGAGGCGATTATTCTGGCAAATGGCCATCCAGGGCCAGATACCATCACCTTTAATATTCCCTCTGGCGGCTTAAAAGTTATAACCCTGACTTCGGCCCTGCCATCAATTACTGATACTGTGACCATTGACGGCACAACCCAGCCGCTTGCGCCGCCCAATCCGCATCCGCCCTTGATTGCTGTAACGGCTTCTGCCGCAGGCACATACGATGGTCTGGTGCTAACTACCGGAGGTAGTGGCAGCACGATCCAGGGCTTGTCGCTTTATGGGTTTGTAAATGCCATTGTCCTGGATAACAGCAATAATAACACGATTACGGCGAATTTTCTTGGTCTCGATCAGGGTGGTAATGTTCCTGGTAACACCAACCTGGGCATTTACGTCAGTGATTCCTCCGGTAATACCATTGGTGTTCCTAATGCTGGTAATGTCATCTCTGGCAATGGCACTGCGGGTATTACGATCTCTGGCAGTGCCAGCGGTGCCAATAACAATGTCGTGCAGAGCAACCTTATCGGCACGACTCCTGACGGGACAGCTTCGGCAGGAGGTGCGCAGAAGGGAGTATTTATCGGCAGCTTTGGCGCTAATGCTACCAACAACACGATTGGTGGCACAGCCGCTGGAACTCCCAATATCATTTCGGGTAATGGCGGCTCCGGGATTACGCTCTATGGGGCCACTACCAGCTCTAACCAGATTCTTGGCAACTTCATCGGCACGGATGCGACAGGAACCACAAGTTTGCCGAATGCTACGGGCAACGCTCCGCTCACGGGTGGTGGTATCGAAATAACCAGTGGTGCCAACCATAACCTTATTGGCAGCCCTTCACCAGGGGGACGGAACGTCATTTCTGGTAACAAGCGTTATGGCATTATCATCACTGATCCAGGCACCAACCAGAATACGGTGCAAAGCAACTTTATCGGCACCGATACAAATGGCACCGCAGCCTTGGGCAACGAGATAGATGGAGTCATCATCCAAAATGACGCTATTTCTAACATCGTTGGTGGTACTGCCCCCGCTGCTGGGAATGTGATTTCGGGCAACCAGTCGGGCGTTTATATTAACGGCACAGGCACTGACAGTAATGTGGTGCAGGGCAACCTTATTGGTACGGATAAGAATGGCACGGCTGATTTAGGTAATCTGGGGCGTGGTGTCTTAATAGAACAGGCAGCGAATAACCTGATTGGCGGTACCACATCCGGCTCCGGTAATGTTATCTCCGGTAACGATAATCTTGGCGGCAGCGGCGCGGTCGAAATTAATCGTCCTAATGCTACGAATAACTTGGTGCAAGGTAACTTCATCGGCACCGATGTGACGGGGAAAATTGCTCTTGGCAACACGGGTCAGGGCGTTTTAATCGCGCTGGGAGCCAACCTTAACACGATTGGAGGCACCGCCGCTGGCACGCGCAATGTCATTGCAGGCAACAACGGTGCTGGTATTTTAATTCAGGATAGCAGTTCCTCCAATAACGTAGTGCAGGGCAATATCATCGGTCTCAAGGTTACGGGCGATGCTGCGCTGCCAAACGCGCAGGGGATTGAGATTGCTGGAGGGGCAAATTCTAACACGATTGGTGGCACAACTGCCGCCGAACGCAATATTATCTCTGGCAACTCGAATTATGGGGTCTATATCACTGGGGCCAACGGCAACACCGTGGAAGGCAACCACATCGGGACAAATCCGGCGGGAACTGCCGCGCTAGGGAATAGTTCGTATGGTGTTTTATTGGAGCTTGGAGCGCAGGGGAATATCATTGGTGGCACCGCTGCTGGCACGCGCAATGTTATTGCTGGTAATGCTGGTGGTGGGGTTGTCATCACTGGAAATGGCACGGATGACAATCTGGTTGCGGGCAATTACATCGGTCTCGACAGCTCTGGTTCGGTGGGGTTGGGCAATAGTGGTAATGGGGTTACGGTAGATTTTGGAGCCAAGGGCAACGCTATTGGCAGCCCTTCCCCCGGCGGACGCAACTTCATTGCTGGTAATGCGGCCAATGGCGTTTTGATAGCTCATGCGGCCACTCTTAACAACGTTGTAAGTAACTCTATCGGAACCGATAGTAGCGGTTCTAGTGCAAAGGGTAATGGCGCTTATGGTGTAGCCATAGAATTGGGTGCTTCCAGTAACACAGTTGGTGGTAGCAGTGCAGGCAACTTGATCTCTGGTAACGCTTCAGGAGGCGTTTTAATAGACGGCGATTCTACCAGTAATAATGCCGTTCAGGGCAATTTTATTGGGACGACCTCGGATGGCATGGCAGCCCTGGGTAATGGCGCTTATGGCATTCTCATATCGGGTTTAGCCGGGACCAACCTGATTGGCGGCACAGGGTCGGGTGAAGGCAACGTTATCTCTGGTAATATCAACGCCGGTGTGGCCATTCAAGGTGGCGGCACGGCAGGTAATGTGGTGCAGGGCAATCTTATTGGCACCGCTCAAGACGGTAACAGCCCTTTGGGTAATGCGGTTGGAGTGGCTATTACGGATGCCATCAACAACATCATCGGTGATAATGGGTCTGGCCAGGGGAATTTTGCCAATACAATCGCGTTTAATAGCGGCGATGGGGTCTCCGTGGCCGGTGGCCCTTCTTCCGGCACGGGCAACGCTATACGCGGCAATGCTATTTTTTCCAATGGCGGTCTGGGTATCAATCTTATCCCGGCTGGCGAAGGCACCAGTATAGTCACGCCTAATGATACCAAGGACACCGATAGCGGCCCTAATAACTTACAAAATTTTCCGGTTCTCACCAGTGCGGTTGTGACCAGGACTGGCACTTTCGGCAGCACCCTCACGGCCACCGTGACCGGGACACTAAATAGCGCACCACAGCAAACCTTCACCATAGACCTCTATGGCACCAACACGCCCGATCCTTCCGGCTTTGGCGAAGGCCAGATCTACTTAGGCTCGACTCAAGTAACGACCGATACTAACGGTAATGCTACCGAGAGTTTCTCCCAGAGCATACCGGGTCCCGCCAACATCTACATTACGGCCACCGCCACCGATAGCAGTGGCAACACCTCGGAATTTGCACACAGCATCCGGTTGGTGCCTGCTATCTCCATTAATGATGTCTCCATCACGGAAGGCGACAGCGGCATCAAAAACGCCGATTTCTCGGTAACTCTGGCGCAGCCCAGCAGCGATGATATTACCGTAGACTATGCTACGGCTGATGGTACTGCTACCGCAGGCAGCGACTACTTTGGCACCTCCGGCCCCCTGCACTTTGCGCCTGGCGTTACCAGTCAAACTGTATCGGTGCCCATTGTTGGCGACACTCTGAACGAGCTTGATGAGACCTTTACCGTCAACCTCTCGAATCCTACTAATGCTGCCTTAGATAAAGCCACGGGCACGGGCACGATCCTCAATGACGACCCACTGCCAACGGTTTCCATCTCTGATTCCTCGGTCATTGAAGGCAATCAGGGTTTTGTCAGTGCTACGTTCACCGTTAACCTATCCACTGCCAGTGGTCAGAACGTGCAGGTGGCCTATGCTACGGCTAATGGCACTGCGGTAAGCAGTTCGGAGGCTACCCCTGGCGATTACCAGGCAACTTCAGGCGTCCTCAATTTCCCGCCCGGCGTCACCTCGCGTAATATAACGGTTTCCGTTATAGGCGATACGATAAATGAGGCGGACGAAACTTTCTTCGTCAACCTCAGCAGTCCAGTTAATGCGACTATTGCCAAAGGTCAGGGCACAGGGACTATCCTCAATGATGACCCAGTGCCCGGCGTTTCCATCAACGATGTAGCGGTTAAAGAAGGCGATAGCGGCACGACGGATGCGGTCTTTACTGTCACGCTTGACGCTATTAGTGGGCAAACAGTCAGCGTGGACTATGCCACCGCCGATGGCACGGCGGTGCAACCCGCCGATTATGCCGCCACGACAGGAACTTTGACTTTCGCGCCTGGGGAAACTACCAAGCAAATTACAGTCAAGGTCAATGGCGATACGCTCAACGAAGCCGACGAAACCTTTTTCGTCAATTTAACCAACTTGGTCAATACCAGTCCAACCAAAACCCAAGGCGTGGGAACAATTACCAATGATGACCCCTTGCCAAGCCTGTCCATTAATGATGTATCGGTTAAAGAGGGCGATAGTGGGACAACTAATGCAACCTTCACTGTAACGCTCTCACCTGTCAGCGGCCAGACGGTCAGTGTTGATTACGCCACCGCCGATGGTACTGCAACTCAACCCTCCGATTATGCCAGCACGGCGGGCACCTTGACCTTTACGCCTGGCACGACTACCAAAACCATTAGCGTGCCAGTCAACGGCGATACTCTCAATGAGAGCGATGAGACTTTCAATCTGAACTTATCCAACTCCAAGAATGCCACAATTACCAAGTCGCAAGGCGTGGGGACGATCCTCAATGATGACCTGCTGCCCTCGTTAACCATCAATGATATATCCGTTAAAGAGGGCGATAGCGGCACGACGAATGCCGATTTTACGGTGAGCTTGACCACTGCTTCCAGCAAAAGCGTGACTGTGGATTATGCCACCGCCGATGGCACGGCCAAGGCTGGTAGCGACTATGTCAGCACTGCTGGCACCTTGACTTTCGCGCCCGGTACCACGAGCCAAACCATCAGTGTGCCGGTTAAAGGCGACACGCTCAATGAGGATGACCAGACATTCTTCGTGAACCTCACTAATGCGGCCAATGCCAACATCTTCAAAGCGAAGGGCACTGGCATTATCGTGAACGATGATCCGCTACCGAGCCTATCCATCAACGATATTTCCCTGCCGGAAGGCAATAGTGGGACGACCAATGCGGTCTTTACCGTAACCCTCTCGACGGCCAGTGGTAAAACGGTGACGGTGAGTTACGCGACAGCTAATGGCACCGCCATGCAACCGACTGATTATGCCAGCACTTCCGGCACTTTGACTTTCGCACCTGGTGAAACCGCCAAGACTATTAGTGTCCCAGTTAAAGGCAATACGTTATTTGAGCCGGATAAGACATTCTCGGTAAATCTGTCGAACGCCGTTAATGCGATTTTGACTAAGAATAAAGGCACTGGCACGATTGTTAATGACGACCAGGCGGCCACTCCTACGCCTGTTCCGGGTTCGCCTATTGTCATCAATACGCAGGATAGCGGCGCAGGCAGCTTGCGCGATGCCATTAACTACGCCAATGTTGTTCTGGGCACGGCGATTCAATTTAATATCCCTAAGTCCGATGCAGGCTTTAATAATGGTGTGTTCAACATTAAGCTGCTCAAACCCTTACCACCGCTTACGGGGGATGGAACGATCATTGATGGCGGCACCCAAAAAGCTTTCTCTGGTGACAGCAATCCCGCCGGGCCGGAAGTGGTGTTGATTGGCGCTCAGGCGGGTGTCAACTCTGCCGGGTTAGAAATTAACGCGGCTAACTGTGTCGTAAAAAGCTTGGTTGTCTATGGCTTTAGCGGTAGCGGTATATTAATTGATGGTGCGCAGGCTGCGCATGATACCGTGCAGGGCTGTTATATTGGCACTACCGCAACGGGCGACCAGGCGGTTGCTAACGGCTCAGCAGGAATTGGCATTACGAGCGGCGCACACGATAACCTCATTGGTGGCACGACCGCCGAGGCACGTAACCTCATCTCCGGCAATGGCGGCTCTGGCATTGTGATTGATGGCTCCAATAACAACCGGGTGCTGGGTAACTTCATTGGCACCGATGTTTCCGGCACGCAGATGTTGGCGAACCTGCTGCATGGCGTTGAAATTGTGCATGGCGCGGCAGCGAACATCATTGGCAGCAGCGCCACGTCCGGGAGCAGCATCACGGGCAGTAATATTATCGCCTTCAATCGCAATGAAGGCGTGCGTTTATCGGAAAGCGGCAATGGCAACACCATTCGTGGCAACTCCATTTACGGCAATGCGGCTTTGGGTATCGATCTCGTTGGCAAAGTAGACCGCTCCGATGGCGTGACCCTCAATGACGCTGGAGATAAAGACACTGGGCCAAACACTCTGCAAAACTTCCCGGTTATTACTGACATCACACCTGGCAATACCGGCGGCACGGAGTTAGATGGCACGCTTAATAGTACGCCGAATAGCACCTTCACCCTTGACTTCTATCGCAATGCCGCTCCCGGCGCGTCTGGGTATGGGCAGGGCCAGGAATACATTGGCAGCACTAATGTGCAGACTAACGGTAGTGGCAATGCGACCTTCAGCTTTACCTTTAATGGCACCGGACAGTTCTTTGCGGCAACCGCCACCAATACAGCGACGGGAGACACCAGCGAATTTAGTGCGGTGCCGCTCAATATCACCAGTTTTAGCCCCACCAGTGGGCCGGTTGGCACCCTTGTCACTATTAATGGTGCAGGCTTTACGGATGGCACAGTAGTGCTCTTCACCGATGCTAATGATCCTAATGGATTTGTGCCCTCAACGGATGGCGGCATTGTTTCCAGTTCGCAGCTATTAGCGCGCGTGCCGGTGGGAGCAACGACTGGGCCTATTGGGGTGACGAATGCCGATGGCTCTGCGAGTACGTTTAGCTCGACGGATTTTCAGGTGACGACGGGGCCGGGCCAGCCACCGCCCAATGACAACTTTGCCAAGGCCCAGGTGATTCAGGGTGATTCAGGTAAGGTTACAGGCACCAATGTATTAGCCACCAAGGAGGCGGGCGAACCAACCCATGCTGATGTGGGCGGTAGTAGTTCTGTCTGGTATAAATGGACTGCGTCAACTACGGGTAGCGCCTCGTTTGACACAACAGGCAGCGACTTCGATACCGTCTTGGCGGTTTATCAAGGCACGGCGGTTAACGCGCTGACCGAGGTAGCCAGCAACGATAACGCAGGCATCGGCGATCAAAGTGCCGTCCGCTTTAATGCGGTGGCGGGCCAGACATACTATATTGCCGTGGATGGCTATGATTACGGTGGCATTACCGCGCAGGGCAGGGTCGTAGTCAATTGGTCGGTCACGGTTGGTCGTCCAGCCAATGATAATTTTGCCAAGGCACAGGTTATTGTCGGCAACTCAGGGCACGTGACAGGCACCAATGTGCAGGCGACTAAAGAGCCTGGGGAGCCTAATCATGCTGGCAACCCTGGCGGCAGGTCGGTGTGGTATGCCTGGACTGCCCCCGCCAGTGGCAACGCCACCTTTACCACGGCCCAAAGCGATTTTGATACGCTTTTGGCCGTTTATACCGGCAAGAATACCACGGGCAACACGGTGCGGACTTTAAACTTAGTCGCCAGCAATGATGATGAGGATATTGTCTTAACCAGTAGCGTGACCTTCCAGACCGTCGCAGGCCGTACCTATTACATTGCTGTGGATGGCTATGATTATCAGGATGGTCTGCACGGCGATCAGGGCCATGTCGTTCTCGATTGGAGGCTTGAGGTTTCCAATGGGGCAACCGTGCGCTGGATTAATCCTGCTGGCGGGCAGTGGGGCAATGCTGCCAACTGGAGTCCGGCACGGGTGCCTGGCCCCACCGATATTGCCACCATCAACCTGACTGGCACCTACTCAATCACGCTTAACATCAACACCACGGCGGGGGGCCTGGCTTTGGGAGCGCCCAGTGGTACGCAAACTCTCGTGCTCAATGGGCATACACTGACGCTTAATGGCATCAGCAGTGTGACAGCACATGGGGTGGTGAATCTGAGCCAGGGCACACTCAATGAGAATGGTAGTCTTACAATAGCAGGTGTCTTCAACTGGACAGGTGGCCATCTAGGTGGTTTAGGCTCTACCAATATTGCCTCTGCTGGTGTCTGGAATATCAATGACCCATCAAGTAGCGTGGCGACCCGCAAGTTCCTCGACCAGAAGACGGTCAATAACTTTGGTACCGTAAATTGGCGTGGTAAGGGGAGCATTATTGGCGGCAATGGCACGAGGTTCCGCAACAACAACCTTGTCTATGCCATGAGCGATGCCACCTTCGGCTGGGATGGCATTGGAGACAATCCGACCTTCATCAACCTGCCAGGTGGCCCCAACATGCCTTACGGGAAGTTCATCAAAACTGTTGGAGAAGGCACGGAAGATGTCGTCACGACGCCAGCCACGGTTTTCGACCGAGTTGTCTTGTTTATCGCTGGTGCCGACTCTATTAATCTTTCAGGTTTTGTGCAGGTGCAGCAAGGAACAATTCGGCTACAAGGCGGCGGACAAAGCTATGGCCGTTTTGATGTGCCTGCCGGGTCACAACTGCAATTCACCAGCGACTACTTCTTTGCCAAAGACATTGCCGTTATCACTGGCACCGGCCATATTTGTGTGTTAGGTAATACCACCAGCATTAACACCAATGTCAATGCCGAAACCTTCTCGGTTTGTAACGGCACCCTGACTGGTGATAGCAACATAACAGCGACCCATTTCTTCAACTGGGAAGGCGGCACCATGAGTGGCCACGGCCAGACGACTATCGGGCATGGCGCGACCTTCTCGATTCATGGCACCGTGAATCACATCATTATCGGGCGCACACTCAATAATGCTGGCATTGCTGACTGGATTGGTAAAAGCCACATCCTGGCGAATGGCGGAGTCATCATTAATAACACTGGCACCTTCAACACGCAAAGCGGGTCAGATGGTGCGACGCTGGATCACAACGAAGGGAACGACCCGACCTTCAACAACTCCGGCATCCTTAATCCGGGTGGCTCACAGCAGGTTGCGACAGATCATAGCATTGGAACTCGCAGCGTTTCGGCTTCCCTGGCTGGCGTCTTCAGCATTTACGGCAACTATAACCAGAGTGCTGGCGGCATCCTGAATATGGACATCGGCGGCAAAGTGCCGGGTAGTTCCTATGACCAGGTCAACATTAAGGGTTCGGCTCAACTGGGTGGCACGCTTAATGTCAAGTTCCAGTCCGGTTATGTGCCACAGCCAGGCGATACCTTTGAAGTCCTTCATTATGATTCACGGCAAGGGGCCTTTAACGTCCACTTCCAGAACCTACCGCCCAATACGCAACTGCAAACCATTTACACCGATACTGGCACGAACAAGGGCTTGTCCGTCAAGGTAGTGCCAGCCGTGGCTGGCACCTTCAATATCAGCGGGCGTGCGGTGGATAGTGCCGGTGTCGGCGTTGCGGGTGTGAGAATCACGCGCGATGGGGCCAACACCGCCAACAGCCCCGCCAGTGTGTTAACCGATGCCAGTGGCTTTTACACGCTGCAAAATGTTGCGCCTTCAACTTATACCCTGATACCCACTTTGAATGGCGCGACCTTTGACGGCGGTTCGCGCAGTGTAAAAGTGAGTGCTGGCAATGCCACGAATATCAACTTTACGGCGCTGTTTAGCATCGCGGGACGTGTCATCAACAACGCAGGCAGTGGTATCGCCAATGTCACAGTAGAGCGGAGAAGTCCGTCTTCTGGCTCTAGCACCCAGACAGCGCAAACTGATGCCAATGGCTACTACACCTTAAATGGTGTGCCACAGGGACACAACATTTTGATTCCAACGCGCACTAATTACGGCTTCACGCCGCCATTAGTAGATGTGGTTATTACTACCGACAGTGGCAGTGCCAATGGAGTGAACTTCACTGGGTTCCAGGGGCCATACATCAGCGGGCGCGTTAGCGAAGGCAGCAGCACGGGGGCTGGCCTGGCCGGGGTCACCGTTAAGCGAACTAATGGCTCTGGTAACGTAGCATCAGTTACGACCGATGCCCAGGGTTATTATAATTTCGAGTCAGTGGCACCGGGCACTTATGTGGTTGGCCCCATTGCTCCGAATTTGTTATTCAACTTCGCCACCGTGAGTGTCAGCAGTTCGGTTAATGTGCCCAACCTCAACTTCGCCGGAGTGCGTTTGAACTCTGTTACTGGCAGCACTCGCAGTTCACGTAGTAAGGTTGTGCTCTCTACGGCGGTGGCCCATGCCGCAAGCCAGAGTATCGTGTTACAATTCACTGGTCAACTCGATCCTAATGAGGCGGCTGAACCAGCCCATTATAGTGTTAAAATTAATGGCCGAGAGGTTGCGGTAGAAAGCGTTTCCTACCGTTCGGCCATGCATACTGTGGTGCTTGGTCTGGCGGAAGGCGCGTTGCGCAATGGCGATAAAGTCGTGGTGGCTTTAACTGACCTATTGGATGCCAAGGGTGCGACGGTTTCCGGGCAGGTTGGGCCACTGACTGTTAAGTGATAACAGCCGGACTTGTAAATTACCCGGCAGGAGGGCCAGCGGCCAAGCGTCCGTTGGACGCCCTGTAGGGGCATGATTCATCGTATCCTATCGTCCGTGAGGACGGTCGGCTTTAGCCTTCCCGCCGGGTATTTCAATGCCCGGCCCCACCCGGCACAAACATGGAGGAACTGGTTTGAGGTATCAACGACTCTGGGCATTAGCGATTATCGTGACGTTGGCGGCGTGGTTGAGTGCAAGTGCCATCGCTGCGCCGGGGGCGGCGGGCATTGTGACAACCGCCAGTGGTCAAATTACGATTCGGCGCAAGGGCATGGCGGCTTTTGCCACCTTAGCGCGCGGCAACGCCTTTAATATCGGTGACATTGTAGCCACAGGCTCGACAGGTAAAGCGACTCTGCTTTTTAGCGATGGTTCGCACGTCAAGCTCAACAGCAATACTGCTATTCAAATTACACCTCTGACCACCGTCGGTAATGGGCACCAGAGTTTGTTCCGTGCTTTGAGCGGCGAGATGTGGGCGCGTTTGCGGCAGGGACGAGCGGTGCAAACTCGCACGGCTATTGCTGGTGTGCGTGGTACGGAAATCAACATTAAAGTAGACGATGATGGCACTTCGACTTTGACCGTGCTTGAAGGCGAAGTGGATTTCTCGAACGAGTTTGGCGCGGTCTTAGTGAACCAATCGCAGCAGAGTGTAGCCCGCCCCGGGGCCGCCCCGACAGCGCCCGTGACCATTAACAATGCCGGATTGATTATTGAATGGACAATAGATTTAAACCGAGCAGTGATTCCGCGTGAGCGATTTTATGTCAGCTTAAACCGCGCCGCTTTAGCGGGTGAATTACAACAGCGCGGGACACGAGCGCATAATGCGCCTAATGATGCCGCCGCGCAACGCGAGTATGGCGATGTGCTTTTTGACAATCACCAGTACATGGATGCCTTACACGAGTATGAAGCTGCGAACCGATTGGAACCACGCTTGCCTGCTACTTTGACGCGCATTGGTTATACGCAACTGGAGTTAGACCATCTGGATGCGGCCACGGCCAGTTTCCAGGCGGCGTTGAAACCCACAACGCAAACCGTCTCCTTTAGGCCAGCATCTTTTACGTTTAGCGGCATCACCTCTGCTTTGGGCAATTGGGTCAAAGCGCAAAGAACACAGGCGACTGACGCAACTTACGCTCCGGCCCTGGTTGGTCTGTCGTGGGTAGCCCTCACGCATGATGCGCCTGACCAGGCCCAACAATTTGCCGAGCAAGCCGCCGCTGCTGCCAATAACAATGCCAAGGTGCGCCCGACAGCAACCGGCACACCTAGTGATGAAGATGCTGTAGAGCCTTATGTCACGCTGGGTTTATCCCTCATGCGGCAGCCTGGCAAAACGCCAGAAGCGGTGCAAGCCTTTCAAACTGCCACCAAATTGCAACCAGCGGCTTATCGTTATCAAGCTCATGCGTGGCTGGGCTTGATTTACCAGGCGGAGGGCGATCAGGATGCGGCCTTGCGCGAGGCTCAAACCGCTAATAAATTAGAACCGTATTCGGCCCTGGCGCATGGCAATGCATCTCTGGTTTATTTCTTTAATGGTAAGCCGGAACAAGCGGTGCGCGAGGCGCGTTTAGCCACC
This sequence comes from Abditibacteriaceae bacterium, assembly GCA_019239895.1. Classification (GTDB taxonomy): domain Bacteria; phylum Armatimonadota; class Abditibacteriia; order Abditibacteriales; family Abditibacteriaceae; genus JAFAZH01. The sequence continues at coordinate 463,121 of JAFAZH010000004.1, read as the reverse complement.
CAACTCAATCCTCAATCGGTGGCGGCGCGGGTAGCTCTAGGGCAGTCTTTGCTGGCGCGGGGCGATGTGGATGCTGCCGCCGATGCCGCTGCGCAAGCTGTCGCGCTTGATCCGAAACTGCCCCAGGCCCAATATCTTTTAGGTGTGGCCAATGCCGACCGGCGCGATTATGTCCATGCCACGCGTGTGCTGCAAGAAAGCTTGCGTTTAGCTCCCTCATTTCTCCCCGCTGCCAATGTCTTAGCCCGCGTTTATACCCGCACTGGACACCCGCAACAGGCTGTGACGCTTTTAACCGACCTGATGCCACGTTATCCGCATAGTAATGAAGTTCAGGCGGCGTTAGGTGAGGTTTATTACGAGCAGGGACGCTACACTGATGCGGTCACGCAGTATCAGAATGCTATTAAACAGAAACCTAATAGCGCGCTGTATTATGCTGGGCTGTCCAAAACTCTCTTAGATAGCAATCGTCTCAGTAGTGCGATTGATGCGGGACAACAGGCGGTGCGTTTAGCTCCTCAAGTTGCCCAATACCATGCTATCTTGGGGCAAGCCTATGATTTCAGTCGGCTCAGTTCCCAATCGGAACGGGAATACCGGACGGCGATAACGCTCGATCCACAAAACGCTCTTGCCCGTGCCATGTTAGGTCTCAAGGCCACTGATCCGGCCACCACTGTAGATACCTTTAGCCAGGCTTTTCTCTTTGATCCGGCCATATCAACCCAGGTGCTGCGCGGCGGCATCGGCACCGAGTTATCGCCCAGTGGAGGCAGCGACCGCCAGCGTGGGGTCAACCTGTTGCACCGCGATATAGCGAACGATGGCAAACTGCACTTCTTAGGTGGCTATGGCCGCAACGAGGATGCAGGTAATCCCAATCGAGTTAACGATAAAACTTCCACCTCCAACTTTCGCCAGGATACAACTTACACGCTGGGGCCACAGACTAATATCTATTTCAATCTGGTGCGTGCCCGCAATAACCAGGGGCTATCCAGTTTAGCGTCTAGCCCATTTGGGCCTGACCCGGATGCCAATTCTGCTTTTGGTTTCGATCAGGGCGAGTTGTCATTACGTCATCGCTTACGCCAGGGACATTACCTGTGGCTGGGCTTCACCTACCAGCGTCAGAGCACCGACCTGACTAATGGAGCGCAGCCGTTCCCTCTGCCGTTCCCGTTGCCGATCAATACAGCTTTTCCTTATACGAATGAGAACTTCCGCAACCGGGCACTGATACCAGAATTCCGCGCCGATTTTAACCTGAATCGCACTGCGGAGCGTTCTTCTATTCTCACCCTCGGATTAGCCCATGCCAACCTCAAGCCAACTATCACCACGGGGCCACTGGCGATCTTTAATAATGCCAATCCCGCGATTGCACCTCAATTGCTGCCACCCTCGACCTCGAACGGCAAAGAGAATTTATCGGTGGGCTATGCGCAGTTAACCCAGCGTCTTGGCAACCGTCTTTCCCTGGCGGCGCAGTTGCGTGCCCAGCGCGATAATATCACGACAGTGGCTACTGGCGGGCAAGTGGGGCCAGGATTATCGCTCACCACGACAACGCATGAATCGCACCTGTTGCCAAGCCTTTTAACGACGTACCAGATGGATCAGAAAACAACATTGCGGCTGTTATTCAATGAACGAGCCGGGACAACTAATTTAGCCTTTGCGCCCACCGAAACGCGCCTCACGGTCGAGCCAGATATTCTGGCGCGTGGCGTGCCGCGCCGCGCCCAGATTCTGGAATTGGACGCTGAGCGTTACTTGCCGCACAATGCTTTCTTAAAAATGTATTTGTTCCACGCTACGGCCAATGATGTCGGGCTGGGTGAAGATGCCCCTGTTTATGCCTTTAGAACTCAGGCTCCGCTGATTCTGGGCAAGCTGCAACAAAATGGCATTGGAATGCGTTATGAGCAACCGTTGACACGTAATCTTTTTGGGCAGGTCGGTTTACTCTTTAGCAACAGCCATAATCGCACGGTAGGCCAACCCTTTAACTTAGGTCAAGCACCTTATTACCCTCGCAATGCCTTTGATGCTTCTTTGAATTATGTAGATGCCAGGGGTAACAAGGTCACGCTGGTCGGTAATTACTTCGGCTCCTACTTCGCTGATAGACCCAACTTATTTGGTCTTCCGGCAGATGTCCAGCGGCCACGCTTCCCATCGCACGTTTACTTTACGCTGCTTTTAGCCAAAGAACCATCTGTGCATAATGAACTATTTCTCGGCATTTCTAACCTGTTCAATGCGCCCAGCATTACCTTTAACGATGTGCCTACGATTTCTGATGCTTTTGGCACCGGGCGACGCCGCGTCTTTGCCGGAGTGACACGCCGGTATTAAAAATATAGTAATACAGATTCGTTAATTAGCACTCAGGAGAGGTGCCGCATCACGAGTGAGCAGCCGATAATTCAGAACGGTCAAGCGCCCGACCAGCCGACGAGTCAACCGGTGCCCTCAAGCCACCTGTTGCGCCCAAAGCGGCTGGCCTGGACTTTCGCTGTCTTCCTCATAACGTCGCTGTTCTGGAGCCTGCTCGACATCAAACTTTCGTCCCAGACAGGACTTGATTATTTTGAGCAGTTCATTGATAAATGGCGCACCTCACTCTATGCCAACCAGAATGCTGGCCTGGTTAAGAAAGCGCGCAGTGAAGTCGTCTTGTTGACTATCACGGATGATACCTTCCACCAGTTAAAGCTGGCTGGCCCACCCATCCCGCGTGCTTACCACGCCAAAGTCATTCGTGACCTGACCAAAGCCGGGGCCAGGGTTATCGCTTTTGACCTTATATTTGATCTGTCTCGTCCTGGTGATGAGCAACTGGCGGCGGCGGCGCGTGAATCGGGTCGCGTTGTGTGGGCAGGCGCAGCCCTGGAAGGTAATATCAGCGATGCTGGCGACAAGCAACACCTCGTGCCGCCCAATCCCCAGTTGTTGCAGGCGAGTCCTTATTGGGGCCATGTGCATTTGCCCCAGGAAGCTGACCGTCCTGCCGTAGACCGCCTGGAAGCAGTGATGAAGGATGGGAACCGACTGGTGCCTGCCCTCAGTGTTAAGTCCGTGGCCATAGCCCTGGGGCAAGGACATGAACCGATTAAACAGGTTGCTGCTGGATGGCGGATAGGCGACATCACGCTTCCTGTAGACCCGCATGGCGATTTTAAGATTAGTTACCTCGGCGCGTCCGAAGAAACCTTTCCCGCCATTCCCTACGAGATGGTTTATAATGGCCAGGTAGACCCCTCCTTCAATAGTAGGTTCTTTCGCAATAAAATCGTCCTCATTGGCGATACGTCGAAAATCAGCAAGGACTACTTCTATACTCCCATTGGCCATTTAGGAGGCATGGAAATTCATGCCCATGCGATGGCTACGCTCCTCCAGCGCACGTTTATTCACGACGTGGCTCCGTGGGTGAATGTGGTTGTATTGTGCTTGTTGGTGGCGCTGGCTTGCCTGTTAGCCAGTGTCTGGAAACTGCAAGTCGGCATGTTGGCCAACTCGCTGCTCTTAGTTGGCTATTTCCTGCTGAATATCTGGCTCTTTGTTAATCGCGGTACTGCGTTGCACTTTATCGCTCCCGCGTTGGCCCTCCTGACCGCTACTCTCGCCACCTTAGCCGAACGCGGCGTGCGAGAAGAACGCGAGAAGCGCGAGGCGCGGATATTAATGGAAGAGGCTCGTACTGCTGAACAAGCCGCCGCTGTGGCCAGGGAAGCCGCCGATGCCGCTAACAAGGCGAAGAGTGCCTTTTTAGCCAATATGAGCCACGAATTGCGCACGCCCTTAAACGCTATTATTGGCTATAGCGAAATGCTGCAAGAAGAAGCCGAAGATGTTGGCCAGGAAGACTTTATTCCCGACCTGAAGAAGATTAGTGCGGCGGGGAAGCACCTGTTGGCCCTCATCAACGATGTCCTGGACTTCTCCAAGATCGAAGCGGGCAAGATGGACATTTATCTTGAAACCTTTGCTATTGCCGATATGATCTACGATGTGCAGAGCATCATCCAGCCGTTGATTGAGAAGAATCGCAATAATTTAGTGGTGCGGTTAGATGATAACATTGGCACCATGCACGCGGATTTAACAAAAATCAAGCAGGGGCTTTTTAACCTGCTTTCCAACGCCTCCAAATTCACCGAAAAAGGTACCATCACGCTGGCTGTCGCGCGTGAAGTGGAGCCAGGCACAGATTCCAGTGGGCCTGACCAGGATGGTGGTAGCCCACCGAAAGAATGGATTCGTTTTAGTGTCAGCGATACCGGCATTGGCATGACCCCGGATCAACTGGGTCGCATGTTCCAGGCGTTCAGCCAGGCCGACGCTTCCACAACCCGCAAGTTCGGCGGCACTGGCTTGGGGCTGGCTATCACCAAACAGTTCTCGCAGATGATGGGCGGCGATGTGACGGTGGAAAGCGAATACGGCAAAGGCACCACTTTCACGATTCTGCTGCCTGCCAACGTGCTCGATCCCAAGGCCCAACCAGCCCCAGCACTCAACGGCAATACCGCCCGCGCCCCAGAAATGGCTCTAAAATAACAATTTTTCTTGAGAAGAACTTGACCTGACTGAAAAAATTGGGTAGAATATATTACATATCGCGGGGTGGAGCAGCCTGGTAGCTCGCAAGGCTCATAACCTTGAGGTCGTAGGTTCGAATCCTGCCCCCGCCACCAATTAAAAAGCCGCTCTCCATTGTGGAGAGCGGCTTTTTGCTTTGCGCTTGCACTTACTCTTTAATCTTCAGTATCGTTCTTAATGGGCCTGATCCAGATGTTGCGGTAATGATCAGGATTGCCGTGATCTTGGAGTTCCAGCGGAGCTGTCGCATCGTGTGGTTGATACTGGGCCAGAATGCGATGACCCGTGCCGCCCAAGAGGGCTGTATGGTTATGCACTAAGACACCGTTATGAAAAACGGTGATATAAGCGGGCGTGTCGAGTTTACCATCCTTAAAGCGGGGCGCTTCCCAGACGACGTCATAAACCTGCCAATGTCCAGGTGGCAAGGACGCGTTGACCTGTGGCGGATATTGGCCATAAATCGCAGCAGCGGCTCCATCGGCATAGGTCGGGTTATTATAGGAGTCGAGTACCTGTAACTCATAGCGGCCCATTAAAAAGATGCCGCTATTGCCACGCTCTTGGCTATTGCCTTTGGGTGGGTTGGCCGTAGACCACTCGATGTGAAGCTGGCAGTCGCCAAACTTCTCCTTGGTGCGAATCTGGCCGCCACGCACTTCGGCATAGCCATTTTCGACTTTCCAGTTGGCGGGTTGCCCGTTGGTATATTCCCATTTGTCCATGTTCGTGCCGTCGAATAGCACGGTGGCATCCGAGGGCGGTCTACCGGGAGTGTCCTGAGTGCTAAAAGTGCCGGGCGTGATGACGGGCGCTTCGGGACGTGCGCTGTCATGCACATGCCATTTGCCGCCGGGCAGCATCGGCGTATCCTGATAACCAGGATGATTCGCTGGGTTCACTGTACCAGAGTGGGAAGATGATGCCCCTGTAGCTGGAGTAGGTTGCGTCTGAGCTGGATGGAAGTGCCCTTGAGATGCCTCGATGACCAATTCATGCAGAGTCTTTTGATTATCGGGTTTATTCTGTCCAGTTACTTTGGTGGGAAACGAGATTCCCACCACCAAACCAACAGCCGACAATGTCACTGCTCCGGTGAGCCACTTACTACGTCGTTCCATAAGTTTCGCGCCTTTCCAAAATTTATAGCAGTTTACTGCTTAAACAGAGATTTAGTTGGATTCATTAACTCTGGGTGCAGTTTAGCGCGGTACAGGAATTTTTTCTAATGCCTCTTCAATAATTTGTTCATTGCGCAGGCCACCATATTTAGCTTTAGTATCCAGTATGATACGATGCGCTAACACAGGAACAGCCAGAGTGCGCACATCTTCAGGTAGCACATAATCACGGTTTGCCACCCGTGCGCGGGCTTGAGCGGTGCGATAAAGCGCGAGCGAGCCACGCGGCGAGATGCCTAAACGCAAGCGCGGGTCGTGTCGAGTGGCCTCAATTAGGCGCAGCATGTATTCGGCAATGGCTTTATCGAAACGCACCTGCTTGACCTGCTCCTGCAAGGCCAGCACTTCTTCACAGGTGACAACTGGAACCAAATCGTCAAAGGGGTGATGTTCATTCTGGCTATAGACCACTGCGATCTCGTCCTCTAAATCAGGATAGCCCAGACTCAACCGCATGGTGAAGCGATCAAGCTGCGCTTCGGGTAGGGGATAGGTGCCGTGGAACTCGTTCGGGTTTTGGGTGGCGACAACAAAGAATGGTTGGGGCAGAGGTCGTCGCCGTCCTTCCACCGTGACCTGATTTTCGCTCATGACTTCTAGTAGCGCCGACTGGGTGCGTGGCGAAGTGCGGTTGATTTCATCGGCCAGCACCACATTGGCAAAAACTGGCCCTTCGCGGAATTCAAAAGAGCCATCTTGCGGGCTATAGAAGCTGCTGCCGGTGATGTCAGCGGGTAGCAAGTCGGGGGTAAATTGAATGCGGCGAAAGACCCCGGCAATGGAGCGTGCCAGCGATTTGGCGAGGGTCGTTTTGCCTGTGCCGGGCACATCTTCTAAGAGCGTATGCCCGCCCGCCAGCAGCGCAATCAAGAGCAAGCGGATGCTTTCTTCTTTACCACGAATAACGTTGGAAAGGTTCTGTTCCAGTTTGTCCGTCGTGGAGATGAAGGAGCCGTTGAGTGCGGCATGAGGCGCAGCAGTGAGTGTGGTGTTCATGGGGTTTCCTTTCCGGTCGGAGATTTTTGGTGCTGAGCATGTTGGTACTGGCTAGGCGGGGGTGCTACCTTTTCTAAGGTCATGAGCAAATCTTCTAATTTGACTCTGGTAATGCCGTTTTCATGATGGCCAAAGCGCAGTTGGTTGTAGCTGTGTAGAAATGCTCTGAGATCATTGGCATTGAGCGGTTGCGATTCGCCAGCGGCTTTAGCGAGACCCTGAATATGTTCCTGCCAAGTGTGGTGGGGGGGACAGGGGATACCTTGCTTTTGTAGCACCTGCTCAAAGCGAGCGGCGAGGGCAGCGAGTTCTGCATCGGATAGGGTGTAGCTAAAGGCTTCATCGCTAACCTTTGTTTTTGGCCCCTGTCGCTGCCAGGAGCGCCACATGAGAATCAATACACAAATTGCCAGAATAATAGCCTGTTGGGTGCGCGTGAGATGGGTCAGTTTATCGCGCAGCAGGGCTAGATAATCTTGCAGATGTTCCCGCAGCTTGAAGGAGAAAGGCAAGGGCTGCGCCGTGTGGTCGGGGCGGCCACCGCCGGGGGTAGCATCTACTGTGACCCAGCCAATACCATCAACCCAGCTTTCGGCCCAGGCATGAGCATCGCGTCCTCGCACGATTGCCACGTTGGGGCTGTCCATTTCATGCACATAATAGCCGATGACATAACGCGTGGGCACACCCAGACAGCGTAGCAGAATGGTCGCGGCGGAGGCGAAGTACTCACAGTGCGCCGCTTTGCGTTGGAGCAAGAAATTGCTGATCGGGTCGCCCTGTCCCGCCTGCGTGCTCAAACTGTAAGAGTGATGCGTCATAAGGTATTCCTGCACCGCTTCGACTTGCTCAACAGGATTGGAAAGACCATCTCCTATACGTCGGGCCAGTTCATGCACCTGGGGATCAACCTCCTTCGCTACCTCCAGGTCTTTTTGCCGTTGCGCTAATGTCGGTGGAGAACCGAGCGGCCCCTGATGAGCAGCGTTTGGATCGAGAATGACATCATAAATGAAGGGGTAGGGTACTGGTTCAATCGAGCGCAGTGGCCCACCCTCGGTAGGTGCCCATTCCAGCTCAGTATGCGGGGGCGCGGCAATACCAGCAGCGTTCAGCGGCGTGAAGACAAGCTGATTATCATCCACCAGGCGGTTGATGGTCATATGGTGACCAGGAGCATCCGCCCCAACTTGCTGGCGCGTGATGGGCAGATAACTGCGCATATTGACGCCCGGCCCCCATGTTCCATGCTCGTAGTGGTCGAATGCCATTGCCCGCAAATAAGGCTGGCCGCTAAAGTTCTCAATGCGCAGCATCCGTGTCAGTGACCCGGTGGCTCCAAAGGTATCGCCCAAGGTTGGCGTGGTTGAGATACCAGAAGTCTGTGGTGGCTCTCGGTCGCCCAGTAACTTCAGGCCGATGTCGTTGATCTGGTTGCGGTAATATAGCACGCCAAAGTGGAAAGTGGCTCCGCTCATGACGGCTACAAAGAGGGCGAGCCAACTCCAACTGCGCACCCGCCCATTGGGTTTATAAAGGTTAATATCCGGTAAGCTAAATCCATTTGGGGGTGTTTCCTGCGGGGTGCGAAATTCCCGCAGCGATAGAATCAGAAACAGCATATAGGCTGGCACGAGAAAACGAATATAGTTGGTATCAAAGGTGTTGCTGGCTCCCATTAAGGCAAAACTGGCCAGGAAAACGCTAATCGCCCCACGTTGGCCCCCCACAGGGCGTTTAAGCCAGGCTTGCAGCACCAATTCACAGGCAGCCAGTTCACCAAAGGCATGTGCCAAGATGAGTTCTATTGGGTCGCCATTATCACCTGTATAACGGCCAAAGGCCGGAACAAGGACAATGCCGAAGAGGGTAAAGCGAATAATCTGAGTGAGCGGTGATTTCAAATCAAGCCACGCATCTACCGCATAGGTGGCTAACAATGCCAGGGCTAAGATCGGCCCCAAGAAGAAGCCGCCGGGAGCCAGATACAAAGCGACAAAGGCGATGAACGTAGCTATAGTTGCTGTTATAGGTAGACGTTGCATAAAGCCCTCACCCCCGGCCCCTCTCCCATACAAGGGAGAGGGGAGGTCACAGGAATAGTTGCTCGTGAAATTGAATAACCGCAGAGACGCAGAGAACGTGGAGTAAGCTAAAAGATTCTACTCCTCTCTGTTTCCTCTGCGTCTCTGTGGTTCATGGCTTAACACCAGTAGCTAGTAGTTCGTGCTCCCCTCTACCAGTATTGGGAGAGGGGCCGGGGGTGAGGGCTACAACTCATCCACCCCAAGCTCGAAAATAGCCCGCGAAATCACGGAAATTTCGCCGAATAAATCACTATCTTCTGTGGGATCAAGGGTGCAGGGGCCATCTCGCACAATAATGGCTTTGACGCCTGCTCCGCTCTGGCGCATCCGCTGCAAAAAGGCGCGGCGGGTGTCGTTCCAATCCAGAAAAATGCAGATGATGGTGTTAATCTGGGAGAGGTTCTCTAGAATCTCCGGCTCTAAAGTTTCAAAGGGTTCTTCCGGGTTCTCATCCACACAGGCTAAGATGTCCAGAATTTGATCCAGGTAGGCGATGCTGCGCCCGGCTGTCAGATGATAAAGATTAGGGCCAGCGGCTAAAATATCTACGATATATTCCTGTCGCGCCATATAATCGCTGACCGCTGCGCACATCGAGACCGCACGCTCAAAGGCATCATGCTCCTGTTCTCCTGCACCTTGAGGAATATGCGTATCCAGCACCACGGCCACCCGCAGGAAATACTCTTCGCGGTATTCGCGCACAATGGCCTGTTGTAAACGGGCGGTGGCTCGCCAGTCAATGTCGCGGATGTTATCGCCCGCGCGGTATTCGCGGTTGCCCAGGAATTCAAATGAATCACCCAAATGGGAGGCCAGGGCGACCCCGCCGGGATGGAAACGACGCCCGGCTGCAATGTGTAGATGATTCAGCGGTGTAAAGCGCGGATAAACCAGGAGGCGACGCTCTTGCTGAAAGGCTTGTTGAGCGCGCAACAGGCCAAAGGGAAAATCGGTTTCGACTCGAAAGCCTTGCAGTTTATAAACACCCCGCTTTTTGCAATGCAGCCCTAAACGTGTGCGCACCTTTTGCCCCCGTTGCAAGTCGGGCAGCGGCATTCCTTCTTCCGGCACAGCATCTAAAGCCGCGAGTAGACGATGCGGCAGCACATAATAGGGTAAACCAGCAGCACCCCGAACGTGCATCACTTCAATTTCGACGGGTAGGGTTTCTCCGGCGCAAATCCGCTCGGCATGTTGTGCCTTCAGTTGCACGCGCGGGCGCACCAGGAACAGAGCAAAAATGGCCACGCCCCACAGCGAGAGGGCATAGAGCATCGGCACATGTGCTTGCAGTTCTAAGGCGTTGAACCCTGATAGGTTAAAGGCTAAGGTCGCCCACAGGAACCAGCGGCCCGCTCCGGTAAATCGCTCGGTATAAAAGCGCCACGCCCCGGCCAGCCCCGTGATGTTGAGCGAGGTAAAACTGGCTGCATCTTGTGTCCCCGATAACGAAGGCACACCGGAAGCCAGATAACGCGATTCAATGCCGTAAAAGTTGGTGCCTTTAGGCTTGGCGCTAATAACTGACTGTGATTTTCCAATCCTTAAATTAAATAGATTGGTCAGTGGCATAAATGTTTACCTCGAAACATAACCAACACGTAGGAGTAGGGCTTGTACTGCACAGCTTACGTGGCTGATAAGGAAGGCTCCACCTCTTGGATCTCGCCTGCGACGCACTTGAGTGCTTTATTCATTTGGCCCTCATCCCCCTTCCCCTCTCCCATGCATGGGAGAGGGGAGAAGAGACGCACAGAGTACCGTTGTTTGCTCAATTCTTTTGTTTAGGCTCCCTTGCTGCCACCTTATCGTAATGGTCATGTGTCCTATGCGATTAGCTCCAAATTCTTTTAGTTCAGCGATAAGGTGATCCTCTCGTCCCCCCTCTCCCATGCATGGGAGAGAGGAAGGGGGTAAGGGCCAAAGCCACCTTAAAGGGAACGTACCTGTCGGTCACTACGTGGTTAGATAAACTATGCTGAAACCCCTTTATTATTTGATGGTCAATAGTTGTGTATGAAAGTTCTGGTTGCCGTTGCATTTCTTTTAATTAGTGCTGTTGTCGCCGCTGGAATTGATGTCGGACATTTGGCTGGAAGCAAGTCCCCGGCTTATGTGCCACTTAAAACGCCAGGCAAAGTGCCAGGGGTAGCGATGGTGAAAGCAAAGCCTGCGGCAAAAGCATCAACCAACCAGAAAGCAACTTCCACCAAAGTAGACTTCTTAACGCAGGTGCAGCCCATTCTGGCGTCCACCTGTTACTCCTGCCACGGGCCAGACGTGCATAAGGGAAAGCTAAGACTCGATGTTAAAGACTTAGCCTTTGCGGGGGGCTTCTCCGGGCCAGCCATTGTCCCCGGTGATAGCAAGAAAAGCTATTTAATGCAGCGCATTCTGGGCACGGGTGACGAGCCACGGATGCCCCTCAATCATGCGCCGCTCACACCTGAGCAGATTGCCACTATTCGCACCTGGATTGACCAGGGTGCCCAGTGGCCCGACAGTGCCTCGACCTCCGCAACCAAAACTGAACAGCACTGGGCGTTTGTCAAGCCAGTGCATTACACACCACCAGCCGTCAAAACTCCGGCGTGGGTGCGCAATCCCATTGACAACTTTGTGTTAGCGCGTCTGGAAAAAGACGGGCTGCAACCATCGGCTACTGCCGACCGCGCCACTTTAATACGACGGGTTAGCCTCGATCTCACAGGTTTGCCGCCCACCCCTGAAGAAGTAGACGCTTTTATCGCCGATAAGTCCCCTAACGCTTACGAAAAAGTCGTAGATCGTTTATTAGCCTCGCCGCATTATGGCGAGCAGTGGGGACGCCACTGGCTCGATATTGCGCGCTATGCCGACACCAACGGCTATGAGAAGGATCGCGCCCGCACCATCTGGCCTTACCGCGATTGGGTCATCAATTCTATCAACGCGGATATGCCATTTGATGAATTTACAATCGAGCAAATTGCGGGTGATATGCTGCCCAATGCCACCGTCGCGCAGAAAGTGGCGACTGGCTTCCATCGTAACACCATGATTAATGAAGAGGGTGGTATTGATGTGGAGGAGTTCCGCTACAAAGCCCTCGTAGATCGCGTGCAGACAACGGCCACAGCGTTTCTGGGTTTAACGCTGCAATGTGCCCAGTGCCATAACCATAAATACGACCAACTCAGCCAGAAAGAGTATTATCAGTTCTACGCCTTCCTCAATAATGCCGATGAGCCGGAGGTTGAGATTCCGACGCCAGAGGTGACGGCTAAACGAGCCGAGATTCAAAATAAGATTGCTGCTATTGAAGCCAATTACGAGAATGACTTTCCGCTTGGCTTAGAGACCCTCGAATGGCAGCCAGTGAAGCCCACCGATCTAACATCAAGCAGCGGCGCGACTTTGAAGGCTCAAGAGGATGGCTCGGTGTTAGCTACTGGCCCGGTGCCGGAGACGGATAAATACACCGTTACGGTGCATACCAATCTCAAGGACATTACAGCTTTTCGTTTAGAAACCCTCACCGATCCTTCACTGCCTAAAAATGGGCCAGGACGCGCCGGGAGCAACGGTAACGGCAACTTCGTTATTTCCAGATTCAAAGTCACGGCGGCTCCTTTAGCAGGTGGTGACGCCAAGCCAGTAAGCTTCAGCAGTGCGCAGGCGGATTTCTCGCAGCCGGGTTTTGAAGTCACCAATCTTATAGGCGGTAAGCCGGACAAGGGCTGGGCGATTGATGATGGTTCCGGCAGCTTAAATAAGAATCGCACGGCCACTCTCCAGACAGGCGAGAAGGTTGGTTTCGATGGTGGCACCACGCTCACGTTTACTATTGAGCAAAACTATAGCAAACACACGTTGGGGCACTTCCGCATTTCAGCGGGTCACAAAGTCACAACTCTACCAGAGGTGGCAGCCCAACCAGTAGCCGAGCAGCGCCGCCAATTTCTCCAGGCGCAGTTCGCCGCCTGGGAAAAGCAGGTTGCCGCTAAGTGTGTGCATTGGTCACCGCTGGAACCGCTTAAATTTTCGCGCAATTATGGCGGCAGCATCACCAAGTTGGATGATAATTCGCTCCTTTTTACGGGCGATAATTATTATCGAGATCAATACGATTTAGAGTTCAATACTCCGCTTAAAAATATTACGGCTATCCGTGTGGAAGTGCTGCCGCACCCGGCCTTGCCTAATGGTGGTCCCGGTCGTAATCCCAATGGGGGCTACCTGCTGAGTGAACTCAATGCGTCGGCGGCACCCTTGGATAAACCCGACGCATTGAACCCTCTCGTTTTGCAAAACGCGACTGCCGATTATGGCACGGCTCCGCAGAATGCTATTGATGGCAAACGTGACACGCACTGGACAGCCCCCATTGGTGATGCCCAGCCTCATGCCATCGTGTTTCAACTGAAAGATGCCCTGAACGGTGCGGCGGGTAACCATCTGGCGCTCTCTTTTGTCGAAAACTATCACCAGCAGGAGAATATCGGAAGGTTGCGCGTTTCGGTGACGGATGCGCCGGGGCCAGTGGAAGCCTCTGGCTTGCCAGCCGATGTGGAAAACATTGTGTTAACGCCTACCGCGCAACGCACCCCCGCTCAGCAGGCGCAACTCAAACAATTCTTTCTGGCCGTCACGCCTCTGCTGGATACTCAACACAAGCAGCTTGCGGCATTAAAGGCTACTGCTCCCAGGTATCAAACCACAATGGGGATGCAGGAGCGCAGTATTCCCCGTGTAACGCAAATTCATAAACGGGGCGAGTTCCTCAATTTAGGTGATGCTGTCACGCCTGGTGTGCCCGCTATTCTGGCACCGCTCCCTGAAGACGCACCGCCCAATCGTCTGACCCTGGCACGTTGGCTGGTGGATAAGAATAACCCGCTCGTGGCGCGAGTCGTGATGAACCGCTCGTGGGCGACTTTCTTTGGTCGTGGCATTGTCAACACCGTGGAAGACTTTGGCGTGATGGGCGAGCGGCCTTCGCACCCGGAATTGCTGGACTGGCTGGCCACCGAATTTATGCAGCGGGGTTGGAGCATGAAGGCCATGCACCGCCTGATTGTGACGTCTGCCACCTATCGCCAGTCTTCGCACGTTACGCCACAACTGTTGCAGCGTGACCCAGCCAACGTCTTAATGGCGCGGGGGCCACGTTTGCGGGTAGAGGCGGAAACCGTACGTGATATTGCTCTCGCCGCCAGTGGCTTGCTCAGCTCGAAAATTGGTGGCCCCAGTGTTTATCCACCGCAACCCGATGGCATTGTTGATCTGTCGTGGGGAGCCATGCAATGGAACACGAGCCAGGGAGAAGACCGTTACCGGCGCGGGCTGTATACCTTCTTGAAGCGCACCAGTCCTTATCCAGGCATGACCACCTTCGATGGCCCCACTGCCGACCTTACCTGTCCCCGACGCATCCGTTCCAACACCCCCTTGCAAGCTTTAACGCTGCTCAATGACGAGGTTTTCGTTGAAGCCTCGCAAGCCTTAGCTCTCCATGCGATGCGCCAGGGGCCAACCGACGCTACGGCGCGTGCGCGTTATATTTTCCGCTCATGCCTGTCACGCCAACCGGAGCGGGGGGAATTAGAGCAGATTGTCGGCTTCTATCATAAACAACTGGATCGCTTTAAGAATGGAACCGCCGATGCTGCTCAAGTAGCCCTGGCTGACCCCAAGCAGCCACCTCAGAATATGGACTTGCCTGAACTGGCCGCGTGGACAACCGTAGCCCGTGCCTTACTGAATTTAGACGAGACGATTACGAAGGAATAGTTATGGATGATCGCACTGTGGACGCCTTAAAACACCAATGCCAACTGCGGCACCAAGAGGTTTCGCAGCAACGTTTGCGCGAGATAACTCGCCGCCAGTTCTTTGCCGACTGCGGCGTTGGCCTGGGTAAGATTGCGCTCGCCTCGCTGCTGTGCGGCCCGTCGGCAGTTTTTGCGGCAACTCAGCCTGATAGATCGAAGGCAGGGGCTATTGCGAACGCCGGCAGTGCATTGCCCGACAACCCCTTCGCTCCCAAACCGCCCCACTTTAAGGCGCGGGCGAAACGGGTAATTTACCTGTTTATGCCGGGCGCTCCCAGCCAGCTTGACCTGTTCGATTTCAAGCCGACCCTGCAAAAGTTCGATGGCCACCCCATTCCTGCCGATTACGTTAAGGATCAACGCTATGCTTTTATTGAGAAGAACGCCGCTTTAATGTCATCGCGTTACAAATTCTCGCGTGCCGGGCAAGCGGGTGCTGAACTATCGGAAATGCTGCCGCACCTGGCCGAGGTTGCAGATGAACTGACCATCATCAAATCCATGCACACCGACCAGTTCAATCATGCCCCGGCGCAGATATTGACCAACACCGGAGTAGCACAGCTTGGTCGTCCCAGCATGGGTTCATGGGTCACTTACGGCTTAGGCAGTGAAGCCACCGACTTACCGGCCTTTGTGGTATTGACTTCCGGTGGGCAGGGCACCAGCGGTGGCCCCGCCAACTGGGGTTGCGGCTTTTTACCGACTATTTATCAGGGCGTGAATTTCCGCTCCAAAGGTGAACCGATTTTAGATGTGGTTAACCCACATGGCATTGATGCGCGGATGCAGCGTGAATCACTCGACCTGGTGCATAGCCTGAATCAACAACATCTGGAAACCGTTGGCGACCCGGAAATTGCTACCCGTATTAACGCCTACGAGTTAGCTTATAAGATGCAAACCAGTGCGCCCGAACTGATGGACTTATCGAAAGAAAGTCCACAAACCCTGGAAATGTATGGCGCGAAACCCGGCGAGACTTCCTTTGCCAACAACTGCTTATTAGCCCGTCGCCTGCTGGAACGCGGCGTGCGTTTTGTCAACTGTTACCATTCCGACTGGGATCACCATTCCGATGTAGCAGGTGGCCTCAAGACAAAGTGCGGCGAGACGGACAAGGCCACGGCTGCCCTCATTAAAGACCTCAAACAGCGTGGCATGTTGGAAGACACCCTCGTTGTCTGGGGTGGCGAATTTGGCCGCACCCCGATGGTAGAAACCAATCCGGCTTTAGGCCGCAGCATGGGCCGCGACCACCATCCTCAAGCCTATACCATGTGGCTGGCCGGGGGTGGCGTAAAAGCGGGGCAAACCATTGGCGCGACTGATGACCTCGGTTTTCATATCACGCAAGACCCCATTCACGTCCACGACTTGCAGGCCACCATTCTTTATTTGTTAGGGTTAGATCACAA
The DNA here is from genome assembly GCA_019239895.1 of Abditibacteriaceae bacterium. GTDB lineage: Bacteria > Armatimonadota > Abditibacteriia > Abditibacteriales > Abditibacteriaceae > JAFAZH01. The sequence goes on along the minus strand of JAFAZH010000004.1, from coordinate 447,009 downwards.
GCGGTTGACCTATCATTATCAAGGCCGTGATTTCCGCCTGACGGATGTCGCTGGTGAAGTGGTGCAAAAGATACTGGCTTAAGCTGCTCGGCCCTCATGCCTGCTCATCCCACGCAACGCCATAGCATCCTGCTGCTGGAACCCATTCATGCCGATGCTTTGCAACTGCTACAGAGTGTTGGCGATGTTATTCTGGCCGAGAGTTTAGATCAGGCTTATATCGAGCAAGCTGTAGCCGAAGCCGATGCCTTAGTGACGAGAGGGTTAGGGCAAGTGCCTGCTGCCATATTAGAAGCGGGCCAAAAGCTGCGTTGTGTGGCACGTTGCGGAGTTGGCACCGATAACATTGATGTGGCGGCAGCCACGGAACTTGGCTTGCCTGTGCTTTATGCACCTGGTTCAACCACTCATGCAGTGGCAGAACACACCATGCTTTTGATGCTGGCCGTGTTGCGGCGTTTGGTGCGCTTTGACCGCGAGGTGAAGACAGGTAACTGGATGTATCGGCAGAGTTCAGGATTAACGGCGGAACTGTATAGCAAGACGCTGGGCATTGTGGGATTGGGCGAAATCGGGCAGCGAGTGGCAGAGCTTGGTCAAGCGTTCGGAATGCGTGTGATTTATTGGAGTCGGAGCAGCCGTGACCGACGCTTTGAATATGTGGAATTGCCGGAACTGTTGCGTGTTGCGGATGTAGTCTCGATCCATGTTGAGCTAACACCTGAAACGCAGGGGTTAATTAATAGAGATGCTTTGGACTTGATGAAGCCTTCTGCCATTTTAATCAACACTGCGCGGGGTGAAGTTGTTGATGAAAGGGCACTTTATGAAGTGCTGAAATCGGGCAAGCTATCTGGGGCAGGCATAGATGTTATTGATACTCATTCGCCGCTGGCAGGTAATCCCCTGTGGGAGTTGGAGAACCTGGTTGTTACCCCACATATGGCCGCTTTAACGGATACCACTTTTCGGGAGATGTGCATGATGCCGGTTCAGCAAGTTGTACGCATACTACGCGGTGAATGGCCTGATGCTAAATACGTTAAGAACCCACAAGTGTTGTAAAACATTACTCGCCGCTTTATTGGCGGCTTCAAATTAGGTGATAAGGAATAAACAAATGATTGAACCAGAAGCCTTTGAAGCGTTGTTGCAAGAATTAGAACAGACAGCAGATGACTATTGGAATATAGGCCGGGATAATGCTGTGCTGCTGTCATTGCTCATTAAATCCACAGGTGCCAAACGAGTGCTGGAAGTTGGTACCTCCAATGGCTATTCCACTCTATGGTTTGCGCGTGCGTTGCAAGAAGGTAGCGGTGGCGGCAGCGTGACGGCTATTGAGTATGACGGTGGACGCGCTACCTTAGCCCGCGAGAACTATAAGCGTGCTGGTCTGGATAACATTATTACGCTGCTGCAAGGTGATGCACGGGAAGTTATTCGCCAGCAGGCGGGGCCATTTGACTTTGTCTTTCTGGATGCGGATAAGCCTCAATATGCTGATTACCTGCGCGCTGTGCTGCCCCTAGTGCGCAGTGGCGGCCTCATCGTGGGTGATGATACGATCTCCCTGAAAGAGCACATGGGTGAATACATTAAATTAGCGTTTTCCTCACCAGAACTAGAATCGGTTGAAGTGCCCATTGATGATGGCATTATCATTTCTTATAAGAAGTAAATGGAGAAGTCATACAAGGAGACCCTATGAAGTTATCGGATGAGCAAGTCAAAGCTTTTCGAGAAGATGGTGTAGTTGTGGTGGAGCATGTTGTAACCGATGCCGACTTAGCTCCAGTCATACAGGAATATGAAGCGTGGATTGACCAACGCGCCCGCCAGTTGCAGGCTGAGGGTGAGATAACAGAGCTATACCCGAACGAGCCATTTGAAACGCGCTTTGCCAAATTATATGAACAGTCGCCACGAATTGCGGATGGTATGGATATCATGCAGATGCGTGGGCCTGCGATGTTCAACTTCTTGCGTAATGACAACTTGCTCGATGCGGTGGAATGCCTGGTAGGGCCGGAGATTCTGTGCAACCCCATTCAACACATCCGCGCCAAGCCGCCCGCTAAAGTTTCGGGCGAGGGGGCCGGGTTTTACAATGTGCCCTGGCACCAGGATTCGGGTGTGACCTGGGAAGAAGCGGACAACTCAGAAATCGTGACGTGCTGGATGGCCCTGGTGGATGCGACGGTTGAGAATGGCTGTATGCAAGTCTTGCCGGGTGTGTGGAAGCAGGGCCACTTGGAGCATCAGGCCGAAGGGGGCACTACGATTCGTCCCGATTTATTACCGGATGTAGAACCGCGCCCGGTGCCAGTCGGCAAAGGGGGCGTGGTGTTTATGCATCGCCACACTCCACATACTTCGACCCCCAACTATAGCGACGGGGTGCGCTGGAGCCTTGACCTGCGCTATCAAAAAGCCGGGACGCCGACTGGCCGGCCTTTCCATCCCGCTTTCATCGCTCGTAGCCGCGAAAATCCATCCCGTGTGTTAACCGATCATGCCGAGTGGAGTCGGCTCTGGGTTGAGGCTTTAGAAAACGCGAAAAACATGAAGGCACACCGGGTGAAATAGCCCTCACCCCGGCCCCTCTCCCACGCTGCGGGAGAGGGGAGAGTGACTATTACCAATGATATTTCAAATGAACCGCAGAGACACCGAGGGCACAGAAAAATAAAATATTATTTTACTCTGCGTTCTCTGCGCCTCTGCGGTTATTCAACTTTCACGAGCAATTTATCCTTTGAGCACCCTTCTCCCGCAGCGTGGGAGAAGGGCCGGGGTGAGGGTTTATGATACGCATCGGTATTATTGGCTATGATACTTCGCATGTAGTAGCATTTACGCGCTTGCTGCATGATACTGCTGATCCCTTTCACATTCCTGGTGGGCGGGTAGTGATGGGTTATCCCTCCTTTAGCCCGGATGTGCATTCGAGCGTTTCTCGTGTAGAAGGTTTTACACAGGAAATGGCAGGCTTTGGGGTGGCGTTAGCGGCTTCGGTTGAAGAGGTTGTTGACCAGGCGGATGCCATTCTCTTGCTGAGTGTTGATGGCCGACGCCACCTGGCCGAAGTTAAGCCGGTGCTGGAAGCGCGGAAGCCTGTCTTTATTGATAAGCCCCTGGCGGCCAATTACCGTGACGCCGCTGCCATTGTGCGCCTGGCGCAGGAGAATAATTGTTCGCTTTTCTCTTCTTCCTCACTGCGCTTTGATGCCCATATTATAAGTCTCAAAGCAGATGCCACTTTAGGAAATATTCTGGCGTGTGATGCCTTTAGTCCTGCATCCTTGGACGCCAGCAATCCCGGCTTATTCTGGTATGGGATACATGGTGTCGAGATGCTTTATACCTTTATGGGCAGGGGTTGCCAGAAAGTAAGCTGTCACTCGACAGAGGGCTATGATGTCGTGGTTGGCACCTGGTGTGAAGACCGTAGTGGCACCCTACGCGGTCTCCGGCGTGGTGCTAATGATTACGGGGTGACGGTCTTTGGGGAGAAGAAAGTAGGACATATGCTTTATTCTCGTGAGATTCCGATTTACAGCCAACTTCTAAAAGAAATCATGGTATTCTGTCAGAGTAGCCAGGCTCCCGTCCCGGTGGCAGAAACTTTAGAGATGATGGCGTTCATGCAAGCGGCACTGGTGAGTCAGCAGGAAAACCGCGAAGTCGGGCTGCACGAAATTACGGCTGAGGCGTAGAAGGCGCGGCTATTAAATTCAAGACCTCCTGCGGCACCTGAGCTAAATCCGGGGCAATCCAATCGGCACCCGCAGAGCGCAGATGCTCCTGGGGGAAACTGCTGGTCAGCCCCAGGCACCAGGCCCCGGCAGCTTTAGCGGCCTCGACACCATTTGGCGCATCTTCTATCACTAGACACGCCTCGGCAGGAAAGCCTAAGCGCATTGCCGCATGAAGAAAAATATCTGGGTGCGGCTTTTTGCGCTCAATGTCGTTGCCCGTTACACAAGCATCAAAGCTGTCAGGAGTTAAACCAATCTCGTGGAGATTGCCTTCCATCTTGATGCGGTCGGCACTGGTGGCAACGGCCAGGCGGAGATTATGCTGGTAGCAGAGCGTGATAAATTCGTGGACACCCGGCAGGGGTTGCAGACGGCCCTGAATGATTTGTAGATAAATTTCGTAAGTGCGTTGTTTATCGGCTTCAATGTCGAGGTGAATATTGTACTTCTCCGCGACTCCCCCTAAATAGCGATTCTCCCCTGTCCCCACAAAGGGAATGAAATCTTCTGGTTTAACCTCCACCCCGTAACGCTCGGCGAACAGGCGACAGGCCGCCTCGCAAATGAATGGTTCCGAATCACACAACACCCCATCCATATCAAAGATTACGCCATGTATCTGCTGGTTGGATTCACTCATGGCCCTGAGTTTCCCAGGCTAATACCCTCACGGCAACAGGAGCAAGAGAAAAGAATTGCAGCCAGACAGAGGCGTATCAGCTATATTAAGAGAATCAGGTAAACCTTTTAAGAGTAGGAGTTTTAATTTTATGGCAAAGCCTCTTCGGATGGGTGTTTTGGGTGCAGGCAGCATCGGTTTACGCGGCGCTTTGGCGCATTTAAGCATTGGCGATTATGCACAGAGTGTCGTCCTGGGTGCCGTATGTGATACCGTGCCTGGGCGCGCCGCCGCTGCCGCCGAAAAGTTTGGGGTGCCGCAGGCATTTGAAGATTACGATGAAATGTTAGCTAACGGTGATATTGATGCCATTACGGTAGGCACCCCGATTGGAATGCACTATGACCAGGGTGTTAAAGCCATTGAAGCAGGCAAGCATGTGCATTTCAACAAGACCATGACCACCACCGTCGCTGAAGCCGATGACTTGATTCGACGTGCTGAGGCCAAGGGCATTAAGTTAGTCGCTTCACCGGGAGAAATGCTGCGCCCCCACAATAAGCGGATTCGCCAACTTATTCAAGACGGCAAATTGGGCCAGCTTATCTGGGCCGCGACGGGAGCCGGTTTTGGCGACTATCATGAGCATGAACGGGTGCGTGAGGGCAACGATGTGCTAAGCAACATTGACCCGTCTTGGTATTGGCGCAAGCCCGGTGGCGGGCCACTTTATGATATGACGGTTTATGGACTGCACACCCTCACTGGCATCCTTGGCCCGGCCCAGCGGGTAACGGCGGTTTCTGGCACGGCGATCAAGGAGCGCGAGTTCAAAGGCAATATGGTGCCCACTGGTTGCGATGATAATACATTAATTCTGGTGGACTTCGGCAATGCCCTTTTTGCTTTTGTCTATGGCACGGCGTCGGGCACCCTTACGCCCTTTGCTCGCCCGACTTTCTTTGGCACCAAGGGCAGCATCACTGACAAAAAGCTCAACAACCAGCCCATTGACTATCCGGGCCGTGAAAAAGCCGAAGCGTTGAATGATAGCGCCTTACTGCCGCATGTGACAGGGCAGCATGAGAAGATGGAAGAAGCGCATGTCTATGAGGACATCATGCAACTTGTAGACCTGGTGCGCGAAGGCACGCCCACTATTTCGACGCCCGAACACGCGCGCCATGTGATTGACATTATTGAAAGTGGCTACCGAGCGGCGGAGACTGGCACAGCACAGGATTTGACGACCACCTTCACCCCGGCACCCGGCGCGTGACAAGTGTGGCACGGAAATGGGATGCAAAACTACGTTACGCCATGCTGCGCAACGCAAAAGAACGCTATTTCTCTTTTGGACTGATAGCGCCCAAATAGCGCATGAAATTAGCGTAGCATAGCTTTGCGTCCCATTAAAATATAAGTAGAGGTGTGCTATGGATAAATTAAACCGTCGGGAATTTCTTGGCAAAGCTGTGGTGGCAACTGGGGCCGTAGCCGCAGGATCGCTGTCGGTCAGCAATTTACATCAAGCAAGTGCGGCTCCAGGAGTGAAGAAGCCAACGGATAAGGTCACACTGGGCAATAGTGGTCTCAAGATTTCGATGGTCGGAGTTGGCACGGGCAGTATCGGTTCCGGCCATCAATCGAATCAAACCCGCTTAGGGCAGGAAGTCTTTACCCAACTGATGCGTCATGCCTTTGATAACGGTATTAACTTCTTTGACCTGGCCGATTCCTATGGCTCCCACCCTTACTTCGCCAGGGCGATGCAGGGCGTGCCGCGTGAGCAGTATGTGATTCAAACCAAGACGGATCACCGCAATCCACAACACGCCAAACAAGATATAGACCGCTTCCTCAATGAACTGGGCACGGAGTATATTGACTCTCTGATTATTCACTGCGTCACCGAAGACGACTGGACGACCAAGTATCGTGGCGTGATGGATGTCTTTGAAGAAGCTCGGCAAGCCGGTAAGATTCGGGCGCACGGCGTTACCTGTCACAGCTTTGGCGCATTGAAAGCGGCAGCGGCCAGCGACTGGGTGCAGATTAACCAGGTGCGCTGGAACTCTAAGGCTTCGCACATGGATGCTGATGTTGAAACAGCGCGTGCCCTCTTTGCGCAGATGCGCCAGAAAGGGCAGGGCATGATAGGCATGAAAGTCGTGGGCGAGGGCGACCTCGTGCGCGGCGGCAATGCCATGTCCCCCAATGAATGCTATCGCTTCCAGGTCGAGTCGGGTGTGGTGGATGCCTTTGTGGTTGGGGTCGAGAAAATTGAGCATGTAGATCAACTGCTACACGGGACACAGTTTGCCCTCAATGAAGTTGGTTATCGCCTGGCGGCGGCTCTGTGAGTGACTGCGCTGTAAGCAACCCATGTGTAGTGAAACTTGCGGCACGCCACTCAATTGTTCTGGTTGGGTGGCGTGTTGTTTTGGTTGGGAAATAATCGCGTCTGTTTATGGGGAGAAGAAAATGCGGGTGACACGACGGCAGTTTATAGAGGGAACAAGCGCCATGAGCATTGCTACTCTATCGTCGGTGCTGGGAAGTCCAGCGTCTACGCCACAAAGTCAGATTCCTAAAGGCGCAGATAAGAGCCAGAATGCAGAGGTTGTGCTTGCCTTGAAAAAGATTCGGCAAGCGCATGATCTTCCCGCCTTGGCCTGTGCTGTGGTGCTCAATGGGCACACTGTCACTCAAGCAGCAGTGGGGGTGCGTAAGTACGGCGCTGATGTTCCTGTCACCATCAAAGACCAATTTCATCTCGGCTCCTGTACCAAAGCGATGACGGCCACCCTCATAGGCATGTTAGTCGAGCGGGGGAAAGTGACCTGGAAGACTACCCTGGAGCAGTCATTTCCTGATTTAGCTGCAACCACGCATCCGAAACTAAAAGATGTCACAGTAGAGATGATGTTGGCGCAGCGCGGTGGGTTTGCGGAGCGCAGTTGGCCGGAGGGCAAAACCTTCGCGGATATGCATCACTTGCCGGGCACGCCACGCGAGCAGCGTCAAGCCTACGCGTCCCTGTTCTTGCGCGAAGCGCCAGATTATGAGCCAGGCACGAAGTATGTCTACTCGAATGTGAATTATGCTTTGCTGGGCATTATTGTCGAGCGATTAACGAATATAGCCTGGGAAGATTACATCACGCAGCAACTCTTTCAACCGCTGGCCATCACCACTGCCGGATTTGGGGCAATGGGTACAGCGGGCAAAATAGATCAACCCTGGCAGCATCTTATGAATGGCACCACGCACTTTCCCATAGAACCAGGGCCGATGAGCGATAACCCCTCCGTGATTGCCCCGGCTGGCACCGTACATTGCGCTATTGGCGACTGGGCCAAGTTCGTTTTAGCGCATGTGCAAGAAGGTCGTAATCGCGGTAGCCTGCTCAAACCAGAGACTTTCAAAAAGCTGCACACGACGCCTTTTGGCGGTGAGTATATGGCCGGTTGGATAGCCACTGAGCGCGATTGGGGTGGGGGACGGGTGCTGATGCACGCGGGCAGCAACAACATGAATTATGCTGTGGTGTGGATGGCTCCCCTGAAAAACTTTGCCGTCTTAGCGGCTACCAATCAAGGTGGTGACGGAGCCGCGCAAGCCTGCGACGAAGTCGCTGCTGCTATGATTGGCAAATTCCTCAAGGCTTAACAGGAAACCAAGAAAGATGGAAGCCAGAAATTAAAGTAAATAGGACTGGCTTAGACCCACTAAAGCAGCGGGCTGAATTGCAAGGGAAGCCCCCTGAACGGGGCTAATGAGCCAACGCCAGCCCGGTTCACCGGGTTTTTGCCCTCAGCCCGCTGCTTTAGCAGCGGGTCTGCGTAAGCCCTGTTAAATTAAGACACGGCCACAACTATTCTCTTGCTTTCTTTGCCTCCTGCTCTCCTGCTAAATCTTTAAATGCCTCCTGAACTTGATACGGAATCGGATTTGCGCTATATTTAAGGATGCAGTTGGGGCTATAGCTCAGTGGGAGAGCGCCTGCTTTGCAAGCAGGATGTCCTCGGTTCGAATCCGAGTAGCTCCATTACAAAACCCCTGAATTAAGCGTAAAAGTGCGAATTTTACGCTTAAAGTTGGACATTTCTGCGCGTTTAAGGCGTCCCACCGCCCTTCAAAATCAAATTTTGGAGGGTAAAATGGAAAAAACACAGCCTGCTTTTCAAAAAATCAAAGCGGGCGAATCTTCCCCATCCGGCGCACAGATCAAGTTAGAGGATCTAAACCGTCTGGCCCAGGAATGGCTGTTGGACGGCGACTTTCGTCAGCATTCCCCGCGCACCTTAGAATTCCGGCGTGATTTCGCCAGAAAGCTGCTATGGTTTCTGACTCAGCGCAATTCAGAAGTCTGTGGCGTAGCTGAGCTGCGTCTGTTGCTGGCACATATTGCCAACGGCCATAAAGATGGCTGTGGTCGTTGGGGCAATCCCAGGAACCGATACCCCGTGCGGTCGGCAACCTTACACCGATACTACCGCGAACTCAGGACTCTGTTCAACTGGATCGTGCAGGAAGGCACCCTGGCCACATCGCCACTGGATTGTATCGCCACACCTCTTCTGCGCTCCGAGCAGGTACAGCCATTTACGGCCAATCAGACAACCGCGCTGATTAGTGCCGCCCAACGATCGCTTCACGCCAGGCGCAACGTGGCTATTGTGCATTTCCTGCTTGATATAGGTTGCCGTGCCTCGGAGATGTGTACGCTGAGGATGAGGGATTTGGATCTCCAGGGACACCGAGCCACTGTTCAGGGAAAAGGTAACAAACGACGGTTGGTGTACTTTGGGCGAGGGACTTCTAAGTCGTTATGGCAGTATCTCAAGGAGCAACATAGGGATGAGGGTGACGCTTTTTTTTGTCGGATCGAGGGCTACGTTCGGGAGAGACCCTCACACGGGACGGGCTACTGCAACTGATAGGACGTTTGGGAAAGGCGGCGGGCATCGTGGGGGTTCGATGCAGCCCCCACACCTTCGGGCACACCTTTGCCATTGAATATCCTTGACCACTTCCACTTTGACCCGTCCCGCCCGCTCCAAAATGCCAAAAACTGGCACTTTACCCGCCGCTCCGCGTCCGCGCCGCCCCTTGCGTTTGCTGCCAAAGTAGCTTTCGTCTAACTCCACTTCACCCGCGAACTCGGCAAAGTCCTCAGCATGGGCCACTATCGCCAAACGGATCAGGTGCGTCGCTTTGAGTGCCGTCGGATAGCTCAATTCCAACTCTCCTGCGATACGGTGGCTGGAGACATCCAACTCGAACAGTTTAATCAGCCACAACCACTGCTGGGCGCTGATGTTAAGTTGGCCAATCCAGCGTCCGGTGAAGTCGGCAAAGGTATATTTGCAGGCTGGGCAGCGATAACGCTTTGCGGCCAAGCGCTGGACTTTTTGGCTGCCGCAACGGATGCAAAAACGCGAACGGCTCGGCCAACACTGTTTGACCAAGTGCAAGCGGGCTTTATTCTCAGTCGTGACAAGGCTGCGATAGCTTTCTAAACTCATAGCACCAGTTTATGTTGGTGCCAATTCTGTGATAATTACCTGAATTTAAATATGGAGGACATGTTTCACGTATTCCGTAATCTAGAGGAACTGCGCCAAGGGCGTCAGGGGGAAAATGACGATGGAGAGTGACGCGAATTTAGTCCACGGTCGCCAAACGCCTCCTGTATTACCGGGCACGGTAGATGCTGCGGCCCTGATGCAGAAGCAATTTTCGCCACCACGCTGGGTGATTCAAGGGCTACTGCGTGAGGGATTGGTGGTGCTGGCGGGGCGCCCTAAAATCGGCAAATCGTGGTTCTTGCTGCAATTATCCCTGGCTGTGGCCTCTGGTCATCCGCTGTTTGACATGGGCGTCGAAAAAGGATGTGGTCTTTATCTTGCGCTCGAGGACACACAGCCCCGGCTGCAAACGTGCATCAGGCAACTTCGGGGGAACCCCCCTTTATCTCCAGGTCACCTAACCTTCGCGACTGAATGGCCACGCTTAGATGCTGGCGGGCTTAAAAAATTGGAAGCGTGGTTAACAACTGTAGATAACTGTCGCCTGATTATTATTGATACTTTGCAGAAGGTGCGACCACCACAAAAAAGGGCGCCAGTATCTACGGTGAAGATTACAATGTGTTGGCTGACCTGAAAAAGCTCGCTGATCATCACAACGTTGCACTAGTCGTGGTGCAGCATTTACGCAAAATGCCCGCCGGTGATATTCTCGACACGGTATCCGGCTCAAACTAGATTGACGGGGGCGGCAGGTCGCGGTGCTTGATGTGCGCCAGTTCGTGGGCAATGACACCCTCCAATTCTTCCTGGTTCAACATCTGCATAATGCCCTGGGTCACGGCAACCGCCGAGTGCTTGGGGTCACGTCCGGTGGCAAAGGCGTTAGGTGCCATTGAAGGAATGACATAAAGACGCGGCATCGGCAAGTTAGCCCGCTGGGTGAGATGTTGAACTGTCGCGTAGAGTTGCGGTGCTTCCGCCGGGTTGACTTCGCGTGCGCCACTCATGGCGAGAGCGATCTTGTCGGAAAACCAGTAGCTGACGAAGTTCATTACCAGAGTAATACCAATGGCGATGATAAGCCCATTGCGCCCGCCCATCAGGTAACCTGCGCCAATCAGCAGGCCAGTTAAGCCTGCCAGCAGCATGAACGTCTTGACGTTGTTATAGAGAGAACCTTGGTTCATCGTTTTAAATTCCCTGCCTTTGTGCTATCTCGTATCACCACAAATACTGATAAGAGATGCCTATGATTCGACAATGAATATGACGTTGGAGAGGTACTCTGGTTGCTGTTATCCACTTCAATTTTGTCGCGGAAGTTAAGCCAATTCCGGCTGTATAATGTTTGCTCGGTTAACCAGAGGAACAATAGTAGCAACCAACTCTGCCGGATCAACTGGCTTGGCAAGGTGCTGCTGAAAGCCGCTGTTAAGGGCGCGGGTCTGATCTTCACTGCGTGCAAAGGCGGTCAGGGCAACGGCGGGGAGGTCATGGCCCAACCCATCAGGTAGCGCACGAATCCTCTGGATGAGGGTGTAACCATCTTCGCCAGGCATTCCTATGTCGCTGATGAGGATGTCTGGTTTATGCTGTTGCAACATGTTCAAGGCTTCCGGGGAGGAATAGGCGGTGATCACAAATGCCGCATTGCCTTCCAGAATGCGACGGATAACTTCACAAGTGTCTGGGTCGTCATCCACAACTAAAATGTTGACTCCCTTTAACGCCGAAGCAGGCAATGCTGCTTGCCCGTTTTGATCTTGAGAGGCCGCAGGTGGCATTTCTGCCGGGGCTTGATTGGCATAAGCCGGAGAGACAGGCAAGGTCACGGTGAATGTGGAGCCACGCCCTTCGCCCTCGCTGGTGGCGCGCACGCTGCCGCCATGCAGTTCAACCAGTTGCCGCACAATACCTAAGCCTAAACCCAGGCCGCCGTAGCGCCGCGTGGTGGATGAATCGGCCTGTTGAAATCTTTCAAAGACGTGGGGCAGAAACTCTGCGGGGATGCCTTGCCCGTTATCCCGCACGATAATCTGGACGTGATGGTTGACACGCTCTAAAAAGATTCGCACCTGGCCACCTTCGGGTGTGAACTTGACCGCGTTGGAGAGCAGGTTCGCTATAATCTGCTGCAAGCGGTGGGCATCACCTTGCATGGATGTGGCCTGGGGGTCTATGCTTTGGGACAGCTCAATATGTTTAGCGGCGGCAGCGGGGCGCACCGATTCCAGCGCCGCTTCAATAACGGCGGGTAAGTCCACTACCTTGGACTCCATGCGTAACTTGCCTGCAATGATGCGACTGACATCCAAGAGGTCTTCGATAAGCTGAGTCTGGGCGCGGGCATTGCGCTCGATAATCTGTAAGCCCCGCAGCATATCTTCGGCTCCCATCGTGCCGCGTTGGAGCAGACTGGCCCAACCCAGAATTGCGGTTAAGGGCGTGCGTAACTCGTGAGAGAGAACAGCTAAAAACTCATCTTTGATGCGGCTGGCCTGCTCTGCCTCACTGCGCGCGGCTTGCTCTCGTTCAAGGAGTTCATTGCGCTCGGTCTCTGTTTTCTTTCGCTCGCTGATGTCGCGGGCAATGGTGGAAACCCCAACTACTTGGCCGTGCTGATCTTGAATCGGTGAGAGCGTGAGCGAAACATCTAGGAGGCTGCCATCCTTGCGCCTGCGCACAGTTTCAACATTATAGATATGCTCGCCGCGCTTAATGCGATTGAGGAAGTCGCTGAGTTCGTCATTAAGACCGGGCGGAGCCAGCATCATAATAGGCTGCCCCACGATCTCAGCCACGGCATAACCGAAGGTTTTCGCGGCACCGGCATTCCAACTGGTCACAATGCCGTCCAAAGTCTCGCCAATAATCGCATCATCGGTTGACTCAACAATGGCTGCCAGTTCCGAACGCACTTCCTGAGCCTTTTTGCGGTCGGTGATGTCGTGCATGAAGAAGCAGATATGCACGAGATCGTTATTCTCCCAGTAGCTGCTGGAATTCATCTGGACATAGCGAATGGTACCATCTTTGCAGCGCAAGCGAGCCTCATAATCATAGAGATTTTCGCCCCGACAAGCGCGGTCTAAGATGTCGCGGAGAGTGTCCTGATCGGCATGAAAGCGTACGATATGATGGCCGATGAACTCCTCCCGACTATAACCTAGCATCTCTAACTCGGCCCGATTAGCGCGTAGCACAATACCATCCGGGCCAATCCAGTGGATGCCCAGAGTAGCGTTTTCAAAGAGGTCGGCTAATTCCTGCTCGCTGTGACGCAGAGCCATTTCTGAACGGCGTAGTTCCGCCGTGCTGCGTTCGGCGTGTTTACGCGCTTTCGCTTGTACCAGGCTCAAGGTGAAGAGCAAACCGCTCATCAGTAAACCTGATAGGCAAGTAAAAGGAGCCAGGTTAAAGCTGGCGGTGCCATCGAATTCCGGGCGAGTGACACATTGCAGGCTCCAGTTGCGTCCGGCGACATTGAGGGTGCTGAGAGTGGCAAAACGCGGGCGATAATTATTATCATTTTCGACTGCACTTAGAGTGGAGCGATAAAGTAAATGATCGCCGCTCAGTTCCTTGCTGTCGAAAATTTGAAAGGCGATACGGGGGTGAGTCTGGCTACCGAAAATTCCTTGTAGTAAGTCCTCCACCCGAAAGGGGCTATAGATAAAGCCCATCAACTCGGCGCGGCGCTCTGTAGTGTTAGCGGGTATATGCCCATGCTGATAGAGCGGCAAATAAATCAGAAAGTCCGCTTGCTTGTGGGAGTCTATTTCTTGCACCAGAGTCACGCGGCCTGTAGCGGCAGGCAAGCCCGTGTCGCAGGCTTCCTGCATCGCCGCACGACGGGTGGGTTCGGTGAACATATCATAGCCAAGAGCGGCCTGGTTGCGCCGTTCCAAGGGTTCTAAGTAGAGGATGGAATGATATTCGGGGCGCGGATATTGCGGCCAGATGTGGAATCCTGGTAGCCCCTGCTGTTGCATGGCGGTGACTAAAGCCGCTGCCGTTGCTGGTTGGATGCGCCGCGAAAAACCAACGCCTTGAATGCCTGGGTAATGTTGTTGGAGATTTAATTGCGCCACATAGTCATGAAAGGCCGCCCGGCTGATGTTCTCATCTGCCGCAAATAAACCCCTGGCTCCGCGAAGCACGGAGATATAAATTTCTAGACGGGCTTCGATGCTGTCATGGATTTGCTGCACCTGGTTCTCAAAACGCAGTTGATCTTTGTTGCGACTCATGACCGCCACATAGGAAGTGGTAATGGCTGTCAGCAGCAGCCCTACAATTAACACGATAAGAGGTATCCAAACCGGACGTGCCGGATTGGATGGTAGAGGTGGCGCAGAAGAAGGGGAGGTTCTATCCGAGATCATGTTGATAAAATGCGGCACTCTTAGTTTATATCGCCTACACCATAAATGCCGTTTGAAAGTGTGGCAAATGAGTTAAGCATTTAAGTCAAGTTGCTACGAAGCCACCCGCGAATCAATTCGCGGGCTGCAAGGCGAAGTCGCCCTACGGCGACTAGGGTAATCCGCGTAGCAGGAAGTCCGCGCAGGCGGACTTGGTCTTGCAGCCCCCGTTTCAACCACTGGTTTAAGGTAGCTTATCAAAACAAAAAGCCCCTCTCCCACGCTGTGGGAAAGGGGTTGGGGTGAGGGCCATTACGCGGCTGCCGCTGCTGACCTGGCGGCTTTGCGGAAGAGCAATTCGCCTTCACGACCAGCATCTATTTCGACCGTATCGCCATCTATGAATTCGCCAGCGAGGATGCGCTTGGCTAAGGCATCTTGTACCAGTCGCTGGATCGCACGCTTGAGTGGACGGGCACCAAAGCTGGGATCATAACCTTCTTCCGCCAGAGTTTCACGGGCACGATCCGTCAGCTCAATTTGGATACCTCGCTCAGCTAACCGTTTGCGTAGACCTTCCAGTTGGATGTCCACAATAAACTTGATCTGCTCGCGGCCCAGCGGGTTGAAGATGATAACCTCATCAACGCGGTTCAGGAACTCCGGGCGGAAGTGGCCGCGCAGAACTTCCCAGATGCGCTCCTTCAGTAGCGGGTCTTCGGCGGCATTGGCACCCTGGATAAGCTGCGTACCTAAGTTGCTAGTCATGATGACCACTGTGTTGCGGAAGTCTACCGTCCGACCCTGGCCGTCGGTTAAGCGACCATCATCCAACAGTTGCAGCAGGACGTTGAACACGTCGGAATGCGCCTTCTCGATTTCATCGAAGAGTACCACGGAGTAGGGGCGACGCCGCACGGCTTCAGTCAGTTGGCCACCTTCTTCGTAGCCCACATAACCAGGCGGAGCACCAATCAAACGAGCCACCGTGTGCTTCTCCATATACTCCGACATATCTATGCGTACCATTGCGCGATCATCATCGAACAGGAACTCAGCTAAGGCGCGTGCCAACTCAGTTTTACCAACCCCAGTGGGGCCAAGGAAGATGAACGAGCCGATAGGACGGTTGGGGTCTTGCAACCCAGCGCGAGCGCGGCGCACCGCATCGGCTACTGCTTCCAGAGCCGCGTCTTGCCCCACCACGCGCAGACCCAGACGCTCCTCCATCTTGAGCAGCTTCTGCATCTCGGCTTCCATCAGGCGCGAGACAGGGATACCCGTCCACTTCGCCACGACTTCGGCAATATCTTCTTCGTCCACTTCTTCTTTAAGCATCTGGCCGCTGCCCTGGCGCTCTTGCAGGCGCTTCGTCTCTTCTTCTAACTGGCGCTGCAATTCGGGCAGTTTGCCATAGCGCAACTCGGCGGCTCGGCCCAGGTCGGCGCTTTGAGTCGCCTGGTCAATCTCGAACTGCAAGCTGTCTAATTGCTCCTTGAGTTGCGAGACCTTGCCGATGGCGTCCTTTTCGTTTTGCCACTGCGCCTTGAGTTGCGAGGACTTCTCCTGCAATTCGGCTAGCTCTTTTTCGATGCGCTCTAACCGCTCGCGGGTCGCGCCTTCGCTGGTGTTTAAGCCATAGGTGTGGCTGCCTTTAAGCTCGCGGTTGAGAGCTTCACGCTCAATCTCAAGCTGCATCACGCGCCGCTCGATTTCATCAATCTCGACGGGCATAGAAGCAATCTCAATGCGCAGCTTGGAAGCGGCTTCGTCCATCAGGTCAATTGCCTTGTCCGGTAAAAAGCGGTCGGTCAGATAGCGATTGGATAGCACCGCAGCGGCTACCAATGCGGCATCTTTGATGCGCACTTTGTGATGTACTTCATACTTTTCCTTTAAGCCGCGCAGGATGGCAATGGTGTCTTCTACCGTTGGTTCACCCACGTAAATCGGCTGGAAACGACGCTCCAAGGCCGCATCTTTTTCGATATGCTTGCGATATTCGTCAAGAGTGGTAGCACCCACACAACGCAGTTCACCGCGTGCCAGCATCGGCTTGAGCAGGTTGGCTGCGTCCACCGCGCCCTCAGCAGCCCCCGCACCCACGAGGGTGTGCATCTCATCAATGAAGAGGATAATCTCGCCTTCAGCGCGGGTGATTTCTTTCAGCACGGCTTTCAAGCGGTCTTCAAACTCGCCGCGATACTTAGCCCCGGCAATCAGGGCACCCAGGTCGAGCGAAAGGACGCGCTTGTCCTTGAGCGTTTCGGGCACGTCGCCATGCGCTACACGTTGGGCCAAGCCCTCCACAATAGCCGTCTTACCGACACCGGGTTCGCCAATCAGCACCGGGTTGTTCTTGGTGCGGCGCGACAGGACTTGCACCACGCGGCGGATTTCTTCATCGCGTCCAATCACCGGGTCGAGCTTGCCCTTGCGCGCATCACCCGTTAAATCGCGGGTGAATTTCTCCAGGGCTTGATATTTCTCTTCCGGGTTCTGATCTGTTACCCGCTGCCCACCGCGCACCTGGGCCAGAGCATTTAAAATCTTCTCGTGCGTCACGCCCTGTTGCTTGAGCAGACCGCCCGCAAAGCCGTTGTCGTGCGTGACGCCAATCAGCAGGTGTTCGGTAGAAAGGAATTCGTCCTTCAATTGTCCTACCGCTTTGGCCGCGCTGCCTAACACCCCGCCGTTACCATCGCGGTTGGAGCCGCCTAAACGGGTGGACAGCAGCTTGCCGCCCTCGACGCCCATCTGCTTGGGACGACGTGCCAACTCCTGCTCCACTTCACGGGTGAGGTTGGCGGGGCTGGCTTCTAATTTTTGCAACAGGGGCGTGGTTGTGCCCTCATTCTGCTGCAAGAGGGCCAGCAACAGGTGCTCGACATCAATTTCCTGGTGGTTATATTCAGCCGCCAGAGCCTGCGCCGCCTGCAACGCTTCGCCCGCTTTGACAGTCCATTTATTTAAATCTATTGCCATATCGCTTTCTCCTTTGCGAATAATTATGCAATTGTGCTGATAGTATTACACTCAAGACGATGAAGGTTAAGTTGGGTTGCATAAGAGTTGAACCTAACTGCAAATAAAGGCCGAGTAATGATTATGGAAACCAGCCTTAATCTTCCTTGAGCGGCACTATTCTTGCAATTTGTGCCCGCGACCAGGCTAGGCACTGACCGGCATTAAAGTGAACCCGTTATCTTTGCTCATTGATGTGCTCATTGCTTGATTCAGGAATTGGAGGAAACTTTCGATGGCGATTCCATTACCTCATCAGGCACTTGCCGCATCACCAAACCTACTGTTATCCGCACTGCCCCCCAACGATTACCAGCGCATTTTACCCTATTTAAAACCAGTTGCTCTGGAAGCTGGCCGCACGCTTTATGAGGCGGGGCAGCCAATTCAGCGAGTTTACTTCCCTACTGAATGTACTATTTCCCTCTTAATGAGTTCCGCGCAGGGCACCGATGTTGAAGTGAACACCGTGGGGCGTGAGGGGTTTGTAGATGTCATAACCTGTTTAGGGGGTGGCCCATCTCTTTACCGGGCGATGGTGTTGACCAAAGGGCGGGCCTGGCAGATGCCCGCCGCTATGCTTAAGCAGGAATTCAGGCATGGCGGTATGTTGCATGAGTTGCTCTTGCGGTACTTACAAAACATCCTGGCCCAGTCAGCACAAACGGCTCTCTGCTGCCGCTTACATTCGGTTGAAGAGCGCTTGTGTTGCTGGCTGCTCTCCGTTCATGACCGGGTGGAGCAGGATGAACTGGAATTGACACAAGAACTCGTGGCGCATGTGCTGGGTGTGCGCCGGGTCAGTGTCACAGAAGCGATGGCCATCTTACGCCAGGCAGAGCTTATCCGCTGCACGCGCGGGCATATCACCGTGTTGGATCGCGTCGGGTTAGAAAGGCGAGCGTGCGAATGTTATCACGCAGTGGGCAAGAACGCGCAAGTGGCATTGCAGGCGAGCCATGCTGCTACAAGGTCACTCATTTCCACCCAGCAACCGATGCCACTGCATCATTGGTCACCTGCGCTAACAGCAGCTTGATCTAAGTCCCCCTACCTCTCCCGCACTGGAAGGATCATGTCTGAACATTACTGTGCAATGTGAGTTATCGCTGCACAGTAATGCTTTGTTCGTCTCCATTTCGGATTAAGATTACGAAAAGATTAACAAACCTACCTCCGAGTAATCGGCTATCCTATAACGCGGACACCAATTCCAAGGAGTGAAAGTTGATGAGTAAGATACCGATTGGCTTACAGTTGTATTCGATTCGTGAAGATGCCGCCAAAGATTTACCGGGCGTGCTTAAAGCTGTGGCGCAGATGGGCTATGATGGAGTCGAGTTCGCTGGCTATTATGGACATAGCGCGCAAGATATTCGCAAGATGCTGGATGATAATGGCCTCAAGTGTTGCGGGACGCACACTGGATTGAATACTCTCACCGGTGATGAGTTGCAGCGCACAGTGGAGTTCAATAAGACGCTGGGCAATCCCTACCTCATCGTACCAGGGTTGCCCCAGGAGCGCACTAACTCTCGCGCCGCGTGGTTGGAAACGGCCCAAATCTTTAATGACATTGCGCAAAAGTTGGAATCTCAAGAGATGCAAACCGGCTATCACAACCACCACACCGAGTTTACGCCCCTCGATGGTGAAATGCCCTGGGACACCTTCTTTGGCAACACGCGGCAGGATGTCATCATGCAGTTGGATACCGGCAATGCGCTGCATGGGGCCGCTGACCCGACACCGTTCTTAGAGCGTTATCCCGGACGCGCTATTACCGTTCACCTCAAAGAACATTCGGCCACCAATGACAAAGCTCTCATTGGCGAGGGTGATGTGAACTGGGATGTAGTCTTTAAGCTCTGCGAGGATAAAGGCAATACGAAGTGGTATATCGTTGAGCAGGAAAGCTACGCCTATCCACCGTTAGAGTGTGTAGATCGCTGCCTGCAAAAGCTGCGCGAAATGGGCAAGTAGAGGATAGAAGATCGAGGATAGAGAATCGAGGATAGAAGATCGAGGATAGAGAATCGAGGATGGAAGATCGCATTAAACCTCTGGAGTGCTATCCCCGATTCTCTATCTTCTATCCTCTCAAAGCTGCACGACTTGCCCAGTTTCTCCTGATTGACTGACGGCCAGCACCAATTCAAGCGTTTTGGCTCCTTCGCTCATGGAGGTGCGAGTGGTGCCGTTGCTTTGGATAGCGTTCAGTAAATCTGTTGTCTCGGCCAACATTAAATTTTTATCACCTTCAATGGTTTCCGAACGCACGGGGTCTTCTCCTGTATAGTGCAGCGTGGCATGGTTGGCATCGGCGAACTCCACTGTGAGGTTGCGGCACACGAGGCTAAACGAGTTTTGCCAGCGCCCCGGAATAGCAGCATTAGTGCCCGCCACGGAAGCCACCGCCCCATTCTTGAATTTCAAACTGGCAGCACTCACATCTTCGGCAGTGTAGTTTTCCACGTCCTGATGAAAGAGATTGTCCATAAAGCAAAAGGCGGAGGCCGGATCGCCTAAGAAGTAGCGAATGATGTCATAGGTATGGATAATCTGTTCCAAGACTTGCCCGCCACTCTTGCTTTTATCGCGCCACCAGGGAGCATGAAGAGCATTACAGCGATAAACGCCCAAGGCCCAACCCGGCGCACCGGCCTGACCGTTGTCTATCATCTCCTTAACGGGTTCGACCGCCTCGCCAAAACGCGACATAAACCCGACTTGAGATTTAATCCCGGCTTTTTCCACCGCTTGCACCATGCGCCGTCCCGTCTCAATATCGAGTGCAATCGGCTTTTCGATGAAGACGTGAACGCCGCGCTCGGCGGCTAACTCCACTTCATTGCTGTGGGCAAACGGTGGCAGGCAAATCCACACCACGTCCAACTTTTCTTTGTCGAACATATGGGTAAAGTCGCTGTAAACGATGGCCTTACCGTCTGCATATCGCTGGTTAAAATCTGCCGCACGCTCGGCAGCCACGTCACACACCGCTACTATATCGGTGCTCTCTAACGCCTGCAAATTCTTGGCATGGGCATTGGCAATGCCGCCACAGCCTAATAAACCAACACGGAAATCCGCCATGATTCTCCTCTTTAATGACTTGTAAGATTAAAAGGTCAGTGTAGATGGGGCAAGAAAGATTGCATAGAGGAGAGAGGCATGTTTCAATCAAAGAAGTCTTAATTTTACGCTATGAAATTTAATGGAGCATCTCCTCCCGTTGCAAGCGAAAATGCGGCGCAAGGGCAAACAACTGCAAATAGTAATAAGAGCAAAGCCATATTCTGGCGGTTGTTGCCTTATTTACGTCCTCATACGCGTACCATCGCTTTCGGATTGCTTTTGTTGCTGATCTCAATCCCGGCTTCTAATTTTCACCCGTTAGTGTGGGGCTATATTGTAGATCAGGTGATTGGCAGGCAACAGGTCAATATGCTCATTCCGGCAGTGGGAGCTATGTTTGCGGTGCAGGCGGTGGGCACCGTCTTAGGCGCGTGGCGCTCGAACTTATTGGAAAAAGTTGGGCAGTGGATGGTATTTGACCTGCGCAATCAAATGTATGCCAAGCTGCAACGCCAGTCGCTCTCCTATCACCACGAAAATCGCTTAGGCGACCTGGTGTCGCGGGTAATGGGAGATATTGACCAGTTGCAGGAAGTAGCGATTCAGGGTGTAGATTCAGTCATCGCCAATGGCATTTCGTTTCTGTATGTGGCGGCTATTCTCATTCACTTGAATTGGAAGTTGGGTCTTGTCACTTTGCTGCCGATCTTGCTGGTCGGTGCGCTCACCCGCTATTTCAACATTAAGATTAAAGCTCTTTATCGAGAGGCGCGAGATCGCTTGGGCGATGTGGGGGCGCGGTTGCAAGAGAATTTAACTGGCCTAGCTCTGATTAAAGCTTTTGCCCGTGAAGATTACGAAAGTGAGCGTTTTCGCCACGCTACCGATGCGCAACGCGCTATGCAGTTTGACGTTACCAATGCGCGCACTCTTTTCTTTCCGGCTGTCACTTTCATTGGTTTCTTCTCGAACGTCATTTCTGTGGGATATGGAGCCTGGCTGGTGCTGCATGGGCAGTTTACTGTAGGTGGTTTAGTCGCTTATCGTGGCTACTGGTGGCCGCTGTTTGCACCCATCAATCAACTGGCGACCATCAACGAAATGCTGCAACGTGCTCAAGCCGCTGGCTCACGCGTTTTTGAGGTGCTGGATGCCCCGGAAATAATTCAAGATAGAGCCGGTGCCAGTGCATTGCGCTATGCCGCAGGCCGCGTCACCTTTGAACAGGTGTCATTTGCTTATACCGAGCGCAAGACTGTTTTAGAAGATGTATCGTTTGCCGTTGAGCCTGGACAAATGGCGGCCTTAGTTGGGCCTTCCGGGGCCGGTAAGACTACGATTCTGAACTTGATTCTACGCTTCTATGAGCCGATAGCGGGCAGGATTTGTATAGATGGTCAGGATATAACGAGCGTCACTCAGCAGAGTTTGCGCAGCCACATGGCCATTGTGCCTCAAGAGCCATTTTTGTTTAACGGCACGATTCTCGATAACATTCGTTATGGCAACCCGCAAGCCAACATGCAAGAAGTCGAAGCGGCAGCGCGAGCAGCCAATGCCCATGACTTTGTAAGTGAACTGCCGCATAGCTACGATACGGAAATTGGCGAGCGCGGCGTTAAACTTTCGGGTGGGCAGCGCCAACGCATCGCTATTGCCCGCGCCTTCTTAGCCGATCCGCAGATTCTCATTCTCGATGAACCCACTTCGGCAGTTGAGCCAGAATCAGAATGGATTGTGCAGCAATCTTTAGAGCGGCTAATGCGGGGGCGCACGACTTTTGTCACCAGCCACCGTCTCTCTTTAGTGCGTGGTGCCGATGTGATATTGGTTTTTGAGGAGGGCCACCTTATTGAACGCGGCAACCATAGTGAGTTACTGGCGCATAATGGTCTCTATGCCAGCATGTATGAATTGCAAATGGGCCAAAGCAGCGTTGTAGAGAAATAACCATGACTATTTCAACACAAAGAGCACAGAGGGATCGAGGATAGAAGATAGAGGATCGAATAACTGGCTATAGCGATCCTCTATCTTCAATTCTCTATCCTCCATCTTCTTTGTGTCCTTTGTGTTGAAATGAAAAAAGAAGGAGTCCTCTTTAATGTCAAATGAAACATTACCCCACTGGGATATGACGCCGGTTTTTCCGTCCCTGGAATCGGCTCAGTTTAGCCAGGCGTTTGAGGCTGCCGTGGCTGAAATCAGTACCCTGGCAGAACGCTTTGAGAAATACAAGGTGCGCCGCCGTGATAGTGATGCTGCGGATGAGCAATTTGTTAGCGCGTATGAAGATGTGACGAATCGCTTGAACACCCTGCGTGATCGGTTGCGCACTTTAGGGTCTTATATCAGTTGCTTTGTCACCACCGATGCGCGCAATGATGTGGCGAAGGCGCGACAGTCGGAATTGGAAACTAATGCGGTGCAACTGAACCAACTGGAAACGCGCTATGTAGCGTGGATTGGTTCCTGTGATGTCGAGGCGTTGTTGCGAGCCTCTGCGGTAGCCCGTGAGCATGAGTTCTTTGTACGGCGGGCGCAGATGCTGGCCGCGCATCAGATGTCGGAAGATGAAGAGAATCTGGCGGCGGAACTACGCCCTTCCGGGTTGAGTGGTTGGGCACGCTTGCACGGTAATATTAGCGCCCTTCTAACCGCTGTGGTGACGGTGCGCGGCGAAGAGAAAACATTGCCGATGAGTTCGGTGCGCTCACTTGCTGCCGACCCAGATCGTGAGGTGCGGCAGGCTGCTTTTGAAGCGGAATTAAAGGCGTGGGAATCAGTGGCGGTGCCGATGGCTGCGGCGCTGAATGGCATCAAAGGTTTCCAATCCACCGTGCGACGGCACCGGGGCTATAGCGATGATGTGGAACCGACGCTTGTCGGCAACAATATGGATCGTCCTACCCTCGAAGCGATGCAGCAGGCGTGCAGGGAAGCCTTCCCCGATTTTCGCCGCTACATGGATGCCAAGGCGCGGGCGCTCGGTTTGGAGCATCTGGCCTGGTATGACGTGGGTGCTCCCCTCGGCAAGACAGAAAGTGCCTGGACGTGGCCTGCGGCGGAGACTTTTATTCACGATAACTTCGGGCGCTATTCGCAACGTTTAGCCGACTTTGCGCAACGCTCATTTAGCGAGCGATGGATTGATGCGGAGCCACGCGTCGGCAAAGAAGGCGGTGCTTATTGCACGGGCATTCGACCGGGTGAGTCACGGGTGATGATGAACTTCGATGGCTCGTTTACCAGTGTGAGCACTCTCGCTCATGAACTGGGTCATGCCTATCATAATCTGAACCTGGTCAATCGCACTCCGTTGCAACGCGCGACTCCGATGACCCTGGCAGAAACGGCCAGCATTTTTTGTGAGACCCTCGCTTTTGATGGGGCTATGGCGCAAGCCGATAAGAATGAGCGTCTGGCCTTATTGGACACGGCGTTAATGCGGAATTTGATGGTGGTTGTAGATATTCACTCGCGGTTTCTTTTTGAAAGTGGGGTTTTTCAAAAGCGGGCAGCGCGTGATTTGACTGTCAATGAATTTAATGAACTGATGTTAGAAGCACAACGCAACACTTATGGGGAAAGGCTCGATCCCTTGCATCCCTATATGTGGGCTGTAAAGGGCCACTATTACGGCCCGACTTTCTACAATTATCCTTACACATTCGGTCTCTTATTTGGCCTGGGCTTGTATGCCCGCTACCAGAATGATGCTGATTCCTTCCGGCAAGAATATGATGATTTCCTATCGTCTACCGGACTGGCTGATGCTAAGACCTTGGCGCAAAGATTTGATGTAGACATTACGGGCACTGCCTTCTGGAAATCAAGCCTGGATGTTATCCGCCAGCAGATTGCGGACTTTGAAGAATTGACCAAGAGCCTGTAATCCTGTAGGTGCAGGGCACTACTGCGTTAAGAGGGGACAGTATGACTGACATTCTAATGCAGTTCGAGCAACTACTACCGCTAGCGGCTGCATGGGCCGAGCGGCAAGAGGGCCTTATTCTCGAAACTGGTGTGCCTCTCACTCACACCGAAATGGACGATGCCCGGTGTGTTCGCGTCCAGCACCCGGAGCGGGTGCGCCTCTTGCGAGTTGCCGGGGTGCCGATGCCAGACGATCCCGTCTTACGTGCAGCGGCAGTAGAAGTGGGGTTGATGTCGCCTTACACGGGCGGCATGGCCTTGCGCTATGGTATCTTCGTGCGGGAGGACTACTGGCGCGAGCGAGACATTATTGCGCATGAGCTAACTCACGCTGCTCAATATGAACGGTTAGGTGGGTTCCTGCCTTTTCTTCGTCAATACCTGACGGAGTGTTTGACCGTTGGCTACTTGCAATCGCCATTGGAACTTGAGGCGATTGCGGCTGCGGCACATTTGCCATAAAAACAAGACCCTATCCTCAGCCCTTCCCCTTGGTAAGGGCTGAGGATAGGGTCAACATCTTAGCTAATTCAATGCAAAGCAGGTTAGGGAACTCTTTGCTGGCTGTGCAGTCAATTCATAAGAAGGCCATTCTGGTGCGATATTGAAGTTGTCGAGGATGTCGTTGTAAATTTCCAGGTTTTTCTCACAGCACAACTTTGCAGCCCCATTCCTTACTATCCTCAACCGGTATTATTTGACTTTTGGTCTCTATAAAGTATTTGTCAATATCAGATGAGCGGCTTGAGCTTTGCTCTCGCAGCGCACAAAGGTCTATCAAAAGCAGGAATTACGGTGGCATTTATGACATACACCACAATGGAATTCTGGCGGCAAGCAGTGGTTCCCTGCCTTCTGGCATTAGGCATTCTGGGGGGTACAGAGGCCAAAGTCCACGCTGCTCCGACACCCCATGCCGATGCACTGGTCATTTCCGAAAAAGAAGAAATCGAAACGGGCAAGCGCATTGCGGCAGAAGCCAGTTATATGTATGGTAGTGTGCTGCCAGACGATAACCCTCTTTCGGTTCGGGTGCGACGCATTGGCATGGCCCTGGCCAAACTTTCCAACCGTCGTCATATTCCCTATACCTATCAAGTCTTGGACAATAACACGGTGCCCAATGCGTTTTCCATTGGGGGCGGCCCCGTTTTCATCACCAAGAAGCTGGTGTCCATGACTTCCAATGATGCGGAACTTGCTTATGTGCTGGGGCATGAGACTGGGCACATTGATCGTAAGCACATGGTCACCGATATGGAAAAGCAGCGACGGGCCGTTACCTTTGCCCGCAGCCTGGGTCAAGCATTTGGTCGTGGCGGCAACATCCTTGGTGGCATCTCTTACATTGCTTTTAGCTTTTGGTCGTTGGGCTACTCACGCAATCAAGAAACTGAAGCCGATTTGGTCGGAGTCCGGCTCATGAGCAAGCTCGGTTATGACCCGCACGCGGCTCTTAATATGCTGGACAAGTTCGATAAGATTTATCCCAACAGTGCAGGTGGTTACTTATCTACCCATCCTGCCGCTAAAGATCGTGAAGCGCGCATCGAGCAGTTGATTAGCGACGAAAAATTAATGGATGTCGCTGAAGATCATGGCGGCCCGCGCTTCTGGACAGACGGCGTCCATGTGAATTCATACCTCCCCAGAGCTTTGGCTATCAAAGCCTCGCAGCACCTCAAGTCTCTGGCTCACAATTTAGGGCGGGTGACGCTGCCTCAATAGCACTCAAGTAATCCCAGGTGTTACCATTTAGCCAGGCGGCTGAAGCCGCAGGCAACCACAGCGCAAAGCCTGCCTGCGCAGGCTCTCAAAGGATAAACCGCCTGCTCTACCATGAGTCCGCGCAGGCGGACTTGGCGCTGTGGTTGCCGCGAATTCATTCGCCCGGCACCCATTAGCAAATTTCGGCACTCTCCCTGCTTCCCTTGTTATCTTTAATAGCGTAGACGAAATGATGACGCCCGGCTAAAACCTGCCGGGCGTTTCAGCGTGTCAATGGATAGATCATTATTTTTAAAGGTAGCTTATGGCGTTGTTGAATATGCGTAATGTGAGGGTGGCTTATAGCAGCACTCCTCTCCTGGACAATATCAATTTACAAATCGAACGCGGCGAACGCGTCTGTTTATTAGGCCGTAATGGAACCGGTAAATCAACCTTGATGAAGCTAATTCAAGGTGACATCCAGCCGGATAGTGGTGAGGTTTTACTTCAAAAAGGGGCGCGTATTGCTCGCTTAATGCAAGAAGTTCCCGAAGGTATGAGTGGTACCATTGCTCAGGTGGTCGCGCAGGGGTTGAACCCGGCAGATGATGCCGCGTTCACTGCCACAGCACAGAACACGGCAACCATAGATGCCGATAATACCGAGTCGGGGCAGCACAAAGTCAATACGGTTCTCTCTCGCTTAAAGTTAGACCCGCAGGCGGATTTTGAGACGCTTTCCGGTGGTATGAAACGACGTGTGCTGCTGGCTCAAGCGTTGGTG
Source organism: Abditibacteriaceae bacterium (assembly GCA_019239895.1). Lineage (GTDB taxonomy): Bacteria > Armatimonadota > Abditibacteriia > Abditibacteriales > Abditibacteriaceae > JAFAZH01. Next base: position 420,196 of record JAFAZH010000004.1, on the reverse strand, counting down.
GATGAGCCGGATGTGCTGCTGCTCGATGAGCCAACTAACCATCTGGATATTGATTCCATTACCTGGCTCGAAGAATTTCTCTTGCGCTATGTCAAGACGCTGCTCTTTGTCACCCACGACCGGGCCTTCTTGCGCAAGTTAGCCACGCGCATTGTTGAAATAGATCGCGGCCAGTTGTCGAGTTGGGAGTGTGACTACGAAACCTATTTACAGCGCAAGCAGGTAATGCTGGATGCTCAGGTGAAGCAATGGGAAGTCTTCGACAAGAAGTTAGCCGAGGAAGAAGCCTGGATACGGCGGGGAGTGAAAGCGCGCACCACTCGCAATGAAAGGCGGGTGCGCGCCCTACAACGCTTGCGGGAGGAGCGGCGGGCACGCCGTGAGCAAGTTGGCTCCGTGCGCTTGCAAACGCAAAATGTGGAGCGGTCAGGCAGCCTGGTAGTGGAGGCCAAACAGGTCGGCTATCGCTACGATGAGCAGCCGATTATCAAGGACTTCTCGACCATTATCATGCGGGGTGATAAAGTCGGCATCATTGGCCCTAATGGTGCGGGCAAAACCACCCTGTTGCGCCTGCTGCTAGGCAAGCTTGCGCCCCAGGAAGGCACCATCCGCTTAGGCACGCGGTTGCAAATCGCTTACTTCGATCAACTGCGCGAGCAGTTAGATGAAGATAGAACTGTGCAGGAAAATATCAGCGGCGGCAATGACACCGTGACCATCAACGGCACGGCACGGCATATCATCGGCTATTTGCAAGACTTCTTATTTACCCCGGAACGGGCACGCAGTCCAGTGCGGGTGCTGTCGGGTGGCGAGCGTAACCGCGTTTTATTAGCGCGACTCTTTACCCAACCTTTTAACCTCCTGGTCATGGACGAACCGACCAATGACCTGGACGCTGAGACCCTCGATTTATTAGAGGAACTACTGGTAGAATTTAAGGGCACTTTGCTGTTAGTGAGCCACGACCGCGCCTTTTTGAATAACGTGGTTACCAGCACCTTGGTGTTTGAAGGTGAGGGGCAGGTCAATGAATATGTCGGCGGTTACGACGATTGGCTCCGTGTCCGCAAGTCGAACGCCCCGCAAGCCGAGGCTAAAGCCCCGAAGCCGAAAACACCCGCTAAGAATGAGCAACCCACAGCCCCGGATCGCCCTCGTAAACTCTCCTTCAAAGAGCGCCGCGAGTTGGAGACTTTGCCACAACTTATTGAGAAATTAGAAGCCGAACAACAGCAACTTTATGCGGCAATGGCCGACCCCGAAATTTATAAGCAGGGTAATGACGCTCCGGCCCAGGCCCAAGCCCGTTTAGCAGCCCTTGAAGGTGAACTCACGACAGCCTACGAGCGTTGGCAGGAGTTGGAAGAGTTGACCTCTCCCCCCGTCCCCCTCTCCGACACGGAGAGGGGGTGTCAGAGGACAGCGGACGGGTTTTAGTTCTTGCTATACAGCCGTCCTTTGTTCCCCTCGCCGTTTCGGAGAGGGGACAGGGGAGAGGTTGCCACTATTGGTTTCGGGGAGTTGTAGTTCTCCCCGCACCGCCCGGCGGGTGCCGGGTCTCAAGCCGGGCGCGTTGGGGCGCGGGAACGGAAGCCGCGTTGTTGAAAACGGAGCTTCCGTTATTGGGAACGGACGTTCCGTTATTGAGAACGAAAGCTCCGTTGTTGGGAACGGAAGCTCCGGGGATGGGTTTAGACCTCTCCCCCCGTCCCCCTCTCCGACGCGGAGAGGGGGAGTCAGAGGATGACTAACGGGGTTGGGTGGAAACAACTGTGGGTTGAAGGTTGACGCTGCTGTTCTTTACTAGAAAGTAAAATGATATTAAAAAAGCAAAATAGAAGTCGTAGCGGCAGAGAAACAACGGCAGTAAAGATAAGTCGAAATTTAATAATACACCCGTCAGTATGCCTCTGACACCCCCTCTCCGTGTCGGAGAGGGGGACGGGGGGAGAGGTCTAAACAGGTTCAATATGAAGCCTCAAAACATCATCGTCGGCCAACGCATTCAGGCGGGCAAGCAAGAGAAAGCCAAAGCTATGCGCCGGGACATGACACCGGCAGAACGTGCCCTGTGGCAAAGACTGCGCAACCACCAATTACAGGGCTTGCATTTTCGTCGCCAGCAGGTCATCTTTGGGGTCATTGCCGATTTCTATTGCCATGAAGTGGCGTTGGTGGTCGAAGTAGATGGCGGCTACCATGACCCCGGCCATGATGCGGAACGGGACGCTATTCTTGCGGCGCAGGGCATCACCACCTTGCGCTTCTCCAACAACGAAGTTCTCCACAATAGACAGGCTGTCCTGGCGCGCATTGCGGCCCAGGCTGTAAAACCCTAACTGTCACCTCGCAATTTTAAGAAAACTTTTTCTTTTATGCGTCACTGGACAGACACAGCAAGTCTTATCCCTTAAATCCTTCTCATAGATGTTCTACAGAACACAAGCAATCTATATCAAGATTTTCTAAAAATGTGCGATAACGTACAGAAACTATTGAATTTCTAGGGAATAATTGATTTATTGCATTAAGCAAGAGGAGATAACGAAAAAGTCTCTCTCAGTAGTTTCCTTCACTTGAATTTGGCAAACTCTGTATTAAGAATCTATCAAGAAAAAATCGGCCAAGGCACAAGGTAGATAACGAGGCAATTGAAGTGTGGTCGTTCTGATTGCCCTTATTGTTTGTGTAAATGCACGCTTAAGCTGCACGAACTTGATACAATCTGGAATCAATGGCAAATTTTCTGCTATGTTATGGTTCTAAATCAGTACACAAATTCAGGAGATTAGAATTGGAAGAATTACCAGTTGGTAGCACTACGGGTCAGAGTGCAGATGGAGTACTAATTGAGGGGACACACGAGAAAGTTCGCAGAACTATAACCTCCTATCGAGTGCCCCTTGTCACGTTAGGCGCTCTCGCTGTCATTATGTTCATGCACGACAAGAGGGCTTTTTTATATGGAATGCCAGTTACCCTCTTTGGCGAACTGATTCAAGTATGGGCCGCCTCACAATTACATAAAGATCAGCATTTCACGGTTTCCGGGCCTTATTCGCATGTGCGCAACCCGATGTATACAGGTCGCTTCTTCATGTCGCTGGGTTTCTTCATCATGACCGGAAATCTGTGGCTGATTGCCGCTTTCGTGATTCTCTTTGCCGCCTATGGGCAAATGAGAGTGGCTCGTGAAGAGAGGCGTCTTGAAGTGATCTTCGCTCCGCACTATCAGCATTATTGTTCAGAGATTAACCGTTGGGTGCCCCGGTTGAAGCCCTATTCCCGTTCCGAAGCCAAAAATGCGAACTGGTCGCAAGTGCGTTATAACAATGAGCATCTGATATTTGCTGGCGTGGTAGCCGTTTTGTTTATAGTTTTTTTGCGCATCGAATACTTCCCCAATTACTATTGGGGTTTTTAATGCGCAGGCAGCGGGTCGGTAGGGTGTGAAGTGCCGACCCGCTCTCTAACGAAACTGCTAGTTGCAATTACAGTTATGAGTAGTCTAAGTGTTGGTCAGAGGAACGAGCAACGCGGTTTTTTGCTGCGCCCAGATTCTTCTCAGGAGCGCACCGCTAACCCCACTGCTGTCTGGTATTACCTGGCGGTGACGGTGAGTTGCCTGGTGATGTTCTTCTATGACCTGGGCGCATTGCCAATCACCACGCCGAATGAGGGGCTTTATAGCCAGGTGGCGCGTGAGATGATAGAGCGGCATGACTGGGTCGTGCCGCATATCAACGGTCTGCTTTATTTCGAGAAACCGCCTTTGCTCTACTGGCTGACTGCCCTCTCTATGCGGTTGTTAGGATTTACGCCTTTTGCCGCACGGCTCCCCTCCGCCTTAGCCGGTATACTCTCGGTCTGGATAGTGTTTTGGTTGGGCACGCGGCAGTGGAACGCCGTGGTTGGGGCGTGTTCCGCCATTGTGGTGGCGACCAGCATAGGTTTTAGCTTGATGGCACGACAGGTCATGTTCGATGCCCTGTTAACGGCCTGGATGAGCACCAGCCTGGTTTGTTTCTGGCTCGGTTCGGCTCCGCTTAATACAGATAATTCGCCAGCCAACGAAGCAGTTCAAGGGCAGCAACAAACAGAGCGTAATTATTTGATCTACGGGGCCTATGCAGCGACGGCTCTCGCCGTGTTGAGCAAAGGCTTTATCGCTATCCTGTTGCCGCTCTTGATCCTGTTGTCTTATGCTGCGCTTACTGGCGACTGGCCCCGCTTGCGCCCCCTGCGCAACTTTGGTGGCCTTCTGCTCTTTTTGCTCATTGCGTTCCCCTGGCATGTCATCATAGCCATGCGTCATCATGAGTGGGTATGGTTCTATTTAATTAACGAGCATGTGTTGCGCTTTATAGGACAGCGGCAACCTAAAGATTATTCGACTGGTAAATTCTATACCCCCCTCGTGGGCACTATAGCACTTATCGCACCCTGGTGTATATTTTTACCTGGAGCCTTGGCCTATGCAGTTTCGCAGGTTAGCCATACCAGCCAACGTCTAACTCAGCATTGGAGTGGGTGGCACTTTAGTTTAGCTGGAAGTGGTAGCCAAAGTCTAGAGGAAGGGTATAAGCGGGATATAATCTTTATCCTGTGCTGGGCGGCGATACCATTCCTGTTCTTCACGGTTTCGCACACGCGAACATTTTATTATCTCCTGCCTCTCGTGCCCCCTCTTGGGCTTTTGATTGGCAGTTTTTGGGCTGGCTCTTTAGAGGGCTGGAATGAAGTGCAGCGAAGGCGCTGGCTGCAAGTGCCCTTGCAGATTTTTCTGCTGATTTTCTTGTGCGGCTGGCTGTGGTGTGGCTCGCAGAGTACAGCAAGTGGTCTTAAGGGCGGGCGGTTCGCTATAACCTTCTTTAGCGGTTTCTGGCTTCTGTTAGGCATGGGTGCCGCTATGCTGGCGATCCATCGCGCGCGGCTGTGGACTGCCTCTGCCTGCATAGCGACAGCCGCCATGCTGACCGCTATGACCGGCACAACCCTGGTAAGCCGCGCTTCCAAAAAATGGTCAATCACCTCGTGCGAAGAGCCGTTAGCGGCGGCTATTGCCAGTTCTCCTCGACCACCGCAGACTGTTGTGGCTATGGAGGGCAGCCTCGAATGTCATTCTTCATTTGTCTTCTATTTGCCACACCAGTTGCGCCCAGTGCATATTGTAGATGGGCAATTTGGCGGTGACCTGGAATTCGGCAGCCACTTTCCCCAGGCAAGAGGTTTGTTCTTGTCGCATCAGGAGTTAAACACTCTGGCAGCGCAGCATCCCCTTTTCTATTTAACTGACGATCCCCCTAAGTTTGCCCCTCCGGCTTCCCTTCATCCATTCCGGCGTGAAGACAAACTCATACTGTGGACGAATCTTAAGCTTAAATAAACCCAATCTAAATCTCCAGAATTATTTTCCTTGTGTGCAGTACCGGACAGAACATTAAGTGACGGTACTATATTCTTTTGGTGGGTAGCATGGATAGTGGAGTATGAGCCTGTCAGAAAGGGTCAATCGCTAAATTGCAATAATAGCAACTGGAAATACAAAGTGCATTCAGCGATGTTTGACAAATAGGCTCATGTTTAAATCACCACACGGCCTCATTCCAACACGAAAGGAGGGAAGAATATGCAACAATTGGTAGCGAAAACGGCAACGGGAATGGCCCTGGTTGGCCTCTTGAACAGCAGTCTGATGGTGGCCCCGGCTTCAGCCCGGTCGAATAGCGGGCGCAACGCCACCATCGCTGTTGTCGTTATTGGAGCTGGTTTGCTGGCACTGTTTAGTTCGCATCATCGGCATCACAATAGTTCCAGTGGCTCTACAGCTTCGGGCAGTTCTACCACTTCAGGTACCTCCATTTATGGCAGTTCCACTAGTAGCGGGTCAGTAGGCACTGGCACGACTGGTGGCTCAAGTGGCGCGGGTGGCACCAGTAATGGTGCTGGCACCAATAGCGGTGGCACTACGGGCGGCACCACTAGTGGTACCGGCAGTGGCACCACGGGCAGCACTGAGGGAGGCACGTCTGGCACAGGCGGCACGACTGGCACTACAGGTGGAGGCGGCACAGGCGGTGCTGGAGGAACAGGCACTGCGGGGCGCTAAGTGAGATTGTTATAACAGGCGGGCATGGATTTAGTTCATGCCCGCCTGTGCGTATTGGTTAATAGCTGAGTTTAAGCGTCAATAACGCCAGCAAGAGCATTATGAATGCTTATTGGAAACAGAGGAGTTATGTCTAAAAGGAATCTATCCTTGCCTTTAATGAGATTACATCCCCCTATTAAGTTGCTGACTTACTTATGGTTATTGCTCACCTTGTTTCAGACGGCGCAGACGAGAGCAAAACCAACCCGCCATAGCACTACCGCTTTAAAGCGCGGGGTAGGGCAAAAACAAGGTCAAGATATAGGCGCTGCTGATACCCCTGTGGCGCTGGTAACGCGCTTACCACAAACGAACCAGAGTTTAGCGCGGCTAGAGTATGTGATGACTCAAATGGTGAACGCGGAACGGGCTAAAGTCCACCTCAATGCCTTGGTTTTCGATAGCAAGTTGGCGAATGTGGCGCGGGCGCATTCGGCAGAAATGCGTGACCGCGACTACTTTGCTCACCAATCGCCCACCCCCGCGTTGCGTGACCCCCTCGACCGCTATCGCGCGTTTTTTGGCACCACCCCCTTAATTATTGCGGAGAACATCTATCGAGTCTGGGGCAGCCCGCATACACCAAGCGAGAATGACATCAAGACCGCCCACAGTGCCCTGATGAACTCACCGGGCCATCGGGAGAACATTCTGCGACGCGGGGTAACACGCATCGGCATTGGTATTATCACTAACCGGAACGGCGATATTTGGCTGACTCAAATGTTCTCTGAACCTTAAACGAGCAAGCTGGAAGCAGTTGACACGAGCATTAACGAACCCAGAGCGTAAGCGACGGGTTCGTTACGTTTTATTCTCCCTTGTTCAGTAAGCGTTCAGCCGCCGCCAGCACATCGTTAACATAGATGTTCGCCATGCACAGACTTTTTCCGACTTCGCAACATTGCGGCGGATCACAGGGATGATCGGGCAACGGCTTGTGAATAGCAATGTGCGTTGCGCCAGGCGGATTCCATTCATTCGGGTCGGCAAAAGCAAAGAGGGCAACAGTCGGCGTGCCAACAGCGGAAGCAATGTGCATCGGGCCGCTGTCAATACCAATGAATAAATCAGCTTGCTCGATAATCGCCGCTAACTGCTTCAAATTCGCCTGGCCTGCCACCGATGCCGAGGTGTGCGTCATGGCCCCGGCAATGCGCTTGACCCGCTCGACTTCCGCCGGTGCGCCCAGCCATATAATGCGTGCCGCAAAGCGTTGGCTCAAGGCGTCGGCCAACTGGGTAAAGCGTCCATCCGGCCAGGTCTTGCGCGTGCTGGGACGGCCTGGATGTAAAACAATGAGCGGGCCATCCCTGTCGAAAGCCAGCGACTTTAAATAGGATGTGGCAAAGGCGCGATCCTCATAAGATAAACCCATTGAAGGCAGTGTCGCTTTGGCTTCAATGCCCAGTGCCCGTACGGTGTCTAATAGATACTCAACACGATACTCTCTGGGTTGTGCCGTCGCCAGACGATAGGGCACTTTGATATTGGTTAAAGCGTTCTCCAGCTTATCTTGTGGACGGTCGTAGCCCACGCGGCGACGGGCCCCACTGAGCCAAGCCGTCAACGCGCCGCGTTGCCCCGGATGCAAATTGATGGCGATGTCAAAGTGCTGCTGTCGCATGTGTTGGAACAATCTCATCTTATGCTGCAAGCGTGCCCAACGACTGCGCAGTTGTTTTTTCGGCAGGCGAAACACCATCAGTTCATCTAAAGCTGGATGCCCTTCGACCACTGCGGCGGCTTCGGCATCGGTGACAAATGCCAAGTAACAGTGTGGCCAGTGGCGGCGCAGAGCCTCGAAGACGGGCGTGACCAGCAGCACATCGCCGATGAAGCGAAAGCGTATCACGAGGATGCGCGGTGCATCTTCTTTGCGTGGAGAGCTTTTATTCATATTCGCCCTCATAGTATAAACACTGATGCTATTTATAGCCGCCTGCAACAAATACTTTGGCCTCACACTTGCGAACAGTTGCTTTGGCACAAGATCGAAGTTCCTAACGAAATGAAATCTGATGGAGAGTGAGAGTTTGTCACGCTGAGCGTAGCGCAGCATGACAAACTCTTCTGCTCTCTGGTATTTATTGGGGTAGGAACGCTCAAGCGATTAAGTAGGGACAATATATGGCCCAGGCAGAATTGGAAAATGAAATCAGTGCGGATGGGAATGCACCGAGTCCTGATACAGATGGGGATCAAACTTCATCACAAGGCGACCCAAATCGCCATACCACCGGAACCCGTTTTACCGCTGAAGAAATTTATGATAACGTGCGCGTGGCCGCCGACGAAGAATTGAAACGCCCCAGCGCCGCCCTTTTCTGGTCGGCCCTGGCTGCCGGTTTGACTATCGGATTTAGCTTCTTCGCCGGAGCCTACCTGTCCAGTTTAGTGGCGGAGCCATACCGTGAGAGTGCGGCAGCAGTAGGTTATCCGCTGGGATTTATCTTTGTCGTCATGGCCCGCAATCAGCTTTTTACGGAGAATACATTGGAGCCAATTATCCCGTTGCTCCATTGCCCCAAGTGGCCCACCTTGCAGAAGTTACTGTCCCTCTGGATTATTGTTTTAATTGGCAACATGATTGGGGCCATTATCTTTGCGGCCATCGCGGCGGATACCCCCATTGTTGAACCACATTTCAAGACGGCTCTGTTGCGATTAGCTGAACACTCGACCTCTGGTGGTTTTGGCATCGTTATCTACCGGGCTATTTATGCGGGCTGGCTGATTGCGCTGATGGCGTGGTTGGTGGCTTCCACTCATGCGACTTTCGCGCAACTCGCGCTTATCTGGCTAACCACTGCGCCCATTGCGGCCTTTGGCTTCCGCCATTCTATTGCAGGCGCGGTCGAAGCATTTTATCGAGCTTTTGTGGGTAGTGCCGGGTGGGGTGATATGCTAGCCAACTTCGTGTTGCCTGCAATTATCGGCAATATCATTGGCGGTGTGACTTTTGTGGCGCTTCTCAATCATGGTCAGGTCGCGGCTGACCGTGCGGCCAAAGCGTCTAAAGAGTCGGGCAATGAAGATTAAGCACCTTACACATCTTTGGCGCTATAATAGCGTTTCAGCCAGGCACTCAGTCCATCCAGGCCAGGAAATAGCATCCGCTCATTAATATTGGCTTGATCGAGGTTATCTCGAATCTCCCATTTTAAGTGCGCCGGGATGATGATCTTGTGGTAAATATCGGGATGCTGTTCTAACCAGGTATCCAGCCGCTCTTCGGCGTTGGACATCATGGAAAAGAGAGCGTACTGGTTGACGATGCGCTTATCCAGCGATGGCGGTTCCAGGAACATGACAAACGGCTCGCCATGCTCTTTTTCGATTTGGGCCAACTCCTGCAAGTTCTTAATGCTGGCTTCCAACAGGTTGACCGTGAACTTAAAACTCTCTATGCCAACGAGATGGCGTAACTTGCGCGGCAATAACTCGCGCACTTTTTGATAGTCCAGGCACCAAATCACGCCATCTTTACGGGAATGTTCTGTGTTGTCAGTGGCAAAATGCAGGGCCACGTAAGGAGAATAGGTCCAGTCGAGCAGGCGAGTGGGCAGGCCATGATGCTGGGCCATTGCCAGCCACAACCATTCCGATTCCATGAACATATCAGCCTCTTCCGCATACTTGCGAAAGTTGCGCAGAATGGCCGCTTCTAATTGGGCATAGGGGCCGCCGATACGCATCAAGCTGGTGGTTAGATCAGCGTAATCTTCTGTCATGCCACGATAGGCATAAGGTGAGCGATGGCGGCCCGGTGCCGTCAGGCCCCAGGGATAATTAAAGAGCGCATCCTGTAATTCCGCCCAGGTTTGCGGTGTCTGGCAATTCATGGCTTTTCCTGTTGCTATGAGAGCCGTTGGTCATGCGAGCGGAGTCGAGAAGTCTTACTACTTGAACCTAACCATTCTGCATTTAAGATTCCTCGACTTCGCTACGCTGCGCTCGGAATGACGTACCCTAACCATTATCTTTGGGGCTATCCATTAACGATTTCGCCGCCGTTGGGGTGAAGAATCTGCCCCGCGATATAAGAAGAATCTTCGCTGGCTAAGAAAACATAGCAGTTGGCGACTTCTTCAGGCTGACCGGCTCGCTTCATCGGGGTATCTGCGCCGAAAGACTCCACTTTTTCGGGCGGGAAAGTGGAGGGGATAAGAGGTGTCCAGATTGGTCCCGGTGCCACCCCATTCACCCGAATACCTTTTCCGATAAGCGCCTGCGACAGCGAACGGGTGAAGGCCAAGATAGCGCCCTTGCTGGCAGAATAGTCGAGTAACTGAGGACTGCCCTGATAGGCTGTCACCGAAGTGGTGTTGATAATGGTGCTGCCTTCTTTCAAATGCGGTAAAGCGGCCTTGACGGTAAAGAAATGAGCAAAGATATTGGTGCGGAAGGTACGTTCTAACTGCTCGGCAGTAATGTCTTCGATGCTATTTTGTGGGTGCTGTTCCGCCGCGTTGTTCACCAGAATATCAAGCTTGCCTAATTCTTTAACCGTCTGTTCTACCGCCTGGCGACAAAAGGCTTCATTGCCTACATCTCCAGCGATCAAGACACACTGTTGGCCGTGTTCTTCCACCAGGCGTTTAGTTTCTTTGGCATCCTCATGTTCATTCAGGTAAACAATGGCACTGGACGCGCCCTCTTTGGCGAAAGCGATGGCAGTAGCACGACCAATGCCGCTATCGCCCCCGGTGATAAGAGCCACTTTGCCTTGCAGCTTACCGCTGCCACGATGCTGTGGGTCTTGAGACGTTGGCCTGGGGGTCATCTCGGCCTCAATACCAGGCCGCTGTTCCTGGCCTTGAGGTGGAAACTGAGGTTGCTGTTCTTGTGTTTCAGGCATAATAAAGTTCCTTATAACTTCTCTATAATTTGTTCTGGAGTTGGGAAGAATTAATGACGCTCTTCCCTATTTAAGCTGGAGAATGAGACCTACTTGCAATTTTTTATCGGTTATTAGAGGGCACTTGTGGGGATATATTTGGGGTTGTGAGAAGAGCGCCAGTTTAAATAGCGCGGCAGTATAATCCCCTGTTGTTGGCGGATGATGGCCCAGCCGATAAACGCACCCAAGAGGCCACCCAGCGGAATTTGATAGGCGTAATGCGCCTGAACCTCGACCCTCGACCAACCGATTGCCACAGCCAAAGCGAACCAGAGAGGACCTAAACGCGGATACAATACAGAAATTAGCCATGCCAGAGCAATGGCATAGGCGGTATGCCCGCTAATAGACCCGGTAGGACTACCGCTGGGACGAGGCCAGTGAATAAGAAACTTAAGTCCTTGACTCAATATGAAGGTGCATAAGGAGACATCAAGTGCCCACCAGATGCCCTGGGTGGAGCGAGGTAGAATAGACCGCAAGAGTGGGGTGGCGGGAAGAATCAACAAGAGATAACTGACAACGATATAACCGCGATAAATGAACTCGGTTAGGAAGTAGCCCAGCCAGAGCCAAAACAGGGACATGGGAGTGGGAATGGCAAACATGAAAGCCAAGACCACACCACTGATAAGGTGCGGCCAATATCTCAACCAAGCCCTGTTTTTCGATTCCGCAAAGCCCAATAAAGCCTCCTGGAAATCTTCACCTTGACATCTAGGATGTTACGAGTTGGGTGCGATATGCTCATAACATTTAATCGCACCACTTAGGTTATAAACCGACCAAGTTAAATATCTCTTAAATGAGTTCCTCCTGCATAGAGGGTAGAATATCTCGTTAGGACATACCCCATGCTCGACGCACGACCTCGTCTTCGGGGTCTTCTTCCTCGGATTCTTCGTCTTCTTCCTCATCCTCCCAATCCACATCAGCCCCCGCATCGTCAGTATCCTCTACTTCGTCAGTAGCATTCTCTTCGTCCGGTTTAGGCGGACTTAACGACAACTTTTCCTGATCATTCTGTGACATAATTTTCCTCCATTGCACCACTCCCCAGGCTTTTGTCGCAGGCTCCGGTAGAGTTTTTATGACAAGTTCTTATTGTGTTCCATTCCCGTGCCACCACAGCTTGGATGAGAAGTGGTAAGTGATGTTTTACCTATTCAAAAATGGAGTTATGCTTTACTAATTATTAACTCAATAACACTCTAAAATCGAGGCTGGCCGTTGTCTGTCCGGTACCGCACATTCTCCCCCAATTGGTGCTGATATGGCTTGCAGTGAGTAACAAATGGACATACGCCTCACGGCGTATGTCCATTTGTAGGAGGGAGTGACGGATCGAGTTAATTGTCTGTGAGGAGCAGAATGCTGGCTGCTACCTTAGCGTGCTCCTGCGCCGCCATTACCACCAGTGCTGCGGCCTGATGCGCCGCCACCGGAAGTGCTGCCACCAGAGGTGCTGCCACCAGAGGTGCTGCCCGAACTGCCACTGGTGCTACTCGTCCCGCTACCATTCGTGCGACCATGATGCCGTCTGCTCATGCGTGAACTGCTGCTACTGCCGTTGGAACTGCCGCTACGATAACTGACGCTACGGGAACTGCGGCTTCCCGAACTGCCGCTATGGGCAGTGCTACTCAGGCGGCTCATAGAGCCTGAGCCATGCCTCCGGCTGGTGGAACCGTGACTGCGCCGCCCGGAAGTGCCGTGATTGCGGCGTCCATTGTTGGAGGTGCTGCCGTTGCCAGAACTGCCGCTGCCGGAGCCGCTACTTCCAGAGCCACTATTGTCGGTGCTGTTGGACATGCGACCCGAAGTTCCTGTGCCGCTCTGTCGCCCGCTATGGTTGCCACGATTGCGGCTGCCGCTGATACTGCTCGAACCGCTGGTGCTGCTACCGCCACTTGAACCACTGCCTGAACTGCCAGTGCCAGTGCTCGTGCCTGCACCACCGCCAGCGCCCCCACCTTGCGCGAATGCGCCACCACTGAGCAGCAAAGCTCCCCCTGCGCTCAAGACTGCAATGAGATGTTTATTCCTGATCATTTCCTTACCTTTCTCCGGTGCGTTCCCCTATGCTTTACAACTTGGGGACTTCTTATAAAGCAATGTAATGCAATCACCTGAAGCGCTTCTGTCCGATAACGTACATAACTGCACAAATTTATAAAAGATTTTTAATTCTTGACAAAGTTTCTGTATGATAAAGCAACTCAAGGCACGGCTTTAGCAAAGAGTTAGTCAAAGAAATTAAGGATGCAGAGATTTTGTCAGTAAGGTGCGGTAACGGACAGAACAACAAGGTAATAACCCGCATAATACGAATTAGAGTGATTGTAAGGAGGTGACAAAATGAAAAGAAGAGTGCAGGTAGTAAATGTGATAAGTGTAACTAGCGCGTTAGTCTTAACGAGCATGGCCTTCGCTCAAGGTGGTGCAGGAGCTGGTGCGGGTGGTGGCGCAGGTAGCGCCGGGTCCGGTGGAACCGGTGCTGGCGGCGTTGGAACTGGCACGGGAACCGGTGGTGTTGGCACTGGTGCAGGCACCGGAGTCGGCACTGGTGTTGGTAGCACCGGAACAGGAACCGCTGGTGTAGGAACCGGAATTGGTAGCAGCACCGGGACAGGAACCGGAATAGGTGCTGGCACAATAGGCACCGGAACTGGCACTGCTGGCACGAATGGTAACGGTATTGGCACGACGAATGGCGTTGGTGACGCGAATGCGGGCCTGGGCGTTAACGGTTTAGGCGCAACCAGAACGGCTACTGGCGTTGGTGTCGGCGCTGGCACAACTGGTGCCGGAGTCGGTACTGGCACCGGGACAGGAACCAGGGCCACTGGTGATCTGGGCGCTGGCGGCACCGGAGGTGCAGGAACTGGCACCGGAGGCACTGGCACAACTGGCACAGATACGACTGGTCTAGGTGGAACAACTGGAACCGGTGCAACAGGTGGTGCGGGCACTGGTGGTACCGGAACAACTGGTGGCACCACTGGTGCAACGGGTGTTGGCGGCACCAGCACAGGTGGCACGACCAATGGCACCTTTCAGGGAACGGCTGGCGGTGGCACCGGTGTAACAGGTGGTGCTGACACCACTGGCACCGGCACGGGCGGTACTGATACAGGTGCCTCAACTGGCGCGGGAGTCGGTGGCACTAATACTGCCACAGGTGGTACAGGAACTGGCGGCGCTGGCGGTGATATAACTGGCGGCGGTGGCACCGGAACCGACAACACTGGCGACGCTTCTGGTACGGGTGGTGGCGGCAGAGATGTTGGTGGGGCAGGAACGGATACCACCGATACCACAACGACCACCACAACCAATAGTCGGAGCATGTCCAATACGGGTGGAGAACCGCTGTTGCTTGTGGTGTTCGGCTCAATGATGTCGGGCGGAGCCGCTTTCATGCTGCGGCGTAAGAGTCAACGGCAACTTGTAAGATAAAGCTAGTGATTTTAAGCTATCGCTTTACTAGAGCACAGTTACGGCTCTTATAAGCAAATAACAGAGTGTCGGGGCAACTGGGTTTTATACCGCAGCAATGCGGAAAGACTCAGCCCCGACATTTTGCTGTCAAGCCAGCAGGTTGTTTTACACGGGTTGCTCATAGCTTGGGTGATTAACATAGCGGCGCATCCCCAGTCGCAGCTTGATACATCTTCCAGGTGGTAATTCTACAGTTACCAGTTTTCTGGTGTGTGTCGTAGTTTTCTCTAGTTTAATGCTCCTTAGTGCCTCTGTTGCTGATAAAGGCAGTTCCGTTAAATCGGTAAAGCTATGTTCGCCAAAAGCCCCTGCTTGCAGCATTAAGTAACGCTTCCGTAAAGGACTGGTGTTAGAAAGTGTAACTGTGACACTATTGGCATCTAAGTGCTGCACTAAAGCGCCTACGTCCGGAGGTAGACCGGGACGGTGCGCATCGGTATCAAAGTAACGCAACCGCACATGCAGCAGGCCCCCATGATAAATAATCTGCGGGCCACCACAGGTTAGTTGCAATAGCGCCTCAGTATGTACTGGGTTGATCTCCTGCCAGTGATGCACATCCCACTCTTCAGGGTCTCCTTCATCGTGTGCCATGCGTTCCATACGGCGCGTTATCTCATTCCACTGCTCATTGATAATTTGTTGTGGATATTGCGGGTTATCGTCCATGAGATAGCAATACCAGGGAGCGATATGAATATCATCACCTTTGCTGCGCCCGGGCCGCACGGAGGGCCAATAGGTGCGCCTTTCAGGGAAAGCCTCCACACGTTTCCAGTCTTGCGCCGCCTGGGACATAAACCAAAGTTGCAACGGGTATTCGGGGGAGAGAGGGCGGTAACTTGTCCAGCCTGCGTCAGTGTAGCGGTGGGGGATAAGCAGTTGCCCATTCTCCACACGGCCTAAGTCAATCATGCGATCCAATTGGCCGCGTGGAATATCCAGGTAGCGCATATCACCTGTTAATAACACGGCATTCATGGCGGCAATGGTCAACGGTTGGATAATGCTCATGAAGCCATGCGGCCATTGCCAGCCGTAATAGCCACCCCACCAGCGTGCGCCTTGAGCCGCTTCGCCCATGAGTTCGCCAATGATGCCGTTCGGCCCAACATTATCGGGGCAAAGACCATTATTGGCTGCAATGCGTTCAGCCCATGCCTCCAGATAATCCAAGACCCAGGCACGATAGCGATCTTCGCCGGTGTAGAGATAAGCGTGGGTGATAAGGCTGGTGGAGGTTAAGTTGAGCGGCACATCCCCCTGCATCTGCCGTTCATTGAGACGCCGTAAGATTTCGTGGTAAATACTGTCATCGTTCCAATCGGCAGTGGGGCCAGGCACCCCCGGTATATCATCAAAGGGCGGCGGATAATGCGCCAGGATTGCCCGGTGTGTGGCCCAGTCATCCCACGAATTCTCAAAGCGTGGCCCTTTACTGCCGTTAATAGGTGAGCGCATCATGCGCCGTGGCGCGTCCCAGTTCTGCGCTGCATTGTCCTCGCCCATATACATGCGCGCAAAACGCAGGGTGCGCGCCCGATCCACCTGCACAGTAGGATCAGCGAGGCCAAAGTAATAGAAATAGATAGAGCTTTCGCCGTGATGCATCCAATCATAATAAGCGTCGAATTCCCGCCATACTTGCCCATAGTCTGTGAATTGGCGTGTCACTGCATCCCATAAAAAGCGACTGCGGTTGTGCAATTGTGCGCTGCCGCCCAGAGCATAAAAGAGCGGCCAGTTGTGATAACTCTCGTAGCCATCATCCGAGCCATCCATACCGGGCCAGGTTTGCCGCCAGATGAAAGTGCCATCGGGTCGCGTATAGCGTTCCTGAAAGACGGGTGCGGCCTCGTTCATCTTGTCTATGAGCATTCGCTGCCCCAAGGCCCAGGCGGGAGGCGCGGCCATCTGAGTGGCGCGGATGGTCGTTGCAGAATTGGTCATAGGCTTACAGAAATTTAGTGTTATTCGTGGTCTTCTGATAAAGAATTAGTGACACTTTTCAGGGCGTTGTTGGTTAGGATACCCGCCACTTGCTGCGCCCAGAGATGGCGATAAATCGGGCCGTTTTCGATTAACTCGTCATGGTTGCCGCGCTCAATAATATTGCCGTGTTGCATGACTAAAACGAGGTCTGCCGTAGTCGCCACTCCTAAGCGGTGGGCGATGATAAAGGTGGTGCGACCATTGGCGAGGCGATTCAAGGCGTCTAAGACCAAGGCTTCACTCTGGGCATCAAGGTTGGAAGTCGCTTCATCCATAATTAAAACCGCAGGGTCTTTGAGAAAGGCGCGAGCAATAGCAATGCGCTGCACCTGGCCCCCGGAAAGTCCAACGCCCCGCTCACCAATAACGGTGTCATAACCATCTGGCAGGTTAAGAATAAATTGCTCAGCATTGGCCGCGATTGCTGCCGCGTGAACTTCCTCGTCGCTGGCCCCTTGCCGCCCATAGAGAATGTTGTCGCGCACCGTGCCGCGAAAAAGCAAGGGTTGCTGCGGCACAATGCCAATCACTTGGCGCAGTGAGTGGGTCGTCACTTGAGAGATGTCCTGGCCGCCGATTAAAATACGCCCGCTCTGGAGATTGTAGAAGCGCAGGAGGAGGTTCATGAGGGAAGATTTGCCCGATCCACTGCCACCGACTAACACCACTCGCCAGCCCGGTTGCACCTCGAAATCTATGCCCTTTAGGACCAAGGTGGCCGGGTCATCCGGGTAAGCGAAAATAACTTGCTCGAAGTGAACTGCCGGTGGACGGTTAACTTCTAACACTCTGGCATTTGGCACGTCTTGCACCTGGGGCGTGGTATCGAAGAACTCAAAAACCCGATCGGCCGCAATGGCCGTAGAGTGCAGGTTGGTGTAGAGGTTGCTCAGAAAATCTACTGGGGCCAGCAGCATTCCCACATAGAGATAGAAAGCCGTGACATCACCCACCGTGGCGTTGCCATGCAGCACACGATGCACGCCGAAAACGAGCATCACCACGAGACCGAGGGTGCGGGTAATTTCAGAAGATGCTAACAAGATGGCATTAAGAAAGAACTGGCGCAGCGTATAACCCTTTAAGACGCGCACCTGGCGTTGCACGCGGCGGCTTTCATAATCTTCACGGGTGAACGATTGCACTTCGCGCACCATTGAAATACGCTCTTGCAAATGGCCCGAAATGCGCGAATTGGTTTCCAAAACCTGGCGGCTGGCCGTGCGCACATGCTGCCGTAACAGCCGCGTGGTAATAATGAAAATTGGCAGGGTGGCAAAAGAGACTAACGCCCATTGCCAGTCGCGCCAGACGAGGTAGCCTGTAATTACTACCGCCTGCATCACATTTTGCGAACCTTGAATGAAGAGTAGGTCGAAAGCATTTTGCGCGGTGGTCACGTCGTTCATCAGACGTGCCACAATACCCCCGGTGGGGCGCTGGTTATGGAATTCAAGGGAGAGACGTTGGACGTGGTCGAACAGCAGGTAACGAATATCGCGCACCGCATTGGTGCCTGCGACCTGTGCCCAGTAGATGCGTCCGAGCGTCGCCCCGGCATGGATGGTTAGGATTAGGGCAAGCAAAGGCATCATGCCCCATAGCAGGTGCATCCGTTGCGCATAGTTTAGGCCGTGGGCATTCAGCACGCGGTCAATGACGTTCTTCACAAACGCGGGCATATAGAGCGGCAGCACCATGCGAATCAGCCCGGTAATGCACGCGCCGATAACCCAGATACGATATGGCCCAATAAAGGCCATAAAACGCCACAGGTTCTGGAGGCCCGTGTCGGGTGCGGTGAGGTCTTTCTCAAAGTCCTTATCGGGAGAGCTTTGAGTCGGTTTATGCGCCGTTGAAGGAACTTTGATCTGGGGGCCAGGGCTGGCCTGGCTAACTGTTTGCGCCATGTGCTAAGAAACCCGCTTTCTGGATCGTTCTCCTACAAGCGGTTATAACAGTGAATTTGCTATCTGTAAATAGAAGGCGTCACGGCAGGACGCTCACGGGGCAGCTTTGCACTCCAAAGCCAAAGGGCGCGGCCACTAGTTGTGGTCGCGCCCTGGGTTCATCCCGCTACGAGAATTTCTGTAGCATTACCTGACGATTCAACTTTAAAATATGGCCGATGTTTTGTCTGTGCGGTAGCGAACATATAGCCCTCACCCCCAGCCCCTCTCCCAATACTGGTAGAGGGGAGGTCAAAGGATAGTGACTTCGATAGCAGCCAGCAATTTTGAGTTTACACCAGCCAGTGTCAGTTTGTGCTCCCCTCGCCTACGCAGTGGGAGAGGGGCCGGGGGTGAGGGTCGCTACTTCAATATCTGATACAGATTGCTGTAATCATCCGTCCACAGGCGCAAGTTTGGACGGATTTCGGTGGGCTTGCATTCGGTTCTCTGAACCGAAGCTGTCAGGAGAGGTTGCTTGAAAAAGTCGGAGCGACCCGTCACCAGCACCCAGACGGCAGCGGTGAGTTGGTTTTCGGAGTCATCCTCTGTCCAGATCGTCCTTGTCTGCTTATGTAGTGATTGGGCAATCGCCTGCACCACTGGCTCTAAATCCAGGTAGCGGTTGGAGATATGCACGGCTAAGACACCACTGTCCTTGAGTTGGCGGAAGTATAGCTCGCACGCTTCTTTCGTCAGCAAATGCACCGGAATGGCGTCGCTGGAAAAGGCGTCTACAACGATAACATCGAAGTCCTGCCTCGGCTGCTGTTCTAAAGAGAGGCGGGCGTCGCCCATGACAATATCTACGTCGGCTTTACTGTCGCGCAGGAAACTGAACTGTGAGCCAGATTTACCCGATAGCTGCACTACGAGGGGATTAATGTCATAGAAGGTGTAGTGATCGCCGGTTCTGCCATAACTCGCCATCGTGCCGGTGCCCAGGCCAATCACCCCCACACGCTCCGGGCCGTGCGTCTGGCCTTCGCGCACCGCCAAGCCGACACCAGAGTCGGGGCCGTAATAAGTGGTTGGCTTCATGTGCAATTCGGGGGCAAGGAACTGCTCGCCATGTAGCGTGGTGCCGTGCGTCAGGCTGCGGGTGGTGTCGTCCTGGCTGACGCGCAGCACCCCGTAGAAATTGCGTCGGGTAAGGCGATACTCGTTCATGGTCTGGCGCACCCCCTTGGCCATGTAGCTGATGAGAGCGACCGTCAGCAGGGCGAGAGTGATCCAGGTCGGACCCCACCAGGCTACCGATTCATCACGGTACAGGATAAACAGTGCCAGCAATGCACAGGCGGCGATGGCCAGAGGCAGTTCGTGGAAGTCGCGGAATAAGTGGGGGGCCAGTAGCCCGACAAACAGGCCGCCTAATGCGCCACCAATAGACATCATCAGGTAGAACGAGGTGAGGTAGCGCGGATGCGGTTTCAAACGTGCCAGTTCGCCATGACAGAGGACGCAGCAGATAAAGAAGCCCGCTGAAAAGATGACAATGAGAGCTTTTAATTCGGGATGCTCAAAATCGGGCGACAGGCTATAAACCATCGCGGCAATGGTGATGGCGGGAAAGGGCAAAAAAGCCCGCTCCCAGCGCCACCCTTTGCCGCCAAAGCATATGATGAAGCTCAGTAGGTAAAGACTCAGGGGCAGCACCCACAAAAAAGGAATCGCCGCCACGTTCTGGGAGAGATGATTCGTCACGGCCAGTAACAAAACAGAGGGACAAGCGGCCAGTAATAGCCAGTAACCATGCAGCAGCCAACCGGGACGAGTTGCTGTGGCATCGTCTTCTTCGTTCGTTAAAAGCTGTGGCAGATTTTGTTGTCGCAAGGCTACGACCCCACACAGAAGCGCAAAGAGGATATACCCGCCCGACCACCCCCAGGCTTGCTGACGTAGGGTCAACATCGGTTCGACCAGCACCGGATAGGCAATAAGCCCTAACATCGAGCCTGCATTAGAGAGGGCATAGAGGCGATAAGGAAATGCCTGCTTTGTCGGAGGCGTTGGAGTCACTACGTCTGTTGGCTCATTCTGTGCTTCTTCATCCTGCGCCTCTTCGCCCCTGGCATACCACGCTTGCAGCAAGGGGCCAGTGGTGGAAAGCAGGAAGTAGGGGAGACCGACTGTAACCAGCAGCACCAGCAGAATGCGGAAGGTGGGGTCTTCAGTGCCGTGTGGCTTCAAGGCGCTCCGTGGGGTGATGGGCAGCGCAAGGACACTGACGGCTAACAGAATAACATGGAGCCAGACCTGTTGCTTCGGCTTGAGCGAGCGGATAGACCAGTGCGCATAGAGATAACCCAGCAGCAAAACGACCTGAAAAAATAGCAGGCAAATCGTCCACACGGCAGCCGTGCCACCAAACCAGGGCAAAATGGCCTTGGCGATAATTGGCTCGACTTGAAACAACAAAAAGGCGCTGAGGAAAATGGTGAGGGCGTAAAGTAGCATTCCGCATTCAATTGTGGTGCAAAGTGTGTTAGAGGGCAAGGTGGAGTGAGATCAAGAATTGAGGCTCTGGTGAGGTTAACGTATCTCGTCGGCGTTGGCCCTCACCCCCGGCCCCTCTCCCAATACTGGTAGAGGGGTGCCCCAAAGGACAAGGACGACGAATTGTACAAGTTTAAGATTGCTATATGCTGCGGGCAGCAGAAGAGTGAGACCTCCCCTCTCCCAAGGTTGGGAGAGGGGTTGGGGGTGAGGGCTACTGACACCAGTCAAAATAGAAACGTAGCATAGACTGTGCATGTAGCTTGCATAAAATGAACAATTCCACCCAGTCGGAACTCCAATGGCTGTTGGCGACTGCCGAGCGTGTGGAATCCAACCATCTCCTTTACCCAGGAGCTTGTGGCCAGTATTTTAGGCGTCCGGCGGGCTGGTATCACAGTCGCGGCGGGCACCTTGCGCGAGGCTGGCCTGATCGAATACTCACGCGGTGCCATCCACCTCCTCAACCGCCCCGGCCTCGAAGCTTGCGCCTGCGAATGCTGCCATAACATCCGAACCCAATTACAACTCTACTTAAACGCCTCCTGCTGATTTACCAAGACAAATCACCACAAAGACACAGAGAACACCAAGAGTAGGAACGAGGATAGAAGATAGAGGATAGCTACTGTATAGTCGTTACTACGATCCTCTATCCTCAATTCTCCATCCTCAGAGTCTCCTTTGTGTCTTTGTGGTGATTTATGGTAGTTATAAATTTTTAGAAAAATTTCTGATTTTTGTGCGTTACCGGACAGAACCCCCCATTTGACCTAGCCTAAAGTAAAAGGGAAGCTGTAAGTTTTCCTTAACAGGAGGAGGTCGTAAAATGAAAAGACGGACACAACTCGCAAGCGTATTGGGCGTAACCAGCGCACTGTTGATTAGTAGCGTTGCCTTTGCCCAGACAGGCGGCGCAGGTGGCGGCACGGGCGGTGCTGGCGGTGGTACAGCCGGTGGCGGTACAGCCGGTGGTGCCGGTGGCGGCACGGGCACAGATGCCAGCGGCGGCGCTGGTGGCAGCACGGGCGGCACGGGCACGTCCAGCACGAGCGGCGGTGCTGGTGGCGGCACGGGCACGGATGCTGGCGGCGGCACGGGCGGTACGGGAACTGACGCCAGTGGCGGCGGAGCCGGTGGCGGCACCGGTGGCGCGGGCGGCAGCGACATGTCGGCTGGTGGCGCGGGCGCTGGTGGAGCAGGCGCGGGCGGCGCGGGTGGCAGCGGTAGCATGGGCGGCAGCGGACGCAGCATGTCCAACACTGGCGGTGAACCGATGTTACTGATGTTAGCTGGTTCCATGATGGCTGGTGGCGCTGGCTTCGTGCTGCGTCGCAAGACCCGCTAATTGAGTTAGAAAACTTATACTGTCGTATTCCACATCAGTTAGCAAAAACGCTGGTATCTGCAACTCACCTCTCCCCTTGAGACCGGACGCCAGCGTTTTTGCGATTTCAGGAAACTTGCCATAAACTGAATGATGCACCCTGAATGGGGCTGCATCATTATTTTTGTTGGTGAAATGGATAATGCGTTTGCAGTCTAAGCCGTGGTCATGGAAGCAGCTTCAACGTCCTGTTCTCTATCTGATCTTTGTGGGCGGTATCATAACGGCTTTATGGCCGTTGGGTGAAGCCGGTTACGGCGTATGGCATCAACATGCCTTACGCGCCCAATGGGAAGCCGCCGCTGCCGCGCAGGGCAATGGCGGGCAGGACGATACCCCCTCGTCTACAGCGCAGGAAGCACCGGATTCTACACCGACAACGAAGCCGACACCCAAAGCGATTCCACCCGGTGGCAAGGCGCACCCCGCATCAAAATCCGCAAAAGCCGCCGCGCACTCTCCTGCCGCAATCCCTGCGATGGCCAAGAAAAAGCCTAAGCCCGTTTGGAGCCATCGTCATCTGACCAGTTGGCCGCCAATGCGCCTCATTATCCCGGATATTGGCTTAGATGCGGTGGTGGTCGAAGGCGTGGATGAAGCGGCCCTGCGCGATGGCCCCGGCCACGACCCTAGTTCCCATTTACCCGGCGAGCATGGCAACTGCATTATCGCTGCGCACCGTAATATGTATGGTTGGTGGTTCTATCGCCTGGGCCAGTTGGGAAGCAATTCCATTATCAAGCTCAAATCGCCGACTGAGACCTACACTTACAAAGTGGCCAAGATGACCGTGACCCATGCCACGGATACAGCTATCCTGGACGATCCCATCAACCCCGACGCCGCGCCACGTCTGACTCTCTACACCTGTGCCATCCCGCACGGCTCTAAGCGCATTGTGGTGGTCGCTAATCAGGTTGAGGCTAAATAGCCCTCACCCCCAGCCCCTCTCCCCCGCGGCGGGCGAGGGGTGTCCCAAAGGCGTGTTGCTCGTCAAATTGAAAGAACCACAGAGACGCAGAGCACACAGAGATAAACAAACTTGCTTTTTCTCCGCGCCCTCTGCGTCTCTGTGGTTTATTCTTAAGACGAGTAAGTGCCAATTCGCACACCCCTCGCCCGCCGCGGGGGAGAGGGGCTGGGGGTGAGGGCTATTTAAAATGTCCCGGCGATTTGGAACCCTGTAGTACCTCGATCAGTCCGCCGTGAAGAATCCCGCGAAATAAAGGGCGCTAACAGCAAGCCGCGTGGCCGCTTTAATTCCCAGCGCGTGGTCGCATAGCCAACGGCAGCCCCCGCAATAACATCATGCACATGATGGGCGCGCAACTCGACGCGAGAAGCGGCAATTAAAGAGGCCCCTAGATACCAGAACGGTGCCTGCCGGGGATGCCAATGACTCGCCATGCTGGCGGCGGCAAAGGCTGCCGTGGCATGGCCACTGGGGAAACTGGTTCTGTTATTGGAGTTCGGTCGCTTCTCGCGCACCACATTTTTTAGGACTTCCGTAATAACGGAACTGGTAATTATTGAGTCGGAAGTGCGTAAGGCGTGGTCTTTGCCCTCTTTACCATCTTCGAGTAACGGTAAGACCACGCTGCCAGCCACCAGGCCAAAGGTGGCTGGGCCAGATAAAAAGCGCGAAGCGCGATGCCAGCTTGATTCATTAGGATCGGCCTGCGCCGGAGTTGACGGCAGCACACTGCCTAGCGTGATCGTTGAGGTTAACAGAACAAATCCGATTTTTGAAAAGCGCAACATGAGAGTTCTCCTTATTTGTTCCTCAAGCATTATACAATGTGAAGCCGCCGTTTAATGTCGTTTTTATATTAGAAAACGTTAAGCTTCACCATAGAGAGGATAGCAAGGCCAGATCAATGGCAGTGTGCGCTACCGCACAGTCTGCCTTAACCATAGGCTTTATACTTGCTCTATAGAGAGTTGCATTGATGGAGGGGAGATTAAGTGATGGAAACTACTGATACAAACCAGCAGAGTGGCAATCAGAATACAAACAGTGACAGCGATGGTGGCTTCGCTGTCCCAGCCGACGACCCCCGTAACACCCGCAATCGAGGCGGCTTAGCAGCCGATGCTGGAACGGTTATTGGTGGCTCGTCCGGTGATAGTGCAGGCCCAGGGCCAGCCAATATGGGGACGACCGGAGCCGATTTAGCTAACACTGACCCGGAGCATGACTTAGGCGCGCGAGGCACCGGGGGAGCTAATAGTGGCCAGCTTGATGTGAGCAGTGTGAGTTCTATTAGTATGGCCGATGCGCAAAGTGGCCCGCCCGGAGTAGGCCCGGTGGAAGGCAGCCAGTCGGGGGCAGTGGCTCCCCGTGTCGAGATGTCGGATGTGGGCTTGGTAGACCTCAATACAACCGATGTCACAGCGGATGCCGGGGATGGCACAATGGGCGCTCGCGTCGAGGATGCGGACGGCAACCCGCTGTAATTTTAAGGATTGAGCAATGGCGTTAAAGGCAATGATTTTTGATGTGGATGGCACTCTGGTAGATACCAACCGGGTGCATGTGGAAGCCTGGTGGCGGGCCTTTCAACGCTGCGGCTATGAAGTGCCCGTCTCGCGCATTGCGCCAGAGATTGGTAAAGGCGGTGATATGCTGGTGCCTGCCGTGCTCGGTGAAGCGGCTGAAAAAGAATCCGGTGAAGCTCTGCGCAATTATCATAACCAGGAGTTTCTGGACATGGCGGCGCACGAGCACTTTGAGATTTTTCCTCGTATTGCGGATTTATTTAGGACTCTGCATGAGCGCGGACTTAAGGTAGCTCTGGCTACCTCTGCGAAACCTAAGCAACTTGAGGCTATCGAGAAAAGTGCTCGTATTGAATTCCAACCCTTAGTTGATTTAATCGTAACGGCGGAAGCCGCCGAGAAAAGTAAACCCGCGCCGGACATTATTGCCGTGACAGTGAAGAAATTGGGCCTTCCTCCGCAGCAGTGTGCGATGGTCGGCGATAGTCCTTATGATGCCCAGGCCAGTCGGGATGCTGACGTTATCTGCTTTGGGGTGCTAACGGGAGGCTTCTCGCGGGAAAAACTACTCCAGGCCGGGGTTGTTGCCGTGTGGCAAGATACCGCTGATTTATTAAAGCACCTGGATGTAACGCTTGGCCGCGCTACGGCAAACGCTTAACTTCTCAATTGAACTTTTATGGCCGTTAGACAACAAGATGCAGAGCGGGTTCACCAAGTTGCTCAGGCAAAATTCGGTTATGAAAAGTTACGTCCTGGCCAACAGGAAGCCATAATATCGCTGCTGCAAGGGCAGGATACCCTCGCCATTATGCCGACCGGAGCAGGCAAATCGGCTATCTATCAAATTGCCGCTCTGCTGTTGCCCAATCCGACCATCGTTGTTTCTCCCCTCATCGCTTTACAAAACGACCAAGTTCAAAGCATTCAACAACACGACATTGCCGCCGCTGTGCTAAATTCCGCCTTATCATCCACCCAACGGCAGGCGACGCTTGAAGCCTTTGCCGCAGGCGAGTTGAAGTTTCTGCTGCTCGCGCCAGAGCAGTTCAACAATGAAGAGACCCTGACTCATCTAAGCGCGGCGCAACCCTCCTTAGTGGTGGTGGATGAAGCGCACTGCATCAGCGAGTGGGGCCACGATTTTCGTCCCGATTATCTTAAACTTGGCGCTGTTTTGGAAACGCTGGGACATCCCGTTACTTTAGCCCTGACTGCCACCGCTTCACCCCCCGTGCGTGCTGAAATTGTGCAACGACTAAGCCTACGCGAACCATACATGATAGTGCAGGGTTTCAATCGCCCGAATATCCACCTCAGCGTTGAACGCTTTGAAAGTGAAGGCGCGAAGCGAGATGTGCTAATTGAACGGGTTGTGGCAGCGGTCAAAGCCGATTATGCACCAGGCATTGTTTATACCGCTACGCGCCAGGGTGCCGAAGAAATTAGCCAAGCTTTAAATGAATACGGAGTGCGCGCGGCTTACTATCATGCTGGTATGAAAAAGGCAGAGCGCGATGTGGTGCAGGAACAATTCATGGCCGATGAATTAGAAGTCATAGTGGCCACCATCGCTTTCGGTATGGGGGTGGACAAACCTAATGTGCGCTTTGTTTTCCACCTCGATATTAGCGACTCCCCCGACGCGTATTACCAGGAAATCGGACGGGCCGGACGCGATAGTGAACCGGCGCGGGCCATTCTCTTTTATGATCCGCAGAATTTAAACTTGCGTCGGTTCTTCGCCGCCAGTGGTCAAATAGACATCGAGCAAGTTGAACAGGTGGCTAACGTGCTGCAAGAACATGACGGGCCAGTTGAGCCACAAGAGATTGCCGACATAACAGAATTATCACAGGGTAAAATCACCACAGCCATCCATCGCCTGGAAGAAGTAGGCGCTCTCGAAACTGCGCCCAATGGTGAGGCCATTGCCACCGTGTCTGAGCTTGATGTTAATGAGGCGGCGGCGGCAGCAGCCCAGGCGCAGGAACGCCATCAGATGTTCCAGCGCTCGCGCGTGACAATGATGCAAGAGTATGCTGAGGGACGTGGCTGCCGTCGCACCTATCTCTTGAATTACTTCGGCGAAGAATTTCAAGCTCCCTGTAACTATTGCGATAATTGTGATATGGGTGTGGCACTTCAACTTGAAGCAGCTACCGGGGAGCAACCTTTCCCTGTTAATAGCCAGGTCGCCCACAAAGAGTGGGGCGAGGGACAAGTACTACGTTATGAGGCGGATAAAATAGTGGTGCTTTTCGATAGCGTCGGCTATAAAACTCTGGCTGTGGCTCTAGTCTGTGAGAATAATCTGCTAACAGCTTGCTCGTAGCCAATAGTTCAAGCCACTACCTCGTATGTTGTCATTCCGAGCGTAGCTAAGCGCAGTCGAGAAATCTTGTTAACTTGCACCTTAAGTAATAATCTAAGTTTCTACTAAGTTAGCCACGAATGAATTCGTAGGCTGCAAGACCAAGTCCGCGCGGCGGACTGCCTGAGTCGCCGTAGGGCGACTTCGTTTTGCAGCCGGTGGTTTCAACCACTGGCCCTAAGTAGCAACTTGGGTTAAGTAATAATATTCTCCGTCACTCTGGCAGTAGTTCTGTACTCTCATCCTCTAACCTCCCTTTAACTGCGCTTAATCTATGTGCGCTACCGTACAGAACAAAATTGCTGCGTTATTTATACTTTCAGTACTCATAAAATGTCAGCGTTTCATGTGCTGAATCTGACAGGCGTAAATTGATAATATGCAGCCGGACAAGGAGCATAGATGAAAGCTAAACCACGCATAGCCTGGGATTATAGCCAACGAAATATGGCGGAGCCTGAACGGTTACTGCAAAGCAAAAGTTTTACAGCGTGTTTAGAGCAGGCTGAACTTTGCTGTGAGCAGGCGCGGCAAGCAGCACGGGCGCGTCGTTTCAAGGCCGCCTGTGGTTTATTTACGACTGCTTCCGATCTCTATCGTCGCGCTCTCAATTTAGACAGTGCATCTTATCCGGCTGTTGAAAATCGGCTGCGTGCGATTGAAGTCGAGATTAATACCAATACTGAACTGGCTAAGGATATGGTGCAACGCATAACCGCCAAACCAGGGCACAACCCTTTTAAGTAGGCAGTCCATAAGGGGAGTTATAAACACAATGGTAGAGATGGGTCACAAAATTAAACAGGATGCCAATAAAGTTCCGCGCATGGATATTCCAGCTATTAACGCCTGTGCAAGTTATAGCTATGGCTACACCACAGTGCATCGCCGGTTAGCAAAGGCCAGGGCACAGCAGGCAGGGCGTTTAGATGTCACTGAAGAGGATGTGGCTGTTACGGCCATTGAAGCGTGTCGCGCGTATCTCCGTGATTTGGAACAAAATGCCGCCCATCAGAAAAGCAAACGCCCACAGGCGTGAAGTAGCCAGATGATAAAGCTCTGTGCGTTGAGATGTAGGAAGATCAGGTAAGCAGATTTTAATACTGATGTTCTTAATGAGTGTCTTGTGGATTTATAGCCTTAAAATTATTGTTACCAGCTATCTCCATTCTAAATTTAAAATTGTCTTTTTCGAGACTATCTTGTATTTACTATTATTTAAACTTAGTTCATTAAAATCTTCCTAATCTTGGCACAGAATTTGCCTAATATAAATACAATGGAGCAGCGTTCTCCTCGTCAGATTGGTGATTTGATAGTTTGAGCAGTGGAACCAAATAACGGCCATTAAGTGCGTTAAATATCTCCCTCGGTTCCAACGCTATTTTCTTACTGACGATTGCTAAAGTCGAAGGCCGACTTGACAGCACTATCTAAAGCGATAGTTGCATCGCTTTGGAATAACTGTATAACCCTTCCGGGTTGGTTGAGGTTAATTTTAAATAGGGGTTATAGTGTCGAGCCGTACTGTCAGACACTTAACTCCATATTTCTCTAAGATAAGTTTTAAAGAGGTGAAGAGGATGAGTCCAAGTTACACAGACGGTATAGTTTCTTCTATGA
This sequence comes from Abditibacteriaceae bacterium, assembly GCA_019239895.1. Taxonomy (GTDB): domain Bacteria; phylum Armatimonadota; class Abditibacteriia; order Abditibacteriales; family Abditibacteriaceae; genus JAFAZH01. The sequence continues at coordinate 391,312 of JAFAZH010000004.1, read as the reverse complement.
GTAGTTTTGAAAAAAAACAAGCCCAGCAGGGCAACCTAAGTTATCCAATTATTGTACATTCCCACTTGCGTTGGGACTGGGTTTGGCAGCGTCCACAGCAATTTCTATCCCGTTTGTCGAAGCGGCATCGTATTCTTTTTGTCGAAGGCCCGCAGGTAGTCGAAACCAATGAACCGCCGTGTTTTGGATTGCATCCTGTAGCGGAGTATCCCAACATCACCGTGATGAAAACCGAGTTTCCCGCATCGCGGTTTCAGGATGGGGAATGGGTGGATGCACAGCGTCATAAACTCTTAAAAGAAGCTTTGCAGGGGCCGTTGGCGCACAAGTTTGAAAACCCGGTGCAGTGGTTCTACGACCCGATGGCGGTCAAGCCCTTTGTCGGCAAAATGGATGAGATCGCAGTGGTCTATGACTGCATGGATGAATTGGCTAAATTTAAATTCGCCCCTCCTGAATTGATTGGCCGCGAGCGCGAATTACTGGCCGCTGCTGATGTCGTTTTTGCCGGTGGTCGCAAGATGGCCGAGTCGAAGAGCCGTCATAACGACAACTGCCATTTCTATGGCTGCGGCGTAGATATTGAGCACTTTGGCAAAGCTCGTTTAAATGACACTCCGTTGCCATATGATGTGGCTAACCTCAATGGCCCCATTCTGGGCTACTTTGGTGTGGTGGATGAGCGCATGGATTATGAACTCGTGGCTAAGTTAGCTGATGCTAATCCACGCTGGAACATTGTCATTGTCGGGCCGCATACCAAAGTAGACCCCGAAACGTTACCGCGCCGCGATAACATCCACTGGCTGGGTGGCCGCAACTACGAGCAGTTGCCCGCTTATACAAAAGCTTTCGATGTTTGCCTGATGCCGTTCGCTTTAAATGAAGCGACTGAATATATTAACCCCACTAAGGCTTTGGAATATATGGCAACGGCCAAGCCGATTGTCTCTTCGGCAGTGCCTGATGTCGTATCCAACTTCAAGCCGGTTGTAAAGATTGCCGATTCGCATGAAGAGTTCATTCAATTCTGCCATCGCGCGGTTATGCAACCTGACCAGGTAGCCGTTGAGCGCGGTTTAAAGATGGCCGAAAATAACACCTGGGATGCCATTGTGGCTAAGTTGGAAAAGCATATCGAAGAGGCTATCGAAGCTAAAGAGGCCAAGGTGGAGGGTGCGGACAAGCGGGTTGCTGTTTCTGCCGCTTAATCTGTTCACTTAGTCTGCTGTGGTGTTGTAACGCTTGATAAAGGAAAATTAATTAGGTAGCGCAAAGAGGCAAATGCATGTTTGATTATCTCATAGTTGGAGCAGGATTCGCAGGCAGTGTTTTAGCAGAACGATTGGCGGTGGGGTCGAATAAGAAAGTGTTGTTGATTGATAAGCGGCCTCACATCGCTGGCAATGCTTACGATTACTACAACGAAGATGGGATACTGATTCATAAGTATGGCCCGCACATCTTTCACACCAATTCTAAAGATGTGTTTGAATACCTATCGCGCTTTACCAAATGGCGGCAGTACCAGCACCGCGTCTTAGCCTGTGTGGATGGGCAATTAGTGCCCATTCCCATCAACCTCAACACCATCAATCAGCTTTACGGCCTCAATCTTAATTCCAGCCAGGTGGATGATTTCCTAAAGTCAATGGCTGAGCCAGTGGAGAAGGTGCGCACCTCGGAAGATGTGGTGGTGGGCAAGGTCGGGCGTGAGTTATACGAGAAGTTCTTCCGGGGCTATACGCTCAAGCAGTGGGGTCTTGATCCATCAGAACTTGATGCCTCGGTAACATCACGGGTGCCAACCCGCACCAACCGGGATGACCGCTATTTCACTGATAGCTACCAGGCGATGCCCTTGCATGGGTACACACGCATGTTTGAGAATATGCTGGATCATCCCAACATCAGCATTATGCTGAATACCGATTATCGGGAAGTCAAGGATTTTATCCCCTATAAAGAAATGATCTACTCTGGCCCGATTGATGAGTTCTTTGATTATCGCTTTGGCAAACTTCCCTATCGTTCCTTAGAATTTAAATTTGAAACTCATGATGTACCGCTCTACCAATCGGCACCGGTGATTAATTACCCCAACGATTACCTTTATACTCGTGTCACCGAGTTTAAATATCTCACTGGTCAGGAACATCGCAAAACATCTATTGTTTATGAGTATCCGCAGGCCGAAGGTGATCCTTACTATCCCGTGCCGCGCCCCGAAAACGCCGAGCTTTATAAGCAATATCAAGCTTTAGTCGAAGACCTTAAGACTGTTCACTTTGTAGGACGCTTAGCGACTTATAAATACTACAACATGGATCAGGTCACGGCGCAGGCTCTAACGACTTATGCGCGTATTACAGGCACCAGTCGGGCGGAATCACTCCGTTAGAAGATTGCTCTAATGAATAAAGTTACACGAATGAAGAAAAGTGAGCTATAATGAGCTAACTTTTCATTAAAGGATGACTGTCGGATGCTAACTACGAGCAAGCAGTCTTCACCCTTATTGTTGTCTAGACAATCTAACACTCGCTCCAAGGAAAAGGTGCTGGAACTGTGGGGTGGAGTGGAATGCACTTTTAACCGCGTCGGCGACGTATATTTCGATCAACTCGAACGCAGCGGACATGCCACCCGCCTCGAAGACCTGGATTTATTTGCCGAACTAGGCATTAAGGCGATGCGCTATCCTATCCTGTGGGAGCGCCACGCACCGCAACAACCCGATGCCATAGATTGGGTTTGGGCGGATGAGCGTTTAGGGCGGCTGCGCGAGCTAAACATCAAACCAATTGCGGGCCTGCTCCATCATGGCAATGGCCCTCGTTATACCAATCTACTCGACCCCAATTTTCCTTCTGGCTTAGCCGGTTTTGCGTTGTCTGTGGCGCGGCGTTACCCGTGGGTAGAAGACTACACACCAATCAATGAGCCGCTCACGACAGCGCGCTTTTGTGGCCTGTATGGGCACTGGTATCCACATGGCTTTGATGGCCCCACATTCTGCCGCATTCTGCTCAATGAGTGCCGTGCTGTGGTGCTGGCTATGCGTGCTGTCCGCCAGGTCAATCCAAAGGCACGCTTGGTGCAAACGGAAGACATTGGTAAAGCCTATAGCACTCCGCCTTTAAGTTACCAGGCCGAGTTTGAGAACCATCGCCGCTGGCTTACATTCGATTTGCTCTGTGGCCGCCTCAACCGCGATCATCCCCTCTGGGACTACTTCCATGCGATGGGCATTGCCACAGAGGAACTGGAAGTCTTTCTCGATGAACCGTGCCCCCCAGATGTTATCGGCATTGATTATTATGTTAGCAGTGAGCGTTTTCTCGATGACCGTCTGGAACACTATGCGCCCCATGAACATGGAGGCAATGAGCGCCACCAATATGCCGATGTCGCCGCCGTGCGAGTGTGCGCAGAAGGCTTAATTGGTTTAGACGGCATTGCCCGTGAGACCTGGGAACGCTATGGCTTGCCGATAGCTATGACCGAAGCCCACCTCGGTTGCACGCGTGAAGAGCAAATGCGCTGGATTATGGAAGTGTGGCAGACCGCACATCAATTGAGCCACGATGGTTTAGATATAAAAGCGGTTACAGCATGGGCGCTTTTAGGTGCCCATGATTGGGATACGCTTGTTACCTGCAACAGTGGTCTGTATGAGCCAGGGGCCTTTGATCTGCGTGGCCCCAATCCACGACCCACGGCCATTGCCCGTATGCTGCGCGAATTGGGGCAGGGCCGCAATTATCAGCATCCAGTGCTATCTGTGCCGGGCTGGTGGCAGCGTCCTGAACGCTTACTTTACCCACCGCTGTCGCGTGAACAACACGCGCTGTCGCGTGAGCCGCACGCAACGCTCACCGCAGCGGTCTCAACAGCTTCGCCTCCAACGGGCAAGCTATTGCCTACACTGGAAAGCAAACTGACGACAGCTTTTCTGTCCCTGGTGCCGCGTAGCAAAGCTCGCGCTAAGTCGCGTGCGGCTCAACCCTTGCTCATTACGGGAGCCGCCGGGACGCTGGGTAGTGCCCTGGTGCGACTGTGTAATTTGCGGGGGCTGCCACACTGCGCTTTAACGCATCGGGAACTCGATATTGCGGATGCGGCGGCTGTTGCAGCAAGATTAGATGAACTAAAACCGTGGGCTATCATCAATGCCGCCGGTTACATCAACATTGAAAGTGCCCAACGCTATCCACATAACTGCTTACGCGCCAACACCCAGGGCGCTACGATTCTGGCCAATGCCAGTGCGCAACGCGGCATACAATTAATGACTTTTTCTTCCGATCAAGTTTTTGATGGTGCGCAGAGTAAGTCTTATGTGGAAAGCGATGCGGTCGCTCCCCTCAATGTTTATGGACGCAGCCAAGCTGAAGCGGAACAAATGGTCTTAGCAACTCTACCGGCAGCCCTTATCATTCGTATGGGCGCACTCTTTGGCCCCTGGGATGAGCGGAATTTCTTGACCTATGCCCTGCGCACCCTGGCGGCAGGACATCCCCTGGCCTTAGCCGAGGACGCTGTTATTTCGCCCACCTATGTGCCGGACTTAGTGCAGGCCAGTCTCGACTTGCTCATTGATGGCGAGAGCGGTTTGTGGCATTTGAGTAGCCCTGGCGCTGTGACCTGGGTGGAATGGGTGCAACAGGCTGCTGCGTTAGCCGGTATTGATGCCAGCCGTATCGAGCCGCGCCCGGCATGGGCTATGGGCCTTAACGCACCTCGCGCGCTTTATAATGTGTTGGGCAGCGAGCGCGGCGAATTACTGCAACCACTAGAGAACGCCCTTTGCTGCTACGCCGATGCCATGTCATTTGAGCGGCGGGATGCGCTAATGGGTGAACAGCAACGCGCTGCTTAGAATTTAGCCGGGGCTATAAAAGCCCCGGCAGGAAGGCTAAAGCCGACCGTCCTCTCGGACGGTACTCTCATTAAAGACTTCATCGTGATGCGTCCAACGGACGCTTGGCCAACGGCCTTCCTGCCGGGGCTTTTATAGCCCCGGCCTACGCTCACTATTTCTCTATGGTAGTGGAATGTCAGGGCGTCGTTCTTTCCAGGTGCGAGTCTTCATATTGCCTAACCATGGCTGCTCTATGACCTTGTCTAAGGGAAGTTCGGCCACTGCAATGGCGTGTTCAGGCGTGGCTTCACTCAGCACTTCCCCGGTTGGGTCTACGATAAAAGTTTTCATGTCGTAGCTGGAGGTAACCAGGTAAACGTGATTCTCAATGGCGCGAGCGCGGGCTAGAACTTCGTTGCCGCCCCAGATGGGCAGTAGTATGACTTCGGCCCCTTTGAGGGCTAAGGCTCGCGCTGGTTCAGGAAACTGCACGTCCCAACAAATCAGCAGGCCCACTTTGCCAAAATCCGTATTGAAAACGGGGTAAGCATCACCGGGCGAGAGTCCGGCTTCAACCTCCTCCCGGGGCAGGTGCGTTTTGCGATAAGTGCCTACCACTTCACCCTGCCGCCCAATTAACACCGCAGTGTTATAAATCGTGGCCCCAACTCTTTCATAGAGGCCAGCGACAATGTAGGTATGTAACTTCCTGGCTAATGCTCCTAATTTCTGGGTAGTTGGCCCTGGAACTGGCTCACTCACTTCCTCATAAGTTTTGCCAGTGCCAACAACTGTCATGCCTTCGGGCAGGCAAATAATGTCTGGGCGCTGCGCCGCTGATTCTTCAATAAGACGGCAAAATTCTTCCACACTGGCGGCTGCCGATTTGGTGTCGCGGGGCCGGTGGTAAATCGTGACCGCCCGCACGGTTCGATGCGGCGGAGAAGGTTCTTCTAATAGTTGAATATCATCCCATAAGACAGTGCCCTTGGGAGACCACCCAAAGCTAAGATCAATAACAACAGCGCGGGCTGCTGGCGGCGCTGGCACGACGTATTCCATTTTCGTCCAGTCGCCGCTCTTGCTTATGTCCAGTGCATAATCGGGCGGGCTTACCCTCTGATCCTTCTCATCCAGCCAATCAAGCTGCGCCGACACGCAACGGCGGGGATAAGCAACATTTTTGGTGTGATAGTAGGCAATAAAATGGTAGGTGCGGCCCCCAACGATGCCCTCAATGCGCCGACGCCACGACCCATAAGCTGCCGCATTGTTGTTGCCGCCCATTTCCAGGGCACCGTGCCCATGCAGGCCGCCAGTGGGATTGATAGCAAAGTGGGGTGCAATTTCAGGGCGTGGCGACCAGGTTGTCCAGCCGTCGGGCCGGTGTTCAGTAGAGGTTAGAGGAGCAAAATCATGGAAGCGAGCGACTACAGGCATGAAGTGGTTTCCTTGGGGAGCGTCAACTTGGGTAGCAGCAACGCGAGGCGTAATGCACCAACCCATGCTATAACACAGGCCAAGCCATAAAAAGGCGCACACTAAGCGGTGGCGTTGATGCAGCATAAGGCATTCTCTGTTCTGCTCTATTATTTTAACTCTTGAGCCTGTAGCTGGCCGCAACAGGACTCTTTTATGAGAAAATAGGGTTAGCTTATGGCACAAGTTTATGATGTGATTGTTATTGGTCTGGGCGGCATGGGAAGTGCGGCGGCTTATCAGTTGGCGTCACGGGGCCAGCGCGTCTTAGGCTTAGAGCGGCACACTCCGGTGCATCATTGGGGATCAAGTCATGGCCAATCGCGCATTATCCGCCAGGCTTATTTTGAAGACCCGGCTTATGTGCCGCTCCTGCTGCGCGCTTATGAATTATGGAAGCAGCTTGAGCGTGAAGTGGGGCAAGAGTTACTAACGATTACTGGCGGCTTGATGCTTGGCCCACCAAACAGTGAAGTAATCTTAGGCAGTATCCGTAGCGCCCAAGAACACAATTTGCCGCATGAAATCTGGGATGCATCCGAGATAAAGCGCCGCTTCCCACCGCTGCAACCGGATGCTCAAGTGGTGGCGCTTTATGAAGAGCAGGCGGGTTTCGTGCACCCGGAAGCGGCGGTGCGTTCCTATCTGCAACGGGCGGAGCAACTGGGCGCGATATTGCACTTTGAAGAACCCGTCACGGCGTGGACTGCCGCGCCATCGGGTGACGGAGTGCGCGTGACGACGGCACAGGGCACTTATGAAGCAGGGCGGTTAGTGATTGCTCCAGGTGCCTGGGCACCAGAAGTTTTATCCAGCCTGGGGCTGCCTCTCGAAGTGCAACGGCAAGTGATGTATTGGTTTGATCCCCTGGGTGGGGTTGAGCCATTTAGTGTCGGCCATTTTCCTATCTATATCTGGGATTGCGCTGATGGGGCGTATTTTTACGGTTTTCCCGCGCACAATGGGCCACAAGGTGGTGTCAAAGTGGCCTTTCACACCTTTGGCACGCCTTGCACGCCGAATGCCATAGACCGCGAAGTGGATGCGACCGAAATAGAAAGAATGCGAAGCTATCTGGCCTCTCGCATCCCGGCCTTGAATAGTGTTTGCCTGAACGCCGTAACCTGCATGTATACGAATACACCAGACCAACATTTTGTTATCGCGCTGCACCCTCAGCACCCACAGGTCGCTATTGCCGCTGGTTTTTCCGGGCACGGCTTTAAATTCGCCAGTGTGGTGGGTGAAATTCTGGCTGACTTGGTTATGGAAGGAGCTACCAGGCATCCTACCGCTCTTTTTGCGCCACAGCGATTAATCACGCCAGGGGTAGGGTAGAAATGAAATATGTTTAGTCTTGAAGACGAGTCTTTAGAGACCCTAACAAAAGGCATTAAGGTATGGCGCAAGAGCCATCCGTCATGTTTCGCTGCGCTCAACATGACGTGACTCTGCGGTTTTGTTAGGCGCTCTTATGAACTTTACTGGTGGTTTGATTTATGGCTGATGCTGGGCCGATGGTGTCAGCTTGGCTTCCTCCGGGCCTATTTGTCTTGCTGTCTGATTCGTGAACTTTATCGCCAGACCAAGGTCAGGTATGAAAAGGTATTGCAAGCCCAAGAAGAAAAGCTCAAAGCGGAAAGCGTAACCATAGAAACCCTATCCGACAGCGGCGGCTATCAGGTGGTGGAATAGAGAACTATGGATGTCTTCTTAATACTGATGGCTATCTGTTTCATATGGCTCTACCTGAATGGCCTGCTCACAGAACGAATGGCCTGCTCACAGAACGCCAATGAAGAATCCCATAAAGCTAAGGCGAGAGAAATAGAGCAACACAGCGTCACGGTGGAAGTGGATTAGAGTGAGTGCAGCAGCAATTATCGCCTATAGCGGTGTTATGCCGCAGTTTCCCCTCCCTTGCAAGTTGTCCCCACAGCCCGTAAAATGCGGCCTAGTGAGCCTATAAAGCCACAAGTACCGCTCCAAGGAGGCGGAGCGGCATAATATATTGTTAGCCCGCCGTGCGCAGCCTACACGTCCATCAAAGTGTCATAATCAAGAACATGGACACCGAACTAACCCATAACTTGGCGAAGCTGCTGTCTGGTGGCGGGTGGATGTTCCACATTCTCGCATTCATTTTTGCATTCCTGGGCAGTATTGCTGGCGGGTATTTCGGCGCTTACGGGAACAAACGAGGAGAGTTGCGAGCAATTCAAGACGATTTCGAGAAGGTGAAATCCCAGCTTCAAGAAACCACGCGACTCACTACTGCAATTCAAACAGAAATAACAAAAGGCGTTTGGGTTGAGCAGCAGCGATGGGAATTACGACGCGATCTGTACACGGCACTTCTAAAGAATCTATCAGAAGCCAAATACACACTGTCGCAAGTCATTAAAGCTGAAACAAGAGAATTCAAAGGAAGCGACGAGGAGAGAGACAACTTTACAAACGATATGTTAGAACGTAATCGTATAGCAAGTCAAGAAATAGAAAATCTAATTCACCACACCGGAGTCCTATTTTTAAGCAGTGAAGCACTAGAAACAATCAATACTTTTTTGAACGCTGAGAAATTACGAATCAAGCAGTTAGAGGATAGTGGAGCTGATTACGCAGAAATTTCCGCTGAGGCCACATCTTGGAGCCTGCATCTGGATAACGAGATTCGTGCCGCCTACATAGCGTATGATGAAATCGTAAACGTGGCCAAAGCAGATCTGCAAATCAATGGTTAATACAACGGGCTAACAAGGCGCTGCACAATACCCTATCTCTTGCCTAAATGCCATTCGCTATGCGATACTGAGCCAAAATAGGGAGGTGCCATATGAATAAGGATGTTAATGGATTATATTATCCGTTCATTCACTTTAGGAATGAAGCCTGGCTTAAGCGTGCGGCCCTATATTGGGATCAAATGGCTAGAATAGTGCCTCCTCATGATTTTCCCCGCGACTCAGACACAGTTAGTGCCCTTAAATACAAAGCTGGCTTTATTTTAGATGAGAGACCTCACAACGCAGCAGATAATGTTGGAGAAAAATTTTTAAAACTGCTCCAAGATTATGAGCAGCCTCTTCTCAGGCGCTACGCAATCAAGAAGGATAGGCGGAAATTACATCCATCAGAACTTTATAGAGGGCACGCTGTTAGAGATTCTAACATCGTAGAAGTTTATTATGGTAAGATGCCGACAAGATTACGACAAGCCTTCACAGACACTGGGTTAGCCTCTCCAGACGACTACGGTGAGGTTCTAAAAATGCATCATCAATTAGCTGGAGTTTATATGACCGCTCTGGCTAATGAGATGGCAAGAGGGAACTATCAACCAGTCACAGACAATCCATTACACCATTATGCCTTAATGGGGGATACCGTAGAGCATATAGCTGAGGCACTACTTCCCTCAAAACGAAGTCTTCAAAAGAAGAATCAACCCTCCGGTACAATGGGTGGTGATGTGGTGCAAGTTGCAATGTTTGCAATCGAAACAGTTATCCCCAGAGACATCGAGACATTATCTGTGGATGAAATTATTCATTTCCGCAAAGAACATAAAGATGCTATGCGGCATTTCCGAGATAATGTAGAGGCGTTTGTTCAAGATCAGTCACTGATTAAAGCAGCTTCACAGGATGAATCAAAATTCCAAGAAGCATTAAAGAGAGCCTATCAAGCGAAAATAGAACGACACTTAAATAGCTTAGAAGCCTACTTTGCTACTCTTAAGAAGGAAACTGTAAGGACATTAATATTCGTATCTCCTAGTGCTTGTGTAACAAAAGGCTTACCCGCTATTGGACTAACATTAGAGCCTACATCGGCTTTTATAGGTGCCCTGGCCGTGAGTACGTACGCTGTCTTTCAAGGCAAACAAAAAGAAGCCAAAAAACAGGTGGGGCCTTCCATTTACTTACTACATCTTAAAGAACGATTTCAGCCAACAGACAGAAGAACATCCATATCAAGGTGGGCGCGTCACTTCTTCTTTCGTGTATAATACCTGATTGCATATCAGAGCAACAATTCTTAAACAACCGCCGAACCAGGCGCTGCAACGGATGGGTTCCAGCTCCGCTGCGCCTTCCCCACCGCAAACCTTGGCGTTGGGCCTCATGCGCGCGACTTAGCTAAAATCGTTATAATTCATGAGGGTGAAGCTATTATGCAAACCGTGACTCTGGACGAAGCAAAAACACATCTGCTTGACCTGATCGAAGCCGCTACTGCTGGCGAAGAAGTCTTTATTCAGAAAAATGAAGATGTAGCAGTGCAACTTGTGCCACGAACGGTCAAGCGGCGTAAGCGGCAGTTTGGCAGTGCTAAAGGTCTTATTGCAATGGCTCCTGATTTTGATGCGCCGTTGGAAGACTTCAAAGAATATATGGAATGAAATATCTGCTCGATACGCACAGCTTAATCTGGTTCATCGAGGGCAACCTTCAACTGAGTGTCCATGCTCGCCAAGTGATAGATAATGAAGGGAATGAGCTATTCATCAGTATCGCCAGCTTGTGGGAGATGGCCATCAAGTTCAGCATCAGTAAGTTAGACCTGGGACAGCCTTTTGAATCGTTATTCCCCGCACAGTTAGAGCACAACAGTATAGAGATTTTGGGTATCACGGTTGAACATCTCAAAGCTGTCTGTAACCTGCCTTTCTACCATCGTGACCCGTTTGATCGTTTGATAATCGCTCAAGCTCAAGTTGAGCAATTACCTATCATCAGTTTAGACAAGATATTCGATAGTTATGGCGTAAAACGGGAGTGGTAGTGATAGCCATGAGGCCCAACTAAGCATTACCCCCGATGCCTTCCGGCTTCGTGCCTCAACCTCCAAGCGCGGCTAAATTCAGTGTTGGGCCGTCGCACGTAGCCAAGCCGTGCGCTTGGTCTTCTGCTATGCAACACAGTGACAAAATGAATGAGCCATTGGCCGATTTTGTCATCCGGCCCGCAAGTAACGCAGACCGGAGCCGAGTCAAAGCCTTCGTCTTTGGCATCCTGACTGAGTATGGTTTGTCGCCTGATGCTCAAACTACAGATGCCGACTTAGAGGATATAGAGGAAAGCTACATCAAGAGAGGCGGTTGCTTTGAGTTGCTGGAGGATATGCAGGGCCAGTTGTTGGGCACAGTTGGTCTCTATCCCGTGGACGCAGAAATATGTGAACTGCGCAAAATGTATCTGGCACCCTACGCACGCGGTAGAGGCTGGGGGCGTCTGCTCTTGGAGCGCACTGTTTCTCAGGCTCGCCAGTTGGGGTTTAAGCACGTCACTCTGGAAACAGCCAGTGTATTGAAGGAAGCCATCCGTCTTTATGTTAGCTTTGGGTTCCGCGAGACGCCTGCCAAACATTTATCAGCGCGTTGCGACCAAGCCTACATTTTAGATCTCTAAGTCCTCCATAATGGCCTAACCGGGCGCTCCGCCCCACCATCTAAGCCGCTTGTATAACCCTTCTGCCAGCCGCAATTCCATCATTTCACACTGCTTATTGTCTTGGGTGCAGGGCTGGCCGCTAGCTATACAAGTGGCCGTCGCCTCCCCTGCTGCCGGAGCCACAATGGAAGTAATCAGCGCCATTGCCAGGCCAGGGGCGCTTGAGCAGGCGAAACAACACACGGCAACTTCCGTGCTGTCATTCTTCAGTAGTGTAATCTGCGGGCGTGATTTGTTGAACTGAAATCTGCTGTAAAATGAAGCTTGAAGTGTTTTTTGAGTGCCCGCGAGTGGCGAACCAATGAGTAGTGTGATAATACAGACGGAAACGAAAGATAACTCAATGGTCGAGATCAAATTAAAAGAGAGTGCCGTCATGCCTCACCGCGATGCCGTGCTCCATCGTGTGGACGGGGTGGACACCCTGGAAGGCATTAGTCTGCGTGGCACTAATTTGCGCGCTGCCTTTTTAGAAAAGCAACTGCTGCAAAGCGCGGATTTAACTGGTGCTGATCTGGCGGACGCTGATATGGCCGGGGCCGATCTCTCAGGTGCCGATTTGAGCAACGCGAACCTGGCGGGGGCGGACTTAACGGGAGCCAATCTGAGTGGGGCTATCTTGAACCGTGCTAATCTGGGGCGAGCTAATTTAACCGGTGCTAACCTGACAGGTGCCACTTTAGAGTTAGCCAATTTAGAATTGACCTGTTTGGATAATGCTATTTTACACGGGGCGGATCTACGTTTGGTCAAAGATTTCGGAATGCAAGTAGAAGGCGCATCTTACGATGCGAAAACGCACTGGCCCACGAGTTTTGACGCGCAAGAGAATGGCGCTGTGCTGGCTGGACAGGAAAAACATGCCGACGACGAGCGTCCGTGGTGGCGTTTCTGGTAGGTAATCCAGGCTTCTAAATAATCCAGCTTGAGCTAACGCTGCATGGTGGGTTATGCGGAAAGTGTATCGCTGTGTTGCGCACCTGCTGCATTTCCGTTGGTGTTATTGATTGCTGTTGCCCCTGCCGTTTTCCCATCTGTAGAGTCTGTCTGGGTTGGTGCCAGCGGAAGTTGAACGGTGAAAACTGCTCCTCGTCCCTCTCCCTCGCTGTGAACTTCAACCGTGCCGCCATGCAACTCGGTAAGATGGCGTGCTATCGCCAGCCCTAACCCCAAGCCGCCATAATTCCTGGTGCTGCTGCCGTCCGCCTGCCGGAAGCGGTCGAATACGTGCGGCAAGAACTCTGGTTTAATGCCTTGCCCGGTGTCTCTGACCTGAATCTCGATAGCCGAGCCAAGGGATTTTAGCAGCACATAAACGTCTCCCTGTTCAGGGGTAAATTTGATGGCGTTGGATAATAAATTTGAGATAACTTGCTGTAAGCGAGCCGGATCGCCAGTAATAGGGCCAATCGTCGAGTCAAGATCGCACCTGAACTGAATCGCTTTAGCTTCTGCTGCTGGTTGCACCGCCGTGATAGCGGCCTGGATAATTGGCACAAGCTTCACGACCTGCACTTTCAGATGTAATTTGCCGCTGATAATGCGCGAGACATCCAGCAGGTCTTCGACGAGTTGCGCCTGTAACTGCGCGTTGCGCTCAATCGTCTCCACCGCTGTGGCTGCATTGGCGTCGTCTAACTGGCCGCTGCGCAGAAGGTGTGCCCAGCCTAAAATGGCGTTGAGTGGCGTGCGCAGTTCGTGGGACAGGGTCGCCAGAAATTCATCTTTGGCGCGATTAGCGGCCTCGGCTTGTTCTCGCGCGGCTTCAGCTTGCTCTTTCGCGGTTTCAGCTTGCGTCCGCGCCTCACGTTCCTTGGCCAACAGCGCAGCCCGTTCCGCCTCAAGTTCTTTATGGGCCGTTATATCCTGCACCTGGGCAATAAAATAAGCGGGTTGCCCGACGGCATCGCGCACCAGGGCCAGGCTCAGCAACCCCCAGAACGGATGCCCCTGCTTGTGTCGGTAACGCTTTTCGATCTGAAAAGAATCTATCTCGCCTGCGAATAAGCGTCGTATGTAATCACCGGTAGTGCCTGCATCCGTCGGATCGGTGATGGCCCCTACAGGAATCTGTAACATCTCTTCCGGGGTATAACCAAAGAGGTTGGCATCCGCTTGATTGACCTTAATGAAGCGGCAGTTCAAATCCAGAATAGATGTTCCCACTGCCGAACGCTCAAAGACACTCCGGTAAAGGTCTTCCTGCGACGGCAGCGAGGCGGGAACTGGCTGCACCGCGTCGGCTTGGCGGGTAGGATCGGACTTAATGTTGGCGGCGCGGTGCTCCATGATGTCTCGGTAGTTTAAGATATTTCAAGAGGTGGAAAGTTATTTTGGCACCAGCCAGATATTACGAAAGAAAACCGGACTGCCATGATCCTGGAGCATGAGTGGCCCGTCTTGAGGACTTTCCGGTTGCATCAGATGGGTCGAGCCATTAATCTCCTGATTGTTTTGAACGACCACGCCATTTAACTTGATGGTCGCGCGAGCATTCTTAATCTTCTTGCCAGTTTTATCGAAGCGTGCCGCCTGAAAGTCTATATCGTAAGTCTGCCACGAGAGCGGCGGCAGGCACATATTAACCTGGGCCGGCGCCTTCGCGAAGATGTCACCACAGACATCGCCTTCAGCGGTCTTAATCCCTAACCCGGAGCCGAATGTATCTAAGACCTGAATCTCATAGCGATTCTGCAGGCACACACCGCTATTACTCCGTCCCTGACTGCGCGCCAGGGGCTTAAATGGCAGGCGAAACTCCACATGCAAGAAAAAGTCTTTGAAGCCTTTTTTAGTTAAGGGGCCAGCCCCGATTCTTTTGACCTGCGGGTTCAACATCGCCGCTAAAAGCTTGCGCTCATCCATGCGTCCCTGTCGCCATTGCGTTAAATCGGTGCCATTAAAAAGCACCAATGCACCAGTCGGTGGGGGTGCGCCTACGGTCGGACTTTCCCGCACTATCTTGTTGAGTTCAAGCTTTTCGCCCTTTGCCGTTTGGCCCGTAATCGAATCACCATTGATGGTGATGCTATAGCCCTTACCGTCATAACTTTGCAGGGTTGTCTTATCGCCTTCGGTTCTGCCTTGAACTACCCATTTAGAAGTCCCATCCCAACCTGCGCCGGGCAGTCCACCCGGTAGCAGATAAGCGCGAAAAGCGCCGCTGCCAATAGCGACCACCTGGGCGGCAAACTTTTGTGGTGTGCTTCCCATAGCTGTAAGGGTGCCGACATATTCACCCTGAAGCTTAAAATCTGGCCCCGCTGTTTCCGGCTCTAAGGCTACAAACTCACCGTTATACTTGACAGTGCTGGCAGAAGTGGAATTTTGTGGGTTTGGTGTTGTCGCGGCCCTGGCTGCTGTCAGGGGCCATAATGAGTAGAGCATGATGAGACCTACCAGAGATATTATGCTGATGCTGTATAACAGCTTTTGCTGCGCCTCTTCCTGCTGCATTGCCAACATGATTGCTCCTTAATTAACCGCCGGGTGATACATGATTTACATCAGTTAAAGATGGTCGAATTGTTACAGTCGTGCTAAATTGAAAAGCACCACAACTCTGTTTCCTAAGTTTTAACTTTTATTTACAATAGGTTCACTCTTTATGGCCGAAAACACTTCATCCCACAACAACGCTAACCGTAAAAACATTCCCCTTGGCTTCGATAACTTTTCGATCCGCGCCTTTGGCTGGAAAGCGCCCCAACTGCTGGATTACGCGGCGCAGCTTCAGGTGGATACCGTGCTCTTCTCCGACCTTTTAGTTTACGAGAGCCATGATGAATCTTACCTTAAAGAAGTCAAAGCCAAAGCCGATGACTTAGGTATTGCGATTCACGCCGGAACGGGTAGCATTTGCCCGACCTCGACTTCTTACGACAACCGTTTCGGCTCAGCGGAAGAGCATGTATCGCTGCTGCTGCGAGTGGCTAAAACGCTCGGTTCCCCGGTGGCGCGTTGTTACCAGGGTGTAGGCGAAGACCGCAAGACAGAGGGTGGCCTGGCGGCGCGCATTAAGGATACCGTCAAAGTCTGTAAAGCGGCGCGCAGCCAGGCTCTTGATGCCGGGGTGAAGATTGCCATCGAGAATCATGCTGGCGATATGCAAGCCTGGCAGTTGGTGACTTTGATTGAAGAAGCCGGGACGGATTATGTGGGGGCCACGCTGGATGCAGGCAATGCCACTTGGACGCTCGAAGACCCGCTCACCAACCTGGAAATTCTAGCTCCCTATGCGGTGACGACAGGCATCCGCGATTCGGCAGTCTGGGAAGATGAAAATGGCGCAGTGGTGCAATGGACAGCGATGGGGGAGGGGAATGTAGATTGCCAAACCTATATCGAACGCTTTGCTAAGCTCTGCCCTGGGGTGCCGGTGCAATTGGAGATTATTTCTGGCTTTGCGCGGCCTTTCCCCTATCTGAAAGCAGAATTCTGGCCGCCTTACCGAGACATTCGCGCTTATGAATTCTTGCAGTTCCAGAAATTAGCCAGGCTTGGTAAGCCCATGAGTCCGTTCAAAGCTCCTGAAGGTGCCGACCCCAAGCAAGCCGAGCAACAGTATCAAAAGGACGAACTGGAGCGCAGTATCAAATACTGTAAAGAAGTTTTGGGCTTAGGGCTAAAGTCCTAAGATGGTTTATGGTGTTAGGTAATTGAAGGTGATCTCTATGTTGAAAATGTCATCTCTACTCATAGCTGTACTGTTTCCATTGGTCATGGTTGCTTTAACTTCTCTTCCTGTATCAGCCGCCGCCACTTCGCCTTACGCCCAATGGCAGTATGGGCCGCCCGCAGACCCCAACTATTTTCCTATTGCGGTGTGGCTGCAAGGCCCCCAAAATGCCGCCAAATTCAAGGCGGCAGGGATTAATCTTTATATTGGACTCTGGCAGGGGCCGACTGAAGAGCAGTTAACCACCCTCAAAGCGGCGGGGATGCCCGTCATTTGCGAGCAGAATGCCGTTGGGCTGGCACATAAAACCGATAAAACCATCGTGGGCTGGATGCATGGTGACGAACCAGACAATGCCCAGGCCATTACTGACCCGGCAACGGGCAAGCAGGGCTGGGGTGGGCCAGTGCCGCCCCCTAAAATCGTCGCGGAATACGAGCAAATGCGCGCTTCTGACCCGACGCGACCCATCATGCTGAACTTAGGTCAGGGGGTTTCTAACGATCAATGGATTGGCCGAGGCACCGGGGCGCGGCCCGATGATTACCTGACTTATGTCAAGGGCTGTGACATCGTTTCTTACGATGTTTACCCGGTGGCTGGTCTGCCCAATGGCGAGAACTCTTTGTGGTATGTGCCCAAAGGTGTAGATCGTTTAACGCAGTGGACAGGCGGCAAGAAGATTATCTGGAATTGCATTGAGGCCAGCCGCATTGATAACGAAAAAGCGATGGTCAGCCCCACTCAAATCCGCGCCGAAGTGTGGATGTCCCTGATTCATGGTTCGACGGGTCTTATTTACTTTGTGCATCAATTCAAGCCGCAGTTCAATGAACACGCACTCTTAGATGATCCGATCTTACTTCCGGCAGTGACCGCGCTCAACCAGCAAGTCCACGACTTAGCTCCTGTCCTCAATAGCCCCACCATCAAAGATGGAGCAACCGTGAAATCTTCTTCCCCAGACGTACCGATTGACGCTATGGTTAAGAATTATAATGGTGCGACCTACGTCTTTAGCGTAGGAATGCATAACGGGCCAGCGCGCGGTTCTTTTCAGGTGCCGGGCGTCGGTAACACGGCCACTGCCGAAGTCTTAGGCGAAGGCCGTACTATTCTATTGCATAATGGGCAATTTGACGACGATTTTCAACCGTATGCTGTGCATCTCTATCGGATTAAGTGATGGGCCGGGCATTGGATACCAGGCATTGAAATACCCGGCGTTGCCCGGCCTTAAATTTGTGAATAAGGTGTTGGGCTAAGAAACTTATTGGTGATTTTAGAAACGATTTCGGGATCACGGTAGCCAGGGGTGGTACTCAGTTTCTTCCACTCCGCATCGCCGCCGAAAGCGCCCCAATGCTTTTTGTGCGCTGCCATGTCGTCACCCGAAAGCATGTACGTCAGATTGGGCATCCGCGGGCCGATGAGCATCTGGCCGTAGAAAACGGGGCTAAGCCCAACCCGGCGCATGATGTCAATTTCTCCGTTGTTAAACATCTCGATTTTCTTGAGGGCCGCTCTTTCACTGTGGCTTTCATAAGTGCGCAACTCGAAGAGGCGCGGCTTTTTCTCCGCATTTGTGGCTGGCAATTGCAGCCTGGGCATTCCGCTAAAAGCTACCAAAAGCGAACTCTCCATACGCACATAAGCCGGATCAGCCGGGGGCACATTCAGGTAATTGGCTGCCGCTTTTTGGTAATCGGCATCGGCCATTAACTGAGTCGCGGCGGTGGCAAAGGCCGCCAGTGAATTGTAAGGAATCAAGACATAGAGCGCATCGCTGTCGGGTTTATTTAGTTCCGTAAAAACTCCTACCGGTGAACTGCCAATGCGGTTAAGGGCAGGCAGAGCCGCCTGGCTGAGATAATCTTCTACTAACTGGTGGCTCGCGCCGGGCTTGAAAGTGTAAGTCCGCAACTCGTAATATTGCCTGTCTGCCAGGGCGTCAGCAGCGTTGGCTACTTCGGCTACCTGACTTAACCCCACCAGGGATGTTGTCGCAATGGATGTCTTCAAAAAATCCCGCCTTCTCATTTGAACCTCTTCGTCAATAAATTCGTATCCGCCAATTGGTGATTATCCCTGAGTGCCGCTAAGCTTGCCAGGCCGCGCCATGCGGGAAGGAAAACTCTTCAATAGATGCGCGGTGCATGGTAATGCTATAGCCCGGCTGCGTCGGCGGCATGTAATGGCCGTTCTGCATGGTAACAGGATCAAGAAAATGCTCGTGCAGATGATCCACATACTCCAGGACGCGATTTTCGAGCGAGGTGCCCACGCAGATATAATCGAAGAGCGAGAGATGCTGAACATATTCGCAGAGACCGACACCTCCGGCATGAGGACAGACGGGAATGCCAAACTTGGCCGCCATGAGAATAACCGCGAGAACTTCATTAACGCCCCCCAACCGGCAGCTATCAATCTGGCAGAACTGGATGGCTTCAGCCTGCATGAGTTGCTTGAAAATCACGCGATTCTGGCAATGTTCCCCGGTGGCTACGCCGATGGGAGCCACGGCGCGGGCAATCGCTGCATGACCCAGAATATCGTCGGGGCTGGTTGGTTCTTCTATCCACCAGGGGTTAAAACGAGCAAGCTGTCGCATGTGGGCAATTGCGGTGCCGACATCCCAGTATTGGTTGGCATCCACCATGAGTTTGCGCTCCGCGCCAATCTCTTCGCGGATGATTGTGCAGCGGCGGATGTCATCTTCTACACTGCGGCCAACTTTGATTTTAAAATAATCCCACCCCTGCGCCAGCGCCACGCGGCACAGATGGCGCAGCTTTTCATCGGAATAACCGAGCCACCCCGCCGAAGTGGTGTAAGCTGGAAAACCATCGCGCTGCATCTCAGCTTCGCGGGCAGCTTTGGTGGAGACGTTCTGCTTTAATATCGCTAGCGCTTCATCAGGAGTTAGGACATCCGTAATGTAACGAAAATCAATACAGGCCACGATTTGCTCCGGTGTCATATCTACCAGCAGTTTCCAGAGCGGCTTGCCTTCCACTTTGGCGTATAAGTCCCACACCGCATTGACCAGAGCCGCTGTAGCCAAATGCAGGACACCCTTCTCCGGGCCGACCCAGCGCAACTGGGTGTCACTGGTCATAATACGCCAGAAACCCGCCATATCCCCAATAATAGATTCGAGCGTGCGCCCGATGAGCAGCGGCTTGAGGGATTCAATCGCAGCCACACAAAGCTCGTTGCCACGACCTAACGTGAAAGTTAAGCCATGACCTTCCAGGCCGTTGGGACTATCAGTGTGGAGGATTACATAAGCTGCCGAGTAATCCGGGTCGAGATTCATCGCATCCGAGCCATCGAGGGAGCGAGAAGTCGGAAAGCGAATATCGTGCGTCTCAATAGAGGCTATCGTGATGGGCATAGCTTATTTATACTCTCCTCTACGCAAAACTTCCAGAATATTGTCGTGGAACTTACGCATACCCGCCCGTAAACGAGCGGGCTGAGGGATCAGAAGCCCGGTAAACCGGGCTGAGCGCGTGCCGTTAGCCCCGTTCAGGGGGCTTCCCCGTTCAGGGGGCTTCCCCGTTCAGCCCGCTGCTTTAGCGGCGGACTGCGTAAGATCATTCTCTTTCAAAAGAAATCATTACCCTATGGAGTCACTGATGAAATTACATGAGTTATTAGGCGCAGCCTTAGTATTGTTATCATTTTGCACAATTTTGGTGATGCCCTTAGTTGCGGCACCAGCAGCCGGGCCGAGGCTTGCGCTGGTAAGCCCGCCCCAAGCTGTGGTTGACCTGGCTATTAAGATGCCCCTAACGCGGCACAATCGCAATATCAAAGGTGGGGCGCACACGAACATGGGGCATCAGGGCGAAGCGCCAGTTATTCTCGCCGGGGCTGCGCTGGCAGGCAATACTTCTGCGGATGCGCGTCTGCTCGAACAGATGCGCTATACCCTCACCGGCGGCAATGACATCACCGCCAATGGCGGGTATCCGGCGCAGCACGACCGCCATATCACGGCTATGTTTACCCTGGCTAAGCTTACGCCACGCATCTGGAATCAACTGAGTGAGGAAGAACGCCATAAAGCGGATTTACTGATGACTGCCGCTTTTGTCTCCTGTGCGTTTACCACCAGCGATAATAACCCGTATGTTTTAGCCCATACACAGCAATACGCGGTAGATGGAGATGATAACCTCAACCGTGATTGGAACCCTAATTTTCGTGAAGGTATGGTCGGAGGGTTGTTAGTCGGCGTAGTCTATTTCGGCGGGCCAGACAAAGCTCAGGCTGTATTAGATGGCTTTAATCATGCGGCGTTTGTAACGGAAGTAGATAAGGCCGGATTATCTAACATTCACGAGACATTCACCTGGAAAGCGGCGCATCCTGATTCCAATGCTCCTGCGGGGTCAGCCATCGAGCAAGTTGTGCGCAATTTTCGCTATAAGACCATGTCGTTGCAAGACTACATGAAAATCTATGCCTATCTCACAGATGACACTTACGGAAAAACCGTGAACTGTGGCTTGAACAATGGACAGGGCGTGCAACTTCCCGATGGCACGCACGCTGGCATGTTGCTGACCGGGTGTGACGAGTTGCCCAATAAGGGGAAGCCCGGAATGCTGAAAGAATTTGACTCAGTAGATGCGGGCGGGCCGCGCAGTTCAACCGGTTATGCCTATGATGGCTTTCGCTGCAACTTAGTGAATCATTATGTCCTCGTTGCAGGCGGCTACTGGCAAGATGGAGACTTAGCGCGGGAATGCCTGGCGAAAATGCAAGTTGGCAGCACCGACCTCTGGTATAAATTGGATCATGGCTATAGCAACTATGCCAAAGGCCATACCCAAGGCGAAGGCCACGCCAAGGCTGATGATGCCGGATTCCAATTTACTCGTGCCCTCTGGGAACAAGTTGTGCTGCCTTACCACAAGGCATAAAGGTTCTGTGCGTGATGCCGTGATCTGAAGTGAGAGTTTGTCATGCTGAGCGGAGCGTTAGCGGAGTCGAAGCATCTGGTAGGAGTGTCGCTAGAGTCTTAATTGTAACTCTATAACTCCACAGAGTAGATGCTCCGCTCAGCATGACAAACTCTTCCTCTAATGTGAATTCTCACGGTGACAAACCCTGAAGAGCATGATTAAACTTTATCTCTTACCTGGTCGTTCCAGCTTTATTATCAAAGCACTTTGAGGTGCAACGTTAGGCAGTAGTATATCGAGTGTCTTATCTTGAACTGGCACAATTTTGTCCACAATGATGTTCGGCTGGTTTAACGCTTCTTTTTCGGTAGCCGGTATAATCGCTATTTGCAGACGGACTTTGCCACGATGCACTAAACCGACTGCTTTATCTAAATGAGTTAAATGCAATCGGACATTTAAAGCTTGCTTGGTTTCACAACTGCCCAATGCCAGACTCGCCCTTTTGGTTTGTGGATCATATCCCGCCAGGCCATCCACTTTAAACTGCTCACTACTGGTGAAGCCGAGGAGATGGCCGCTGATGTCGGCATAAGCATGGTAGGCCCACCATGCTGAGCGCGGCAATTTGGTGTCATGAGTTAAGAGGCCGTCTAAGGATGTATTCTCGCAATTGCTGATAGGGTGTTCTGTGGTGCCATCGCCCCAGCAACTACGGCACGCGCTTTCAATATTGGCGGCTTCAATTCCGGCAAAGTAGCTGATGATAACACCGGGGCTGAATTTCAATCTATCGGGCACAATTTCATTAGTGGAAAGACGCGCAATATGAATATCGTGGGTCGCCATAAATGCGCGTATCTGCTGCGCGGGCAGTGGTATGCTGCGACCATCGGCACTGGACAGTTCATGCCACGATAAAATGTCTGGCAATACGTTATGCGCCTTAGCATAGAGCAGGAAGCTTTCTAAATAAGCCTGGTCGAAATGGGTGATGCTGGGGCCAACGACAACTGCGTCTTTGTCAAGCTCGCGCAGCTTTAAAACGCCGCGTCGCCACGTTTCAAAAAGACGATCTTTATCGCGCTTCCAGAAACCATTATGATTCGGCTCATTCCATATATCCCACTCAACGCTGAGCTTGCGGGCTTGCACCTGCTGATACAGGTCGGCTACAAAATTCTCCCAACGCGACCAATCATCGTTGTCTCCCGGCCAGGGGTTCTGGGCGGCATAGCCCCAGTTATCGGAAATCACAACCTGGATGTGTTGCACTCCTAACCGGCGCAGCCGCTCGTAAAAGCCGGGCGCGAAAAGGTATCCGTTATTAGCGCGTCCCCGGAAAGCTCTCAGTTGCAACGGCATCACCCAGTTATCCGGCGGCTCCGTTGACGAGATAGAGTGCAAGATACCGCTGGCGCGATGCGTGACTGGCCCCCGGTCTACGCCAAAATCTACATTGATGCCTGCTACTGCTGGCAATGGGTCATGGGCCTGGGGTGGTGCTATCGGATCGGCTGCGCCGCTGAATTGTACGCTAAGATTTAGCAGGACAAGAGAAAGGACAAGGACGGTAAGGGACGGTTGCATAAGCTTTTTTCCTTTAAAGCATCTGTTGTAGAGCTTAGTAGAGATCATATCTTAATGGTTATTGAAAAGGAGATTACCGCTAATATTTTCTGCCAGGGCCGTTGGCTCGTGGCAGCCAGCACAGTTGCCTTCGTAAGCGGTTGTGCGTCGCAAGCACATCTACCAGCGCAGCCTAATACCCTCCCCAGGAACAGCATAGCCCCTCTCGCTCATAAAAGTCCGTCAGCCAAAGTTAGCCGCCTGCGCCCCGTGGATTATTTACCTCCCGTGCAGCCCCAGGTGATTCTGCATCTTTCCAGCCGCAAGCGAGTCGTGGCCCTCACTTTTGATGCATGTCAGACGCGCAAACCAGCCCGCTATGACCAGCGGATTATTCAAATCTTGCGGCAGACCAAGACACCAGCCACTTTAATGTTGGGAGGGCGCTGGATGGAAACGCATCCGGCAGTCACGCGAGGCTTAGCAGCGAATCCACTTTTTGAACTAGGTAATCATTCTTATCTGCATCCACACATGACAAAGATTGCATTGCCGCAGATGCGTGAAGAGATTCAGAAAACACAGCGCATTCTCTTTCATTTAACGGGCAAAAGAGCCGTCCTCTTCCGACCACCTTATGGCGAATATAATCCGGCTCTGGTGCGGATGGCGGGCAGCCTGGGGTTAAAAACCTTGATGTGGGATGTGGAAACCGGTGACCCTGATCCGCACGAGTCGGCAAAGTCCATTATTCACACGGTACTCTCGCAAGCCCGCCCCGGCTCGATTGTCATTATGCATGTGAATGGACGTGGTTGGCACTCAGCCGAAGCCCTGCCTACGATTATCCGCAGCCTCCGTCAGCGCGGTTTTAAGTTCAAGACAATTTCGGAGGCACAAAAATAGAGGATTTTAACCACCGGTGAAGGGAGGATGGAGGATAGAAGATCGAGAATCGAAAAGAGGGTTACTATCCTTGCTGGGCTGCTATCTTCCATCCTCAATCTTCTATTCTCTAAAGAGCGGTGTTCATCAGTGGTTCATTGTTTTAGGCGTTTTAAGTCCTGGGTCTGTGGCGACGATCACCGCGCGAGTTGCGGCGCTCGTTACGCCTACGGTCACCCCGGCGGCGGTCACTGCCCCGGCGGTCTGAGCGGTCGCGCCGTTCCTGGCGCACTGGCGCATTCTCGACATTCAAATCAAACTCGAAGGGTTCCATTGCGCCGGAAGTTTGATAGCGTTGCCAGAGCAAATAGACATCGTAAGGGAGGGCCAGGGCACGATAAGGGGATTGTAATTGGTGGGCGCTACGTCCCTCGAAGACGACCCAGGTTTGACCCGTCAGACGCGAAATAGCACGCGTAATGGGGTTTTCCAGCGGATGCTGCCCGGCACCTTCAATATCTTTGTCTGTTATCCGAATCAGCACGGCAAGGCTCTCCTGTCATATCGTAGGGTTTAAGATTACCTAAAAGTAGGACTTATGCCCTTAATTACCCTGTGATAATACCCCATATAAGCATATTTGGCCAAAGTATTATCCATGCCAAATCCGACCTGCGTAGGTTACTCATAGCTCGATAAACTGCGGAAACCCTTCAAGCCGCTTTTTAGTGGGTTATGCTTAATTAAGCAATGCAATTCCTTTTATTTTAACTCTCTCATGAAAACACTTCTAAAGCTCACCTCCGCTTCTCTACTGTCCATGATTCCCTTTTTAGCGTTACCCCAGAGTGCATTAGCGGCTGTGGCACGACGCGGCGATGCTTTTGTCCTCTCCGGCCCCACTTATGCGGTTTCCTTTAATGCTCGCAATGGCTCCATTGTCTCGGTGCAGCAGACGGATCAGCAAGGCTCTATCTGCAAGAGCGGTGAGCAGGGGTTATGGCAGGCGCGGTTTCAGGACGACACGCGAATTAATGCCGCCGCGTTCAACGCCGCCACTGACGAGAGTGCATTTCGGTGTGCAACAGACACGAAAGCCAATGCGCTACGTATGAGTTTCAATAACGCCGCTATTGGGGTGCAGGTGACAGTTACCGGCTTATCGGATCGTGTGAATTTTACGGCGCAGGTGCAGCCGAAGCAGAAAACGGTGCTGGACTTTGCGCTTCCAGCGCGACTGCGCTTTAACCCCGACCAGATGGAGCGTTTCGTTTGCCCGGCTAATGGCAGCTCTTCCGTGGGGACGGCTTTTAAGAGTGCCTTCTTCAAGTTGCAACCACAGGATAGACCTGTAGGCTGGAGTCATGAATTAGTAGGTGCCAAGGGTTACGCCACGCTTTATGGTGGCGCACTCGACCAACGCCCTAATGACGATCTGCCCACGACTCTGGCCGTCACGGAAGCTGGACGCCAGTGGTTAGGGGCTGAGGTGGCGCAACGTCTGAATGGTGCCCCCGCTGTGGTCAATCGCCCGCCAACTAAGGCGCAGGCGCAACTTGTCCTGGTGGATTCTCCTAATGGCCCTTATTTCTCCGCCAACCATTTAGGGGGCATGGGTTCGGTCTGGCGTGTGGGAGGTGCCGTCGGTGAAGCAGAGAAGAACAACGTCGCGGCTATGGTCACGGCCACTATTGAGAAATTGGCGGCAGCAGCACCTTTTGGCCGCACGAGGATAGGTGTTATCGCGCTGCAACATGGCCCGGAACAGGGCGGCTGGGCCGGTGTCGCAGTGAATGAATGGCTCGACCACTTGCAGCGCAGCCTCCAGGCTAATCAAAAGGTGCAAGTGGTGCCGATTGCTAACGCGCAAGCATTGCAGGAAGCCCTCCGGGACAATGTTTATCTGGCGATTGTAAACCCCTATGGCGAATGGTCGCCTGTGCTGCCAGATAGCGACATGCAGGCCACTGTGGAAGCGGTGAGGAACTATGTGCGAGCGAGTGGCAACTGGTTTGAAGTGGGCGGCTATCCGTTCTTCTATGCTTTGCAGCCCATGCGTTACCTATCCTATGATACCGCTTATCCTGATGCTTTCGCGGATTTCTTCCACTTTGGCACTCAGGCGGGTGCGGCGGCTATCTTCGGCGTGCAGCCGCAGACATGGGCACCGTGGGCGGGGGCGAAAAACAAAGCCGCTATTTTTGTGCCGGGCCACTTGGGTTGTGGCGGTGATGAGCAGGGCGGCTACTGCGACCGGACTTTTGGCACTTACATCACCGCAGGGCAAACCTGGCAGTCACCCTCTGTTAGCTTGCTCGTTGGCAAAGACGCACCCCAATCAATAGCGGCCTACTGCCAGGAGAATGCAATTACCCGCAAGCTGGAAACGAAGATGTCACCCACAACTTTGCAGAAGTTTAAGAATTCGGTGTTGGTTTATTATGCGGGCAATGCACAAGAAAAATTAGCTCATTTGAACGAGTTGCCAAGCCTCAGCCTGGTGCATTTTGCAGATTACTTAAAAGGTGGTTTTGACAAGCAATATCCCGATCACTTGCCGCCCAACCCGGCTTTTGGGACACCGCAAGAGTTGCGCGCTTTGATTGATCGCTGTCATGCGCTGGGCCATCTCGTGATGCCTTATACCAACCCGACCTGGTGGTGCGATCATCCACGGGGGCCAACGTTCCAACAAGAGGGAGAAGCGCCACTCTTGCGTGGTCTGGATGGCAAACTGGCGTATGAGAAATATAGCGCCAATGATGGCTATACCGTTACGCACTGGCATCCGGCGGTGCAGGCTGCCAATCGTAAAACAATTAGCCAGTTTTCACAAGAGTATCCCATTGATGTTCTTTTTCAAGATCAAAACGGAGCACGCACCTGGCGCTATGACACCAATCCGGCATCACCCACGCCTTATGCTTATGCGGATGGCCTCGTTTCCCAAGTCGCCGAGGATGCGGGGAAAAAGCTACTCTCTACGGAAGCGGGCTGGGATCGCGTCGTCAACTACGAGTCGCAATTGTGTGGCATGACCTGGGGCATTGTCCCGACCGAAGGCGGCCCCGAATGGCGGCATCTCATGAAATACGATTATCCGCCAGACACCTGGGACATCTTCCCACTTGCTGAATACATTGCCCATGATAAGGCCGCCATGCTACACCACGACCTGGGGCAGTTTGTCACCAACCCGGAAGTCCTCAGTTGGACGCTGGGCTTAGGCTTTGGTTTGAGTGACCGTGTGCAGGCCAGCGGTCTTAACCAGGCCCCAGCGCGTGAGTGGTTACGCTGGCTCGACCGCCTTCAGAAATCGGTTTGCTCTCGTTACACTGGCCAACCGCTAACTGCTTTTACTCATGATCGTGGCACGACGCCAACTGTTGAGGATGATGGTGTGCTGCGCGCCACTTATGGCCCGATTAACGTCATCGCTAATCTTGGCCCCAAAGCCCGCACCGAGAATGGCTATACTTTGCCGCCTTATGGTTTTGTCGCCACTGGCCCTCATTTGATAGCTGGAAATCTTCAGGAGATGAGGACTGTTCAACCCAACCCAGCCGGGACTTCTTTCGTGAGTGAAGAGAACGGCGCAAGCACTGATGTCTGGGTCTATGCAGCCCCCGAGCAAGAAGTGGAGGTCAGGATGCCAGCGACAACTACTACTGCGACTAGGGCTAAAGCTGTGGCGCGCGAAGTTGCGGTGCAATTTGATGCGGTGCAGGAGGGAGCAGGGCAAACCACCAATAGCGCGGCAGTAGGGCAGGCTCAGCGCATGACTGTTAAAGGCGTGGCGGAAGGCAACCTTGTGCATTTCCGTGTGCCCAGTCGCTCACAAACCAAACGAGTTGAGCCTGCGCCTGCTTTAGCTGGTAAAGCGCCGCGCGATTGGCCTGGTGCAAAACCAGCTATTGGGGTGCTAAATTTCCCCGGTGCAGAGCCAAACTGGACGAGCATCACTCCCGGCGATTGGCTGAAAGCTTTTCAAGGCTCACGCCTGGCAACTCAGATGGCGGTGCCCGTTAAATCTATTACGACCCCGGAAGAATTGACTGCCGCCCTTAAATCTGGCCCCACTGCCTACTTCTGCATTATTAATCCTTATGGCGAGAAGTTCCCCAGCACTGCGCCGGGGGCTGCGCGTGATATGCTGGCTTCTATTCGCCACTATGTAGAAAACGGCGGCTGTTGGTGGGAGACGGGCGGCTACTCCTTTACGCAAGGTATGTCACTACAGGGCGGCAACTGGCAAAGCGAAACCGTTGGCCCTGCTGGTGTCGGATCATTTGGCTTGCCCATTGGCGGGGGTGATGTAGAGGCACTGGGGGAGCCTTTGCATGTGACACCTACAGGGCAGCAGTGGCTAGGCGAGGCTCTCAGTGGGCAGGTGGCGCAAATGCAAAGTGCCGTCAACCGTGGTCTGGCACGCGGCAAAGATGATCCCGGTCATGTAACTCTCGTAGCCGGGGCGCAGCAGGATTTCATTGGTGGCTATCGGCTTAACGGTTGGGGTTGGTTATGGCGCATTGGCGGCTTTTGGCCCAATCCGAACGTAGTGCTTCCCGTGACAGTAGCAGCCACCGAGTATCTTTACACCCATCCATCGCCTCCGGCACAGCCTGGCGGCACTCAATATTTGTGGCACGCTGTGGTTCAAATGCCTTGATAGTTAACCTGAATTGCGGCCTACGTAATGCGACGGTTAAATAAATCTGCGTTATGAATACTATCTTACTTGTGTCATGTTAATTTACACACTTTAAGATCAAATTCGATTATAATAAGCACGATGGGGTAGGTCAGGACATACCTCTTAATACCGTCCTTCGGCATACCGTCCTTCAGCCGCTGGCGCAGTCTTAGCTGACCTATCTCATACATTCAAGCCAAAATTTGTTGGGAGCAAGACATGAAGCACGGCCTCCAGCCGCTTTGTCCATCTAAATATTCGCTGCGAACCGGGTTAGCTTTAAGTATCTTAGGCGGCGGTCTTGTCTGGGGCAGTGTTGCTCCGGTACAAGCTTTTCCGACCAGTGTGCCAATTCTGGGGCCAACCGGCCTGGGTTTTATTCCGACCACGGATACTGTGCCTGCGCAGCAGGGCGAAGTCAGCGCCAGTTATGAAAAAGTCAATCCTAACGTTGGCAAGGTGACTTTCGCCCCGGTTCTGACTGCCAATTATGGCCTCCGTCGCGCTGAACTGGGCGTGGCTTATCTGCACGAGCGCACCGAAGTACCCGGTTTTACCATCGGCAACCATTACACTACGTTGCACGCTAAATATCTCCTGTTAGAAAGTGCTAAAAGTGGCGCAGCCCTGGCGGTTGGGGTGCATCATTTAGATTTTGGCGGACTGCCGGGCAAGGTGAATAGTCTTTACCTGGTTGGCAGCTATCCGGTGTGGCGACGCGAGGATAGGAATGAGTCGGTGCGAGCGCATTTGGGAGTTATCCATCATCGCATCAGCGGCGGTGGTGCCATCACCAATGCGACGCGCCCGATGGGTGGCATTGATTGGGCTGTAAATCAGGAAGTCACCCTGGCTGCCGACTATACGCCCCGCCGGGGAGCCGCCGTGCCATTGTGGAGCATCGTCGCCCGCTATCAGAAAGCTTCAACCCCCAGTTGGGGCGTGGAACTTGGCTATGGCAGGCAGAATGGCAGCGATGATAAATTCTTCGCCGGTGTTAACTATCGTTTTGGCAAGGCAGCAGAATAGGTGCTTTAGAATAGGTGCCTCAGCAATGATTAGATATAACCCGTTGCCCACGCCGCGGGTTTGTTACTCTCTTTCGTTCCAGGTCTTAAGGTCAAGAAGGGAAAGTCATTTATGAAGAGTCGAGAACAGAAACTATTCGTCTTTATGGCGTTGCTGTTGAGTGCAGCAGGATTTGGCGCGTCAAACTCCTCCGTCCAGGCGGCCACTTACACTGTGTTGGGTGATAGTCTGGGAACTGGGCAAGGAGCCTCAACCCCTTCGACAAAGGGTTATGCGCCTCTGGTTAATGCATTTTTAAATGCTAATCGCGGTGCCTACACACTTTCCAATCGGGCTGTCAATGGTTACACCGCGCCGCAAGTCCGCGACGACCCCAATGCCCTTAATGCGGCCATTGCCGATAATCCCAGTATTGTCACTCTCACGGTGGGAGCCAACGATATACTCCTCAGCGCGCAAAGCAATGAAAGCACAGCGGCTTTGCAAGCAAGGTTTCAGAGTGCCTTTAACACCATCATCAGCCGCCTGCGCAATGAGACGCACGCTTTTATCATAGTGGCCACTGTACCTGATATAAGTAAAGTCCCCGTAGCAAATTCAGGTGCTTTTACCCCGGCACAAAAGCAATTAGCTCAAGATGATACTATTGCTGTTAATAGCGTTATCACCAGTGTAGCGTCCACTTTTGATGTTCCTGTGGTTGATCTCTTTACTGTTCGTGCGGGCTATAACCCTTATGACCCGACTCTCTATTCTGCCGATGGATTTCATCCCAATGATGCAGGCTACCAGCAAATTGCCAACTTATTTGAAGCTCAGTTAGCATCGCTGTTGGTGGTAACCAATACCAACGATAGCGGAGCGGGCAGTCTGCGCAAGGCGATTACGGATGCTAATGCCCATGCCAACGACCCCTCCGGGCCGGATGAAATTCAGTTCGACATCACAACCGGTGCTGGCCCTTTCACCATTACTCCCGCAACGGCGCTGCCAGCGATTACCGATCCGGTCATTATTGATGGCTACACGCAGCCCGGTGCGACGCCTAACACCCTGGCGGCAGGTGACAATGCCAACTTGCTAATTATCCTGTCTGGCTACACTAACCCCGGTCAAATTGCAGTTGGGCTTGCTATCACGGGTGGTAATAGTGTCATACGTGGCTTAGTCATTGATAGTTTTAGCTCGGATGCCATCCAGATCAGTGGGCCGGGCAACGATTCGATTATTGGCAATTACATTGGCGTTGATCGTAGCGGCAACATTGCCCAAGCCAACGGCGCATTTCCCGGCAGCGGTAATGGCGGTAGCGGAGTGCTGATTACTAATTCACCAACTAACACGGTTGGCGGCACAACTCCAGCCGACCGCAACATCATTGGTGGTAATAGCAATCAGGGGGTCAACATCAATGGCAGCACGGCTACTGCCAACATCGTGTTGAACAACTATATCGGCCTCAATGCGGCGGGCACAACCAGAGCCTCTAATAGCTTTGGTATTCTCATTAATGGGGGAGCGAATAACAATGTCATTGGCGGCACCACAGCCGGAGCGGGAAATGTTATCTCTGGTAATAGTGCGATGGGCATCAGGATTCAGGACACTGGCTCCAATGGCAACACCATCGTGGGCAACTTTATTGGTACCGATGCGACTGGCGCCAAGGGTATAGGTAACGCCGATGGAGTCAATATCGCAACCAATAACAATATCATCGGTGGCACTGCAACCGCAGCCCGCAACATTATTGCGGGTAACGGCGGAGAAGGAGTTGCCCTCAATGGCTCTAACAATATAGTTCAGAACAACTTCATTGGCACGGATGTAACGGGCACCATTAAGCTCGCTAATGCCGATGGCATCGCTATATTTAGTAGTGGTAGCTCCAATACCATCGGCGGCTCCAATGCCAATGCACGTAACATTATCTCCGGCAATAATGGCGATGGCATCGTCATTTCTGGTGGCTCCAGTAACACAGTTCAAAACAATTACATCGGCACCGATGTTAATGGCACCACTGGGCTAGGGAATCGAGGCAATGGCATCACTATTTTTAATGGTGCCAGTAACGTCATTGGTGGCGTGGGAGTTGGCAACCTGATTTCCAGTAATGGAGTTTTTGGCGAAAGTGGTAATGGCATCGAGATTGATGATGGCTCCAGTAATGGCTCTAATTCGCCCAATAACAAAATTCAAGGCAACTTCATCGGCACCAATGCTGATGGCAGTGGCGCTCTGGGCAATGTGAATGATGGTATCTTGCTGGTAGGTGCCGATAGCACTCAAATAGGCGGCACCGCCAGTGGTCAGGGCAACCTCATTTCCGGCAATGGCGGCAATGGCATTGAGACGGCTGGCCCGGCTATAGCTTCCCTGGTAGCCAAGAAGCCGGGATCCAAAATCGCCAACACCCAACCCACGAGTGCAAAGACGACTACTAAACCGAGTGGAACTAAAACGAGCAGCACCAAAACCGGCAGTCCCAAGACCAATAGCGCGCATGTGGCACCCCGTCAGGGTCAGCATAATGTCATTCAGGGTAACCTGATTGGCACCGATGCGACTGGCACCAAAGCTCTGCCCAACGCGACTTTCTTTGGACGGGCTGGCATTTACCTCACGACCGCTAATAACCTCGTGGGTGGCACCACCAGTGGCGCGGGCAACCTGATTTCCGGTAATGGCGTGCCTTTCAATGGCAACAATGGAAATATTGCCGATGGCATCCGAGTCGAAAGCTCCTTCAATCAATCGGCAGCAGGCAACACCATTCAGGGCAACTCTATCGGCATCAACCTGGCCGGTAATGCAGCCCTACCTAATACCGGTAACGGCATCTTGCTGAATGCGCCGACTAATACAGTAGGTGGCACCGCAGGCACCGCGCACAATATCATCTCTGGCAATGCGCAAGCTGGCATCAAGATTCAGGATTCCTTTGGTAACAACAACACCATCCTGGGCAATTTCATCGGCACTGATATTACTGGCGTCTCAGCCATTGGCAATGGTGCGCAGGGTATCTTAATTAATGGTGCGACCAACACAGTGGGTGGCACGGCTAACGGGGCCGAAAACGTCATTGCAGGCAATGGTTCGCAGGGCATTGCAATTCTCAAGTTCACCAGTAACTCGGCGGATGGCAATATAATTCAAGGTAACTTCATTGGCTTGAATGTGAATAGTGCCACCTTGCCTAACGGCAATGATGGCATTACGATCAGTTCCAACAATAACACGGTGGGTGGCACGGCTGCCGGGGCGGGAAATACCATTGCTTTCAATACCGGCAACGGTGTCAATGTGTTAGCAACGGATGTCTTCAGCAACGTGCCCGTTGGCAATGTTATTCTGGGCAACTCCATCTTTTCCAATACGAAATTAGGCATTGACTTAGGCAACGATGGAGTCACTGCCAACGACCTGGGTGCGCCGCCCGATGCCGATACCGGGGCAAACAACTTGCAAAACTTCCCCGCTCTAACGACGGCAACAACGGTAAGCGGGAATACGACCATTACTGGCTCATTGGATAGCACCCCCAGCACAAACTTCCGCATTGAGTTTTTCTCCAATGCCGCTGCGGATAGCTCTGGTTTTGGCGAGGGGCAGAACCTTCTGGGGTCTAAGAATGTAATAACAGACGCCAATGGCCATATAGACTTCTCGGCTACCCTTAACGGAGTGGCGTTGAGTCAGGGCCAGGTCGTCACCTCCACTGCGACTCGTTTGGATATCAACAGCGTTCCCATCGAAACTTCGGAATTCTCGCAGGCTGTGGCGGCGGCTTTTGCTGACCTGTCCATCGCCAATACTGATAATCCCGATCCGGTGGATGCTGGCGGCACTCTGACCTATACCCTGACCGTTACCAACAATGGGCCGGATGCGGCTAACAATGTTACGGTGGTAGATACCCTGCCTACTGGTGTCAGTTTCGGTAGCGCGACTGGCACTGGCTGGACAGTGGACTTCAATGACACCACTAATCAAGTGACCTTAGCGCGAGCCAGCCTCGCCAAGGGCACTGCGCCAGCTATTACCATCACCGTAACCGCACCTTCCGAAGGCGGGAGCCTCACTAATACTGCTACCGTAAGCTCATCGCCCGGTGATCCAGACCTATCCAACAACACGGCGGCTCAAACCACCACTGTAACGCCCATCTCTGATCTGTCCATCACCAAGACTGGTACACCTGATCCGGTGAATGCGGGTGGCACGATTACCTATACCCTACATGTCGCTAATGCGGGTATCAGCACGGCGTCGGCAGTGAGTGTGGTGGATACCTTACCTGCTGGTGTAACTTTCGTCAGTGCCACGGGCACGGGTTGGACCCCATCCTTCGATAGTGCGACGAATAAAGTCACCCTAACGCGACCAACACTGGGAGTGGCGGCTGCGCCGGATATTACTATCACGATCAACGCTCCCGCCGCTGGTGGCAACTCTATCACCAACTCGGCGACCGTGTCCAGTAATTCGACCGACCGTAACTTAGCTAACAACACGGCGACAGCGACAACCCGTGTGAACCCCGTGGTTGACTTGACGCTGGTTAAAACCGGTGCGCCTAACCCCGTCGCCACCGGGAGCAATCTGACTTACACCTTAACCGTGGTGAACCGAGGGCCAAACACCGCCACCGGAGTGACCGTTACCGATACCCTCCCCGCTGGCGTAACCTTCGTTTCCTCCACACCGCAAGCCACGAACACCAATGGCACGCTGACGGTAGCCCTTGGCTCGCTGGCAAACGGAGCGAATGCTACCGTGACTATCGTGGTGAAGCCCACCGTTGCGGGCACGATTACTAACACGGCAAGTGTCACGTCTACGGAATTAGATTCCGACACCACCAACAATACGGCTTCCGTGACGACCACAGTGCAGAACCCGCCGGTTGTCATCCCCACGGCGGATATAGCCGTCACGCAGACTGCCGCACCGACGGCGGTGACTGTCGGTGGCAATGTGACATTCACTGTCACTGTCACCAATAATGGCCCGGACACTGCCACCAATGTGGTGCTGTCTGATATCTTGCCATCGGGTGTAACATTGGTTTCGTCTTCTCCCACAGCCAGCACCAATCAGGGCGGCACGCTCACCTTTAATCTGGGCACTCTTCTCAAGGGAGCCAGCAGCCAGGTGACCGTTGTGGTGAAGACCAGTGCCACTGGCACGATTACTAACACGGCTACGGCTGCGGCGTCTGAAACCGATCCCAACACGGCCAATAACAAGGCGACTGCATCGGCTACGGCCTCAGTGTCTGCTGACGTGCAGGTGTCATTAAGCGGCTCAGCGAACCCGGTGTCCGTGGGGAACAACCTGACCTATACCCTCACGGTGGTAAACGCTGGGCCATCACCAGCGACTAATGTGGTGTTGACCAACAAGTTACCGGCGGGGCTGTCCTTCGTTTCGTCCTCACCTGTGGCGGCCTCCAATCAGAATGGCACCCAAGTCTTTACCCTTGGCACTTTGGCGAGTGGGGCGACCACCACGGTGACGATTGTGGCGCAAGCGGCCCCCGGCGCGGCTGCATCAGTAACGGATACGGCCAGTGTCACAGCGACGGAGCCTGATCCCAACACGGCGAATAACTCGGCTACGGTGACAACGACCATTACCCCGGTTGCCGACCTGAATGTCACTCTGGATGGGCCAGGCGCGGCCACGTTGGGCGATAACCTCTCTTACACGATGGAGGTTTCCAATGCGGGGCCATCGAATGCTACTGGTGTGGTCGTGACTTACACCGTTCCTGCCGGGGAAACCTTTGTGTCGGCCACTCCAGCGGAGACAAGTCAGCAGGGTAAGACCCTGACTTTCAATATTGGGGCCTTGGCCACAGGTGCAACTCAAACCTTCACCATTGCTACTAAAGCGAGCAACTTGGGACTCGCTACCAGCACGGCCAAAGTGACGGGGAACGAAAGCGATCCTAACATCGGTGATAACACGGCCTCACTGGATACTAATGTGGTGAGCGGCCCACCACCTACTGCCGATCTTGCATTGACGTTAACAGCAAAGCCTAACCCAGTAGTCGTCGGAAGCAAGCTCAGTTACGAACTAACGCTTAAGAACAATGGCCCAGACGATGCTCCTAACGTGGTGGCAACCGATACCTTCCCCTTGGGCGTGACCGTCATTCCCACTTCGGTCTTCATTCACACCCTGACGGGTGGGCCAATCAACTTCCTGCCTAATGTCACAGTGACGGGTCGCACCATCACGGCTAAGTTGGGCACGCTGAAGAAGAATGAAGGACTGATTATTGGTGTAGATGTCACGGTGTTACCGACGGCGATTAGTCCTCTGGTGGACACAGCAACCGTCAACTCCAGCGTCAATGATCCCAATAAGGCTAATAACTCGGCTACGACCCGGACGACGGTTATGCCCCTGGCTGATTTGAGTGTTACATCAGATCAGGTTGCCACGACCATTTTTGGACAGTCGCTTACTTACCACCTCGTGGTGAAGAATAATGGGCCTTCGACTGCCACCAATGTCGTGCTCACAGAAACTCTGCTGGCCAGGCTGCGGTTTGTTTCTGGTTCACCATTGCCAGCATCGCGTGACAATGTCCATAAAATCTATCGCTTCAGTTTGGGCACACTGGCCTCTGGCGCTCAGGCGTCCGTTACTGTGATTGTCAGAGGGATAGCAATTGGTCAGGCACAGGCCAGGGCTTCAGTAGTGGGCACCGAAACTGACCCTAACCTCACCAACAATGCTGTAGCGCAAGCAGTGCTGGTGGTTCCTCAAGCTGACTTAGGGGTAGCCATGACTGGCCAACCCAGTGAGGTGCTGCCGGGAACTTCGGTGACATTTACCATCAGGGTTCGTAACAATGGGCCTAGTCCTGCCCTGGGTGCCAGGTTAAACTTTAAGTTCCCGTCCACCGTTGCTTTTATTGCCTCATCACCGCGGAGGGTGCCGGGGCCGAATCAGAATGGGTTAAGAACAGTTGCCTTCGCTCTAGGCACCATCCCGGTGGGTAGGCAGGTTACCATAACCGTGATTTTGAGACCCGTCAGTGCCACAATTAGTGGTGTGGCCAGTTTCAGTACCGGAGCTACTGTCAGCAATAGGGTGCCAGACCCCGACCTGAGCAATAACAGTGCTGTAGTTACGACTTCAATCAGGCCAGCCGCTGACCTGAGCGTAACCAACAGCAGTTCTAGTGATACGGTAGCCGCAGGCAGCACGGTGGATTATAACCTGGTGGTCACCAACAATGGCCCCAGCCCCGCGACTGGAGTAAAGTTGACGGATGCCTGGGCTGCTGCCGCGAGTTTTGTGAGCGCCACCACAAGCCAGGGCAGCTCTACCCAGACGAGTAGCGAGGCAGACTTCGACATCGGCAACCTGGCGGTGGGTGCCAAAGCGACGATCAAGGTGACGTTGCGACTCAACAGCACAGGCAATACCACCAACACCGCGACGGTGACGGGCACGCTGCCTGATCCCAACCTGGCCAATAACATAGCGCACAAAAATGTCACTGCGACCACAGCGGTTCCCAACTTCACCATTTTCAGCACTCCGCCAGTGCCGAGTAATGGTGGTGGTAATGGTAATGCCAATGGTGGTAACGGTGGTGGTGGCGGTGCCTATCTGCCGGGCCTATTCAACGTAGACCGCCATTTCACCCAGACGATCACCATTAGGAACACCGGCACGGCTAGCGTCAAAGGCCCGCTGGCGTTGGTGCTGCTTGACCTCACCAATAATGCCGTGTTGACCAATAAAGATGGTGATACGGGGGGCGATCCCTTCGTTAACCTGAATATTGGTACTGATAACCTGCTCCGGCCTGGTGAATCGGTGACTGTGACCCTGGAATTTGATGCCAATTCAACGGACATCAATTACACGGCTAAAGTATTGTCGAGTGGGCGTCCTAAACCGCATTAAGAACTACTGGCGTGTAGCAGAGAAGAGGAGTGAGAATTATCTCGCTCCTCTTTTCATTGTGATGGTACGTTCATCGAAAGTCGAGCATACTATAGATTCTCAGAGGATTTAGAAAATGAGAGTTTGTCATGCTGAGCATAGCGAAGCATCTGGTAAGAGTGTCTCTAGAGCAATAGTTGAAGCGAGAACTCTATACCTGCGCATAATAGATGCTTCGCTGCGCTCAGCATGACAAACTCCTCTGCAATTCTAATAACTAATTCATGAAGCTGGCAAAGATTTAGTGATGCAATTATGAGAAAATATGTCATAGTTCTGGCTTTTGCCCTGCTGGTTTTGTCCTCACAGACAGTCTTTGCTCAAGATGCTAAAGCCTTAACGCCCGTGCCTATGCCCTGGAATTTAGCCGAACTGTTTAAAGCGCCACCCACTTATCCGGCAGCAGGTTTTCATGAAGCGGGCGTGGAAGCTCTGTTTTATGATGGCTTACCATTTCAGGGCAGGCCGACGCGGGTTTTTGCCTGGTATGGAATGCCAGCGCATAAACCAGGGGAGAAGGTGCCGGGGATTGTCCTGGTGCATGGCGGTGGCGGAACGGCTTTCGCCGAATGGGTGCGCCTGTGGACGAGCCGGGGCTACGCCGCGATTGCAATGGATAACTGCGGTTCAACGCCCGGCGGCAAGCACATGGATCGGCCCCGCCACACCCACAGTGGCCCAGCCGGGTGGGGTGGGTTTGACCAGATAGACTGGCCGCTTCAAGATCAATGGACGTATCATGCCGTCGCGGATGTGGTGCTGGCCAATTCCCTGTTACGTTCCATGCCCGATGTTGATCCGCAACGCATTGGCATTACCGGCATCTCCTGGGGCGGCTATCTCACTTGCATTGTCGCAGGCGTTGATAATCGCTTCCGCTTTGCGGTGCCGGTTTATGGCTGTGGTTTTCTGGGCGAAGACTCTACCTGGCTGCCCGACTTCAAGCACATGGGGCCAGAAAGAGCGGCGATGTGGCTATCGCTCTGGGATCCATCGCGCTATCTGCCCCACGGGACGATGCCTTTTCTCTGGGTAGATGGCACCAACGACTTTGCGTATCCCTTAGATTCTGTGCAAAAGTCCTATAGTTTACCCCCCGGCCCTCGCACCCTCTGCACGCGGGTGCGGATGCCGCATGGTCACGGCGGCCCTGGCGAAAATCCCGCTGAGATTCATGCTTTTGCGGATAACATCTTGGAAGGTGGGACGCCACTGGCCGAGATTACCGCTCAAGGACATGGTAACGAACAAGCTTGGGTGAATTATAAAGCGGCGTCCCCCATTGCTAAAGCCGAATTCAACTATACATTAGATGTTGGCCTTTGGAAAGATCGTTACTGGCACACTATCCCCGCACAACTGGATACCACGCAATCTAAAGTCTCTGCCACTTTGCCTAAAGGTGTTACTGTTTTCTATTTTAATCTCGTTGACCAACACGGGTTGATTGTGAGTTCGGAACATGTGGAACTAAGTCCACACTCTTGAGGACAAGTTCAACACAAAGAACACCAAGGAGCCACAAAGGACACAGAGAGAATGAGAATTGAAGATAGAGGATAGAAATACCTGGCGATGGGCGGTCTCTATCTTCAACGGCTTTAATGTCCTTTGTGGCTCCTTGGTGTCCTTTATGTTGAACTCTAAAATCAGTAGAGGAGTTATTGAGTAAACTCACCACTACCCTGTAGATCAATCAATAGCAAGGAGAAATTATGTCTTTGTCCCGTCGTCGGTTATTAATCTGGTTATGTCTGCTTCTGGTTCCCGTGAGCTTGGGGGCCTTACGCGGCTCAGCGCAGCAGAATGGGGCGCAAGTTGAGAATGATGTATCGTATGGTGAAGCAGGCGGACAGAAGTTGTTGCTGGATGTCTATCGGCCCGGTGGCGAAGCGAAAACACGACCTGCGGTGATTCTGGTGCATGGCGGCGGTTGGTCGGGTGGCGACAAACGCGATTTTGAACCTTATGGCCGAGCACTGGCCAGGCAGGGGTATGTGGCATTCTCCGTCAATTACCGGTTGGCCACGAAAGAAGGCAATAAATATCCGGCCCAGATAGATGATGTGCAGCGGGCCGTGCGCTGGATTCGCGCCCATGCCGATACATACGGCGTAGACCCCAATCATATTGGAGCTTTAGGTGCCTCGGCTGGTGGACATCTGGTAGCTTTATTGGGCACCCGCGATACCCGCGATAACAGTGACCCTGCCTTAGCAAAATACTCCAGCCGTGTGCAGTGCGTGGTGGATATGTTTGGCCCCACCGACTTTACCGTGCAAGGCCCCTTAAGCGAGCAGGCGATGGCTATTCTTTATAACTTTATCGGTAAAACACCACAAGAAGCCCCTGCTGTCTACCGTGAAGCTTCACCCATTACCTATGTAGATAAGAACAGCGCACCTTTTGCCATCTTCCACGGCACCGCCGACCCCCTCGTGCCCATCGGCCAATCACAGCGTCTGTATGACGCCCTGCAAAAAGCGGGGGTGGAATCGTCCTTTACCAAATTCGAGGGCGAAGGGCATGGCTTCCAGAGACCTGAAACTAACCGCCAATTTGCGCTTGAGGCTTTAACCTTTTTCAATCGTCATCTGAAACCTTGAGCTAACTTCCAGAGGAATTCATGCCACAGCGTGACTTAAGTCATATCGTGGTTGCCGGTTTGTGCGGCAGTCTCAGTGCAGGCGGCTCCACCCAGCGGGTTTTAGAGGTAGCTTTGAGTGGTGCGCAGGAGGCCGGGGCGCAGACTGCCTTTCTTGACCTGCGCGATTATCAATTGCCCTTTGCTGGCCAGGTAAAAGACCCTAAGACGTTTCCTGATGTCGTGCGACTCTCGGATGAACTGCGCGCGGCTCATGCCATTATCTGGGCCACCCCGGAGTATCACGGCAGCTACAGTGGCGTCTTGAAAAACGCTCTGGACTTAATGGGTTTCGATGAGTTTGAGGGCAAGATGATTGGGCTAATTGGCATCGCTGGCGGGGCGTTAGGGGCTATTCACTCGCTTGATCACTTGCGCTCGGTGGGTCGGCAACTGCACGCCTGGGTCTTGCCCCAGCAGGTTTCTATCGCCCGCGCCTGGGATGCTTTCAATGCGGATGGCACGCTCAAAGACAAAGAATTAGAAACCCGCCTCAAGTCCATCGGCCACGAGATTACCCGTTTCGCGCTCCTCCACTCCACGACCGCACAAGACTTCCTGGAACGCTGGGAAAAAGCCGCCGAAAACCCCGGTGGCGATCAATAAAATTTAGCCACAGAAACACACGGAAGGACACGGAAAAGAACGAGGATAGAGAATCAAAGATAGAAGATCGGGTTAGGGCACACAGAGGCATTTCCCCTCTGGTTTACCCAACGATCCTCAATTCTTTACCTTCTATCCTCTTTTCCGTGTCCTTCCGTGTGTTTCTGTGGCTAAAAATTGCTTTATAAGCGCACGGCGGCGTTCATTTTGCTATGGTGTCAGTGGCTACACTTTTATTGCATTATAGTCACGGTGCCGGTATGAGCGTTCAGGAAGCGGCTGCTGAGCCATTAGCACAACGGGTTCGATTGCTGCAATCGCTGGGATTAGGCATGGCGGTATTAAACCGCATCTTCCTTGGCGCGGCGGCGTTTTGCCTGTTGCTGCTTTTCCTGCCTTATGTCACTGACCCCTCACACTTCGGACTGCTGCGTTGGATGTCAAAGCTGGAATGGCGCTTTGCTCATTTTATAAGTCAAATTTTGCCCACGCACTGGGGTGGCAGGGATATATCCCACTGGTTAGTCATTGTTGCCCTTTTTGCCTTAGGACGGCTCTGCGAGCGGGTCAGCACGCGCTGTTATGACATGCTGCGCTACCTCCGCTTCAAAACCGATTATGACCAGTGGAAAAAAGACAAGAACCTGGCGGATAATGCTCAAGTCCTGTCGCCGCTCAATGAAATTTTAGCCCAACTGCGCGCCGGAAAACTGAAAGATCGTGACCAGTTGCTTAAAATCTTCGCCGAGACCAAGCGCAAACTGGACGAAATCGGTAAAGACTTGGCTTTTCTCTCTATTGATGTGGTGGACTCCACCGGCATTAAAGTAGGCGAAGAGCAAGCCGCCGTGGAATACGACTTTAAAGCCTATAAAAATTACGTCGAAGGCAAACTGCAAGCGCACGGCTGTCTGCAAACCACCTGGACACCGGATGGTGTCATGAGTTGTTTTTCCACTGTGGATGCGGCAGTTGAAGCTGCTCGTGCTGTGATTGAAGAGTTAGCCGAATTTAACGCCCATGTCAAAACCATGCGCCGCGATTTTCGTGTGCGTTGTGGCATTAATGCGGGGCGTGTTTACTTTGACCCTTCCCGGCCCCTGGAAGAGATTAGCGACCGCGTCCTGGATATTGCCGCCCACTGTCAAAAGAATGCTGCGCCCGACACTATCTGGATAACCCAATCCGCTGTCGAAGCCTTGCACCACCAGATGGGCTTTACTCCCACTGGCAAAGCGGTGCAGGGTAGTGAAGCGTACCAATGGGCACCAGTTGACACCAAAATAGTCCCCGATCCTGTGGCACATGGGAACATAGCATTTGAACCGAGTGGGGCATGATAGGAGTGGGTAGATTAAACTTAAAGATGTTATAGTTTGGAAGAAATAACTTTTATGTTAGGGTACATTATGGCAACAAAAATAAAAGACAAAGCACATAATAAAATTACCAGCAAGACTAAAGGTAAAGCTCCCCAGCACTTAGCGCAAGCTGTGCCAACTGCCACTTATACAGCACGCGAACTCATGACGATGTCACGCGCAGAGTGCGATGCCATTTTAGAAGCTCAGGCCAGGCAAGCTGCTATTGATTACGCACAGCATCCAGAACTTATGGAGTTCACGACCGCGTTGGCTGGAGATGACTGCGTTGAGTATTGATCCTAAACGCGGCGAGATTTGGCGCATTGATCTTGAACCAGCACGAGGTGCTGAAATGAAGAAAACACGGCCTGCTGTCGTTATTAGCCGAGACTCAATTCGTCATCTCCCACTACGTCTGGTAGTGCCTCTCACAGAAATGCAGCCTCATTTTACAGCGCAATCTTGGAAAGTTCTCATTACTCCTGATGCCAACAACGGTCTGACTAAGTTGTCGGCTGCGGATGCTTCACAAGTGCGTGGTGTTGATTTAAGCCGTTTTACAAGTCGTATTGGCAAACTTCCACCAGCAACTCTTGATGACATTGCGGCTGCTATAGCTCTAATTGTTGATTATAAACCTAATTCTATTCTACCTTCCGCCCAGGCCCGTTAATGATACGCCCTCAATGAAGTAGCGTTGGGTGAAGAAGAATAGGACGATAATAGGTAACACGACCATCGTGGAGGCGGCCATCAGCAAGCCGGGTTCGCCGCCGTGTTGCTGCTGGTAGAGTTGCAGGGCGTAAGCGAGGGGCATCTTTTCCGAAGAGGAAAGATAAATCAATGGCCCCTGGAAGTTGTTCCACGCGCCCATAACACCCATAATAGCAATCGCCGCGAGAGCCGGTTTAACGAGCGGCAGCATAATGCGCCAGTAAATGCTGAACGGGCCACAGCCATCAATCTTGGCGGCATCTTCTAATTCAGTAGGGATGGACATAAAGAATTGGCGCAAGAGGAAGATGTTAAAAGCCGAGCCAAAGAAAGATGGCACCCAGAGAGGGCGCAGCGTATCAATCCACCCTAGAGAACGATAGATCAAGAACTGCGGCATCATGGTCACTGCGCCGGGGATCATCATGGTCGCCAACAGGACGATAAAGAGAGTATCCTTGCCGGGCCACTTAAGACGGGCAAACGAGTAGGCCACAAGCGATGAAGACAGTAGCGTGCCCAGCACCGTCATAAGAGTCAGAAAAAGCGTATTACCTAAAAAGGTGAGACCATAATGAGTGTCGGGAGGCAGATAGGTTAAAGCTTCGCTATAGTTATCCCACTTGGGGGCGGTGTGGCGAATCTTCGTGAGGTCTGCCGGTTCCACAACTCCCGTGTGGCCTTGATAGGGGCCGGGCGTAACCACTTGCACTTTAATCTGGCCGGATGGCAGGTCGCGCACTTCGGCCACTTCTACCTTAACTTTCTCTTTGCCGACTGGCATTTGCCACCACGAGAGGCCCGCTGGTTTATCCTCTTCATTTTTGAGTGTGTCGCTCGTCACCTGTTGAGTCGGAATCCAGACTGGTGGAAAAATGGCCATTTCATCATCCGGCTTAAGCGAGGTGGAAATCAGCCATGCAAAGGGAATCAAGAACATAAATGACCCGGCCAAAAGTGCCAGATGCGCAGAGGAAAGCTTGTGGACTTCTGTGGCGTGCGCTGCATTACGCGTCAGGCTGCGTAGAATTTTGCCTGCTCCAAAACTCAGAGTAAGGGCTGTTAGCAGCGTAAAATAGGCGTTGCGAAGCAGGAATACACTAATGAGAAAAGCTATTGTTAGCCCAAGGGACACGCCCAGCATCGCTGAATCCTTAGCGCGTGCCGCCGCTACAATTGCGCTGACTAAATTAGCGATAGCGACCAGGCTCAAAATAATGGCAATTAACCAGAAGAAAGCGTCCATAGCCTTAATTTAACCTTTTCTTTATGAACCACTGATAAACACAGATAAAATAGATTACTTTCGTACGCCGATATAGAGACCTCTGCCAGTCAGCCCGTCCGCTTCGTGATGTACTTCTAAGCCTGCATTGTGAAACGCGGTTAGATACTCTTCATGGGTGAAGAGGGCGAGTTCATGCCGCTCT
Source organism: Abditibacteriaceae bacterium (assembly GCA_019239895.1). Taxonomy (GTDB): domain Bacteria; phylum Armatimonadota; class Abditibacteriia; order Abditibacteriales; family Abditibacteriaceae; genus JAFAZH01. The sequence goes on along the minus strand of JAFAZH010000004.1, from coordinate 347,002 downwards.
GTAAAATGCTCAATGCCTTCGGGGGTGCCCACCAGATAATGCATCTCCATCACTGATATGTGGCCCTCGATCCCGCTCACATTCATCCGTGCGATCTTTAAGTCTGGGTCATTCACAAAACCGGCATGAAGGGTGCCTGGATAATAAGTCGTTGGATGAAACCACGGCTCGACTAACATCAGTCCCCCCGGCTCAAGATGATGGGACATATTATTGATAGCGCGCTGTAAATTTTCAACGGTCTTAACATAGCCAATGGAGCTAAACAGACACGTCACCACATCGAAACTATGCCCCAACTGAAAATCCATCATGTTGCCCTGATGAACGGGCACGTCAGGCAAACGCTCGTGCGCGATTTTGAGTAGTTCTTTATTGAGGTCTACCCCTTCAACCTGGTAATAGGAACGCAGAAACTCTAAGTGCTTGCCTGTGCCACAGGCGACATCCAACAACGTCCGAGTCTGCGGGTCATGCGCCTGAATAAAAGCGTGCAACCACTCGACTTCACCCGCATAATCCTTCCAACTATAGACTGCATCATAAAACCACGCCGATTGGGTGAACATAATTTAGCTTTTAACCACGAATGAACACTAATAACACGAATAAGAACACAAAGCTATGATTGACGGGATATGTAATGATAACCCCACTTTCCTCTAGATATTCGTGTTATTAGTGTTCATTCGTGGTTCCAATTAAAGCACAATGCGTTCTCGTTCCAATTTTGGCTTTGCGAAGTTGAGCAGAATCGCTAATTTGAAGCCAGTGGCTTTAAGATAATTTAGGGCTTGTGCCCGGTGAATGTCAGACAGTGCATCCACAACCTTCAGTTCTAAAATCACCGCATTCTCTACCAGAATGTCAGCGCAGTAATCTCCGACGACTATGCCTTGATAATAAACTTTGATAGGCTTCTGTTGCTCACAATTCAACCCGCGTTGCTGTAAAGCGACCATCAACGCATTCTCGTACACCTTCTCCAGAAAACCACAACCTAAAGCGTTATGCACATCCATTGCTGCGCCAATGACTTTGTAAGCTAAGTCCTTGTAAATTATTTCGTGTGCATTCGTGTCCATTCGTGGTTCCAAAACCTACTTCTTATCGGTTTCATAATGCACCCAGTATTTTTGGGCTTTCCATTGCACCAACGTTAGCGCCAGGATAATGACGAAAATAATCCATGCAATCGCACTGGCATAGCCCATTTTGAAATAGCGGAAGGCGTTATTGAACAGGTAGAGGACAGGCACCAGGAGCGAATCTTCGGGGCCGGTGCCGCCACTACCACCTGCTAAAACGTACACTCGGTCGAACTCCTGTAAAGCACCAATGGTGCCCATGATGAGGTTGAAAAAGATGTAAGGCGAAAGCATGGGCAGCGTTACATGGCGGAACTGTCCCCAGCCGCGTGCGCCATCTATCTGGGCTGCTTCATAAAGCGTCTGGGGGACACCCTGCAAGCCAGCCAGCCACAGAATCATGCCGCCGCCCGCACCCCATAAACCCTGCACAATGAGGCCGGGTTTCGCCCACGCCGCGACCCCAAACCAGCCGGGTGGGTCGAGGTGGAACCACTGAGTGATGGTTGCTTTCCAGAGAGCATTCAATAATCCCTTACTGGGGTCTCCTGCCAGTAGCCACGCCCACAACACCGCTGAGGCGATGGCGGGCACGATGGAAGGAATATAAAACGCCGTGCGATACCACGACATGCCCTTCACTTTCATGTTGAGCAGCATGGCGATGGCCAGCCCTGTGCCCATGCCAAGGGGAATGCCAATCATGGAAAGATAGGCGGCATTATAAAAGGCTTTGGTGATAAGTTCGCGGTCATCGGTAAAGAGCGTCTGGAAGTTGGTCATGCCGATATAGCGCGGTGGATGTAGCACGTCATAATCGCAGAAGGCGAGCATAACCGAGACGAGGATTGGCCCGGCGGTTAGCAGCAAAAAGCCAAATAACCAGGGCGCGATCATCAAGTAACCAGCTATGGCCTCAGTTTTGGCCACCCGCGAGCCAGCGACGGCTTTCCTGATGTGCATAAAGCCATAAAGTAAACCAGCTAAGGCGAGCAGGCTGATAAATAGCACCGGCCCGGTGAAAGAGAAGAAAGGCAACTTCTCGCGGCTGAAGGATTTATCTAACTCTTTCTGTACCAGATTACGCTGCTCATCGAGGGCCTGCTGGGGCGTTTGCTTCAGACTGCACGCCCGTTCAAAGGCCCGCACATGGGCATCCCAGAGCGTCTGACCGATAAACGTGACAGGACGATAACGCGCTACGGGCAGCATGTCAATGAAGGCTTTCTGCGCGGTTTTTAAACGCGGATTCACTGGCGGAAAGTTTTCAAGTAAAGCTTCGTTGATCTTCTTATTGGCGGTTAAGTCAAAGACGTAAGGACGACCCTTCGATTCGTTATAAGCTTTTTGGGCGCGGTCACCGAGGATAGCGGCATCCAGTGAGGTCATCCACTTAATAAAACGCCATCCCGCTTCCGAGTGCGGGGCACCCATTGGCATAGCGAGCGAGAAACCACCCGTCCAGGTTAGAAAAGGCGGCTGTCCGGCAAAGCGGCCCGTTTTAGCTTTAACACCCTGCAAACGCTCGGCAGGCACCGGGGCCGGGGCTACCGCGAAATCTAAGCCTGGCGCATAGCGGGCTATCGAGTTCAAGACCCAGTTGCCGTTAATCACCATGCCGATTTTGCCGGTGAAGAACGGGTCTTGCTCGTTCGACTGGAATCCCGTCTGGAAAATATTAACTTTATCGTAGCCGCCCAAGTCGTTGTATACATTGACCATATACTTGAGGGCAGCCGCGGAATAAGGGTTGTTGAGGGTGCAAGTGCGACCATCAGGACTCATGAACTCGCCGCCATTTTGCCACGAGTAAAGATAGAGCCAGGAGTTGCCGAAGTTAGGGATAAACCCGATGCGAGAGTAGGTGCCATCGCGGTTATACTTGGTGAGCTTTTTGGCGTAGTCCTCCAACTCTTCCCAGGTCTGGGGTGGGTGATTTGGATCCAGCCCGGCATCGCGGAAGACCTGGCGATTGTAGTACAGCATTCGGTCGTCTATACCCGTAGGGATAGCATAGACCTGGCCTTTATAAAGGGCTTCTTTCCACGCGGCGGGATAAAAGTCCGCTTCATGGACACCATCGGGTAAATTCTTTTCTGCTGCCAGAAAGCGGTCGAGTGGCTGAAAGGTGCCGCGTGAGGCCCAGTCGCCGATAGTGAAGCGATCCTGGTTAATGACATCCGGTGGCACGCCACCCACAATGGAAGTCATGAGCTTTTGCGGGTTCATGCTGCCCGCTCCCATCGAAAGCACCGAGACTCTGATGTCGGGATTGCGCTTCTCAAATTCAGCAATCTGGGCGTCTAAGCCTTTAGTTTCCTTGCCCGACTGCAAGCCCCAGACAATGAGTTTTGTTCTCGACGACGAATCCGCCTGAGCCTGATGAGCCAAAAGGGAAATCGTAAACAGAACAAGAAGCAGAAACAAAAAATTTGGATAACGTGGAGTGGGGGATAGTCTCACAGCGAAAAGTATAGCAGGGACGTAAGAGAACCGTAAATTGCTGCATCGCTACAAGAGGAATTAACCCAAGTTGCTGCCTATACCCGGCGAATGAATTCACGGCTCAGGGCGTGCCGCCGACCGTCCGCCTGCGCGGACGGTCGGCCAGGGGCCAAGAGGCGCGGTTTTAACCGCCGGGCCAGGGGTAGCAACTTGGTTAATTACCATCGAGGACTTGGCGGTTTACCAGTGGATGGTTTAGATGCCGGGGGGGATGGCACAGGTGGCGTAACAACAGGCGCAGGCGCGGGTGGCGTATCCTTCTCTGCATTGGGTGATGGCTCGTTTACCACAACTGCGGAAACCGGGGGAACAGTTTCCTGGAAGGGCACAGGCGGTTCGTGGGTTGCGGCGACTGGCGTTAAAACAACTGGCTCAAAGGCAACAACCGTAGGCGTTGGCGGTGCCATAGTTACGGGTGGGGCTGGCTTTTCGATAACGCCCAGCAAGAGCGGTGTGTCGCTCCGCTCTAAATCGTGGGCGGAGCCGTTTTGACTGCCACGCAAGGTCGTCTTAAAAGTAGAGTAGCGTGGTGGCTCGACATCTCCTAGCTCTGAACTGGCTGTGCTATCGGACACAGGTTCGGGTTCCTGGAGTGGCTGCTCCGGTTGGCATAGCAAAGATAGATCAAGCAACGCCTGCGGATGATCGGGTTGCCGCCACAAAAAATAAATTAAGGCGCTTGTGATTGGAATCAGCAAGACGCTGCCCTCACCTCCAAAGGAGCCGCCCGTCAGCGAGGAGCTTAGGGACTCGGTGATTTCTTTTATGTCTAAGAGGCGGTACACATCAAGGCCACTCACTGGTAGCGAAAAGATGCAGCCCTGGAAGAAGTTCCAACTCACATGAAAGCCAATAGGAAACCACAGGGAGCCAGTTTTTAAGTAGCAAAGCGCGAAAAAGACGCCGATGAGGGCAATATTTACCATACCCCACCGAACGTCCCACAGGGCATTCTCCAGCGTAGAGACTGAGAGCGTGGGGTTGGCACTGGAACTGGCATTATCATGCGCGGGTTGCACCAGGACATTTGACAAATGCAGCAAAGCAAAAATAACAGCTTGTGCGATAAGAGCCTTGGTAGTGCCTAACCAGGCCGCTAAGTTATGCAAGCCATAGCCGCGAAACGAAATCTCTTCGCCAAACCCCAGAATGTAGAACGCCCCAGCATAGAGCACCAGCATCGCTACGGTAGCGGGTGCAGGAGTATCGAAAGCTTCGGGTGACCAGCTTATAATGGGTGGATGACCTAAAGCAAACCCGGCCAAGATATAGAGAATCCCAAAGAGGAATGCGATGGCGGCGGCCCCGGCCAAAACCCCCAGCAGTGAATCGCGCACGCAACGCCGCACCCGCAAACCCAGTGAGACAAAAGAACGACAGTCTAGAACGCGCCGACAGAAGTAAATCCACAAGAACGTTGGTGGACAGGCGAGAACGCTGAGTAGCAGCGCATGGCTACTCACAAAATCGGCCACCAATGGCGCGGCGGGCCGATGGCTCAAGGCGGCAGCCGTGGTCACACCAGAGCGAATCACCAACACCAGCACCACCTGGACTAAGACTACGCCCAGGACACAAAGAATCAGACGTGTCAGTGGTTGAAAGCGTGGAGCAGGCATGGGAATCAAGGCAAAGGGCAAAATTAAAAAGCAAACCTCTGGTTTAGTAGCGGTTATTGTGCCTTCGCCTTGAGTCTAATGGAATCGTGAGCTATAGGAAAGAATTTTTAGCCACAGAAACACACGGAAGAACACGGAAAGAAGAGGGAGAAGGGGAGACCCCGTAGGGGCGCTGCTTGCCGCGCCCTGCTGTAGTTCGTCGCTAACGTTCTGGGCGCAGCAAGCAGCGCCCCTATACCATGAATCCCAACCCCTGATTTCCGTGTTCTTATGTGTGCTTCGGTGGCTAAAAATCAATCACTGGCTGATGCCGCCATCACCAGAAACAGCGTCGGCAACTTTACGGATACGGGGGCGCGGGCCGGTGGTGAGGCGTTCATCGGAGGCATGGCCGTGGGGTAGGGTGGCGGTGGCCTCGGCGATTTCTGACTCGTCATCGGCCATGCTGCCGCGTTTGCTAAAGAGAATTGCCACCGTGAGGATGATTAAGGTCACTCCGACGACTGCGGCGCGTGCGCCAGTCGAGAGACTTGGGCTGATGATAATTGGCGCGATCATGATAGCTACCAAATTCATGACCTTAATCAGTGGGTTCAGTGCCGGGCCAGCGGTGTCTTTGAAGGGGTCGCCTACGGTATCGCCAATGACGCTGGCTTTGTGGTTTTCGGTGCCCTTGCCGCCATACCAACCATCTTCAATCTTCTTTTTGGCATTATCCCAGGCCCCGCCAGAGTTAGAGAGCAAGACAGCCATCATTTGACCGCTCACAATAGCCCCAGCCAGAAAACCGCCTAAAGCGGCGGCACCCTTTAAAGGGTCGGAAAACCCTAAGCCAAAGCCGACGAGTATTGGCAGAGAGATACCCAGGATGCCGGGGCCAAGGAGTTCTTTTTGCGCCGCAGCGGTGACAATCGAGACACAACGCGCATAATCGGGCTTGGAGGTGCCTGCCATAATGCCGGGGTCATCCTGGAATTGCCGTCGCACTTCTGTAATCAACTCCTGGGCGGAGCGGCCCACCGCATTGATAGCGAAAGAGGAGAACAAGAATGGAGCGGCCCCGCCCAACAGAAGGCCGATAAAGACTTCGGGCACATCCAAGGGGATGCCGAAAATTCTATGCGCTTTGACGGCTTCGATCAGGTCTTGAGTATTCGTTGGTGGCAGCAGTTGCGCATCCGTCATAAAGGAGCGGAAGAGCGCTACTGCCGCAATGACCGCCGTGGCAATGGCAAAACCCTTGGTGAGTGCCTTAGTAGTGTTGCCAACCGCATCCAGACGGCCCACAATGCGGTCGCCCGATAACGTGCCAGGGGCAAAGTGCGGATCGGCTTTGTCGGCTTCGAGAACACCCGACATCTCGAAAATGCCATTGGCATTATCCGTAATGGGGCCGAAGGTATCCATCGCCAGAATATAGCCGGTGGTAGTCAACAATCCCAGGCCCGTTAAGGCAACGCCGTAGGCCGCTAACAGGGGATTTCCGGCAAAGATGAAGAGGGCAGCGAGCAGCGTTACTGCAATCGCTACCGCACCCCACACTGCCGACTCCAGGCCAATGGCAAAGCCAGAGATAATCATGGTAGCCGGGCCAGTCTTTGAGGCGAGCGTAATTTCGGTGACGGGTTTCTTGTCGGCGGAAGTGAAATACTCGGTTAGCTTGCCAATAATCAGGGTGAGGAAAATTCCGGCGAGGGTGCAAAGGAAAAACCGCCACCATTCATAAGTCACACCATTGACCTGCACGCCATCTCGGAAATACCAGGCCGAGCCGATACCAAAAAGCACGCTGGCAACAGCGGCGGAAATCCAAAATCCTTTGTTGATGGGTTGCATGGGGTCAAAGTCCTCGCGGTCTTCACCCTTAACGCATAGCACCCCAATAATCGAGGCAATAACCCCCACCGCGCGCACAATGAGGGGATACATCGCTAAGGAAAGGACAGCCGGGCCACCCACCGACGCACCCAGAATAATGGCTGCCACCAGGGTAACGGCGTAGCTTTCAAAGACATCCGCCGACATCCCGGCACAGTCGCCGACATTATCGCCCACATTATCGGCAATGGTCGCCGGGTTGCGCGGGTCATCTTCAGGAATGCCTGCTTCGACTTTGCCCACCAGGTCAGCGCCCACATCAGCGGCTTTGGTGAAGATGCCGCCACCTACGCGCATAAATAACGCTGCCAGGGAGCCACCAAAACCAAAGCCTACCAGCACCAACATGGCCTGATTTTTGAAGAGCAGAAAGATAACACAGGTGCCAAGCAGCCCCAGCCCCACTGTCATCATGCCCGAAACAGCTCCGGCCTGAAATGCGGTTTCGAGTGCGCCTTTAAATGTGGTGCGGGCTTTATGTGCCGTGCGCTGATTGCCTGTTACGGCCATGCCCATGCCGATATAACCCGCCAGGTACGAAGTGGCTAAACCTAATAAAAACGCGCCTGCTACACCAGCCGCTAAAAGGGGCGTATAACCTGCCTCGCGCTGTCCCTGAAACAAGAAGAACAGGCCAAGGGCAATGACGACCGCTAAGGGCAGCATCATTGTTACTTGCTGGCGTAAATAGGCATAGGCTCCATCGCGGATGGCTGTGCCCACTTCCTGCATCTTCTCCGTGCCAGGACTTTGGGCGTTGATCTTTGACATCCAGTACCAGCCAGCAGCCAGAGAGAAAAAGCCAAAGAGTGTCACCACCCAGATGATGGTCATTTCGGCGGTGCCAAAGGTGGGGAGAGTGATGGCTTCGCCAGCAGCCTGAGCGGGACTTGCCAACTGGCTTAACAGAGCACTCAAGAGAACGAGCCAGAACAGTTTTGCATTTTTCTTATTCGCGTTCGCGGGGCGTGGAGGAGCAGGTTGCTGACCCTTCAAAGCCGGGAGCCGAAAATCCGCCGCCAAAGGTGATTTTAAGCGGGTCATGTTCAGGGACAACGTCTCTCCTCCTGCAATTTGGATTGTCAGCCTAAAAGAGCGAATTTGAAGCCGAACCTGCTTAGTTCTGTATCACTGTTAAAGCAGGAAAACCACCATAAATCTCAACTAATAGGGCGACTGACACCGGCAAAGGGGATGTGTTGAGTATGACAGCGGCGGGCGGTAGCGTCAACCGCAGCAAGAGTTAGATGCCAACGGATAATGTCAGCCACAGACGCAAAAGAGGAGCTAATTTTTCATTAGCTCCTATTGTTACATCCGCTTAAAAATCCTACTGTCGGTTTTGGTGAATCTGGTTTTTGCCCTGCTCTACGCCACCAAGTAGCTTCTGGAGAATGGTGCTGGTTTTCTCCAGGACTTCGAGCGCATACTGGTCAGCCTGGTCGCGCATCTCCTGCGCATCGGCTTGAGCGTGCTGGTGTGTCGTTTCGGCGAACTCTTGCGAGCGTTGCGTAATGACATGCTCGGCTACCAGTTGCTCGGCGTGTTGCTGGGCATCGGCCACGATGCGTTCGGCTTCCCGGCGTGCGTCTTCGATGATGCGGTCGCTGTGGGAGCGCGAGTCCTGAATGGTGCGGTCGGCAGCGGCCCGCGCATCAGCCACTAAGCGTTGGGCTTCACCCTGGGCATCGGACACCAGACGATGCGCTTCGTTATGTGCGCCCGTCACCACCCGGTCACTGTCGCGGGCTACTTTCTCCGCTTTTTTCAGGTCTTCCGGCAGGGCTTTTTTCAGCTTGGCGGTTTGATCGAAAAAGGCTTCCTCATCAATAAAGACTCTGCCGAATAAATGGCCTTTGCCATTTTCTACCAGTTGTTCCAGTTCATCAATTAAGCGAAAGACGTCGATGGGAAGCCCTCCCTCGTGTCTAGAAGATTTTTGATTTTAATCTGCATTGCGACTTTCTGCACTTTCAATTTCAGGTTTAAGGTCCGGCTCAGCTTCAGGGTGTGGCTCAACGACACTATCAACAGCCTCAAATGCGGCATTTATCGTAAAAAACGATAGCAACGATTCCCCAGCGCGACGCTCTTGCGTGGCCGTGAACTGTTGCGACAAACGGGGGCGTGCCTTCCAGTGATGCTGAATCACGAGCAGAGCGGGCCACCGTCCGCCTAAATTATGCAACAACTCAGCACAATTGTCCAACCGGACCGTTAAATCGCCCAATTCCTGGGGGCGCACAAAGGGCGGGTCGGCAAAGATCAGATCGAATCGCTCACCATTGTCCATTAAATGTTTAAGCGCGGACTTAACTGTAGATTGCCACACTTGCCCCTGCTCCTGCCAGTCGAGTGTACGAATATTCTCTCGAATGGCCCGCGCCGCCGCCGCGTTTTGTTCGACAAAAATGCAATGCTTGGCCCCACGACTCAAGGCTTCCAGCCCCACCGCTCCCGTGCCCGCATAGAGATCAAGCCAGCGCGCGCCCTGCACCCGTTCCCCCAAGATATTAAACAACATCTCACGCGCTCGTGAATCGGTGGGGCGCGTCCCTTTCCCCTCGCGGGTCTTGAGGACGCGGCCTTTAGCTTGCCCGGAAAGAATTCTCATGATTATGTCTACAGAATGGGAATAGGACAAACTTGATTATAACTCCCTGCGACTGCATGTGTCATAAAGAATAACATGAGACCAAGAGTATGTGCCGCTATCATTCGCCATAACAGCATCTTGATGGTTCAGCATCGGGACGCTAACCGCGATTATTGGACACTGCCCGGCGGTGCCATAGAAGCGGGCGAAACCCCGGAACAAGCCGCCGTGCGGGAAGTGCAAGAGGAAACAGGATTAGCAGCCACGGTTGTGCGCTTCTTGTTTGAAGAAACTTATTTGAACGGCACCAACGTTTGTTACTGCTATCTGCTGAAAATTAACGAAGATCAAGAAGCCACTCTCGGCTATGACCCCGAAGAAGCCCATTTAGCAGCGGATGCTCACCTGTTGCAAGGCGTCGCATGGCACACTTTGGAGAGCAAGAAAGATGATGGTCAAGTAAAGCAAGTTATCCAGTGTTTAGCTATGCTAAACCGAAGCTGGATAGTATATTAGCCTCGAATCTCGGATTATAAATCAAGTGTGTGGCGAAGTGACGCGTTAATATCAGTTAAAGGCAAAGAACCTATGACGCGGTGAATGGCGACTTCCTCCACTGTAGCTAAGTTATCTGTCATCACTATTGAGTCGCTTAGCAGACCAGATTGCTAACCTTCAGGTGAAGATTGCAGCACGCTAATACGACTGGGATGTCCAGCGCGAGCCATGTGGCTGGAAATCATAGCTACTATAACTTGAGATAGGCCAGTTTGCAGGTTATCCGCCTGGACAACTAGAGCTGGTCTGGTTTTGGCAGTGCGCAGATTGGAGTTTGGGAACAGGACTAATACAACATCCCCACGTTTAAAGGTTGGCTTTGGCGGCATCGTAGTTATCGTAAATGTCCATTTCAGGACTGCGCCAATCGGTGAAGGTTGCTAATTGAGCCTGTAACTCTGCGGCTTGAGCTTCATCAATACTATGTGCTTGGAGGTCAATGGCCTTCAGTTCTAAGAATGTTACAATCACAGAGACTTCCTCCGGCAAATTGTCGGATAGCTGAATTAGATCAATTTGCACATTACAATACTTCCCCTGCACACTCGTTAGCATGACAATTCACTTTACTCTTCAATTTATGAAATAACAAAAGCTGGAAGGCGTCGGTTTCGGTGCCTAGTTAGTGTCCTGTTATCAGTTACTTAATGTTCTCGGCTCTTTTCCTCAAGAATTACAGTAAAGATTTCATATAGTTCTTTAAGTGATAACCTAACCATTTCCCCATCGTTCGTAGCTCCCTTACCGCGGTGGCTAAGATTATTCCGAATTTGATAGTAGTATTTTATAGATTTGCGTGGATTTTGGTTATTGAGAGATTCTGGTCTACTACTACCGCGAGTATCCCAAACTTTCGCCTCACGCTGTACAGTGTTGAGTAGGGCCTGCTTAAACTTAGGATCATCCCGGCTTTGCCTAATAATTAGCAATTTGGCCTTAATTGTTGGGCAGATGGTGAAGTTGCACAAAAATTGTTCTGAAAGTCTGCCTCTATTCCTAACTCATTGATAGATTGAATGACACAGCAGATGTTATGACACAACACCTTGCAGAGTGCCTCATTAGTGCGAGCCACTTCTGTTTTACTGCGTAGCGCATCCCCAAATTTCGCCTTTATCATAGAGAAAGTAGATTCTACATTGCTGCGCTTGTGGTAATGCTCTAAGAACTGGTCAGTGTGGAAAGTGTAGTAACGCCACATGAACAGGAATAGGTCATCACCTGTCCCCACCTTATTGCCTTTACTGTGACCTTCACCTGTTGAGTTGGTTTTAAAGGGGATGTAGGGCACCGCTTTGTGCTTGGTAATGGTGTGCATATTCTTGGCAGATAAGTAAGCTTTATCGGCAGAGACTTCCTGCATGGTGAAGTTTTGGGCGGTAGCGTCTACCAAGGGGGCTAAATACGGGCTGTCATGCTCATATCTACCACTCACCTCAACACTGGTCACTACATTTGTCTTAATGCCGCACATCAAGTGCAATCTGAGCCAGTCTGTACGATGTTGCTGCCTAACGAAGCCCTGCTGTGTTGAGTCGTATTTCTCGTAAAACCACTTATCGAACTTGGAGCCACTAAAGCCACTCGAATCTACGGCAAAGTCTACCTCTACCCCTTTGAGGGGTAAGCTACTGCGCTTTATCAGTTCGTGCAGCAAGGGCGTCAGTTCTGGCATTTCAAAGTAGTTAAAGATTGAGTTGTAGTGCGGTTTCTTGGAGATATACCCTTTATTGTAAGCATCCTCTAAGTCACCATTAAAGCGGCGTCCTGAGACGGTGGAATACACCTTAAAAGCACAGCTAAAGATCATATCTCCTAATGGTAAACGGTTGCGACCCGCACCCTTCTCGCGTGCCATTTCGGGCACGGCTTTGCATAAATCGCGGAGCAGTAATTGAAAGGTCGCCTTCTCTTGAGTTTGGGCGGTATTGTAAGCAGGCCAGTTTTGGCGGTAAGTGGTTTTCTTGGTGACTTGGGTCGTTTCGGTAACGGTAGTTTCACCCTGCGCGTTCGTCTCTGTCACCGTTTGCTTGCGAATGGTGTACTCTACCGCAAAGACGTGCTTGCACTTGCAACGACGCAGTTCCCAATCAGGACAGGTGCAACGCTTGGAACTGCTGTTAAGGTCTACCGTGTATTTGGTCGTGCTACTGGTTGCAGAGGGCACAATCCACTTGCCGACACCTTTACCCATTGGACGAATGTTGAACTTTTCGGCTAACTCGATACCCCGTTGCTGTCTGGCATTAACCACTGCTTTTCCGGTTGCTTGCATGTCATCCACTCCTTGAGAAGATAACGCCTAAACCATATCTTACCTATAAAATATATTACTATAAAAGTAAGATACGTGCAAGCCCATAAGACCACTTTGCGGCAGTATTTTGCGTGTCAGAATCTATTATTTAGAAACCTGATATTTTATACTATTTTATCTCATAATATTATATTATCGCAGTGGTTTTTGTGGTAGAATAAAGGTATGGCACGGATTACACTACAAGTTCCTGGTTTGCGCTGTGAGCGATGCAATTATGAATGGCAACCGCACCCAGGCAAAGAGCCAAAGGTGTGTCCTAAGTGCAAAAGTCCCTACTGGGATAGGCCGAAAAAGAGTAAGAGTGACGGGGCAACGGCTGCCGCCGAAAATCCTTCAGTAAAGAAAGATTGAATGTCTAAATACGACCTACTGAACGCTTCAACGGAACTGGAACAGGCTATAACGGCTGATCTTAAGGCGGCTCTCGAAAAACGTGGCTGCACAGTGCGGCATAACGGTTCTGCGACGGGGCACGCGGCGGCGGGATTGCCCGACATAGTTGTAACGCACCGCAACTTTGTGCTGACCGTTGAAGTCACTAAGTCCAGGGGCGCTCAACAAGACAGGGAACTTAATTCGATTCGAGATCATCTCCAGGCAATCAAAACACAAAACCCGAATAAGACGTGTTTTTGCCTCTACTGCGCCCCACAAACTCCCTTGCGGATGCGTGATGGTATCCGCGATTATAACCGCCAGCGTGCAGCGGAAAGACATACTGACCTTCAGATTATGCCCTTGTGTTTTGAGACTTTAGAGTTACTTACTTCACGCTGGATTAGGTCAGAAGCAGTGCTTTATCCTCTGTCTGGGTTTATTCGTTTGTTCAACAAGTACAATGAGTTCGTAGACGACTTGCGCGTCCGCAAGCTGCTGGTTCACTCTCTTTTTCCTAATGACATTACCTTAAGCGAGGAGATTGAGGCACATGAAAGAGAAACGGACAATAAGACACTTGAGCAATTAATAAAAGACTTGGCGAATTTGGAAGATGTGATGCGGCAAAATGGCATTGCCACCGCTGGAGCCACCATTGACAATCTTATCTTCCTGGTTTTTCTGAAGGTTTTTGAAGAAAAGAGAGAGCGAGATCATGGTCGTCACAACCGATTGCGCTCCGCAGAAGCGTTTCTTGAATACCGTGATAATCTGCAACAGTCAATCATTGAGAGCAAACGCGGCATTCATGAGTTGTTTGCTTCGGTCAAAGCAGACCGTGAATTCACTGCTTCACGGATGTTCACTCCCAATGACAGTCTGACGGACTCGCTCAATGATGATTTTGTCATTGAGCGGTTTATTCCCAAGTTGGCTCCTTACACCTTCATTGGCACTCGTGTTGACGCCCTGGGAGCCGTCTATGAGGTGTTAGCACAAAGGGCACAGAAAGATGTCAAGGTGGGGCAATTCTTTACGCCTGAGAACGTCGTGGATTTTATGGTTCGACTGGCTAGTTTAAGGACGGATGACAGAGTACTTGATCCGGCGTGTGGCACAGATCGCTTTCTTATTTTTGCGATGCACAATATGCTGGAAAAACTGCGCCGTTCCAGTGAGCGAAACAAGTCTAATAAAGAGGAAAGTATTCGTCAGGCGCAGCTTTTTGGAGCCGATATTGACGAGCGTATTGCCAAAATCGCCAAAATGAATATGTGGATTCATGGTGATGGCAAATCCAACATCTTTGGCGGACAAAACTTCTCTGGCCTTACCTTACACAAACATAGCACGCCTCATTTTGATACATTTGACAACGCCTTTGACGTAATCTTGGCGAATCCACCATTAGGTGACTTGAATTATCAGGCCATTGATGTAATTCGCGCTCCTGATAGCTCACTGACTCCCGCACAAAAGGTTGACCTGACACTGGACAGAATACCCATTCTGCCGCACCGAAACCGACTGGAAGATAGGGTTCGGGAATTACAGAGAAGGCTTGAAGGGCACGAGAATGATCTGCGGCAGATGCAAGAGGCAGGGGTAACTGGTGCTCGTATTAACAGCAAGCGGAGAACTATTGAGGACAATCGCCTTCAAATTACCGACCTTGAGGCACTGTTACGCGCTGGCAACAAGAACTTTGAAATCACCGGTAACACCTTAAAGGGGGGTGCCTTATTCCTGACCGCCATGTGGCATTATCTCAAAGCGGATGCTTATCCTGATGAGTTCCCCGAATGGCGTGGTGGGCGTCTACTGGTAATTCTGGATGAGGGCATCCTGAACACAGACGAGTACCAAGCAACACGCGCCTTTTTGCAGGAACGGTTCTATATTAAGGCCATTATTTCCCTGACACGCGATACGTTCGTGCCTATCTCCAAGACTGCAACCAAGACTTCTATCTTTTTTGCGGTTAAAAAAACGGACTTTGTTGCTGAACAACAAGAACCTATTTTTTATGGGCATGTAGCCTACACAGGCTTAGATACAAAAGGAAAGGCTACGCACAATGATTTTGAGGATATATTAGCGCGCTATGGCATGTTTGAGCGTGCTGTAAGAGAAGGTTATACAGGTCTTGAATTTCGTCCAGAACGCTTCCAGTCACAGGAGTTTGAAAGCGGGTATATTACGGCGGAGCCAGACTTCGTTGACTCCGACCTTATCGGCAGCCAAGATGCAAAGTCTGAAGACAAAACGGGAACAGTTTTAGGGCTTCCCACACCAAAAAAGATTTCTTTTTTCTTTAAGACTGGTGAGGAAAAGCCCTCTTTGGCCTTTGCCGTCAATCCTCGTGAGGTGGCTGGCCGGTTGCACTATTTATTTTATCACCCGCGTTACCGTGCCCTGGACGAACTGCAACGCCGTTTTACTACGACGACCTTGAGCCAAATCGTCGCCGATCCAATCCGTAGAGGTGAACAGCCTGAGTATGATGAGAATGGAGAGATTCTTGTAATCAAGACCGTTGACCTTAAAAATGGTTCTATCGCTCTGGACGAGGCATTGCGAGTATCGGCAGACTTCTACGAGTCCAAACCGCAAGCCCATATTAAGTCTGGGGACGTTTTACTGGCGTCTACAGGATATGTATCAATGGGCAAAGTGGATGTTTACACCGCCGACGTTCCTGCGATGGCCGATGGTCATGTGGCCATTATCCGCGTCAGCAATGAATACGACCCTTGTTTCATCGCTTACTACCTACGCTCTTTCTTGGGGCAATTACAGATCGAAAAGTGGTTCACTGGCTCATCCGGTCAAATTGAGTTGCAGCCCAGCGATGTGGGACAGATCATAATACCCGTAGCAGGGGCAGGCGGCGTGCCTTTGCCGTTACAGCGAATTATTGCTGATGCCGTTACTAAGCATTTAGAAGCGGCACGCATGTTGGAAGTTGAAGCTGCCCTAAAATGGAGTGAGGCGCGTCGCACCTTTGAACAAATGCTACTTTCTGCCCACTGAATTTTTAGGCAACTCATTCTATTTTTGGGCAGAAGTTAATTTTTAGGCAAAGCCGATCATCCCCAAGACACTTGACCTTTTCTCCTGGCTCCAAGGTAGGGCTATAGCACAGGGCCGCATATCGCTCTATCGCTGTCCAGAGAAGGAGATAAGCCATTTGTAAATGGAAGAATCGGGACCAATCCCCCATATCCGCTCCAGGCTCAAATCTTTGAGACCCATGCTCCTCAATCATATGCTTAACAACCTCTAAACCCTCATTGAGCACAGGGTCTTCTCGTCCCGTCCATTCCGCTTTGTCATAGTGGACGGTTGCTGTGCGAGTATCCTTGCCAACAAGAACATTAGCTCTTATTTTAGATTGGGCTATGTCAATTTCATCCCACTTGTAGAGCTGCTGTGGCTCAAAATCTGAAATTTTTTCATATGCTTGACATAAAGAGTCTTGCCGAAAATATAAAAGATACCCAACCACCGTTCGAGTGCCTTGTTTATCCAGTAAGGGCAACCCATCCCGAATCGCCAATCCTCCTGTTGTTGAACATCTGAGTGCAGCAGCCTCAAGCAGTGGCTCAATAAATTTATAGGCGAGTTCTCCCGGTTTGAAAAGACCATATGTAAAGAAAGGTAATTCTATATTTAGAGGAAGCACCGGCCTTTTAAGATGCTTTTTACAGACATTTACTAGGTCTTTCATTAAATCAATATCTTCTGAGATACACTTATTATCACCGTTGCGTGTAACAAAATGTATATCACCCTTATGATCTCCATATAACCTGTCAGTAGTCATATTCACCTACTTCGATTTATTATGTTACATGTGTGAACTGCGCTCAGCCACACAACAATAATATTCATACGGAATTATTCTACCTGTCCTGGGATTTTGCAAAATAGGCGGAAGAGCCACGGGATGAAAACTTTCGGCCAAGTTGCTATTGACAACACGCTAATAAGTTAATAATTTGCAGAGAAAAGTCCCTAAGGACTATGCACAGCAGCTTATAACGTCATCAAATAACCTGAACTAAGCTCGGTTTCTTGCGCCAGAAGCCATTAGAGCTTCTTAGTTTTACCCCATAATAGCACGCCAAAGCACATTATTAGCATTGGGTGAAGAAGCGTATGGAAGAGTTCTGCCGTCCGATTTATGAAGGAGTAGAGTCGGTGGACTTAGTGCATCAGAATAATCAAAAAGCCAGGCTTCAGTCGCAATCTTCCAGAATAGCGGGAGCATTTGCAAGGAGCGATGCCAGCGGCTATGTATCTTTTCAACCGGGACATCATGCCCTCCCTTGCGTACACGAATAGCGACTCGTTCTACAGAAATAGCCGGATTTTGGTTGCCAATATAAATCAAATTGGCAATGCCACCAGTTGCTGCCACTTGCTTGAAGAAGCCAAGGTATTTGTCTGTACTCAGAACCGTTTCAACCGTCACAGCGCCATTGTTGCGCAATATTTCTTCTAACTGAGCATAAACCAGATTAGCTGCCCGAATCGAACACTCGCGCTGCATATCGCTGGGAGCATCGCTGAAGCCTGAATAACCCGCCTCTTGCAAGAATCGGAGGGCAATAATATCGGGATTAGTGAGTTTGGGGACGGGCAGAGCAGCAAAGGCTGCGGACTGTGCGAGGGTAATTTTCCTGCGCCATTTGGCCCGCCAATAAGCCAAAATTCAGCGCCACTCATGCCTTACTGTTCCTGGCTCGCAGAGAGATTAGAATCTGAGAATATCCCCAAGCTGGCATTCTCTGCACGCGCCTGCATGGATGCCTCCGTAAAGGCGGCAACGAGTTGGTTGGTAAAAGAATCTACTTCAACCTGTTGCGCTTTACTGTGCTTGACAGGCGTGAGCTTTCCGGTCTGGCGGTTGATTATTCTGGCTCCAGTTGTTACCCGTTTCTGCCCATTTGCTTTAATGCGTTTTGTCATAGCTGTGTCTCCAACAAGAGAAAACGTCACACCTACTTCATTATAAGCACCTACATACCTGTAACGCTACATTAGACGTATAGGGGTAGAAGTTCAATATGTGCTATAAAAGGCAAGCTATCCTGTTAGCTGACTTGCACTAAGCTCAACTTCTCGCCCCAAAAGCGCATGAGGGCTTCTTTGAGGGGTTGATTCTCTTCGGCTTCGAGGTAAGGATCACGCTCGATAAGTTCAAAGGCGGCTTCGCGGGCGCGTTGGATCATGTCTACATCGCGGATGATGTTGGCGAGGCGGAAGTCGGGGAGACCGCTCTGGCGCGTGCCGTAGAATTCGCCAGGGCCGCGCAGTTGTAGGTCGTGCTCGGCGATTTCAAAGCCGTTCTGCGTTTTGGTCATCACTGATAAACGGGCGCGGCCTTCATCGGTTTTGGGGTCGCTCAAGAGAACACAGGTGGATTTATGTTCGCCGCGCCCGACGCGGCCCCGTAGCTGATGAAGTTGGGAAAGGCCAAAGCGTTCGGCGTCTTCAATGAGCATGACGGTGGCGTTGGGCACGTCCACGCCGACCTCGATAACGGTAGTCGAAACGAGGACATCCAGCATTCCAGCGCGAAATAGTTCCATCTCCTGATCGCGTTCGAGGACGCCCATTTGTCCGTGCAAGAGGCCCACGCGCAGGTCGCGCAGTTCTTCGGCGCGCAGGCGTTCGGCCAGGGCAGTCGCGGCTTTGAGTTGCGCCAGCTTTTCAGATTCTTCCACAAGCGGGCAAATCACATAAGCCTGACGCCCTTTCTTGACTTCATCTAAGACAAATTTATAAGCGCGGGGGCGCTGTGTCGGCTTAATAGCGACCGTTTTAATGGGCTGGCGTCCCGGGGGCAGTTCGTCTAAAACGCTGACATCTAAATCGCCATAGACAGTGAGGGCCATTGTGCGCGGGATGGGAGTAGCGGTCATCACGAGGACATCAGGGCGAATGCCGCCAAAGCCCTTTTTCTGCAAAGCGGCGCGTTGCATCACGCCAAAGCGGTGCTGCTCATCCACCACGCAGACGCTCAATTTATTGAACTCGACGCCCTCTTGAATCAGGGCATGGGTGCCCACCACAATACTAGTGCGGCCTTCGTTCAAGTCGGCTTGGATGCGGCGTTTTTGCTTGCTCGAAAGCGAGCCTTCCAACAGGGCGACTTCCAGACCCATTGGCTGGAAAAGACGGGTGAGGACGCTAAAGTGCTGCTCGGCCAGGATTTCAGTCGGGGCGAGCAGGGCACCCTGATGGCCCGTGATATAGGCCGACCAGAGGGCATAAGCGGCCACAATGGTTTTGCCGGAGCCGACATCGCCATGCAGCAGGCGATTCATCGGGCGGGCACTGCGCAGGTCTTTGCGAATCTCATTCATCACGCGCCGCTGTGCGCCCGTTAGCTTAAACGGGAGCAAGCCCAGGAACTGCTTGATGCGCTCGTCTTCCACTACATGGCGCACGCCGATTTCCTGGATATTCGAGGCCACCTTTTTCTGTGCCAGGGCAATCTGCAACAGGAACAGTTCTTCAAAGACGAGGCGAGTGCGCGCCGCTTCTTTAGAGGCCCAATCATCGGGAAAGTGAATCTGGCGCAGTGACCAGGTCAGGGGCCGCAATTGTTGCTGTTCTAAGATGCTCTCTGGCAGCATCTCTTGCACGAAGTCGCCGCACTTTTCCAGGCTGGTTGCCACCGCCCGGCGTAAGGCGGTTTGAAAAAGGCCCTCCGTCATGGGATAGACAGGAACAATACGCCCGACTTGCAAGGTGTCCTCGGTGTCGCCCATGATTTCAAAATCGGGCGAGTCAATCTGCACAACACCGTTGAACTCGTTGATCTTGCCATAGATGAAAAGCTGCATCCCCGGCTTGAACTGCTTTTCGCGGAAAGCCTGGTTCCACCACTGCAAATCGGCGCGTCCAGTCGAATCCCCTACACGCACCTTGGTCAAAGGACGACCGCCCATGCGTCCTCCCATCAGGCGCGTTTGAGGTGGGAAAAGCACGGTCGCGCACAGGCTTTCTTTAGCTCCGATTTCCAGTTGGGCAATCGGCTTCACCGTGCGCCGGTCTTCATAACGGGCCGGGAAGTAATAAAGCAGATCATAAACGGTGCTTAACCCCAGTTTCTTTAATGCTTCTGCACGCTTTGGCCCTACGCCTTTGAGATAGGTTAGCTCGGTTTCGAGGCTACAGTTGCTCTGGGGTTTAGGGTTTTGGGGTTTGTTAGTTGTAGCTTCGTCTGTGGGGAGTTCGGGTTCGGGCTCGGCAGTTGGCGGCAAAAGGTCTTGATAACCGTTGGCTGCTCTATGGCTTACACTATGAGCCATCTCTTCTCTGTTGTCTGCGCTAAGGCCAGCTAAAAGTTTTTCAGAACTGTCAATCATCTGTTGGCGCAAGGTCAGATCGGCGGTGGCATATTGATTCCAGATGTGATCGAGCCGCTGCAAGCGAAATTCAGCACTGGGCGGAACCTCCCCGGTGGCGATGCCATCCAGGGCGCGGCGCAGATTCGATTGCATGTAGGCATCCAACCCGCCAATGACCGCAGTGTTCTCAAAACCTAATTTGCATTCTATCGGCAGCGGCTTACGTAGTTTGTCTAGTATCTCTTGGAGCATAGCAGCATAAAGATGTTGCAAATGTTAGGGTGTTCAAACATGAATTTGAGCATTAATCACCCCTAACAAGTTTATCTAAAGCATCGTGGGAATGAAATTTAGCTGCAACAGAAGAGTTCAGGATTAAGCATGGCCCGCTGCTTTAGCGGCGGGCCATGCTTGATATACAGCTTATCTTTTGGCTTTGTTGAGAGGGGGACGAGCCGTAGAGTTAGGCATGGGGCCATCGAGAGGCTCATTGCGATTGGGTGTTTCGCCATGCCGTTGATGCACCACAATGTTGGCAATGTCGCGGTTGGAAAGGCAGTGGATATAGCCAGAGCTGTCGCGTAGCCAGGCACCACGCAAGGTCATTTTCTCAATGACGCCTTGATGTCCATTGATATTGACCGCATCGCCCACCGCCAGGGTATCTTCGGCCAGCAGTGCATAGCCTTGCATGAAGTCTCGCAGTAGGGGCAAAAAGGCGAGGCCAAAGACCATGCAGAGTGCTCCCACGACAATAGCAATTGGTAGCACGGGGACAGCCAATAGCGGCAGGGCACTTTCAAAAATGCTGAGCACCGCAATGATAGCAGCGACATAGCACAAGGTGCGGGTGATAATCTTGGGGGTTTGACGCAGTGTAGCGCGTCGTCGCATTCGCCAGTTGGCTTCGCGGTTTGCATCGGCGGTTATTAGGGGACTGGTCATCTTTTCGATGCGACGACCGGCCCACCACGCAATAAATTCAAAGATGAGAGCGATAAAAACCACCCGCACCCCCACCATCAGCAGATTCGACAGGGTGAAGTTGTGGGCCAAAACCGTCCGTAAATCCATGATCTGCGTATCCATTTAGTCTATCACTCCCTCAATAATGAGTTTCTGCTGGGCTACCGTCACATGCTCGATACGCCCCGGCGCGTTCTTCAATAAACCGTTCAATTGTTGCGTCACGACGCGCTCGGTCTTGTCTTTCCATTGGTTTGGCGCTTTCATGCCACCAATTTTGAGCGAATCCGCCTGATAGACCAGCTTGCCATCTGCTACAGTGACGTTTCCGGTGAGGGTGGCGATTGCATCAAATTGGTTATAAATCACATGGCCCTGCAGGGTCAGTTGGTTTGGCTCTAAGCCTGCTCGCAAATCGCGCACCTGAAATTTATCGGTGTGGAGATTATCTTGCAGCAGGGTGTTGAGGACGGCTTCGCTCACTTCAAGGGTAAAAGTCCGGTGCTCCTTGCGCCGCGCACTCTCTTGGATGCCATGCACCTGGTCTAAAAACTGCTTTGCTTCCGTTCGGCGTTGCTGTTGAGTAGCTGGGGGCAGTTGGGAGAAATTCTCGCCCACCTGGGGTGGTGTGCGCGCCCGCCAGAATAGAAACGCCGCCAGACCGAGCAGTGCAATGACGCCAACCAAACAGCCTGAAGCCGAGCGAGATTTCATGGAATTAATTTCCGATTATTTCAACACAAAGGACACAAAGATGGCACAAAGCACACAGAGTTAATAGAAGATAGAGAATCGAGGATCGCCTACAAATTATAACGTGCCGCTTCTATCTCCTTTTGTGTGCTTTGTGCCATCTTTGTGTCCTTTGTGTTGAAGTGTTACCGTTTAGCGTTTCAAAAGCTCACGCGCATGGCGCAAGGTGGCATCGCTTTCGCTGCCCATCATGCGGGCCAGTTCGCGCACACGAGACTTGTCTTCGAGTAAAGTCACGGTGACACGGGTTTGTGCCTCGTCCGTCTCCTTGGTGACACAGTAGTGACGATCAGCACGACGCGCAATCTGGGGCAAGTGCGTGACACAGAATACCTGAAAGTGGTGCGCCAGTTCCTGCATCTTTTCGCCCACCGCTTCGGCTGTCACGCCGCCGATACCGACATCAATCTCATCAAAGACAATAATTGGGGTTCGTGAAAGCGTCGCTTGCCCATCGTTTTGATGCGTGCCCAAAACGGAGCGTAGAGCCAGCATGACCCGCGAGATTTCGCCACCCGAAGCAATGCGGGCTAAGGGCCGCAACGGTTGACCGGGGTTGGCCGAAAAGAGAAATTCTACGCGGTCGGTGCCATCGGCAGTGCCGGTTTCGTCTGGCTCAAAATGAACTTGAAAGCGGGCACGCTCCATCGCTAAAGTTTGCAGATGCCCTACGACTGATTCTGCGAACTTTCCGGCTAACTGCTGGCGGGCCTGGGACAACTGCTGGGCCGCTTTAAGAAAATCCCCGCGTTGCCGTTCTGCCGCTTCCCGTAAGCCGCCTAACTCCGTATCGGACAGGTTAAGCCGCTGCAACTCCTCTTCGATTTCAGCGCGGTAGGCAATGACCCGTTCGAGAGAATCGCCGTACTTGCGCTTGAGCCGGTTGAGACGATGCAGACGCGCTTCGACTTCTTCCAGGCGCAGCGGGTCGGCTTCCATTAAATCGGCATAAGAGCGTGCCTCACTCGCGGCGTCCTCGATTTGATAAATCGCGCTTTGTAATTCTTCAGCCCACTCTGCCACACTGCCATCGAAGGCGTGAATCTCTTTTGCTGCCTTCAAGGCTTGCTGCAAGAGGGTCAAGGCTCCCGGCTCATCTTGTCCTAACAAGGCATCACGGCAAAGGCTGGCGGCGGCGCGCAGCTTTTCGGCGTTCATTAAGCGCAGGCGCTCATCTACCAGTTGTGTGTCTTCATCAGGCTGCGGGGCAGCGGCGTCTATTTCATCGGCCTGAAATTGCAGCATGTCCAGCCGTTGAGCGCGTTGCTGCTCGTTGCCGCTGAGTTCATCCAGGCGGCGCTGGGCCTCGCGCCACTTTAGATATTTCTCGCGTGTGGTGGTGCGCAGGGTGGTATGGGCGGTATCACCGAACGCATCGAGAAAGCCTAAGTGCGTATCGGCGTTGAGCAGCATTTGATGCTCGTGCTGGCCGTGAATGTCAATCAGCAAACTGCCTAATTCGCGGAGCGTGCTGGCCGTTGCTAACCGTCCATTGAGGCGTACGCGGTTGCGGCCATCTGCTGAGATTTCGCGGGCGATGACGAGTTGGTGATCGTCTACCGTAAACTCCTGCTCACTGAGATAAGCTTCGGCTGCCGGAGCATAAGTTAAGTCAAATTCCCCTTCGACCAGGGCACGCGCGGGAGTTGCCTTGGCCGCAGGTGTATTGCCATTAGAGGTGCCATTAGCGCCAGTGCCGTTCGGCGTGTCGCCTTTAGCCGCCGCATTGCTGCCGCCGACCCGGTCAGAAGCGGCGCGTTCTCCAATGAGCAGACCAAGGGCATTAATGAGAATAGATTTGCCCGCACCTGTTTCCCCCGTCAGTACATTTAAACCTGGCCCGCACTGAATCTCGGAGTGTTCGATGATAGCGAGGTTGGAAATTCGTAAGTCAATTAGCATAGAGAAACGACAAATGTAAGATTTTATAGGCCGGGCATTGAAATACCCAGCGGAAAGGCTAAAGCCAACCGTCCTACCGGACGGCTCTAACTGCTACTCTATCGTGGCGTCCAGCAGGACGCTTGGCCGCAGGTCTCCCTGCCGGGTATTTTAATGCCCGATATTAAAATCCCAGTCCTCACAAACACAAATGGCGGGCACACTTTAATCTTAAACGGTGCCCACCATGAACGTGTTGCTAATGCCGCCTGGTTGCTGTTAGAGCAGCAGGCGACATCGTAACGAGAACAGATTGTGTTAAGTTGCGGCTGGTTCCGGCTGTTGAGACGTTGAGACGTGTTGGCGGACAGTATCAACGACGACATCCGCCGTGATAGGTTTCTGAAGAAATGCCACTGCACCCGCTTCAAAGACGCGTTTTTCAACGTCGGGATCACTTAAGGCTGTGACCACAATAACCGGAGTGGTGCGGCCATTGCGCATCATGCGGAAAGTGCCCAGTGCTGAGCATCCATCAATGCGGGGCATCGAAATATCCAGCACTACAGCGTCAAACTCTTCGATTTGGACGAGACCAATAGCTTCCAACCCATCCGCCGCTTCTTTGACATCAAAACCGGCTCCCGTGAGAGCTAATCGGAAGAGCATCCGCAAGTCCATGTCGTCTTCGACTAGTAGAACTCTGGGGCCCATTGTCATAATTCTCCTTGCTTAACAGCCAACATCTGACAGTATCTACAACCGGTAGAGTAATGACTCTTACCGAGAAATTCGTTTTGCCTTCAACAAGGCTTGAAAGTTAAGAATTAGGCAAGCAACTACTGTGCCAGCCTTCGGTCAGGCGATAAATCTTTTGATTAACGAACAAGTCCAACACATCTCGATCCAGGCCACCATCACGCGCTTCCCATTCCAGAATTTGCAGCGCCTTATTGACGGGCATCGCCTTTTTGTAAGGCCGATCCGCAGCCGTCAGGGCGTCATACATATCAGAGACCGTCATCATGCGCGACTGCAAGGGAATATCCGGGGCGGTGATGCCGCGCGGGTAGCCTTTGCCATTAAGTTTCTCATGATGGCAATGTGCGATGTTGGGAATATTAGCGAATTCTGCTGTCCAGGGAATCTGAATCAGGAATTGAAAAGAGAGGGCCGCATGTTCCTGAATCTGCGCATATTCATCAGGCGTCAGCGAGCCTTTGCGCACGCTTAAGGCGCGGATTTCTTCCTCCGTGAGCAATTGTTGCTCATGCCCATTTTTGTCCACATAAGTGAGGCGGGAGAGTTTCTGCAAAACTTCCTGCTGGCGGCCATATTCTTCGTCCGGCAGAAAAGTCGCAGATGGGTCATTAGCCCGGATGAGCAAGGCTAAGTCACTATCTAAGGACTCTAATTGAGCTTTAAGCTGAATATCCAGGTCTTCCACAATATCCAACGCCTGCTCCCGTGGATATTCCATAAGGGCTGTTACTTTGCGATTAGCATATTGCGTTTCTAAAGATCGGCGTAACAAGAGCAAGCGATCTTCCACCACCTGGAAGCGCCACGGTTCTAATTTATGGCTCTTGGTTAAAATGTTTTCCCGCACGCCAATCTTGCCAAAGTCATGTAAGAGCGAAGCATAGCGCAACTCTTTGATTTGATCGGGTGTGAAATGCACATCTTTAAACGGCCCTTCGGTGGCTTCGGAAGCGGCTTCGGCCAAACCAACTGTTAAAATGGTGACGCGTGCCGAGTGACCAGAAGTGGAAGGATCACGGTCTTCAATGGCGGATGAGGAAGCCATGACGAACTTATCAAAGAGGTTCTCGATTTCCTTCAGCAGAATGTTGTTTTCGAGTGCAACTGCTGCCTGGGAAGCCAGGGAAGCTGCTAACTCGGTTAATTCCTGGTCGAAGGGCAGAACTTCGCTGTCAACAGTCTCCTCATCTTCTAAGAGGACGTCCTGCTGCCGTTTGCGATTGATGAGTTGGAGCACCCCAATCACGGCATTGGAATGACTTTTTAGGGGTACGACCACCATGCTCTTAGTGCGGTACCCCGTCTTTTTGTCTAACGAGCGATTAAATTGGTAAGGCGCATCCGAAGGCAGTTCATAGACATCATCAAAGCTGAGCAATTGGCCGGTTAAAGCCGCATAGCCCGCCAGACTGGAGGGGCCAACGGCAAAGGTCATGGAAGTGTTGAGGTTGGGATTGGAATCGTTTTGTGCTAGGCGAAAATAAAGCGTTTGTTCTTCGGGTGTGGTTGGATCGTTTTCTTTTTGAATGAGATAAAGACTGCCCGCATCGGCCCTGGTTAATTCCCGGCTTTTGGTCAGAATGAGTTCCAGCAGACGTTGAATATCGCGCTCGGCGGAGAGGGCCAGGCCGATTTGATTTAACTGACGCAACCGTTGCGCCGCTGGGTCGGATTCCCGTCCGTCCGCGAAACTCGCAGGCGGCACGATAGGGGGCTGTGGAATCAGGGTGCTTGGTGACATTGCAATATAATTCAATTTTAGATTCGGCATTTGATGCGGCTATCAGGGAGATAACTTTACGACTCCCAGATTACAGCATAACTCTATCCAATGATGCTGCCATTTAGCAGCGTAGGACGTAATAGGTTGCTATGCACAACGGTATTGCTACCAACCACTTGAATCTTGCAACCGTTTTGCCTTGCCTGAAATCTTACGATTCTTGAGCCTGAAACGACGTGGCCCACTTGCTTCTTTAATTGTACAGCACTGGCAAGGTTTATTGTAGAGCATTTATGCTGGACACTCCGGGTACTATGAGAAAGCAAGGAGTGGCGGCGGATTGAATTGCTTAACGGCCCCAACGCATTTTTTCGCGGAGTCGCTCATAGAAAGTTTCACGCGGTAAGTGCAACAGGCGCGCTTTGCAATCGGCACGCTTCACTTGCACCACATCGCCGCTCTGAAGAAAAACACCGATTTGTCCATCTATGGTGAGCATCGCTTCCAATTCGGAACTCGACACTTCATCGCCTTCCCACTCAGCATGAACCTCAATTGTTTCGCCTGAATCTACAATGACTGGGCGCTGAGTCAGAGAATGGGCGCAGATAGGACAAATTAAGAGCGACGGTACGTCGGGATGAATAATTGGCCCCCCAGCGGAGAGGGCATACGCCGTAGAACCTGTGGGTGTTGAAATAATGAGGCCATCCGCTCTGGTTTCCGCCACTAAATCGCCGCTTACAAAAATTGAAAGCCGCAGAATGCGCGCTAAGGCACTTTTCGCCACCACCGCATCGTTCAGCCCAATACTACCACCGACTTCATTGCGGATTGTGGAATGTGAATTATCCGGTGGCGAGTGCTGAGTGCTGAGTGCTGAGTGCTGAGTGCCATGCGAGCGAAAAACCCGTGCATCTAGCATCATGCGCTCTTCGACTTCGAATTTACCCTCGACCAACATGGTGAAGGCTTGTTCCAATTCCGTAGGACGCACAGAGGAGAGAAAACCCAGTCGCCCTAAATCTACCGCTAAGACTGGAGTGCCATAGCGGGCTGTCGCACGCGCGGCAGTCAACACGCCACCATCCCCGCTGAGAGTTACTAAGACATCGCAGGCGGCAATTGCATCATCGGAATCCGAGCCAAGGTCTTCGCGGCCAATTTCACGGGCTATCCCTTTTTGGATGTGGATAGCAATTTGATGTGCTTCGGCCAGTGCCACTAATTGGCGGAGCAACCCCTGCACGTTAGGTTTCTTAGGTGCGGCGAAGACTCCAAGAGAACGCATGAAAAGTAAGAAATGTTAGTTGTCTAAGCGGGGTTTGCCGTCAAACGCTCAATGTTGGCTTTAGCTTCGCTGTAATCGGGTTTTATCTTGGCGGCTTGACGGTAGGCTTCCAGGGCGCCAGCGCGATCTTTAAGTGCTTCTAACATCACTCCGAGGTTATTATAAGCGATAGCGTTGTGCGGGTCTTTCTTGATGATGTCCCGATACATTTTAGCGGCTTCCTCATATTCCCGTGTATGGTAAAGAGCCAACCCCAGGTTACTCATGGCTGGAATATTATCCGGGTTCAGGGTCAACAGTCGCTTGTATTCATCACGGGCATCAGCATAGGTGCCGCCCTTTAAATAGTTTTCGGCCAGGGCTGCGCGGGCTGCTACCAATAGCGAACGCATCTCGCGGCGTTGCGTATCGTCCATCGGTTTACTTAAATCACGCCCGGCTTTATCTATGAGTTTCTTCCACTCATCATCCGCTTCGTTCAGCTTGGCTTGATCCACTTTATTCGGGTCTTGCGTCGCCTGCGCCGTCAGTACGAGCGCCAGGTTATAGCGGGCATCGTTAAAGTTGGGATCAATTTCTAGAGCTTTGCGGCATTGGGCGATAGCCTCCGCCAGATTATTGCGCTTGTAGTAAATGCGCCCAATGTTGTTCTTAACAGCAGGATCATCCGGCTTGAGCCGCTCGGCTTCTCCATAGGCGCGCAGGGCATCATCGAATTTGGCCGCGAAATCGTAGGCCACACCCAGGTTATACCACCCCAGCGCGTCATTGGGACGTAAGGCCACGTAACGGCTCAACGCTTCTTGCGCCTCGCCCCAGCGGGCCATTTGAATGAAGATGTCGCCTAAATGCAAGAAGGCATCCGCATTTTGAGGATCGAGCTTGGTCGCATCGCGTAGATACTTGACGGCTTCTTTCTTGCGATTGGTGTTGATTAAACCAAGCGCGATACGCAATTGATAAAAAGCATTCTTTGGCTCAATCTCTAATGCCTTGTTATAGGAAGCGAGAGCTTTATTCCAATCGCCAGTGTTCTCATAGGCTTCGCCTAAGCCGTCATAAATGGTCGCGTCCTTGGTATTTTGCTTCAATAAGTCCGTAAAATACGGAATCGCCTCTTTGTAGCGTTTCTGGGAGAGCAGAGCAAAGGCGAGATTATATTTGGCATCAGCAAAAGTTTTATCGGTTTGCAGCGCGTGCTGATAAGCGGCTAATGCCTCCGTTGGCATCTTCTTATTCCAATAGACTAACCCGATATTGTTGTCAATCACCGCTTGCGATTTAACATCAAGCTGTGTACTCAGGCTACGCGCTGCCTGAAAAGCCGTTAACGCTTCATCATACTTTTCTTGTTTCAGCAGCACATAACCGAGGAACATTTGTGCGCTGGCATCGGTGGGTGCCAGCGTCACCACGCGCTGAAAGTAATTCCCGGCATTAGCCAGATCATTCTTCTTCAACGCCTCTAATCCCGCGTTATAGGCCGTTGTCTGTTCCTGGATGGCGGAATTGCCACCCGTTGCTCCTCCCGTAGCACCGCCCGTGGTGGACGTTCCTGTAGTTGCCCCCGCAGGCGCACTGGCTGGCTGTGAAGGCGCACTGGTGGGTGTGCCCCCCGTGCCCGAATTGACTCCTGAATTCACGGGTGCTTTAGGCGCTGTGCCAGTGCCGCCACTAGGAGCCGGGCTGCCATTGGACACGTTGCCGCCACTACCACCAGCGGGCTTTGGACCTCCATTAGGGGTGGCGGGGCTGCTATCAGCATAAGCAGCAGGCACTAAAGGGAATAAGGGGGATCGAGATGGTGCAGTGAGTGCAACCATCCATATCAACGGCATATACAACTTTTTCATCTCTTCTCCTGTTGCAGCAGGACACCGCCTAACATTTTGAGTTATGGCTGTGACCTAAAATATGCGCGTGCATATTTGATGATGCTATCAAATCACCTTTGTTTTATTTAACTCGAAAGAGCCGGGCATTGAAATACCCAGCGAGAAGGCTAAAGCCAACCGTCCTGCCGGACGGGACACTGCTTAAAACTGTAATTCTGTGGCGTCCGGTAGGACGCTTGGCCGCAGGTCTCCCTGTCGGGTATTTCAATGCCCGGCTCTTCAATTGGTTTATAAGTTTTTGGGCTGTCTGTCTACATCTCTGCTTGAGAGAACCGTGATGGAACAACTTTATGCAACTTACTGTACCGCAGTGGCTTTGCGCTTGCGGGGCAATTGGCGGCGCATGGTATATTGCAGACCGTCGGCATCCAAGCCTAACTCGCGCCGCTGGATTTTAGGTGTCGCATGATGAATGAACTCATCCGGCACGCCAACGAGTGTCACTGGTATTTCAATACCTTCCCGGTGCAAAAGCTCCAACACCGCCGAGCCAAAACCGCCCTGTACGGCATTTTCCTCCACTGTGATTAGACGCTTGGCACGCCGCGCAGTGGCGCAGATCAATTCTTCATCCAGAGGTTTGACAAAGCGAGCATTGACAACCGCGATGCGATGCCCTTCACCAATCAGTACATCGGCGGCCTGAAGTGCTGGTTGCACGCTATTGCCAATCGCAATAACGCCCAGTTCTAAATCTTTATTTTTTACTCCATCTCCCGCCCCCCGCAGCAATTCCCCTTTGCCGATGGCTAAGGGTTCTAGAGGAGCATCCAAGGTCACGCCGACGCCGGTGCCGCGTGGATAGCGCACGGCGGCTGGCCCTTCATGCGCGATGCAGGTCGCCAGCATCTGCCGCAGTTCCCCTTCATCCTTGGGAGCCATCACAATCATGTGCGGTATCGAACGCAGGTAGCTTAAATCAAAGACGCCCTGATGCGTGGCGCCATCTTCCCCAACAAGACCGCCACGATCCAGGGCAAAGGTTACGGGTAGACCTTCGCGCACCTGGCAGACATCATGCACAATCTGGTCATAAGCACGTTGCATAAAGGTCGAATAAATCGCCACAATCGGGCGCAAGCCACTTAACGCTAAGCCACTGGCAAAAGTCACGGCGTGTTCTTCGGTCATGCCCACATCGAAACCTCGCGTGGGAAACTTCTCGATAAATTTGTCTACGCCCGTGCCGCCTGGCATGGCGGCGGTAATGGCAATAATGCGCTCATCTTTTTCGGCCAGTTCAATAATGGTATCAGCAAATACCTGGGTATAAGAGGGCGGCGCAGCCGGAGTGGGTGTGCCTTCGACGGCCTTGACATCTTTAAAGTCGGTTGGCGTGGCCGCGTGCCATTTGATTTGCTTTTCTTCAGCCTTTTCATAACCTTTGCCCTTGGTGGTCACGGCGTGCAGTAGCACTGGGCCACCGAGAGAACGCGCCGTTTTAAGAGCTGTCACCAGGTCGGGCAGAGAATGGCCATTCACGGGGCCTAAATAGTGATAGCCCAATTCTTCAAACCACATCCCCGGCACCACCATAGACTTAACGCCCGCGCGCACCTTTTGTCCCGCTTCAATGACTAATTCGCCGCCGGGTAATTTCTTGAAGACTTCTTCCAGGTGCTGCCGGGTGTGGCGATAAACTGGGTCAGTGCGCAGGCGGCGCAGGTAACGGGCTAAGGAGGAATAGTTGTGACTGATGCCCATTTCATTATCGTTGAGCACCACAATCATATTCGTGCCAATATGCCCTGCCTGGTGCAGACCTTCTAAGGCTAATCCGCCCACGAGGGAGCCATCACCAATGACTGCAATCACGCTTTCGTCGGTGCCTTTCAGATCGCGTGCTACGGCGTAACCTAACGCCGCTGAGATGGAAGTAGAGCCATGCCCCGGATTGGTGGTGTCATGCTCTGATTCCTCGACGCGCGGGAAGGGTGCGATGCCTTCCCACTGGCGCAGCGTATGGAAGCGGTCACGTCGCCCCGTCAGAATTTTATGGGCATAAGCCTGATACCCCACATCCCAGACCAGTTTGTCTTTGGGCGAGTTGAAAACGTAGTGCAGCGCGACGCATATTTCCACGCAGCCGAGAGGCCCGCCAAAATGACCGCCCGTCTGGGCTATGGTATCAATGATATGACGGCGTAATTCAGCAGCGACTTCCGGCAGTTGACTCATGTTGAGTCGCTGTAAATCACCTGGCGAATTAATATGTTCTAAAAGTGCCATTTCTCTCCAAATTTCAATTTTAAGTTTTGAGTTGGTTGCATTCAAAACTCATAACTCAAAATTCAAAACTTAAAATTACTTATCTCGCTGCACGACAAAGTATGCTAATTGACGCAACGCGGCGGCGCGGTCTCCAAACTCTTGTAAAGCGGCGATAGCCGCCTCGCTGGACTCGCGGGCCAGTTGCTTCGATTCCGCCAGGCCAAAAAAGGCGGGAGCCGTTAATTTATAATTAGTTGTATCCGTGGCGCTTTTGCCCGTTAATTCGGGGTCACCTTCAACATCCAGAATATCATCCTGAATCTGGAAGGCCCGCCCCAGATGCTCTCCATAACGGGATAATGCCTGGATTTGAGTGTTTGTGCCCCCACCTAAAACCGCGCCGACTTCGCAGGCCACACGAATTAAAGCCCCGGTTTTCATCGCCTGCATCTGTAATAATTGCAGTCTGCTAACGTTCTCGGCGCGGCCATGTGACCAGGTAATATCCACGGCCTGCCCACCGACCATGCCCGCTTCCCCGGCGGCTCTGGCGATCAGTTGCACGGCCCGCAATCGTGTTGCAGCATCTCCCGCATAATCTTGACCCAGGGCATCGCCCGTCATAATTTCAAAGGCCAAGGTTAAAAGTGCATCCCCCACGAGGATAGCGGTGGCCTCATCAAAGGCTTTATGGCAACTGGGGCGTCCCCGGCGCGTATCGGCATTGTCCATTGACGGCAGGTCGTCATGCACTAAGGAATATGCGTGAATTATCTCCAATGAACACGCGGCTGACAAGGCCCTGAGTGCATCGAAATCGGCACTTACGACGCCCGCAGCTTCCAAAACAAGCTGTGAGCGCAGCCGCTTACCGCCACTAAAAACGGCATAGTGCATAGCTTGGCGCAAACGCGCATGGCCTGCTAAAGAGTCTGGTGCCAAATTATCTGGCAGTATCTGCTTGAGCGCATCCTCGACAAGGCTAGGCGCAAAGCGCCACTGAATTTCGTGCATCCTGCGCTTAGTCCTCGTCTTCCTCAGTATCGTATTCGATGGGTTGCGTCACTAATTCCCCATCCGCTGTAGCGACTAATTGCTCCAGAGCGGCTTCCGCCTGGTTCAAGGTGTTATCACACTGTTCTGCTAAAGCCATGCCGCGTTGCAACAAAGCAATAGACTGCTCTAAGGGCACATTACCCGTTTCTAATGCCGAGACGACTTCTTCTAATTCGCGTAAAGCGTCTTCAAAGGATAGTTCTTCGCCGGTTGATTCTTCTGTTGCTAAATCTTTGTCTTTCAATTTCATAAATGCGACTGTACAATATGCAAATGCTGTGTTGTCCCCGATGAGCTTGTCATTCTGAGCGCAGCGAAGAATCTTGTATAAGATCCTTTAGACCATCAATTAAAATTCCGTAACTCCGCAGAGTAGATTCTTCGCTGCGCTCAGAATGACAAACTCTTATGCTTATTCTTATGGCTCTTTTGTCTGTTTCAGAACTGCCTCTGCACTTGCTTTAATCGTGCCATCTTGCAAGGTAACGCGCAGCACATCGCCAGGCTGCGCCTGTGCCACAGACGTAATCAGACTACCAGTCTGGGCATTGCTTAACAGCGCATAGCCACGCTCTAACACCCGCTGCGGGTCTAAGGCGCGTAACTGGGCGCGATAAGCTGCCAAGGTTCGTCTTTCTATTTTAACACGTCGCTCTGCCGCGTCCCGTGCCCGCCGCTTTAGCCCCGCCACACGCTCCCGCGATTGGTTTAGGCGCACCTGCGGATGAGTCAGGACATGGCGCGAGAGCAAACTATCCAATCGTTGCCGCGATAGGCGCACGTCTCCCGCCACGGCACTGTGCAAACGCCAGCGCAGTCCATCTATGACAGACTGCACTTCGCGTATGTCCGGTGCCACAAGCTCTGCGGCGGCTGAAGGCGTTGGCGCCCGTAAATCAGCGACAAAATCGAGGATGGTGAAGTCCGTTTCGTGTCCCACCGCCGAAATGAGCGGCTTAGGGAATTGACTGGCGACACGGGCCAAGTCCTCATCATTAAAGGCCCAGAGGTCTTCTGCTGAGCCGCCACCACGCCCGATTATAACGACATCCAGGTCATCGAGAGCCGCTGCCCACGAAAGAGCGCGAATTAAATCCGGGGCGGCAGAAAATCCCTGCACCGCAGCCGGGATAAAGACAATCGTCGCCAATGGCCAACGCCGGGCCAGGACAGAAATGACATCATGGGCGACAGCCCCGGTAGGTGAGGTAATCAGCCCAATACGGCGCGGCATGACGGGCAGGGATCGCTTGCGTTCAGGATCAAATAAGCCTTCTTCCGCCAGTGTTTGTTTTAGCTGTTCATAGGCTTCATAAAGCGCACCCTGACCATCAAACTGCAATTCTTCAACGATAAAGTTCGCTTCGCCCCGCGCCTCGTAAAATTCAACTCGCCCCCACGCTACCACACGATTGCCATCAGTCGGACGAAAGGCGAGATTGCCCAGCTTGCGCCGCCACATGCAGCAGCGAATCTGCGCGGCATCATCCTTGAGGGTAAAGTAAAGATGCCCTTTGCCATGCGCCTTGAAATTGGAGACTTCGCCCCGCACGCCAATGTCACATAAAATGGGGTCACTTTCCAGGACGCGCCGAATCTGCAAGGCGAGGTCGCTGATGGAAAGTACATAATCGGCGGGGGCCGCGATGGTGGCGGAGAAGAGATCGCGCATGATTATTTTGACAAGGTGAGAGAGTGACAGGGTGAGGGGGTGACAAGGTGAAGGGGTGACATAGCTATAATCAAGGTTATTGTGATAAATATCTTGGTTCGTTTACTTTTGAGGCTGTTTGTCACCTTGTCACCCCCTCACCCTCTCAAACGCTGCTTTGCTGCTAAGACCGTATTACGCAGCAGCATGGCAACCGTCATGGGGCCGACGCCGCCGACGCGGGGGGTAATCCAGCCTGCGACTTCAGCCACATCTTCATTCACATCGCTAATAATGCGATTGCCTTCGCGGGTGATGCCTGCGCCGACGACGGCGGCACCAGGCTTAATCATCTCTTTCGTTATCAAGCCGGGTGCGCCTGCTGCGGCCACCACAATATCACCCTGGCGAGTGTAGGCCGCCAAATCAGCCACACCGGTATGCACAACCGTCACTGCCGCGTTGCAATGAGGCCGCTTGAGTGCCAGCAATAATGCCAGCGGACGACCAATAGTCAACCCGCGCCCGACAATCACCACATGCCTGCCTTCGATGGGCACATCATTCTGTACCAATAACTCGACAATGCCTGCCGGAGTGCAGGGAATCGGGCCAGGTGCGCCCATGACCAGTCGCCCCAAGTTAATCGGATGGAGTCCATCCGCGTCTTTCGCCGGGTCAACGGCTAAGAGGGCTTGCTCTTCGTTGAGACCTTTCGGCAGCGGCAATTGCACCAAATAACCATCAACGGCGGGGGCAGCGTTGAATTCCCGAATGGCCGCTATCACCTCATCTTGTGTGGCACTGGCAGGCAGATGCCGATGAATCGAAGCGATGCCAGCTTCTTCGCAGGCACGATGCTTCATACCAATATAAGTGGCACTGGCAGGGTCGTCGCCGACCAAAATTGTGCCCAGCCCTGGAGTTACGCCCCGCTCTCGCAAGCGCGTAGCCTCTTCAGCAACTTCGGCGCGAATCTTTGCAGCGGCAGCTTTGCCGTCTAATAATTGCATAAATCTTATTTTAACGAAGTTAGGCTGTGGCGTGGCTGAATTAAGTGGACTGACCGCAAAATGAAGCTGTCTCATTGACAAGTTCAGAAAGAGTATGAAATCATAACAATTGCCTATTTGTGACTGCCGCCCATTGGACGCTGATTATCCCCCGGCTCTTAACGCTAAACACCATAAAGGAAACGAAATGCCTGTGCCGTCTGAACCCACCTCGTTTGTAGTAGATACCACTCATAGTCCACACGCTCAGTTGCGTCCGGTGCCGCTGCGAGATGTGACCTTATCCGACACCTTCTGGCAGCCGCGCCGCCGCATCAATCAAGAAAAAACGCTGCCTTCTCAATATCAACACTGTGAGACCACAGGCCGGGTTGATAACTTTCGGCGCGCGTCCGGCAAGAAAGACATTCCCTTCGAGGGAATCTTTTTTAATGATTCAGACATCTATAAGTGGCTTGAAGCCGCCGCCTGGACATTAGCCACAGAAAACGACCCTGACCTGGTGCAGATGGTGGAAACAGTCGAGCAAGAGATTGCTGATGCCCAGCAACCAGATGGCTACCTCAACACCTATTTTATGTTCGACAAAGCCCAAGATCGCTGGACGAACTTAAAAGACATGCACGAGCTTTATTGTGCGGGTCACTTTATTCAGGCGGCGGTGGCCCATTATCGCGCCACTGGCAAGGACAACATGCTCCAGGTCGCGTGTCGCCTGGCCAATTATATCAGCGACACTTTTGGCCCCAAGGAAGAAGGCAAGCAATACCAGACGGATGGGCATGAAGAAATTGAGTTAGCCCTTGTCGAACTGTACCGGGCCACAGGAGAAGCCAAGTATCTCAAGCAAGCCCAGTTTTTCATAGATGTGCGCGGGCATGGTACCATTGGCGGGAGCAGTTACCACCAGGATCATAAGCCGGTGCGTGAGTTAGATCGCATGACGGGCCATGCAGTGCGCGCGGTTTATCTGAATGCAGGTGTAGCCGACCTGTTGGCTGAAACGGGGGAGGGTGCCCTGCGCACAGCCCTCGACCGCCTGTGGGACAACATGACTACCAAGCAGATGTATGTCAGTGGTGGCATCGGCTCACGCTACGAAGGGGAAGCATTCGGCAAAGACTATGAACTGCCTAACGAGCGTGCCTACACCGAAACCTGTGCCGCGATTGGCAGCGTGATGTGGAATTGGCGGATGCTAATGCTCGAAGGCGATTCGCGCTATGCTGATTTCATGGAACTGGCGCTCTATAATGGCGTAATGGCGGGGCTTTCCTTAGATGGACAGTCCTACTTTTATCAAAATCCCCTGGCCGATGATGGCACGCATCGCCGCCAACCGTGGTTTGGGTGCGCCTGCTGCCCGCCCAATGTAGCGCGTCTGCTGGCCTCGTTACCCGCTTACTTTTATAGCACTTCGGATAAAAGCGTCTGGGTGCATCTTTATGCGGAGGGAAATGCCCGTCTGGACTTGCCGAATGGTGGCTCTGTAGCGATAGAGCAAACGACTCGGTATCCCTGGGATGGCGATATAACTTTGCGTCTGAGCGAGGTCGAAGCAAGCGGTGATTTCAGCCTCTTGGTGCGTATTCCATCATGGTGTGAAGAGGACGCGCAAGTTCAAGTGAATGGTGCAGGGGTGCAAGCACTGGTGCAGCCAGGCACCTATGCAGAAGTGCGCCGCGCCTGGCAAACCGGCGATACTGTACATCTGTATCTACCCATGCCGGTGCGCCGGATAGTATCGCATCCGTATGCGTTAGAGAATGTGGGTCGGGTTGCTTTAATGCGTGGCCCTTTGCTTTATTGTCTGGAAGCTATTGATAACCTTGATATTGATTTGCGCGATGTTATGTTGCCGGAGCAAAATGAGTTGAGCGCCCAATATAACGCCAACTTACTGAATGGTGTGGTTGTATTAAATGGTGAAGCAGAAGTTGCAGCCCCGGAGCAAGGTTGGCAGGGGCAGCTTTATCGCACTACAGTTCAGGCTTCCTCTGTAACGCCTAAGAGCGTGTCACTCACAGCCATTCCTTATTATGCCTGGGCCAACCGTGAGCCGGGGCAGATGCAGGTCTGGCTACGCGGTTGATAGCAGATTACCTGTAACCAAGTTTATGGCTCCGAAACTCGCCGCATTCTTGGCAAACTACACAGCTTGTGTGGAAGAATCAGCAGTCTGGGGCAATGGCCTTTTGCCGCTTCAAATCGCTTCTCACCTGAGCCACGAAGTGCTACCAGTGGAATTTATAACTTCCGTGCGCTGTGTGCTTTTGCGGGGAGAAGCCGTCCTTGTGGTGCGCAATCTGGAAAATAGCTATCATATCTTACCCGGTGGACGGCGTGAGTCAGGTGAAAGTCTGGAAGCTACGCTGCGGCGAGAGATTCTTGAAGAAACAGGTTGGGTTATCGCAAAGCCACACTTGCTGGGCTTTAAACATTTTCATCATCTTAGTCCTAAACCAGAAGGCTATCGTTATCCCTATCCAGATTTTGTGCAGCTTATTTACGCGGCAAGGGCAGAGGAGTTTATGCCCAATGTTGTAATTAGTGAGATAAACGCTGAAAACTTTGAGGGCACCACCGAATTTCTGCCCCTTACCGATGTGCTTGCCCTAGAACTTACCGCCAGTGATCGGCTTTATCTTAATGCGGCACTTAAGTTTGGTTTGTAGCCCAGGTATTCATAAGGTGCGTCCTCTTTGAGTGTCGTGATCGGCACTCATGGTGGCTGGCTGATTTGTAACTACATTACAGTGGAAATCAGCCAGCTTGTTGGCAAGCAAATAGCATTATGGGGTAGGCGTATGAGCCAACAGAATCAGAATCTCGGTCATGGCCCTCAACCTGAACCGGAACTGCCGACACGCTTTGCCACGCCGGAAGAACTTGAAGCACTAAAGGCCCAGGAGCAGCAACCTCCACCCCGACCAACGGTGCAACGACCAACCGCACCACGTCAAAATGATGCAGTGCGGGTGCGTGTCAGTAGACCTGGCCCTTTCGATATGCCGCCCTATGCGCGCCGCCCCTTCCCGATGCGCAGGCCACGTCCTGATCCTACGCCTTCTTTTGTGCCGGTGGCCCGTCTCTTTGTGAGTACCTTCGGCTGCTTCCTAATGGCCGGGTGCGTCTTGCCGATTATCTTTGCGGTGCTCTTCTTCCTCTTGAGCCTGGGCGTTTCGTTTTCTTATTAGGTCAGGGTATTTACCTTTAGATTCCCGTAAAATAAACCGCAGAGACGCGGAGAACACAGAGAAATTGAGGATAGAAGATGGAGATAGAGGATCGCCACAGCAGACCGCTTACCATCCTCGCTTTTTAATTCTCTATCCTCGTTTAACGGTCCGCGGTCTCCGCGGTTTGTTGTTTACTTTTATTCAATCAACAAGGGGAAGCCAAAAGTAAAGGGAAATGAACATGAATACAACCACCAAAATGGATGTGGCTGTCCGCGATGCGATGCTGCCGGTGAAAAATGGCGAGTCATGCTTTAGCCTGCTCCATGCTCTGGAAGTGACCAGTGTTGAATTATTGGTGGATCGGGAGTATCGTCTGCCGGGCCTTAATCTACGCGATGGTAGCACGCCATTTTTAATAGATACCCTGGAGAATGCTGCTCACCTGAAAGCTCGACTTGATGCCGAAGGGGTGCGAGTGGCGGCGCTGCTGTTGATGACCGACTTTTCTGCGGACGAAGCCGATCAGCATGTGGAGTGGTCGGTGCGTGCCACTCGTGCGGCACAGGAGTTAGGGTCTCCCGCAGTGAGGATTGATACCGCTACACGCAACACCACGCTCTCCGTACCACAAATCCGCGATAACTTTGTGCGCCGTATTAGCCAAGTGCTCGGACAAACAGCGAATACTGGCGTGGACTTAGGCATCGAGAATCATGGGCATATTTCCAATGACCCGCAATTCCTGGATGAAGTCTTTGCTGCTGTTGGGGATGAGCGGCTGGGGATGACACTCGACACCGGCAATTTCTATTGGTATGGACATCCTCTGAGCAAACTCTACGAGATTCTGGAACGCTTTGCGCCCCGCGCCAAACACACCCACATTAAGAACATTAACTATCCGCCGGAGATGGTAGAAACCCAACGCGAAATCGGCTATGAATATGGCCGCTATTGCTGCCCACTGGATGAGGGCAACATAGACATTCACCGTGTCGTGCAAATTCTGCGGGATGCAGGCTATACCCGTGATCTTTGCATCGAGAATGAAGCATTAGGCAAATACACTCCCGAAGAACGCGCCTACATCCTGCAACGCGATGTGCAAGCTTTGCGCGCAGGGTTATGAGCAGCTAGATGGCGGCTGAAACCGTGTCTATGGTGGGCCGTGTGTTTCTCTTGCGGGTTCCGCAAGAGAACAGCCAGGGTACATTGCCCGCGTCGGTTAGCAATTGGGTTTATGCTGCTGAGGCGCGGCTTCATCCGCCATCTTCGGTTGCGAGTGCCTAATGTTCCATAGTGAGTTGCCACTTCTCATGCGAGACGGCTAAAGCCGCGTCAACCCGAAGCCAGGCCCACCTGGATGGGCTGGAGAGTCATACTCTGGAGTCCGCGCAGGCGGACTTGGTGTTGTGGTTGCCTGCGAATTCATTCGCCAGGGAGAGGTGGCAACTTGGGTTACTTAATGCGTTGCGTGCGCTGGACGGTGGAATAAGCCATGCGTAGCACCCATTTTAGCACCGCGACTCTTGGGGTTGGTAGCACCTGCCTCGTGATAACCGGCGGCACGGGCTTCTGCTGCCGTGCGGAAATAAACACGATTTTGTGGTTCAGGCAACTTACCTCGATCCCCCGGCAAGTGGAACACATGGGTCTTCTTGTTACCAACCACGCCGCCCATGCGGCCCGTGCTGCTGGTGCCTGTAGTGCCAGAATTACGATGCAACAGGCGATTCATCAGCCCTGGCCTCTTGGCTGGCTGTGCCTTGACTTGGCTGGACAATAAACTACTGCCTATTGTGGCTAAAGTCGCAACGACGACAATCCGGCTAACTGAATTTCTCATGATTTAACTCCCTCTTAGTGATATTCCCATATGGAGGCTCACTGTTCCAACTATCAAGAATAGCAATCTTGCGTCCATTATGGTCTGTCTGAATTATAAGTAGCGGCACTGCATAGAGTCAATCAAGGTTTTATCAAGAGAGTCGAGGCGGTTTGAATCATGAGGTGATTGCAGGGGCAGCTATAATTTAATATGCTCCATATCACCATCCACGCGTTAAATGCATCTGCCAACTAACCATCATAATCGAAGTTAATTATTAACCTGATGAGTGCTGCTGATACTTCTTCTGTTACCTTTGCTTCACCCACTCCGGTAGTAATACGGCCTACTCACAATGTGCCGCGCAGCGTTTATGGTTTACGACTGCGGGCTTTATTAGTCGGTATTCCCCTCCTGGTTGGCATCTGTCTGATTTCGGTTTATGCCGACATGGTCTCTAAAACGGTGCAGTTTGGCGTGTTACAGCTTGCGCCACCCGCCGTAGCCTCACTTTTTGCCATAGCCTTTTTTAATCGTGGTTTGTCGCGCCTGCTCAAGCGCGAGTGGCTCAGTCAGGCCGATATTCTGGTGATTTACGCCATGCTTCTGGTGGGGGTGATGGTCTCCACGCGCGGTGTAGTGGAGAAGGTTATTCCCCCACTGGCGTATTTGCCTTACTACGCGACGCGCGAGAATCAATTTAATGAGTTGATTACGCAGCACCTACCGAAATGGGCAGTTCCTTTTGTGCCCTCGGCGGGGGTGCAGCCACCGCCCGAAGCCATGCGCCAGTTCTTTGAGGGGTTGCGCAGCGGGCAGCCGATTCCTTTTACCGTATGGTTTGGGCCGCTGCTCAACTGGTTTGCTTTGGTGGGTTGCGTCATCTTTGTCTTTGCATGTCTGGCGACCTTGCTGCGCCGCCAGTGGATGGATAACGAGCAGTTGCGCTTTCCGCTTACTACGTTACCGCTCGCTATCATTCGTGATGAAGTGGAAGGCCAACCTTTCTTCTCGAATCGTGTGATGTGGATGGGTTTTGCATTCTCCGCGATTGTCTTTGGACTCAATGGCTTGCAAGCGAATAACCCCCTCTGGCCCCGCTTTGTGCTCGATCTGGATATTAACGGTTTATTGACGGAGCGGCCCTGGAATCAGATTGACTATACCCACATCTATATTTCCCTCGCGGCTATTGGCTTTGGCTTTTTCCTGCCGACTGATTTACTCTTTTCGCTCTGGTTCTTCTTTGTTCTGAGCCGTTTGCAGGATGTCGGTGCAGTACTCATGGGTGGTATGCCGACGCCCATTGGAACACACAATGCTCGTGTCTGGACGGGTTATCAAGCGGCGGGCGCTTATATCGTCCTTGTTTTAGCCCAACTGCGCATCGGCTTGCCTTATTATAAACAGGTGTGGCGCACCGCTTTTGGCAAGGAAAAGCTCCTTGATGATAGCAGCGAACTAATGAGCTATCGCACTGCCATTATTGGTTTGATAGCGGGCTTTGGCGGCATTGTGCTGTGGCTTTCTCTCGCGGGCATGAACCCCCTTCTGGCAGTCGCGCAGATGGGCATTTATATGTTCTTCGTGGCCCTTATCATGAGCCGCGCCGTTTGCGAAGCGGGTCTTTTAATGACCGAAACCAGCTTTTTACCGGCGCATTTAATTAGCCTGGTTTGCCCGCAAATGTCAGTGCTGGGGCCGACGAACCTGTCGCTCATGGGGCTGATGAATGTTGTCTTTGCGCGTGACCTGCGTGGGGTGCTGCTATCTCCCATGATGGACGACCAGAAAATGGCAGGCGAGTTGCGTGTCAAGCCTCGTTCCCTGCTGTTACCCTTGGGTCTGGCGGTGGTGATTGCCTTTGTGTCGGCCAGTTTCTTTATGCTCTATTTCAGCTACACCAAAGGGCACTTATCGCTCTATGACTATCCGACCAAGGGCAACGCGGCCAATATGCTCAACCAGACCCATGCTATGATTAAGGGTGATCTCCAGCCGCCAGATGCCACCGCTTATGGTGGTTTCGCAGTGGGTATTTTGGTGACCATTATCCTGGTCTATATGCGCGGGAACTTTACCTGGTTCCCGCTACACCCATTAGCCTACGCCATCACACCCAACTGGGCCATGATCGTTTTCTGGTTTCCCTTCCTCATCGCCTGGATCATTAAAAGTATCGTGATGCGCTTTGGCGGCATTCAGACCTTCCGCCGCATTGCACCTTTTATGCTGGGGATGATCTTAGGCGAGTTCAGCATGGCAATGTTTTGGGCGGTTGGTAAAATGGTGTTCAACTGGTCAGCCCCCGATTTTCCGTGGCCTTAATTTCAATACGTTAATTAATCCGCAATGTATTGAAATTCCGCATTAACCTCTTGCTGTGGGGAGACCGTAATCAGCGTCCATCCCTGGGGCTGCTTGCCGCGTGGCAGGCCAAACGAAACCGGTGGTGAGGACGCCAGTAAAATTCCATTGTAGTGGTTGATAAGTGGACGATGCAGGTGTCCTGACAGCACAGCGCGCACCCCACCAGATTGCAGCAGAGCCAACAGCCGGGCACGGGGTTGCGGCTCTACGTTCCAGTAAGGATCGCTGGGTTCATCGGGTGTTTTCAGAAACAATGGATAGTGCATCAACAGCAACGTGGGCAACTTGGCCGGTTTTGCCAGTGCTTTCTCCAGGAATGTCCACTGCTCGGCTTCGCGCGGCAACCCACTTCCCAACAGCGAAGCTGTAAGCCCCACCACCCGCACCCCGGCCTGCTCCTTCTCGAAAAAAGCAGCGCCTAACAGGGTCTCATAGTGCTCCACCCGTTTGGCGGTAACGCCACCCGGTTTAGTCGGTAGAATTTTATCCCCCACATCATGGTTGCCCGGCACATAAAGAATAGGGGCGTGCAGCTTTTTGATCTGGTCTTTGAAGTCGGCTATTTCCTCATCGTGGCCACCTTGCGTCAGGTCTCCGGCGATGAGTACGAGGGAGACATTGGCCGCGTTGACGGCTTCAATGACCTTGTCGAAGCGGCCTTTGTAGAGAGGTTGATCTTCGGCAGTGCCGCGTGTGGTGTGTGTATCGGAAACTAAGGCGATGCGTATGGTTTGCGCTTCTTGATTTGTTGGGCTTACAACCTGGGCTGCGCCTGGCAGCGCACAGATAAACAGCAATAACCAAATTCCATAAAAGTGCTGAAGGTGCATAATCTTCCCCTTGACGTTATTTGCAATACACTATGTGTTCATCGCTTATCTTTTTATAGAGGCAAGTATAAGGAATTCTTATGG
The DNA here is from genome assembly GCA_019239895.1 of Abditibacteriaceae bacterium. GTDB lineage: Bacteria > Armatimonadota > Abditibacteriia > Abditibacteriales > Abditibacteriaceae > JAFAZH01. The sequence continues at coordinate 303,200 of JAFAZH010000004.1, read as the reverse complement.
CTCAACGCACAGGCAGTGTGCAAAATAGCTACGATGCCGCGCGCTGGAAAAAGACAATAATGAACGTGCAGCCGCGTTATGGTTTCGCGGCGCAAGATTTAGCAGAAGCTAAACAATGGCAGCGCACGTTGCGTCGTCAATTTATCAAACGATTGGGTGGCTTTCCCCCTACGGCAGCGCCGTTACAGCCACGCACGGTGGCCCATGATGAGTTTGAGGATTACACGCGAGAAACGGTGCAGTTCAAGAGCCGGGAGGGATTGTTCGTCTTTGGCTATTTCTTGCTGCCCAGGAACTTGCCTGCTGATTCGCGGCTACCTGCCTTAATTTGCCTGCCAGGGCATGGTTATGGCGTGGATGCAGTGGTGGGGCTGGATGCCTTCGGTCAACCGCGCCCCGCAGATGAAACAGAATATCATCATGACTTCGCCTTGCAAGCGGCGCGGCGCGGCTATGCGGCTTTGGCGGTTGAGATTTTAGGCTTTGGCAGGCGGCGCGAAGGCGAGTTTGAAGCTGGCTCCAATGCTTCGAGTTGCCAGACCCTTACTGGCACGGCCTTTATGCTGGGCGAAACGATGGCGGGTTGGCGCGTCTATGACGCGATGCGGGCGGTAGATTATCTGCTAACCCGGCCCGAAGTAGACCCGCAGCGCATCGGGGCAATGGGCATTAGTGGTGGTGGGCTTAACACCCTTTATCTGGCGGCGGTGGATACTCGCATCCGCGCTGCTGTGGTGAGTGGATTCTTAAATACCTTCCGCAACAGCATTATGTCCATCTCTCATTGCATTGACAACTTTGTGCCGGGACTTTTCTTAGATACGGAAATGAGCGATATTGCGGGCTTGGTTGCACCGCGTGCCCTGTGGTGTGAGAATGGCACAGCAGATAACATTTTTCCGGTGGAGGCTTTTCGTCGCGCCTTGAATGACGTGAAAAAGATTTATAAAGTTTTTGGCGTGCCTAAACAGTGCGGCGGCGAAGTCTTTGAAGGTCGGCACCAGTTTTATGGTGTGGGAGCCTGGAAGTTCTTAGAGAAGAATCTATAACATGAGTGATGCAATTTTAATCGAGTTTTTGCCGCAAGGTGGGGTCGTTACACCGCAGGGCTTTGTGGCTGGGGCAGCGCGTGGCGGCATCAAAACGCAGGGTGATGATGTTATTCTCATCGTCTCGGAGCAACCTGCTACGGCGGCGGCTGTTTTTACACACAATGCAGTTAAAGCGGCTCCGGTCTGGGTCAGTGCAGAACACGCGGCGCATCAAACAACCCGCGCTATTATTGCTAATGCGGGCAATGCTAATTGCTGCACGGGTGAACGCGGCCTGGCCAATGCCCGCCAGATGTGCGAGTTAGCCGCGATGAAACTTGGTTGCTCGGCGCAGGAAGTTCTGGTTTGCTCGACGGGTATTATCGGGCATCAGTTACCCATCGAGAAGGTCACCATAGCGGTTGAGGCTATTGAACTGCAAGGTGAGGCAGAGACTAATGAGAAGGTGGCGCGGGCCAGCATGACAACTGATACCCGTCCCAAATTCTGCGCGGCTCGGATGGTCATTGATGGCAAGTCAGTAAGCGTTGGCGGCCAAGTTAAGGGCGTGGGCATGATCGGCCCCGACATGGCCGCGTTGCAGACTCCGCAAGCTCTGCACGCCACGCTACTGGCTTTTCTCACGACGGATGCTGAGGTTGAAAAAACTCTGCTGCAACAAGCTCTGGAACGTGGTGTGCAAAAGTCCTTTAACTCGGTTACAGTAGATGGTGATACCTCAACCAATGACACCGCTTTCCTGCTGGCTAATGATGCCAGTGGAGTCTCTATCACCGAAGCTAACTTTGAAGCGTTTTGTCAGTTGGTTGAAGCCGTCTGTATTCCTCTCGCTAAAATGGTGGCTGCCGATGGAGAAGGCGCGACGAAGTTGGTCACCATTGAAGTGAAGGGTGCTGCCACTGCTGAAGATGCTAAGCGCATCGCTATGACGATAGCCAACTCACCCTTAGTCAAGACAGCTATTTTTGGTCGTGATCCTAACTGGGGTCGTCTGGCAATGGCCGCTGGACGCTCAGGGGTGGTCTTCAATCCACAGCAAATGAGCATCTATCTGGACGATATAGAGGTTTTTCGCAATGGCGAGCCAACAGACTTTGCTGTAGCAGAAGCTGAGGCAACGATGAGCCGGGAAGAACTAACAGTGCGGATTCAGTTAGGTGCAGGGCAGGCCAACTGGACAGCCTGGACCTGTGACTTCTCTTACGACTACGTTAAAATCAACGCAGAATACCATACCTGATAAAATGCACAATAACTAAAAATCTCAAGCACTGAAAGGAACTTATGTCACAAACACGACCCACGATTGCGCTACAACTTTACACGCTGCGTGATCTGACCAAAGACGATATGACCGGTGTGCTACGCCAGGTGGCCCAGATGGGCTATGAGGGTATTGAACCTGCCGGTTTTGGCAACGCTTCAGTTTCTCAAATCAAAGACCTGATTGACGAATTGGGCTTGAAAGTTGTTGGCAACCACACCGGTTTTGACGCGATTAAGAACAACTTGGATGGCGTAATTGCGGATAACCAGACACTTGGCAACCGCTATATCGTATGCCCCTCGATTCCCGGCGACCAGCGCGGTTCCGCTGATGGTTACAAGCAGTTTGCCCAGACACTCAATGGATATGGTCGCAAACTGAGTGAAGCGGGGATGCACCTGTGCTATCACAACCATGATTTTGAGTTTAAGGATCAATTCGATGGCAAGTATGGCCTTGATTTGATTTATGAGAATAGCGATCCCCAATTTGTGCAGGCTGAGATTGATACTTTTTGGGTGCAAAAGGGTGGCGTTGACCCCGCGCAATACATCCAGAAATATGCCAATCGCGCCCCGCTAATCCATGTGAAAGATATGACCAAAGATGAGAAGCAGACCTTTGCCGAAGTGGGCACGGGTTCTTTGAATTGGCCTGCTATCTTTGCAGCAGCGGAAGCGGGTGGGGCACAGGCGTACATTGTGGAGCAGGACGTTTGCCCTGGCAATCCGCTTGATAGTGTTCGCATCAGCCTGGAAAACTTGAAGCAGATGGGCAAGTTAGGCAGTTAGAGCCTGTGTCATAATGAGATGCACAAAAGGGATACCGATACAAACGGTGTCCCTTTTGTCTTAAATTATTACTGCGGATAATAAGGCCACTTTCCGTGTTCTGCTGTGTGATTCTGTGGCTAATTTTCAAATAAAGGAGAAATCATGTCTTCCGATAAGTTGGCCGTGCAAATGTACACTGTGCGCGAGTTCCTCAAGAATGAACGTGACTTAGCCGAAAGCCTCGCCAAGATTAGCGCCATTGGCTATCCCGCCGTGCAGTTATCGGCAGTGGCGGCGATGAACGGCGATAACCCCGAAGTTTCCGTGACGCAAGCGAAGAAGATGCTCGATGATAATGGCCTCAAGTGTATTGCCACCCATCGCGGCTGGGACAACTTAGCCCAGCGCACCGATGAGGAGATTGATTTTCATCGCACGCTTGAATGTGACTTTGTGGCCATTGGTGGCGTGCCGCAATCTTATGCGGGGAAAGGTGCCGAGGGCTATGAGCAATTTGCCCACGATGCTGTGCCGGTGTTAGAAAAGCTCAAAGCTGCTGGTATCCGCTTTGGCTATCACAACCACGCTCATGAGTTCGAGCGGGTAGGGTCGGGACGCCGCAGCCTTTATGATATTCTCTTAGAGCAGGGTGGCCCTAATATGCTGATGGAGATTGACATCTACTGGGTGCAACACGCCGGGCTTGACCCGGTGCGTGTTGTGGAGCGTTGTCATGGCCGAATGCCGGTGATTCATCTCAAAGATAAGGAAGTGGCGAACCGAGAACCTGTGATGGCTCCTATCGGCGAGGGCAATCTTGATTGGGAGCGCATCCTCCCGGCCTGTGCCACTGCGGGTGTAGAGTGGTATGCGGTGGAGCAGGACAACTACCGCCGTGACCCTTTCGATTGTTTGAAATCCAGCTTTGAATTCCTTAGTGCGCAAAAAGAAAAATAAGAGAAGCAGAAGCTTTACTGCCATGATGAGAAGATGGAGCGTCATTTGGCTGGTGGCGACGCTTATGCTGGTCGCGTGTGGTAAAAAAGAACAAGTCTACAGTCAAACCACACCGCTCCCGGCTGCACCAGTCACGCAACCCCATGAAGTGTCTGTTTCAAAGGGGCAACCTCACAGCTTGCCCCTGCGCCTGGTGCAGACTATTCCCCTGCTGGATGTTGAAGGGAGAATAGATCATCTGGCGGTTGATGTTCAGGGACAACGCTTATTTGTGGCGGCGTTGGGAAATAACAGCCTGGAAGTGGTTGATTTGCGTGCTGGACAGCGAGTCCACAGCATTCCTAATTTGCAGGAACCGCAAGGCGTGGCTTTTGTGCCGAGCCTCAACCGAATCTTCGTGGCTAACGGCCAAAGTGGAACTTGCGACATCTTCGATGGCAAAAGTTTTAATTTAATTAAAGGTGTAAAGCTCGGTGATGATGCCGATAATGTGCGCTATGATAGCACTGCAAAGCGAATTTATGTCGGGTATGGTGATGGTGCGTTAGACATTCTGAATCCGGCGACAGGAGAGCGATTGGGTGACATCAAATTAGATGGGCATCCCGAATCATTTCAATTGGAAAAGTCTGGCTCGCGCCTTTTCGTGAATGTGCCAGGGGCAGACCACATCGCTATCATTGACCGTGCCAAGGCTACCCGAATTACGACCTGGCCTTTAGTAAATGCGCGCAGCAACTTCCCAATGGCCTTGGATGGAACACATCATCGCCTATTCATTGGCTGCCGCAATCCGGCGCAAATGCTCGTTTACGATACAGTGTCGGGAAAATTAGTGACGCGTGCAAAGATTGATGGCGACACGGATGACATTTTTTATGACGCTGCACACCAGCTTATCTATGCTGCCTGTGACGAGGGGTTTATAGATGTTATCGAGCAAGTTGATGCAGATCACTATCATCCAATAGCCCGGATTGCCACTGTTACTGGGGCACGCACGGCTTTGTTTGTGCCAGAACTGCGCAGGCTATATTTAGCAGTGCGGCGTCAGGGGCAGCAGCAAGCTGCGGTTTATGCGTATGCTGTGCCGGAAAGTGGACATTAGATTTAATTCCATAGATATTCCTCTATCCTAACTGTCCCTTCCCAAAGCACCAATGAAGATTACCATTGTTCTGAACCCGACTGCTGGACGGGGGAGGGGAGCACGCTATCGTCAGCAGTTAGAGGAAGTGCTGACGCGAGTCGCAAATAGTTCGGTTACTTCAGGTACAGTTCCCGCAGATTGGAGCATTGTGGAAACGACTGGCCCTGGTAGTGCCCAAGAGTTAGCGGCTACGGCTGCCGCAGATGGAGCAGATGTCGTGGTGGCGGCTGGTGGCGATGGGACTTGTGGTGCGGTGGTCAATGGTATCGTTGGCACAAGAGCGCGTTTAGGTATTCTACCCCTTGGCACTGGCAACGATTTAGCTCGCTTTCTGGGCCTTATGCCCCAACTCAGTGCAGAGCATAAAGCACAGGGCATAAGCAATAACCTGGAATTTGCAGTGCAGACAATTCTCTGTGGCACACCACAGTCAGTAGATTTGGGACAGGTCAAGGGGCGGTGGTTTATCAATGTGGCTGGCTGTGGGTTCGATGCGGTAGTGGCGGAGCGCATCAATCAGGGTTTTCGCTACCTGCATGGCACCCCGGCTTATATTGCGGCAGTGTTGCAATCACTGCACACCTTTCGTGCTGCCACTCTCCGCCTGACTTTAGATGGTCTCACGCACGAATTGCGTGCTATGCTGTGCGCGGTAGCGAACGCTCAGGGCTATGGTGGGGGAATGAAGGTTGCCCCTGATGCTCAGATAGACGATGGGATGTTTGACCTATGTATCATTCGTGAGGCAGGGGCATTAGAATTCTTGCGTGCCTTTCCATCCGTCTTTAGGGGCACGCATGTCACGCATCCTAAAGTCACTATGTTCTGCGCCCGCCATGTCGTTATCGAGAGCGAGCCTCCATTACCTTTGCTTGTGGATGGAGAAATCATGGGCACCACCCCGGCTGAATTCACAATTCAACCCAAAGCTATTGAAGTTCTTGTGCCTTAATTGAACTCAACCTTCCTAGTGCCTCCCACATAAAAATCGTGCTTTACTCTTCGCCACGGGCGCGGCGTTTGGCACGGCGGAGGCGCTCCATTGGGTCGAGTTCGGTCTCGCTTGGTTCTGGTGGTGAGGGTGGCACGGCTTCCGGCTGGGGCTGGGCAATTGGCGGCTGAGATGGGGGAGGTTGAACAGTGCCTCCGGGCGGTGGCGGCGCGATAGGTGGTGCGACTGGCGTGACGTTGGATGGTGGGGCTGAGGGTGGAGCAACTGTTGGAGAGGCTGGGGCCTGAGCATCCGCAGTTGTGGCATCGGGAGTAATCGTGCCGCGCTGCTTGGTGCGTAGCAGACGGTTCATGGACTCGTCACGTTGGGTGGTTTTGGTGGTGCGTGTGGCGCGGCCCTGACGGAAATTCCGCACGCGCTGGCCTAAACTTTCTACTTCAGTTTCACCCCACATTAGACGACGCACGGCGACATCGAGCGGGAACAGACACGTTGCCAACATGAGGAGGGGCAACCAGACATCTTGGGGCAGACGGGCTTCAATGTGTGGGCGGGCAAAGACTTGCGCTGCTTTATCAAAGGGCACAGCTTCCCCCTCACCGATTTCTGCGATACGTGACAACAGCGGGTCATTGGTGCCAACCGCGTTATATTCGGGTGAGTAGGGGAGGACACCACCTGTCACCTGAGAAGTTGTCTTATCGCCGCGCTTGGTTTGAATATTTACCAGATAGGTGCCGAGTTGACGCGCATCAAAGTTAGCTTCATAATGGCCGGGGCCAGTTTGGTCGAGGGATAGGTCAACACCTTTTAAGTCGGGCGGCACGAGGCGAGCTTTGGGGTTCAGGAAGTTCAGGAAGTTGCCTTTTTCATCAACCGCCTCAATGGTGATTTTACCCCGACCTTTATCAATGTCCACCGAAGTTTGCAGATCGCTGGAACTGCTTTGCCGCATACTCCAGCGCACTGTCTGTGCCCACATCTTAGAGAACCCCGGCCATTGCAGCCAGGGAGCGGCCCACCGTTGTTGCGCATCGCTGGTAAACGCCACGGATTTACCCAGCCCATATTGCCACGTCGCCAGGATTGGGTCGTTCTGATGGCTTAGCAATACGGGGTGCGCGGTGGGTTTCTGCGAGGTGCCTACATAGCCCAACAGCGGCGGCATTTGCGTGATGCCCTTAATGATGGAGCTATCGGCCCCGACGTGGGGGGTGAAGGTCTCCTCAATAATCGCCGAGCGCGACACGGTAGCCGCTTCTTTTAAGAAGATGTTGGGAATTTCGCGCGGATTTTTGACCTGATAAAAGCGCCCATGATGCTGCCGCGCGATGCGCCACATATTCGCTGCGCCGCTGGAATCATGCGGCTGAATCACGACTGTAGAAACGGTAATGTGAGCCGCGTTAAACTTGGCCACGAGTTGCGGCGTGGGTGGGCTGGGGTCACCATCACTCAGGATAATGCAGTGTTTTAAATAGGCTTTGGTGCTGGTGAGTCCTTTATAAGAAAGTTCCAGGGCCGAGTCGAAGTCGAGCATATCGCCGGGGTTGATGCTGCGGATTAAGGTCAACATCTTGTTGCGATTGGAGCCAACTTTGAGCATCGGGTAAACCCAGGTCGCATCCATGCCGAAGACGCAAAGTCCCTCATAGTCGTTATCGCCCATCTGCCGCGTAACCTGGCTGCATACCGCTTTTGCCCAATCGTTACCGGCGGGAAACTCGCACGAGTGCATAATCAGCGCCACCGCGCCGCCGGGAATATATTGCATGTTCTTAATGTCCATCGTCACGGGCAGGGTTTCCTCTACCGGGGTGGAGCGATAGCCGCCTGGCCCATAGGAATACTCGCCGCCGACCATAATCAGACCACACCCTAAGTCGCGCACATACGATTGCAGCGATAGCATCTGCTTGGTGCTTAAATCCCAGGCAGGGACATTGCTGAGGATAATGGCGTCATAGGGTTGCATGGCACGCAACTGCTCCGGTACGCCACCTGCGCCGCGCAGTTCCACATTGACTTTCTCGCGCTGCAAAGCGTTTAAGAGGAATTGGCCCTGTTGCGGATCATTGGAAACGAGGAGCACGCGTGGCTTGCCCTGCACATTGACAAAGCCAAGGGCGCGGTTATTTTCGGTAATGGTGTCCATGCCGCGCGGCGCTTCAATTTGTGCTTCAAAAGTGGCGGCTCCCGCTTCTTCGATGCTCTGGGGAAATACGAACACGTTCTTGCCGCGTGAAAGATGCACGTTGCGTGAGCCGAGATATTTGCCATCGCGGAATAGCTTGATTTGCGAATCGGTATCCTGTGTGGCACGCGCTACCACTTTAACTTCGAGGGGTTCGCCAATCTTGGCTTCGCTGGGCAGGGTCAGTTTTTCCAGTAACACCTCATGGCGTTGTGGCGAGGTGAGGGGCACCACATCAATGGTGACATCGTTATTACGTGCGACCTGCGCTTCATCTAAGGCATTGCCTAAATTCTCGTTGCCATCGCTGAGGATGACCAATCGCTTTTGCATTCCATCCGGCAAAGAGGCCATGCCCAAGCGAATGGCGGCGGCGATGTCGGTGAATTCTGTGGCGGGCACCGTCTGAATTTTGCCCAGTGTGGGGGCACCACTGACCGTTTGGTCAATGTAAGCCTCCCGGCCAAACACCACCACGCCCCATTTATCATTGGTCTTACGTGCTTTAATGGCGGTATCAATATAGCGTTGGGCGGCTTCTTTAGCATTCGGCCCCACGGAATCGGAGTAGTCCACCACAAACATGACCGCCAGGTCACGATTGAAATGCACTAATTGCAATCCGGCTAAAGCGAGGATAACGAGGGTGGTAATGAGAATGCGTAACCCCAGCGCCAAACGCCGCCGCAACGTGGAAAGGTCAGCTAATGAATGCCGCGCCAGCCAGCTAAAATAGGCGACAAGCGGCGGCCATAATAACAACGCCCACGGATTGGTAAAGGAGACGCCGAGGTTCATAGTCGTTAAATGACAAGGTGAGAGGGTGACAAGGTGAGGGGGTGAAAAAAGGTATTCATGGGACAGGTGCTTTGCGTGGAGATGTTATAACCCAGGTTTCAGGATGGTTCATCATGCCTACCAGAGTGCTAATTATCCCGTTATAAGCTTTATATAACTCCTTACCTGCTTCAGGGGAGATGTAACTGCATTTTACGGCGTATTCCAACCAGACTTGCGTTTCTGCTGCTTCTGTTTCAGCATCACTCAATTTGCTAATAAAGGCTGCCTCATATCGGCGTTTGCGCCAGGCTTCAGCTAAGTTAGCACTTACTGAGCGTGAAGAACGTCGTATCTGATCTGTAAGTGAGTAGGTTTCTTCTTTAGGGAATGTCTTTGTTAACTCAAATATACGCATAGAATTATCAAAAGATCTCTTATAAACGTCTAAATCCCGATGGCATATAATCCTCTCTGCCATAGTTGTTTCTGTCACCCCCTCACCTTGTCACCCTCTCACCTTGTCATTTAACTATCGGCTATTGGGCCGCTAAATCGCGTGGTGGAATTTCTTCCGGTGGTACGATGACGACTTTGCCATCGCGCCAAATGACGATAGACTCACCCATGCGGCGATGCCTTTCAATAGCGCGTGACACTGCCTCACGAGCAGCAATAAGAGCAACTTGAGCCTCTGGAGAGAGCCTGGACAGTTCATTGTTAGCGGCATCGTTCATGTGATAATCTGCCTCCATACTTGTGGTTGTAATACCTCTAAGGCAGTTCCTTGCCTACCTTCCGCGACTACAATAGCCTCATCCCCAGAGTTATTAAATACAATCCAATGATCAGCTAGAGGGGCATATAGTTGCCAAAAATTAACCCGTCCTGATTCATAGCGGCGTCTAATTGCTTCTTCTGGTATGGAATGGCTTCCTGCTCGCACGCGGGCGGTGACACGTTCAATGGCAACTTCAACATTAGGCAGCCAGATATAACACAACTTGAATTGATAACCCTTAGCTTGACACTCCTGAATAAATGGCACAAATGCTCGTGCGGCTAAAGTGCTTTCCGTACCGAAATTAACCTTTTCCGGCTAGATCATGTAGTCGTTTGAGCATCAGGACGCCAGCTTGCAAGGCTACACTTTCTGGATCAAAAGGCGATAAGGCAGCCGCAATAGAATCGGCATTAACAAACTCATGGCAACCCCACGTTGGCAATAGTTGAAGGGCAATCGTCGTTTTGCCTGCTCCATTCGGGCCGCCTATAAGATAAAGGTCAGGCATTACTTCTTCTTTTTGCTACTCGGCTTTTTGCTTTTGCGGTTCTGCTGCTTTTTCCAACGCTGCACAGCGGCGCGGGCCGTTTCCATTGCGTCCTGAGCGGGTCGCCAGCCTGTCAGTTCAATTTCACTGCCTTCAAAGGTGTTATAGTCCTTCAAAAACGCTTCAATTTCCTTGAGTTGGCGTGGCGAAATATCTTCGAGTTTATGGACATCTTTCCAACCCGGAGCGGTCTTGGCGGTGGGACAGGCAATGAGACGATCATTCACTTCGCCATCTTTAACCAAGCCAATGACACCTAACAAGCGAGCTTCCACCAAGCATCCGGGAAAGGTAGCTTCATCAGTCAACAGCGCCACATCAAGCGGGTCACCATCTTCCCCCAACGATTGAGGGATAAAGCCAAAGTCGCAGGGCCAGACCATGCCACTGCGCAAAATGCGACTGAGGGAAAGCACACCAAACTCTTCGTCCCATTTGAATTTATGACCGGTGCCGCGCGGCGTCTCGATAATAATGCGAAGACCAAACGGCTCGTCCGGGTCATCTTGCAGGAAAGGAGGTATGTCATGGAAATTGATTTGTTTCATAGCAAAGGTAAAACGTAGTGCATCGGTAGCCGTGAATCTGCGATGAGGCTACTCTTATTGTAGCCCTTTATCTGGACTGCTAAAAGTGAAACTTTTGCACCCGATCATTCATGGTATCGGCTACATAGACGTTTTCATCTTTATCCACCGCCACGCCACGCGGATTGGCCAACTGACCTCGCCCATGACCGGGGCTACCCCAGCGGGCTAAGAACTTGCCCTCTGCCGACCATTTCTGCACGCGATGCGCGCCAAACTCGACGGTGTAAATCTGCCCTTCATGGTCAACGGCCACGCCAAAGGGATAATTTAACTGCCCCTCGCCGCGCCCCTGGCTGCCCATGCTGCCCTTATAAGCTCCTGTCTTACGGTCGAGGCGTTGAATGCGGTGATTGCCCGCATCAGCAACCAGTAAATCGCCTGCCTTGGAAATCGCCAATCCGCAGGGGCGACGAAACTGGCGTGGCCCTTCACCGTGCCCGCTCCAGGTGGCCACCAACTTACCCTGCGGCGTCCATTTTGAAATGCGGTCGAAAGGGCCACCATAATCTGCCGCGTAAATATATCCTTCCGGGTCTACGCACAGCCCTGTTACCAGGAGAAAGTTGCCCAGCCCCGTGCCATAGCCCCCAAAAGAACGTAGCAGCTTCCCATTGGGCGTAAAGATTAAGACCTTGGAATCATGCGTGTTGCTAAAGGCGACATTGCCATCTTTGAGAATGGCTACTCCTTCCGGGCCTTCGGGTTGGTCTTTACGAAATTTAGGGGCAATCCAGGAAGTAATAAATTTGCCCTTGACTGTCCATTTTTGGATACGCCCCGATATATCAGCGATATAGGCAATGCCATCGCGGGTGACAGTGATCACCCGCGGTTGAATAAACTCGCCATCCTTGGCCCCTTTGCTGCCCCACACCTGCACCGCCCGTTGTGTAGAAAGTCCATGAGTCGTTGCTGATTGCCGACAGCCAGCGCAACACAACAAGAGGAGGGGAAGAAGGAGTCGGTAAGACATTAGCAGGGTAACGTAGGCCAGACAAGAGTGTCTGGCTTTGCTTTATTCATAAGATAGCCAGACAAGAGTGTCTGGCTATCAAGTCATTTAATGCTTTTAAGGATGCGGTAACCGTGCGCCATATCAATGGTTGCACAATTGCCAAACTGTTCCTGAAGCCGTCGCTGCCAACTTTTGGCCCCCTGAGCCGTGCGCAAGACCACCCACAGGCTACCCTGCGACTTTAAGCAACGATGGGCGTCATCAAAAAGCTTTGCAATAACAGTATTTCCGGCACGCACGGGCGGATTACACAGTACCGTATCAAAAACGTCTGGACGCACTCCTGACAACCCATCGCCACACCAGGTTGTGGCATTATGGATATTGTTCTGTTTAAGGTTAAGCCGCGCCAGCACGACAGCGCGTAGATTAATGTCGCACATCCAAACATAGGATTGAGGGGCTATCGTTGCCGCAAAACAGCCCAGTGCGCCCCAGCCGCAGCCCAGATCGCAGATAGAGGTTGCACGGTCTAAAGTGGCAGTTTCTAATAACAGTTGGGAGCCTGCATCCAAGCCCGCTTTAGCGAAAACTCCGGCTCCGGTGGCCAGTTGTAAGGTGTGTCCATGTGCCCGTGCTGTCGTCCAATGCGCCTCTTGCTCCAGGGGGGAAATGGCTGTAGGGCTGCCTGCCCCCTTTGCATCTCTATTTAATGGCTGAGGCGTGAAGTAGTGTGTTGTGACTGTAGGCGACTTAAATCTATCTTTGTTGTCAAATGTCATGGACTTAAACAGGTGGGTGTGATTCACAGTTGGGCAGACACTTCATAGTGTAGCAAACCGCTGCTCTGGCATTTGAAAGCAAAATTTTATCTCAATTCAGGCGCTAGATGCGTTATAATAATCCAAGTTCTGTGAGCGGCTATTCCCACTGGATTGAGCAGAACACCTCCCAAGTGCAAAAGCATCTAGCCGTAGAAATGCTCAGCATCAATTATTGACCATCTAAATAGAAGCCGCATCGGGCTTAAAGGAGAAGATGGCGACTCTCTGCCAGCAAAAAATTATTCGATTGCGTTGCACTATGGGCCGAGTCATAGCTGCGGTCTGGCTCATGGCCAATTTTGCAGGAGCCACTGGGGGTGTTGCGGCCCCGGCTCGTGTGGCTAAAACGACAACCACCCGTCATGACCCATTCCTGGAAGCGCGGTTTTCGCTCTCGATGCGTGGTGCGCCGCTGCACAGAATGCTCAGCTTATTGGAAACCACGTCGGGTTTACATTTTCGCTATGGTGCGGTGCCCGATGTGGTGGTAGATACGACTTTTAATAACGCACCTTTGCTACCCACGCTGGAAAACTTGCTGCGTAGTGAAGGTTTTCAGATGCAGCGCAACGGGCGGGAAGTTTTCATTTTTCGATCTTTAGAACCGATAGCCCCGACGCCTCAGTTTCACTCTTTCTCTGGCATTGGGGCTAAGCCTAAGGTGAGAACGGAAATCGCGCAACTTACGCTGCCCCTGAGCACTCCAAAGCATAACCTGCCCTTGCCCGTGGCATGGTATTACTGGACTCGTACCACGCCACCGCCCGCCGATTGGCTGCTGGGGCTAAATGCGACAAAGGCTGTTAACCAAGCGGTGACAGGTGTATGGCAGTTAGCGACGCTAATCCCTGACAGCCGCCAGCGAGCGGGGATTGCTGTTGTCAAAGCGATTCCCCCCTTAAAAAAAAGCATGAAGAAGCCGGACGACGAGCGGCTATGGCTGCGTTGGCCGATTGCGTTACGACAAGTGCCGTCTGGCGCGCAACTCCTGTTAGAAACTCCAAGTGAAGCGACACTGTATGTGAATGGCGCACCCTTATTGCGGCGCTGGCAGGGTGCGCGACTTATAGATTTGAGTCATGTCTTACATCCAGGACTAAATTGCCTGGCGCTCTATTGGCCGCATACTGCACCATCCACTGGCGATTTAGCTGATTCAGCCCTGTTACATTACGAGTGGTTTTTCTCCACTCCGCCAGGGGCTGCCGCTAAAGCGGGAGCGGACAGTGGCTCTGCTGAAGCGACCGGAGAACTGACTATCTCTGGCTCAGGTCTTGCAGCAGGCTCCCGGCAGACTCCATCGCCTCCGTCGCACCGTTGAATTAAGTGCCAATCGTTGAATTAAATGTCAGCGGCAAGTTTATTGATGAGAGCTTTTAAGGAGCTAAAGTCGCCTGTTTCATGAAGGATTTGGCCCGTTTTATGAGGAATCTAGAAGGCGACGAGCAACAGGGCACCATCTTTGCTACGGCGCGTCTTTAAGCAAGTAAGTTTAACCACTTAACAATATCAACCTGTCGAGGTCGCAACCGCAAGGGTGGATTCGAGTGGGTGTACCAAGAGGGTGTCGTAATAAGAGAAATGGGGGGAAGTTTATGAGCAAAGATATTGCTCTGATCCTTGGTGGTTGGGAATATAATGCGAATGAAGTGACGGTGCGCAAGATTCTCGGCATTGATGGCCGTGAGAAAATACAAATGCGCCTGGATTTAGGCGTGCTGCAAATGGAAACCGACGGTCGCCCGGACGGTAAAATGCCACATGGCTGCGACTCGTTATTAGAATATTGTTTGTTGCGACTCCAACGTTACCGTGACCGGCATGGCGATACGGAGGGCTTTGAAATGAGCAGCGAAGAGTGTGCTGATCTCAAGCAAGAAGCCATGCAGTATTATTATCGTTATCTGTCGCTTTTCCATCTCGGCGATTATCTGGACGTAATCCGCGATACCGACCATAATCTGCGCATCTTTGATTTGATCCGAGAATATGCCGTGGAAGAAAGCGACCGCCTGTCGTTGGAGCAGTTTCGGCCTTACGTGCTGATGATGAACACGCGAGCGCGGGCTTGCCTGTCCCTGGACGAACGCGACTTCGACCGCGCACTCGATCAAATTGCCGATGGCATCGAGCGCATCGAAGATTTCTTGCGCGAAGTAGACCGCGAAGAGATGATCGAAAACTGCCGTGAAATAGTCTTCTTGCAAGAATGGAGCGAGCGTATCCGCACCAATCGCCCTTTATCAGATGAGGAGAAACTACGCCGCGAACTGCGCTTGGCCGTCGAAGCCGAAAACTACGAGCGGGCCGCACAAATCCGCGATCAAATCCGCGAGATGGCGCATAGCTAACAATTAACCACAGAGACACAGAGAATTTAGAAGGTAAGAAATAAGAGTAGCTTTAGTAGCGTAGTCTATTCTCTATTTCTCACATCTTCTTTAAAATCTCTGTGCCTCTGTGTCTCTGTGGTTAATTGCCTTTAAGCGTGAAATTCGACGCCACTAGGTTCATCGGGAGGTAGAGTCGCCAAGCGGACGGCGATGGGGCCGACTTTATCGGGTGGTTCAGGGGCGTTGGTTGCCATTTCGGTGCGCACCCAACCGGGGTTGAGCGTGTTAACGAGGATGTTATATCTGCGCAGTTCTTGCGCGGCGGTTTTCGTGAGAGCGTCCAGGGCCGATTTAGAAACCGAATAGACGCCATGCCCGGCAGCGTGCTTGAGGCCGGAAGTTGTGCTAAGGATACGGCCATAGTTCTGCTGAATCATTCCGGGGACAAAGGCGCGCAGGCACAAAAACGCCGCCCGCACATTCGTATCGAGTACATCGTCCCAAGCTGTCACGGGTGACTCATAGAGCAGCACGCCCGGTTCTGGTTTAAAAACGCCCGCATTATTGACCAGAATTTCGCAACGTCCAAAACGCCCCAATACTGTATCGCGCAATCGCTCCACATCCGCTTCCTGGCGCAAATCAGCAGACACTAACAGCGGATCATTGCCGCAGAGTTCGGCAGTCTCTCGTAGTTTATGCTCCCGTCGTCCCACCAATGCCAACTGCGCTCCCTCTTGCGCAAAAGCTACGGCTATGACGCGCCCTATACCAGAACCGGCACCCGTTATAACAGCAACTCTGTTTTGTAATTTCATACTCTCTCCTGCCCAGGAGTTTAACTATCCCGCGTAGCCTATAGAAATGTCATAATCTGAAAATGGCATAATTAATCTACCACACGGTTTCACTAAGCTGCTCCGGGGACAATTATGGTGAGTATCCGATGAATCGGAAAATAGCGAAACGACCGCACAGGGTATTCAACGCCACCGCAGCAGGATTGATGCGCCGCTTGCGGGTATCGTTGCTCATGCTGGGTCTGGTAATTATCTATGGCACGCTCGGCTACTACATTATCGAGCAGATGACGCTCCTGGATTCGCTTTATCAAACGATTATCACCATTTCGACTGTTGGGTTTGAAGAAGTCCATAAGTTGAAAGATGAGGGTAAGCTCTTCACGATTACTCTCATTATGGGCGGGACAGGAGTTTCGCTTTATACGGTAGGATTAGCTTTTGAACTCTTACTCAGTGAACAGTTTAGCCATTGGAGGCAACGCCAGAAGATGCAGAACGCGATAGACCACATGCAGGGACATTATCTCATTTGTGGCTGGGGACGCATTGGTAAGCAGGTCGCTACTGATCTGCGCGAACATGGCGTGCCCTTCCTGGTGATTGAAAACAAGCCCGAACGCTGCGGTGTGCTTTTGGAAAACGGTATTCCCTTTGTGGAAGGGGATGCCACGCTGGATGAAACATTGTTGGAAGCTGGCATTGAGCGAGCCAGGGGCATGGTGGGCGCTCTTAATGCCGATGCCGATAACGTCCTTACGGTGGTGTCCGCACGCGGCTTGAATCCCAACCTTTATATCATTGCTCGCGCCGCCTTACCTGAAGCCGAGAAAAAACTGCGTCGCGCCGGGGCCGACGAAGTGATTTCACCCTATGTTGTGGGTGGACGCCGCATCTCTCTTTCTATTTTGCGTCCCGCCGTTTCTGGTTTTCTCAATGCTGTCCTCTATGATCCTGAACTGCAAGCAGAATTTACCGAAATCGTGGTGTCCAGTGATTCTCCGATGGTCGGCCAAACTTTGGCCCAGGCAGGTCTGGCGCATGGCCAGGATGTGCTCCCTATCGCTATTCTGCGCAGTGGCAAGTTGATGTTCTCCCCGTTGCCCGATATGGCTTTATTAGCCAATGACACTCTTATTGTCGTAACACCAATCGCAAGCCTACGCACGGTTCGGCGCTAATTACTGACGAAGGCAAGACAACAAAAGAGGCGTTGCGCCTTTGAAGAACCACGCAACGCCTCTTTTGCTACTGTGTATTTGAGCGACTTTATTTTGACTGCTCGGAACCGCGACCCGTCTTTTCCTGAAGCTCTTCAATCTTTTTGGCAGCCTCAGCCTTGGTCAGGTTATCATTAACCTCTTCGCCTGCTTCATCAGCGAGAGTGTGCAGATAAGAGTTCTGCGCTCCTGTCATAGGTTCGCCACCCGTTTTCCAGTCGTCCGGGTCTTTAATGGTATTGGATGTTGCGTTCTGATTGTTATCTTGGCTCATGCTGAACATCTCCTTTCATTGCCTTCATTGAAGGCTGTAGAGATAGATTGCAAGAACCATGCCCAAGCAGTTAGTGCTGACCTCTTGAATGCCATTCAAGCTCTGGTTCGCACTTCTTTGCGCGTCCGTAGAGGAAGGGTGGAAAAACTGGCTAAACAAAAAGACTGCGCCCCGCGCAGTCTTTTTGTTTTTCGTCTCGCTATAAATCTGGTACTATTTCGTAACTTGACCTGTGAAGCCTGCTTTAGCCAGTGCGTTCATCAAATCTTTGGCGTTAAACTCGCCTTCAACTTTAAAGCTCTCGGCATGGGGCGCAATCGTGTCACTCTTCACGCCAGCCACAGATTTAACGGCTTCTTTGGCCGCTTTGACGCACTTGCCACAGCACATATGAGCGCCCGTAACAGTCAGAGAAGTTACCTTCTCATCTGGCCCAGTGGCAGGGGCCACCTTGACTGCCGCATTGTCACTCACGCCGGTATAGCCTGCGGTTAATAAAGCGGCGACGGCCTTTTGCAGTCCATCGGTATTTGCCGCCTCCAAGCTCACTTTGTCACCATCTAAAGTTGAGGTCACACCAGCGACGCTACCGACCGCCTTGGTGATACCCGCCGCACAACCGCCACAACAATTGTGAACACCACTAAGGGTCACTTTTTCATTGGCCTGCGCTGCTCCGGCGAGGCCGACTACCATCAGAGCCACAAGATATTGTTTCATGATTAAACATTGTAACAGAGAGCATGAATTCCACAAGTTCGGATGGCTGCCTCCTGTCTGGCTTGAAGTTGGCTCAGTTCATATATCATTAGCAACAACATCCAAACTGTCTCTTGTAAGCCCGCACCGTATCCGCTATACTGTTTTGAGTTATGGGGCCATAGCTCAGCTGGGAGAGCGCTTGAATGGCATTCAAGAGGTCAGCGGTTCGATCCCGCTTGGCTCCATTAAAACTTCCTTTGAGTTTACAAGTTGAACTCACCCACCACTTAACCACGCTGTTAAAGTTCTTCCCCAACCTGCTTTTCTCGTGGTCTTCTCACATTCCCATTACCTCCAAAGCTACTGACGGCCCATTGTAATACACTCAAAATAGCGCCTGGACAAGCGCAGCAGGACAAACTCTCGTGCTTGCCTGCTGAGTCATTTCGTTAAAATCCCTCAATAACGTTGGGCCAGACTCGGAAGCCCTGCCAGAAGTGTTTCTAAGCTGTTAAAGGACTCTATGCTGAATTTACTGCCGCGTTGGTTGATGCTGGTTGTTTTGCTTGGTTCCGCCCCGTTCGCACAGGCGGATGACAGCTTGTTGGTGCATTGGAAATTCGACGAAGGCCAAGGCAAGGTCACGGCGGACGCGGCGGGACAAAGTTTGAGCGGCCAGACGACGGCGGGTTGGGTTGCTTCGCCACTCGGCAGCGCCGCGCTGCTGGATGGTACGCCAGCTACGGTGGTGAAGACCACGCTGCCGCCGCAAAAGCGGCTGGGCAAAGGCTCGTGGACGGTGATGGCGTGGGTCAAGCCACAACAGTTCAGCATTGACAGCCCGCAGAACCAGCGGCGACTCTTCGCTTACGGCGCTTATCCCCAGGCGTTTTTCTGTGTCGATATTTTTAGCACCGGAGCGGTTTCGCTCTATGAAATCTATGATGCGGCAGGCAAGAAAATTTCGACTGGGGTTACATCTTCAACGGGGCTAACCTTGAACCAATGGGCGCATGTCGCTGTGGTCTGCGACCGTCCGTCCAGGCTTATCAGTATTTACATCAATGGTCGGCTGCGTGGTGAGCAAAAATTGCCGCCGGAGTTTGACGCTGATCTAAGTGTCAACGGGGAATTTACGCTTGGCAATGGCTGGCAAAATTACTGGGGAGCCGCCGACGAAGTGCGCCTGTATAACCGTGCCCTGAGCAAGAGCGAAGTGAATGCCCTGGTCGCGCCCTTGAAAACCGCTTTTAACGTGGTGCCGACTGCTGCCGAAGCCGCCGCTGACGCTTTAGAAGCGATGCAGCAAGGCTTTAGCGATGCCAATGCAGCCTGGGCTAAAAAGGATTTCACCGCTGCACGCCAGCGCCTGATAGCTATTGTCACCAACTCCCACGCTCCGGCGCATTATCGCAGCTACGCGCATTTACGGATTGCGCAAAGCTACGTTGCCCAAGGACAACCGACGCAGGCCAGAACCGAATACGAAAAAATCGCGGCTATGGCAGATTATCCTGCGGTGCATCGTGACGAAGCCGCCGACTTAGCTCACGAGCTAAGTCGTGCGGCTCGCGGTTTGCCGCCGCGCGATCCCGCTGCCACGCGGGTAACGACGCCACCCAGACCGAAACTGCGCCACCGCCTTTTCGTAGCACCCAGTGGCAGCGATGCCAATCCCGGCACCGAAAAGCAGCCTTTAGCTTCGCTCATCCAGGCGCGTGACCGGGCGCGACCCATCTATGCCGATGGCGGCGTAGAAATTATCTTGGCCCCTGGCGAATATCCTGTCACGCAAACCCTTGCCTTGGATGGCAGAGACAGCGGCACCGCGACGGCACCAGTGGTGTATCGCGCCCAGCAACCCGGCACAGCAACGCTTTATGGCGGGGTGCGTTTATCCGGCTTTACCCCCGTCACCGATCCAGCGATTTTAGCGCGTTTGCCCCTTGAGGCGCGTGGTAAAGTGTTGCAACTTGATTTGAAAGCGCACGGCCTTACCGATTATGGCGCGTTAGCGGTGCGCGGCTTCGGCCAGCCGCCGTCGCCGCCAACCTTGGAGCTTTATGTCAATCAGCAGCCGATGACCCTGGCGCGTTGGCCCAATGAAGGTTTTGTCAAGCCCACCAAACTGGTTGAACCCGGCTCGAAAGCAGAAGGCAAACCATCGGTGTTGGCTTACGATGATGAGCGGCCCGCCCGTTGGACAGGGGCCAAAGACGCCTGGATATTTGGCTATTTTCATTTCCTCTGGGCCGACGCGACCGCCAAGATTGCCAAAATAGACACGGCGGCCAAAACCATCACGACTGCACAAGCTTACGATTACGGCGGTGGCATGAGTAATGAGCAGGGCATCATGTATTATGTCTTCAATCTGCTGGAAGAGATTGACCGTCCCGGCGAATGGTATCTCGACCGCGACACTGGCATCCTTTATTTGTATCCCCCTGGCGATTTGTCCAAAGCGACGGTTGAACTGTCTCTGCTGAGCCAGCCCATGATTACCGGGACGGGCCTTTCCAACGTGCGCTTTGAAGGCTTGGTCTTTGATCTGGCTCGCGGCGATGGCATTGTCTTAAAAGACTCTAACAATTGCCTGTTGGCAGGCTGCACCGTTAAGCGCATGGCGGGCAATGGCATTAGCATTTTAGGCGGGTCGCGGGACATGCTGCTCAGTTGCGACGTGCATACCATCGGACGGCGGGCCACGGAGGTCATCGGTGGCGACCGTGCCACGCTTACGCCCGGCGGCCATGTCGTCGCCAACTGCCGCATTCATAACTTTGGACGCATTGACCGCACCTATACGCCGGGCATTCAACTTGAAGGTGTGGGTAATCATGTGACGCACAACCTCTTCTACGACTCGCCGAGCAGCGTAATGCGGATCGAGGGCAACGACCATCTTATTGAATATAACGAAGTCCACGATGCGGTTCTGGAATCGGACGATCAGGGCGCGATGGAATTGTTTGCCAACCCCACATATCGTGGGGTGGTATTTCGGCACAACCTTTTTGAGCGCATTGGCATCCCTCCGGCCAAGCAAGTGGTGCATGGGCCAGCAGGTCAAGCGGCGATTCGATTTGATGATGCCATCAGTGGAATGCTGGTGTATGGCAACATTTTCTACCGTGCGGCGGGCGGTAACTTCGGCGGCGTGCAGATGAACTCAGGCCGCGACAACATCATGGATAACAACCTGTTCGTCGAATGCGCGCAAGGCATCAGCGGTGGTTACTACCCCAACAACAACGTGTGGAAGCAACTGCGCGCCGGAGAAAAGATACCAGGGGTTTACACCAATGACTTGTATGTGAAGCGTTATCCCCTCATCGCTACTATGCTGGACGAACCGGCGGTCAATCATGTCTGGCGCAACGTGTTTTACAAGTGCGTGCGCGACTTTAACGGCAACCGCGAAACCCTGGAGCAACTCGCCAATGGCGTGTTCGAGCGCGACCCTGGTTTTGTGGATGCCGTTAGAGGAGATTTTCGTCTTAAGCCGGGAGCGTCGCTTGCCCAGACAATAGGTTTTCGCCCGATCCCGGTCGAGGAAATCGGTCTTTACTCCGACCAATGGCGCGGTGCAGTTGCGCGCTAAGTTAATCCAAGGGCCAAGCAATGCATCAATACCCAATCACGTCTCATTTTATGAGCAAATTCAGACACGCATTCAGCATTATCATAGTAGCTTGTATCTGGTCTGCGAGTGATGCGGCATTGGCGGCACCGCCTCCCTTACCCGGACAGATAGAAACTTTTTATAGCGCACCGGTTTCCGCAGGACTGGCGGGATGGTGGATGGGTGATGGTGACGTGGCTGATAGCATGGGGCATAACAAAGCGCGGCTTTATAATGGGGCCGATTATGCGCCGGGCAAGGTGGGGCAGGGATTTCACTTTGATGGCCTCAAGAGCTATGCGAAAATCATTGCCACCAATGAAGAGATCGAGGCTAAGGATGGGTTAACGGTGGAGTTGTGGATCAATCCGGTGGATGTCTCACAAAAGCAGCCGATTTTGGGGTGGAGTGGTGGCGAACAGTCGGGAGTCTATCTCTGGATAGAGCCTGCCAAGAAACCAGGATTAGCGATTTTAGGGGCGGATGTCAAAGATGCCAATGGCGGCTCTCATGTCCTGGTTACGGGAGCCGGGGTTGTGCGGCCCAATACCTTTCAGCACATTGCCCTGACTTATGATATGACAATGGGTGAGGCCATTCTCTACTACAATGCCAGACCCGTGGCGTTGCAATTGATGGACGTTTTTAAGCCTAATACAAGGCTTGATCTATGGTTGGGACGGCACCCTGCCGTTGATGGCGGCAACACCCTGTTTGATGGTGTTCTGGATGAAGTCAGCGTTTATCGGCGGGCACTCTCGGCGGGCGAAATTGACGCTATTAACAAGGCAGGCAGCGCCGGAAAAACAGTGTTAGTGGCCATATCGCCCCAGGCAACTGAAGCGCAACGGGCCGATGCCGAGGAGCAAGCGTATCAGAACCGATTAAAGAGCTTCAGCGAAAAAGACAAAACGGCCACCTTGACCCTTAATACTTTAATAGATGGCAGCGATGAGGTGCATATCCAGGGCGACAAACTCTGGTATGTCCATCATGACTTCGCCTTCCCCGGCAAATATGGTAACGGCAATCTGCCAACTTTGGTCAATCTGGAAGAGTGGATACCTGATTGGACGGGCAATATCAGTAGTAAATATGACAAGCTAGACCCGCCTTTATTGACGACGGGCGCAGATGCCGGAAATATGGTGCAAATGAGGATTGATGTGCTGCGCGCTGGCGGCCCCGTGACCGTGCAACAAACCCCGACGCCAGAGAACAACTACGAGGCCATCCTCTATCTCGACGACGTTATGAACTTCGGCGCACACTGGTATTCGTTCAGTGTCAATTGGAAAGTTGTGCCTAAACCAGCCACCACGTCTGGATTACAAGCGTAAGGTTTTATTTTAGATAAAGATTTGCTGTATGCTTTGCTTGGTCGTGGAACATAGTGTGTTGCTTTTTGACAATTGCTTTATACTCTTATTAAGAGGTAATAAATGATGCCAGCAAAAACTAACCTCAAGGATAAAGTCGCAAAACCACGTACATCTTCTGCAAAGCTAAGTCATCACAGTAATGGTGACAACAGAAATTCATCTTCATCAACGCCAACTTCTCAAGCGCAGTCAACAACGAACGAGCACTTGGCAAAGGCCAATAAGTCTATGATGCGCGCCTGGGACTTGATCTCGCAGCGGCGGCATGAAGGCTAATGCCTAAAGTCACTTTCGACACCAATATCTTTATTGCTCACCGGGTTCAACTCCCTGACAGCTTTTATATGTCCGTTGTGGTGCTCCAGGAACTTGTCTATTGACACGATAAGTTGTTTGTCATGCCATGTGAGCCTCTATATCTTGCCTTGAATAACTAAGTACTATGTTGGCTATAGTGCTTGCTCTTTCGGGGTATAACTTTGCTATGCTACTACATATGTTGTATGAAGCTGCATCATAGTAAGCACATGCAAGCAATAAACGCTTGAAGTTGTCCTTGTCCCCCTTCTCAGTAAGAAGAGAGGCAACTTCGGGCAAGTGCTTGTCATGATCTCTTGTAATCATCTGAATCGTTTGCACGGCTTGAGATCCAAAGCCTACAGTTGCCTGTGCCTTTGCTACTGCTACTAAAATATCCGTATTCCATCCCTCAGAATTATCTTCTTGGATTGATGCAATTAGATCATCTATAATCTTTTTTGCTGTGGCCATGTTAGCTTTCTTGGCGAATGCTATTGCAACTTTCGATAATATCTGACCTCGGATCAACTCATGAGGAATTGTAGTAGCGATTCTTAATGCCTCATCAAGCAAATCAGCTTCAAGTAAACCCTCAACTATAGACTTCAACGCAGCAGAGTAATCATCGGACTCTTTGGCTGTTCTTAATGCCTCTTCTATTAATCCTGCTCTGGCTTGGGCATTTGAAATTTCTTCAAATAACGCATTACGTGTATCTTCATCTTCTATCTGACGAGTCGCCATCAATGCTTCATCAAATATTACCTGTGCATTATCAATGTCGCTACAGTTAGCAGTTAGAACTGCAACTGTGCATAAATCTTCAATGCGTTCAGATAGACTTTGCTTACCTCTTGCTTCTGTCAACAGTTCTATTAAGGTTGGCGGGTTAGCTTGTATTTGCGTTTTCTCTTTTCCGTTGAGAATTGGGTGTTTCACTGTATGTGGTTTTTGGTTTAAATAGTGGACTTGGTTTTTTGCTCTATTAACCATTTCGATGCATGATGCCTTCCAATGCTCATCGTCCAGGGCCAATGCTGTTTCCATTGCATCATCATAATGCCCAATTTGCAATTGCAGTTGAGTGATCTTTTCTAAACTAAAATCTAAAAGCCAATTAGGTGAAACTCGAATCATCTTTGCTATCATAGATGCATTTGATAATGTTGTCCTTGCTTCATCAATGTGGCCACAGTCTATTTGAATTTTTGCTATATCTGATAATGATTCCGCTAATACCCTCCACCACAAATATTCAAATTTTTTCGTAGTTAAAGCTACCGCTAAATTGGAACGTGCTTCTGTTGAATGACCTTGTGTTATTTGAACCTTAGCTATGGTTAATAGGGCATCGGCTCCATTAAAAATGTTGCGGTTCATGATTATGCCAGCTAACCATAGTGCCTGTTCTATGTTCCCACTTTGGGCATGAATTTTAGCTATTTGAGATAATTCCCGAGTATTTAAGCCGGTTTTATCACGAAGTAGCTGCAGAGCACCAATAATGTCGCCCATCCGTGCTTGGCCTAAGGCAATCAGTCCTACAGCTTCGTCCTTAACATCATCAAAGCCATGTTCTGAGGGAATTAATTTTGCAGTGGCTACAGCAGCCTGAATGTAACCAGCCTCTGCCTGTGCTAAAGAAATGCCTTCTAACTCTAATGCGCGATCTAGTGCCCCTTTAATTTGCATTGCCATTGACAATGCCTCTGCGAAAGTTTGCTGTGCAATTTTATCTGCACCTGCATGTGTTTGCGCCAGCGCCACTGCACATAAGCCGTCTATTTTGTTGCTTGTATTGAGAATAGTATTAAGTAGATGTAAAGCTTTATTAATATCACTGGATGAAGCAAGGTTTTTTACAATGTCCAGCAAAACCATCTCGGATAATTCTGTATCGGTAATACTATCGAGCAAAGCCGTTGCTTCGTTAAGAAATCCTGCCGCTGCTTGTATCCTACCTATCTTATGTAGCAGCCATGTTCTCTCGTTAACATTTGTTACCTGTTTGACCATTTCTATAACGCTACTGATAATTGACTGAGCTTTATGCTTATCCTCATTCGTTATCATTGCTGGGACTAAGCTGGACATCACCTCGATGTAATCTATTAAATATGAAGTGTGCTCTGCTAATACCAGAGCATCCTCAATCAAGTTCACTTCCACCTGTGACTTTGCAATATCAGCAATGAATTTCGATTGCTCGCGCGTATCTTTAATATCCAGGGCAATAGCAATGGCGCATTGAAATGCCATTTGCGCGTTGTTGATATAATTGCTCCTTACAGATGTCGTAGCTATTCTGCAAAATGCGTTAATCTGATGCCAGTCTTCATCTGGAGAAGCTGCTAACATTAATGCTAAAGAGATTTGACCATCGCTTGCAAAATACAGTGCTAAAGATATTAAGTCATCTTCTTCTAGAAGTCCTAAGCTTAAAATGATTGCGTGGTCTTGATTATAATCTGCAACCTTCTTTAAGAGGAATGCGGCGTACTCTCCTTGCCAACCAGATAAGCGTAGTGGTTCAACTTCATATATGAGTTTTAGTGTGGCTTCTGCATCTGCTAATCGTCCCTCGTCTACTAATTCCCAAATTAGCAATAGATACCACAGAATGCGACTCTTCTGCTCTCCTATCTCTGCTAATTTCCACGCCCTCTCAAGGTACCCTGCTCGCAAGGTTTCAAGTGGCGATTGCTCCGTTATAGTCTTAACTTGTCGGGCATGATCAAGGGTAAATTCTGCCATTGCTATCGGGTCATCAGCCGTAATTGCATTTAACAAGGCTGTTCGTGTTGTTCTCAAGGGGAGTCCGGGATCATTTGGTAGATGTTGCTCTTGCGCCTGTCGAAATTCAGTATTTGATGCTACCGTAAACAGTTCATCAAACTCATTGATCTCTGCAAGATGAGGAACATAATACTGTAAGGCATAAGGGCTATTGTGCTTTGACCAACTGCGGCAAAACCTTAATAAAATATCTTGTGCTGATTGTCCATCCTGCTCTAATATGTTCGCAAATTCACGCGCCAATAGAGGATGTGAAAACGTATAGAGACTTGGCGCATTTTCTGGGTGCTGAATAGAAAACCATCTGGTGACTTGCCAAGGCAGGTCTTGAAGTTCCCAAACATCTAAACCGGTGAGTTGTGTTATCTCGTTTGAAGTGAGACTGCCTAACGCTACGGTAAGTAAAGAGAATAGTTTCCTCAGTTTCTTATTGCGTTTTACACCCCCATCCTTGGCTAACTGGCCAAATTGATGTTTGACATAACCTCTAAACTCTTTAGGCGTTTTCGCAAGAACTTCTAGAACATCCTGCCCTGACTGTGCTGTGTTAATTAACTCCTCAGACAAAAATCGCAGATATAAAGGAAAGCCTTGTGTATTACGCTCTACTTTCTCAATAAACTGGTCATCTTTTGCTAACTCTATTAATTCACCATTACCTACATGTGATAGATATTCTGCAATTGCAGGAGAAGCCAAATTCTCTAGGTGTAATGGCTTTGTTTTCTTAGACCAATCTGCTAAATAGATAGGATTCTCTTCTCCATCTGCGCGAGCCGAAACAATAACGTAAATTCCTTTGGGCCAGGAAACTTGAAAAGGTAGGAGGATTTGTTCTGCTTCATCCAAACCATCAATAACTATAACCAGCGGTTTAGCAGGCCGTGCTCCCCGTTCTTGCAGGATTCCATACAGTACTTCGTGCAAATTTCTGTCTTCAATAGAAATAGTTTCGGGGGCGAGGTCATAATACGTGAATACTTGGTTGAGCAAATTACGATAACCATTAGTGGTTGAACGCGTGACTTCATATCGCTGATTGAAAAAATGGTAGGCTACAAATAAGTCTTTTTTGCGGCTGTGCTTTATCCAATTTGCTAACAGAGCTGTTTTTCCAAAGCCTGCTTTGCCAGTGACAGTTAGTATTCCACTGCCGTTTTCTAATAGAAATTTATCTATAGTTTCTAATTCAGTTTCTCGTCCTACAAATAGGTATGTATAATCGTGCAGTAGTTCCTCGACCCGGTCTGCTACTTCGCGCCCGCTATAAACCTTGTAAGATGCGTTAGGATTACCAAAGTTCTTTTCCAAGATGCGTTCAATTTTTCTAACTTCATCAAGTTGTAACGAGCTTATCACTTTAAGGATGTCCGTATAGTCCTGAATATCCTTATCTTTGTCAAATTGCAAACACCCTTTAATGATGCTTTTATATCCTCGCCCTGAATATGAGTTCTCTTTTTTCGTCAGGATGTAAATAATCACACGGTCATATTTTTCGTAGAGCTTATATTTAACGAATTTTCGGAGCGTATCCTTAATCTTCTCATTGTTTGATGTTGCAGTAACCTGTATTGCAACTCTTGACACCTCATCCCCTAGATCAACACTTGGATAATTAGATTTTTCTGAGAAATTCAAATTCTTTAAGTTTTTATATCCATAAATTTCGTTAAATATAGGGATTAGCATGGTTTCCGCAATATGGCTAATGTCGTTTTCTCCCATTGCTTTAGCACCTTCTACTTGCGCAAAAAACATTGACATTAACACGCTGATTCTCTGACGTGATTTCTGAAGTTCCATAATGTCTTTTAATTAATCTAATTTGTTTTTATTTTACAGTGACTGAATCAAAACTCAAACGGCAGCTTGAACTGCTCTCGTTCTTGTATCTTTCGTTTAATCTCCTGGGCTATGGCAGAGCGGGCTTTGGAAACGAGGTTGCGGGCTTCCTGGAGTTCGTCTAAAGTCCAGTCATTGCGTTTGGATTGGCTGGCGTCTTTGTTCATTAAGGTGTTGATCTCGCGGTGCAGGCGGCTGACGACGGCTTCATAATTGTTGTTCTCGTCACCGTCGCCGATAAGCTTAATCAGGCTGGCGTCGGTGGCGATGTTGAGCGCAAAGAGAATTGTACCTGCGGCGCGTTGCACGTCTTTGTTGAGCCAGATACGATATTGCTTGCGCTCCATATCGGGGCGATTGAAGGGCAGGGGCAGAGTTTGCTCGCGTAAGCGGTTAGTCAGTTTGGGAGGTGCAGGTTGATGGCTGCCACCCCCATGCCCACTGCGCGTTTGTTCTTGTAAGCTGCGTTGCTTGCGCGCTTTCTCATGGGTCTGGCCGTAGGTGCGGAAACCCTGACCATTCATGGTGGCGACAAAGACATCTACGCGGCGCGTGGTGGGGCCAAGATAACTCAGATCTAAGCCTTCCACGGGCAAGAAAGAGTCCACGTCGTAGCCTTCAATCTCTTCATCGGTCACTTCAGTGGTCAGTTCAGGATCGAACTCCATGTCTACTTCGGCGATTTCCTGGTCGAAGCCCATGCCATTGGAGTCATGGTTGAAAAAGAGTTGATCGAGATAAGATAGCACGGCGGCATCGCGGCTTTCGTGTTTGAAATATTCCCATAGGAAATTGAGATTGAGTCCCACATGCGAGACCACATGGGCGAGATTATCTTCCACGGTTTTACCGCCTCGAATCCAGCGCATGGCGCGGCCTACAAATTGGGCATATGGTGATAGAGAACGATAAGGACGAAAGATGGCGGCAATAGAGATGTTGGGATTATCATAGCCCTCACCTAAGATGCCGACGTGGATAATACAATCGTAGATGCCCTTTTCATAGTCGGCGATGCGCGCCGCGCGTTCTTCCAGGTTCATGCCTTCACTGGCGACGTGGGTGGTGCGGACGCCACGCTCATTATAAAGCTCGACCAGTTGTTCGGCGTGCTGAATCGAGCACGCTGCACCGATGATTTGATGCCTCACTCCGCTTTGTCGTTTGCGCTTCCAGATAGCGATGCTGCGGTCTATGATGGTGCGATTGCAGACTTCTGAAAGCGCAACCCCTTTGGAAAACCAGAGTTCCTCGCGCATCGCCAGAATTTCTTCACAGGTGAACTCGCGCACTTCGCCGTGGATGGTAAAGGTCATCTTCGCCGCGATAGCATCCACCTTGACGATATTCTTCACATAGCCATTGGCAATCGCCTGGGCTAGGCGGTAGCGATAAATGGTGCTGCCAACAATGAATTTGCTGTCGGCCCGAAAAGGCGTGGCCGTGAGATAGACCTTTTTGGCGGTGGGAAACGATTCATTCACCCGTTGCCACGAGTCGGCGGGTTCATGGTGCGCTTCGTCCACGATAATCATGTCGAAGAAGTCGCTTTCAAATTGCGGATTATCCGGCGACAGCCAGCCCTGGATTTGTTGAATATTAGTGACCACCACATCGGCACGCAGCAAGTCTTCCCGATTGACTTGCCCGCGTTCTAAGACGACGAACTTGGGTAGATCGTGCGGGTCAGTGAAGATGTTGCACTTGAGATAAAAGTTATCGGGGCTGAGCACATTATCGGCGTTCAGTGGAGCTAAAGATTTTACGACACTGCGCTTAATGACCAGGTTGGGCGTGATAATCAGCACGCGGCCCTGGCTGACGCCAAACGGCGCGGTGCAGATGATACCGGTCTTGCCACAGCCAGTGGGGATTTCTACAATGGCGGGCAGGGGAGCGCGGGGCGTATCCGGTTTATGCAGGGGCACCGGATGGCTTCTGATTTCGCCCCGGCTGAAATACTCCTGGATAGCACGATAAGAATTAATTTGTGGCTCGCGCAGATTCGGATTGCCTACGATGTGGGCGCGACTGTTACCGAAATACTCACGAAGTTGCTCGCGTCGGCGTTGGGCTAACTCTTCCAGATAACGATCTCTGGTGCCTGCGGCACGGTCGTGGTGCCAGCGCGAGTGGCATTTGTGGCAGAGTTGCTGAAGCTCGAAGTGGAGCGCGGCCCGCTTGATACGCAAGCCCTGCGCCTGTATCTGGCGCAGGATGTTGTCGAGATGCTCGCGCAGCATGTCGCCGTCAATGGCGTGCCCGCAGTCGCGGCA
Source organism: Abditibacteriaceae bacterium (assembly GCA_019239895.1). Taxonomy (GTDB): domain Bacteria; phylum Armatimonadota; class Abditibacteriia; order Abditibacteriales; family Abditibacteriaceae; genus JAFAZH01. The sequence continues at coordinate 272,825 of JAFAZH010000004.1, read as the reverse complement.
CGCTTTGCCCGCGAGAAACTCAATTCTCCAGTGAATCGTGTCTGGAATGCAGCTTCGTTGCATGGCGGCGATGTTCTGGCGTTGCTCCTCCCTCGTTGTGTTACAGCAGGCTAACTCTCCTCTAAAGATTTCACTGACAGCTTTAGTTTATTGAGTTGAGTTTCAACTGCAACTCAAAGGCCAAGATTTTTCATAAATTTGTGTAAAATTCGCTAAAATGCTGCTGAAGTTAGGGCAGATAAGATGAAGAATCCGATGCCAGGCCACCTTGAACTAAGGTGATGCTCGGTTCAACGCTCATGAATAAAGGTTGGCAGCGCACCCGTTAGAGGCTGTAATCCGCCACTTTGCGTAATCGTTTGGCGCACGAGATTCAAACAGGCGGGCAGGGCATCACGCAACGCGCGGTTGCTAAAGCGCAGCACCGACCAGCCATTGGTCGCCAGCAGGTCGTCGCGCTTATCATCGGCTGCAATTTGTTTGGGTGAAGCGTGCCAGCTTTCACCATTGCATTCAATATCAATCTGGCCCCGGTTGCAAAAGAGCGCAAAATCCAAACAATAGCGCACTCGGTTCATGGCCAGGCACAGTTGCCGCTCGGCTTCAATGCGCTCTTGCTTGAAGGCTTCCCACAGGTCATCTTCCAGGGGACTTTCATTGAAGAGGTCGTTAATTTCCTGGGCACGCTGAAATTTGGTTAACGTGGTGGGGATGAAGAGAATGCGGCGTCCCCGGCGGCTGATAATGGGTTGGGAGAGGGTCTGTAACTCGCCTAATTCCAACTTGTAATATTCCTTGTTGGCGCGAGGGTGATTGGGTTCTTCTGGTAGTAGTTCGGCCCGTGTGACAATGCGCCGCGCCTTGACTTCGGCCCAGTAGCGGATGGCCCACTTTTCTTCGCCAAACGCTTTGGTCTGGTAGAAAGCAAGGTGTTGGGCTTCGATCCCCCGTGGTGCAGTCCGCACTGGAATGCGATACCAATGCTGTTCACGGGCAATAGCCAGATCACGCTTATTGTTCATCAGGGCGACAAGAACCTGCTCTGCGGGTGCAACCTGAGAGGCGTGAGATGAGCGCCGTGAAGCCCTCATCGGGGGTTCACACTTTCTCTATTCGTCTTGGTGGTCGTTGCAACAGGTATGGGTGTAGGGTGTCTGCGGGCTTGTTGAGGGGCAGCCTTGCGACGCGGCAAGCAATGGTGTGGCAAGGGTGAATGGTGCGAGTTATTGTTATGCGCCTGGGCCGAAACTACGGGTGGGGCCTGAAGGTGGCCGTTCTCGTCTACATAGCTCAGTCCCAGGTGCGCCAGACGCACACACAAGGCCGAAATTGTGACATCGAATAACTTTGCTAGCTCATAAAGCGATTTCCATTCGGCTAAGTCATATTGCTCGGCAATGGGCACGAAGACGCTGGCGGGCATCAGTAGCGCGCCTGCAAACCAATCGGCATGTTTCTCAACCCAGTTAACCGCGTGGGTTTCGCCGCCACGACAGAAAATCTGTTGCTGTGGCGTGGCATGTGCCGGGTCGAGGTCGCCTTTCTCCTTAACGTGCAGAATCCAGTGCCCAATCTCGTGGCCTTTGGTGAAACGTTCTAAACCACTTTTTTCAGCAAATCTATCTTTATGCGCTTCGTTCAGCACCACCGACCGCTCTTCCGGGAACAGTGCCGCCCAGATCAAGGTGCCTGGTGGTTCTTGCAGAACATCCCAATCCCATTGCAAGCGACAGGTAATTTCTCCGACTAAGTCCACATCTAGGGGAGGAGTAAGCGGCAACCCAGTTTGACGCCGAAAATCCAACAGCGTGATTAAGGCCAAATCTTCAACTTGTTGTCGTCGCCAGATGGGTTTCATGAGGATAAGGTTACGGGCTGATGAATAGAAGGTTAAGCCGCCAAGCCCGCGCTGAGAGCCAGGATAGGCTCAAAGCCACTACGTGCTAAGGTGCAACTGAAGCGGAAACTACTTACGCCGTGCCCGCACTTTCTGGGCATATGAACTCAGTTCTTGCAACTCCGCTTCGCTTAAATCGCTAATGGAACGGAGAAAAGCGGGCAGTGCCGGAGACCTGGTAATCACGGGCTGAATATCGCGGGGCACTTTATGAGCTAACAATAAAAGCTCGTCTGTGCTGGCCTTTAAGGCGCGGGCGATTTTGACAATCGTATCCGCTGCCGGAGGCGGCATCCTCTCATTCTCAATCTTGCTGAGATAGGTGAAATCAATCCCTACCTTGGCCGCGAGATCGCGCTGGTTAATCTGATTCTCCAGTCGTAATTGTCTTAAACGTTGTCCAAAGCTCATAATCGTAGATTCGCGTTACGCAATTTATTTATACCACATTAGACAAGTGTTTAACGAATATAAACCGATTGATTGCCCAATATTGATTGCCCGCTGCTGATAGAGCGAATTTCTTCATGCTGTAAGCAGGTGCATCTCCATCATTGTGCTGAAGCTATTGGTACTCCAACTTCCTGGATATGAGTCACCCGGTTGCGCCCGTTCGCTTTAGAATAATAAAGAGCTTTATCCGCAGCGGCAATCAAAGCGGCACTATTATTTAACTGGGGCGTCAGGGTGGCGATACCAAAACTGGCCGTAACTGGTGCGCCCTGCCAGGTGGCTTCTTCAATTGCAATTCGCAACCGTTCGGCTAAGAAGTTGGCATAAGGATAATCGGTATTTGGCAGGAGGACGACAAATTCTTCGCCGCCATAACGGGCCACAAAGTCGGTATCACGGATATTTTCCAGAAGCAGTTGGGCCACTTGTTGCAACACGCCATCGCCAGCCGGGTGGCCAAAAGTATCGTTATAAGCTTTGAATTTATCAACATCCAACATCAGCAGCGAGAGCGGAATGTTATAGCGTTGGGCGCGGCGGAACTCAGTTTGTAGTCTCTCTTGAAAGGCGCGATGATTCTTTAAGTCGGTAAGTCCATCGGTAGTCGCCAGGCGTTCTAATTTTTCATTAGCATCGCGGAGTGCTTTCTGTTGCAGCTCCGAATCATGCCTGGCTTCATCCAACAGCAGCATTTGCGCTTTTAATTGTTGCTCGTAATTGCGGCGTTCGGTAATGTCACTAAAGGTTGTTACCACGCCATAAGGTTTATCGTCGCCGGGCCGGAAAAGAGGCGTCGCATTCACCAGCAACCATATTAATTCCCCGTCTGGTCTATAAACTCCGCATATCATGTCATCTGCGGTTTGACCAGTGCGCAGTGCTACGTGCATCAGGTATTCTTCATGGGGTAAATCCGAGCCGTCTTCCTGGATTACCCGCCAGTCTATATCCTTAGTTTTACGTCCAATCATCTGCTCGGCAGAGACGCCTAAAATTTGCGCTGCACTGCGATTAAATAAAAGAATTGTTGTTTCCGCGTCAATAAGGATGAGTCCTTCCTGCATCGCGCTAATAGCGGAACGGAAACGTTCTTCGCTTTCGCTGAGTTCTTGCAAGACTTGAGTGCGTTCCATTGCGTAGCGAATGGAACGCACCAATAATTTACTATCGAGATCGCCTTTAACAATATAATCTTGGGCACCTGCCTGGAGGGCTTCAACGGCTAAACTCTCGTCGTCATTGCCCGTTAGCACGATGATGGGAACATGCGCTGCTATAGCCCGCAAGCGGCGGACATTATCTAAGCCGTGGCCATCGGGCAAAGAGAGGTCTACTAACAGCACATCTATAGCTTCATTGGCCACACGCTCCAAGGCTTCGGCTAAACGCTCGACACACAGAAATTCAAACTGAGTCGCCCCCGCATCCGCTAAGTAGGCACGCAGCAAACGAGCATCACCCGGATTATCCTCTACTGAAAGTAGACGGATAACCTCGTGTTTGCCGGGTGTGCTGGGTTCGCTACTCATCTTATGTAATTCCTGCTTTGTTGCGAGACGCTAAGTCTGGGAACGTTGTTCTGTGATGTCGGTAAAGGTGGCTATCGCGCTATAGGGTTTTACTTCACGGGGGCGCACTAAAGGTGTGCTACTGATGGAGAGCCAGGTTAAGGCACTAGCGGCCTTTCTGATACCAACAACAACGCAATGTTGAGGTTGCCCCAGGCTTAATGACAGCACGAGCGGATATTGTTCCACCGGTAGTGGAGAGCCATCTTCACTAATTACATCTAAGCCAAGTTCCGTAATCTTATGCCCAATAATTTGATTTCGGGTTAAACCCAAAATACGTGATGCACTGTCATTGCAGAGGGTTATACGGCCTTCGGGATCAGTGATCAGCAAACCTTCCTGCATGGCGCTCAACGTGGAGCGAAAGCATTGCTCACTTTCAACCAAATCAAGCTCGGCCCGCTTCCGCTCGGTAATATCAACACTGCGCCCTTGAATGCCAACCTGCTGTCCCGCTTCATCAAAGGCCGGACTGCACGAAGTCGCACACCACTTGGTCTGTTCGTCCCTGGTGATAATACGGTGCTCGACATCCTCAAAGCCCTGCCCCTTAAGCGCATCTTGCCATAACTGTCGCAGCACAGGTTCATCTTCGGGATGAATAAAATTAATAAAGTTGCGTTGGTAAAGTTCTGCGGTGGTGTAGCCTGTCAATTTTTCAAAGGCCGGATTCACATACTGAACCTGGGAGTTCATATCATAGGCGAATACGGTATCTTTCATATTCGCGGCTAAGAGCCGCAGTTTGCGTTCGGATTCAGCCAAGGTCTGCAAGGTTTGCTTGCGTTCAATCGCATAGCGAATCGCCCGCGTGAGCAAATTGCCATCTACCTGGCCCTTGATTAAATAATCTTGGGCACCCATTTGTACAGCTTGCAGTGCAATCTCCTCATCATTATTGCCAGTCAGTACTACGATAGGCATATGGGGAACGGCGGTATGGGTGCGGCGCACGCTGTCCATACCGTGCGCGTCTGGCAGCGACAAATCTAAGAGGACAATATCGGCAGGATTGGTTTCTAAATATTGTAGAGCGGTGTCTAAACGCTCCACATGATGCAGTGCAAACTGGGTTGTCTCAACGTCTCGTAACGCCTCACGGAGTAATCCTGCATCAGCAGGGTTGTCTTCAACTAAGAGTATGCTTATTGGCTGATTGGTCATAAGGCCGTTCGCCCGTCCTTTAATAGTATTTGCGACGAAATGGCTACAATGATGACAAGAACAGCTTTACGATGAATGTGGCGGTTTGCGGCAGCCCTACAAAGTTTGCGCAACGAACGGGTGTATCTGCAATGGCAAAGTGTGCTCAATATCTGTTCAATGATTGTTCAGTGCCTGCTCCAACAACGCACTAATTTTTATGGACAAATAAAGAATCGCAGCTTTGCCGATGTGCAACATGACATTTATCTCTTGTCAAGGTTTCCATTTGGGTCAAAAATTTCTGTGATTATTGTTCCATAAAAAGGGACGAAATTACAAAGGGTGGATTTTAGGGGATAAATTATAAGGCATCTGGTATTATGCCTGCTCGTGTGGCGGAAGTTTTACGACGGTCAGCCAGAAGTTCTCAATAGAGTGAACAATGGTGATGAATTGATCTAAATCTACTGGCTTGGTGATATAGCAATTGGCGTGAAGATCATAAGTTTTCAAGATGTCCTGCTCAGCTTCAGAAGTGGTTAATACTACCACCGGAATGCGCTTCAAAGCAGCGTCCTCTTTGACTTCAGCAAGCACCTCACGCCCATCTTTACGAGGTAAGTTGAGATCAAGCAAGATTAAGTCGGGGATGGGCGCGTCACTATACTGACCTTCTCGATGCAAGAAGGACATCGCTTCGACGCCATCCTCGGCTACACTTAAATTGTGCAGCACCTTACCTTCGCGCAAGGCTTCTTTGGTCAGGCGCACATCGCCCGGGTTATCTTCTACTAATAAGATTTCCAGCGGTAAACCAACAAGCGAGTTTGTATCCATAGTTAATTTTTGTTGCACTTAACCGTTTAATCGTTTTGGTACCGCTAACCATTTAACAGTCTCGGTATACCTCAATTAGATAATGCCTCTAGCCAATGGCTCAGTTGATGGTTGTCTTTTGTCTGCATCCATTATATCCGATTCCGCAGGAGTTGGGGCGGCCAGTAGCGTAAAGAAGAATGTAGTCCCTTGCCCGACGGTGGATTCAATCCAAATACTGCCGCCATGCCGCTCGACAATTTTCTTGCAAATGGCCAGGCCGATGCCGGTGCCGGGATAGTCAGTTTTGCTATGCAATCGCTGAAAGATGACAAAGATGCGCTCACCATATTGAGGATCAATGCCGATGCCATTATCACGCACCGTGAAAAGCCATTTCTCCGCATCATTCTCGTCAATTCGTGCCTGAATATGAACCTCCGGCGGTGCCTCCCCATGAAATTTGATGGCATTACCGATCAAGTTTTGGAAGAGTTGTCCCAGTTGTACTTCATCCCCCATGACAGTGGGTAAAGACTCATGGGTAACAGTGGCTCCATTATCCGCAATGGCCCCCTGTAAATTGTTGATAGCGCGATTTAACACCGCTTGGCAATCGGTTGGCTTGAGTTCTTTGCCCTTGGTGCCGACGCGCGAGTAAGCCAGCAGGTCGTTAATGAGACGCTGCATCCGGGTTGCGCCATCTACGGCGTAATTAATGAACTCATCGGCATCCGCATCTAACTTGCCTTTGTAGCGTTTAGATAACAATTGAGTGTAGCTGCCGACCATGCGCAGTGGCTCCTGCAAGTCATGCGAAGCGACATAGGCAAATTGCTCCAGTTCGGTATTCGAGCGAACCAGTTCTTGGGCCTGCCGTTCGAGGGCCTCTGCCGCTTGCTTGCGCGTTGTGATGTCGCTAATAATGCCGCTGTAAAAACTTTCCCCATTCACCTGCCAGGTGGAAACGGAAAGCTGCAAGGGAAATTCATTGCCATCCTTGCGCAAACCTTCCAATTCAACCGTGGTGCCAATAACGCGCGCTTCACCTGTGGCTTGAAAGCGAGTCACACCAGCGCAGTGCGCCGCATGATAACGTTCAGGCATGAGTTTGGTTAAGGACTGGCCCAGTATTTCGTCTGCGGTATAACCAAAGATATTTTCAGCACCTTTATTCCAGGCGATGATCCGGCTCTGGCTATCAGCAGAGATAATCGCCTCATTAGCCGACTCTGTAACGGAACGGAATCGTTCTTCGCTTTGTCGTAAGGCGGCTTCTGCGCGCACGCGCTCTACAACTCTACCGAGTTGAGACCCGATGGGAACAAGGATGGCTAAGAGATCTTCATCCGGCTCGACTGGCTCCATCGAGAAAAATTCCAGCACGCCAACGCCTTGAGTGCCGACAAGAATCGGAAAAGCAAAGCCAGCGCGAATGCCAGCTTCTGGAGCGATATGTGCTCTGAGGAATTTTACAGAGTTTGTATCTTGAAGCACATCGCTAATCCATACAGCATTAGTTGTGGCTAATACTTGACCTGGAAGGCCCTTGCCTACGGGGATAGGCTGTTCTTCCGTTATTTTGCGAAAACTATCAAAATGAGTGGGCGTTTCAAGGTGCCAGAGTTTGGTAGAAAGCAGTTCCTTACCATTTGTGTCAACCAAATAGGCATGACCCAGTGGCCATTTTAGATACTGGCACATGCGATCTAACCCGATTTGCAACGCTTCTTCAATAGTGGTCGCCTGGTTGGAGGCGATAGCAATATCGCGTAACAAGCGTACCTGCTCACTTTGTTGTTGAAGGGATTGTTCCGCTTGTTGCCTTTGTTTAATCTCCCGGTTCATGAGACGATAAACAATGGCGAGAATCAGAAAGCTCAGCCCGATACCAGTAAAAGCCGTGAGAATGGCACGGCGCGCACTATGCTGCACTTTCTGTTTACGCTGTTCCAGAAGTCCCTGCTCAATACGTTCCATCCTGGCGATGTCGCTACGCACAGCTTGCATGTTGGCGCGACCATTGTTAGCTACCATCGCTTGTTGAGCTGCGGCCAGACCTTTGTTCTGTAACAAATCAACACGATGTTGCAATTGCTCTGTCCGTGCCGCAATGCTGCTTTCAAGGTAATTAAGGTTAAGTTGCTGTTGAGGGTTATCGCTGGTGATTGCCTGAACTTGAAAGAGGGCTGTATGAACTTCATCAAGCGATTCATGATAATCGTCTAAATAAGTTTTGTCGCCCGTTAACAGGTAGCCGCGTTGACTGCTCTCGGCTTTTGTCACAGCCGAGAGGGTGGCATCCAGGCGTTCTAACACTTGATGGGTATGCGTGACCCACTGCATCTCATCAATCAAACTCGTTAAGCTGCGGTAAGACACAGCGCCAACAACCGCTAAGATAAGCGCAGCGGCAGTAAACCAGGAAGCAACTCTGTTTTGAAAAGACCAGTTCATACCCATAGGTAAGCCATTAAACCGCACTTGTACTCATGAACCGTTTAAACTTTAGCTCCAACTCAATGCTTTTAAGGCTGAAGCCTATTGGTGCGGAATAGATGCCGTCATTGTAACGCAGCTACACTAGTTAATGACATTAGCTGCAAGCAAGTAGCAAAAGGCACGATACATCTACTGATGCTCGCGCCTTTTATGCTGTGATTATGACTTGTTTAAAACGATTAGTAAATGAGTGTAAAACTCCCATCAGGCCGCGCAAACGCTGAGAGCAAACTCCATACTGGGACGCCATCTTGCTGGCCCTTTTCCGCCGTAGGATTGCCATCTTTATCATAGACCTGCCAGGCTAAAGCGCCGCCACGCTCCCAGCCAGTGCCCTCTGTCCAGGCAAAGAGAGTTTGCCCCTGGGCATTGGTGACAATAACGGGATGTTTCCGCTTTTCTCCTGCACCGGGCGCTGCCACCGGTTTTGGCGCTTGCATGGTAGCAGGATCAAAGGCGGCAAAATAAACCTGGCCTTTGGTTTCCCACGCTCCCTCTACGCCCGTAGAAGCCTGGGTGAACGATTCACTGCTCATTGGACATGCGCCGATATTCCATTTATGAATCTTTGTACTCTGAAAACTTGTTCCCTTATCATGTGATACCAAGAGAGTCATATCCCGGTTCACATCTGCTGTGGCGGCTCGATAGAGCATGTAAAGTGTGCCTTGCTTGTCCACAAAGGCACGCATCGCGCAGCAGCCGCAAGCGCCAGTTGATTCGGTATTAGCTTGCTTCTCTCTTGCAAAAGTTTTGCCGTCATCGGTGGAACGCGCCACATAAACGGCGCGATGGGCTTCGCCATCGCCCTTCGGGTTGCCATGCCAGGCGACATACACATTGCCTGCCTTATCAGCCGCTACCGTGCCGCCACCATCTAAGCCTTTGGCGTACGTCATTACATTGCGTTGCGGCTCGAAAGCGGTGCCTGCCTCGTTCAAGCGAGTATAAAGCATGGGGCTGCTATCGTTCGGCCCTTTAGGTTCAGCCGTGCCGGAGCCATTCCAGGCGACATGCACGCGGTCGTTTCTGCCAATACTGATTTGAGCGCCCCGAATGGTGCCCATTGAGATCGCAGAGCCAGGTTGACTGTTTACGCGGATGGGGGTAGAGAAGGCGGCATCGCCTGGCTGCTGGCGCACATAGAAGATGTCGCCACTTTTGGGATCGCCTTTGTAATAGATTAAGTGCAATACACCCTTGGAATCCACAGCAGCCTGGGGCTGAATGCCGCCGTTGGGTGTTTTGAGCAGAGTGACGGTGCCGGGTGCGGCATGACATGAGACTAACGATGTCATGACTTCCAATAGCAAACAGAGATGTAATATAGCTCGATGATGTAAGCCTTTGGACTTGTAACGCATTCTCCATCTCCTGATGCAAAGATAACCTGTTGGGATGCCTTACAGTCTACCGCGCATTTTAGTCAGCGGCGATAGTCCATTGGCGCAGGGTACCGTTCGCCCAAGTATCGGCCACCCGCACATATTTAACATGGCCATCAGCATAGGTGACGTTCATCCACTGCGATGTAAAGTCGTTAGGATCGGCTCCCGTGTGGCGCATTCCATTGACGCGCCCGGCTAATGTGTCCAGGGATTCACCGACATCGGGAATTTGTCGCCCTTTGGATTCAGCATCAACTGTTCCCGCATCCTGCCGTCCATCTTCAGCAATCATAATGGTGCCTGCGGCATCTTGAATAAGCGACAAAGGACGGCTGGCGATACCACAAGGAGTGGTGTTGTTAATGGGTGTGGAGTAGCCATAGGAGTAGGTAGTAATATCGAAGTATTGACCGCCGGGATAGATTTTGGTGGTTTGATCGGCGCTGGGGCAGTCGAAGACCTGAGAACTTTTGATATAGGGGTAAATCTCGTCAGCCCAACGCGCCCCATCGCCTCCGCCAAAGCCCTGAAATCCAGCGTTGCCAGTGCCTTGGCTGAAAGGTGGGTACCGCTCATCATTATCCTGGGTATATTGCAGGATGCCCAGGCCAATCTGCTTCATGTTGCTGGCGCAGGCGGTGCGTCGCGCGTTTTCGCGTGCCCGTGCAAAAGCCGGAAAGAGAATCGCCGCTAAGATTGCTATAATGGCTATAACGACTAAAAGCTCAATAAGCGTAAAGCCACGCTGCTGAGTCGGTAAGCCCTTGATGGGTTCGGCTAACCAATGCCCTCGATTTCTATTGCTGTGCATACAACCTGCTCCTTGGCCCAATTGTAAAGTTCGTCAGTGGTGAATCAATTGATAATTTGACCCCATGCAGAACTTCGTGGTTCCAAGACCTTTGACAAATTTATACGTGCGGGGGAGCGGAAAGAGTGCAAAGATATATCAAGAAAGTGTGTAGATTTGTGAAGTTGCCGCTATAACTGACCTTGCGGTTTGTAACAAAACCTTAACACAACGATATTATAATGGTCATGTAAATGCAGTATAATGTTGTCGGTTTGGCAAATAACAAATACTGCAAGCCAGACATTGTATATCAGGAGATTATTGAAGTTATGGTTAAGTCAGCAACGCATGAGGAACTCTTAAAGGATGATTCCGTGCGTCAGATGATCGCAGAACGAGCTTATTTTATTTCGGAGACGCAGGGCTTTGCGCCTGGTCTTGAAGAGGACAACTGGTTAATTGCCGAGGCTGAGCTGTTAGAGACGTTGGTCAGCGCAAATGAAGCACCCGCTGCTGAAGCCGTTGCCGCGCCGAAGAAGCCGCGCAAGACCGCCGCGAAAAGAGTAGCTAAGAGTGATGCCGTTGAAGGGCCAGCCGCCACTGCCGACGGTGTTGTTACTCCTCGCAAGCGCACCCGCAAGAAAAGCGACTAATTCAACCCCTCCGCGTCACGAGCTAAATCCGTTCTAAACGAACAGGATAAAAATTCCGGTGATAATGAGGGCAATTGTCCACAGTAGATCGAGATTAAACCAGGCTTGACGCAAAATAGCCAGGCCCAATTTCTTGTAGACGATTAGCGCCACAATTCCCGACACCAGCAAGTGCCCCAGAGTGTGAACCACCACGGCTGCTAAACAGCGAGCCGGACTATTAAAAGTCGCCATCTGGCTCGGTGTGAGTAAGTGGCTGAGATGCTCCATATGACCACCCGCTCCCATGTGCTGCATGGGGTCGGGGTGGTTCATCTCCGCCATTGAACCTGCTTGCATTCCCTGCTGCATCGGCATGACATGGTTCATTGGCATGGCGTGATCCATGTGACTCATGTCGTGCATCGGCCCCATATTGTGCATCTGGTGCTGGTGCCCCATATTAGTAGTTGATGGAGCAGGATGCCCATTATGTGATGCGCCTAATAAAATTGGGAGCAACATTAACCCCGCACCGTGTGCTGAGGCCATGACAAATGACCACAGCACTAAGTCACGAAAGCCAACCCTCATGCCGACCCACGACGGGTGACGCGAGCGAAAAAGCCGGTAAATCCCAAAACCACAAAGCAGCGCCGCAACCACCACGCGCAAAGGGAATAAAGGTAAATTGGCTAATGCTAGCCCGGCCACGGCTACCACAACCGTAATGGAAAGCGCATGACCAATGGCAATCGGCGGCAAAGCTTTGAGGACAGCCTGCCACCGCTTTTCCTGTAACCCCAGTGAAACCGCAAAGAGCCACCCCATTCCCGGATTGATGCCATGATAAGCACCCATCAAGAACAGCAACAACCACGGCCAGTAATTCGTCATAAATTGGTTGTCGGTAGCCAGTGGTCGGTAGTCGGTGGGAAGCCCGGAGTCGAGCGACTTCGTTTGCCTTTGGTTTCCTCAACCGGCCACCGACCACTGACTACCGACTACTGCCGTTACGGATAGCAGTAGGAATCAGAAGACGCATCGCCGCCTTCAAGACGAATCTGGTGCATCCGGTAATCGGCACTTTCTAAGAAGAAGTTTTCGTCTAACGTCATGCCGCCGTTGGGGTCAGCATCTACCTTGACCATCCATGTTTTGAGGCCATTGTGATAGAACTGTTCATCCCAGGAGTAGTAGAGTGAGTTCGTGAAATAGATGCGTTTCCCATCACGGCTGACTTCCACCATTTGGGGGCCACCACTGAGCGGTTCATTAGGGTTCTTGGGATGCGGCGTTTGACGCACAATGCCGCCCAGATGAACGGAGCCAGTCAGTTTGGGATTGAATGGGTCAGACACATCATACTGGCGCAGTTCACCGGTGGCCCAGCAAGAGACATAAAGCCAACGGTCATCGAGGGAAAGGTTGATGTCGGTGATCAGTGGCGGCACCGCTTTAAAACCCTGCAAGATAGGCGGCAAGTTTTCAGGTTCGGCAGGTTCGGCGGGAATCTCGATCACCTTTTGAATGCTCCAGCCGCCGTTGCCATTTTTACCGCTGCCATTGCTGTTGTCCCGGTGCCACAACCAGATTGAGCCAGAAAGGTCTTTGAGCGATACGACCACACCCATGAAGCCATAGGCTTTGGTTGGGTCATGGGCAGCGCGCAGTTCAAGCGCCATCTGGTGCTCGGCCCCTATATCCAAACTTTGCACATGGCGGCGTTTACGCAAGTCCCAGATATGCAGGTGATGGCCATACCCACTGTTCAGCAACACATCCGGTTGCACCCCATTTTCCACCATCTTGGGCGTGCCCCATTCGCTGGAAACCATTGTGTCATAACCGAGGTGCCACCAAAAATCATAATGCAAATATTGCGGCCCGCGATCCATCTCCCACTGGCCCAACACCTCAAAGCTAAAGTGATCAAGCAAGAAGATGCCGCCTGGCCCATCGCCCTCTGGTGAGCCTAAGGCGCTGACATAAATACCTTCTGGCCCGCAGTGGATGGTATGAGGCCGCGAGTAGTTGGTGCGCGCGAAAATCTCTTCCGGTTCGATGGTTTTGACAATCTGTGGATTGCGCGGGTCAGGCTTGATGTCAATGATATGAATGCGCGAAGAACGAATCCCCGGCACTACTAAGTAGCGTCGCTCAATATGTGGATGCGGGGCATAAGGGCACAGCGCCGAACTGCACGCATTCCAACCAAAGTGGTGCAACTCATCACCCAAATTCGGCATCTCCACTTGCCCCACCTGCTGCCCATAAGAAGGTGAGTCGGGGTCAGTGTCTACCACCATCAACACATCCGGGCGACCTTTGCCGCTATCGTTATAAGCGTTAGGTTCTAATGCCACAACATAAGCCAACTTTTCCGGCGGAGCCTGCATCGCCAATTTGGGCGAAGGATAAAATGTTGGATCCGGTTTCCACAGTGCCATCCAGGAGCCTCCTCAAAAGTTTCTCTCTGCAAATACAAAATGCACTATACAAAACTATCAAGATTTTAGGGTCGTTTAGGATGCTTACCTGTGATACCCCATTCTAAGTTATCCAGAGCATCTGGATCATTTAACCCATTATCAAAGCGCACATAACTCAATTCCTGAAGGAACAATAGCTCTGATGGTAAGCTATGAACACCCGGCAGAAGGACAGGTATAACCGGGATGTTGTTTGTAACGCATTGGCTAATGAATGATCGGAGTTCCAAAACTTGCCATTTCCCTAATCCATTAGGGCCAATAAAGATAGCAGCAGACTTTACATCTGGGATAACTTGCTGAATAACATCTTGGAACCACCGGCCAGGTGCCACCTGTTCCTTGTCGAGCCAAGGATTCAAGCCTCGGGTCTTAAGTTCATTAGCAATAGTCTCTACTTGAATTTTATCTTGGCTATTATGAGCCATAAACACATCAAAGTCTCTTGTCATAGATTTACCTTCAAGTCTTGTGATTGCTGCCGCGTGGTTACGTTGAATATCTGCCGCGCGATCCATTTCTAGTACAGCAGAGTGCATGATCTTGTGAGATTCTACATCATTCAGTAAAGGAATACGTTGACCGCAAACATTGCAATCAATCCAGTTGAATCCTCGCTCTTTTCGACGAACAGTTGCTAAATGATTCACAGGAGTATTACAAGAGGAACATACAACGAGACGCCTTATAGATACACTTTCAGGTAAAGTATGGCGACGTAAATGAGCATTGACATATTCTTCAAATTGAAAACGTGTCTCTTTACTAGCCTTGTCATCAAAGAATAAAGTCAGTTCGCCGCTTCCTTCAGTCGCTTGGAGAAACATACCACATATTCCCCCGACCTGTGCGGTATAAGTTGCCGCATTCCTCCACATTTCTTGTTTCTTAAAAAAAGCACTTTGTGAGAGCCGTACGGCGAGAGTCGTATAAATGTTTAGTGTAGGCCCTTTAAAGGTAAATACTACCGTGCTACCTTCGGGATTAGGTAGATCTGAACGCTCACGAGTGAATTCAGAGGGGAAAATTAGATGCGGCCCGTATTCAGTGTATTCTCGTAAAACAATCTCATGATCTAATAAGTATTCAATTGTTGCAATTAATAATAATTTCTCTTGTTCTTTATCCTCTATACGTTCTGACTGAGGCATATTAAAATGCCCAATCTTTGCCTCACTTTCGGGGATATAACCCATCTCATTTGGTTCCTCCCTCGCTGCATCAACAAGAGCCGAAGCGTAAGCATCTATCATTTCAGGTTGCAACAGTACAAGGTTTCCAAAGTTTAATTGTAATATTAGGCTTTGAGACTCCATCAGGCGTATACAAGTCTTGAATTCATCATACAAGTTTTCTCCATACTTATTCTTTGATAAAGATGTTAGGAATAAGTGATAAAGATCATTGATTGTTGAAAGCAATCGGCCTTGCTTTTTCTCTTGAAATAAAAACCCCCTAATATTCTGAAAAAGTTCCGTTGAATTCACTTTTGGTAGGACTTGCCAATCAATAGCCTCTCTTAACGCTTCACTTAATTCGTTAATACCCCAACCCTCTTTTGCACTAGTTTCAAAGTAACCGTCAAAGCCTAGTTCTTGTAATAATGCCTCAATTTGTGACCTGCGAACATTAAGCCTGCCAAGGTCAATACGAGAAGCAACTAAAAATTTCTTCATTGGTGATGCGTTGCTGCCCTGATATAAATGTGCTTGATTCAACGCTTGACTCCAATAACGAATTCCAGCCAGTGGATCTACAGAGTTGCGTGAATCAAATAACACCAAAGCCACTGATATTCCACTCAGGTATAATTGGTGAATAAGGCGATAATTTGGTTGGCCTGCTAAATCCCACAAGATAATCTCTCTTATCTCCTTTTGCCCACCGGTAGACTCAAACTCTTGTCTCCACAGCAGAGAAACTCTTCGCCCATGAGTTGATTCTGTTGCTGCCCAAGGCATCCCTGATAAGACTGTGCTTAATCCTGATTTGCCCACACCATTATCACCTACTAAAACGATCTTGGCGTTAGTGTAATGGACTGTTGAAATAAGTGATTCTGCATCTAGAAGGAAATTCAAGTCCAGTTCCCAGATACGTATACTTAATCCTTGTTTTGCAATAGTTGCTAAAACTGGCAAGCTTGGATGAAAAGCCAAACCGATATAAAATTCGCTTGGTGTGGATGCAGGTAGGACACATATTGTTTTCCAATTAGAAAAGTCATAACGCCATAGCCGAACTGTCCCGTCACTTGAATTGGATGCAAGGAAATGCCCGTCTGATGAGAAATCTATGCGGTTTATCTCACCTGTATGACCTTCTAAGGATTGTGACTCCCCAGTCTTAATATTTATCAACCCTATAGTGCCTTCCTTAGAACCAAAACTTATCAATTGTCCATCTTTAGACCAAGATAGGCAGGTAGGGCCTTTAAGGTTTTCTATTAGCAAAGAAAGATTTTGTCTGGCATTCTGCTGCCAGATCATAATGGCATTATCATCGAATGAACTTAAAGCCAGCAACGTTCCATCTGGTGACCAGATTGTATCGCCAATAGTATGTAATGAGGTTGATATAACTTGCTCAGATGGCCCTATACTTTTTCCAACTTCATGTTTGGCTGCTTGAGCATCTAAATCCCAAACATATAGAACATTGATAGGGAAAGTGACGCCTAATTCTCTGATTCCTGCGGCTAACTTATTATTTATTGGTGACCATGCTACTGTAAGTGCAACAGTAGATTCTTTATGAATGACCTGACTCAGTTCTCCTGTCTTGACATCCCATAAGTTAATAGCGCCTCCTGAATGTTGAGAGGCTATGATCTTTCCGTCTGGCGACCATGTCACGTGATAACTAGAACCCCCGGACCCCCCTAATTTTTTAATGAGTCTGCCAGTTTCTCTGTCCCATAACCTGATATATCCATCTACTGACGGTTGAGCCAGAATATTACCATCTGGTGACCAGAAAATTCTCCTGATACGTGCTTCGTCATTAGGATCCTTCTGAATAGTACAACGAAGCGTAAACCCAGGTGAGCCTTTATGTTTCTCTATATCGTCCATACTGTTAGCCCCTTAAGGAAAGCCAGTCATACTGGCTTTCCTTAGCTCGATCACTTTTTAAACAAGGCTTTCGCTATATAAGTTTACTCATTAAAGCTACTATACAACCGCGTTGTCTTGTGCAACTCTATTCACTAAACCGTTATGTACATGAAACTGTCCGAACTATTGGTGCTAAATCACTTCTAAATAATCCTTGTCGGGCAAAGCTGGAAATGGTGCTGTCGGTAGGGTCTGATACCAATAGGCGACGGAGGCGATGTCGTCTTGATTGGGTAGGTAGCGTCCACCGCTACGCCAGCCAAGGGCTTGGATAGTCACGCGCAGGTCTTGCTCGAAGCGAACTGGATCCATAATGTGCCAGCGATACATGCCGAAGCGGGTTTGTGACTGGTAGAGACCATCGGGACGAATTACCTGGGACAGACCGGCATAGGGCGTGGTGAATTCGCGGTAGCCGCCGTTTTCTTTGCCCACATCAAAGTTGTAAGAGCCACAGAAGTAATCTTCCGTGCCAGTGCCGCAGATGGTGGGGAATTCTCCGTCACCATCCATGTAGAACTTAATTTCGCCTTCGCCCCACCATCCGGTGTTGTTGACCTGCCACGCCATGTAAGTACCGACATACTGACCGCGCCCCTGGACGCCATCGAGAATGGTATAGACCTCTTTATAAGGTAGGGGATTGGTGCGGCGGAACTGGGCATGAAAGTAGGCGGTGTCTTCCGGCACTTCCGTGAGCGTGTAGTTAATCTGATAGTAGAGAACCATGTCCGTTTCTGCGATGTTGGTAAAGGTGATTTTGCAGCTTTTGCGGAACGGCATCTCCCAGTAGCAGTTGAAGGCGCTGCCAGGATTGACACACACCGGTAGCGAAGAAATCTGGGCATATTTATTCCAGCCACAGCCGAAGAAGTCACCCACGGGACATTCCACCGAGGGCGTCTCTGAGCCGTCCCAATAAAAACGCAAGATGCTATGCCGATAGTGACCAGTCGGTGTCATCCAGATTTGCTGAATCGCACCGGATTCTTGAATGTCGGCTAACACCCGCGTCTCGCCGGGGGCAATTTTAATCGAAGGCGAGATTTTCCAGCCTTGCCCTAAATCACGGGCGCAATTGGCTCCCGTGCCTTCGGTGGCCATGCCCGCCTTGCCCTTTTCGCCGTTGAAGTTCTCCGGGCTAATCGAGCGTGTCTTGGCCTTCGATAACCGCGCCAGATTGCCTAAATGTAAACCCAGTCCGTTAAATTCTGTCATTGTCTCTCCTTGAATTTGAATTCACCACAAAGACACAAAGAGCACAAAGAGTTTGAGAATACAGTAGACAGGAAACAGAATACCCTCTAATTATCGTTGCTCGTGTGCTGTATTCTGTTTCCTGTATTCTTCTTTCCTTTGTGTCCCTGTGGTGAATAATTAAAAACAGCCTGTGTCCCGACTTTAGCCACCACATCCCATTGGAATTCTCTCGTCTTGCCATCAAGCGTTAAACATAGCTTAGCCACGGCCAGTTCGCCTTCGATCATGTCAACCGTAAGGTTATCATCGGCCAAGCTAATGGTGCCAAAGCCGGAAGCGGTAGAAAAGAAGATTTTAAATGGATTCGCCTTCCAGCGGGGAGCAAACCAGAGGGTCTTCGTGACGGCTGAATAGCGAAAGCCGGAAAGTGCGCCCAACAGGGCATAACCCGACATGGCGCGGGCATAGTAGGCACCGCACTCATATTCATTCCACGGGTTGCGCACATGGCCCTCGTAGCGGTCACGAGCGGCTTTAACAATGGTTAAACCTTCTTCGACTAAACCTTCCTCAATGAGGTGTGAGGCGACTTGATACTCAATGCCTGTCCAGACTTCATCGCTGTAAGGAAAGGGGAGGGTGGATTTATCCCCCTTGGGCCATGAACAAAGCAGCAGCCCCGGTTCATGGCCTAAAGCATAACCGGGACGCTGCACGCAAGCGTGTTCGCTCAGGTCAGCGCGGAAGTTATAGTTGAAGATGGCTTTGAGGTTCTGGCGGACATTGGCATCCGTTTGGGGCGTATCCAGGCCGTAGATTTTCGCCATCCACGCGCCAATCACACCATCCGATAAGCAACCTGTGCCATATTGATACTTGGGGCCTTCACGTTTCAGGAGTTGTTGCATTTCGTCCCCACCACGCCCGATTTTTGACACCATCTGGGCAAACGATTGGTCGTGTAACTCACGCCACATGACCTTGTGTTCGTAGTAATCACCGTTGAACAGTTCATCGTCCAGAAACTTTGCGCCGCGCTCGGCTAAGTCCTGATAAAAATTGGCATCTTCGGTATGCCCCAGTTCTCGTGCCATTGCCACCATTGCTGCTAACGCACCCAGATAAATGCTGGAACACATGCCATCCGGCCCCCAGAACTCGATGTCATAAGTGTTATGGTGCGGTTCAAACAACGCTCCGCGATGGTCAGGGTCCCAGCTTTGAATACAATAATCCAGGCTGCGCTTAGCGGCGGGGTATAGCTGTTGCATCCAAGGACGGTCGCCGCCGATTTGCCAATCACGATACGTCTTCATAATGCCGCCCAGTTGACCGTCCGCCGCCGCGTGGAAGTTGTGCGTGGTAGGGCCATCGGGCAGGGCAGCGCGGAAGGTGACATGGCCTCGCTCGTCCATTGAATAGGCATATTCCTGCTGGCGCAGGGTGCGTTCCAGTTGGGGGAACAGATGGGGAAATGCCTGAGCATAATTCCAGACATGAGTGCAAGTGCCAGAGCAGCAACCCGCAGTCGCAAAGCAGCCTTCCCAGCCCCACAGGTTGCCGTTTTCCTGGCGCAGCACAGTCGGAGACTTCATAATGGCAAGCCCGGCAGAGACAGCATCCAAAACATACGAGGGAAGGGTTGAAGTATAAAGCGCATCCTTAAAAGCAACGGTGCGGCTGCGCAAAGCAGCATAATTCTTGCGCACATAAGCTGCTACGTCCTGGGCATCTTGCCACTGCGAGGTGTAATAAGGCCGCCAGAGCGGAGCGTCCGGGGCATTACAGTCACACCCACTACCACAGCTTGCCTCGGTGTTGAGACTGCCATAACTGTTATAGCAATTGGGAAAATACCAGGTGACAATAATCGGATAAGTAATTTGCTCGCCTGGCTTGAGCGAGCCTGCCAGCAAAATAGAGCCGCCATTGCGTCCATCCAGTTCATTGTTACTGGAACCTTTATTGGCGGTAAATTGCCCGCTGGAAACCTCACGCCACAGAGCCGAAATGGAATCAAACCAACCGCCGCGAAACCACATCGCTTTAACGGTGGGTTTATGCTCGACCACACTGAGACTCGCGCTGGCATAACTCTCATGGGTAGCGGTCTCGGTATTGCTGAAGAATACACCTGCCCCTGGCATAACGCTGTTGCGGGTGCCTTTCCAGCCCTGGCTACCTATTGCTAAATGCGAGAGATGATAAGAAAATTCAAATTCTACCGCTTTGCGCGAAGTGTTCTCCAGGGTGTATTCCAGAATGGCGCAGGGAATGCTGGAGTTTTTATCGTCGAGAGGGATAAAGGGGTTCCAGCCAGTGACAGTCGCCTTTAAGGGCAGCTTTGCATCAGTGAGCGAGGCGATGCCAAAGGGATATTCGCCTTGAAAGGTGCAATGCTCAAAGCGGGGCAGACCCTCAAACCCGCCATGCCGATAGCCCTGCGCCTGTAGGCCCTGATTGTAAATCTTTTCCACTGGTAGTGGCCCCTCGACTAAGCGTGTGATGGGATTTTGGCCCTTGATGTGCAAGAGAGCAAAGGCGGCATCATTTTCGCCGTGTCCATCGGGCAGGGCTGAGTTCGCGGGCCGATTGCGAATCGAAAAATCTTGTAACCCGCCATAACCATTCAGGCAAATGCAACCTGCGCCAATGCCACCGAGGGGCATGGCGATTTGCAGCAGGTTGTCACCCGAAAAAGTTCGCTGGGCAGCATCGCCTTGCAAAACTTCAGCCGGGTAGGGTCGAGCTTTTTTGATAACTGAGGTGAAGGAACTATTGCGCATGAGCGGGGAGTTTACCTAACTTTGAGATGTAGTTCAGCCTTTATGCTCCCCGGTTTCCAACACAAAGGACACAAAGATTGCACAAAGAACACGAAGCAAGAGAGACATGGATGATAGAGAATAGAAGATCGGCGGGATGCTGCTATTTCGATTCTCTGGTCTCCAACTTCTACCGTCAAATCTTCTTCGTGTCTTTGTGCAATCTTTGTGTCCTTTGTGTTGAAATGAAAAGGTGAGGGCTATTAAGCATTTAATTTTGTGGGATGGTGAATGCGGATTTTGCCGTCGCGTTATCCATTGGGTTCTGCATCGGGATAAGAAACAACGCTTTGAGGCACTAGCCTATCAAGAGGCACCTTCGCCACCCATGACGCCAGAGCTGGCTGCGGCCTGTGCCCAGGCAGTCCATGTGATAAAGACAGACGGCATCATCTTACGCGCTGGACGGGCGACATTATTCATTTTAGAGCAACTGGGCTGGGTGCCCTTGGCCCGTCTATTATTATGCCCGCCGCTCATCTGGCTGGTGGAATTGGGTTATCGTCTAATTGCCAATCACCGCATGTTTTTCTCACGCTTCTTCTTCCGCAGTGAGTAATAACTTGAATCTAACCATGCCATCAGCAATCCAACAGCCGGAAACCTTAGATCGCATCGCGCCGACTAAAAGTCCACGCCAACCTTCTGTGATGCGGCAGAACTGGCATTACCTTTTGTTCCTGCACTGGGCCGTAGACCCGGAGCAACTTCAATCGCTTTTACCGCCTGGCCTGACCCTGGATACTTATGATGGCAAAGCGTATGTGGGGTTAGTGTTATTTACGATGACGGGAGTGCGGCCTAACTGGGCACCGCCCTTTCCGCCACTCTCGAATTTCCATGAGACGAATGTACGCACCTATGTCCATTATCAGGGGCGCGATCCCGGCGTCTGGTTCTTTAGCCTGGATGCGGCTAATGCCGTGGCAGTGCGTATTGCGCGAGCCTGGTTCAGATTACCCTATTATTTTGCGCGCATGAGCCTCAAGCGGCAGCAGGAAGGTGAGGTTGATTATGCGGTGTATCGGCTCTGGCCCCAGACATGGCCCGGTCCTAAGCCTGCAACGTGTGTGGCTCGCTATGCACCGCGTGGCAAAGTCTCGCCCACAGCCGTTGGCACGTTGGAACACTTTTTAGTCGAGCGATATGTGTTGTATGCCTATGCCAAGGGACAGCTTTACCGGGGGCGCATCCACCACCGGCCCTATCCGTTGCAAAGCGCGCAGGTGTGGGGATTACAAGAAAATTTAGTCGCCGCTGCTGGTATCACACGCCCTGGCGAACCCCCTCTGATGCATTATGCTCAGGAGGTGCGAGTGCGCATCTTTCCTCTGGAGCGGGTCGAGCATTAGGCAATTTCTTGACCGTCAGGTGGATGCAGAACATGACCTGGTGTGGAATATAGTGTGCTGTGCGATATAGAATAATAGCTAGACATGTTGAAGCGCAGCTATTCAAGGCAGCACCCATCGAAGCCATGACACCAACTAAAACCGACAACCTCTCTGTATCTGCACCGGAAACATTGATTGTCACGTCTTCAGTGGCAGGAGCCATTGCTTACTTCAACCTGACCGATTGGTGGCTAACCTGCTTCTCGGTAGCGGAACGGGAACGCATTGAGTCGCTTTATCATCCACCGGGTGCTATTCAGGCGCGACCTTTAACCCAGGGGCGAGATGTGCCAGTTGCTAACACGGCGGCTGATTTACTGGCTTCCTTAGCCACCTGGCTCTATCGCCCTGTAGACCGTCCCCTGGCGCGTCGCGTGTTAGCTAAAGCCGGGGCAGTGGCGGTGCAGGAGGGG
This sequence comes from Abditibacteriaceae bacterium, assembly GCA_019239895.1. GTDB lineage: Bacteria > Armatimonadota > Abditibacteriia > Abditibacteriales > Abditibacteriaceae > JAFAZH01. The sequence continues at coordinate 250,187 of JAFAZH010000004.1, read as the reverse complement.
CGCATTCTGGAACTGCACTATACCTATCAGGTGATGATCCAGATTTATTACCGCGACCGCCATGATCCAACGTCCTTGGCGGTGGCGATGGAAGCGTGTAAGAAGATGATAGCCCTGGCCCCTCAAGCGGCTGAGGCTTTTCAGCGCGAGTTTCCTCAACGCCCTTTGCCGCGCCATTACGGTTTCAATTTGCTCTCGCTCTTGCAGGATCGCAGGCGCAATTACCACGACGTTATACGTCTCTGCCAGATGGCCTTCGATCAAGGCTGGGATGGTGACTGGCAGCGTCGCATTGATGCTTCCAGAGTCAAGCTCCGCATAGCGCAAGCGGATAAATCGAGGCCATAGAATAAAGTTAACCAAGGATAACCGTTAATGATACAGAATCCTCATTTGGACTATGCAGAATGGGTTGAGCATGTCGCACAAAGCATTGCTATTCTTTTGAGTTGCATGGACACGGAAGATCGGAAACAAATCTTGGAGCGTGCCCATTCCATTATTGAAGCGCATGATGCCACTCGTGGGGTGCAGCAGCAAGAGCCGCAATGGAGTGGTGCGGACAAGCAGCCGTTGGCAGCAGAGCAGCAAAGTCAGCAGGCTCAATAAGGATTTTGCCTTGCCGAATGTAGCACGAATTTTTACCGCTCAATGGTTCAGCTTGGGCCTGTGTTGGCTGTTGCTTTTGAGGATGTCCCCGCTCAAGGCGCAAGATGGGGCGCAGGTCAGCATTAACCCCGATAAGGTGCTGATTATTAATGGCCAGAAGGTCTTTCCTATTGGCTTTACTATGCCGCCACCGCCAGATGGCAAAGCTCCTAATGGCAAAAACACGATTGAAGAGTTGCATGATGCGGGTGCAACGTTTTTGCGCACGGGGGTCATGGGTAGAGATTGGGACGATGCGGCCATTGCGCAAGAAGATAAATGGGAGGCTGCCGCTGCCCGCTACGGGATGCACTGTCTGGTCGGCTTGCGAGAGTTAGCGCAACTTGGCCCCACTGATGCCCAGCATGAAGCGATGCTGCGCAAGTTGGTGAATCACTTTAAACATCACCCTGGTCTGGGAGCGTGGAAGACCGTAGATGAGCCGGAGTGGGGTAAGGTGCCAGTCTCGCCTATTCTGCACGCCAGTAACATCATCCGCCAATTAGACCCACAGCACCCTATTGAAGTCACTCAGGCCCCGCGCGGCACCGTGCAAACCATGCAGCCATATAACGTCACGGCAGATATTTTAGCTGCTGACATTTATCCCGTTGGCTATCCGCCGGGTGGACACTCTCTATTGCCCAATAAAGAAATCAGCATGGTCGGCGATTACACCAAAACCATGATGCAGGTTGGGGCTGGCAAGATGCCAGTGTGGATGATTTTACAGATCGCCTGGAGCGGCGTGATTAAGCCGGGCAAAACTCTCCGCTTTCCAACCTTTGCCGAAGAACGCTTTATGACCTATCAGGCCATCATCAACGGGGCACGGGGCATTTTTTATTTTGGCGGCCACATTCCCAAAGCAATGACGCCTGAAGATGCCAGACTCGGCTGGAACTGGCGTTTTTGGAATCGGGTGCTACGCCCGGTGATTGAGGAGATAGGCGAACACAGTCCACTTTACCCAGCTCTGGTCGCTCCCGACTCCAAACTGCCCGTTAAAGTTGAGGCGATTCAAACTAATCCCGCTGGAAAACCCGACATAAAACCGACCTCTGCACCCACTAACAACAGCAAGTTAGGTGTCGAGTTCTGCGTGCGCGAAGGTGGGGATGATATTTTCATCTTGGCCTGCAAACGTGAGGGAGCAACGGTGCAGGTCGAGTTTAGCGGGTTACCAGCTTGGACGAAACAGGGTGAAGTGATGTTCGAGTCGCCGCGCACGGTGCAAGCGGAAAGCGGCAAGTTCACCGACTGGTTTGGCCCCTTTGAAGTGCATGTCTATCGCTTTCGTAAAGCACCTTTGGCGAATCCCTGAATTAAGACAGCTTGCGTTTGAAGTAACTCGCGGTCTCTACAAAACCCAGCTTAACATAGTAGTCTCGTGCCCGTCGCGTCGGCACTACGACTTCTACACAATGTCTTTGCTTAGCTTGCTCGATAGCGGCTTCCACCAAGGCGCGACCGAAGCCTTTGCTGCGATGCTGCGGGTCAACCATCAATTCTTGCAATTCCATGATGGGGCCATTAGCATAAAGCGTCAATAACTCAAAACCCAGAATATACCCCGCAACTTGCTCGTTTAATATAGCGACGAATAACGTGGCATGGCCAGACTGCAAAAGTTGTGGAAAGTGAACATCGAAGGTGGCACGGTCGGGTTGGTAACTCATGGCAAACTGCATGAGCAGAGAGAAGATGGCATCGGCATCATGGGGTTGTGCCGGGCGGACGAGAGGAGTATTCATTGCTTATCTTGCAGACCTGTCTTTAGTTGTTCAGCAGCGAAAGCTTGAGTATCTTGATGGAGCACGCGAGCGAGGACAGGTAAAGCGCGAGGATCAAGGTTCTTGGTAGCTAAGGGGCCAAAGGCGATGCGTTGCTGGCCGAACTCACTCAGACGCGTGGCCTCTACCACATGCTGGAAGTATTTATCTAAGCTGGCCTCATCCTGCTTGTCGGACTCAACCCCAGCCCAACCTGTAATGGGAGTGCCATAGAAAGATGAATGCAGTACAGCATATTTGCTGTTAGCGATAGCAGTTTGTGCTGGTTTGCCAGTGGCCTTTAACCATTGAGGCAGGGCAAAAAGATGTGCCGCATATTGTTCAGCAGTCTTCTCCATTGCAAAACTATAACTATGGTAGTGCTCGCCAACTACCAAGTCGCAGGTTTCATCAAGGGCTGCCCAGAAATCATCGGCGTCGCCTGTCCATAAATTGGGGTTCAGATTGCGTTCCGTAAAGTAAAATACGCCGCGCAACTTGGGTCCACCACCTGCATTATGCAAATGGCGCACGAGTTGTGCGGTCTGAGCGCGCAGATGCGGAGTGATGGAACCCGTGGTGGGCATTTCATTAAAAGCAAAGTAGTCGGCTGGCCCATTAGCATCTAAAGCCTGTTCCCGAAATTGGGTGGCCCAGGTTTTGAGCTGGTCATCGGTGGCAGTTTGCCAGCCTTTGTATTTATGTACATCGAACGCTAAAGCATATTTAAAGCTATTGCCCAGCGCACGCATCTCGTGAGCGGTATCAGGGTGTGGCTGCATACCTGGATGGCTGTGCGAGAAGATATGGAGATACTGTGGGCCATTAGGCAGCCCATTCTGACCGCCCAGTGCTGCCAGAGCCTGCTTGCCAAACTGATAAAAGCAAGTAATGTATTGCCTGTTATCCTGACCAGTTACACTTCGGCTGCTTGGTCGCTGTGTGTCGGGAACTAAGTCTATGGTTTCCGCCGTGTGACTGAGCTTTGGCCAAGAGAGTAGGGCTACGCTGGCTCCTGTCACTTTGAGAAAGTTTCGTCTGGTTAGATGTTCCATCCTTGTTATCCCCTTCTCCACTTCAGGCAGTGAGTCTTTCTTTGCGGCTATCTTAATTCCTTGCGCAGAAGTGCAAAGCGACGGACTTCTTTAAAGCCTGCGTCTACATAAATTCGTTGGGCGGTGGCATCATCCGTCCACAGGAACCAAGCGGTGCGTAAGCCCTGCTCGCGCATTCCCTGAAGCGTTTGATACATCAGCACCTTGCCGATGCCATGTCCGCGCTGGGTGGCAGCGACTCCAATGGGGCCGAAGCGTTCATTCTCATAGTGAGAAAAGCCCAGCACTATCCCCTGCTGATGAGCAATCGCTAAGCGGGTTGGTGCATCTCCTTTTAAGATGGCATTCATAGCATCCCTCGCAAAGCGCACCCAGTCGCCGCCAAACTCACGCCCGGCAAATTCCAGGAGCGCAAGGGTTAAGTCCATGTCGTAGAAGGTAAATGTCATGCCCTCTTTCTCAAGCTGCACTTTCCTTTCCTGCACCCATCGGGGTGGCTGGCGATCCCAGAGCGAAGTCTCCATTGCTAAAGGCCGATAAACCTCTTGGTAGCTGTGCTTTTTGAAAAAGCGAAGACCACTATCGTAAGCTTTTACATCCACGCCGGGAATGAAATAATGCGGCGGGTAGGGCGAGATTAACACCGTCTGCCGTTGCTGTGAGCGCAGGTAACCCTCAGCGTGTTGAAGCAACTGGCTGCCAATACCCTGACGCTGAACACTTGGCGTGACCCCTAACAGAGTAATGTAGCCGCAATCCGCATCTGAGGGCGCAATCTCCAGCGATAGGTGACGGGCTAAGGCCAAGCAGAAGCCTACGACATAATTCCCTACGCACGCAACACAAGCCCCTTCCGCACGAAAGTTGTGGTCGAGCAGCACCTGACGCGTAAAACGTGTGGGTGAAATTGGGTCGCGTGGCATTGCCTGAGCCAAGACTGCAATGACTCCATCTAAGTGTTCAGGTGCATAGGGCTGCACAGTGATCTTCATAGAGTGATGCTCATAAACCAGAGGACACATTGACTGAACTAACTTATCGGTTGCACCCTGACTTCATCGGTCGCCATCCGCCCTTCTTCACAGAGCAGTGCAATGCCACCGCCCGATAAGGAATGATTGGTGTCACGCACATCGAACATGAGGCGGCCATCAATGCAACCGGTGATGCGGTTGCCCGCCACCTGCAAATTGAGATCATGCGCTTCGCCGAATTTCCAGGGGAAGTTGGTTTGAGCCAAGGTATGCTGGCCATCAAGAGCTTTAACTAATCTGGCTTTGCCGTCATCACAAAGCAAGAGGGCGTAGTAACGGCGCATCCCTTGCACTCGTGCCGCGATTCCGGCAGAAGCCACCAAGTGCGGCGTGATGGCGGCGCTCACTTGATAATCTGTCCAATCCCGCGCTCCTTGCATCAGCAGGCCCCGGCCTTCATCTTGAATCAAGCGAAAGCTTTCCCCAGAGTGCGACTCAAAATGGTCTACCCCGTTAACCCAGGCGCGTTGCCACGCTGTATTATCAACCGGACGCTTAAACACCACATTGGGTGGGCCATCCCATGTTAGGTAGTCGAGATAGAGGGTGCCATCAGCTCGCTTTTCAGAACTAACTTCTACTCCGATTTGCACAATAGGTAGACTACTCGTATCCTCAATCGGCCAGGTGAATTCATGGCTACTGCCTGGCTCTAAATTTATCTCCGGGCCATAAATGTTGGTGAGCTTATCCTGTGCTCCATAAATGCGCAGATAAAGGCGGCAAGTGGTAGCTTGGTGGTTCTTATCATCAGCCACCACTCTGGCCCGCACCGTCTGCCCTGGATAAAGCGTCGGGGAAGCGACAACCCCATAGCCCCCCATATTTAGGGCATCCGGTGGCACGAAGGTGGATGTGGCAACACGCGCTAAACGACCTGGGGCGACGTGATGATAATGAATCGCCAGGCTGCGTTGGCCGGTAGTGCTATGCCCCTCAACATTCTCAACTTCCACCGTGCCGCGTGTTTCAATACTGTCTTCCGGTTGAAACCCCTGCACTGCACCCGGTAAATCGAAATGAAAACGCGCGCTCTGCTTGGGAGCGATTGGCTCTAAGCCAGCCAGGGCACCAGCGATATTAACAATATGATAAGTTTCAGTCACCGCGTCCGTCACGGCGCGGCCCCCATCGGCAGTGGGTAGATACATGCGGTCGGCCACTGGCCCGCGCCAATCGGGGCCATCCTCAATGCCTGCTAAACCATTGCGAATACCGAGCAAGCAGCCAACATTGCCGGAGTTGCAGTCGGTATCCCAACCGCAGGTGTTGACGATCATCAGCGACTTCTGGAAATCACCTTCGCCATGCAACAGGCTGTGAATAATCAGCCCGTGATTCGGCACCATGTGACAGTTACCGCCATATTTATCGTAGCCATAGTTAGCTGCAATCTTTTCGCGTGTTTTGCGCCAATCCTTTTCCTCACTGTGCCAGTAACGAATGTCGCCAATCATGCGGTAAATTACAGAGTCTTGAGGGATAAGCGCGATGGCCGTATCAATTAGCTTGTTAATGTCCGATTCGATAAAGGCTTGGGCCTCCATTGCTGCAATAACCTGCGCGCCATAAATCGCTTCTCCATCATGGCTCACACTTGCGGCACGGCGGGCTAAATCGGCAGCGAATTCAGGATCGCCCGGTGCGACCATGCCCCAACCATCAATAAAAATCTGCGCGCCAATCTGCTCCGCGACAACTTTCCCATTGGTGGCAATGGAGCCACTATCCGGTGCCGGGATGCCACTCTTTAAGCGCTGATAGGCGGTGTGCTCCGTTGAGTTGCCGACGCCGCCCCACCAGAGCACAGTGCGTTTTTCAATGAGATAGTTGAGCCAGGTCTGGCCAATCTGTTCTGGTGTTAAGTCGCGGCTATTGTCATAGTCGGGCAGAGCGCGCAAGAAGGTGAAAGTGCCGGAAATGTCATCATCCGTGACAATGAGGGGCGCGTTCAGCTTTTCATGGACGTAGTATTGAATTTCGCCCAGCCTCTCCATGATGCTATCATAGCCCCAGCCCTCGAAAGGCCGACCGAGATAAACCCCGATGATCTTTCCTAAGACTCCAGCATAAACACGCTCAACATAATCTGGCGGTATTGACATGAAACATTTCCTTTCAAATAAGCCCTCACCCCCGGCCCCTCTCCCAATACTGGTAGAGGGGCCGGGGGTGAGGGCTTACGCAGGCTGGCTTAGACCTGCATATTGTAAGAAATCAGTGCGCCATCGAACGGCTTTTATAATCTCTCGCTCATAGGGCGCGACTTCGGCGAACCGGGTCAGATGATGGTCTGCCATAATCTTCTCAACTGTCGTGGCTAACACACGAATGCTGCCCGTGTTGACCTTACGATCAAAGAGCGTCGCCATACCTGCTTCTGATTTAATCACATCGGACACTTTACCAGTGATGGTTTGGTTGCCGACGGTGACTTTAAGAGGGTTATCGGCGGGATAATAATTCTGCTTGGCCGTTTGGATCTGTGCCACACGAAAAGCATGACTGTGCGTGCCCGCGTGTTGAAATACTGCCACCAGACGTTTGTCATCAATAATCTTCTGCACCGCAGTTGCGCCTACTAATTCCGCGCCAGTGACGGGATCAAGCACGACCAATTCACTTTTATCATTGACATCTAGGCCATAGTTGCGGAAATCTGCCTGAAAGTCGTTAGGTCGCCCCGTTTTTTCTTTTTTTAAAGTATCGCCTAGGGAGCCTGCGCCTCCGGCTAAAGTAGCAAATTGAATGAAGCCGACCGATAAGTAACCGGTGTCATAAGTATTCACCGACTCAAAACCCCCTTCGAGACGAGAAACAGATTTGGCGACATGCTGTTCAAAGGGTGTCATGCCCGATTCTGCAAACAAGGCATCTAGTTCGGCATCTGACATCTTGCTCAAGGCGACGCCGGGATGCATCACGCCCTGGGCAAAGCGATAGTAAGCAAAGCGCGCACGAACCGGGATATGATCGGTGTAGGTCAGTACATCGCCGTCCTCGAAGGTAATGGTATGGCGCAATGGCGTCACCGGGGCGGCGAGGGGCGGCGGGTTGCCAACTGCGGCTAACAGCGTGTCGGGAATCATGCCCGGTAGAGGGGGGGCCGGAGCGGGGGAATTAGTGGCTGGCGTGATACCGTTCTGGGCATTGGCGGCATCAGCGATAGTTTGAGCGAGCCATTGGTCATAGGACAGTTTTGCGGTAATCCATTTTTCCCACTCTTCGGTGTGGGGTGTAGTCGGTTTGCCGTTTGCGGTGGGTGGTATCTTGTCGGCGCTATTGATGTGGCCGTAATTGTAAAGCCATTGAGATGCCTCTGGTGTGAGGCGCACTACCCACGGGCCACTTTTGGCGGCTTCGGCTCGCGCGTCAACACGATAGCGTCCTGGAGCGTTCCAGTAAGTGACAATGCGGGTTCGTTCGGCATCCGTAAAGAAGGCGGCAGACGCCAGGTGCAGGTTGAGCAGAAGTGTGAAAAAAAGTAAAAAGCGTATCATGTATTAAGATCAATCCATTAAAGTTCTAAAGCGCCGAACCTATTTTGCAGCATTAAGAGAAACGGTAAGGGGCAGGGCCGTGACTTTGCCGCTCATGGAGCCAATGTAAACATGGTCGTTGTCCGTCGCTGGAGAATCAAGCACATGGCCTGGCCCCAGGCGATATTGCCACTGCATGGCTCCATCACTTATGCGAATGGCGGAGAAGGTGCCATCGACCGAACCCACATAAACGTTGCCAGCGCCATAAGCACAGGAGGAGTCATAAATTACCGAGCCAGTTGGGGTATCCCACAGCTTCTTGCCAGTAGCGGCATCAAAGCAAAAGACATAGCCTTTATCAGTCAGGGAAGCGTTATAAATGTGCCCGTCATGGTAGAGCGGGCCAGAGTAGCCAAGAGAAGCACTGGCAGGTTCTTTTAAGTCGCCATAAAGAAGAGGGCCAACTTCCCAGATAACCTGCCCGGTGGCTGCATCCATCGCGTGCATTAAGCCATCATTGGAAGTGACAAAAACCTTGCCCTCGCCAACGGTAGGTGACCCAATGGCCGGGGAATAGTAGAACGACCTGCCAAATTTGTTCTTCCAGAGTTCATGACCCGTTTTTACATCAAGGGCGCGAAAGTAATTATCCCAGCCCCCGACAAAGAACCGCTGGCCATCCGTAGTTGCCTGGCTCTGATACATACCTTCGCCCTGCGCTGTCCAGATCACTTTGCCGTTATTCATGTTCAGGCCATAAATTTTGGTATCTACCGAAGCAATGCAGACAATGCCTTGCGCGGTGGCAGCACTGGCGAACACGGCTCCCTCAGTTGGGGTCTTCCAGCGCAACTTGCCCGTTACGGCATTGACCGCATAAATGAAGTGATCGGCAGAGCCAAAGTAAATGGTGCGGACTGGGCGTTGCCCTACGCTATCATCAGCTAAGTGCGGCGTTGAAAAAACGGCACCACCTGTTTTAAAGCGCCACTTTTCTTTGCCTGTGGCTGGGTTTAGAGCAACCAGGTCGCCGCCCATTGTTGTCACGTATAACGTGTTGCCATCCCGTACTAAATGCGATTGAATGGCCCCGCCCACATTGGTTGTCCAGCTTGCGGCGGGAGAGTGAGGATTTTTAGAAGTCACTAAGGAAGATTGCTGATAAACGCGGCCATCGGGTAGGGTAGCTTGGACGGTAACGGCATGTTCTCCCGCGACCTTATCTGCCAGGTTAATGCTGCCTGTCCAAGCGTTTTCGCCAGCTTCCAGAGGCGAGAACCTTTCCGTATCCAAACGCGATTCAAGTTTGGCATCGGTCGGCAATTCATCATGCTGGACTGATACGTTAATTCTGTCATTGGTCAGGCGAATATCTGGTGCCCAGTGCGGACGGGTGCCGCGTGCTAAGGGAATGGTAAAGATTTCTTGTGTGGGAGCTTTGTTCTTGTCGGTGCGGCGCAAAACGCGCAAATGATCTTTAGTGACTTCAATCAGATGGTAAGAGCCTTGATATAAACCCTGCGCCATAATCGCAGGCGTGCCATTGATGTTCCACTGGATATTAGAGTGCCCATGCCCTTGTAGCCACAGGCGGATATTGTAAGGGGCCACCACATCGAGCAAAGCTTGCTGATTATCCACCATCACCGGATCACGCCCTATCCAGTGGTGAAACCCAATAATAACTGGTTTTTCGGTACCAATTTTCTTCAAGTCGGTTTTGAGCCAATCGAGCATGGCTTGGTCAAAGTGGCCCCAGTGCTGCAAGAGCACCGTTGAATCGAGCAGCACAAAATGAATGTTCTGGTAATCCCACGACTGATAGAGCGGCTGCTTGGTACCTAAGACGTAGCCTTCCTTGCCGCGTGGATTCCAGCGCACATCATGATTTCCCGGCGCGTCATAGTGCGGCACAGTTAAACCCGCGATAGCTTTGCGATATTCCGCATACTGCGCATCGGTACCGACTTCGCATATATCCCCGGTGTTGACCACAAAAGCCGGGCGTGGCGCGAGCGCATTAATCTCCTGAAAGAGAGCGGCATCATGGCTGGTGCTGGAAGTGGCACCTTGCCCGATGCCGACATGAGAATCGGTCACATGCACAAAAGAAAAATCGGCCCAGGCTGGTAAACTTACAATGAATGAAATGAGTAGCAAAAGAGGATATAAGAAGCGGTGCAAAGTCATACTCCTAATAAAGCTAATTTAATTATACGCTGTGCGGGTGAGACGGCAATAATAGATGAGCTTGGCGGAGGTAGCCATCAAAATTCAGATATAGTAGCCTGCTCAGTGGAGCCTCAATAATGGAGATAAACACATGTCAGTTTTGAGTGCAGAAGATCATGCTTTCTTTGCCGAGAATGGTTATGTTGTCGTGCCAAATGCCGTGCCGCAAGAAAATTTGGATGCCGTCGTGGATGCGATCTGGGAGTTCCTGGGCATGAACCCGGACGACCCTGTTACTTGGTATCAAGGCCCGGTGCGGCACGGGGGCATGGTCGAAATGTACCAGCACCAGGCGATGTGGGATAATCGTCAGTATCCTCGCGTGCATCAAGCTTTTAGCGAACTCTTCGATACTGAGAAGCTTTGGGTGAGTGAAGACCGCGTTTCGATGAAGCCGCCGGTGCATCCCGACTACCCGGAGTATAACGACAAAGGCTTCATTCACTGGGATGCCGATACTTCCAAGCTGCCCCTGCGCTTTCGGGTGCAGGGCGTCTTATGCCTGACCGATACCACCGCCGACATGGGCGGCTTCCAATGTATCCCCGGTTTTCATCGCGGGCTGGAGGAGTGGATCAAAACTCAACCCGCCGACCGCAACCCGCACGCCCCGGACTTAAATGCACTGCCAGAGGGTATGAAAGTTACACCGATTCCCGGTCAGGCAGGTGATTTGATTATCTGGATCAATACCCTCGCACATGGCAATGGGCTGAACGTCTCCTCGCGCCCGCGTTTAGCGCAGTATATCAACATGTATCCGGCTCCCGATGATGAAGCCATGCGCCAGGCCCGCATCGAACGCTGGCGCGAGCGCAAAGCCCCTCAAACGCACTGGGCGCATGGCGACCCGCGCCGCCTTGAAGAACTCTCCGGCAAGACCGCTGAACTAACTCCTTTAGGCCGCAAACTGCTGGGCCTGGATTTGTGGGAGTGATTTTAGTTTAGCCACGGAACCACACAGAAAGAAGAGAGGGAGAAGGGGAGATTGGGGGAAGGGGAGAGTAGCGAACCCGGAGCGTGAGCGACGGGCTTACATAATAGTTCCCGTGGCTCATACGCAAGCCCGTCGCTCACGCTCCGGGTTCAGCACGCTCCTCTTCTCTCACTCTTCCTGTCATCTCTTAAACCCCAAACCCTGAACCCCATACCCCAACTTCTGTGTCCTTCTGTGTGTTTCTGTGGCTAAAAGCTAAACCGTTGCCATGCCCAGATTATCCGGCTGAAGTGCGTCTTCGCCGAAGATGGTGGAGTAGCTTTCGCCGTTACTGGCGTGGGTGCGGGCATCCATATAGCACACGCTAAAGGCGCGGCGTGAGATGTCGGTAGTGTTGACACCGGAGCGATGCAAAAGCCAGTTGTGCAATAACACAACTTCACCCGCTTCTAATTCCAGGTAAATCCCTGAGCCTTCCGGCGCGAATTGCGCGGCTTGCGCTTCGGTGATGAAAGCAGAGGGATGCGTTGGGTTAATCAGGCCGAATTTATGGCTGCCTGGCACGACTTCAACGCAACCATTGGTCACCGTCGCCGGGTCGAGGGCTGTCCACAGGGTAATAAGCGGGTCACGGTCTAAATGCGTCCAGCGATCCTGGTGCCACGGCAGCAAAGTGCCCTGATGCGCAGGCTTGTTCATAAACATAGCCCGAAACGCCGCAATAGGCGTCTCTGCTCCATAAACGTGGGCGCAGATTTCCTCAAAGATGGGCCGCTGCATATAAGCGAGGAACAAAGAATCGTATTCCAACTCTTGTATCTTGCGATAGTTGAACGTGGCTCCCTTGAAGCCTTTACTTTGCACACCAGCATTTTCATACTGCCCATCGCTGCTATCAAGCTGCATCAGCATTCGGTCATAATCAACCGCCGCTTTGCCGAGCATAATATCGTCAATGCGCTGTTGCAGAGCCGTTAAGTCTTCGCCGTTGAGCAATTTACCCAGCTTTAAATAGCCTGCTTGCTCGTAATCATTCCACTGCTCGTCGCTGATGAATTTACTCACGTTGTTCCCCTTTTATCCGCGAATAGACACGAATGAACACAGATGATTTGAATGCTGGTTACTGGATGCTTGATGCCGGATACACACTTCTCTATTCTCGATCCGCTATCTTCTATCATCCATTCTCAACATCCGTGTTTATTTGTGTTCATTCGTGGTTAAATCAATTGTTCTGTGTAATGCGCCCGGTGAGGCTGGCGACGGCGGCGGCTAAGTCGGGGGCTTCGATGGGTTTAGCTAAGTGGGCCTGGTAACCTGCCGAGAGCGAGCGCAGGCGGTCTACGGTGCGCATGTGGGAGGTGACGGCAATGGCGGGGATTTTGCCGCCTTGTTCGGGGTCGAGAGAGCGCACTTTACGAATCAGGGCATAGCCATCTTCGCCCGGTAAGGCCATGTCGGAAACTAAGACGTGAGGGTTCCATTCGGACAGCACATTAAGGGCTTCGTTGGCGGTGGCCGAAGAGCGCACAAGTGCGCCATAGCGCGTGAGACCGGCAGTGATGATTTCGCGGGCATCCAACTGATCTTCGACGGCCAAAATGCGCAGACCGTCTAAAGATAGAGTTTCATCCAGGACAAACTTGCGGTGGCGTGTTTGGTCGCCTGCCTCGCGGGTGAGGGCTACCACCATCGGCAACTCAACAGTGAAAGTTGCGCCCTCGCCTTCGCCAGCACTTGTGGCGTAGACCATGCCTCCATGCATTTCGACCAAGTAGCGCACAATAGCCAGGCCCATCCCCAAGCCTTTAAAGCTGCGCGTGAGGGTGCTGTCTTGCTGGCGGAATCGCTCAAAGATATGGGGCAAGAACTGCGGGCTGATGCCCACACCATTATCCGTCACCATAATGCGCGCATGAGTGACGGTTGAAGTCACATGCAGTTCAATGTGGCCTCCAACTGGAGTGAACTTGATGGCGTTAGAGAGGAGCTGCCACACTACTTGCTGCAACCGATTCGAGTCGCCCGAAACGATGCCGACGCCGGGATCAATGGTGACTTCGAGGCGAATCGCTTTGCTTTCGGCAGCGGATTGAATATTCTCGACCGCCGCCTCGATGATGGGCGTCAGGGTCAACGGGCGCAGGTCTATCAACACTTTGCCAGCATTCATCCGCGAAATATCAACAATGTCGTTGACGACCTGCACTAAAGCCCAGGCATTGCGCTCGACTGTTTCAATAGAAGTTTTGCGACTTTCTGCATCTAATTTGTCGTTCTTGAGTAAATGCGCATAGCCCAACAGGACAGTGAGGGGAGTGCGTAACTCATGAGCGGCGAGGATCAGGAACTCATCTTTGGCCCGATTGGCTTCCTGGGCTTCTTCATAGAGACGGGCATTATCAACAGCTAAAGCGGCGCGGCGGGCCAACTCTTCGGCCATCGCAAGGTCAGCTTCATTGTAATGGCGGCGGGACTCTGTTGTCACAAAGGTGATGGCCCCCAGGGTTCGGTTATGCGCTATCATTGGCACGCACATAAACGAGTTAACGCCTAGTTCTTGCAGCATCTGCAATTCTTCGACACGTCGTGTGGCCGCTTCGAGCAGGGTATCGGAGATTTCACTGATCAAGCGAGGTTGGGCCGTGCGTACTACCTGGGGCACGCCATAGAGCGATTCCAGGCGAATATCACAACGCTGCTCCAGGGTATTGGCTAACTCTTCTTTCTGGGGGCCGTCGTAGCTGGCAGCGGGGCGACGAAAATAGCCATTGGCTTCCACCAGCGTCACAAAGCACGTATCGGCCATATAGGGCACGGCCAGACGGGTCAGGTTTTGCAGCACGGCCTCGTATTGCAGCGAAGAGGTAACGGCGGTGCTGACCCCAGTGAGGAAGCGCAGCATATCTTCAGAGCGTTTAAGCTCGGTCAGGTCTTGATGAATGAGGACTACGCCGTGCAGATTATTATCTTCATCCCGCAAAGGATGAATAAAGGTCTGCACCCAACGCGCTTGACCCCGCCGCCCGCTTTGAGCCGGGTCGTAGAGAATGGGTGAGATAGTAGCAGCCTCACCAGAGAAACCACGCTTGAGGATAGGGAGCAGCCCTTTAGCCGCGAGTTGCTGGTCTTCCAGGATGTTGTAACCGCGCCAGGCATCGGCTGTGGTGTGCCAGAACTCCTGCCAGGCGCGATTCCCCACCTGATGAACTCCATCGGGAGAGAAGACTTGCGTACTTAAAGGCGATGCCAGGAAGAGGCCAGCAAAGGCATCCGGCGTAGGGTTAGCCGCTGCCGCGCTGGAAGGTTTTGCCGGAGAGTCTGCTCCCTCCGCTGCACTGGCCGGTGGTATAGATTCGCTCCCACTCATTATTTATCAACTCGTTTAGTTAAAGAATTAGCTGAGTCGTTAAGCCTTTGGTTGAGCTGGTTGCACCGGAGCATTTTGCGCCATTGCCACATTCGCTGCGGTGGGAGTATCCACCGAAGTCGCAGCTCCCCCATCAGCGGCTTTCCCATCAGCGGATGCCCCATTAACCACGCCATTAACTTTATCCCCATTGCTTGTCACATTGGGCCTGTCATCTTTGCGGCGGCTCTGCACGCGCTTGAGACGGTTAAGTCCGTCGTAAGCGGCATACTTATAAATATCGCCTAAGGTCGGGTAGTTAAAAACGCTGTGGATAAAGGTTTCCAGGGTGCCACCCAACTGCATCGTTATCATGCCCACATGAATCAGATCGGAGGCATTTTCCCCAATCAGGTGAACGCCAATTAACTTATGATCGTCCGGGTTAAACACAATTTTAATCATGCCCGCCGTATCGCCAATGATCTGACCGCGCGCATTATTGCGATAATAAGCGCGTCCCACCTCGTAATTCATGTCGCGCTTGAGGCAGTCTTCTTCCGTCAGGCCAATCATGGATATCTCGGGAATGGTATAGATGCCATAAGGCAGCAGCGAAGCCAGTTTCGCTTTATAGTCCAGGTCGAAAGCGTGAACCACGGCGGAGCGCCCTTGCTCCATCGAAGTGGAAGCCAGTGCCGGGAAGCCAATCACATCACCTGCTGCATAAATGTACGGGACATTGGTTTGAAAATTATCATTGACGGCAATAATGCCCCGCTCGCCCGTTTTGACGCCCACTGTATTTAAGTCAAGCTCATCGGTATTGCTTTGCCGTCCAGCGGCATAAAGAACTTTATCTGGTTTCAGTTCCCGCCCATTCTTTAGTTTTAGAAGGGTTTGCTCACCATCCACCGTGATGGAATCTACACCCTGCCCCAGTTGGAGTTGAATGCGCCAGCGATTACGCATCTGGCGCATCAGCATGTCCACGATTTCGCGGTCAATGTTGCCCAGTAGCTCGGTGCGGCCATCAATCAAGGTGACTTCCACCCCCAGAGCCGCAAAAATGGAGGCATATTCGCAACCGATGACCCCGGCACCCACCACCGCCAGAGTGCGTGGGATGCGGTCAATATTTAAGATGGAGTCGCTGTCGCAGATGCAATTGTCGTCGAAGGGAATGGTGCTGGGGCGATGAGGTCGGGAGCCAGTAGCGATGAGAATGACATCGCCTTCTAAAACTTCATCATAACCAGAGGTATCTACAATAACGGCGTGCGGTGCTCCGAAGCGGGCGATGCCACGATAGCGGTCTACATTATGGGCGCGCAGGTTGTCTTCAATTAAGTCCCACTCTTTCTCGACTACTTCGCGCTTGCGGTACATAAAGTCGCTGACCGTGATATTGGGCCGCAGCGACATATCCACATTGTGCATCCCACGCTGCTTGACGCCCGAAAGAATGAGCGCCGATTCACGTAATGTTTTGCTGGGAATCGTGCCGGTATTGGTGCAAGTGCCGCCCGGCACCACTTCGCGCTCAATAATAGCGACAGATTTACCGAAGAACGCCGCCAGTGACGCCGCCTGCTCTCCGGCAGGCCCCGACCCGATCACAATCAAATCGTAGCTTTTCATAGGATGCACCTTGGCCCAGGCATTGCAAACCGGGGTATTACCTTTCCAGCAGCTAACGTGCCAAACCACTGAGTTTGGTGGCAATACTCAAACGTTTTACCTTAAAGTATGATACTATGCCAACTGTTACCTGTTAATAGAGGTAGGATAGCTTCTTATTTTACATTATCATGCCTGCGGGTTTTGACTTATTGTATTCTGTTTCCTGTATTCTCTGCTAAGGGTCAAAGCCAATGCGATTTATCCATCTCACGCCAATAGATTCACACTTTTTAATAGACGAGTTTGGCTTGGCCTGGGAATATACCAACTCCTACTTTGAGCCGCGCTTACCCTGTGCCAGTTGCGGCTGTATTGACTTTGCTGGTTGGCGTTGCCTGGAAACCGGGGAAATGCGCTGTAACGATTGTGTCATTGTCAGCCTCGAAAGTAACACGGCACGTTAAGTTTCAATCGCACTCGCTGATAAAGCAAAAGACGAGCACCTGAGTGTTTCAGGCATTCGCCCTAAGTGCTAAAAATTGCTGCATCATAGCTTTACACTCTTGGCAAAGTTAAATAAAGTGGAGCAGCCATGAAGCACAAGCAGTTAAAGCTAACCAGACGCGGTCTCTTGAAAGCAGCCGTGCGCACAGGAATCGGCACGGTCGGTTTATTTGCCTGGTCGCGTGAGATAGAGCCGGAGTGGGTTGAGGTTAACCATATTGATCTAAAACTGCCGCGTCTGGCTGCGCCTTTTCACGATTTCAAGCTGGCGCAGATTAGCGACATCCACATGGACTCTTGGATGACGCGCTCGCGCCTCGAAGAAGTTGTCCACCTGGTTAATAGCCAGCAGCCTGATATGGTGGCTATCACCGGCGACTTTGTGACCTACATATCGAGGGGAGTCGCGGCTAATTTAGTCCGTGCGCTCAGTCAATTACGCCCACGTCTGGGAACTGTGGCGGTGCTGGGCAATCACGACCACTGGACAAACGCGATAGTTATTCGTCGCGTTGTCGCGCAAGCTGGAATGATTGACCTGAGTAACAAAGTACATACGCTCCATCGTGGCGATGCCATGCTGCACCTGGCCGGGTTGGATGATGCCTGGGCGGGGCAAGATGACATGGACGCCGTAATGCAGCAGTTGCCATCCCAGGGCGCGGCTATTCTGCTGGCCCACGAGCCGGATTTTGCCGATGAATACGTTAAAACGCGACGCTTCGATTTACAACTATCGGGCCACTCGCACGGTGGACAGGTGCGCGTGCCCTTAGTGGGACCAATCAAGCTCCCCCCTTATGGAAAACAATATCATAGCGGTCTTTATCAGGTGGATGATATGCAACTCTACACCAATCGGGGCATCGGTATGCTCTGGCCGCATGTGCGGTTTAATTGTCGTCCTGAAATCACCATCTTTCATTTGCAGTCGAGTGCGGCGTGACCCCTGACTGAAATTATGCACCAAGACGCCATGTCAAGAGCTGTAATGTTGCGGCGTAGGATTCAACTCCTGCTAACGCTCTTTATTATCGGGTTGGTATTAAGCGGCATCACAGCTTTCCCGTTACAGTGGGAATTAAACCTATTGGCCAAGTGGCTGGGCGCTACTGATAGGGCAGTGCCAGCCGATTATACGGGATTAACGCATTGGATTGTGCGAGTGCGCAACGGCCTGCGTGAAACATATGCCTTTTATCCTTTTATCGCCTATGGTACGGACTGGCTGGCCTTCGCGCATCTGGTAATTGCCGTTGCCTTTATTGGGCCATTACGTGATCCTGTGCGCAATGTCTGGGTACTGACTTTTGGCCTGATCGCTTGCCTGGGAGTCATTCCCCTCGCTCTGATTTGTGGCCCATTGCGTGGCATTCCATTTTACTGGCGGCTGATAGACTGCTCGTTCGGTATTGCAGGCTCTATTCCACTCTGGCTTTGCTGGCGTTACACTCAGGAACTATCTTGCCTGGAACCGTGGGGTGTACCAGCACCTCAGCCCAGGCAATAGGAGACCTGAACCTGTGGAAATCTACGTCAGTACAGATATTGAAACGGATGGCCCTATCCCTGGCCCGTATTCGATGCTCAGCTTTGGCTCGGCGGCTTATGAGGCCGATAAGACTCTTATTAGCACCTTTGAGGCGAATCTGGAGACTTTACCGGGAGCCACTGGCCATCCTGCAACGATGCAGTGGTGGCAACAAAATCCCGAAGCCTGGCAAGCGTGCCGCCAGAATTTGCAGGCTCCTGAAGTTGTGATGCCCAATTATGTGGCATGGCTAAAATCTCTACCGGGTAAGCCAGTTTTCGTAGCTTACCCCGTGGCATTCGATTTTATGTTTGTCTATTGGTATCTCATCCGCTTCGCCGGAGAAAGCCCCTTCTCCCATTCAGCATTGGACATTAAGACGTTGGCAATGGCCATGCTCAACCGAGACTATCGAGATTCCACTAAACGCAACATGCCACCACGTTGGTTCGATAATTTACCCCACACTCACCAAGCTCTCGATGATGCCATTGAGCAAGGGACGCTCTTTTGTAATATGTTGGCGGAGCACCTGAAATAGGGGCACATTACATTAAAACTGCGCCACTAAGCCTGGTGAGTTACAATCAAAGAAAGTGAATGGCCCTCACCCTCGGTGGTGGGAGTGAGGGCTTAAATTGGAGGACTTAATGTACAGAGTATTAACTGTTTTAGCGGGAGCGATGTTGCTGGCTTCAACCATCAGCACAGCGCAGGCGGAAGATAAAAATAAAGAAGTGGCACCCGTGCTGAACTTCAAAATGAAAAGTCTAACCGGCCACGATGTTGATCTCTCCAAATATCAGGGCAAAGTGGTGATGATAGTGAACGTCGCCAGCAAGTGTGGCTTCACTCCACAGTATAAGGACTTGGAAGAGATACAAAAGAAATATGCCCATCAGGGGCTGGCGATTCTGGGTTTTCCGGCCAACAACTTCGGCCAACAGGAGCCGGGCAGCAATGAGGAGATCGGCGCGTTTTGTAAAAAGAACTATGGTGTGGACTTCGATATGTTCTCCAAGGTCTCCGTCAAAGGTGATGACATTTGCCCGCTTTATAAATTCCTGACTTCACCTGAAACCGACCCCCGGTTCCCCGGTGATGTGCAGTGGAACTTTGAGAAGTTCATCATCAGCCGCGATGGTCAAATTGTCGCCCGTTACCGCTCGAAGGTGAAGCCAACGGACGCCGAAGTGATTAAAACTATCGAGACTGAGTTGGCGAAGAAAAAATAAGTTACAAAGATATGACGTTCAGAGGGCATGAGAATTATTCTCATGCCCTCTTGCTTTTTAGGCAGTGCATGGTTGCGCTGCACTCCTGATTACATTCCCTAGACAAATTCTTGAGATGCCTCTGTCCGTTAGCGGACAGAACTGCAAAGAATTAAAGGCAACAATAAGCGGGACTGTCTCAATTTTAGCAGGGATAGTCATCATAACAAGGGGGAATAGAGATGGAAGAGCAAGCCAGGAAACTAACGCGACGGGATGCTATAAAAACCGGAGCCAGCATGATGGGAGCGTTTACGGCACTGGGGGCAGGAACACTGCAAGCCTGGGCGCAGCCAGGGGCAACGGTATCGAATACCACCGGGACAAGTGGAGGTAGTAGCCAGGGTGACGATACGCAGTGGAAGGGCGTTGAAACGGCACTGGGCAATACTAAGGGACGAGTGGAAGAAGGCGGCGTGTTTCTCATCAGTCTGCCCCGGAAAGACCTTAACATCACAATCTCTGGGGTGCCAGTTAAACCCGATACAGGCATCGAACACGAGATCACCTTCTATGGTCAGGGCAGCGGAGCCATCATCAAATATGAGTTGGCCCTATTGGAACGCGAGGTTAATCCGGTCTTAAATGCGCTCCTATCGCAAAACCTCATGCCTGCCACAGATATATTGACGGCCTTGCATAATCATTATCTGGAAATTTCGCCTATGATTATGTACATGCATGGCTTTATTGAAGGTGATGCAGAACGAGTCGCCAGTGTGCTGCACAGCGTCCTGGCTAATAACACGAAAACGCCCTTTGGCGGTGGCGATGAACCACCCGGCAACCCTGGCTTTGACATCCATTCGGTAGAGGATACTGTCGGTGGTGACGGGCATCTAAGCAACGGCGTGCTCGAAGTCAGCGTATCGCGTTCTGAGACATTCCGAGAACATGGCATTGTCCTACCACCCGCAATGCAGTTTCAATCTACGGTTTACTTCCAGTCACTGGGCGGCCAGCAGGCCATTGCACTGGGCGAGTTAGCCGTGCTGCCGGATGAAGCGGATGCAGTAGCGCGGCAACTCCACCAATATGGCATCACCATTACCGCCCTGCATAATCATGAGTTGCATGTGCAGCCTTCGGTTTATTACCTGCACTGCTTTGGCAACGGGCCAGTCTATCGGTTGGCACGGGGCATTCGCGCTGGGCTAAATCAAACCAAGAGCGTCTTTAAGCAATCCCCGTCAACCACATGATGTCGGTCAGGCAGTGGCTAAAAACCCATACTCATAAGCGGGGCTGGCTTCCTCTGCCAATCAGATGGTTTGTGGAGACGACAATTGGCAGAGGAAGCCAGCCCCGCCCAGCATAGTTCTATGTAGCGGCGGCCTGACGCGCGGCTGCTAAGGGAGCGTTGTAATCTGGCTCGTTCATTTGGTCAGCCACATAATCGGCGTAAACGATGCGGTCTTGACCATCAATGACAAAGACTGCCCGTTGCAAGAGTCGCCACTCCTTGAGCAGAACGCCATAGTCCTGGCCGAATTGCTCGCTGCGATGGGAAGAAAGCGTTTGATGCTTAACGCCTTCCGCCGTTTGCCAGCGTGCGGCGGCAAAGGGTAAATCCATGCTAATGCTATACACCTGCACATTGGCTGGCAACTCGGCACGCGAGCTTTCCCAACGGCGGGTCTCCACATGGCACACGGGCGTATCCAGTGAGTTAATCACATTAAGCAGCCGCACCTGCCCTGCTGAGTCTGCCAGGCTCACGCTTTCCATTGCATTAGTTGTGGGGTTGAAATAATCGAGGGTAAAAGGTGGGGCCGCATCACCGGGTTTCAACTTGCTGCCCACCACCGTGAGTTGCTCGCCGAATTCAAATGCTTCGCCTGTTCTTTCCTCCATACAGTTGCTCCTTTTAAGTTGTTGAATTGTTAGCCTCTAAACACCAGAGAGGGGCAATTTTAGAAAATTGCCCCTCTCTGTATAACACATCGTCGCCCGCTTCACGAAGTTTCATCGCGTGATGATTTGCCGTGTTCGATAGCGGCACGCCTTTGTTCCGGCGTCACATTAAAGGCATCCTGGGGCATTCCCAGAAGAGAAAACAGATCATTGCCCTGCCCATAAGAACCAAGCCACGCAATGTCATGTGGGGTAATACCACGTTGGCGTAAGGGTTCAACAACATCGCGTTCTAAGTTGGGCACGTAGCAGCGCAGCATTTCGACTTCGCCTGACACTTGTTCCGGCCCAATTTCGACATCCACGCCAGCCGGAATTAACAGTGATTCACCGTGCCGCGCCACCACGGATTCACCATTGCCAGAGAATGTCGCCGCGCCGCTAATAACGGTGAGGGTATTAAAACGTGGCGCTGCATCGTGAAAAGTAAAAGTCTTGGTGGCCCGCCATCGTTCGAGGACGAAGTATTGGCAGGCCGCGCAGAAGGTGCGCTCAACTCCATCTTCATCAATGGTCACGTAATTCGTTTGTTCTTGCACGCCATCTTCATAATAGGCGCATTCAATGGCCAGTTCAGGATGCTGCCTGGCGTCCTCGGCTGGAATAACGCCTGCTTCGACAAAGCCAGCCCAGTCCCAACCGAAACCAGCATCGGAGTTCTGTTGAATCTCAAAAGCCAGGTTGTCGGCATCTAAGCCATGCAAGCGGCCCGGTGGCACGAAATAAGTTTCCCCGGTTGTAGTTGGTGTTTTCTTCATCACACCATCGTAACCATCGCCACGTTCAATTGCAGCACGGAACTTATCCGGGGTTAAATCGGGCAAGCTGCCACAATACGCATTCGCGCCAGGGTCAGCGCGCACAATATACCACGCTTCGGTTTTGCCAGTATCCTTAAGCCCTAATCGCCTGGCATGATGGTCGTTCGGGTGCATGTGCGCGGGCAATCGCTTATCGCAATCCAGAAATTTGAGCAGTAGGGGAAAGTAATCGCCGTAGGTTGCATAAACTTCTTCCCCCACCAACTGGGCTTGGTACTCCTGCATCAACTGGCGCAAGGTGCGCTCCGCTAAGGGGCCATTGACGACTGTAGATTGCTCTTCGCCATGATCGGAGATTTCCCACGCCTCGGCCACATCCGCATCGCGTGGCACGCTCTCCATCTCAAAGACTTCCACAAACCGCCGCCCGCCATAGGGATAGAACTTCAGATAAGGCTTAAATTTTAGTGGATAAAGCATTGCTTTCCTTTTGTTGGAACCACGAATGAACACGAATAATTTAGATGCTGGATACAAGATGCTGGATGCTTGATCCTCAATCTTCTATTCTCGATCCTCCATCTTGTATCCTCATTTTTATTCGCGTTTATTCGTGTCCATTCGTGGTTACTTAATCTGGTAAGCCGCGTTAGGGCCGGTGCCGCTTTGCCGGGTGACGCGGCCATTGACTTCGAGGTGGCGCAGCACATGGTAAATGGATTCGGCTTCGTCGGCTTTATTAAGCTGCTCCGCCAGTTCGTCGGCAGTCCAGGCGGCACCGGGTTGGTTAATTAAGGTTTCAACGATGGCGTTTTGTAATTCAATCACACTCTGAGCGGCTTGTTTGCCTGCTTCTACGCCCGGTTGATGATAAGCATTAACATTAACCAGAGTGCCGTAGAAGCCAACGGCTCGCTCATAGAGAGCAATCAAAAGGCCGATGGTGGTGGCATTTACTTCACGCACGGTGATGGTGATGCTCTCCCGGTCTTTCTCATAGAGCGCGCGGCGTGTGCCATAGAGGAAACCGGAGAGATAATCACCACTGGTTACTCCTGGCTCAACTTCAATGGTGCTCTCCTGACGCGCCTTGAGCACCTCAATGAACGTCACAAAGAAGTTGAGTACCCCTTCGCGCAATTGCTGCACATAGGCATGTTGGTCGGTAGAACCTTTGTTGCCATAGACCGCAATACCCTGATGCACCACTTTGCCATCTAAATCTTTTTCCTTGCCTAATGACTCCATCAAGAGTTGTTGCAAATAACGTGAGAAAAGTGCCAGACGGTCTTTATAAGGCAATATCACCATGTCTTTTTTGCCCGCACCGCCAGTGGCGTAATACCACATGGCCGCCAGTAGCGCCGAGGGATTTTTGAAGGTGTCATGGGAGCGGGTGACTTCATCCATCTGCGCCGCGCCGCGCAGCATGGCATCAATATCAAAGCCCTGCAAAATAGCAGGCAAAAGCCCAACGCCCGATAGCTCACTGGTGCGCCCGCCGACCCAATCCCACATCGGAAAGCGGGCCAGCCAGCGTTCGTGGTCAGCGATTTTATCAAGTTTGCTACCCTCTTCGGTAATGGCGACTGCATGGTGTCCAAAGTGCAGACCCGCTTCATGATAGGCGGCTTGCGCTTCCAGCATCCCATTGCGGGTTTCCTTCGTGCCGCCACTTTTGCTGATAACAATCGTGAGGGTTTCTTTGAGGCCATCGCCGATAAGTGCAAGGGTGCGATCCATGCCATCGGGGTCGGTATTATCAAAGAAATAGGGATGCATTTTGTCATGCTTTGTAGACAGCGCATTAGCGACAAACTGCGGGCCTAAAGCCGAGCCGCCGATGCCAATGAGCAGTAGGTTCTTAAAAACATCGGCGCGTTCAGGCGAAATATCGCCTTCATGTATCTGGGCGGCAAACGCTTTAATATTTTGCAGATTTTCTTCTATCTCGGCCCCCAGACCGTCGGGCGCAAACTGTGGCGAGCGCAGCCAGTAGTGGCCGACCATACGATTTTCGTCCGGGTTGGCGATAGCACCTCGTTCCAACTCGGCCATTGCCGCATAAGCGCGTTGTAAACGTGGCTCCATTTGCCCCCAGAAGGAATCCGGGAAGTTCATGCGGGAAATATCGAGGCTAAATCCTAACTCTTCGTTGTGATAAAGATACTGCTTATACCGTTGCCATAGCTCAGCTTGATTCATAGCGTCACCTTAGTAAAATTTTGCCCTCTATTAATTAAACCACAGAGACACAGAGGCACAGAGATTATTTGAGAATCGAGGATAGAGAATCGTATTAACCCCCACCAGCGGCGATCCTCCATCCTCGATCTTCTATCCTCGGCTTCTTCTCTGTGTCTCTGTGGTTTAAGATCGCTGCATTGCTAGTGCTACTGCGCCCATTGCGGCGGCATCGTTGCCTAATTGAGATGGAAGTATTTGTAAATCAGTGCAGTGAACTGGCAGGCAGAACTCCTTTAGGCGTGAACGAAAGGGCATTAAAAGTTTGTCACCTAATTCCTGTGCAATCTCGCCGCCTAACACCAGTCGCTGCGGGTTGAGAATCGCTAAAGCACTACCCACCCCCTGCGCCAGGCGTTGCACATAGTCATCACAGAGCGAACGGGCCGCAAAATTGGTATTGGATAAATCCCATATTTCTCGGACTGATTTTAAGGTAATGCCATAACCAGCGGCGCGGGAGACAAAGCTATCCCCACTGCAATAACCCTCTAGACAGCCGCGCCGCCCACTCGCGCACAAGGCTCCATCGCGTTCGATGCAAATGGCACCAATTTCTCCAGCAGCACGGTTCGTACCTCTCAATAGCTGCCCGTTCACACAGGCTACCCCGGCTAATGTCGTGCCGATATGGATAAATAGCCAGTTAGCAGTATTCGCATTGGTAGGCGAAGGTTCAGCATTTATGGTTGAAGTGGAGCGCAAAGCCCCAAATTGCCATTCACCTAATGCCTCACAGATGACACGGCTTTCAGCGATAGCTTCTGTCACGCATAGGTGCTGTCGCAGGGCATACAGTAAATCAAACCCTTCCCAACCAATAGTGCGCGCTCCTTTTAGCACAACCCCCTGTTCGTTGAGCGGGGCATCAAAAGCAAGCCCTACCCGCGCGATGTTGGTGGGTTCGATTTGGGCGCGACGCAAAGTTTCACGGGCTGTTTCCATTGCGGCTAACCAGATAGCAGGTGAACCACTCTCACGCGGCAGGGCACTGCGCAATGCTAACTCGGCCTGGCCATTAGGCTGAGCCAGAATGACCGCTACATCGTGGTTGGAGATGTCAATACCCAGAATCATCGGTTCAGCCTATTCCTAAAGACCATCCTTAAACCCTGACTTGATGTGATTGTCACATATCCACAGGACGGCTTCAATCGGTTGCGCGGAGGGTCAAACCTCGCTATAATCTCTTTTGCTGCAATTTACTGTGGGTGGTCTTGCCATCCAGAGGCGCGAGTGGCGGAATGGCAGACGCGCAAGATTCAGGATCTTGTGCCCGCAAGGGCGTGGAGGTTCAAGTCCTCTCTCGCGCAGCATTTTTCATTAGCTGTCAGTTATCAACATTCAGTGATCAACTTTATCCTCCTTAGTGGCAATTCTTCAGTCATATCTGCGTAACGTATAAATAGCCGATGGCTGAATGCTAATCGCTGAGCGCCTGACTCCCCTTGCCATCGTTTGCGATATGTGTCTATAGATAATCACATGGACACCGATTTGCCTGCTAATCTTATCCCTAAACCTACTCCCCGGCCCGCATTACGACGCTTTATGGCTTATGTGTGGCCGTATGCGGGATTGATTAGTTTTGCTACGTTCTGTGGCATCTTGAAGTTCATCCTCCCGGCATCGCTGGCTATCGCGCAACGCTTTGTGATTGATAAATTGGTGCCGCAGACCCAGGTAAGCCACGAAAAAACCGATACCACCTACCGCTGGACTTTATCCTATTTGCAATGGCTCGCGCATGTCTTGCCTGCGCGTTGGGGGCTGAATACCCCGTGGGGACAACTCAACCTGTTGATGGTCACTCTGGTAATTGTTTATGCAATCTGGGCCGTGACTTTCTACCTGCGCGGTTATCTGGCACAACTGGCGGGTCATCGCGTGATTCTCGACTTGCGCACGGATTTGTACCAGCATATCACGCGCATGAGCCATTCCTTCTTTCAGGAACATCAGTCGGGTGGCATTGTGTCGCGCCTGATGAGCGACATTGCCCTGGCCCAGAACTTTGTAGGTAGTGCCATGACAGCCATCTGGATGGACTTGGCGACGTGTATTCTCTTTATCTGGCTGATGATTAGTTGGGATCGCCCCTTAGCTCTCGCTTCTCTGGGGGTTTTCCCTTTCTACATTGCCAGCATGAGAACTTATGGCCGCGCTGCCAAGCGCACGACGAAAGCTGTGCAGGAAGCCATTGAAGAGTTCTCCGGTGATGTGCAAGAGCGCGTGGCCGGTATTCAAGTCGTAAAAAGCTTTGCCACCGAGCGGCGCGAGACACGCTCTTTCTTCTGTGGCGCACGGGGGCTTTACGATCTCACCATGCACAGCGTGCGGGTCTCGGCGCTCTCGACCACCGTGGCGCAATGGCTGACCCAGATGGCGACTTTAGCCATCCTCTGGTATGGCGGCTATCGCATTCTGCACGGCTACACCACCGTGGGCACCGTCACGGCGTTTATGATTTTGCTGCGTGAGTTGTATATGCCGATGAACCGCATCAGCGATATGAACACGGTTTTGAACAACTCACTGGCGGCTATTGACCGCGTGTTTGAAGTCTTTGATATTGAAGCCGATGTGCAGGAAAAGCCTCATGCTCTGCGCCTACCTCGCTTAAAGGGCAACATCAAATTTGAACAGGTGACCTTTGGCTATGACGCGGAGCGGCCCGTACTGCGTGAAATTGACTTGGATATTAAACCCGGCGAAGTGATTGCTTTGGTGGGAGCCAGTGGCGCGGGGAAATCTACTCTCGTGCAGCTTATCCCCCGCTTCTATGATCCCCAACAAGGGCGTGTTGTTATAGATGGCGTGGATGTGCGCGATGTGAACCTGCGCTCACTGCGCTCACAGATTGGAGTGGTCGCCCAAGAAACGCTTTTGTTTTCGGGCACGGCGCGGGAGAATCTACTCTACGGCAAGCCCAGCGCCAGCGATGAGGAATTAATCCAAGCGACTAAAGCCGCCCACGCCTACGAATTCCTGATGGATTTGCCCGATGGCTTTGACACCGTGTTGGGCGAACGGGGTGCCAAGCTATCCGGTGGCCAGAAACAGCGCATCGCCATTGCCCGCGCTTTTCTGAGCGACCCGCGTATTTTGATTCTGGATGAAGCGACCAGTGCCCTCGACAGCGAATCTGAAGCTCTGATTCAAGAAGCCCTGGCGCAACTGATGCAAAACCGCACCAACATCGTCATCGCGCACCGGCTTTCCACCATCCTGAACAGCGACCGCATCGCCGTGATGAAGCAAGGCTGCATCGTTGACATCGGCCCGCACAAAGAACTCCTCGTCCGCTGCCGCCTTTACGCCAACCTGTATAACACCCAATTCCGTGTGGCTCTGGCGAGTTAGTTATGTAGGAACTGAAGCGTGAGTGGGATTAGATAGATAATGACAGACACCTGAAATAAAATTTGATGCTTCTGGAAAGGAATCGAAATCCGCAGAGACTTTCTCAATTGCTTGGCGGAACCACTCTCGTTTATCACTTTGTGGTCCTTCGGTCCACCATGCTTCTAATTCCCCTTTTGGAACCAGAAATAAACCAACTGAATTGCATAGAGACAAGAGTTGCCTACCTTCTGTTAATGCACCGCCACGTAGCTTTTCTATACCGTACCGTTTGGCCTCACTCCAATCACCTGCATCCTTCATTAACTCACTAAACTGTTTTTTATATTTCGTCTCAAGAGTAGTAGGGGGACTCTCTTGTTTTGCGCCACTTTGCACATTATTCAAAATTTCTTGTGCTTCGGTTATAAACTGCTGCACGGTTTTGCGTGGGGGCAAATTGTTAAGGTTATTAGAGGTAATATCATACAGCCGCTCGAATTTAGAAAAATCCTCGCCCAAAATCAGTAACAACTTCTTGAATTCTGCCTTGTTCCTCAACAAATCTAAGTCAGCAATTACCGCAATTGGCACCTTGAGTTTCTGATATGCTTCGGCTATGGTTGCTAATTCCCCTTTACCTCCACCATGTACAAAGTATAAATCTAGAGGAGTGGAAACCTTTTGCTCTGATTCCAAACGATGACCGATAGCTTCATAAAATCTTGAATCAGCATCCCCTTCGCATACTACTACACCCTGATGGAAAACTCCATCAAAGGCTGAAACTGACCTAAGCAAAGGATTACTCCAAAGCTTTGCAATATCATCTTTATTAAGTAAAACCACACTATTTGTATTGCCGTCTCTTGTAAGTCGGCAAATAGACACGTTTTTAGAAGCTGCTAATGCTCCACGGATAACCTCACTGCTATGGGTCGCTATAATTATTTGTCGGTGTTGAGTTTCGGCACTTGTTGCTAAAATACCTGCAAGTCGTCTAATCTGTGGAGGATGGAGAAAAGCTTCTGGCTCGTCTATGAGTAAAACGGGATGAGCACCACACTTCACAGCTAACAAGGTTCCTACAAAACTACGAATGCCATCACCTTCATCATCTAAGCGAGGAAGTTCATGCAACTCTTCCTGGTATTTAGCTGATACTCTGTCGTTTTCAGCGGATCGTCTTGGCTCTTTGCCTACATGAAACCAAACAGCTCCTGCCCCTGCCCAATTAATCACTAATTCAACGCTAAACGCCTTATTAACCTCATCGGAAATTGAATGCATTAAGTTTTCATCCGCTTGGAGAACATGAATGTATTCAGTCGGATGGGCAGTAGAAGGAGATGTTCCAGGAGGGAAATATAAAGACCTTGAAGACGTATTATTCCCCAAACGAAGACGCGAATCTGTATCTAAACGGTGACAAAGAAAGTCAAATCCAGGAGCTGCAAAAGCAACTGCTCCCATTGGATCGTTGCTTTGATTCATCCATTGCCATACCTGCTGGATAGATGATTCTGAGAGCGCCCCTCCTTTTGTTATAAAGCCCTTACTTCCCCCTAGTTCAGTAGATGGGTAATTCTGCCTAAGCCAATCCATAAATTCTTCTATGGTTCCACTTCGGTATTTGCTCACACTTTTCACAACTATGGGATTAGTGTGTGGGACAGTAGATTGACCTTTAAGGCGCTCTTGAATTTGCCGAAGTGCGGTGCTTTTGCCACTGCTATTAGGTCCAATGATGATTAGCGTTGAAGATTTATCAACATTCACCACTTCCCCTTCTCCAAATACAATTGAGCTGATTCCCCATTCAAACATAGGTGAATACCATTTATTCTTTTGTGAGGAAATTACTTCAAAGCTTTCTCGATACGTTCCATTGCTTCGCGCAGGCGGTTTTCGGGGTAGGTGAGGGAGACGCGGAAATAACCTTCCCCGGCCTCACCGTAGCCCCGGCCAGGGGTCACGACCACACCTGCTTGTTCTAGGAGGTGCTCGGCAAATTTGGCGGAGCTGCCATCGAAGCCTGGGGGCACGGGTGCCCAGATATAGAAGGTGGCTTTGGGAGCCTGGAGATTCCAGCCTATCTTATTGAGCGTGCCAATAATTAAGTCCATGCGCGGCTTATAAATTTTGGCGCTGATTTCAGCCCCATAATCCGGGAAATCGCGCAGGGCCTTGGCCCCGGCAAACTGAATGGCGCGCAGCACCCCGCTGTCCACGTTCTCTTTAATCAAGCCTAGTGCTTTTAAGGCTTCGGCGTTGCCGACCGCCATGCCAATGCGCCAACCCGTCATGTTGAAATGCTTGGAGAGGGAATTGAATTCAATTGCCACCTCTTTGGCACCTTCGACCTGTAATATAGAAGATGCACGGTAGCCGTCATAAGCGATCTCGGCATAAGGCGCGTCATGGCAAATCAGAATATCATGCTGGCGCGCAAACTCAACCGCTTCCTGGAAAAACTCTAACGGGGCAACGGCGGCAGTCGGGTTATTCGGGTAATTGAGCCACATCACCTTGGCACGCTTGGCGATGTCAGCAGGAATGGCGCTTAAATCGGGCAGCCAATTATTCTCGGCGCGCAAGGGCATGAAATGGCTCTCGCCCCCCGCGAAAAGAGTGCCGATATTATAGACCGGATAGCCCGGCTGCGGCACGAGGGCCACATCACCGGGATCAATAAACGCCCAGGGAATGTGCGCAATGCCGTCTTTGCTGCCAATGGTGGTGAGGACTTCGGTTTTCGGATCAAGTGTCACCCCAAAGCGGGACTGATAAAACTCCGCGACGGCTTGGGGAAAATCCGGCACCGGCACATCGCCGCCATAGCGATGGCGGTCGGGGTCGTTGGGGTCGCGCAAGTCACGCACGGCTTCATCAATGATCTCATTGGGCGTCGGCTGGTCAGGGTCGCCAATGCCTAACGAAATGACATCAACCCCCTGCTCGCGTTTGGCACGAATCTTACGAGCGATTTCAGCAAACAGATAAGGCGGAATCAGTTCAAGTCTTTTTGCGGTTTGCATTGTTGGGGTTTAGGGTTCGGGGTTTGGGGTTTTATGTGGGTGCAGCATCCCACACCCTAAACCCCAGCCCCCAACCCCAATGATTACCTTTCGATTGAATTTAAAAATTCTTCATCAAATGAGCCAGCAAAGACATCGGTGGCGGGGCCGGTCATGTAGACGTGATTATTGGCAGCCCATTCAATATCGAGGTCGCCGCCCGGCAGATGCACCAGGGCGCGACGATTATTGCCAGGCAAGCGGCCATTAAGGGCCGTGGCGACTGCCACCGCACACGCGCCGCTACCACAAGCGAGGGTATCGCCCGCGCCGCGCTCCCAGGTGCGCATCCATAATTTCTGGGGGCCGAGAATCTGCACAAAATGCACATTGGTGCGTTGCGGAAACGCTTCGTGGTGCTCTATCTCTAAGCCGATTTCTTTAAGCGGCACGGATTCCACATCATCTACAAAGATAACGCAGTGCGGATTGCCCATTGAAACAGCCGTAATGCGATAAGTGGTGCTGCCAACTTGCAATGGCTCATTAATCACTTGTCCATCGTTGCCATTGCTTTCCGAAGGCGTCATGGGAATCTGTGAGCGCAGCAGGCGCGGCGCACCCATATCAACGCGCACCATCGTGGCTCGCGCACCAGGAACCGCATCCTCCTGAATTTCGATGTGTTGCAAGCCCTGCATCGTGGCCACCGAGACCGTGGGCGATTGCACAAGGCCAGCATCAAAAAGATATTTGCCAAAGCAGCGAATGCCGTTGCCGCACATCTCCGATTCGGAGCCATCCGGGTTAAACATGCGCATCCGGTAATCGGCCTGACTATCGGGCAGAATTAAAATCAGGCCATCGCCCCCCACGCCAAAGTGCCGGTCGCAAATCGCCTGGCTCATGGCGTTCAAGCGGTCATCGGGCGGTGGCGGCGTTTGGAGGCAATCCATCAAGACAAAATCGTTACCAAGTCCGTGCATTTTTACAAAAGATACAGGTTGCATATCGAAGCTCTAACTCTTATAAGGGATTCAAGTTTTGCCATAAACATGGCATTTTAGGCACGGAGGCGAGTATATCACGCCTACAAGGATATTAAAATTAGCGTTGTTATTCTATCGCTAAACGGTAGCCGATACCCGGTTCAGTGAGGAGATAACAGGGGCGGGCGGAATTCTCTTCGATTTTGCGGCGCAGGCCACCCATGTGAACTCGTAGATAATGAGATTCCCCACTGTAGCTTGACCCCCACACTTCGCGTAAAAGGTGGCGATGGGTCAACACTTTTCCGGCATGGCGCACCAGTTCTGTCAGCAGACGATATTCAATGGGGGTTAGATGCACTTCCTGGTCTTTGATGTAAACGTGCCGCCGGGCTAAGTCTACGCGCAGTTCACCCGTTTGAAAAATTGGCTCTGGGGTGCCTGCTTGAGTTTGTGCAGCATGGCGCAAGGCCACCCTCAATCGCGCCAGCAGTTCGCTGACACCAAAAGGTTTCGTTAGATAATCGTCTGCGCCTGCATCTAAGGCAGCCACTTTATCCTTTTCCTGGTCGCGGGCCGACAGAATGATAATAGGGACATGAGTCCATTCGCGTAGTTGTGCCAGTACATCTAACCCATCGCTATCAGGCAGACCCAAATCGAGCAGGACGACGTCTGGCAGCCGTTCCGCTGCCAACACTAACCCGTGTGCAGCATCCTCGGCCTCGATAAGATCGTACCCATGCGCTGCTAAGGTCGGGCGCACGAAACGCCGAATGGCCGCTTCGTCTTCAATGATTAAGATCGTAGCGTTCATTTTTGAAAGGATGAAGGCTGAAGGATAAAGGTTAAAATAAGGAAACCAGAGGACAACTGAATTCTTGTCAGCTAAACGATATTGTAATAATTGGGCTTTGCCATTTATCCTTTATCCTTCAGCCTTCATCCTTTACCTCTGGCTCTTGGCCTTCAAGGGGCAGAGTGAAGCGGAAAACGGCTCCGCCGCGCGGTCGGTTTTCGGCCCAGATCGCGCCACCATGCGCTTCAACAATAGCGCGACAAATCGCTAAGCCAAGACCGGCTCCGGTAACAGCAGCTTGTCCATCGGCGTGACCGCCCTGTGCTTGCTGGGCACGGAAAAACGGATCGAAAATCGCGTTTTCACTATCTGGCGGCAGACCCGGCCCCCGGTCGGAGACTTCCACCATCACCGCTTCGTGGCCGCGCACGGCAGCAATGTGAATCGGGGTGCCCGGTGGCGAATACTTCAGCGCGTTTTCCAACAGGTTGATAAGCACCTGTTCCATGAGTGTGGCGTCCAGGGGCACAAGCGGCAAGTCGGCAGGTAAAGCGGTGGTGAGCGGACGGCCTGCTAACGCTGACTTTAAGTGCGCTAGAGCCGCGCCGACAACCTCTTCAAGAGGCTGCCACTCTTTGTTGACCCGCACCGCACCCGATTGCAGGCGCGTCATTTCCAACAGGTTCGATACTAAACGATGCAGGCGAGCGGCTTCGTCGCCAATAGAGCGCAGCAAGTCGTGGCGTGTCGCTTCGGTTAACGCTGTGTCGGTATCGAGTAAGCTGCTAGAGGCTCCCATGATAGAGGCGAGCGGCGTGCGCAGATCATGGGAGACGGAGGATAGCAGCGAGTTGCGTAACCGCTCGGTCTCCACTTGCAGACGGGCACTCTGGGCTTCATCGGCTAAGCGAGCACGTTCCAGCGCCAGAGCTACTTGCGCCGCCAGCGTTTCCAAACTGTGCAGGCGGTCAGGTGACACCGACACGGGCCGGGTCGCATCCGCTTCATGGCGTAGTTGCACCCCCAGGACGCCTTCTACTGTGTGCGCTCCCCGTAGCGGTAGATAAAGGGCACGAGCTGCGGGGAGGGTATCGGTTCCGGCTCCGGCCATGCTCGCGTGATCAAAGACCCAGCGGGCGACTCCCTCTTCTTTGGGGTCATGCGCGAAAGCAGGTGCATTGCCACACCCTCGTGCTTGCAGAGTGTCACCATTTGGCAGCCAGGTCAGGGCAGGCGTACTCAGCAGTTCTTGGGTATGGCGTAATGCCACATTCACGATGTTGTCCACGCCACGAGATGCCGCCAGGTCTCGCGTGAGCGAATAGAGGGCTGCTGTCCGCTGTTCCCGGCTACGGGCGGCCTCTGCCGCTTGTTGCACCCGCGTTGTTAAGGTGCTGACGATCAAGCCTGTGCCCAGTAGCACGGCAAAAGTCACCAGATACTGCACGTCTGAAACGGCAAAAGTATAATAGGGGGGCACGAAGAAAAAATCATAAGCGGCCACGCCACCCAGCGCCGCCAGAACCGATGGGCCACGTCCCAACCGCGCCGCCGCTAAGACAACGCCGACCAGGTAAATCATCGTCAGGTTAGGTGGCGAGAAAGTGCGGTGCATGGCCCACGCCACGAGCGTGCAAAGGGCGATAATACCGATGGCCCCAACATAGGGGTACAGTGTCCGGGAGGAAACCGAGGTCGCCCTTGGCATCTTGCGGCGCGGATTGGGTGGGGTGGTATCGCCTGTAATGACATAGACATCAATATCGCCCGACCCGCGCACAATATCGTCTACAATGGAGCCAAATAGCTTTTCACGCCAGCGGGGTTTCGCCGGTTTGCCAACGACAATCTTGGAGACGTTGCGCTGGCGGGCAAAAGCTAAAAGCTCTGCCGCCACATCACTGCCTGCCAGTTGCACGGTTTCAGCTCCCAGTGATTCTGCCAGGCGCAGCGTGCTTTGCACGCGCTCGCGGGCCGCTTCAGGCAGGGGGGCGGGCGTCTCGACCCAGGCGACCAACCACTGCGCGTGCAGTCCGGTGGCCATGCGCCGCGCCGCCCGCACCAAGCGTTCCGATAACGGGTGGGGGCCGATGCATACCACAATGCGCTCGCACGCGGGCCAGGTCTGGGGCACGGCGTGGTCGCGTCGGTAAGTTTGCATCTGCGCGTCCACGCGCTCGGCAGTGCGGCGTAATGCCAGTTCGCGCAAGGCGATGAGATTGCCTTCACGGAAGAAGTTCTTGAGGGCCTGCTCTACGCTCTGAGGAACATAGACTTTGCCTTCACGGAGGCGAGCGTGCAATTCGGCGGGGGTGAGGTCAATGAGTTCAATCTCGTGGGCGCATTCCAATATGTGGTCGGGCACGGTTTCGCGCACCTGTACTCCGGTGATTTGCGCTACCACGTCGTTGAGGCTTTCGAGGTGCTGGACATTGACGGTGGTATACACGTCTATTCCGGCGTCGAGTAGTTCTTCCACATCTTGCCAGCGTTTGGCGTGGCGCGAGTCAGGCGCGTTGGTGTGCGCTAACTCATCCACCAGGATCACGTCAGGATGCTGTTGCAGCGCAGC
The DNA here is from genome assembly GCA_019239895.1 of Abditibacteriaceae bacterium. Taxonomy (GTDB): domain Bacteria; phylum Armatimonadota; class Abditibacteriia; order Abditibacteriales; family Abditibacteriaceae; genus JAFAZH01. The sequence continues at coordinate 215,105 of JAFAZH010000004.1, read as the reverse complement.
ATCTAAATCAAATTCGTGCAGCTTAACACCATTGTGCTCTACGTTGCGCGGCGGCAGAACATCTAAACCTTCGAGCAACGCCTGGGTATCTTGCCGCCCATGAGTTTCAACCACGCCCACTAAAACCCGCGCGTTGACCCGCTCCCGCGCTTCCGACAGCATGGCGTAGGTTTTGCCAACGCCGGGTGCCATCCCGAAGAACACCTTCAGGCGACCTTTACCGGTATGGTTTTCTTCTTGCTGCACCCGCGCCAATAAAGTATCTGGGTCTGGTCGCTTCATTGTTTAATGCATCTGATCTAATGCTAAGTTGAGTTTTAGCACGTTGACACGAGCTTCACCTAATAGACCCAGGCTGCGTCCTTCAGTGTGTTGTGCCACAAGTTGTTGAACCTGTGATTCTGTGAGGCCACGAGCGTGCGCTACACGCCTGATCTGATAAGCTGCGGCGGCAGGCGAGATATGAGGGTCGAGGCCACTGCCCGACGCCGTCACGAGATCAACCGGAATGGGGGCAGAGTTGTGTGGGTCGGCCTGCCTAAGAGCGGCGATACGAGCCTTAACCGCTTTTTCCAGGTCAGGATTTAAGGGGCCAAAGTTGGAGCCACTGGAGGAACTGGCATTATACGCTGGCGTGGTCGCGCTCAAGCGACCCCAGAAATAGCGGGGGGAATCGAAGTTCTGACCAATGAGTTCAGACCCGATGGTCTTACCATCATGTGCGATCAGACTGCCATTGGCCTGGTAAGGCAAAGCCACCTGCGCTACACCCGTGACCAGCAGGGGATAAACGATGCCGGTTAATACAGTCAAAGCCAGAAAGAGTGTCAGGGCCGGACGAAATAAAGTCCTCATAGGTATGATTCTCCAAAACTCTAGGGGTTGAGGAAATGATGCGGAAAACGTGGGCCAGATACTCTTGTCTGGCTTAATTCCAAACAGCCAGACAAGAGTATCTGGCCCACGTTTTCATCCTTCTATGTCAGGTGCAGGGCCACCAAAATCAAATCAATAATTTTGATGCCGATGAAGGGCACAATCAAGCCGCCTAAGCCATAAATCAGCAAATTGGTGCGCAAGAGTTGAGCGGCCCCGACAGCACGATAGGGCACGCCGCGCAAGGCGAGTGGAATCAGGCACACAATCACAAGTGCGTTAAAAATCACCGCCGATAAAATGGCGCTGGCCGGGGTTGCCAGGCCCATGACGTTTAAGCGGTTGAGTTGCGGGTAAGTCAGGGCAAACGCTGCCGGGATAATGGCAAAGTACTTGGCTACATCGTTGGCGATGCTGAAAGTCGTGAGCGCACCGCGTGTCATGAGTAGCTGCTTGCCAATCTCCACAATTTCAATGAGCTTGGTGGGGTTGGAGTCTAAATCCACCATGTTGCCCGCTTCCTTAGCGGCTTGGGTGCCGGAGTTCATGGCGACGGCGACATCGGCTTGCGCCAGGGCCGGGGCATCGTTGGTGCCGTCACCTGTCATGGCGACCAAGCGGCCTCCCGCTTGCGTCTCGCGGATGAGTTTTAATTTAGCTTCTGGCGTGGCCTGAGCCAGAAAATCATCCACCCCGGCTTCGGCGGCAATCGCGGCAGCCGTCAGTGGGTTATCACCGGTAATCATCACGGTTTTAATGCCCATCCGCCGTAACTCGCCGAAACGCTCGCGCATTCCACCCTTCACAATGTCCTTGAGTTGCACCACTCCCAACACTTCGGGCGCGGCCCCGTTCAGTTTGGCTGCTACCACAAGGGGCGTCCCTCCACCGCGTGAAATGTCGTCCACGACTGCCCGCACTTGCGGCGGGAAGTAACCTTCCCCTTCACGGATGTAATTCTCCACCGCATCCACTGCGCCTTTGCGAATCTCGCGGTTATCACCATGCTCTTGCAAGTTCACACCGCTCATGCGCGTCTGGGCGGTAAAGGGGACAAATTGTGCGCCTAATGCCTGGACGTCCCGCTCGCGGATGCTATAGGCTTCTTTGGCCAAGACCACAATCGAGCGGCCTTCGGGAGTTTCGTCGGCCAGGCTGGATAACTGCGCGGCGTCGGCCAACTGCTCTTCACCAATGCTTTGTGCCGGGATGAACGCGGTTGCCTGCCGATTGCCCAATGTTATGGTGCCGGTTTTATCAAGCAATAGCACGTCCACGTCGCCCGCCGCTTCCACGGCGCGGCCCGACATGGCAATTACATTAGCCTGAATCATCCTATCCATACCTGCGATGCCGATGGAGGAAAGCAAGCCGCCAATAGTGGTCGGAATCAGACACACCAATAAAGCCACTAACACCGTCACCGTGACAGGCTGGCCCTTGCCTGCCGCTTGGACTGCGTAGATTGAAAACGGCAGCAGGGTGCAAACGGCTAGTAAAAAGATGATAGTGAGAGCCGCGAGCAGGATGTTCAGCGCGATTTCATTGGGCGTTTTCTGCCGCTTGGCTCCTTCGACCATGCTAATCATGCGGTCAAGAAACGTCTCGCCGGGATTGGCGGTGATCTGCACCACGAGCCAGTCGCTCAAAACTCTGGTGCCTCCCGTCACGGCGGAACGGTCGCCCCCTGATTCGCGGATCACCGGGGCACTTTCGCCAGTGATGGCTGATTCATCCACACTGGCCACACCTTCGACGACTTCGCCATCAACGGGAATAAAGTCCCCCGCTTCGACTAAAACCACGTCGCCTTTGCGCAACTCGGCAGCAGAGACCATCGAATGCGCCGCTCCGTAGCGGGCCTGGGCAAGTTTCTTCGCCTGCACATCACGCCGCGCTTTCTTGAGTGTCTCGGCCTGCGCCTTGCCCCGGCCCTCGGCCATTGCTTCGGCGAAGTTGGCAAACAAAACCGTGAACCATAGCCACAGCGAGACCGCAAGAATAAAGCCCCGGGGCGCTTCACCCCGGCCTAGCAACGCCTGAAAAAACAAGGCTGTCGTTAGCAGCGACCCGACCCATACCACGAACATCACCGGGTTGCGCACTTGGTGGCGTGGGTCGAGTTTCTTGAACGATTCGATAATCGCTCCGCGTACAATGGCCGGATCGAAGAGCGGGCGGGCCTGTGCTTGAGTTTGGGTTGACATGGTATCTCCTGAGATTCCTTTTTCAGATTCCTTTTACTGAACCATTTGCAACTGCTCGACAATCGGCCCCAGGGCCAGAGCGGGGATAAACGTGAGCGCACCGACGATAAGCACCACACCAATCAAAAGACCGATAAACAATGGCCCGTGCGTGGGGAGGGTGCCGGGGCCAACTGGAACCAACTTCTTCTTGCCCAGGCTGCCCGCGATGGCGAGAGTCGGCACAATCAGCCAGTAGCGTGATACGAGCATAGCCAGGCCGAGCAGGACGTTATAGAAAACATTATTGACCCCTAAGCCAGCGAAGGCGCTGCCATTGTTGTTGCCTGCCGATGAAGTGGCATACAGCACTTCAGAGAAGCCGTGCGCCCCAGGATTAAAGACTGTGGCCCGGCCCGCGGGTGTTACCACAGCGATAGCCGTCGTTATGAGAACAACCGCGCATGGAATCAAAATTACCAAAGAGGCCATTTTCATTTCATAAGCCTCGATTTTCTTGCCCAGATATTCCGGTGTACGGCCTACCATCAGTCCCGCAATGAAAACCGCGACGATAGCAAAGATAAGCATTCCGTACAGCCCGGAACCCACGCCGCCAAAGATAACTTCGCTAAGCTGGATCATCAGCATGGGGAACAACCCGCCCAGTGGCGTAAACGAATCGTGCATGGAGTTGACACTGCCGTTGGAAGCTGCTGTAGTCGCCGTCGCCCATAAAGCCGAATTGACGATACCAAAGCGCGTTTCCTTGCCTTCCATATTGCCGCCTGGCTGCAAGGCCGAAGCAGTTTGGTCAACGCCTAACGCGGCCAGGCGCGGATTGCCCGCTTGTTCGCAACAGGTACAGCCGATGATGAAGGCCACTAAAACAATGGTCATCACGGCCAGCAGTGCCCAACCTTGTCGGACATCACCCGCCATGTGCCCAAAGGTGTAGCAGAGCGCGGCGGGAATCAACAGGATCGCCAGCATCTCCAGGAAGTTGCAGAGTGGCGTCGGGTTTTCGAGGGGGTGCGCCGAGTTGACATTGAAAAACCCACCGCCATTGGTGCCCAGTTGCTTGATGGCGACCTGGGACGCCGCCGGGCCAAGCGCGATAGTTTGTTGGGTAATAGGTTTCTTATCGGCCCCTATCCTTGACTGCACCAGGGTTGTGGTGGCGTAAGGACGCAAGGTCTGCACCACCCCCTGTGAGACGAGAAAGAATGCGAAGACCAGCGAGAGAGGCAGTAAGATATAGAGCGTAGAGCGCGTCAGGTCTACCCAGAAATTACCCACAGTAGAGGCTTCACGCCGCGCCAGTCCCCGCACCAGGGCAATCAGCACCGCCATGCCGGTAGCGGCGGACAAAAAGTTCTGCACCGTTAAACCTAACATCTGCGTGAGATAGCTCATTGTGGTCTCGCCGCCATAGTCCTGCCAGTTGGTGTTGGTAGCAAAACTTGCCGCCGTATTAAATGATGAATCAGGTGAAACCGCAGGTAGGGCTTGCGGATTGAGCGGCAGTGCGCCTTGCACCCGTTGCAGTGCATACAATGCTACTAACCCAATAGCATTGAATAGCAGCACCGCAATGGCATAGCTTTTCCAACTCATCTCCTCGCCCGCATTTACACCGCACAAGCGATAGAGCCAACGTTCAAGAGGCGTAAGCCAACGCAGCCAGGGTGGAATATCGCCCTCATAAATGCGCGCCATGAACGCGCCCAACGGCTTAACCAAAAGCAACAACACGCCGATATAAACCCCAATTTGCAGCCAACTGTTGAGGGTCATTCAAAACACCTCCGGCCTGAGCAGAGCGACAAACAGATAAGCCAATAAGCCTATCGCCAGCACACCGCCAATAACATAAAGCGTTTCCATCTACTTTCTCCTAATGAAACTTCGCCACAGCTTTACAACCGCTCGCAGCCATCTACTAACTTCCACGACAGCGCGAAAAATCCGAGCGCCAACGCGATATACACCAAGTCCATGAGTTACCTCCGGTTCCTATTACTCTGTAATTTGAGTATTTAAACGTAGTGCATTTCAAAGCTGTAAAGAAGTAAGGACAGGGTGTAAAGAAAACGTAAAATTATGTGGCGGGATTTAGAGGCAAAGAAGGCGATTATGATATTACTTTTGCTTGACTATGCAATAAGTAACAGCCATCCACAGACGTAATAACCAATTAAGTCTGTGAGACTTTTAGTAGGGACAGCTTAACGGGAGACTGTTTTCACTTCTTGTTGGAACGTTCGTGAGAGAACAACTGGGATGGGGTGCGGGTGGGGAAGATACGGGAGATGGCGTGTTTGTAGATGAGTTGGGCTTTGCCGGAGTTGCGGTTTTCTAAGAGGACAGTAAAGGTATCGAAAGCGCGGATGGCACCGCGTTCCTGGGAGCCGTCGCAAAAATAAATGACGACATCAATGTTCTCACGGCGCAGGCCATTCAGGAACATATCCTGTAAAGCGGTGGGGGAAGAGTTGAACGCAGATTTGGCAGGGCGAGACGAGGCATTGGCTGTGTCGCTAACACCAGACTCGGCATGACCAGAACTGACAGGAACGGATGGGGTGTCGCCACTATCTACTGCTTTAGTATTTGATTGACTTTCCAGGTGCAGCACCGGAGACGTAGCATCACCATTGGTCGCTCTATCTGCGCCGTTAGCATGGGCCGCGTCTGAGGCGGTGGGCGCGTTATCGGTGCTTGATAACGCTTCTACTGGCGTTGTATTTTCTTCCGCTGTTCCGTTGGCCGACATGGTGCTTCACCATCCTTACAAGCAAGTTCCCATTAAGAGGGACAGCATAAATCACAACAATGGTTAATGTTGTATTATGGCTGATTCCGACGTGCAAGCATAGGGCTAAACGCCTTTTTGAGATGTTTTTATTTTACGGCTTGTTAAGGCGCTGGTATTGCCACTGTTGTGCGATCTGTTGCGCGACTTCAGTCGGGGCATATTCTTGCTCAATAGTTATCCATTGGACGGGTAGTTGATGGCGAAACCAGGTCAACTGTCGCTTGGCATAGCGTCGCGTATCGCGCTTCCAAAGTTGCACACAATCGGCCAGAGTTGCAGGGTTGCTTAAGGCGGGCAACAGTTGACGATAGCCTAAACCCTGCATCAGAGGTGAGGCTAACGATATGCCCTGGTTTAATAGCCATTGCAGTTCATCTAACATACCAGCCTGGAGCATAGCATCAATACGTTGCTCTAAGCGTGCATAGAGTTGCTCGCGTGGCATATCTAAGCCGAAAGTAACAGCATCATACTGGGGTTCAATCGGCACCAATGGTGTTTGATGCTCTGTGGTCAATAAACGTTCGGTTGAGGCGACTTCAATGGCGCGAATCACCCGGCGCACATCATGAGGATGCAAGCGTTGCGCGGCGACAGCATCTAAAGAGGCCAGGTAATTGTGCAGCCATTGAGCACTCTTAGCAGTGGCTTCTGCTTCGAGACGGGTGCGCAACTCTGGATTGGGTGGCACATCTGCCAGACTATGGGGGTCAAGTAAGGCGCGGATATAAAATCCGGTGCCGCCAACTACGATAGGTTGCTTGCCACGCTCACTAATATCACTAATTGCTGATGCTCCATCCTGTGCCCATTGCGCAGCGGAGTAGCTCTCGGTTGGCTCCCGAATATCTATTAAGTGATGGCGCGCCCGTGCCCTTTCCTCTGCGGAGGGTTTAGCTGTGCCAATATCGCAGCCACGATAAATCTGCATCGAATCCGCCGAGACCACCTCACCATTAAGCATCTGGCATAACTCCACGGCCACCGCCGTTTTGCCAATACCGGTAGGCCCAACCAGTAACAGCAAGTGCTGAGTGCTGAGTGCTGAGTGCTGAGGACTTGTGCCGTTATCCATGTTGCACCACTGTGACAGTAGTTGAGACAGCCGTGATAAAATGGTTACGGTCATCGTAGATGTAAGCGGTGAGGGGTTGGCGTCCTGGTGGAATACGGGTCATATCAACGTCGAAAGTGTGAGCGCCTGGCTGATTACTGGCATAGATAATCTTCTGGCCCAATTTAAAATAGACCTTGGGCCGTGCCGCATAGGTTTTGACCCAGATGCTAAAGCGAGTTCGTCCGCCCACCGGTTGATTAGCTATAATCGGGCGCGGCAACATGGGGCGTTGGTCAGCCAAGTGCTGGAATTCGCCCAGAAAATAAGACGAACTGACCTGCCAGTGATATGCTTGCACGACGGTTGCTTGCTCGGTCAGGTTATGATTGTTAATGGTTTTGCCGGGGCGAGGATAGCGAAACATATCCATATCAAACCAGTCAATCAACTTCACACGGGGGTAAAGGCAGCGTAGGCCGCCATACATTAACGCCATTTTGTTGACTGCGAAATCATTGCGCAGCACGCGGTCGAGCTTGGCCATGTGGCTGGCTCCATATTCGCAAACTGCAATTGGCTTCTTGCGGGCATACATTTGGTAAATGGGGTCGAGTAAAGCTAAGGGGCTGTCCAGAAAAGCCGGGCGGTCTGGTTTGTTTTCGTAGTAAGGCACGCTGTAGAGATTGACGCCTACCCAGTCGCAGCCATCATCGCCCGGATAGTAATCCTGCACGTTATTGAGCGGCGGGTTATTGACGCACCAAATGGTAGCGACGCGCGGCGCATATTGATGCAGCACGCGATTGATGAGGCGAAACTTTGCGCGGTAGAGCTTGGGGTTGTTGTGGTAAGGTGTCCAGTAGCCGTTCATTTCGCTGGCGTAGCGAATAAAGATTGGCCAGTCCATCGCGCCGCAAGCCTCGGCAAAGCTGCGCAAATAAGCGTTATCCTGCACCTGGTTTAAGTTCGCTGGCTCCCAGGCAATTTGTGGAATGACATTCTCGTCTTTGCAGTGCTGAATCCAGGCGCTCGGGAATTTCTGGCCATAGCTCAGATACATGAAATAGCTGCCATGTGGCTTGCCAACCACTGCTGCAAACTCAGCAGGCTTACGATGCAGTTGCCAGTTCTCATCGAAGAACGTCTGGTGCAAGTTGTCGTCACGATCAATAAAAGCGCCTACGTAGCAACCAACGAAAGGCTCAGCGCGGGCACCTGTGTAAAGCGTGTTTAACTCCTGGGGTAGCGCGAAGCGATCCACAAACAGGCGTACATCGGTTTCATAGCGGGCTGCTTTGATGTCATCTAAGACTGCCGCGTCAGTAAGACCTTTCTTGCGATATTGCACCGCTTCGGCGCGATAGGTCGCCGCTGCATCATCGTAACGGCCAAGCTGAAGATAGAGGTCAGCGAGTTCCCGATAAGCCGCGAAGATTTGCGTGCGTGCGATTTTGGCTTTCAGCGGTGCAATGCGGGAGCTATTATATATGCTTCTGATTGGTGGCGCAGGCAGTTGCAATGGCAGGCGAAACGACTGGCTCCAATCACTCTCGCTCATCCTGCCATCAGGAATCGTTAAAGGGGAAATGGCTTGACCCCTTACGCCGCAAGCACCACCTGTCGCAAAGGCTATTAGAAGAGAACTAAATAGTCGCCTTGATAATTGAGCATAAGACCACATGGCAACTATTGTAGCAAATGGGGTGCAGAATGTTGAGGGCGATACAAGCTGGGGAGACTGCTACACTGCTTGCTTAATGAGGACTGCATAAATACCCATCAGGTTGAACCTACTCATGAAAGAAAAACTGATTCAATTCTTCAAAAAGCCGCGCGTGCAGTATTGGTTAGGTATTCTCGCCTCCAATTTAGTGGGCGCACTGCTGGTGTTGCTGACACCACAGTTCCTGACGGTCATCAGTGCGGCTGTTGGCAACCCATCAGTCGGGTTCTTAAGTTTTTCGCTGTTTATTGGCATTCCCATAGCGATGGGAGTGGTCAGCGCCTACTGCTGGCGCAAACTCGATTTTACAACGAATAACTATTTTACGGCCTCACTCCTCAATACCCTGTGTGCTATTTGCTTTAGTGCGTTCCTCTTGCACGAGGGCACTATTTGCCTGATTATCGTGTCGCCTCTGCTTTATCTCTCAATTGCGTCTGGTAGCATAATCGGTCGCTATATGTTCCGCGAGAACAAAGTGCAGATGCAACTTTTGCCGCTGCTTTTGTTCCTGCTGGCTTTTGATGCCATTGCCCCTCATCATTACCAGAATGTCGTCACCGATAGAGTCGTTATTCATGCGCGCCCGGAGCGGGTATGGCGCTATGTGGTGGCGTTTCCACCTATCAAGGCCAAGCCGACCTTCTGGCTCTTCAAAGCCGGTTTCCCACCGCCATTGCAGTCTACGGTTTCCGGGTATTACCTGGGAGCGGCGCGGCACTGTATCTTTGAGCATGGCATTGTCTTTGATGAAAAAATTGTAGCCTACCAACCGGTCCACCAGATTACATTTGCCATTGTGCATCAACCGCCCCACCCAGAGATTCTGGGGCACATGAAATTGCAAAAGGGTGAGATGCTGCTACAGGATAATGGCGATGGCACGACCACCCTCATTGGCAGCAGTTGGTATCAGCTCTATGTCTACCCGGCCTGGTACTATGATCTGTGGGCCTCGCAGATCGCCCGCGAAGTCCATCTGCGCGTGATGAACCACATCAAAGAATTAGCGGAGCAGGCTTAAGGAGCAGTCCTAAGATGTTTCACTTTGTCATCAAGCGCCTGCGCTTCGCCACGCGGGTGCCGGGCCTCGTGCATTGCTTTAATGCCCTACTTTTTGCCTGGAATCTGTGCTTTCATTGTGAGATTGTACGTGCTCTGGACGCTGTAGAAACTGCCGTGGCTGCCTGGCCCGGCATCGTCCGCCGTAGCCATCATTATGGCGGGTTGCAGTTCGACTGTGCCGGGCGCGAAATCGGCCATTTACATGGCAATGGCGTTCTGGATATAAGATTTTCCAAACCCATGAAGGATTCCTTAATGCAGGCATGGAAAGTGGTCGAGCACCACAGCCTTCCCCATTCCGGCTGGATCAGCTTCTGGATTCATTCACCTTCCGATGTGCCGCAGGCTTTAGAGTTGCTGCAATTGTCCTACAGGTGTGTGCGGGGTGAAGACTCCTTATAAACTGTACTTCGCATGATAACAATTGGCGTTTTAGCATTGCAGGGAGATTTTGAGGCGCACCGCAACATTCTCGAAGCGCAAGGGGTGCGAGTCATTAAGGTGCGCGATGCACAATCGCTGCAAGAGTGTGATGGGCTTATCATACCTGGCGGCGAAAGCACCGTGATGAGTCAACTCTGCGAGCGTTATGGTCTGTGGGAGCCGCTGCAAGCAAGACTAGCTGCTGGCATGGCGGCCTTTGGCACCTGTGCCGGTATGATTTTGCTGGCCAAGGGCATCTCTGGGGCCTCGCGTAATTTTGAGCAGCAGACTTTAGGGGCACTGGATATTGATGTCGCCCGTAATGCTTATGGGGCGCAGGTGGACTCCTTTGAAGCGGATATTGAAGTGCCACCAGTGGAGGCCGGGGAAAGTGCAGAACCTTTGCGTGCGGTTTTTATTCGCGCCCCACAAATTGTGCGTTGTGGCGAGGCGATTGAAGTATTGGCCCGGCATGGAGATCAGCCCGTGGTTGTGCGACAAGGCAAATTAATGGCGAGTTCATTTCACCCGGAAATCAGCGGGGATGCCCGGCTGCATCAGTTGTGGCTTAAGGGTGTCGAAAAAGAGTCGGGGAGCGAGATTGGATAAAGTCTCTGCTGCGGGTTTGCCGCGATTGGCCATTGGGCTGGCGCTGCTGCTGTTAATCCTTGGTTTTATTGTGGGCTATGGATATGGTTATGGCGTTTATAAAAGCCAACCGACGCCACAACCGCAGGCTCCGGCAAACCACTGGCCACCGCTGACGGCAGGGTTGCGTGCTTCGCCCGATGACCGCTTACTGGCTTTTACCGGTATTTACGATCAATCGCAATACGCCAGTCGTTTTCTACTTGATCTTAAAACTGGTGGCTTTAGCGCGGTGGAGAGTCCCGGTGGGTGGCAGGATTATATCACCCAGTGGAGCAACGATGGGCGTAGCATCCTCTTTGAGCGGGAGAAGATTCCGCGCCCGGTAGATGCGGCCACCGCTGGTTTGTATCAGGAAAAGGTGCAGCCAATGGCTCCGGGAGCAGGCAAAACGGGCGAACCGGAACGCACCGAACCAGAACTTTTAACGCCGGATGGATTGGCCCCTGTGGGCGAGAAGGTCACAGCAGGTTTTTGGGCACCCGATGGGAAGCTAATCGTCAAAACGAGGCGTGAGCCGAAGGCACTTTATACGGTGCGCGATGGGCATGTGCAACCCATTGACCGGGCGGATGTGACCTATTATCAAAATCGCTCGATTTTAGAGCAGGGTCAAGTTGTCTACTATGTGGTGCGCGATGTGCCGGGGCAAGCGCAGCAGGCGGCCCTTTATCGAGTGCAAAATGGCCAGGTGCGCCAGCTTGGTGCGGCGTTCTCAAACATTGCCTGGGCCTACGTCGCAGAGAATGGCCGCTGGATGATTGTCTGTCAGAAAGCCAGTAATGGCACCGATTGGCTATGGATGCTGTATCAGGTTTCACCGCAGGGCATCCAATTAATGAAGAAAAACACCGTGCCAGGCGATGTGATTACCGTTTATTGGGCACCGGATTTTAAGCGTGTGCTGGGTGCCAGCGGTCAATCTTTATGGATTGTTGACATTCCCTCTCTGCAAGTGCATCGTCTGGGCAGCCAAACTGATTGGAAAGCCGATGATGCGATCTGGCTCAATCACGAAAATGCGGTGGTGATTGCGGCGGAAGGCGTTCTCTGGAAGGTTTCAGTACCCTCCGGGACACGCCAGCAGTTGTGGAAATTCCCTGACCGCTACTGGCAATAATGTAGACCCGAATGTAAACCTGGCTACGGTTTCAGCCTCAGTATGGTGAAATCCTTGTAGCTTAAATCTTGTTGTTATTTGATAATCACAGAGTATTTAAGGTAAAATTATTCACAGTAGTTTACAGGCCACTTTAGTGTAGTCTTATTCGCTGTGCCCCTAAGAGGTACTTCTCATGGCTTTATTTCCCGGTGGTGTGCGTCCACGCACTGATAATCCTGGTGGTGCGGCTCCGACAGGGCCGCGCCCTTCGGCTATTCCTCGTCCCCCCGTAGCGGCCCCTAATGGGTCTAATGGGTCGCCCGTGGGCGCACCCGTGCAGGATGGCAATGGTATCAACCGTCCCCTCGACGGTGCTGCTGCGCCGCCACCCGTTGACACTACGCCCGAACCCTCTGCTAATGGCGCAGGCGGAGGTGGCCTGGAACTGGCTGATTTTCATGCTGCTGAGATGTCCATGCCCGTTGACCAGGATGACATGGACTTTGACGATGACTTGCTGCGTTTATCGCACAAGGTACATACCGTCCTGGTGGATGAACTGGGGGGCCAGCAGTTCAAGTCAGATGACCGCGAGCGGTTGCGTCCGGTGGCTCAAACGGTGATGAACGAGGTGCTCAAGGATGAAAAGCCCTTGATGCCCAAGCGCAAAGCGGTGCTGCTTGAGGAAGTCTTGAACGAAGTGCTGGGTTTTGGCCCCTTGCAGTATTTGCTGGATCAGCCGGGCATCAGCGAAGTGATGGTCAACTCCTCCACCGACATCTTTATTGAGCGCAATGGTAAAATTTGCCGCAGCAAGCGTAAATTCATTGAAGACCCGAACCATCGCCACTTGATGAACATCATTGACCGTATTGTGCGGCCTTTAGGTAAGCAAGCCAATGCCCGCACGCCTATCGTAGATGCCCGTCTGCCCGATGGCTCGCGTGTTAACATCATTATTCCGCCCCTGGCGCGTTTTGGCCCCAGTATCAGCATCCGTAAATTTAAAAAGGAAAAGCTGGGCGGCGAGGATTTAGTCAAATTCGGCTCTATCACCGATAAGATGCGACTGTTCCTGGAAGCTGCGGTTAAAGCTCGCTTGAATATCATCATCGCGGGCGGTACCGGCTCCGGCAAAACGACGACCCTCAACATCGTATCGAACTTCATTCCCCAGGATGAGCGTGTCGTCACCATTGAGGACGCTGCCGAATTACAAATTCGCATTCCCAACCTCGTATCGCTGGAATCCCGTCCAGCCAACATCGAAGGCGAAGGCGAGGTCACTATCCGCGACTTAGTGAAGAACGCCCTCCGTATGCGTCCTGAACGAATTATCGTTGGTGAGTGTCGTGGCGGCGAAACCCTTGACATGTTGCAGGCGATGAACACCGGCCACGATGGTTCGCTCTCCACTGTCCACGCCAACACGCCGCGTGATACGATTCTGCGTCTGGAAACGCTTTGCCTGATGTCAGGACTTGACCTGCCTGTGAAAGTTATCCGCCAGCAGATTCAATCCGCCGTGCAGCTTATTGTGCAGCAGGCCCGTCTCAGCGATGGCAAGCGCAAAATCATGAACATCACAGAAGTGCAAGGCATGGAAGGCGATACGATCCTGCTGCAAGACCTCTTTGAGTTTGAGCAGAAAGGGCGGGATGCCACAGGTAAAGTTATCGGACGGCACCGCTGCACTGGCTTCCGGCCTAAGTGCGCCGCCGCCCTCGAAGCCGCTGGCTATGCCTTGCCGCGTGACTTCTTCATGCCCGACTAAACTTAACCCCAGAGTTGTCTTTAGACATCATTGTCAAATTAGCAACTTTCATGCATGATATGGCGTATCTGTTGCGTATGATTACAGTTGCAGAACAATACATCAGCATACATAATGTTGCATTGAGGTAGCGTGCGCATGAAATACGCTTGCCGAAAAACCGCAATAAAAGATTTCAACACAGCCACCGTTGCACTCTACAGCGACGAAGGGAGAATGTATTATGGCTTTAGGGCGTAAGGTTGCCACCGCCGATGGTGGTATGTCCGTTGATGCGACCCAGGCCGCGATAGCCAGAGGTAAGCGTGAGCGGTTTGAGTTTCTTGCGCGCTTTTTGAAGGGTCGCAAGGGTGCCTCGAAGATTCAAAAGAATCTGGTTACGGCGGGGCTGATGCTCAAACCGACTGAATTCTTGATGGTGAACCTGTTCGTGGCGGTTATTACCATCTGCCTGGGCATGTTATGGATTAATGGCTGGGGCAGTGACTTTTCTCTTATAGGCATTGCCAAGAAACTGGGTGCTTTTGCCCTCATTGTTTACCTCGGCTGGAAAGGCCCGCAGATGGTGCTCCAGTTTATGGCCAATAAGCGGCGCACCACGCTGGAATATCAGCTCACCGATGCGCTGACCATTATCTCTTCCGGTCTCAAGGGTGGCTATTCCTTCATTCAGGGTTTATCAATGGCGGCGGAGCAGTTAGACCCTCCGATTAAAGATGAATTTGCCCGTGTTATTCGCTTGGTGCAGTTGGGCTTGGAGACCAGTCGTGCCCTCGAAACCATGTCCGAGCGTGTCAATTCTTACGACTATGACATGACGGTCAGCGCGACCAACATTCAGCTTGCCGTTGGTGGTAACCTGTCCCAGTTATTGGAAGGTATTGCGGCGACCATCCGAGATCGCATTCGCTTACGGCGTGACATCGCTGCGTTAACCGCACAGGGGCGCATTAGCGGCGGTATTCTGATTGCCATGCCGCTTGGCATTGCTGTCATGCTGAAATTTATTAATCCCGACTATATGGACTATCTGTTCAAGTATCAGTTGGGTAACAACCTGCTCATCGGCGCGGGTATTCAGCAAGCAATGGGTATTTACTGGATTAAGAAGTTGTTGGATTTCGATAATTAAGACTTTAAGGAGCAAAGCATATGCTAGGTATAGTCATTATTGTTTGGATTGGGTTTCTCACCTGCATCGGATTGTTTTTCTCCTCGCGGATGGTGAAAAGCAGTTTTCAGCGGCGGATGCAGCAGGCATTGTCACCATCTGATGAAGAACTTGACGACTTGGTTCAAGAAACGCATGACGAAGAGATGGGCAAAAGTTTAGCTCATCGTCTGCTCGCGCCGGTCTTGAAGAAAATGGCTGCCAAGAGCCAATCTAAAGCTAAGGCAGCGGGTGGTCAACAGATTCGTGACATGCTCGAACAAGCCGGGCATCCCCTGGACATGCACTATCCTGAGTTCATGGCACTCAAGACTTTTTGCCTGTTCTTGTTCCTGGGCATCGGCATTCTCAGTTCCTTTTTCGCGGTGCCCTTCTTGGCGGGTGTGCTGATGGGTGGGGCCGTTGATCCCACTTTAAACCTAATGTTTACGGCCCTCTGGGTGATGGTCTTCGCCTTCATCGGTTTCTCCGGCCCGACTTTCTGGCTGCGCCGCCTCATCAATACGCGTATCCGCCAAATTCGTAAGGCGATGGCTGATGTGGTTGACCTGATTGTGCTGGCGATTGAGGCTGGCTTAGGTTTCAACCAAGCCTTGGATCAGGCGATTCAAAAGACAAGCGGGCCATTAACCGAGGAACTCCGCCGCGTAGCCGATGAGATTCGTGTCGGTCGCCAGCAGAGCGATGCCTTCCGAGGCATGGCCCTGCGTGTCAAGATGCCGGAATTATCGCTCCTCGTGGCCGCCATTGACCAGGCGACCAAGATGGGTACGGGTTTAGCCCAGGCGTTGCGGTTGCAAGCAACGGAAATCCGCGAGCGCCGCATGGCTATTATCCGCGAGCAAGCTGGTAAACTGCCCGTCAAAATGATGTTGCCTCTTGTGCTCTTCATCTTCCCGGCTCTCTTCGTGGTCATTTTAGGCCCTGCTGCCGTGCAGATTTCTGAAATGTCGCGCACCGGCCAGTTATCTGGCTTTGGCGGTTAGTAGAGGCGCGATTAATCGCGTCTTCATCTGCCATGTCTTAGATCAAAAAAGTATCAAAATTCGGTTTAAGTGCAACCTTCGTGTGCCGCGCGTTTCTAAACGCGCGGCACACTGTTTAATGGAGGTTGGCTTGTCCTATGCGCTTCGCTAAACTGGCTGGTTTTTGCTCACTGCTGCTGTGGTCTGCGGCATCGCTGTCTCAGGTTCATGCCCAAAACACTGCGCCTGATGGCTTAGCGGGTAAAGCTCCTGAGGGCATGGTTTATATTCCTGGCGGGCCATTTATCATGGGCACCGATGAAGAAGATCACAACACCGACCATACCATTCGTGCCTACTCGGATGCTAATCCACGCCATAACGTCAATGTCGCTGCATTTTACATGGATAAACTGGAAGTCACCAATGTCCAGTACAAACAGTTCTGTGATGCGACCCATTATCCGCCGCCGCCGCACTGGTTAACTGGCACTTATCCCGATGGTGAAGGCAACCTGCCGGTTTATAATGTGGATTGGTGGGAAGCGTCGGCTTATGCAGCCTGGGCAGGGAAACGGCTGCCAACGGAAGCTGAATGGGAGAAAGCCGCTCGTGGCACCGATGGTCGCACCTATCCCTGGGGAGAAGACTGGGATAACAGCCGAACCGTGGCTGACGCCAAAAAGCCAGAGCCAGTTGGCTCGCACCCGACGGGTGCTTCACCTTATGGGGTGTTGGATATGGCGGGCAATGTGATGGAATGGGTCAGCGATTGGTACGCGGCTTATCCCGGTGCCCTGCATACTTTCCCGGAATTCGGCACGACGCATAAAGTAGTGCGCGGTGGTGGCTTTAATCACGGCGAAGCCCTCTATCGCACTTACTATCGCTGTGTCGCCCGCCCGCAAACCCGCAGCGATTGGATTGGCTTTCGCTGTGCTAAAAGTGCGTAGTGATAAAGATCGGGCGCAATTGCCATGAAGCCATAAAACCCAATTATAGCCTGCGGAGCCATGCACTCCGCAGGCTATAATCACTTTTGTACTCAAGCCGTGCCTGTGCAATACTTAGAGGCATTACGCGGAAGCCTATAATTGAACTATGATTGTTATGCCGTTGCCACGCTTTGAGCGAAGACAGCAATGTTCCGCATCTTCGCGCCCTGTTACTTTCTTTTAAAACTTCTGCTGGTTATAGCTTTCCCCCTGGTTGCCCAGGCGCAAAATAAAGGTGTAGCCAAAGCCCCTGAAGGCATGGTCTATATTCCTGGTGGCCCATTTGCAATGGGCACCAATGAGCAAGACCCTGGTGGCCCCAATACTTCCCGTGAATTTGCTGATGCGAACCCGCGCCGTGAGGTAAAAGTGGGGGCATTCTATATAGATAAGCTGGAAGTTACGAATGCCCAATACAAGCAGTTCTGTGACGCGACTCACTATCCTCCTCCTCCCCATTGGAAAGACGGCACTTATCCAGCCGGAGAGTCCAATGTTGCTGTCTATAATATAAATTGGTGGGAAGCGTCGGCTTATGCAGCCTGGGCAGGGAAACGGCTGCCAATGGAAGCTGAATGGGAGAAAGCCGCTCGTGGCACCGATGCACGCCGCTTTCCGTGGGGCAACGACTGGGACGCCTCTAAAGCTGTGTGGGGTGAAAAGAAACCGCAAGCTGTTGGCACCAAACCGCAGGGCGCTTCGCCCTATGGTGTCCTTGATATGGCGGGTAATGTGTTCGAGTGGGTCAACGACTGGTATGATGCCTATCCTGGAGCCAAGCGTCACTTTCCCGAATTTGGCACTACCTATAAAGTCATTCGCGGCGGCGGCTTTATGGGCTATGAATTTATTGCGTTCACCTACTATCGCTGTGTGGCGCGTCCGCAAACGCGCAGCGAATGGATTGGCCTGCGTTGTGTTAAAAGTGCCGGGTAAGGTAAGATGTTTTAGGTTTAGCCTTGAGGGGACGCAAAACTCTGTTACGCTAGGCTGCGCCGCGCCAGCTTACGCTATTTAGAAAATAGCGTTCAAATAGCGCATGAATTAGCGGCGCCCGGCGTTGCTCCCTATCCTAATCCATCACAATCCATCACAGGAGCCATCATGAGTACTGTTGATCCTGCCGTGCAGTGGGGCCTGCCGCCCGGTTTTCAGCCAGTCCGCTATGCAGTATCCGATGAGGTTAAAGAAGTCGTGCGCAGCTTATTGCAGCCCAATGAGCCAGTGATTGTATCCATAGCCAACGAAGGCAACACGATCTCCCTGGTGGCAACCCCATACCGCCTTTTCTCGATTCGCAGTGGTGGTATAGTTGCTGGTGTAACTGGGGCAAACGTCCGCGAGTTTCCTTGGGCAGGCATCACTAATATGGTGTTGCAGCAGGCGGCCCTGAACGTTAAGATTGTGCTGCATTTCAAATCCAGCAACGGGCGCGATGTGGAAGTGGGTCAGCGTGCGAGGTTAGCCAAAGCCGCCACCGATAACCTGATGCCTTTTGAATCTGCCGCTGGCGCAGAAGCTTTTCAAGCCATCTATAACGTCTGGCAGCATAGAATCATAGCTTAAGGCGCGAGTTACTCAATGAGAATCCACTCTTTTCAGCATGTGCCCTTTGAGGGTTTGGCCAGCATCGAAGCCTGGGCAACGAGCCGGGGTCACACGCTATCAGCCAGTAAGTTTTATAACTCCGAACCATTGCCGCAAATCGAAGAGATTGATTGGCTGATTGTCATGGGTGGCCCGATGAATATTTACGAGGAAAATAAATATCCCTGGCTGGTGCCGGAGAAACATTTCATCAAACAAGCTATTGATCGCCAGAAGCCAGTGTTAGGTATTTGCCTGGGCGCGCAGCTCATTGCTGATGTCTTAGGGGCTAAAGTGACGCGCAACCCATCCGTGGAAATTGGTTGGTTCCCTATCCAACTTACCGCAGCCGCCCTCAACTCGCCCCTGTTTAGCTTTTTGCCGTCACAATTTCCTGTTTTGCACTGGCACGGTGATACATTCGATCTGCCCCCAGACGCGGTGCATATAGCGTGGAGCGAAGGCTGTCGCAACCAGGCGTTCGTTTATCAGGAGCGAGTGATCGGCTTACAATTTCATCTGGAATTGACCCCGCGAAGTCTTCAGACCATTCTTGATAATGGCACTGATGAAATCATTCCTGACCGTTACGTGCAGACGGGCGATGCCATGCTTGCCCCTGGAGAAAACTTCGCGGCTATTAATCAAGCGATGGCGGGTATCCTGGATAGAATGGCGGCTCTGCCTCTGCCGTAATCGTGCGTGTAACAGTTATATCTTGGAGTCCCTAGCGGCCTCGTGTATTAACCAGGACAACTCCCATTAAAGCTATTGCGCCACCGATTAATGACATGGCGGAAGGAATCTCCTTGAGCCATACCCAGGCGATGAGGGTGGCAAAAACGGGCACCATGTAGAGAAAACTGACGGCAATGGAGGCTGGAATTTTAGACAGCACGTAAGTCCAGAGCACGTAAGCAAAAGCGGCGGGGAAGATGCCCATATAGACGACCACCAAGGTCATCTGTGGTGGGGCGACACGCACTTGTTGCGCCAGGCCCGGCAGGAAAACACTCATCCCTATCGTTCCGGCCCAGATAACGTAGGTCGTTAGAGGCAGGGGCCTATAAGTTTTGAGATAGTGCTTTTGCAGAATCGTATAACAACTGGTGGACAACGCCGCCAGCAGAATCAACCAGGCGTGTGGGCTAAAGCTGAAACCTTTACCTTCTCCTAATGCAATAATGGTCACGCCAACAAAGCTAATAGCGATACCGACCCAACCCCATGCCGTGACACGCTCCCGCAGAAAAGATATAGCCAGTAAAACCGTAAAAACCGGTGCCGTATTGACCAGGAAACTGGCTGCTCCTGCCGCAACGCTGAGTTCCCCGTAATTCAGGGCAATGTTGTAGATGGTGAACCCCAACAAGCCCATCAGAGCAATGCCTGGAATATCTTGAGTGGCAGGCAGCGAGCGATGCGTGCATCCCGCAATAACTGCCAGCACGGTGGAAGCTACCAGATAGCGCAGCAAGGCCAGGTGCCCTGGCGAGTAGGCATGGAGCGCGACCCGAATCCCGGCAAAACCAGAAGCCCAGAGCAACAGTGCGAGGCCCAAGGCCAGTGCCAGGCGAGGGGTGCCTAAAATTTTCACAGCTTACATTTAACCAGGCAGCACCTCATTATGCAGTGGCTTGCGTGACAAACGGGCCTGCAAGTTGTTAAGAATATGCTGCTATTTACAGCAAGGTGCGTTAACTATGGGAGGAGGCGACAATTAACCATGATACAAACCGATTTAGCCATTGGTCTCATTAATCCTAAGTTCCCCCACAACGTTGGGGCCGCAGTGCGCGCCGCCTCATGTTATGGCGCATCACACCTATTTTATACGGGCGACCGCATTGATGAAGCTTTGGTGGAATTAAAACGGCTACCGCGTGAGGAACGCATGAAAGGCTATCGGGATGTTAAATGGCAGCGACAGGAGAAGTTCCTGGAGCTGTTCGACGCTGATATAGTGCCAGTCGCTGTTGAATTACGCCCGCAGGCTGAAACTCTCTTCGATTTTGTGCATCCGCCGCGTGCAGTGTATATTTTTGGCCCCGAAGACGGCTCATTAGAGCCGGGTATTTTAGCATCCTGTCATCGTTTCATTGTAATTCCAACCGCGCATTGCCTTAATCTTGCGGCGGCTGTTAACGTAGTGCTTTATGACCGCACGTTAAAACAGCATCTTAGCAAGAACGGTCTGGCCTGGTGGTCATAAAGAGTCATGCTATGCTAATGGCAGTGACCAGCATGGCCTGTGAGTTGCAAACTGTATATTGAGCCATAGATCATTTGCCACAGTAGCAACCGACAACAGAAAGTTGAGCGGTAGGATAAGGTTGCTCAAGCATGTCGAAAGGAGGTAGCACGATGAATAGGAATAACATCTTCCATACCTTTCTTGCCCCGGATGCGGGTGATACTGCGGGTATCGGCAGTGATGCTTTAGATGGCGGCACGGCAGGTAAAACGGAGGTTGGTGGGGCTGGCGGGGGTGCCACGGGCGGCCCGACTGCGCCGCCCATCGTCAGTAACGAGACCGGGCCAGACGGTG
Organism: Abditibacteriaceae bacterium; assembly: GCA_019239895.1. Classification (GTDB taxonomy): domain Bacteria; phylum Armatimonadota; class Abditibacteriia; order Abditibacteriales; family Abditibacteriaceae; genus JAFAZH01. The sequence goes on along the minus strand of JAFAZH010000004.1, from coordinate 194,167 downwards.
GTATTAACGCGGTATCTTCATCAGATGGCGGGATCACAGCGACGGCGGGTAGCGGAGGCGCGGCCAACGCCAGTGGTACCCCTGGTGGTGGTACAACAGGAAGTGCCGGGGCTATCGATAACATCAACTCTGAGAATTAGAAACCAATGTACGATTGATGCTCCGGGAACTTAAAGCGGCTCCTCGGTAGCATTGGTTACTCAAGACAATAGCGGGACACCATCTGCATTTCTGCATTCAGGTGCTCCGCTATTGTCTTGAGTAAAAGTTCAATTTATTACTAACGGTTCTCGCGGCTCTAGTATACAGCCTTATACCAAGGCTGGTGTTAGTGCGCTCTGATAAGACCAAAGCAGGCGCGTAGACGCAATACCCAAAAGCTGAAGGACGCGACTTTGTTCAGCTTATGTTCGCATTTGGCACAGCGTTGCTGTTGCCAATGGGATGATTTTAAGGTAGAAAGCGGCAGGGCATTGGTATAGCCACACCATTTACATTTAAAAGCGACTTTCGCTTGACGCTTAGACTGAAACTTTGGAGCATCAGTTGGTGGTTGCTGCGGCCTAACAAGTTCTTTATCAAGAGCGTGATTTTCAATGTTACTGCTAATTGGCTTACCTCTTCAAGAAGAAATTTACTCGCTATTTGAATAACGTTAGGGACACAAAAGTATAAGCTAATCTCTACATCCCGTCATTTATTATTTTTTCTTGATAAATTATTGACGTTGCAGACTGGGAATAGTTTCGTGTATCAACAAAATTCAATTTTTAGCTTCAATTATTTAGTTTCAAGGGTGAAGTGAAACATCACAGATATGGGTGGGTTTTGAATGAAAAGAGTAACAGCCAACATTACAGCACAAAAGTTGCCAACCAAGAACGAGCAGCTAGGGCAAATAATGGCTGGTTTTATTGTGGGCGTGCTGGCGTGGGGCACGCTCAATAATTTTGGCTTGCAAGTATTGCCGGGTATCGGCGGCTGGGCCGACAGCCCGCTCAGCTTTTGGTTTGCGGGCCTTATAGGAGCCGGGCTGATAACCAGTCGGGCCAGGGGGTTGTTATGGCTTGGGAGTGGAATCGCGTGTCTGATGCTTTTAGGAGCGATTAGCACGCCCTTAGTCATGGCCGGGGCGCGCAGCCTCGTGCGGCGTGATCCTTTGCAACACGCGAATGCGGTTTATGTCTTAGGTGGCGGCATTCATGAAGACGGCACCCCCGACGACTTCTTTCAAGAGCGGGTTACTCATGCCTATGAACTATTAGGACAGGGCTACGCGCCGGTTTTGGTAGTGCCTCGCTTGCGGGTAGAACGTATGGAGACCGCCGCTTTGCCTTATGCTCCCTTTGTGCGCCAGCAGATGCACCATTTAAAACTGCCACAGCCAGTCGAAGAAATCGGGCCAGTAGCCAACACCGGGGAGGAAGCCGCCGGAATCGCCCGATTAGCACGTCAGCACGGCTGGCAGCGCGTGATCGTGGTCAGTAGCCCCACCCACATGCGCCGTGTGGCCGGGGTGTTTCGCAAAGCGGTCAAGGGGCAGGGCGTCACCATCTTGTGCTCGCCCTGCATCGAAGGCCACTTCGACCTAAACGCCCCCGGCGGCGTCGTTGATCGCAGCGAAGCCTTCCGCACTTGGATACATGAAGTCATCGGCTATCGCGTCTATAAACTGCGCGGCAGAATCTAACGCCCTGGCTTAGAATCGTACGCTACGTGGGGCGACGCTAATTTCATGCGCTATTTGAACGCTATTGTGCAGTAGGCGCATGAACTCGCATGGCATAACACATGAAATGAGCGCAAGGTTATTCTGCAATTTTTCCCGGCTCAACGATAGGCTTTAAGCACGACTCTGGTTTGCTAATTAAGAGTGAATATGGGAAGATGGGGTACACACCCATTCCATATCAATTCACCGAAGGTTCTTGATGCAAATTAAAGTCTGTCCCCGCCTTTTGTTCTTGTTCCTATGCCTTATGGGGCTTAGTCTCAAGTCGTCAAATGCCTTAGCTGATACGCTGACCGTGACCAATACGGGAGACAGCGGCCCCGGTTCACTGCGTCAGGCCATTCTCGATGCCGATGCTGCCTCCAGCGGCAGCTTTATCCAGTTCAACATCCCCACCAGCGATACTGGCTTCAACGCCACCACTGGTGCTTTTATCATCAACGTCAATGTGGCCCTACCTGCTTTGGCTGTCAGTGGTATTACGATAGACGGCACCACGCAAACCGCTTTTACCGGTGACACCAATACCGCTGGGCCAGAAGTTGTGCTCAATGGCTCTGGGCGGCTGATGGATGGTTTGGTTATCAATAACTCCAGTTGCACTATCCGAGGCTTGGTCGTTAATGGCTTTGCCGGGAATGGAACGCTTGATACAGGTGGCATCAAGATCAGTGGTTTGGCAGCAAGTGGTAATCGCGTAGACGGCTGCTTCCTTGGCACAGATGCTGTTGGCACCACTGCTGTTCCCAACTTCAATGGCATAGTTATCAGTGGTGGTGCCCATAATAACTTAATTGGCGGTACCACAGCCGCTACTCGTAATGTTTTGTCGGGTAATAAGAATGATGGAATCCATATCATAGATCAAGGCAGTGATAATAATGTGGTGCAGGGGAACTATATCGGAGCGGACGCGAGTGGAGTCCACGCTTTGCCCAATCAGCAATCAGGAATTGGCATTCTTGATGGGGTTCATCGCAGTGTCATCGGCGGGGTGGTTTCTGGGGCGCGCAATATCATCTCCGGTAACACCAACAATGGCATCTTTATTGGCGGGATAAGTGCTGCTTCCAACCTGGTGCAGGGCAATTACTTAGGGCTTGGTGCGGATGGGGCCACCATTTTACCCAGTTCACCGCTTTCTAATGGAGTCGCTATTGTCGGTGGTGCTTCTGGGAATTTGGTTGGTGGCCTGATGCCAGGGGCACGTAACATTTTGGGAGGTAACAACGGCAGTGGGGTTGTCATTGCGAGTAGTAACACCAAAGCGAATGTGGTGCAGGGTAACTATATCGGCACTGATGTTACAGGCACGCGGATTAAGCTCAACGGCAATGGCGTAGCCATTACCAACGGGGCGCAGGGTAATCTCGTCGGTGGCACAACGCCTGCGGCGCGTAACATTATCAGTGGGAATGGGTCGGGTTTTTGGATTAAAGATGTTAATACCAGCATGAACCAAGTGCAGGGCAATTATATTGGCCTGAATGCGGCAGGCACCCTGGCAGTGCCTAACACGCAAGGTGTCCTTATTGCGAGTGGGGCATCCTTTAATACGATTGGTGGCACTGCGGCGGGTATGCGCAATATCATCTCTGGCAACCTCATTGATGGTGTCCACATCGTGGATAAAGGCACCTCGGATAATGTGGTGCAGGGTAATTATATCGGCACCAACCTGAGCGGCACAGCGGCTTTAGCGAACAAAGGCGCGGGAGTAACCATCGCTAATCAGGCCCAGCATAACACTGTCGGGGGCACTGTGGCAGCAGCCCGCAATATTCTCTCTGGGAATACACAAGGCGTTTTCCTCGTGGATAAGGGCACTGATAGCAACATCATCCAGGGCAACTATTTGGGAACTGATGTCACCGGGAACAAGGCACTGCCAAACCGAGATTGTGGCGTCGCCATCTGGGGTGGGCAACATAATCTTGTCGGCGGGTCAGTCACCGGAGCACGCAATGTCATGTCTGGGAATATCACCGATGGAATCATCTTAGCTTTTGATAGCACCCTTAATAATCAGGTGCAGGGCAACTATATTGGTCTTAATGCTGCGGGAACCAGTGCTTTACCAAATCGCTATTTTGGAGTGGCTATCCAGGGTAGCTCTCAAAATACTATTGGTGGCACAACCCCTGAGGCGCGTAATATCATCTCTGGTAATGCAAGAGCGGTCTTGATTGTGTTCGCGGGCACTCAAGGTAACGCAGTGCAAGGTAATTATATTGGTCTTAACCCAAGTGGCAGCGCAACTATACCCAACGGTCAAGGTATAGTCATTTGGCAGGGTGCTACCAACAATATCATTGGTGGCACTGCAACCGGAGCCGGGAACGTTATTTCCGGTAACCGGCAAGATGGCATTCTGATTATTCCTAATGGCCCCATTGGAACGGATGGGAATCAAGTTCGGGGCAACACCATCTCGCACAATAGCGGATCGGGAGTGCATGTTGTGGGCGATAGTCGAGGTAACTCCGTTCGACAGAATATAATAGTTGCCAACGGCAAATTAGGTATTAACCTGCAACCCGATGGTGAACCAGACAACACGGTAACGCCCAATGACCCCGGTGATGCAGATAGAGGCCCGAATAACTTACAGAACTTCCCTGTTATCACACAGGTTATCAGTAATGGAAGCAGTACCATCATCAATGGCACGCTCAACAGCACACCCAACAGCCGCTTTGACCTCGACTTCTACCGCAACACAGCATTAGATGCTTCGGGTTACGGGGAAGGCGAAGTGTATCTGGGCACCACTCGCACCACGACCAATAACAGTGGCAACGGGAGTTTCTCCGTTAGTGTGGTGGGTAGCTTTAGCCGCCAGTTCTTCACTGTCACTGCCACCAATGCTAGCACGGGTGATACTTCCGAGTTTTCTAAAGCCATCCAAGCCTCTGTTACTCCGAGGGCAGTGCGAGTTTCGACGACGATCTCAACTGCCAGCGCATCGGTAGCTCAAAGCAGCATTCAGCTCAGTTTTAGTAGGTTAGACAGTGAAGTCGCTGCTAATGGCGAACATTACTTTGTTTTTATCAATGGTCATGCTGTAGCAGTGCAGAGTGTCGCATACAACTCAGCGCGACAGCGCATAACACTGAGTTTGGAAGAAGGAAGTCTGACTCCGGGAAGTGAAGTCGTGGTGCGCTGGCAAGATTTACAAGATGCCCAAGGCCATCTCGTTGCTGATGGCAGCCAGCCGCTTACTGCACACTAAAGGTCGGTCATTTGTCTGAAGTATGGCGCGATGCTAAAGCTGGATTCGCAGCCCGATAACGCCACCAATGGCGGATGCGGCGCATAGCGTTTAGGTATTGGTGATGGCGACGGCATGATGGGCAACGCGCTTCGGAAAGAGTCGTGGCACTGCTCGTGGTATAAGTGTTAATGCAATAGGAACAACGCACGGTCACTGATGACCCACGGCGATTGGGAGTGCTTGATAAAGGCGTTTTACTCATGAGTTCTCTCACAGGCCAAATTCATCTGTTGGTGCGTCTTGCACGGCTTTGGCCGGTGCTGATTAATGGATATGAAATAATTCAAGCTTAACCCTCAGTTATAACTTGGGCCGCGCCACACGGCTGTAAAAAGCGAGAGGTTGATTGCTGCGCAAGGCCCAGCCGCTATCGCCATACGACCAGTGCCACCACTCCTCTTCATAGTTAGAAAATCCTGCGTAGTTGAGAGCATTACATAAAATCTGGCGATAGTGCCTGACCCGCTCTGACAGATGCGGATAATCGGTGCGGGCTGCGGCTAATTTTAGGGGCGGTCCCTGCAAATTGAGTTGCTTGCTATCTGGCCCCACAAGGCGCACATCAATGGCCCCGCCGGTCGTATGGGGTGGGGGAGCAATGGCATCGGGCGCGGCGACATATTTGTTAGCGGCTTCTCGCACGAGGGCGGAGGGCCAGGTAGGATGTTGCAGGCGCAGCGAATAGCGCAAGATCAGGTGGCCCCAACGTTGTTCACCGTCACTGCGGTGAGCGTCTACGACCGCGATGCGATAGCCGGGATGCTGCTCATTCAGCCATTGTTGAGCGGTTTGTAATCTTTGAGCAACTGAGGCACGAGCAAACAAAGGCTGGCGGCCCCGCAAAGGCTTGTAGAAAGGACGCAGTAGAATTTGTGAACAGGCATCAGCTAGGTTGAGAAGGGGTTCCCCGTTTTCCTGGATCGGGATGCTGTCCAGATTGGCGATAGTCTCAACAGGGTGTCCTGAAACGGGATGATAAAGGTCTTCTGGTCGAGTGATCTTGGGCATAGACAGAGTAACGATTTCAGTATCTACTTGCCCTTGGCATCAAGGTGTCTTTTGCGCGTTCTGCTTGCGTAAAGTCCAGCCCCACCAGATGAGCAAGAGGCTCCAAATAAGAGCCGCATCGAAGATATTGAGCATTATCGAAGCCATTCTGAACACTGGCATTGCAGGCATCCTGCCCATGTAACTTCTGCTGGTGAAGATAGAAATGGCGTGTAATATTAGGGTGGCTTGGCGCACCAGGAACACCATGAAAAGCAGCAGCCCACCGCGTAAACACCAATCCGCAGCACAGGTTTGATCGCTACGCTGGTGCGACCACGTATAGGCAGTTAGCCCCCCTAACGCCACTCCGCTCAAAGTGATGCGCAGCCATTGCCCGGCAAAGAAGTATTGCATCGGTAGCCGTGAAGTTGGGCCTAAAGGATAGGAGTGAGAACCGTTCGAGGAGCGTACAACCGCCACCCATGCCGCCATGACCCAGTAATAATGGGCAAAGAGCAGCAGGACGCCCAGCACAGCCCCCATCAGGGTAGCCATAATTAAATCCAGACGTTGTGCGGTCATATCCATCTTTTATTGTATCAAGCTGTCTCAGGGGGGTAGTCGGGTAAGTAAGTTGTGGCCATCTAAAGAATAGCCTCAATTTTATTATTCCTCCTGAACTCCCCAGTATTGAACATCTTGGTTAAAGCCACTACAATGAGAGGTGCAAGGATGGAATTCACCTCGACTCCGACCCGCATTTGAACCCTGTCTTGACGGGCTGTTTCGTCAAGCGGTTTTGTGTCGGGTCAATCAAGGTATGTTCCAACGTTTAACATTCAGCCACATAAGGAGATAGTATGCACACAGCACTTTTCAGGAGCAGGATTCAATTATTGGTTCTTGTTGCCGCCACCATCCTGCTCGGCACGTCGCCACTGCTGGCCCAGCAGAAGCGCATTAGCCCGATTGACGTAACGGGCACCGTCATTGATGGCAACCGCGTCACGATTTATTACAGTCGCCCCTATACCAAAGACCCCAAGACCGGTGCCCCCCGCAAAATCTGGGGGGGGCTGGTGCCCTTTGGCCAGGTGTGGCGCACGGGTGCTAACGAAGCGACCCTCTTGGTTACCCAGCAACCGATTGATCTGGGTGGCGTAACCGTTCCCGCTGGTGCGGTGACTCTCTTTACCCTGCCCGCCGCTGATGGATCGGCCAAGTTGGTCATCAGCAAGCAAGTCGGGCAGTGGGGCACCCAGTATGATGAGAAACAAGACCTCGCCCGCGTTGACTTGACCAAGACAAATCTGGATAAAGCTGTAGACCAGTTCACCATGTCCGTTGAAAAGAACCCGAACGGTAATGGTGGCCTGATCAAGATGATGTGGGAAAATACGCAGTATTCCATACCGTTTACTGTTCATAAGTAATAGATGACCAAAACTCAGTTGTTACCTTCGCAGCACCCCCAGCGGATGCTGTCCTCTCTGGCGTTGCCAATAATGGTAGTTGCCCTGTTGCTGGTTCTCCTCGTGGACAACAGCAGTCGCGCCGCCGAAGCACCTGTTCCAGCCGCAACCGCACCTCAATCCGGGGTGTCTGGTGTGGCGATTCAGCAGGATTTACGGCGCTTTCGTGAGATGGGCCGCGTGTTGTATGTCGCGGCCCATCCCGACGATGAGAACACGCAACTTATCACCTACCTGGCACGAGGCCGGGCCTATCGCACCGCTTATCTTTCCCTGACGCGAGGCGATGGCGGGCAGAACGTATTAGGTGGAGAGTTTGGTGCGCAACTGGGTCTGATTCGCACGCAAGAATTGCTGGCCGCACGGCGACTGGATGGCGGTCATCAGTTCTTTACCCGCGCCCTTGACTTTGGCTTTTCCAAAGACTACCGCGAGACATTAAATATCTGGGATCATCAACAGGTGTTAGGCGATATTGTGCGCGTGATTCGCACTTTTCGTCCCGATGTGATGATTACCCGCTTCTCCCCCGAACCTGGTGGCACGCATGGTCATCACACCGCCTCGGCAGTGCTGGCGATAGAAGCCTTCAAACTGGCTGGTGATCCAACCGCGTTCCCGGAACAGCTTACCACCTTAAAGCCCTGGCAGCCGAAGCGAATTTTGCAGAATGGCGGCGGGCCAGGTGCCTTCCAGATAGACATTAGCGGCGTTGACCCGGTTCTGGGCGAATCGTTTGCCTCCATTGCCGGGCGCAGCCGGGCCATGCACAAAAGCCAGGGGTTTGGGAATTTTGGCGGGGGAGGTGGCGGCGGAGGCCCCCGCATGGAGTCCTTCAAGCTACTGAGTGGCGAACCTGCGACCAAGGACATCTTGGAAGGCGTAGATACTACCTGGAACCGAGTGCCCGGTGGAACTGATGTGGGACACTTAGCGGATGCGCTGCTGGCGGCGTTCAATCCCAATGATCCCGCTACCAGTGTGCCCGCCCTGTTGGAAATCCGCACCCGCCTGAGCCAACTGGCTGCTGACCCTATTATGGCGGAAAAGCGTGCCGATCTCGACCATATTATTCAAGAATGTGTGGGGCTGAGTTTTGAAACGACGGTGCCGCAGGCCGAAGTCGTGCCGGGTGAAGCGTTACATTTGCACCACACCGCTATAGTACGGTCGGCTGTGCCGGTGCGCTGGTTAGCATCGAGTTATTCAATTCTCGGCAACCAGTTGTCTGTGCCGATAACTCTCCATCCGGGCCAAACGGCAACGCGTGAGGCGACACAAACCTTGCCTGCCAAAACACCCATCAGTCAGCCATACTGGTTGCGCCAGGAACCAACCGCAGGTATGTTCCGCGTGCAGGACGGGAACCTGATTGGGCAGCCAGAGAACCCGCCCGCTTTCCCGGTGCAGGAAGTCTTTGAGATTGGTGGTCAAACTCTGGCGCTACCCGATGAACCAGTACAAGTGTTGGCGGACAGGGCAAACAGCGATGCGGCGCAAAAAGACCCGGCAGTGGCGCGACGACGCTTGGAAGTGATTCCTCCGGTGTCACTGCACTTAGTTTCGGAGGTGAGCCTATTCGCCCCCAGTGCGTCCCGGCCTGTCACGGTTGAAGTCGTTGCCGCTCGTGCTAATACCAATGGCTCGCTCAGTCTGGATGTCCCCGCAGGTTGGAAGGTCGCGCCAGCCAGTCAACCCTTTCACTTGGCAGCAGTTGGTGCAAAGGCCAGCTTGACCTTTAATGTCACGGCCCCTGCACAATTAACAACGGCCAATATCACGGCTCGCGCGACTGTCAATGGTGGGCAGTTCGATACGCAACGGTTGGAGATTAATTATCCGCATATTCCGCCGCTGCTTGTCCAGTCTCCCGCACAAATAAAGGCGGTTGCTCTTGACCTCTCTATCCGGGGTAAACAGGTTGGGTATATAGCAGGTGCAGGCGATAGCGTGGCCCCGGCATTGGAGCAAATGGGCTACACGGTGACTCAACTTTCCGGTGCCGACTTAACGGCGGACAGTTTACGTCGCTTTGATGCGGTGGTCATTGGCGTTCGTGCCTTTAACGTACGGACTGACTTGGCTGATGGCTTGCCCGCACTCTTTGCCTATGTCGAAGGTGGTGGCAATGTGATTGAGCAATACAACCGACCCGATGGTCTCAAGACCAACAAACTTGCTCCCTATGACCTTACTCTCTCATCGCAGCGAGTCACCAATGAGAATGCGCCGGTGACGTTCTTAGCTCCCGATCATCCGGCTTTGAATACACCCAATAAGATTACGGCAGCGGACTTTGAAGGTTGGGTGCAGGAGCGTGGCATTTACTTCCCCAGTCAGTGGGACGAGCATTTTACTCCCCTGTTCGCGTCCGGCGATCCCGGTGAGGAACCGCTCAAGGGTGGCCTCTTAGTCGCTAAGTATGGTCGGGGTTACTTCGTGTATACCGGGCTGGTGTTCTTCCGCGAACTGCCCGCCGGAGTGCCCGGAGCCTATCGGCTATTTGCGAATTTGGTGTCTCTGGGCAAATGAATCTTGACCCGCAGCAGCCTACAACCACCGATATACCAGCGAGTTCGCCAGACGAAACGGCTGGACTTTCGGACGACATGACGAGTCTACCAGGACTAAGCACTTGGCCTAAAGTTTATCTTTTCGTCGTGGTGGTCTTTATCGCCTATGTGGTGTTCCTGACGGTGCTATCGAGGGCGTTCGCGTGAAACGGGTGTGCCCTTGAACTGGCTTGACTACCTGGTGCTGTTCGGCACCATCCTCGGCATTGCGGCTTATGGTGTCTGGCGCACGCGGGATCGCCGTGATCTCAATACCTACCTCAAAGGCGCGGGTGATACCAACTGGCTGGTGATTGGCCTTTCGGTTATGGCGACCCAGGCCAGTGCCATTACCTTCCTCTCGACTCCGGGCCAGGGCTATGAAAGCGGCCTGGGCTTTGTGCAGAACTATTTCGGGGCACCCTTTGGCCTGATTGTCATCTCAATGGTCTTCTTGCCCATTTACCGGCGGCTGAAGGTCTACACGGCCTATGAGTATCTGGGTCAACGATTCGATACCAAGACACGTCTCTTAGGGGCTGCTCTCTTCCTGTTGCCACGCGGATTAGGCGCAGGCATCACGATCTATGCCCCGGCCATTGTGCTCTCCACCGTGATGGGCTGGCGGCTCGACCTTACCATTATCTGTAGTGGAATCGTGGCCATCGCCTACACTGTAGCTGGTGGCAGTGATGCTGTGAGCCATACGCAGAAGTATCAGTTAGGTGTCATCTTTGCGGGGATGGCCGCCGCGTTTATTATCCTGTTAAGCAAGCTGCATTCTGATCTTTCACTCACGGATGCCATGACGGTAGCAGGCGGTTTTCACAAATTGCAAGCGGTAGACTATTCGGTTGATTTTAGTAAACGCTACACCTTCTGGTCGGGCTTAATCGGTGGCATGTTTCTGGCCCTTTCGTATTTTGGAACCGATCAGTCGCAGGTTCAGCGCTATATCTCCGGCCCATCACTGCGGGAGAGCCGTCTGGGATTGATGTTCAATGCGGTGTGTAAAATCCCCATGCAGTTTTTCATTCTGTTGTTGGGTTCTCTGTTGTTTGTCTTCTACGTGTTTCAACCATCTCCCATCTTCTTTAACGAGACTGCCTGGAAGTTAGCCGTCCAGCATGATGCCTCAGGGCAACTTCACCCCTTGGAACAAAAGTTCACGGTGGCCCATGAGCAGCAGCGCCAGGCTGTCCGGCACTGGATTGATGCGACCCATAGCGGCAATGCACAGCAGATAGCGATAGCCCATAAAGAGGCAATGGCTGCCGGAGATAGAACTGACCAGATTCGCAAAGATGCTAAGAAAGCCCTGGAAGCGGCCCAAGTTGGCAAGACCGGTAGTGATGCCGATTACGTGTTTATCACTTTTGTGCTCCAACAACTGCCGCATGGGTTAATCGGCCTGCTCATCGCGGTGTTCTTTGCCGCCACGCTCTCCTCTAAGGCGGCTGAACTCAATTCGCTGGCGTCTACCACGGTCGTAGACCTGTACCGCCATCTGGTGAAGTTGGATGCCGGAGATGCTCATTATGTAGCGGCTTCGCGGTGGTTTACTATCTTCTGGGGCTGCGCGGCTATTGCCTTTGCGCTTTTTGCCACCATAGCCGAGAACTTAATCCAGGCGACGAATATCCTCGGCTCCATTTTTTATGGCCCGGTATTAGGTATATTTATGGTCGCTTTCTTCTTGAAGCGTGTCGGCGGTACAGCCATCTTCTGGGCGGCTATTCTGGCGCAACTTCTGATCTTTGTGCTCTATTGGCTGTATCAGGATAAACTCGGCTATCTCTGGTTCAATCCTATCGGTTGTATCGCCTGTGTGCTCTTCGCCACTGCCTTGCAAGGGAAGACCGATTATTACCCGGATAGAGCGTGATGTCATAAATTATGACTGCATCAGACCCCATCATCTGTTTTGGCCAACAACCGTGCGGCTTCTTTCCGAAGCGGTTTTTAGTCGCCAAAATCCTGACGGCGCGGCGGCTGCAAAGCGAACTTGGTGGCGAGATTGTCTTCTTCTATCACGACAGCGACCACGACCCCCGCGAAACCCAGACGGTGCTGCGTCGCCAGGATACGGGCCTGCCGGTGCAGATGAATTTTGCGTTTGCCAATAAAATTCAGCGCAAGTTTTCACCTTTATATCTCAAGCGCGTCTTAGCCGAGTGGCACACGAAGACACTGCGCCGCCTGCCTGCCTATGTTGCTCCCTGCTGGGTGGACGCTTTCCAAAGTATTGATGTGACGGCTGAAGGCATGAATAGCGCGGACTTCTGCCTGGAAATGTATCGGCGCATGGGCTTGCTGGATGGTATTCGTGTAGTGCGGTCAAGTGACCCTGCCTTGCGCCAGGCGGCTTGTGAGGTATCAGACTTTTTCGTGGATGTGCCTTATGAAAGTGAAGTTGTCCGCGCTCGCTATATTGAAGGCGAACTCAAGCTGCACGAAGGTGGCGATTCCTACCTGACGCTGCCGCCAACTTCTTTCACTAAAGCGCAAATTAGCCCCACCCGCGACACGCGCCTCAAGTGGATGCAGTCCGGTGTTCATTGTACGCACTATGTATCAGGAGCCGGAGAGCAGGCTTATATGTGTAAAGAAGATGCACCTGAAATAGCCTATGTGCAGCGGGATGTGATTGAGCAATCTCATGAAGCCTACATCGAATTCCCAGCCTGACCAACTCCCTTTGGTGGCTTTTGGCGCGCACCCGGACGATATTGAATTCGGCTGTGGCGGTGTGATTGCGGCGGAGACCCGTGCGCGCCGAGAGGCGCATTTAGTTGTCTGCTCGCGTGGCGAGGCCGGGACACATGGCACGCCTGAACAACGCACGAAGGAAACTCAAAAAGCGGCAGAAATTCTGGGGGTAACCGTAGAATTTCTCGAACTCGATGGCGACGCCCACTTAGAAATTCGTACCGCCCATGCCATCAAAATTGCTGCTGTGCTGCGGCGCGTGCGTCCCGGTATTGTGCTGGCTCCCAGCCTCGTCGAAAATCAGCACCCGGATCATGCGCGTCTGGGCCGTTTGGTACGTGATGCGGCTCGGTTGGCCCGCTATGGTGGAGTAGATGAACTACGGGATTTACCACCCCACACCATTAGCCAACTTTTCTTCTATGCGGGTTCACTGGAAACGGAACCACGCGATATAACGCCCATATTCGTTGATGTCTCCGCTCCTGAAATTATCATGGCTTGGACTGCCGCGATGGAATCCCACGCCTCGCAGACGAGTGCGCGTCGCTATGTTGAACTGCAACTGACGCGGGCACGCTTACATGGCCTCAGCGCGAATGTGGATTATGCGATTGCCCTTTTTCCCAATGACCCAATTGTCGTGGACTCACTTGCTCCCGTAGGTCGAGGTGCGCGCCACTTCTAACCGCTTGAAAGCAGATTAACCACTGATGAACACAGATGGACACGGATATTTGAGGATAGAAGATCGAAGATAGAGGATCGTAAGAGTCAGCTATTTCTATCCTCCATCCTCGTTCTGTTAGTGGTTAACTCTATTATGTTATGCCTTCTGAAAAACCGCTTAAGATTGGGATTACCTGCTACCCCTCTGTGGGTGGCAGTGGTATTCTCGCCACAGCACTGGGCGAAGAATTAGCGCATCGTGGCCATGAAATTCATTTCATTAGCTATGAGCGCCCGTTTCGTCTCTCATCCGGCGCACCGCGTATTTACTTTCACCCGGTGCAGATTAACGATTACGGACTCTTCCGCTACCCTGACTACACCTTGCCACTTTCAGTGAAGATGGCGGAAGTCAGCCGCGATTATGGGCTGGATGTGCTCCATGTCCATTACGCCGTGCCCCATGCCACAGCCGCTATCCTGGCCTGTTCCATGTTGGAGGCGCGCGAGCGGCCTCGTGTCGTGACAACCCTGCATGGCACGGATACTATGCTGCTGGGACGCGACGCAGGCTACGGCCCGGCGATTAGCCATGCGCTCAACCAATCCGATGCTATCACAGCCGTGTCTGATTACCTGAAAGGAGAAACCCAACGGCTGCTCAAAGTTGATCGTCCTATCGAGGTCATTCACAATTTCTTTGTGCCACGACACCCCTCACGTTCGCGCCAGGAGGTGCGCCAGGAATTGGGCATCAGCGATGCGGAGGTGATGATACTCCATAGCTCGAATTTGCGTCCTGTCAAGCGGGTTGATTTGCTGCTCGATACGATAGCTCGCATTAAGCCGCACGATAGCTTCAAGTTGGTTATCCTGGCGGGCGAGGATTTTTCTCCCTTTAAGGCTAAGGTGCAGCGGCTTGGTTTGGAAGGGCGGGTTATCGTGCGGGAAAAAGTGTATGATGTCGAAGAGTATGTGCAGGCGGCTGATCTGGGTCTCATCACGTCCGAAACCGAAAGTTTCTGCCTCAGCATTTTGGAAGCGATGTATTTCGCCTGCCCCAGCGTTGCCACACGAGTTGGGGGTATCCCCGAAGTCATTGATGACCAGAGAACGGGGGTGTTAGTGCCCTTTGGAGATGCGAATACCCTGGCACGAAGAGTCGAAGAGCTGATTCAAAATCCATCCCGGCGTAGTGCAATGGGCCGTGCTGCACAGCAGTTTGCTCGTGGACACTTTGCCGCCGACATCATTGTGCCCCGCTATGAAGCCTTATACCGCCGCGTGTGTAAGGAATAACCCTGCAAGTTAGGTCTGTTCGGTCTCCAATAAGATATTTGTATGATGAACTCTGATAAATGGATCTTCCCTCTCACTTTGTTCGGGGTGCTAAGTTGCGGGTTAATGGCCGGAATCTTTTTTGCTTTTTCTGCTTTTGTAATGCAAGCTTTAGCTCGCCTGCCCGCTGATAAAGGCATGGCTGCCATGCAGTCTATTAACACCACCATTTTGAATTCTGTTTTCTTCCTGGTTTTCTTCGGCAGCACAGCGGCTTGTGTCTTCGCAGTTATTCACTCCTTCCGACATTGGCACGCTCCCGGCGCGGTTTATCTGTGTGCTGGCGGTGTGCTTTATCTTGTCGGAAGTTTCATAGTGACAGTTGTGTTCAATGTGCCGATGAATGATGCTCTTGCTGCCGTCAGTCCGGCCAGCCACGAGGGTGCCAAAGTGTGGGCCAATTATTTGACGAATTGGACAGCCTGGAATCACGTCAGAACCATCACCTCGTTGGCTGCAACCGCAGCCTTTGCCCTGGCGCTACAATATCGAGTTCCATCCGCTTAGCTCATAAGCTATTCATAGGGGCCAGCCAACGGTTCAAAGCACTAAAGTTGTGTTGTCGGCTGCGTTGGGGCAAACTTTGGAAACATCCAATTCCCCAACCCAAAGGAGAACCCATTTTGAACCGACGTGATTTTATCAAGGCTTCCACTATCGCCGGAGCAGGCGCGTTGATTTTGCCGCGCACGGCATTAGGTGCCAAAGGCCCTAATAACAAGCTGAATATAGCCCTCATTGGCGTGTGGGGCCGTGCCCTGGCGCACTATGACGTACTAGCTGAAGAGAATGTGGTCGCGTTGTGCGACATCAACGAAAAGCGTTTCCCGGAGGCGCTGAAACGGTTCCCCAATGCCAAGACCTATGTGGATTGGCGCAAGGCACTCGATCAAAAGGATTTAGATGCGGTGGTGATCTGCACCGCCGATCACCACCACGCCTTCATCGCTAACTGGGCCTTGAACCGCGACCTGCATGTTTACTGCGAAAAGCCTCTCGCTATTTCGGTGGAAGAAGCGCGTATCGTGCGGGCCAACTGGATGAAGAAGAAAACCAAGTTGGCTACCCAGGTCGGGATGCAGCGGCACGCCATTGAGAACTTCAACCGTGTGAAGGAGCTAATCCGCGATGGGGCTATTGGCAACCTCACAGACGCTTATGCCTGGGGCAATCGCCAGATTCGGCGGGCAGGTTACTTACCCGCGCAAGGCACGCCGCCAGAAGGGTTCCACTTTGATCAATGGCTTGGCCCCTCGCCCGACCATCCTTATAATCCCGATTATTTCTCCGGTGGGCCAGGCATGAACTGCCTGCAATGGAATATGTTCTGGGACTTTGGCGCGGGGCAGGTTGGTGACATGGGTAGCCATACAATGGACTTGCTCTGGAACGCGGTGGACGCCACGCTGCCAACTTCCGCCGAAGCCAAGGGCGAGAAGTTCAATCCTGATGTTACGCCCGTTGAGTGCGAATCGCACTGGGAACATCCTGCTAACGACTGGCGCGGCCCCATCAACGTCAGTTGGTATCAGGGCGGCGTGATGCCGGGTTCGCCACGTCCTTATGTTGATCTTAAGGCCATAGATCATGGTGCGATGTTTAAGGGCAGCAAGGGCTTTATCATCGCTAACTTCGATACCCGTATCGTGTTGCCCGTAAGTGACTCAGCCGACTTGACTTATTATAAGCCGCGCACCAAGGAGACCCTCCTGCCTCCCGTGGGCCACTTTCAGCGGCAATGGATTAACGCCTGCAAAAATCCCAGTCTCAAGACGGCCTGCGACTTTGAATACAGTGGCAATATGATCGAGCAGATGTTGTTAGGGTTAGTAGCCTACCGAGTTGGTAAGAAGATCGAATATAACCCGGCGACAGGTCAAGTTACTAACAGCCCCGAAGCCAATGCCCTGTTGAGCCGCAAATACCGTGATGGTTGGACGCTAAACGGCTAAGAATTTTATGGCCGCGCTTCGTGAGGCGAAGTGCGGCCATCTCTTTTCGTTGTTATAGGTTGTTGGGCGTCCCTCAAGTGTCACTATTATCAACCGTTATCCAGCTATGCCGCATTCTCGATGGCAGCGATGCTGCACCTTAATCGTCATTGCATTTTTGCTAACGCTGTGCGGGGGCTGCAATCTGGCGCGACACAATGCGAGCAGTACATCGAGCAAGCTGGAGATCAAATTCTGGAATGGTTTCACTGGCCCGGATGGTCAGACGATGGCGAAGATGGTTCGCCAGTTCCAGGTCGAGAACCCCGATGTCCAGGTGAATATGCAGATTATTCCCTGGGGCACTTATTATGACAAACTGACGCTATCGCTGGCCTATGGCGGGGCACCGGATGTTTTTATCTTACAGGCGGCACGCTTCTCGGAGTTTGCCTCGTTCCATACCATTCGCCCGTTAGCCGACCTCTATGCCAGTGCTCAACCACCACTGACTGCAAAGCAATTTGCTCCTGTTCCCTGGCATGAATCTTTCTATCAGGGCGTGCAATATGCCCTGCCCCTTGATACGCATCCCATTGGTCTCTATTACAATACCAAACTCTTTAGAGAAGCCGGTATTGTAGACCAGAATGGCAAAGCTAAACCTCCTACTAACCTCACCGAGTTTCTGGACGCGGCCAAGAAATTGACCAAAGATACCAATGGTGATGGCCAGCCCGACCAGTGGGGCTTTGTGATTACCAATCAGCATTCCAACTGGCTGACCATAGCGCATCAGTTTGGTGGTGATATTCTCACGCCTGATGGTAAACACGGAGCAATGGCCTCGGCACCCTGCCTGCAAGCCACGCAGCTTATGGTGGATATGATTTACAAATATAAAATAGCGCCCAAGCCCGAAGGCGTGGATGCGTGGCTGGCTTTAAGGCAGGGCAAGGCGGCGATGGCGATGGAAGGCATCTATATGCTGGCCTCCCTGCAAGAACAGCCGGGCCTACAATTCGCGGGTGCGCCTGCGCCGCAGTTTGGGCCAAAGCAAGGTGTCTGGGGCGGCTCGCATCTGTTGTGCCAGCCCGTGGGCATTTCCCCTGAACACTCACGCGCCGGGTGGCGGTTGATGCGGTTTCTTTCTGACCATAGCCTGACCTGGGCCGAGGGGGGCCAAGTGCCTGCTCGCCTGGAAGTCAAGCGGTCTCCGCAATTTACGGCATTGCCCGTGCAGGCGCAATTCGCGCGGCAAATCGGTTATGTGGTTTACGACCCCCAGGTGCCCAGAGCGAATTCTTTGAACCAGTTTGTAGACCCGGCTATCGAAGCGGCACTGCTACAGTTGCAAACGCCCGAAGCCTCCATGACTGATGCTGACCGCCGCATTAACCAACTGCTGGCACGCCCGTAAGGTGAACCCTATGCAAGCTGAGGCTAAAGCTTTAGATTCCGGCTCTGTGTCACAGTCACTCTCTACCCGTTCCGCTGCGGGGGGCCGCAGTGGGGGTTGGATTGGGTGGTTGTTTGCTTTGCCTCATCTGATTTTATTCTTCGTGTTCTTGCTGGGGCCAACCGTCTATGGCTTTTTCATTTCGCTGCGCGAGTGGCATGTCTTAGCTAAGCAACATCCTTTTGTCGGTCTCGCCAATTACCAGGCAGCACTTTCCGATGACATTTTCTGGATTGCCTTGCGCAATACGGCTTATTTTGTGTTCTTGGTGGTGCCACTTGGCAATCTGGTCTCGCTGCTACTGGCTCTTGGGTTAGGCCAAGTACGGCGTTTGCAAACGTTTTATAAAGTCGCTTTTTATATGCCCGTGGTGATTTCTATCGCGGTGGTCGCCGTCTTGTGGCAGTGGCTTTATAACACGCAAGTCGGGCTGCTGAACTTGTATCTGGGCACGATGGTTAATGGTCTGCGCCAGTTGGGCTTGCCGCTCTCGGCGTTTCAACCTATCCCCTGGCTATCCGACCCGCACTGGACGATGCCTTCTATCGCCTTGATGTCTATCTGGTGGGGCGCGGGCGGCAACATGATTTTATATTTGGCTGGCATCAATAATATTCCACCTGATTACTACGAAGCGGCACGGATTGATGGGGCCAATGCCTGGCAGGTGTTCAAGAGCATCACTTGGCCGCTGCTGCGTCCCACTACGCTCTTCTGTCTGGTGTTTTCGGTGTTGGGAGCATTTCAGATTTTTGGTCAATCCTATGTGCTTTATGGTGGCGGGGCCGGGCCGGGCCGCGCTGGATTGACTCTCGTGCTGTACATGTATCAACAGGGCTTTAGCCAGTATGAAATCGGCTACGGCGCGGCCATCGCCTATCTGCTATTTGCCATTGTGCTGGCTTTTACGGCAGTCCAGTTCCGCCTGCTATCGAATCGAGAGGAAAGCCGCTCATGAAGAGATTCTTGTACAGAAGTCAACTGGGTCTGCACATTGTTATGTTGGCGCTGGCGCTCTTGTTTCTCGCGCCGTTGCTGTGGATGCTGACAACATCACTCAAGACACCTGAAGACATCGTGAATGGTCTGGGTGCCGCCCGTTGGCTGCCCCGTCCCGCCACACTGGTGAACTTTCACACGGTACTGAACAATGTGGAAGAGTTTCCCATCTGGCGCTGGACAGGTAACAGCCTGTTTATTTCGTTGGCAGTCACGGCCTTAGTGTTGGTCGTAGATTCTCTGGCGGCGTTTTCTTATGCGCGTTTGCGCTGGCGAGGACGCGATCAGGTTTTTGCCGTCCTGGTGGCGACGATGTTAGTGCCAGGGCAAGTGCTGCTGATTCCCTCTTACCTCTTAATTCGTCAACTCCACTGGTTTGATACCTACTGGGCGTTAATTGTGCCCGCGGGGGCCAGTGCCTTTGGCGTATTCCTGTTGCGCCAGTTCTTCCAGACGATCCCTGTGGAATTAGAGGAAGCGGCCTTTCTCGATGGCTGCGGCCCATTTCGTGTCTTCTGGCATGTGATTCTGCCGCTCTCTAAGGCCGCATTAGCCACGCTGGGCATCTTTACTTTTATGGCCACCTGGAACGCCTTCGAGGGGCCGCTGATTTATACCGATAGCTTAGAGATGCGTACCTTACCCATCGGCATCACCATCTTCCAAGGGCACTACAACATTCAATATGGTCTGATGATGGCCGCAGCGGTATTAGCAGCCATGCCTGTGCTCTTCGCCTTTCTCCTCTTCCAGAAACATATCATTAAAGGTATTTCCCTGACGGGTTTGGCCGGGCGCTAAATTGGATTTTAAGCGACAGAAAACACGTTGCCACTCACTTGTTTGTTGTGGCCGCTGTTATCCACAAGGTGCTGGCCATTGGCGGCGAAGAGGTTGTTGCTCACGATGAGATTCTCGCCACGCAGTGAGGCTCCCACTCCGTTGTTATGAATACGGCAGCCCGTGATGGTATAATCTCGTGCCCCGTTATCGAGTAAGATACCAGTGCCTTTGTTGTAGCGTATATTGGTGCCGCTCAGGGTGAATCGCCCGGCCCGCACGACTAGACCGTGATGCGCGCCAGGTCGTCCGTAAGCCCCGCCGTTGAAGATAGTGCCGCCCGCGATGGAGAGAATCGCCCCGGCGCAGTCGCGGTCAAGCAGAATTTGTTCTTCGTCACAGGAAGCGGCCCAACAACCGGCGATGCTGGTATAAGCGTTATCACTTTGCCACAGGCCATGCACGGAGCTATCGAAGGTAGCATGGGTGATGAAGACTTCTCGGTTGCTGGTGTGCCCCGGCTCACCAATCTTCATGCTGGTATGCAGTCCAATCAAGTCGGTTGTCACGACATGCACACCGCCGTTATCACCCATCAGGTGAATGCCGATATTCTCCGGGCGCAGACTGCCATCGCCGGTAATGCGTCCGCCGATGACACGCACTTCAGAACCACGCGCCACCCGCAATCCCGTGCCGCCAATGCGCCACATTACGCAGCTTTCCAGCGTCGTTGTATCGGCCACTTGCTGTGTAATAATGCCGCTGCCAGAGCGCACTGTGTCCGCGAAAAAGAGCAGATGGTGAAAGAGTGACCGCTCGACTCCACCCAGACAGGCGATGACCGCCGAGGCAGAGGATTTATCGTTTTTGGTGGACTGCACTCGCAGATGACGGACGGAAACCTCACGGCAGGAAACGCCTTCTGGCCAGAGCAGGAGCGGCTCATCGTTTTCATGCAGCAAGGTGGAACTGCCACCAACGCCAGTGACATCCACCCTTTCCAGAGAGGCGAAACGTAAGCTGCGCGTAATGCGGTACTGTCCTGCCGGAAAGTGAATGTGCCCACCTCCAGCTTTCAGTGCCGCATCAATGGCGGTTTGCACAGCACGGGTGTCATCGGTTTTGCCATCACCCTGCGCCCCGAACCGGCGCACATCATATTTCTCACCGAAGTCAGTGGTTGGTAAAGAATTCAGGGGTGCGGCTCCCACCGACGAAGCCCCTGCGAGAGCCAACCCGGTTCCCGCTACGACTAAGCTGCCCATCAATTCGCGGCGTGTTTGCCTGGCTTCATCCATGAACAGTAATATCCCCTCTAGTTTGACCTCAAGGCAAAAATAAAACACCCATTAATAACTTTTTAATAAATACTTCGTATGCTAAGTAACAGGCGGGCCACGCGATTACTCATCTCTCTCCCCCTCTCGTGGCCTGCCTCCCCCTTCTCCCAAAAGCACCTCTTAATTACCTCTCATTAATTATCTTTCAAGTGCAGCAGCAATCAACCCAATAGTGGCACCAAAATAGCCCCGAATGGAGTTCTAAAATAGACCACAGCGGCAGAGCGAAATGCAGCCCAGCGATGGCTGTCCAGTTCACGAGTGGCCTGTCAATAGTGTTCATTGCAAAGCGATGACAGAGCAAACGGAGGCATGAGTCATGAAATGGTGGCAAATGGCGGCCTTAGCGACCTTGATTTTCCTGCTGTTCGATTGTTTTCTCGGCTTTGCTATGCATCAATATTTACACTACCCCGGCATCACCGCACAGGTTGAAGATATGCAGGACGAAAAGATCGGCAACCTGTGCGGTGTGCTGTTCACCCTGGGCACGATGATTATCTGGGGTGTGGCTTACTCCATGCAGCAAAACCGCGACCACGACTAAGATTGATTTCTCCACTCCATATTAAGTCCTGGGTCTGGCCCCATTCTAGGGAAGGCACTGAAAAGGGTAGGTTTTGAGAAAGGTAAGGTCAGTAGCCCTCACCCCCGGCCCCTCTCCCCATACTGGTAGAGGGGAGGTCACACGCAAACGCTTCTCCTCGCCTCAGAGAACCTGCAATGAGCACGGGTTCGTTCTCCTTTGTGCTCCCCTCTCCCAAGGTTGGGAGAGGGGCCGGGGGTGAGGGCCATGCCCCCTATACTGCCCCTCGCCAGAGAGCCAAGGATAGGTGAACAAACGTGTTATAAAATAATTCCTGCTGCAATCCAGTTAACTTGGTAAGGTGTCTCATGATGATAAAGTATCTCGTGAAGTGGCTGACCCCTCTCGTTATCTTACTAAGCTCTTTGGAAACCAGCAGCCTGGCTTTGATCGTGCGTGTGGACGCGACACGGGGTGCGCCGCGTCTACTGGTCAATAACCAGCCTGTGCGCGCTCGGATGTTCTTTGGTATTCAGCAATCGGCACCGCTGATGGTTGTGCCGGGTCGGGAACAGACCAGCTTCGATTTCACTGCGAATGAAAGCGAACCAGCTACGGCCACCATGCATTTTCGCTTTGGACAGACAGCGGGTGAGGTTTACCTGGATAACATCCGGGTGACTGACCTTACCACGCAACAGGATGTGATTCCCCTCTGCAACTTTGAGGACGGGCCGAATAGTTTCACTCGTGACTGGACTTACTGGCCGCAGGGTGAACAAAACACCGTTGGCAAAATCCAGGTAGAACCCGGCGTGGGCGAGGGTGGCTCTGCTGGTCTGCATATTAGCCTGAAAGCCCCCGCGAATGGGCAGTGGCCGGATTTCCATATCTACCATCAACCGCATCTGGCGCTGACGCAGGGGCACCGCTATCGCGTTAGCTTCTGGCTGCGCGTAGATCACCCCCGCGAAGTGCATGTGGCGTTCTATCGGCCCGGTGCCAACTTTGTATTTCTGGGTGGGCCTCCCGGCTACTTTGAGTCGCAGATTAAATTAGCGGCGAGTGCGGGCGTGAATTTTGTGTCTTTTCCCATCGGCCTGCCGTGGCCCGCGCCGGGACAACCGGTGGATTGGGCGGAGGTAGATAACATCTGCGCTACTGTTTTAGCCGCTAACCCACAGGCGCTTTTACTGCCACGTATTCCGATGGATCCGCCAGGTTGGTGGCAGCAGGCGCACCCAGATGAAATCATGCGCTGGGAGGATGAGGCGGGTAAAGCGCATCGTAAAGTGGCAGTGGTTAGCTCAGCCCTCTATCGCCACGATGCAGGCGAACGGCTGGCCGCTTTAGTAACGCACTTGGAAGCCAAGTTTGGTGAGCATGTGGCGGGCTATCATCCCAGTGGGCAGAATACTGGCGAGTGGTTTTATGAAGATACCTGGGGCAATGCCCTGAGCGGCTATGCACCGGCTGACCAGGCTGCCTGGAGACAGTGGCTCCGGGTACGCTATGCCACGGACGCCGCCTTGCAAACCGCCTGGCAGGATGCTGCGGCAACGTTCGCCACTGCGACTGTTCCGGCTCCGGCGCTACGTCACGCGGCTCCGGCTGGCGTGCTGCGTGATCCAACGCGGGAACGTGCCTTAACCGACTTCGCAGAATTCCAGCAGGAACGGATGGCCGATTGCGTCTGCGACTTTGCCCGCGTCGTGCGCCAGGCATCGCAAGGCCGCAAACTGGTCGTCTTCTTTTATGGCTATGTCTTTGAGTTTGGCGCAGTGCATACAGGAGCCAGCACCGCCGGGCACTATGGCTTGCGGCGCGTGCTCAATAGCCCCGATATAGATGTGCTGTGCTCGCCTATCTCCTATTTTGATCGGGGGCTGGATGGTGGCGCACCTTCCATGACGGCGGCTGAGAGTGTGGCTCTGGCTGGTAAAATGTGGCTGAACGAAGATGATACGGCCACTTATCTCAGTAGCGGTGATGCCCCCGGTTGGACAGAAAAAGTCACGACTCTGGCTGATACGAACGCGGAACTGGTGCGCAACGTGGGACAGGAAGCGATACGCAACTTCGGCACCTGGTGGATGGACTTAGGCTCGTCGGGTTGGTTCAATGATCCGGGCATGTGGGATGCGCTGGCACGCCTGAAGGCTCTGGACGAACCACTCTTGCAACAGCCGACTCCATATCATCCTGAAGTCGCAGCCGTCTTAGACCTGCGTAGCATGTGCCATGTCGCAGAGGGCGGCGAAATAGTGACGCGCCCGGCAGTTTATGAAGCACGTAAGCCGTTGGGTCGCACAGGCGCACCTTATGGACAATACCTGCTGGATGACGTGATAGCACGACGTGTGCAGTCCAAGCTCTATGTGTTCCTCAATGCCTGGTGCCTTTCTGCCGCACAGCGGGCGGGGATATTGCAGGCCACACGCGGCAGCACCCGCATCTGGTGTTATGCTCCTGGCTACCTGGATGAGAACGGTGCCTCGACTACTCAATCTGTCACCGCTATGCGGGAACTCACCGGTTTCAACCTTCAACCTGTGACACCACCGCAGGCATGGGCGACTCCGACCCAGGCTGGCCAAAAGCTGGGACTGACCAAGCCTTTCGGTGTTGCCAGGGCGGTGCAGCCACTCTTTGCGGCAGCAGACGCCAGACCTGACGAAGTTTTGGCGACTTACCCCGATGGCTCCGCCGCCGTCGCCTTACGTACTACGGCAACTGGCCCCTCACTGTTTGTAGGCGTGCCGGGTTTGACCGAAGAATTGCTGCGCATCGCGGCCCGCACCGCCGGGGTGCATCTCTTCACCCAAAGTGACTGTTATGTATATACCAATGGCCCATTCCTGGTATTGCACGCGGCCCAGGCTGGCCCTCTGATGGTTGATACAGGTAAAGCATCTTCACTCAAAGATGTTTTGAGTGGCCAGACCCTGGGCCGTGGCCCCCGCATTCCGCTTGTGATGCAACGCGGTGAAACGCGGGTGCTACGCTATTAACCACAAGCGATACATGCTAAATAGCTTAGAATGCCCCATCCAGAATCTGCCTTTACGTCCTTGCCTCGACATCAAGATTTAAAGCCCGAAACGAGATTTTTACAATGGTGTAACTTCGCAGTGATACCCTCGGAGTAAGCTTGAGGTAGTTAAACGCGGTGGGGTAGCGAAGATGTCAATCATCCAGGAGGAAACGGCAGAAGAACAGTTGCTCGAATGTATTGCTCAAGCGCAGGCAGGCGATAATGAGGCCACCGAAGTTCTGCTGCAACAGTTCCGGCCTCTTTTGCGCTCGCGGATGCATCAGGTGTGGACGGCATTGCAGGAGAATCTGCTAACCGTTGAATGGGCGGAAGTTGAAGCGCAGGTTCAATTCTGGTTTTTGATGCGTTTGCAGAAGTTTCAGGCTGATGCGGGCGTCTATTTCCCTTACTATATGGAGCGGATGCTCGATCTGGATAGTCGGGCGTGGGTGCGCCAGCAGCGGATTGCCGATACAGTACCATTCTCCCAAATGGGCGAAGCGGATCATAGCGATGATGCATGGACGCCCTATGGAGCTGAATCTACAGCCGACCTGACCTCTGATCTAGAACAGTTAGTGAGCTTGCGTCAGGCACTCACTATTCTGACAGAACCCCAACGCCAAACCGTATGGGATTGCTGTGTGCTGGGTCATACAGAAAATGAGGTTGCCACCCAATACGGAGTGGCACGCTCCACCGTGCGTAATCGCCTGGCCGGAGGACTCTCCCGTCTGCGCACCTATTTTCAAGAAACGACAACGTTTAGCCTCAATTCGACAGGTATCCTGGAGCGGCCTGGAGCTACGACACGCACCGGGCGCGACTCGTCCTCGTTAATAGCTTCCGAAAGAGTATTTTGGCTAAGGAGGACAGCTATGGCCAATGATGAAAAGCGGCCCGATTTAGTGGGCATCGGTGCGGGACGAACCGTGCTGTTGCAGGGTGTATTTGATTTTGAAGCGACGGGCCTCAAAACTCCACAACTCTTAGCAAAGCAATTGTGCTATACGGTACCCCCTGGCTGTGTGGTCGGTATTCGCTTCTTTAGGGTTGGGGTCATTTGTGACGAGATGGTCTGTGTATCAAGCGTGGTTAATGGCTTACCGCATCGCCTGGTGCCTGTGGCCGCCAATTCAACCATTCACGTTCCCTTAGCGATTGTTGATCCCATTACTGCCGGGTCGCAGATTGAAATTCATATTGCGGCGTCTGCTCCCGGCACTGCCATTGTGGATATTGGTTGCCTGCAAATGCCCGCTTAGAGGATAAACGAAGATAGACATATATCGCCTGTAGAGACGCGATCAATCGCGTCTCTACACCCTTTGAAATCGCTAACATCTCTGCTGAATTAATGCCTCTTGAGCAATGTAATCTATTCGTAACATAAAGTTCACACAAAATAAATTTATGTCAAGGGGACAACTGGAGCGACAACCATCACTTTATAGATGTGAACAGTATGAATACCGCTGCAACCGCAACGCATTGTCCTTATTGTGCCCTGCAATGTGGCATGAACTTGGTGCCACAGGATGGACTGCTCACGGTTGCCTCACGGGACTTCCCCACGAATAAAGGCGGGCTATGCCAGAAGGGATGGAATGCCACAGAACTGTTAGCCCATCCTGAGCGGCTCACCACCCCGCTTATACGCGACCATAAAGGTGCGGATTTACGGCCAGTTTCCTGGGAGGTGGCGCTTGACCGTATTGCGCAAGAATTTCAGGAGTGCCAGGAGCGTTACGGCCACGATGCGGTCGGCGTCTTTGGTGGCGGTGGGCTTACTAACGAGAAAGCTTATTTATTAGGTAAGTTTGCCCGTGTTGCATTGCGCACCCCGCACATTGACTACAATGGGCGGTTCTGCATGTCTTCGGCAGCCGCCGCGGGCAACAAAGCGTTTGGCCTGGATCGCGGCTTGCCCTTTCCTCTCGAAGATATTCCTGGAGCCGAAGTCATTTTGCTGATCGGTAGCAACGTGGCTGAAACTATGCCGCCGATTATGCAGTATTTTGATGAGCAGAAGCGGCGTGGTGGCAAACTGATCGTCGTTGATCCCCGCACCACGCCCACTGCCAAAGCCGCCACGCTGCATTTGCAAAACACGCCCGGCACCGACCTTGCCTTGGCTAACGGTTTGTTGCATATTGCGGCTCGTGATCGCTTACTGGATAAGGATTTCATCCAGCAGCGCACGGGGGGGTATGAAGAGGTGCGCCGCGTCATCGCCTCTTACTGGCCAGATCGCGTTGAGCGCATGACCGGGGTTCCGGTTCAACAGATGGTTGAGGCCGCGCATCTGTTAGGCAAAGCCAGCACCGCTATGGTGCTAACGGCACGCGGTGCTGAGCAGCAAAGTAAAGGCACTGCCACAGTATTGGCTTTCATCAACCTGGCCCTGGCTTTAGGCAAGGTGGGTAAACCGCACTGTGGCTATGGCTGCATCACCGGACAGGGCAACGGGCAGGGCGGACGCGAGCATGGACAAAAAGCGGATCAGTTGCCGGGCTATCGCAAGATTGATAACCCGGAGCATCGTGCCCACATCGCCGCTGTATGGGGCATAGATGCCGCCGATTTGCCAGGGTCAGGGCGCTCGGCCTATGAACTGCTGGACACAATGGGTGAAGCGGGCGGGGTGCGGGCGCTCCTGGTGATGGCCTCGAATATCGTGGTCTCCGCGCCGCGTGCCAG
This sequence comes from Abditibacteriaceae bacterium, assembly GCA_019239895.1. Classification (GTDB taxonomy): domain Bacteria; phylum Armatimonadota; class Abditibacteriia; order Abditibacteriales; family Abditibacteriaceae; genus JAFAZH01. Next base: position 166,659 of record JAFAZH010000004.1, on the reverse strand, counting down.
CCATGTGCAGGAGCGGTTGGATGCCCTGGATTTCCTCGTCGTCTCTGACCTGTTTTTGTCAGAAACTGCACAACGCGCTGATGTGGTGTTGCCTTCCACCCAATGGGCCGAAGAAGAGGGCACCATGACGAATTTAGAAGGACGTGTCCTGCTTCGACAACGTGCCACGACCCCAGCACCCGGCGTGTGGTCGGATGCGCAAATCTTAACTGCTCTGGCCGCCCGCCTGGGCTATGGCAAATTCTTCACGGCGGAGCCAGTCGCCATCTTTGAAGAATTGCGCCGTGCCAGTGCTGGGGGGCTGGCCGATTACTCCGGCATTACTTATGAGCGTATTAAGGAGAAAGACGGTGTGTTCTGGCCGTGCCCCTCTCCAGAGCATCCCGGCACACCGCGTCTCTTCTTAGACCGCTTCGCTACCGAAGATGGCCGCGCCCGCTTTCATCCTGTGCGCCATCAGGCGGCAGGTGAAGAACCGGATGATGAATATCCGCTCTACTTAACGACAGGGCGGGTGATGTCACACTATCAGTCCGGCGCACAGACCCGGCGTGTCAAAGCCTTGCGAGAGGCCGTGCGCGAGCCTTTTGTGGAAATTCATCCCACGCTGGCGAGCCACTTTGAAATTAATGAAGGTGATAGCGTGCAATTGACCACGCGGCGTGGCACCGCAGAGGTGAAGGCTCGTCTCACTGCCGCCATTCGGCAGGACACGCTCTTTGTGCCATTTCATTGGGGTGGACGGGGGCGAGCCAACCTGTTGACGAACCCGGCTCTCGACCCAACTTCTAAAATGCCCGAATTTAAGGTATGCGCCGTGCGCCTGGAAAAACTCGCGCGGCATCAGTAACAGCAAAATAAACAGTCTTTGCCAGTGACAATGGAGAACACCAGCAAAGTTAAAGCAGGAAATGGTGAGCATCATGACAAGCAAGCAGACGAGTAAGCAGCGATTAGTGGTTATCGGCAACGGCATGGCCGGGGCGCGGGCCGTCGAAGACATTTTGACGCGCGGGGGCAGTGAGCAATTCGAGATTACCGTCTTTGGTGAAGAGCCACACGGCAGTTACAACCGTATTCTGCTGTCGAGTGTGCTGAGCGGTGCGCAGGACATGCAAGATATTTATCTCAACCCCATCGAGTGGTATCAGGAGAATAACATCACCCTGCGTGCCGGGGTGCGGGTGACGGCTATTGATCGCGCCACTAAACAGGTGAGCACCGCCAATGGTGATGTGGTGCCATACGATAAGCTCTTGATAGCCACTGGCAGTCGCCCTTTTGTGCCGCCGATGGAGGGGCTGGACATGGCCGATGGCAAAAGAAAGCCCGGAGTCTTTGTCTTTCGTACTTTAGATGATTGCACGCGCATCGCCAGCTATGCCACCAAGTGCAAGCGGGCCGTAGTTATTGGCGGCGGGTTGCTGGGCTTAGAGGCCGCGCGCGGCCTACTCAATTATGGCGCTCAAGTGCATGTTGTCCACCTGGCGACCCACCTCATGGAGCAGCAACTCGATGCCGATGCCGGAGCGATTCTGAAAGGCACAATGGAGAAGATGGGCGTGCAGTTGCATCTTCAGAAAATTACCACAGCCATCTTAGGCGAGGACATGGTGACAGGACTATCTTTCAAAGATGGCAGCACGCTCGACTGTGATATGGTGGTGATCTCCTGCGGCATTAAACCCAATAACGAATTAGCCGCTGAGTGCGGGTTAAAAGTGGAACGTGCCATTGTGGTGGATGACCAGATGCGCTCGGTGGATGACCCGGATGTGTATGTGGTTGGTGAGTGTGCGCAGCATCGCGGGCGCGTTTATGGCCTGGTGACACCGCTCTGGGATCAGGCGCAGGTCTTGGCGAATCATCTCACCGGATTTGATCCAGAGGCGGCCTATACTGGCTCCAAGTTAGCGACCAAGCTGAAAGTAATGGGAGTCGAATTGGCTTCTATGGGCATCACCGGGCCAGCCAATGAGGGGGATGAAGTGGTGCAGATAGCAGAACCGCAGCGCGGCACTTATAAAAAGATGGTGATCCGTGATAACAAACTGGTGGGTGCCATCCTCCTCGGCGACCTTAGTAAAGCCGCGCCCTTGATGCAAGCCTTCGATAAAAACACGCTCTTACCGGAAGACCGCCTCTCTCTCCTGTTAGATTTCGACACATCTACCAAAACGAAGCAAATGACGATGCTGGAGATGCCCGACGAGGCGCGTGTGTGCAACTGCAATAATGTCACAAAAGGCGAAATTCGCAGATGTGTGTTGGGCGGCCAGCACAGCTTAAAAGGTGTCATGGCGGCAACCAGAGCAGGCACCGGATGCGGCTCGTGCAAGATGCTGGTGCAGGATATTGTGGAGTGGGCCAGCGAAGGCCACCTGGACGCTGATGCTGCTGAAGATGCTGGCGCATCAAACACCGCGCTAACCACGGGAGCAGGTCGCATTCCTTTAGGGATGGCACCCATCGCCACTCAGGATATGCGTGGCTTAACCCCCACCGAACTGCGCAAAATTGCGGATTTGGCAGAGCGATGCAATGCCCCTACCGTGCGCATCACTGATGGCTATAACGTGGATTTGTTAGGGGCGAAAAAAGATGGGCTGCTCGCTATATGGGATCAACTATCTTGATTGAGGCAAGCATTACTTGAGCGTTTCTAAGCTGGTAGAAAAGGATAACTTTTGCCCTACGTCATGCTGAGCGCAGCGAAGCATCTACTCTGCGGAGTTATAGGATTACTGTTTAATTCATGCTCTGTGAACACTCGTACCAGATGCTTCGCTTCGCTCAACATGACGAACTCTTACTTCCCCTAAATCTTTTACGCGCTTTGAGTTGCTTTTGAAATATGTATTAGTCGTTTGAGGTTATTATGAATCAGTCGCAAGAATTTACAGCAGAACAAAAGAATTATCTTCAAGGTTTTCTCAGTGGCAATGATATGGCGCGCACCATGCGCGGTTTGCCACCGTTAGCCAGTTTAGCCAGCGTGCTGGGCTTACCCGCTCCTAACGGACAGATGTCCAACGGGCAAGCTGACAATGGACACTCGCAGCCGGTAGAGCCACTTCCCGCCGGGCCAGAGGCGATTCATCACAGTGCGCAGAATCGTGTTTTGGCCGAAGGAAAAAAGTTAGTTCCTGAAGAGGTCGCCAAGCGCAAGAAGTTCCCCTTAGATAGCTGGGACGATATGCAGCAGCACTCGGAGCAGGGACGCTATCCTAAAGGCACCGATGTTCTGGCCTTTAAGTATCATGGTCTGTTTTATGTCGCACCCGCCCAGGATTCCTATATGTGTCGCTTACGCTTTCATGGCGGCATCATGCGCTCGGATCAAATGCGCAACCTGGCCGATATTGCCGATCAATATGCGGGTGGTTACGCGGATGCCACCACGCGAGCGAACCTGCAACTGCGCGAGATTAAAGCCGAAAATGCCACCCCACTTTTAATCGCCCTGCAAGATGCGGGTATTTGCAGTCGTGGTTCAGGCGCGGATAACATTCGCAACGTTACCGGCACACCCACGGCAGGCATTGATCCTCAAGAACTCATTGATACGCGCCCCTTGAGCAAAGACATGCATTATTACATTCTGCATCACCGAGAAATGTACGGATTGCCGCGCAAGTTTAATATCGCCTTTGATGGCGGTGGCACCATTAGCTCAGTCGCTGATACCAACGATATTGGTTTCGCTGCCGTGCGGGTTGGCGAAGATAAAGCTGTCCCTGCTGGAATTTACTTCCGCATGGCGTTGGGCGGTATCACCGGGCATGGCGATTTCGCCCGCGATGTCGGTGTCTTGCTTAAGCCAGAACAGTGCGTGCCAATGGCGGCAGCGGTGGTGCGTGTCTTTATTGACAACGGAGATCGCACAGATCGCAAGAAAGCCCGCCTGAAATATGTACTCGATGCCTGGGGCCTAGAAAGGTACATGGCGGAAGTCCAGAAGTATTTGAACTTTGAGCCATTACGACTTCCCCTCGCAGAATGTGAACCGCGCGGGCCAGTTACCAAGCACGCGCATATCGGCGTCCATCCGCAACGTCAGCCGGGGTTATTTTACGTGGGTGTGGTGCTGCCCGTTGGCCGCATGAGCAGCACACAGATGCGGGGCTTGGCCGCTATTGCCGAGCGTTATGGCAGTGGCACGCTGCGCCTCACCGTCTGGCAGAACTTGCTCGTTTCCGATATTCCCGAAGCGAAGATTCCCGCCGTCCAGGAAGAATTGAAAAAACTGGAATTAGGATGGAGCGCAACCAGTGTGCGCAGCGGTTTGATTGCCTGCACCGGGAACACTGGCTGTCGCTTCTCCGCTTCCAATACGAAGAAACACGCACTAGAAATTTCGGACTTTGTCGAGTCACGTCTGCAACTGGATCAACCGGTCAACATCCACCTCACGGGATGCCCTCACTCGTGCGCTCAACACTACATTGGCGACATCGGTTTACTGGGCGCGAAGGTGGAAGTGGAAGATGACATGGTAGAGGGCTATCACATCTATGTCGGAGGCGGCTATGGTGAAGAGCAGAGCATTGGCCGCGAGGTTTACCGTGATGTTATCGCACCGGACGCGCCGCTTGTGGTGGAGCGAATGCTGCAAGCTTATAAAGAGCATCGCTTGAGCGAAGCAGAAACCTTTTATAATTTCACCAGGCGCTACTCGGTGGAGCAATTAACGGAGATGTTTGAGCGACAAGTGGCACCGGTGGGAGCGCAATAGATGGAGTCAAGTATGGTTATTCCAATTCTTCCTGCAAGCGCACCTTTTACGTCTGAGCAACGCGCCTGGCTCAATGGCTTTCTGGCTGGTTTGGTTGCATTAGACAATAGTGCGGCTCCTACTTCTGGGCACGGGGCCAACGGTGCCAGCAGTAATGGAGTGGCAGCCGCAGCAATTACTACTAATGGCGTGACACCAGCGCCAGTAGCGGGCGCATCGGCGGCTGATGAAGACGAAGATTTCGCCTGGCACGACCCGAATTTGGAAATAAGTGAGCGCCTGCAACTGGCTGAAGGTAAGCCCATTCAACTCAAGCTAATGGCAGCAATGGCTCAACTCGACTGCGGGCAATGTGGCTATCTCTGTAAGACCTATGCCGAAGCTATCGCCAACGGTGAGGAAAAGAGTCTGAACAAGTGTGTGCCCGGCGGCAAAGAAACTTCTAAAAAATTAAAAGAATTAGTTGCGGCCCCATAACTATAGAGATTGAGAAAATGCTTTGCACCCTTGTAGGACAGGCACTCCTGCCTGTCTTGCCTGCTAAACCAAGCCAGACAAGAGTGTCTGGCCCACAAAGGCAGCTTCTTATTCCAACACCTTTGCTTAACCTCTTTATGATACATCTCAAGAAGCAACGAAGGAAGTAACCATGAACATTGAAATTGTGCCTACAAGTGCGCCCTTTACTGCTGAGCAACGATCCTGGCTCAATGGTTTCCTGGTGGGGGCACTCGGCTTAAATGGCGTCAGTCCCCCTGCGGCCAGTAACACTAATAGATCTGGACACTCCACAGTAACCAACGGAGTGCCATCAATCGTAGAGCAAACACCGCTACCAGTGGCGGTATCGCAAACCAGCGATGAACCGGCGACTGCGCCAGCCAGAGTAGGGGCGTCCTTTAAAGAGAATGAGAGTGGAGACGCCAGGAGAAATGTTGCACCTGCCTATGATCGCATCAATCCATTCCCAGCAGCTATTTTAGAAATTCGACCTCTCAATCGCAAAGACTCGGAGAAAGACGTGCGTTCAGTGGCGCTTGACTTACGGGGCAGTGGTTTGACTTACGAGGTTGGCGATGCGCTGGGGGTTTACCCTGAGAACTGCCCCGAACTCGTCGAATCTATTCTGGAAGTGTTAGGGGCCAGTGGCGAGGAACCTGTTATTACTCCCGAAGGTTCCATTATTCCGGCACGCCTGGCTCTGGCCAAAGCTTATGTTATCAATCAGTGCCCCGAAGAGTTTTTGGAGTTTCTCTCTCATACGGCGGCTGATCCGGCAGAAGCGAGCCGCCTGGCAGATTTGGCGGCGGATGACACCGATGATTTCTTAGATGGGCATGATGTGCTGGATATACTGCGCTTATTCCCTTCGACCATGCCCACCAGCCGGGAGACCATCAGTGAACTCATTGCTTCGTTAGCTCCGCTGCGTCCTCGTCTGTATTCCATTGCCTCTTCGCTTAAGGCACACCCGGAGCAGGTGCATTTAACCGTTGGCGTGGTGCGCTATGTCAAAGAAGGTTGTGACCGCTTGCGCAAAGGCGTGGCGTCCACTTTCCTCACCGAGCGGATGCGACCCGGCCACAAAGTCGGTGTCTTCGTGCAGAAGTCACATGGCTTCCGTTTGCCGCATGATGAGCAGACACCCATCATCATGGTTGGCCCCGGCACAGGCATCGCGCCCTTCCGCGCGTTCTTGCAAGAACGCCGGGCCACCGGAGCCAGCGGCAAGAACTGGCTATTCTTCGGCGACCAGCGGCGCGAATGCGACTTCCTGTATAGCCAGGAATTGGAAGAATATGTTAGCTCCGGTCTGCTGGCTCGATTGGACACAGCGTTTTCGCGGGATCAGGCCGAAAAGATTTACGTGCAACACCGCATGATGGAGAATGCAGCACAACTCTGGTCATGGCTGGAAGAAGGCGCACATTTCTACGTCTGTGGCGACGCCAAACGTATGGCCCGTGACGTAGACAAAACGCTGCATCAGGTTGTAGTGGAACAAGGCAAGCTTACCCCACCCGAAGCGAAATCTTATATTGCCACTCTCGTTAAGACCAACCGTTATCAACGCGATGTTTATTGATTGAAACAATGGTTTATTGCCGGGCGAATGAATTCGCGGCAACCACAGCACCAAGTCCGCCTACGTGGACTCCACCTTGTCCTGGCGCTTCGGTGTGGTTCTGAGAGCCTGCGCAGGCAGGCTTTGCGCTGTGGTTGCCGCGAATTCATTCGCCCGGCCCTAGAAGACAGACAATAGAAAAGCTATTTAGTCCCACCAAAATCCGCTTAATTCCAGTTCGTTAACCTGCACGAAACAAGAAGTTTACGCAAAGTAAATTTGCTTTGTGGGGACAAGCACAGCCGCCCACGTCACTTTACTGAGTAGTAAACGACGTGCTATAGCGGAGGTGGCTGATGCGGTTTAGAGTGGGTTGAGTTGGATAACCAAAGAGAAAATTATTTAAGAATTTCAGAAGTAACACAACGGTCGTTATTAGTAACTATCACAAGAAAGGTCATACAATGCATTTAAAAGATTTTACCAAGAGCGGACACGCGCCAACACTTTTTAGTGCGTTTCTCTATTTCGACACCAGCTTTATGGTGTGGGTCTTATTAGGCCCATTAGCCGTATTTATGGCAGAGGACTTTCACCTGAATCCAGCCCAGAAGGGCTTGTTAGTGGCTTTGCCGGTTTTAGGGGGTGCGGTGCTGCGGTTAGTGCTGGGCACCTTAACAGATCGCATTGGCGCGAAGAAGACAGCGTTATGCGGCCTAACCATTACCCTCGTGCCCTTACTGTGGGGCTGGCTGGGCGGCAGGACACTCACCGAAATGCACTACATCGGGTTATTATTGGGTATCGCCGGTGCCAGTTTCGCAGCGGCTTTGCCAATGGCCTCGCGCTGGTATCCCCCGGAGCAGCAAGGACTGGCAATGGGCATTGCGGGGGCTGGCAACAGTGGCACGGTTTTAGCGGCATTGATGGCACCACGCATCGCCAAGCACTATGGGGGCAACTGGCATGTGGTCTTCGCTTTTGCCATGCTGCCGATTCTGGTGACGTGGCTGGTGGTGGCACTTCTCGCTAAAGACAGCCCGGAGCGGCCAGCGCCGAAGCAGATGAGCGATTATTTGGCTGTGCTCAAGCAACCGGATACTCTGTGGTTTTGCCTGTTTTACAGCATCACCTTTGGCGGCTTTGTGGGTCTCGCCAGTTTTCTTCCCACTTTCTTCAAAGATCAATATCAGCTCGACAAAATTCAGGCCGGTAATTTGAGTGCGCTCTGTGTGTTCTCTGGTAGTTTCCTGCGCCCTATCGGGGGGTATCTCGCCGATAAGTTTGGCGGCGTGCGCATGTTGTTGGTGCTCTATACCGGTATTGCTCTGCTGGCCTTGGCGATAGCCCAACTACCTGCTGTCGGGTTAGCCACCGTGCTGCTCTTTATCATCATGGCCATGTTAGGCACCGGCAATGGCTCTGTCTTTCAATTGGTGCCGCAGCGTTATCCTCGCCAGATTGGGGTTATGACCGGCATTGTGGGTGCTGCGGGTGGTTTTGGCGGATTCCTGCTGCCTTCCCTGCTGGGCTATCTCAAAGGCTCGATGGGAACTTTCGGCGCGGGCTTTATTGTGTTCGCTCTGGGTGCGCTTTGCTGCGTTGGCTTGATGCTGATTCTGCACCCTCAATGGCAGCGTGCCGGGTGGCTCGGTGCCGGGGGTAAAGCGGTGCAAGCGCCGGACGCTGCAAGTAGTGAGGGTAATCGAAGTATGCCGATGCCAAGCGGCGCGCAGGAGGCTGCCTGATGCGCCTGCGCTTCCTGAACCTCCGTCTGAACACCGTGTCCTGCTCTTGCTTCATCGGTACGCTCGCCCTCTCAACAGTCAGTCTATCGGGAGCGCGAGCACAAACCCTCACTACACCAGGCGCAGCAGTGCCACTAAATCCATCAGGGCAGGGTTCCCCGGCATCAAGTCCATCTACTCAACCAGCACCTGCCCCGCCGTCCCAATCCGCAGCTTCGCCATCTGCACCTAAACCCATAAAACTGGGCAACCTAACGGTGAGTGGCACCTGGCGTTTACGGGGTGAGCATTGGAACTGGTTTAATGCACCGGGGTTCGATAATAATTACAACTTCCTGGGTTCGCTACTGCGGGTTGGTATCGGACAGCAAAAGCCCAAGCAAGACTTCTTGATAGAGATTGCCCAACCAACGCTGCTGGGCTTGCCCGACAATGCCATTGCTCCTGCCCCACAGGGACAGTTGGGATTGGGAGCCAATTATTATGCGGCGAATCAAAGGAAGACCGATGCGGGCATCTTCATTAAGCAGGCTTATGTGCGCTTGAAGGGGCTGGGTAATACATCTAATAATTTGCAGTTGGGCCGGTTTGAATTCAACGATGGACTGGAAACAACAGCTAAAAACCCGACATTAGCCTGGCTCAAGAATAACCGTTTGCAAGCGCGTTTAATTGGCAACTTCGGTTTCTCTCATGTGCAGCGTTCTTTTGACGGCGCGCAGTTTGTGCATAATACACCACAACTTAATTTCACGGCCCTCGCCATGCGCCCTACCAGGGGTGTCTTTCAAGTGGATGGCAATGGAGAGTTAGAGGTCAATACGTTCTATGGAGCACTCACTAAGCCATTGAGTCATGGCCAGGCGGAAGGACGGCTCTTTGCCATCAATTATCAAGATGAGCGCAATAGCGTGCCCAAGGTGGATAACCGTCCCGCCGCTGTGCGAGCCGCTGATACCCAGGACATCAATGTTAATACTTTTGGAGCGCATTATATCCACACCTTTGCGCTCGGCAGTGGCCAGGGGGATGCCCTGCTCTGGGGCGCATGGCAGACCGGCGATTGGGGAACGCTCAAACAACGCGCTAATGCTGTGACGGCAGAAGTCGGTTATCAACCAAAAAATAGTTCTCTTAAACCCTGGCTGCGGGCTGGTTACTTCCGGGGCAGTGGGGACAAAAACGCGGCGGATACCGAGCATCAGACTTTCTTTCAATTGCTGCCAACGCCACGCATTTATGCCCGCTTCCCCTTTTTTAACATGATGAACAACGAAGACGTATTTGCGCAACTCATCCTGCGACCGCGCAATTACACTATCCGTGCTGACGCCCACCAGTTGCGGTTGACCAACTCAACAGACCTCTGGTACAGTGGTGGCGGCGCTTATCAACCCGGTAACTTCGGCTATGCCGGACGGCCCAGTGGCGGTAGCCGCAATCTGGCTAATCTCTTTGACTTGAGCCTAGACCACCCTCTGTCCTCCTCCACCTCATTAACTCTTTATTTGGCCTATGCACAAGGTAAGCAGGTTATTACCAACATCTACCCCACTGGTAAAAATGCGCAATATGCCTATTTGGAATTAACTCAGCGTTTCTAACACGGACTTTGCAATTCCTGCCCAATATCAAAATCTTCAATAGCCATAAAATTCTCAAGCTGAGGCCAGGCAGCTACCCCCAGCCCGACAGTTTGGTGCAGGCTGTGGCAGCTAATATCGCCCTCGGTGATGTTGAGACGCACATAATCTTCGCCCTGGCTATAGAGGTCGGGAGTCGCACGGCGGGCACGTTGTTGGTCTTCCGGGGAAAGGTGCGACAAGCCGCGAAAATAATGATGCCCGTTGCGCTCGGCGTGGGTGATGCCTAGAGAACTAAGGGCCGTTAAATCCTCTTGTAAAGCGACAATGCCAATGTTTGTCAAGTCTTCTGCGCTCATCAGTCTGGGTTGCCCCGTTTGCTCCTGAATGCGCCGCGAACGTGCCAGGTTCGCTACACTCTTAAAAGCGTTCTTGCAGTTCTTATGGCTGGTGCCGCTGTAGCCGATTTCCAGGGCGCGGCGGTAGGCATCGAGAGCATCATCCGATTCATCAATGATAACCGGGAACTGCTGGGTGATGCGCTCAATACCTGCACAGCGAGCTGGATCAAGCGCCACGGAACGCGCCAGAGGTTGCTCGATAAAGAGTAGGGATGAGGCAAGACGCTTTAAAACGGGATGAGTAGTTAAGGCTTCCATCACAGGCAGCAGTTGTTCCAGGGCTTCATATTGCTCATTGCCATCTAGGGTGCAGAAGTAAGGGGTGGCGGGCAACTGGCTATCTAATAAAGTAGCGATAGCTGTGAGTCGCTCAATATCTTCTTGCAGCTTATTTTGAATTTTAATTTTGAAGTAGCGCACGCCATAGAATGCAATAACCTCTTCTAAACTTTGGGGGAGGCCATCATAGAGTCTGTCGTCGAGTGCAATGTCCCCCGTGCGAATGGGATCGGATAAGCCGACCGTATGACGTGCTGCTATAGCTTGCAGCGGTTGGTCGGGCAAGACTTGCTGTGGTGTGATGTTAGAGAGAGCCGGGTCTATTAAGTTCAGTTCAACCCCTAAAATGTTGTGACGGAGCAGGGAGTGAAATGGTAGCTCCGTTAAATGCCCCACCGCATCATTGACAGCACGCTCCACCAAAGAAGGCCCAAACCCGGCTAAGAGAGGTGGCAGATTCGCAGTGTGAGCTGCTTGTTGCACGGCCTGGTAAATGCTCAGCCATAAGCGGAAAGGCGTGGTGGGCGCTTCGGCTTGTGCTGCGGCGCTGGCCCACTTGACCACTTGAAGTTGATCCGCTACTTCCTGGGTAAAGCTTTTGGTCGGGTCTTTATCAAACCAGCGGGGCGGCAAGTTATCGGCGGCGATACCGCGTGCGGTGCGGCCCTGGGTATCGCTGATGGTGGCTACCATATAGAGATGGGGGCAGCGGATCAGCATGGCGGAGCCGTAGCGAAACGGCATCCGGGTATCAACCATCTGCATATAACACTGAATTGAGTGGACTTTAATCACAGGAACCATATATCCTTCGCTTCAAGCATTCCTTTCCATTACTTTACCTAAATTTTCCTCCTTTAATTTGAACATCCGCCCAGCGGCACCGTCTGACTGATTAATAAGGCGCAGCAAGACCTTAATGAAAGCTAAAGATTAAAGTGGAAGCGGTGTTAGCCTGGCCTGACAGATTGAGCCAGCATGAAGATGCCGAGTCCGCGACGTTAAGCAGAATCTTAATGGAGGACACGACAATGAAAAAGCATGGAAATCGCTTAGTAGCGTTGGGCACTTTAGGTGTGATGGCCGCCAGCACTGTCGGTGGGTTGGGCGTCACCGCGGCCCAGGCAAGCTCGAAGAGCAAGCGTAACCTGGCCATCGGGCTTGGTGCGGTAACGGCTTACGGCCTGCTCAAGCATAATAATACTGTCGCCATCGCGGGTGGTATTGGTACCGCCCTGGCTTACAAGAGCTATCGCAAGGATAAGAAGAAAGAAGATGCTCGTGAAGCGCAGCGTCAACAGTGGTATCAACAGCGTTATGGCAGCAACTGGCGCAGCCATTACAAGCCCGGTGCCTAATTTGTAAGGGCATCAGCTTGTGACGTATAAACAAAACCGCTATTCCAGAATCTGGAATAGCGGTTTTGTTGCGTCTGCTAGTTATTACCCTGCATCTACCTTTTCGACTCACTCTTGCCTTCACTTGAGCTTAGCAGCCTATAAGCTTCGGAGTAAGATAAAATAAGAAATAGACAACTATTTATGGGATTGCAAGGCAGTCTAACGCGGGATAGTGCAAGTGGAGGCTATTCGGTATCGGCAGGCCAGGGGGTTGCCGCTTAGGTAGGTAGAGGGGCGTCAAAACTCCCCTCTATTTATGAAATACCAACTTGTGGACGCTTGAGGTATAAATGGCTAGCACAATTCTTTATTCCACTAATACATACCTAAAACTCTATATACAGGAAAGGTTTCGACATGACCTACACTATGTTTGGTGCAGCGAGCATTTTGATGTCAATGCGCTACCTAAATACGCTTCCGGCAGAAATGTTCCCGCCAGTTCTAACCCAATTGATGTTTTCCGCGAAATAAAACGTGATGTCGAAAGCCAAGATCAACATAGTGCCAGAATTAACGGTCAAAAGGCTAGCCTAAATTCTTTAGCTGTTAAATGGGAGGCTGCTGGCGACATTACCACAGACGAAAAAGATGAGATTATTTATATTGTCAACAATGCCAGCTTTCACCAGTGGCGACCTCTTATGTACGTGATTCCGCGTGCGCCAGTGGCCGCTCGGATGAAACTTGTGCCACCCCATAGCCGTGCGGGTCTCAGTGAGGAATACATTATTGAAGACCTCAAACGGCCAGAGTTTGATATTATAGAATTTTGAGGGTAGTATCATGCTGAAAGTATTAAGGAACCACAATCGAGATGAATCACAGCGTCTCATTTCTGCTGTGATTCAAAGTTTGCTGCCCGACCCTGGCATTGAACCGACCCCTGAGAGAACAGAGGAGCAGCAACAGGTATTGCAAGAAGTTCTTGATAGTCTGCGCATCAAGAACGATGACAAGTCGGGCAGGTCACAAGCGCAAATATTTGATTATCTTTCAAACGAACTTCAGAGCTATGCTTTGAAAGGTAAAGATGTTCAATCCATAAAAGCACGGCTTGCAGAAAAACACTCTCTGCCTAACCATCTCTTCGAGGTGGCCTTTATAGACGGCGAAACCGAAGCATTGCGCTCAAGAGGCATTGATACACGTCAGGTTATTGAAACTATTCACAGTCCCGATACTTTCGAGCAGCTAATTCCAGAAGCAGCATTAGCCAGAGGGGTTGACCCAGTATTTATTTTTGCCAAAAGGTACGGGGGCAGGAATGAAGCTCATGCATACATACTCTTGGTAAGGACATTTCAACAAGGGGCAGTTCAAACAGTCACAGTAGCTCATGCGGTGTATTTGTCGGATGTGCCTATCGCAAACACAGATAGGCCATTAGATATTCTACGTGCCTTTATTGATGTATATGGTTTGGAATTTAGCCTTTTGGGTTTACCGTCCACCAACTTCGTTCAACACCAAATGATTTCTACTCTGCGCCATCAACCACCGCCTTTTGGATGGAATAGTTTTGAAATCATTAGAGAATTGTTCGCATTTTCAAGTCCGGCCTACGAGGGCCGACCTACAGACCACGTCCTTAGCTATCGCGTGGGGGAACTAGGCACAATCGAAATATCAGTGGCGTATTTTATTAACCTAACTAAGTATTTTGCTGACCTGCAAAAGCACGGTGTAAAAGCAAAAGCCCATCTGTACCATAACGACACAGGTATAAGTAAGCTTTAAGGTAGACGTATTGACTACGGTCTGTTTGCCGATGCCAATACCTGCAAACAGACCTTGTGGGGTACCCCTATAAATGACCCTATGGGAATCGGCAACTCGTTTACCGATGTGCAAGAGCGGCGACGGGGGAGCCGCTGTTATAGAGTGATGGTTAAGGGGTGGCTTGTTGGAAGGCGATAGCTACTTTAGATGCACTTGTCATTTCGGGCGAAGTCGAGAAATCTTGGGTATGACTTTATGGCTATGACTCAAAGATTCCTCGACTTCGCTTTGCTGCGCTCGGAATGACGCACTCCTACAGCCACGTCAGATCAGCGGATGTAAGCCTCAGTGACGTAGGAGCGCATCATGCGGTGGGTGTTGAAGTAGCAGGCGTTTTTGCCGATGGCACCCTTCATGATCTTAATCCACCCCTCGTGATTATCACCCGCATAGTAGAGCGGTAAAACCACATGCTCTAACTTGGCATAGAGGTCTTCAATGTCGGCGCTCTCGTCATTTTCGGTCAGGTTGGTTTCGACCGGGGCTGGGCCGATGCTCCAACCGGTGACGCCTTCAATGTGACCTTCAATCCACCAGCCGTCAAGGACGCTGAAGTTGGGCACGCCATTATGCGTCGCTTTCATGCCCGAAGTGCCAGAGGCTTCGCGGGGGCGCAACGGAGTGTTCAGCCACAAATCTACCCCGGCCACGATTTTAAGAGCTAAGTCCATCTCATAGTTCTGCATATAGACGACCTTGATTTGACCGGAGAGGTTTCTGGCCCCATTGATGATATTGTGAATCAGTTCCTTGCCGCCGCCGTCTTTGGGGTGGGCTTTGCCGCCATAGACCACTTGCAAACGTCCCCCGGCTATTTCGGCCAGTTTGTGAATATCGCGGAAGAGCAGGTCGGCGCGTTTATAAGGTGTAGCACGGCGGGCAAAGCCGATGGTGAGAATATTCGGGTCAAGGTCAATGCCTGTATTGCTCTTCACCTCCGCCATGAGTTCGCCCTTGGCGACCTGATGGGCTTCCCAGATGCGCTCATCGGGGATGTTATCCACGCGCACAAATAATTCCGGTTCGTTGCTCCAGTTGGGAATGAATTCATCATAGAGGCTGGCGAAGGCATGATGCGTCCAGGTGCGCGAGTGAACGCCGTTGGTAATGCTGCGAATGTCATAACCGGGGAACATATGCTGCGACACAATGCCATGCTTTTTAGCCACACCATTATGATATTTGCTGAGGTTGAGACCCAGCGTTGTCATATTCAGCATGTCTTCACCGGCCAGGTCGTGTAGCACATCGAACGGGAAGTAATCGCCCAGCATCTTTTGCACCAGGTCATAAGAGAATTTATCGTGGCCCGCTTCGACTGGGGTGTGGGTCGTGAACACGCACAGGTCACGCACGGGTTCTTCATTCCAAATCTCGCGGTCATCCCACACGTTCTCGATATTCTGGCGGTAGCGCTGCATCAATTCTAAGGTCAGCATGGCGGCGTGGCCTTCGTTCATGTGGTATTTCTTAACTGTGTAGCCCAGGTCTTGCAGCATCCGGGTGCCGCCGATGCCTAGAATAACCTCTTGCTTGAAACGATAGCCTTCATCCCCGCCATAGAGATGATAGGTCAGGCCGCGATCCCATTCGTGGTTCTGCTCCACATCGGTATCCAGAAAATAAACTGGCAGGTTCGAGCCAGTCGCTCCACGCACTTCATATTTCCAGGCTTGCAGATAAACATCCCGCCCTTCGAGACGCACTTTAACGGAATTGGGCATCAGTTCCATGTGGCGACTGGGATCCCATTCCACAGGATATTCCACCTGCCAGCCATCCTGGTTGAGTTCCTGATGAAAATAGCCTTTTCGGTAGAGCAGCGAAACCGCCACCATCGGCAGCCCTAAGTCTGCCGATGATTTCAGGGTATCGCCTGCCAGGACGCCCAACCCGCCGCTGTAAGTTGGCACATCGCTTTCTAAACCGATCTCCATTGAAAAATAGGCGATACGCGGCTCACGAATCTGTGTAATACGCAATGATGCAACCTCTTATCTGTTAATTAGGAATCTCACGCAGAGAGTAAGAACGAGGATTGAGGATAGAAAATCGAGGATAGAAATAGCACCGCAATACGATCCTCTATCTTCCATCTTCGATCCTCGTTCTTACTCTCTGCGTAAGCTAAAAATTATTAAAGTCTCCGCGTAAAGCTTACTAAGCCCGTGGCTTTATGACCATAGATTAGCTCTTGAGGTGATGGGGGCGCAGGTTTGATGCCTTGTGAGGGTGCGTGCTAAACTAATCAACCCGCAGTAGCAGTGATGACACAACTCTCAAATATCAGGATTTCTAATCTCAAGGAGCCTTTGTCATGTCCGAAACTCCCTCCTCCGGCGAAGTTAATAATGCCACGCAAAATGCAGGGCCAACTGGCACGAGTGCCACGTCGTCCGATGAACAGCTTTCCTCATTGCAAAAGCAGGAGGAAAGTTATGTGCCTTCCGCCGAGGTGAAAGCGCGGGCGCATGTGGCTGATTTTGATGCGCTCTATGAGAAGTCCATCGCCGACCCGCAGGCATTCTGGGCTGAGCAAGCGCAGGGGTTAGAGTGGTTCTCGCCGTGGCATGAGGTCATGCAGTGGCAGGCCGCGCCGCCGCAGGTGAAGTGGTTCCTCAATGCCCAATTTAATATCACGGTCAACGCCTTAGACCGTCATGTAAAACATGGCCGACGCAATAAAGTGGCTTTGCTGTGGGTGGGCGAGCCGGGTGGGGGGCAGGATGGGGCGACCACCGCGCCAGAGCGTGCCCTGACTTATGGCCAACTGTTGCGCCGGGTCAACCAGTGCGCCAACGTCCTCAAGGGGTTGGGGGTGCAGCAGGGCGACCGCGTTACGCTCTATATGGGCTTAACGCCTGAGTTGCCGATTGCGATGCTGGCCTGCGCCCGTATTGGGGCGATTCACAGCGTGGTTTATGGCGGCTTTAGTGCCCCGGCCCTGCGCAGCCGCATCGAAGATTCGCAGTCGAAAGTCGTTATTTGCACCGACATCGGCTACCGCAGGGGCAAGCGCATCAACCTCAAAGGTGCGGTGGATGAGGCGGTGGAGGGGTTGGAATCTGTCGAAAAAGTCCTTGTCTACCGACGTGACCCAGCGACCACTTTAAACAGTGACCTTGAAATAGATTTTGAGACGGCCTTGGATGCCGAGAGCGCGGAGTGTGAACCAGCCCGACTCGATAGCGAAACGCCGCTCTTCTTTCTTTATACCAGCGGCACCACGGGCAAGCCGAAGGGCGTGGTGCATGTGCATGGCGGCTATGCCGTGGGCACCAGCTACACCCATAAAATCTGCTTCGATTACCATGAAGACGACATCTACTGGTGTACGGCTGACCCCGGCTGGATTACTGGACATAGTTATGTGGTCTACGGCCCCCTCATCAATGGTGCAACCGTGTTGCTGGCCGAAGGCGCCCTGGACTTCCCGGATGCGGGGCGTTGGTGGAGCGTTATCGAAAAATACGGCGTCAACATCTTCTATTCAACTCCAACGGCCATTCGTGCCCTTATGCGTTTTGGGGAGGAGTATCCGGCCAAGTATGATTTAAGCTCTTTGAAAGTCATGGGCACGGTGGGCGAACCGATTAATCCCGAAGCGTGGCTTTGGTATCACAAGAACATTGGCCACGAAAAGACCCCCATTGTGGATACCTGGTGGCAGACCGAAACCGGCCAGTTTATGATTGCCACCGTGCCCTCCTATCCCACCAAGCCTGGCTCGCCTGGCAAGCCTTTGCCGGGCATTGAAGCGGATGTGGCAGATAAAGAAGGGCACCCGGTGGAACCAGGTAAAGGCGGTTTTTTAGTCATTAAAAAGCCGTGGCCTGCCATGATGCGCACCATTTACAAAGACCCAGAACGCTATGAAAAGTATTGGAACACCATTCCGGGCCTTTACTCGGCAGGCGATGTGGCGACCAAGGATGAAGAGGGTTATATCCGCGTTATGGGCCGCGCCGATGATGTGATGAACGTCTCCGGCTATCGCATCGGCACGGCAGAGGTGGAATCGGCCCTTGTCAGTCATGCTGCGGTTGCCGAAGCCGCCGTTATTGGTAAGCCCGACCCGGTGAAGGGCGAGAACATTAAAGCCTTCGTTATTCTCCGGCAGGGGAACGAGCCGAGTGAGCAATTAATGACCAGCCTGAAACAACAAGTCCGCGAAGAACTTGGCCCGATTGCGATTCCGGGGGAAATTGAGTTTGTGGGCAGCCTGCCCAAAACCCGCTCCGGTAAAATCATGCGCCGTGTCTTAAAGGCCAAAGAGTTGGGCGTTGAGCCAGGCGATATTTCGACGCTGGAGGATTAAAGCCCTCACCCCCGGCCCCTCTCCCAACCTTGGGAGAGGAGAGAATAGGTCTTATCAATGGCATTGATTTATAACCGCAGAGACGCCGAGGGCGCAGAGGAGAAACGGAAGAACCCTTTTCCTTACTCTGTGTTCTCTGCGTCTCTGCGGTTTATCCAATTCTACGAGCCAGTGATAGTTCGTGCTCCCCTCTCCCAAGGTTGGGAGAGGGGCCGGGGGTGAGGGCTTCACAACACTCTATGGAAACTCCATCCACATCCACCGCATCAACGGTTTCTCTGGAAGTTCCCGGTGAGCCGGGTGTTTATTGGTGCGCTAGGCATAAGAAGGTTAAGACCCGGCTGCGCTGTGGTCGTTGCGAAAGGCCAATCTGCGTCAAATGTACGGTCATGGGGCCAACGGGCGCACGTTGCCCTGAGTGTGCCTCGAACCGCACGTCGCATATCTATCAGGTCACTCCCGTTCAATATGCCACCGCGTTTTTAGCCGCTCTGGTACTGGGTGGTATCGGTGCCGTATTAGCCAGAGCGGTTGGCGGCATGAGCTTATGGCTTTTGCTCTATGCGCCGGTCATTGGCCCATTCTTAGGCAAGATTGTCACGACTCTCACACGCGGCAAGCGTGGCCCCAAGTTAGCGACTGTGGTCTCGGCGGGCATGATTTGCGGCGCGGTACTGTCAGCGGCCAGTGTCGGATTGATTGCTCTCGCTGCTCTGTCCCGCGTCCCGGCTGCCAAAGCTCCCCCCGTTGGGAGCATGGTGGGCGTGCTGCTGTTAACAAGCCTCGCTGACCCCTTCCTCTGGCTCTATTTAGTCCTGGCGATTGCTGGCGTTTGGTGGTGGCTCAAGTGATTGACGATTGTGGATTGACGATTGACGATTACAAGTGACTTTAACCTTTCACGTCTAACCGTGAAGTAAGAGTTTGTCATTCTGAGCGCAGCGAAGAATCTACTCATAGTGTCTCTAGAGCAATGCCTGAGCTTTGCACTCTATAAGTGCCGCAGAGTAGATTCTTCGCTGCGCTCAGAGGGTGTAGAGAAAGTCATGCTAAACGTTTTATCATCAAGCCAATCATGGCTACGTAAATCCAGGCCACGCTACTGCACGGATTCTGCTCGTAATCCTTGCTCAAGCGCCGCCAGCGTCCCAACCAGGCAAAGGTGCGCTCTACCACCCAGCGCCGTGGCAACGGCACATAGCCTTTGGGTTGGCCTTTGCGGTTCACCACCCCATCGGCCACCTTGCTCACGATCTGCACCTGCCACCCCCAACGCTCCTGCACCCATTGGGGAAAGTTATCGCCCCAATAACCCGCATCAGCCCACAAGCATTGCATCCGCTGGGCAGGAAAGTGTAACTGCTCTAATAACCAACGCGCTCCAGTGCGTTCTTGCACATTGGCAGGCTGCACTTGCACCTGTAAGAGCAAGCCGTTGCTATCCACCAAAATATGGCGTTTGCGGCCTTTCACTTTCTTCCAGGCATCAAAGCCTTTTGGCCCCCTTTTTCGGTGGTCTTAACGCTTTGACTATCCAAGATTGCGGCACTGGGCGCACGCTCTCGACCCGCTTGAGCACGCACTTGGTCGCGCAGGGTGGCATGAATATGCTCCAAGGTGCCGTTGTCGCGCCAGCGCCGAAAGTGTTCCCATACCACCGCGTGGGGCGGCAAATCATGCGGCAAGGAGCGCCACGAGCAACCGGTGCGTGCCTGATACAAGAGGGCATTAACGACTTCGCGCAAGGGATATTTGCGGGGTCGCCCACTGCGCCCCTGGGGAGGCGGTGGCCAGGCGGCTTGCAACTGTTGCCACTGTCCATCGCTGAGATCGCTGGGATAAGCTGGGCGTTGCATAGCTCTAAGTTTAGCATGACTTTCTCTACACCCTCTCAGAATGACTGCGTAATGCGGTATTGTAAATTGGAGGCGTTCAAAAGAATGGTCACTTTCCGTAAGTAAGCTTCTGCTAATCGTCAATCGTCATTCTACAATCGTCAATCAATATGCTTCCTCTGCGTGACCTACACTCTCCGAAACGTCCGCCTCTGATTACGCGCCTGCTGATTGCCTTGAATGTCGGAGTCTTTCTATATCAGTGTGTTGACTGGTTTATGGGTGGCAAAGGCGAGTTAATAACCGCTCTGGGGGTACGGCCTCTTTGCTACTTTCACCCGGCGGCCTGTGGCATCAATATCAAAGCGCACAGTGAGTTACTGTGGGAGCCGCTTTTGGCTTCGCTTTTCTTGCATGGCGGGGTGTTGCACTTAGCCTTTAATATGCTGTTTCTGTGGGTCTTTGGGCCAGGTGTGGAAGAGCGGTTGGGGCGCTGGCGATTTGCGCTTTTCTATTTAATCTGCGGTATTGCGGCGAGTTTAGCCCATGTGGTGACTCACGCTCATTCGTCCATACCCAGTATTGGTGCGAGTGGGGCCATAGCCGGGGTCTTGGGTCTCTACCTTATCTTGCTACCACGCTCGTGGATTCTGACTTACTTCCCCCCTATTTTCTTATTTCCCGTGCCAGCGCCCTTATTTTTGGTGGCTTGGATTCTGCTCCAAGTTGTCAGTGGTTTTACTCATCTACCGGGCTTATTACCGTCTCATGCCCACAGCGACATCGCGTGGATGGCGCACATCGGCGGCTTTGCCATCGGTGTGATTATGGGGTGGAGTATCAACCCCCGGCGCAAGGCTAAATCTAGACGCTCTGTGAGAGCTTAGGTAGACGACTCCAGGCCATAGCAACGTGAGTTATAGAGTTCATAGTAGCAGGCAGAGCGTATTTATGAAATAATGAGCCACAGCATACTTTGTTACGATGCCACTTTGCTTGCATGAATATACCCTCACTTTCTCGCCGTCCAGTAGGGCCGTTGACCTTACTCTTTATCGCTGCGCTGCCACCAATTCTACCATTGCGTGCTGATACATCCGCACCGGCTGCTAGCGCACCGGCTACTGGCCGCAAAACTCTTGCTTCTCCCAATCCTATTAATGCTAAGAGTGCTACTGCAACTGGTGGTAGAGCCAATTTATTCAACCCGGCTCTGCTGAGCGAGCGCACCTTACCCAATGGGGTGCGGGGCGTTGTGCGCGAGACGCGTGGGACGGGTCTGGTTTCAGTACAAATTTGGGTGCGAGCAGGTAGCCGTTATGAAACGGCTGCTAACAATGGCGTCTCGCACATGATCGAGAACCTGGCTATGCACGCCTCGAAGAATTATCCCCGCTCACCTTCGGGTGGCATTGGTGGCGGAGCGTCGGATGCGATTAACGCTCTGGGTGGGGTGGCTGGTTCTTTGACCTCCCGCGATTCCACCTTTTATAGTGCCACTGTTGCTTCGATCTTCCTGTCCGCTGCGGTGCGTGCGCTCTCCGATGCCACGTTGCACCCGAATTTGACCGATGGGGATGTTGAATCGGCGAAAGCGGAAGTGGAGGATGACGTGTTGCGTCGGGGGCAAGACCCGTTGGGGACGGCTTCGGACTTAGCGTATCGTACGGCATTTGCAAAGCATCCTTATAATAAGCCTGCCGCTGGCACTGAAGCCAGCCTGGAAGCCCTCAATGGAGCAAAAGTGCGTTCTTACTATAACGCGCGTTATGTTGGCAGCAATATCAGCGTGGTGGTCGTTGGGGATGTAAAACGCGAGGCCGCGTACCGATTAATCGAACGCTATTTTGGCGAGGCTGCGGCGGCCAAGCCACCGCAGGACACTATTCCCGCAGAGCAGGCACCTAAAACTTTTAAGAGCATTTCCCGCCGTCTCACCGATCCTGGCACGACCCTGGCCTTAGCCTTTCGCTCACCGGGCATTAGCACGCCACAAGATGTAGTCGCAATGGACGTGCTGCTCTCCTATTGGAAAGAAGGACGCGACGCGACGCTGCGGCAAGTATTGTTAGGCGGAGCAGATACGGGTAATGACGATACGGGCGATTCCGGTGATAATGCAGCCAATGGAAATGATCAGACAGACAGTAGCACCACCGATACGTCTGGTAAAGAACCATTGGCTTTAGCTTTTGATGTGGACTTTCTCACGCAGCGCGACCCTGGCCTCTTTCTCGTCACGTTACGGGTTGACCCGCAAAACCAGGAATCGGCAGTCACAGCCACTTTAAATGAATTTGGCCGGGTGCGCAGCCAGGGCATTGATGTGGCTGGCCTCAAGCGTGCCAAGCGACAGCTAACCACGCAATACATCCAACAAAGCGAGACCGTTTCTGGTCAGGCGGGAGCCTTGGGCTTCTACGAGATGATTGATACTTATGACTTTGCCGCCACTTACCTGGATCGTATTCAGCACGTTACCTTAGCCGATATTAAGCGGGTGGCGAACCGCTATCTGTCCAAGACAGCTTATGTACAGGTGATATTACAACCCACGCCACGCCCGACCATTCCCAATCCTCGTAACAACGATGGTGGCACCTTCACGGCCCGTGCTGATAGCCCCGAAATATTGAGGCACAACGTAACATCCTGACCGGCTGTAAAATCCTGATTTTAATGACTTCTAAAGTGCAAAGTATAAAATGCAGATTCTTCGAGCCATAGACACCCATAGTCGAATCCACATGACAACCGCCAAGCGACAGCGTAAAACGTTGATGCTGGTGTTAGGTATGTTCTGCTGTCTTGTGGGCAGTAAGAAACTGGTCTGGGCAGATGCCTTGCCTGCTGCCCCAACCGTGCTGCCCAATGGCATAACTCTGGTCACTCGTGAAGATCACACCGCCCCCCGCGTCGCCATTTCCCTCTTAGTGCGCGCCGGTGCTGCCGATGAAACGGTGGCGAACGCTGGCTGGCGTCGCCTGCTGACGGAAGCCATGCTGCGCGCCTCACAACGGGGGACGCAGGGTAGTAACAATGCGCGCACTATCGTTCAACTGCAACGCGAAATGGAAGCTGTTGGTGGTCGTATGGGCGCGGGTGTAGCGGATGATGTTATCGAGTTCTGGGCCGTCGGAGATAGTGGCAGTACGGGTCACCTGCTCGATTTGCTCTTAAATGTAGTGCAGCATCCCCGGCTTGCCGATCAGGATGTGGACGTGGCACGACGACGGTTGCAATCTCGTTTAGACAACAGTGCCGATGAAATCTCGCAGCAGGCTGTCACGGCTTTGCGCGTTCAACTCTACCATGATGCACGCGGCGAATTAACCGCCTACGGTCTGCCAGAAAATGGCACCAACGACTCATTGGCCAGTCTAACCACGGACAAGATTCGCACCCTGCATACGCAGTATTTTCAGCCCACACGTTTTACCATCGCCGTTACCGGGGATTTAAATCCGGCGCAGCTACGGCAGCGTTTGAGCCAGATCGCCACCGGCAAAGGCAATTTGGTAACGGAAAGCCCGACCCCTTACTTTGCCCCTCCCGATACTGCACAGCAGGCTGCTGTAGTGCGCCAGACGCAGATGCGCTCGCCTGCCGCCTGGGTGTTTATTGCCTATTCTGTCGCTGGCCTCAAAGATGCCGATCAGCCTGCCCTGCGCGTCCTGGCTTCGGCTCTGGGAGAATCTTCCCTCGCCCGTTTGCCGCAACGTCTTTTAGGTGGACGCCCCGGCAGCTCCAAAGTGACAGCTACGCAGGTGGCGGTGCAATATACGCCACGCCGTTATAACAGCGAGTTAATCGCTTTCGCCCAGATGGATGCCCAGCATGTGGATGAAGTGAAAAATGTTATTCTGGAGGAAGTGAGCAAACTCCGTAACACTTCCTTACCCACCAGGGAGTTAGAGCGTGCTAAGAATTATGTACGCGGCAACTGGGCGGTGGAGCGTGAAGGGCTGCGGGAGCGTGCCTTTCAAACTGCTCTGGACCCTGCTGTTGGCGCACCCTCTGACACCGAGTGGCCCAAACGCGTCGCGGCTGTCACTGCTGCCGATGTGCGCCGTGTCGCCCAAAAATATCTCCAGGCCCATGCCGTTGCCCTCATTCTGCCCCAAGAATAATTTGAGTGCAATGGTAAACTAAAGAATGCAATTCAAGGCGTTGTGAAGGAGGCAAGCGAGCTTGTCGCTATCGGCGTCGCATCCCGTCCAGGCTTTTGATAGTCCCACCTCTCAATCAAGTTCAGAACGCGAAACTGCAATGAGTTCACTCGCAGAAATATGGCGCTTCCGTCCACTGATTCTCGAATTGGTGCGGCGCGATTTGAAACTGCGTTACAAGAACTCGATTGGTGGCATTGCGTGGAGTCTGCTCAATCCTTTGATGCAGATTGCAGTGATTACGGTCTTAATGAAGTTCATCTTGCCGACTCCAGTTAAGGATTATTCCGCTTATCTCTTCATTCTCTTTTTGTGGAACTTCTTTCAGGTCTCTTTAGCCGACGGTTGCGTGGCGATTGTCAATAATGCCACCCTCGTGCGTAAAGTCTATTTTCCCCGCGCTATTCTGCCTTTGGCAACCCTCTTAGGGAATCTCTTTCACTTTGCGATTGCTTTTGCTTTTACGATTCTCTATTTCTTTGTCTTAGGCACCTATCCCAGCCATCTGTTTGTCAATGGCGTTTATCCTGGCCCGTTGCGTCCAGAGATTTTCCTAGTGTTGCCGGTTATCTTTTTTATGATTGTGTTGTGCCTGGGCTTTAGCTTAATCCTGGCCTACCTGAACGTTTTTTATGAAGATGTCCGTTTCATTGTAACGGCGCTGCTCCAACTTTTTTTCTACGCCGTGCCGATTCTTTATCCTATCGAGCAAGTTAAGGCCAAGGGCGTGTACGATATTTATATGCTTAATCCGGTAGCTGCACTGTTGGTGACTTATCAACGTGCCTTGCTCTTGCCCCCAACGGTCACTCAAAAAGGTGTACAGTTGCCTGCTGTGGGTGTGCCCTGGGGCTATTTCTCTTTAGCGTGCGTGGTGAGTACCTGCGTCCTAGGCGTAGGATTTCTGCTGTTTGAACATTATAAATGGGAAATGGTCGAAAGACTTTAGCTTGTCCTCTGTCATTGGTCATTTGCCTTGAGTAAACGCAGCCAGATGACCAATGACCAATGACCAATGACCAATTCTATTGAAGTCGAAAATGTATCGAAGACATTCCGGGTGATGCATCGGGAAGCCAGCGTTAAAGCGGCGGCTTTTAAATGGCTCCGGTTTCAGTTTGCGCGAGCCGAAGAGTTTGTCGCCTTACACGATATTTCCTTTACTGTGCCACGCGGTCAAACAGTGGGCGTCATTGGCAGCAATGGTTCCGGCAAGTCAACCCTGTTAGCCCTTTTAGCGCGCATTTATCGCCCCACCACCGGACATATTACGGTGCGCGGCAGAGTGGCGACTCTCTTAGAATTAGGAGCTGGTTTTCACCCGGAGTTTACAGGCATCGAAAACGTGTTTCTGAATGGCGTTATCCTTGGTTTAGACCGCGCCGAAATTGAGCGCCGCTTACCTGCCATCATTGATTTTGCCGAAATCGGCGAGTTTATGGATACCAAGGTCAAACACTTCTCTTCTGGTATGATTACGCGCTTAGGATTTTCGGTAGCAGTGCATGTCGAGCCAGATGTGTTGCTGGTAGATGAAGTGTTGGCCGTAGGCGATGTGCAATTCCAGGAAAAGTGCTACGCCAAAATTGAAGAGTTTAAGCAGCGGGGCGTGACGATTTTCTTTGTGTCCCACGACATGCGTGCCATTGCTCGTGTCAGTGATCGTGTGCTGTGGTTAGATAATCATGCGCTCCGCGCCGATGGCCCGGCGGCTAAAGTTATTGAGGAGTATGACTCCTCCCATCAGCCAGACCATTAATGTAAGCCCGGAAGAGAAGCTATCCACTTTATCTGGTTTTGAGGAAAAATAGACCATTATGAATTCAAAATCGGTTAAAGCACCGCTTAAAACGCCACTTAAAGCAACGCTTAAAACGCCTCCCCCCACTGCTCCCCGTGGCAAGTTAAATTCGCCCGACTGGTGGATGAGCGTGCTGTCTTATATCGTAGGGGTTTGCTTTTTAGTTTTAGTTCCGCTCTTTATGTGGCTGGGTTACTACTCCCGCTATGTGGCGGATGACTTTTGCTTTGCCCAAAAAGTCCACCAGTTGGGTATGATAGGCGCGCAAAAGTACTGGTATCAAAATTTTCAGGGCTGCTTCACGCTGCACTTCTTGATGGATGTGGTGTCGTCCATTGGGCCAGTAACAACGCGGTGGATGCCAACTTTGCTGCTCTTCTTGTGGCTGGTTGGTTTAAGTTGGGCTACAACGGAACTGACTTCTGGAATAAGTTCTCGCCCTAAGCTTTCTATACCGCTTCCTGCACTATTGATAGCAGGGCTTATTAGTGTTGCTACTTTGCTGTTGTCTCCTGCGCTGGGGCAGTCGTTTTTGTGGGAGAATGGTGCGCTCCGCTATTTAGCACCCCTGATGCTGGGCACCTTTCACTGTGCTTTAGTTATCCGTTGGATTCACGTCGCCCGCGCTTCGGAAGCTAAACCTTCAACCGCATGGGTAAGAGCTTCTATTGTTCATTTTTTGCTGGCTTTTGTGGCGGGTGGGTTTAACGAAATTTATATGTTGCTTCAGGTTATGCTGGTGTTCGGCCTAACAGTGGCCGCCTGGCAGATTCCTACTCCGGCTCGCCGTCAATTATTAACCTTTTGTGCCGCAGGTCTGGCCGGGGCAGTGCTAACGGCTGTCATTGTCGTCATTGCGCCCGGCAATGCGATGCGGCAGGCATCATTGCCCCATCCACCCGGTTTAATGCGCGTGTTGGAAATTGCCCAGTTCTATTACGTTCTGTTTTTAGCGCGCATCATCGCAGCGGCCCCCTGGCTGCTTGGCTTCGGTGCGGTTTTTGGCTTGGCTGCAAAGCGGGAGGCGGCGCTGGCTCTGCCCCCGGCTAAACGACGATTCTGGGAAGTTCTCATAGTACTCTTGGGGGGGCTGGTATTAATGTATTTCTGCTATGTGCCGACCAGCTATGCCTTAAGTGGGCAGCCGCCCTATCGGGCTGTCATTACCCCAACTTTTATCTTTGTCTGCACAATGGTTGGAGTAGGTTATATTGTAGGGTTGATGCTGCGTGATGCGGCACCAGTGGAGCAGGCGAGTATGCGACCTGTAGCGGTTTTAGGAGTTTTGTTTTCTTATGGTTTAGCGGCGTGGTGGCTGTGGTCGAATCCAGTTGTTGCGGCTCAAAATTTATTCGCCAGTATTCCAGAGGCTAAGACCCGTGCCGAATTGTGGGATCAGCGCGATCAATCCTTGCGCATGGCTCATGCTAATGGGGTGGCTCATGCAACAACAAGCGATGTGCCGAATGTGTGGGGACTGGAAGGGCTTAATCGTGATCCTGGCTACTGGACGAATCAATGTATCGCTGGCTACTATGGCGTGCAAACAGTGACGATAGCGCAATGAGCAATTAAGGCTCGAAGAGATAGATTAAAGCAACCTATGGAACGGGCTGCCTAACAGATTCAAAATAAAAGACATGACCGATGTCAACAGCTTCTTGGTGGATGGTGCTGTCTTTGAAATTCCCTGGACGGGAATTGCCAAGGCGACTTTAGCCCTCTATGAAGGATGTTTAAAGCTTAATCCCAAACTGCAAATCACAGTTATTCATCGTAGACCATTGGTTTGTCCTCTTCCTCCCAACCTGCACAGCATTCGCTGGGGCCGCTCCCTACCACGACGAATCTGGCGACAGGTAGCCGTGCCATTCTATACCGCGAAGCACAGCTTGGATGTGCTTCATTTCCCCTGGAATGGAGGAATGCCAGCACTGGTGGGGCGGAGTAAAGCCTTAAAGGTCATGACACTCCATGATGTGCTGCCCTTTTCCATTCCTGACTATTTCCCTGATGTGCAGGCGGAAATAAATTATCGAACCCAGCTTCAACATGACCTGGAACAAGCCGATTTAGTAATTACCGATTCTTACTTTTCTCAGGGCAACATTACCAGCGAGTTTCGGGTTGCGCAGGAGCCTGTCGTGGTTTATCCTACCGCACTGCTAAGGCAGGATAGCCAGGAGGATGTCGTCAATCCTCTGGTTCAACAACCCTACTTTCTTTATTGTGGTGGCTATGATCGTCGCAAAGGAATTGAACTTTTGGTTGAGACCTTCCTTAAACTCTGGCGTGCTGGCAATTTGAAAGTTCCGCTTTATCTGGTGGGACAGGCCCATCCGATTTCGCCTCAGTTCTCACAGAACTTAGAGGAGGCTATTCAACTGGGAGGCGTTCAGGAAATCGGCTATGTCTCGGATGCAGCTTTAACAGGCTTCTATCGCCATGCGCTTGCCTTGGTTTACCCCTCGCGTTATGAAGGTTTTGGTCTGCCACCACTGGAAGCGATGGGCCTGGGATGTCCGGTGATTACTTATCGTTTAAGCTCACTGCCCGAAGTCTGTGGTGAGGCCGCGCTTTATCTCGATCCGGATGATGAGGGTTCACTATCCGGGGCGATACTTAAACTTGCGTCTGATGAATTGCTCAGAGCAGAGTTGGCGGCAAAAGGACTGAAGCAGGCTGCGAGATTCTGTGCCCGAAACTCGGCAGAAACTTTTCTGAAGGCTTTAGATCAGGTGGTAGGGCATAAAGCGAATAGCAAACAACTTTAGCTTAACTATGGCAGATGAAAAGGCCGTTTTGCTTCCCCTTGTTCTTTCCCTTGTGCTTTGCGAGCCGGTATGTTGGGGTCTTGAGCACGCCATATTCAATGCGGCTTTAGTCGAAACTTTTCAAGCCGCCTATCCGACAGCCCAACTCCATTTTTATGGCGAAGCCAAACATCTGGATTTTGTTAGGGCTGCTTTAAGTGAGGCGACTTCTCCAAGAATTATCTGGCACCCTATCACTATTCCACCTCGCCACCTGTACAGTTTTTTCAAACGCCTGCCGCAAGAGTGGAAGTTATGGAAACAGATGTTGCAAACGACAACCAAGTTGCAAGCGCCAGTTCTCACGGCTTGTTCGGGGACGGCAGAGAGTATCTTCGTGCTGAAAGTTTTGTTGTCACTTTCCCTCTATAAAGATCAGGGCACGCTTATATTTTTGCACTCGGTACTGGGTAACCTGACGCGTAAGCGTCGCAATCCATTGGCCCGCATTATTTCTTTGGCGCGAGTGCTATCTACTGCCAATCGTAGAAATTTGCACTATGTGGTTTTATCCGACAGTATCAAAATTGAAGCAGAGCGATTATTACCACCGATAAGAAATTACCTGGAGGCTCTACCTTTTCCTTATCAATTCTATCGGCATGAAACCAAAACTATAAATGCTGCGCCGCCGCTGCGTTTTGCGTTTATGGGTGTTGGTAGTCAGGAAAAAGGTTTCGCTTGGTTCGTGCAGTTAGCTCGTGACATTCACGCTCAATACCCGCAACGTGCCGAATTTTATTTGATAGGCGAGTTGCACATGAATTTGACTGCCGAGGAAAGCCAACATATCATCACGCACTCTGCCGGGGGGATGCTGCCCCGTGAGAAGTTCGACGACCTAGCGACTACAATGCACTACAGCCTTATGCTACATGACCCAGAGTTCTATCGTTTAATCGCCAGTGCTTCTGTGCTGGATGCTTTGCTGCATGGCTTGCCGATTATTGCGCGTCGCTCGACGGCAATGGAAAGTTACTTTCAAGTCATGGGCAACATTGGCTATCTCGTGGACGATTATACTCAATTACACAATCAGGTTGTTGCTATTATTGAGAATCCGCCAGTAGAAGAATACAGGAAGCAATCAGCCAATATGCTAAAAATGCGTCAGCAATTCTCGCCACTATCTGTCGCGCTCCACTTAAAAGCCATCGTAGACTCGTGGGTGCAACACCATGCTAGATGAAGCACAGCAACCATTAGTGAGCATCGTGCTGCCCACTTATAATCGAGCAGAGCGATTGCCGCGTGCTTTACGGCATTGCTTGCAGCAGACGTATTCCCATCTGGAAGTCATTGTGGTGGATGACGGTTCAAAAGATGATACCCCGCAGGTCGTGGCGCAGTTCCAGAAAGAGGATGCACGGGTGCGTTACGTGCGCCAGGATAATCAGGGCTTGCCCGCAGCACTCAATACAGGATTTCGAGAAAGTCGTGGCGAATATCTCACCTGGACAAGTGATGATAACTGGTATCATGCGGAAGCCATAGCAATCATGGCGCGGGCATTGGAGCAGCGGCCAACAGTGTCGTTTGTCTATTGTGATTACAAAGCGGTTGATGGCGCTGGGAATTTACTGCGGCCTGTACCTTTAGCAGAGCCGGAGGTCTTGATGCGGGAGAACTGCGTCGGCGCGTGTTTTCTCTATCGCCGCCGTGTCTATGAACAGATTGGCGATTATGACTGCAACTTATTTTTAGCGGAAGACTATGACTACTGGCTGCGGGTGCGCCAGCATTTTCAGATGGTTCATATTCCCGATGTTTGCCCTTATAGTTATGGTTGGCATGAGGACAGCCTCACCGAACGTCGCCTGGCCGGAGTTGCCAGCATGACTCTGCGGGCACGCTTGAAAAATGCCGCTAACTGGCAGGAAAAACTGGTGGCCCTGGCTCAGATTAGGCCCTTTTTGCGCATCTTAGGTCGCCCCCTGAAAAAGCGTTTGCAGACGCTCCTGCACAGGGAAAACTTAGGAGCCAATTCAGCCGGGGATAAAGCTTCATGAGCCGGATCAAGATACTTTATGTTTCTCATTCTTCGCGCGTCGGCGGAGCCGAAGTCTGCCTGCTCACACTCGTTAAGCACCTCGACAAAAACTTGTTTGAGCCAGTCGTTGTCTTGCCCACACCGGGGCCGTTGCGCCAGAAGATTGCGGCGCTAGGCATCCGCACCTATATCAGCCCACTTGAATGGTGGATTCGGGCCTCGGCAGAGTTCAACTATCAGGGTAGTCCGGTGCAGCAGCGGGTACAGCCCTTAGTAGAGATTATCCGCCGTGAGAAGCCTGACCTCGTTCACAGCAACACTTCCGTTATCTGGGAAGGAGCGTTAGCCGCCTACTTAACGGGAGTGCCGCATGTGTGGCATATTCACGAAATAATAGAAGTGCATCCCGTACTGCGCTCACTCTTTCCTCTACCAACCGTTTATCACGTTATGGATGAACTTTCAGAGCGTGTGGTGACGGTATCTAAAGCCGTGCAAGCTCGATTAGTTGGTGCGGTAACGCCCCAAAAGTTAAGCGTTGTTTATAACGGCATTGAGTGGGAAGCACTGGCCTTAACTCAACAGGCAGAACGCGGCCCGACTTTGCGGGATGAATTAAGAGTGCCTGCGGATGCCATATTAGCTATCACCGTTGGTTCCCTGGTGCCAGAAAAGGGACACGATGTATTGCTGGAAGCGGCCGCTCTCAGCAAACAATGGGGCGAACAGGTGTATTTTATTCTCGTGGGTGGCGGTAATCCTTGGGCCGTGCGTGCCTTGCGCCAGAAGATTAAAAACTTAGGATTAACAGATTCGGTGCTTTATCTCGGTTTTCGGCGTGACGTGACATGGCTATTAGAAAGCAGCAGTTTCTTTGTGCTGCCTTCTTATACCGATGCTTTCCCGTTAGCTGTATTGGAAGCGATGGCCGAAGGCACGCCCGTCATCGCCACCGATTCAGGGGGCGCAGGGGAAATGATAGTGGATGGTGAGTCAGGCTTTATTGTGCCCATAGGTAATGCTGAAATGCTGTGCGATAAAATCGGAGAGTTGGCGCATGATACTCGTAAAAGAATGGACATGGGTGCCGCCGCTTTTAAGAGGTTTAAGGAGAAGTTCACCGCTGAAGTCTATGTCACCAATTTTCAGAGCCTATACCGTGAAATACTGAATGCCCCGCAACAACCCCTGGCTGCTGAAATGCGCCAGGAAAAAGTCAATGCCTGGATAAAGGTTTACGAAGAATTATATGCGAAGTCTGAAGCCGAGGCGATACAACGTTCTCCATTATCCTGGCGAGTCGGGAAAGTGTTGCGTTGGGGTAAAGGTTTAGCCCGTAAATGGATGTATGAGCGAGAGTGAAGCCGGGCCTGTAAAAGACCCGGCAGGGAGGCTAAAGCCGACCGTCCTCCCGGACGGTACTCTCATTAAGACTTCATCGTGGTGCGTCCAACGGACGCTTGGCCAACGGCCTTCCCGCCGGGTCTTTTACAGGCCCGGCTTGTGGGGCAACTCAGGCTACAAGATTCCTCGACTCCGTTTTGCTCCGCTCGGAATGACAATTCTACGAGCGAGTATGGGCTAAGGTTATAAAACCGCACGTCCCAAAATTCAATCCGCAATCGTCAATCCGAAATCCGCAATGCCTAGATGCCTTGCACTCTGGCGGGACGACGGCCCAAGGTGACATTGAAAGTATGCGCTCCACCATCTTGCCACACTTCGAGCGAAAGTTTAGAGCCAGGTGCCAGGTCTGCGACCAGGTTGCGTAATTGACCGGGTGAGTCTATGGGTTGGCCGTTAACTTTGGTAATCACATCGCCACCGTTAGGGGACCAGGCTAAATTCCCCGCCGGGCCACGGGCATAGATGCCGGTAACCAGGACGCCGTTTAGGTTCGGTAAATGCAGACGCTCGCCGACATCGTCCGTCAAAGATTCCACCACAATACCCAACCAGCCGCGTGTGACATGACCTGTGGTGATGAGTTCACCGCTAATTTTACGGGCTACATTGGAAGGAATGGCGAGACCAATGCCCTGGTTGCCGCCGCTTTCGGAAAGAATCGCGGTGTTAATGCCGATTAAATTGCCGTCAATGTCTACCAGTGCCCCGCCGCTGTTGCCGGGGTTAATGGCCGCGTCGGTTTGCAGAAAATCTTCATAAGCCGAGATACCTAAATCGCGGCGACCTTTGGCGGAAATGATGCCCTGGGTAACGGTAGAGGCGAGGTTGAAGGGGCTGCCAATAGCTAACACAATGTCGCCAACTTTCAGGTTGTCGCTATTATCCCACTGCAACACGGGCAGGTTCGTGGCGTCTATTTTTAGGACGGCGACATCCGCTGCCGGGTCAGTGCCCACCAACTTGGCACTGTAGCGCCGTCGGTCGGTCAGCGTCACCGTAATGGAACTGGCGTTTTGTACGACGTGATTATTGGTGATAATGATGCCGCGCTTATCCACAATGACGCCGCTGCCCAGGCTTTGGGCGCGACGGTCAGGCTCACGGAACATTTCGCCGAAATCGCCGCCAAAGGCATCGCCAAACGGGTCACGCAAAACGCGCCCTGGAATGATTTGCTGAGAATTAATGTTCACCACAGCGGGCGTCACACGCTTGGCAATATCAGCATAAGTGGTGGATAAACGCTGCAAATCGCCTGCGTTGCGAATCGGTGCAGTTTGCGCTTGAGCGGCTGTATCTAAAGGGCTGCTATCGCTGACAGCCACGGTTCCTGCATCGGAGTTTGTGCGGGGTATGTGACGCGAGCAGGCACCAATGAGAAATCCGACTAACACGGCTCCCGTTAAGGGCCAAAATAAAGTTTTGCGTTCCATGACATGCTCTCTTTAAATTGTCTTATGCCAACCTTCCCCCGTTATCTGCCACACCAGTAATCGTTTCCAAATAGGAAGCTAACTTGAGGCAAATAAGGGAGTTGGGCTTGCATATTAATTTTATCGTTAGTATAACGTGGGGTGCGAGGCTGCCCGTTTGCAAATGAGAGCATTAAGGCCAGTGGACGGGATCTAAAAGAACGGGCGATGGAACAACATTTGCGCGTTAACAGGCGGCGCGTTGCAGAGTGCGTGAAGCTTTAGGCCAGCACCAAAGAAGACTCAATCCTGCGCCATGCAGCCTGATCGAAACAATTCAGCCTCAAATTATCTCAGGAGGAAGTATTATGCCCCACGAGTTACCGCCGTTGCCGTATGACTACACAGCCCTAGAGCCGTATATTGACGAGCAGACAATGCATCTGCATCATGACAAGCATCATGCGACGTATGTCAACAACCTGAACGCCGCCCTGGAAAAATATCCCGATTTACAGGGCAAGAGCGCCGAGGAACTCATTAAGGATTTGAACAGCGTGCCCGAAGACATTCGTATGGCGGTGCGCAATAATGGCGGTGGCCATGTAAACCACACCATGTTCTGGCAGATCATGCAGGCCAATGGTGGCGGCGAGCCGAGCGGGGCCATTGCCGAAGCCATTAATCAGTCGTTTGGCAGCTTTGACGCTTTCAAGCAGCAGTTCGGCGAGGCCGGGGCCAAGCGTTTTGGTAGCGGCTGGGTGTGGGTCGTGGGTGGTAGCGGCGGCAAGTTGCAAATTGTCTCTACGGCCAACCAGGACAATCCGCTATCTAACGGGCAATACCCAATTTTAGGCAACGACGTGTGGGAACATGCCTATTATCTTAAATATCAAAACCGCCGTCCCGAATATCTGAGCGCCTGGTGGAATGTCGTGAACTGGGACGCCATCAACAAGCGTTTCGAGCAGGCAGGTTCTTAATGGGAAAGGCCCTCACCCCCTTCCCCTCTCCCACTGCGTAGGCGAGGGGTGCCCTAACTGAAATTTGCTCGCGTTAGCTGTAAGTTTCTATCTTTGAGAAGACTCTGCGCGTGACCTCCCCTCGCCTACGCAGTGGGAGAGGGGAAGGGGGTGAGGCAGGGGAGAGGTCTCTGGTTCCTCGGCACCAATTCTGCAATTCGGGAGTCAAAACACGCGGCATGTCGGCAGCTATCACTCCGACATGCCGCCTCAGTCTGTCTGCTGGTTGTAACTGATAACTCTTTATTGAGCTTTGCTGAAATAAGAGGCCGAAAATGATGAATGCTCCCTCTGTGTCTCCTCAAACGCCTGTGCAGGTCGCTATCGCCTCAAATGTTCTTGATGGCACGGCTCCTGATGCCCTAAACACTGAAACGATGCAGGCTACACACGCCTTGGATGCTCTCGATGCCGCACGAAGTGCTTTGCTCGATTGGCAGCAGGGAGCGCACAGTCGTCTAACCGAGGTGCAGGCTGCACTAGCGGCTGCCCAAAGTGCCTTAGATGTCACGCGTGCCGAGTTGGTTCAGGTCAAGCGCGAGCGCGACCAGTGGCGTGATGAATGCACTCATCATAGCGATGCAGTCAGCCAGCTTACGGCTAAAGTTGTGGGTCAACAAAACCAGATAGAAGCCCAAAATAATCAAATCCAGGCTCAGCAAGGTCATATCGAGTCGCAACACGGCGAGTTGCAAGATAAACAAGCGGAAATTGAGGCTCATAAAGCACAAATTGAGCAACATAAGGCGGAGATTGAGCAGCATAAAGCGCAGTTAGCGCACCAGTCCGATCATAATCGCCGAATGCATCAGGAATTACTGGAACTCTATCGTGACCTGCGCGCTACGGATTTGCCCAGCCTTATCCTGCGAGTCGGCATGAACTTGACCGGGGCTGAAAACAGCATGTTTGTCAACGCTGCTGGCGACCAGACGCTGGCAGCCGTTGGGTTGGATGACCTACCGGAAACTTCTAAGCAGGCGCTCTATGAATACACCCGCAAAGCAGCGCAGAGCGAGGAGCCAGTCGTTTGTAACGATGAGCAAAGCTTGCCTGATGGCCCCAAACTCATTAACCTCGCGGCGATGCCAGTCGCGGTGCAAGGCAATTTGCGGGGCGTGATTATAGTGGCCAACAAACGCTCCGGCCCCTTCACTGACCAGGATACGGAAGTGCTGCTCAGTATTGGTAAGCACGCGGGCATGGCAATGGAGAATCACCGCTTGCACCAGGCTCTCAATGAGGCTTATAGCTCAACGATTGCAGTGTTGGCGGACGCCATCGAAGCCAAAGACCCCTATACGCGTGGGCACTGTGAGAATGTAGCTTCCATTGCCGTTAAAGTCGCTGAACGCCTGGGATTGCAAGCGGAAGAGATTGACCAGGTGCGCTATGCGGCTCTCTTACACGATATTGGTAAAATCGGTATTCCCGATGGCATCCTATTAAAGCCGAGCCGTCTATTACCTGAAGAGTTCCAGGTGATTCAACGTCACTCTTCGATTGGTAGTGACCTGGTGAGCCGGGTGAACAGTTTGGTTCCGATTGCTCCCACTATCAAACATCACCATGAACGCTTTGATGGCACGGGCTACCCGGATGGACTCAGTGGCGATGCTATTCTGCTGGCTTCCCGTATCGTCGGTGTGGTAGATGCCTTTGATGCTATGACCACTCCCCGCCCTTACCGTGAGCCAGTAGCTAAAGAGGAGGCTCTGGCCGAGTTGCGCCGTTGTGCCGGAGCACAATTTGACCCCACAGTGGTGGAAGCAGTGGCGGCGATTGTTAACGAAGCGCCGGGCCTGTAAAAAACCCGGCAGGTTGGGTGCCCAGCAGACAGCATATTGATGCTGTCTGCTGGGCTGGGAGGCCATGCGGCCAAGCGTCCGTTGGACGCCAGAGGATAGAATCTGAATGAGAGTACCGTCCGGTAGGACGGTTGGCTTCAGCCTTCCTGCCGGGTCTTTTACAGGCCCGGCTATACTGAACTTCTATGGCTGATTGGATACAACTCCGCTTAGTGGCACCCCCGGAAGAGGCTGATGTTTGTGCGCAACTGCTGCTGGATGCAGGCTGTAGCGGGGTGCAAATTGATGATTGTGCGGTGTTGTTTGACCAGAGTGAAGATGCCACGATCATCAGCAAGCCCGAAGCCTTTATTATCGGTTACTTAACCGATGTGAGCCAGCTTGAACCAGCGCAAAAACTTTTAAACGAGGCTCTCCAACAAGGCCATTTAACTGCGCGCCTGGAAACTGACACTGTCCCCACGCAAGATTGGAGTACTTCCTGGCGGGAGAATTTTCCTCCTTTGCATATTGGCTCGTTTTTAATTGTGCCGTCCTGGGAAGAAAGCGTAGCGGAGACGGATACATCAGGTGATGGACAAAGTGCTGATGCTGACATCGTTATCCAACTTGATCCTGGTTTAGCTTTTGGCACCGGGCAGCATCCTACTACACGCTTATGTCTGGAATTGCTAAGTCAATACTTAGCGCCAGTGGCCAGCCAAAGCCGTAATTCGCCTGCTTTGCTGGATGTGGGGTGTGGCAGTGGTATCTTGAGCATCGCCGCCGCGAAATTAGGAGCCACAGTCACCGCCAGCGACTTAGATGCCTTTTGCGTCCAGGCCACGCACGATAATGCACTGGCTAACCAAGCTGCGGTGCAAGTCGTGCAAGCGGCGGGACTGGATTGGACAACCACGCAGTTCGATTTTGTCTTAGCCAATCTCATGAGCGCACTGTTGATTACGTTGGCACCAGCATTGTCTAGAGTTACCCGCGATGATGGCACCTTGATTGTATCGGGCATTTCTGAACCACGCGCTTTAGAAGTGGAAGCGGCCCTTCAAGCCGTGGGCTTTAACACGCTAGAAAGGCGCGATTTAGATGGTGAGCAGCGTGGCGACTTCACGGAACGCTGGAGCGCGTTTGTCATGCAAAAGGCAAAATGAAAGAAGTGTTATAGAGATTAACTAAAAATATAGCACAATGTAGGGGCACCTCTCGTGGGTGCCCTGTCATAAGGCTCCGTCTCAGGGCACCCACGAGAGGTGCCCCTACAGATGGCAAGGCGAAAATATCAACCTCATCTCTATAGTAAACTAACGGTACAGGTTTTGCCTTTTCTATATTTTCCTTTGCCTTCATTTCCTTATGCCACGAGTTTTTCTTTCACCGGCAGTTTTGGAGCCGGGCTTGCAGGGCGAAGAGTTTAATCTTGATTTCGAGACAGCCAAGAAACTAACGCGGGTGCTGCGTTTGACGGCGGGAGAGACCTTTGTCGCCTTTGACGGGATGGGTCATGAGTGGGAGTGTGCCTTAACTGCCATTGAAGCGGGAGAAGGGGGTAAGAAAGCCAAAGGTGCCCGCGCTGTTATTGTTGCCGAACGCGAGGCTGCGCCCACTGGCGTCTTACATTTATCGGTGGCCCAGGCGATTCCTAAAGGCGATAAGATGGACTTCGTCTTGCAGAAAGGCACAGAATTAGGCGTCACCGAGTTTTGGCCGTTTGATGCCGAGCGCAGTGTCTCCAAATTATTAGGCGACGATGATGCAGAACGGGCAACGGCACGCGCTGAACGCTGGCGCAAAATTGCGGCTCAGGCCGCCGGGCAGTGCGGTCGAGCCGATGTGCCGATTGTTCATGCCATCTGTGATTTTGCGACCGTTGTAGGTTATGGCACCAATGGCTCGCGCTGCTTTATGTTGGATGAACTGCCTGAAACAGAACCACTGCGCGTTGTGTTGCAGCGCGACCCCATTAATTATGAAGAAGATGTGCCAAATCGTGTCATGTTGCTGATTGGCCCCGAAGGGGGTTGGACGCCACGCGAGCGCGAATGGGCCGAGCGATATGGGGTCGAATCGGTGGGTTTAGGGCGTCGCATTCTGCGCACGGAGACAGCGGCACTCGTGGCGGCTACTATTTTGCAATGGGAGGCCGGAGAGGTGGGTTGATTGTTTAACAGGGGTGGCTATTGCTCTAAAAGCGGTAATCTTTACCAGAAAGTTGCTTAAGTGGAGTGCCAATTTGACATCCTGATTGACAAGAGGCAGTAGGGCATTTAAAATCCATGTATCTGTGAGATTATTGAGACTACGGAATGTGGTAGAGCACACTGGCAATAGATAGTAACCCTGGCCAACGACAGAACGCTGGCAATTGCTCTAGAATGGGCCGTAGTCTTCCGCCGCAGCCTGTAGGCCGTGCATCTTAAGGACGCCACGCTCCATAGCTGAAATGAGAAGAGTTAGCAGTTGTTCGCTTACGCTCACCAAAGTCAAAGTTATGAATAAAATCATGTCTGAGAAAATTAACAGAGTAGTTCGGGAGGCATTGCTGTGAAAGAACTGAAGATTGAGCATGGAACAGCGCCCGTCGAAGGCCGCGATGTACATATTCTGCGACTCGAAGGTTATGTAGATGCCCACACATTTACGGATTTTGAAGAAGAATTGACCAAGCTCGTCGAAGGCGGCAATTACAACCTGTTGCTCGACCTCGAAAAGCTCACTTATATTAACTCGACTGGTCTGGGTCTGCTGATGGCGACTTTCCGCCAGGTGCGCCAGTATCAGGGCGATCTGGTCATCGCTAAGATGAGTGATAAGATCACTAATATCTTTAACTTGCTGGGCTTTTCGCGCTTGATTCACACCTATCCAACCGAGCAGGAAGCCCTGGCTCAATTTGGGCCATCACCTTCAGCCGCCTGATTTCCATTGTCAGCTAACTGTAAGGACGAACGCACGCTACAAGTGCAAGGACATCCGTGGCAGAGCATCAAACCAGTAATGGAAGCAGCGTGCGGGGTACACCTCAATCGGCTGCGGCTTTGGGACTCCCGCGCGAGGGGTTGCATTTGCGCGTCGCAGGCACCCCCGATGCTCTGCCACAAATCCGCCACTTAGTGGTCGAGGCTGCCGAACGAAGCGGCTTCGGCGAAGAGGATGTCGCTAAAATCGAGATGGCGGTCGGTGAAGCGTGTTCCAACATTATAGAGCACGCTTATCTGACGCAACCCCTGCGTCAGGAAATAGAAGTCAGCGTCCACCAGTTCCCCGACCGCCTGGAAATCACTATTCTCGACTACTCCACCATCAACTTCTCCGTCGAAGAAGCCCCTGGCGTCGGTCTCGACGACTACATTGATACCCAACGTCGCCGTGGTTTGGGCCTCTACATCATCCGCACCTTCGTTGACCGCGTCGAGCACCGCTTCATCTGTGGCCAGGGCAACGAACTCCGCCTCGTCAAATTCTTCGCTTAACTCCTGTTTCTTATGCTTTAGCAGGAAACCAGGGAGTAGGGAGAGCAGGAAAAGGAGGAGAGTAGATAGAGTATGGTGAGGGTGAAAACCTGCACACCAATTTGCTACTTTTATTCTTTACGTTTACTACCCTCTTCGTGCTGGCTTCCTGCTTTCTATAAATCCTGTTTTCCTGCTAAATCAAAAAACCTCCTGCTTGGCGATAGCGCACGCGCAATGTTTCCGTAAGTTTGCGCCAGTTATATCACTGATTACCAGGCAAACCTTAACCACCATGACAAACCTACCACGCCGCATCCTGCTCATCTCAGACGATGAGCGAGATTACACTCTCATCGAGACTTTACTGCGTGAGATTGAAGAATCCTTTGCGCTCATGTGGGCGACTTTGCAGAATAAGGAATGGAAAGATCGTCTCGATAATTCTGTAGCAGTATGTTTACTGGTCTCTGGTCCAGACTTCCCGGATTCCCCTGAGCAGATTGAGATATCAGACCAGGCCGCGCGGAGTAATAGTCCAGTGATTCTGTTGGGCACGCAAGACAAAGGCGTGACTGAAGGAGGGGGCAGAGATACTGGGGGTAAAGGCACTTCGGTGCCGCTTAATGTCACTGATGTTCTTGACAAACAGCATCTTGACGCTTCTCTTCTGAGGCATGTGATTGTCCGAGCGCTCGAAGGTCAGAAGGCTAAGCCGACATTAAATGGGAGTGCAGACGACCAGGGAGACGTCAGTGAGTTGGATAGGATTGAGCGGGAAGTGGAGCGGCTTACACGCTTGTATGCAGCCCTCAGTCATATCAACAAAGCCATTGTGCGCACTTCCTCTCGTCAGGAGTTACTCCAGAAAGTCTGTCGCATCCTGGTAGAAAAAGGCGGATTCTGCATGGTATGGATTGGCTGGCATGATGCAGGAACTCAGCGCATCCGACCCATCGCCAGTTGGGGTGACACTCACCATTATTTGCGGGACATCGAGATTTTCGGTGATGATCGGCCCGCAGGTCGTGGTCCGACAGGAACAGCTTTTCGTGAGGGCCGACCCTATATCTGCAATGACTTTGGCAAGGATTCAGCCACTCTTCTCTGGAGAGAGGCTGCTTGGGAAAACAACTGTGCCGCCTCCGCCGATTATCCGCTGCGCTTAGAAGGCAAGCCAGTTGGCACTCTCACCGTTTACGCCAACACTCCCGAAGCGTTTCAAGATAAGGAAGTAAGACTCCTGGAGGAGATTGCCGGTGATGTCTCATTCGCACTGGACGCTTTCGCTCGTGAAGAGCAGCGCCAACAAATGGAGAGAGACCTGCGGGAACGCGTGAAAGAGTTGCAGATGTTCTACCATCTCAGCGAGATGTTTGCCAAGCAAGGCATCACTCTGGAGGAGATTTATCAAAATATTGCGAACCTGGCGCCCCCCGCCTGGCAATACCCAGAGATCACCTGTGCCCGCGTTGTGGTCGAAGACACCGAGTTCCTGACAACGAACTTCCAGGAGTCCACCTGGAAACAAGTCGCGCCGGTCGAGGTCAATGGCGAAGTCGTAGGCTGCATTGAAGTTTTCTACCTCGAAGAAAAACCGAATGAGGACGAGGGGCCGTTTCTCAAAGAGGAACGGTTACTCATTGATGCTGTCGCAGACATCCTGGGTGTTGTCACCGAGCGTAAGCGAAATGAACATCAAATACAAGAGTCACAGACGATGCTATCGGCCATCGTTGACAGCACGGATGACATGGTCTGGGCCGTTGACGCGGAGGAGTTCAGAATCTTCTTTACCAATCGAGCTCACTGTGAGTTCGCCGCCAAAGAACTTGGCATTGCTAATCCGTATGGAAAGTCCCCACACGAGATGGTGCCCGATCCTCAAAGAAGAGAATTATGGCTCGCTATGTTTCGCCGAACCCTCAGCGATGGCGCTTTCAGAGTCGAGCATAAGTTTAAGTCCAGCACTCGGACTCTCTTACTCAGCTTCCAGCCACTTAAGCATGACGATGAAACATTTGGCATCTCCGTTTTTGGTAAAGATATCACCGAGAACCTGGCAACCCAGGAGCGCCTGCGCCAGTTGTCGCAGGCGGTTGAACAAAGTCCGGCGTCGGTGATTATTACGGATATGGAAGAAAAGATCGTTTACGTGAACCCAAAGTTCTGCGAATTGACGGGTTATGCGGCGCAGGAAGTATACGGCCTCAAGCCGCGTGAATTAGTGGGACGTAATATGCCAGAGGAGAGTTATCAGCAACTATTAAATGCCCTGAACTCGGGAAAAGAATGGCACGGAGAATCGTACAGCCGTAAAAAGAATGGAGAACTCTACTGGGAGTCCCTGGCCATCGCGCCGATCACTAATGAGATGGGCGAAATCACGCATTTCGCGTCAGTCAGCGAAGACATCACCCCCCGCAAGGGGATGGAAGAGGCGCTACGCCGGTCTCATGAGGAGTTAGAGATCCGGGTCGAGGAGCGGACCGCTGAATTGGCTGAAACCAACAAGCAGCTTCAAAACGCCAAAGAAGAGGCGGATAAAGCTAACCTCGCTAAAAGTGAATTCCTGTCGCGCATGAGCCATGAATTGCGCACTCCGCTGAACGCCATTTTGGGGTTTGGACAATTGTTGCAATCAGGAAATCTTGCCCCCGGTCAGCAGGAGTCCGTCGACTTCATCCTGAAAGGCGGACGTCATCTGCTCGACCTCATCAATGAAGTGCTGGACATCGCGCGCATTGAAGCTGGGCGGATGCAGCTTTCACTAGAACCCGTTTCCGTGGGTGATATCGTGAGTGAGACTGTGGATTTGGTGCGTCCTTTGAGCAGGTCAACGGGAGTTGAGTTACGAGAGCTCGTGACTGGCACGGCGCCGGAGCATTTGTTTGTCAAGGCGGACAGCCAGCGGCTTAAGCAGGTGCTGCTCAACCTGATGAGCAATGCCCTGAAATACAATCGGGATGGAGGCAGCGTATCCGTTGCGTGCGAGGCAGTTGGCGACCATCATTTGCGGATTCTGGTGCGGGATACGGGGCCTGGAATCGCACCGGAGAA
This sequence comes from Abditibacteriaceae bacterium, assembly GCA_019239895.1. Lineage (GTDB taxonomy): Bacteria > Armatimonadota > Abditibacteriia > Abditibacteriales > Abditibacteriaceae > JAFAZH01. The sequence continues at coordinate 123,585 of JAFAZH010000004.1, read as the reverse complement.
AATGGAGCGGCTATTTATCCCCTTTGAACGATTAGGCGCTGAGCACTCGCGCATCGAAGGTACTGGCTTGGGGCTGGCTATTTCTAAACGACTCATTGAAGCAATGGAAGGGCGCATGGGCGTGGCAAGCATTGTTGGGGAAGGGAGCACCTTCTCCGTAGAGTTAGCGGTCGTTTCCAGCCCCCTCACAAGCGCCGCGCCACGGGCAGATTCCGTCCCCGTTACACCAGCCGCATTACGGGAACATACAATTCTTTATATTGAGGACAATCTTTCTAACCTGCATCTGATGGAAGAGATTCTCCGGGAGCGTCCGGGGGCCACATTGATTTCCGCCATGCAAGGCAATGAGGGGTTGAAGCTGGCGCTAAACCACCTTCCCGACTTGATTTTGCTGGATCTGCATCTTCCTGAATTATCAGGTTATGAAGTGCTATTGAGCCTGCGCGCTGAACCAACCACACAGCGCATTCCGGTCGTCGTCGTCAGTGCTGATGCCACACCGGGACAAATCGCCCGCATGTTGAGTGCCGGTGCGTATGGCTACTTGACCAAGCCCTTGGATATCCGTAAGTTTCTGGAAGTGCTGGACAAAGCATTAGGCGACCCTAAAGAGCGCTGAACCTAAAGAGCGCTGAAAAGTTCATGAATAAACGCCACATGGTTCAAGGACACCTGCCGCACCGGTGAAGCAGCAAAAATCAGACCCTAAAGGCAAGCACTATGGCTAAATTGGCTTTTCTCAATGCAGGCATTCTCATTGTGGATGACGAACTGGCCAATGTCCGGCTCTTGGAAAAGATTCTGCAAAACGCGGGGTATTCCAATGTATTTAGCACGACAAACCCGCATGAAGTCTTTCCTTTGTTCGTCGAGCGCCAGCCGGACCTCATCCTTTTGGATTTGATGATGCCCGAGATGAATGGGTTTGAAGTCATGGAGCGCTTGAGTTATCTCATTCCCGGGGAAACCTTTCTTCCCATCCTCATTCTCACCGCCAATGTCACCAGCGAAGCTAAAAATTCCGCTCTGGCTGGTGGGGCTACTGATTTCCTCACCAAACCCCTGGACCAAACCGAAGTCTTACTACGCATTGCTAACCTGTTAGCCACTCGGTTACTCCATCGCACAATGGAAGAACGCGTGCGAGAGCGCACGGCTCAGGTGGCCCAGTCGCAAATGGAGATCCTCCAGCGCTTGGCACGAGCCGGAGAGTTCCGGGATGACGACACCGGGAAGCACACTCAGCGGGTAGGTCACACCTCCGTTCTTCTGGCGCAACAACTGGGCTTGTCGCCAGAGCAAAGCGAATTCATTCGCCAGGCCGCCCCCTTACACGATATCGGTAAGATTGGTATCTCTGACCTGATCCTGCTCAAGCCGGGCAAATTGACCGATGCTGAGTTCACCATCATCAAAACCCATGCTGAGATTGGTGCGTCATTGTTGGCTGGGGGCGACTCCGCACTATTGCAAACGGCAGAGCACATCGCTGGCACTCACCATGAGAAGTGGGATGGCTCCGGCTATCCCAATCGGCTTAAAGGGGAGGAGATTCCAATCGAAGGGCGCATTGTGGCCATTGTTGATGTCTTTGATGCTCTCACCCACGAGCGACCTTATAAAAAGGCATGGAGTATTGAGGAGGCTCTGGTAGAACTACGCCAGCAAAGTGGCCGGCACTTTGATCCCCAAGTCGTAGAAGCTTTTCTGAAGTTGCCGCATGAGGAACTCATTTAGCCAGCCTACCTCGCGTCTTTGGACTTCAATGGTCGGAAGGGGGCGGCTGGTGAGGCCGTCCCGTGGGATTAGGCAGGCGGCGCATGGCGCAATTCGAGAATGCGGCTATGCGCCTGATCCGCCAGTTTGGAAAGAGCCATTAGGTCTTCGTATCGAAGCTGTGCGACGTGTTCCAGTTGCCTGCCATTGCCTGATGTTACCGCACGCAAAGGACGTTATGTGTGGTTAAAAAATAAGTGGCGAATTTGCGCGGAGCAGAAACGGACTCTGTGTTATTGAGCAAGCCGATGTTTAAAAGCTGAGAGAAAACTACATTTCTCCGTAATGTTTCCGTAAGTTTGCGCCAGTTGCTATTTTTCAAGGGGTGGTCGCATTGGCTTGAAAGCTAGGTGTGGACGCTGATAATGATAGCGCTCTAAAAACATCTCCACCTGTGATAATAAGCGTCCGGCATCCTCGGCTTGGTATTTCTTCCAGCCCAAGCACTCCTTTCTTAGAGTGCGATTGAAACTCTCAATATGCGCCTGCTCATTTTTCTTGTAAGGCCTTGCAATACGATGCTGCCCACAGTAGTTCCATACTTGGCGAGCAAACTCGGCTTCAAACTCACTGCCGCCATCCGTTTGCACTCCCTGCACAAAGCGGTTGAAGCGGCGTCTCATACACCGGTGCAAGAAGGCTGCACCGTTTTCTGCCGTGAGTGCCGGGCGCAGCAAAACATCGGCTTCTCGACTAAAGATGTCCACCGCCGTGAAAGCAAACAAGCCGCCGAAGTCCACACTGTCCATCTGCACCACTTGGCGCGCGGCAGTGGCTTGCGGCACTGGTCCACGCACTTGGTTCTTTTTCCCCTTGGAGCGTAGCACATACTTTTCGGCTAAGACCTCATAAATCTTAGGCACAGAAAGTTTGACGCCGTGTTCACGTTCTAAAAAGTAAGCAATCTTTTGCCCACAACAGCCTTGCTCGCGTTCTCGAATCTGCCAAATCCAGCGTTTGACCACCGCATCCACCTGGCGAGTGGGCCGTGGCACCTTACAAGCCCGCGCCTGTTGATCTAAGAAGGCCTTTTGTCCCTGCTGCTCGATACCACGCAACCACAGGCGGATCGTCTCTCGATCCCGCCCCAGCCGACGGGCAATCGCCGACTTGCTCAGGCCCTGCTCAAACAACTCTTGGGCTAATACCATCTCCGTTGCTTTTTCCATATTCATAGTCTGCTCCTAAGCGTGCAGACTGGCGGAAATTTACGGAGAATACTATGGCACGTTGACAGAGTGCCGCTAAAGGTTTATAATGAATTGGACAATCTGGTAATTGGTAAAGACCGCGAAGAGGAGTAGTAAGCGGGCCGAACGTTCGAGAGAGTTGGTTGATGTGCTGTGAAACCAATAACGTGTTCGCCGCTGAAGTCGCCTCGGAGTCGTGGATGCGAAGAGGATGCAACGCGCCAACATAGGTACCTGCTTCTTTGTGTAGTGTCCGCCGGGTTCGCCCGTGATAGCGATAATGAGTGGATGGACGTAGCAAGAATACACAAGAATACAGTAGACAGGAAACAGGATACCGTCTGATTAGAGGTTACTTATGTTCTGTATTCTGTTTCCCGTATTCTGACCATCAACGTGGGTGGTAACGCGAGAGTTTAAAAGAAATCAAACTCCCGTCCCGCGACGTTACGATAGACTTTTTACAGCTATCGCAACGCGCAGGGCGGGAGTTTTTGTTTTTATGCTGAGTTGGTTTCAACACAGAGAACACAAAGGAGGCACAAAGGGCACAAAGGAATGAAGATAGAGAATAGAGGAACGGAATTAAAATGGCAGTTTGTTACTGGCTATCCTCAATCTTCTATCCTCGATCCTCAGTTCTAAGTCTGTGTTCTTTGTGAAATCTTTGTGTTCTCTGTGTTGAAAATGTGAATGTGTTGAGATCGATGGAGGTTTAGATATGGATGGAGCAGAGGCTTTACTCGAAAGTTTAAAACGAGAGGGTGTGGATGTGCTGTTCGGCATTTCGGGCGGCGCGATTCTCCCCATTTATGATGCACTGGGTAAACAGGAAGATATTTGGAGTATCTTAACCCGGCATGAGCAGGGCGCGGGACACATGGCCGAAGGCTATGCGCGTGCCACCGGACGAGTCGGGGTGTGCATGGGCACCTCCGGCCCTGGCGCGACTAATCTGGTTACGGCAATTACCGATGCCTTTATGGATTCGACGCCAATTGTAGTCATTACGGGCCAGGTCGCTACACCCAATATCGGTAAAGATGCCTTTCAAGAGTGCGATACCTTTGGTATCACTATGCCGGTGGTGAAGCATAACTACCTCGTGCGGCGTAGTTCCGATATTCCGCGTATTGTCAAAGAAGCATTCTACCTGGCCCGCACCGGGCGGCCTGGGCCAGTATTAATTGATATTCCCAAAGATATTAGCGCCGGGCCTTTGGATCAATTTCTTTATCCTGAAACGGTGAACCTGCGCGGCTATAATCCGAATTTGCCTGCGGCCACTGAGCAAATTAAAGCGGCGGCCAAATTGATTGCCGAAGCCAGGCAGCCAGTGCTGTATGTGGGTAATGGTATTAACGCAGCCGGGGCCGCCGACGAGTTATTGAAGTTGGCCGAAAAGATTGATGCCCCGGTGACGACCACACTCTTAGGTCGTGGTGGTTTCCCGGCGGGGCACCAGTTGTCTTTAGATATGTTAGGGATGCATGGCACCGCCTATGCGAACTGGGCCGTGCATGAAGCCGACCTGTTGATTGCGCTTGGTGCCCGCTTTGATGACCGTGTGACGGGTGATCCCAAGGCGTTTGCGCCCAATGCCAAAGTCATCCACGTAGATATTGACTCGGCAGAGTTGGGTAAAATCCGCTTTGCGCAAGTGCCTATTTTGGGCGACGTGAAAAGTGTCATTAATCAATTAACCGAAGTGGTCGCGCCTAAGAAGCACACGCAATGGTTAGAGCGCATTGACGAGTGGAAAAAGGCTGCGCCCTTAACTTATGAGAACACAGGAACTGGCAAGCTCAAGCCGCAGCAGGTGATTGCGGAGTTAAATAAGGCTACGGACGGCGAAGCCATTGTGACGACCGATGTGGGCCAGCACCAAATGTGGGCGGCGCAGTATTATAATCCCAAGCGCACGCGCTCTTTTATTACCAGTGGTGGTCTGGGCACGATGGGTTATGGTTATCCGGCGGCGATTGGCGCTAAAGTTGGTTGCATTGATCGTGAGGTCTGGTGCATCACCGGCGATGGTTCCTTCCAGATGAACCTGCAAGAGTTAGCCACCGGGGTGCTGTATGATATTCCCGTCAAAATTGCCCTCTTGAACAATAGCTCGCTGGGCATGGTGCGCCAGTGGCAGAAGATGTTCTACGAGCGGCGTTGGAGTGGCATTGATCTCTCCCGTTGCCCGGACTTTGCTAAGCTTGCTGAAGCGTATTCGGCCACCGGTGTAACCATCACCGAAGCGGACGAAGTCGCCGATGCGATTCGTGAGGCGCAAAAGAACCCCGGCACGGTGTTGCTCAACTTCATGACGGATGCTGAGGAAGATGTATTTCCCATGATTCCAGGTGGCAAGACGGTGCATGATATGGTGCTCGATAGCTCAAATAAGGCGGTGCCCATCCCCGGTTCTAATGGCAACGGCTTAGACGGTGCCACTGCGACGGCGACCGCCAGCACCTATACATCGGAATGGACAGACGATATTAACGCGGGCAAAAAGAAGATTTAGGAGAGTTCAGGAGTGAGGGGTAGAGTGGTGAGTGATAATAGGTTTTGGTTTCACTACTCACCACTCTACCCCTCACTCCGCAGAGGAATCCAATGAGCGAAACAACGACTGAAATAATCAAAAGCAATGTGCCGCCGCAAGCGGATAATATGATGATGGAAAATGGCGTGCCCACCATTGTATCCAATGGGGTAGGGCTGCCCGCCGTGAATGTGATGAGCGGCAACGAACAGTTGCACACCATTTCTATTCTGGTAGAAAATCAACCGGGTGTCCTGGCGCGTGTCTCGCATGTGTTCGCACGGCGCGGCTTTAACATCGAGAGCCTGGCCGTCTCACGCACCGAAGACCCCACGGTCTCGCGCATGACAGTGGTGGTGGCGGGTGACGATGAGGCGTTTACCCAGATGGGTAAGCAGTTGTTGAAGCTCATTGATGTGATCAAAGTCATTGACCATACCCGCGATGACCTGGTGGGACGCGAATTAGCTCTCATCAAAGTCAAAGCGGATGCGGCGGCACGCAACGAGATTATGCAAATTGCCAGCGTCTTCCGCGCTAACCTGGTGGACATCAGCGAAGACACCCTCATGGTCGAAATGACGGGCAAAACCGATAAAGTGGATGCCATCCAACGAATGCTGGAAAAGTTTGAAATCCTCGAACTGGTTCGTACTGGCTTGATTGTCCTCGTCCGTGGCCCGAAGCAGACTTGAGAACCACAGAGACACAGAGGCACAGAGAGTAAGAAGAGGATAGAGAATAGAAGATAGAGGATCGCTATAACCATCTGGCAGACGATCCTCTATTCTTGATCTTCCACCCTCAAATTCTCACTGAAACCTCTGTGTCTCTGTGTCTCTGTGGTGAAATATGAACGTTCTGGAATTTAAGGAAGCGTCCATCAAGTTTGGCGGCTTGACTGCTGTAGCACCGCTATCGTTTGCCTTGCCACAAGGCCAGTTAGCGGCCATTATTGGGCCAAATGGTGCGGGCAAGACCACCGTTTTTAACTTGATTACGGGCGTTTATGCTCCAACGGCGGGTGAAATTTGGTTTGAAGGCCAACCTGTTGCCACCCCTCATAAATGCTTGCGTCCGCATCAGTTGACGCGCAAAGGCATGGCGCGGACTTTCCAGAATATCCGCTTGTTTGGCGACCTCACCGTGGAAGATAATGTGCGCTGCGCATTTGCTGGACATGTGGGTTATGGCCTAACGGCCACTTTATTGCGCAGTAATAAACAGGGGCAGCAAGAAGCATGGATTCGGGAAGAAACCTCTAAGTTACTGAAGATTTTCGATTTAGCTGATCTACGAGAGGGGTTGGCCCGCAATCTTCCTTATGGTGATCAGCGCCGTCTGGAAATTGCCCGTGCCCTGGCTACCAGACCTAAATTGTTGCTCTTAGATGAGCCAACCTCTGGTATGAATCCAGTAGAAACTAATTCAGTTACGGAAACTATCCGTCTGGTGCGTGATCAATTTGATTTGAGCCTGCTCCTGATTGAGCACCACATGAGCTTGGTCATGGGCATTTGCGAGCGGGTTATCGTCTTGGATGGCGGCGTGAAAATTGCCGATGACGTACCAACTTCTGTACAAAACAATCCGCATGTGATAGCGGCCTATCTTGGTGAGCCTGACCCGGAAGTGGATGCCGCTATTGAGCAGGCAACGGCGGTTCGTTAACTGATTATCTTAGAACTTTTTAAGGTTGCTAAATAAAGTCATTAACAGTTGCAAAATCTTTGAACTTAGCCTTGATGTTTGGGTATTGCAGCTATTAAGCTTATACCAATTATTTCGTTCTTAGTGGTTTCTTAATTAAATTCGTGATTAGCTCGCAAATGTTAAGTCGCTGGCATAGGAGACCCGCATGAAAGTCGAGTTCTTAGGCACCGCTGGTTATCATCCTAATGCAACCCGCCATACTAGTTGCACCTATATCAGCGATGCCGGGCCGGATTGTGGCTTTGTCTTGGATGCCGGGACGGGTTTTTTTCGACTTATTGGTCGGCCCTTGCCCGCGCATCTCCACATCTTCTTATCTCATGCCCATCTTGATCATGTGAGTGGCCTGACTTATTTGTTAAATGTGTTGTTGAAGCAAAAAACAGAGGTCACACTCTATAGTTCGGCTCAGACTTTAGATGTGGTTAGCAGATACTTATTTGATTCGCCGCTTTTCCCCTTGCCTTTTCAACACAAAAAGCAGATTATTGAGCCAGGCAAAGCCATCGAAGTCTGTGGCGTGAAAGTCTCCGTTTTCCCTTTGACCCATCCTGGTGGCTCCTTAGCCTATCGCTTTGAATGGCCAGATCGTTCTCTGGCTTATGTCACTGATACCGCAGGCGATGCTCGCTATGTAGATTTTATCTCCAACGTTGATCTCCTTATCCACGAGCGCAACTTCAGCGATGACCTGCATGAAATCGCCGATGCTTCCGGCCATTGCACTTCAGAAATGGTAGCCCATGTCGCACGCCAAGCCCACGCCCGCCGCCTGGCCATCACCCACTTTAATCCCCTCACCGAAACCGACCCACTTGAAGAAGACTCCATGCGTGTCGAGTTCCCCGAAGCGATTTCCGCTTATGATGGGCTGGTTGTCGGATTTTAAGACAACAGGCAAAATGTAAAAGGTAAGATGCACCAAGTCTAGTGGTTTCAATCGCTGGCAAGGGCGTTCGCCGCGTCAATCTTTGCCCTTTGCATTTTACTTTGCCCTTTTTATGCGTATTGCAATCTATCCTGGCACGTTTGATCCGGTGACTTCCGGGCATGTTGATGTTTTACGGGAGGCCGCAAGTCTCTTTGACCGCGTTATTGGTGCTGTAGGCATCAACCCGGGTAAAGTGCCCATCTTTAACCATGAAGAGCGCGTGGCAATGCTGCGCCAGGTGGCTGTGGAGGAAGGCTGGGCCAATGTGGATGTCGTGGCCTTTGATGGCCTGACCGTGGACTGCGCCCGCCAGCATAATGCAGATTTTATTGTGCGTGGCTTGCGTGCTGTTACCGATTTTGAACATGAAATGGCTTTAGTCCTCGCTAATGAGCAATTGGATTCAAACATCAAAACGGTCTTCGTCATGCCCAGCCATCGCCATCTTTACTTGAGTTCCAGTGTGGTGCGCCAAGCCGCCGAACTTGGCCATCGTGTTATCTCCGGTAGCGTTCCCTCTCACGTTGAACAAAAGTTGAAAGAGCGGTTTGGATTTTGAGCATAGCACTTCGAGGTAGGTAACATATTATCCGTTGCCAACCGCCAGTCCCAATGTCCAGTCTCTATTATGTTGCAAGTTGAAAACTTAAATGTCTATTATGGTGTCATTCACGCGTTGCATGATGTCTCACTCGCTGTGGGTGCAGGCGAGATTGTAACGCTCATTGGCTCTAATGGCGCGGGTAAGTCCACCACACTGCTGACGTTGTCAGGGTTATTACAACCAACCTCTGGCAATGTGCGTTTTGAGGATAAGGATTTATTGAGTTTGCTGCCGCACCAGCGCGTCACGCGGGGTTTAGTGCAAGTGCCCGAAGGTCGGCGTGTGTTTTCGACTCTAACGGTGGCCGAAAATCTGGACTTAGGCTCCTATACCCGCCGCGATAAGGCGCAGGTAAAGCAGGATTTAGAAGAAGTCTATGCACTGTTCCCGCGCTTGCGGGAACGGCGGGGCCAGCAGGCGGGCACCCTTTCGGGTGGCGAACAGCAAATGTTAGCGGTAGGCCGCGCTATGATGAGCCGCCCGCGATTGCTGTTGTTAGATGAGCCAAGTCTGGGCCTTGCACCTTTGTTAGTGAAGGAAATCTTCAACGTGGTTAAGCGCATTCGTGACCAGGGCGTGACGGTGCTATTAGTGGAGCAAAATGCTCATATGTCATTAGCTATTGCTGACCGCGCTTACGTTTTAGAGACGGGGCGAGTGGTGATGAGTGGCCCGGCTCAAGAGATTGCGCGTGATCCGCGTGTCAAAGAAGCCTACTTAGGCACGTAAGGCAGCACTGGCCCGGCTACGGCACCTGCTGGTGGATGAATGTAAAATTCCCCTTTGCGGCCTGCATACTCTTGCTGCACTTGCGCTAACCAGACCGCATCAACGTGACGGTATTTAAGAGTCAACTGAGACAGGCTCCTGGTATCGGTGAGTATTTTGGTGACATTACCCGTAGGTGCCGTATAGCCGATAGGCAATGCTGCCGTTGCCGGGCCGTAAGTGCCAGCAACCCGTTGGGCAAAGATGATATATGGCGGGTTATACTGGGCGGCTGCATAATTCCACACCAGGCGAGCGGGCCACTTGACAGTGAGTGTGTCCCGGCTGCCGTCCCCCGTCGTCAAGATCAGACCTTGCAAAATCACGGCAGCCGCCACTGCCCAACGTAACTGAGGCGTATCAGGCAAAGCCTCAATCGCAAACCAGGCGAAGATGGGCAGCATCCAGATGGCATAACGCATCAGTCCGGCCATCGCTGAAATCCAATCGTGAGTCATAGCGGCACTCAGAATGATGGGAAACAACAAAAGCCCTAAATAGAGTGCCTTCCAGTTGCGCTGGCGAATTGTATAAGCCACTGCAACCAAACTCAAGGCCAGCAGCCCCGGCACGTAAGGTAATAAGCCCTGATTTAAATCAAAGAAAAAGCCCCAAAACCTGCTCCACGAGATAAAGCGGACACTGGAAAGCCCCGCCCTCATGATGAGGTTTGATGAGCCAAAAAGAACTTTGTAAAAGACAATAGGTAATAAGCCTAGGGCAGCCCCCGCCCCTGTGACAAAGGTAGTAGACCAGTGCCGCTCGCGCCATGATAATAGCACCATGTAACCTGCCAGGAACAGCAGGGGCGGGTTTTGCATGGCGGGCAGTGCTGCACATAAAGCGGCTTGCCAATAGTTGCGGTTACTCATGCAGACCAGGGAGAGCAGCACGAACGACCAACTGAAACTTTCGGGGTGCGCCCAGTTCAGATACCAGATGACTGGACTGATGCCTGCCAAACCTAACACCATCCAACGCTTGGCTTCGGATAATGCGCTCTGGAACACGACCATGTAGCACGCGATCAGAAAAAGCGCGATGTTACCAAATTTAAAGGCGTAAAACTCATCAGCACCCAACACATGAAATAAAGCCTTAAAAGGCACGCTGCAAAGGGGATAGAGCCAGAAGTGCCAGCAATACCAGCGACCGTTGTGGGCCTGAAAGAAGCCAAGGTACGGGTTGGTAATAGCTAAATCGTGATAGACATCATGCGGGCGCAATATACGGTTGATAGGAGATATATCTTCCGGACGCATATCTGGTGAAGCATGATCGAACCAGGCTTGCGTGATAACAAGATATTCCTGTGCGTCGCCAGAAATCGTCACTGGCATGTGGGCCATGTATGCAATAACAACTAAAGTGTAAACCGCAAACCATAAATGACGGGCCTGGCCGAGACGCTGTCGTTGTGACCCTATGGCTGTCCACCCGTGCGCCGTATTGTTAGCGATGCCTGGTGTTCGCTGCATGAAAAGAGGATGTCAGAGGCCGTCTTCGCAAGTCCATAAAGTCTCACTGCACAACGATTATAGAGAAAAGCTGCGTGAAACACAAACGAAACACAGACCTCTTAATAATCAGATAGACTAAAACTTGACATGAATTGCCAGATTGCTGATTACACGGTGGGAGCCAGGCAGCCGCTCCTACTAATTGCCGGGCCATGCGTTATCGAAAGTCCTGAATTGTGCCATGAAGTCGCCAAGGCAATGAGTGACTACTGCCGACAGTATGGCATTAATTATGTCTTTAAAGCGTCCTTTGACAAGGCCAATCGCACTTCTATCCACTCGGCGCGTGGCCCAGGTTTAGCAAAGGGTCTGGAAGTATTACAGAGCATTAAAGAGCGGTATGCGGTTCCCATCTTAACCGATGTTCACGAAGCGAATCAGTGTGCAGAAGTAGCGCGAGTCTGCGATGTTTTACAGATTCCCGCATTTCTGTGTCGTCAAACTGATTTGCTAATTGCTGCGGCGCAAGCGGCTGTAGAACATAATTGTGCGGTGAACGTCAAAAAGGGACAGTTCCTGGCTCCTGAAGATATGAAGAATGTGGCAATAAAAGTGCGTGAAGCAGGATGTCAGAATGTGCTTTTGACGGAGCGGGGCACGACATTCGGTTATAACAATTTGGTGGTTGACTTTCGCGGTTTAGAAATCATGCGCCAGTGGGCGCCAGTATGCTTTGATGCAACCCATAGCGTGCAGAAGCCGGGAGGCGCAGGAGACCGCAGTGGTGGCGACCGATGCTTTGTGCCAGGACTAACCAGAGGGGCGATGGCCGTGGGCGTAGATGCGCTCTTTTTGGAGACTCATCCCAACCCAGACAGGGCGCTGAGCGATGGCCCCAATATGGTTCCCTTGGCCGAGATGCCTGCCCTGTTAGATGTGGCTTTAGCGATTCGGGCTGCGGTTTAAGTAGCGCGTAGCACAGCGTAGTCTGAAGCGGCAGATTAATGGCTGATCATGTCGCGGTTTTGACGTAAAGGCAGCCATTAGTTATAATGCCCGTGGCTATACCTTATTTAATTTTAGTCACAGTATAAAAATCTTACATTTATCAAAGGAAGGTTCCGGCCATGATGTCTACGACACAGCCCTCTGCGGAACCGCAAGATAATTTAATCCAATCTTCAGACGCCCCAGCCATGCCGGATAATACCATTGCTGCCGCAGAGCCTTTAACCACACCGTCCGTTGCTCCTGTAGACGCTGATCATACTGAGCCTGAGCCATCAGCATCGCCTGCTGTGGCGCAAGCTGCTTTAGAGGTGCCAGAAACCCCAACGGTGCAAGAGCCAGCCGCGCCAGAACCAACTTCGCCACAACAAGTCGTGTCACAAGTACCGGTGGTAGAGCCGCCCACCGAGGAATCGCCTCTGGTCGAACCGCCAAGCGCAGAATCCCCACATCTAGAACTGCCATTCGTAGAAGCTGCCGCGCCCGTGCAGTTAGTTCAGTCTAAAGCCGCGCAACCCCTACCAGTGCAAGCCTTACAAGGTTCATCCTTGATGATGGGAGGGGATTCAACGGCAGCATTGCGGTTGCCCCATCCTGGATTTGCTGCTCCGTCTGCTCCTGCCGTGGAACAGAGTGAGTCGTCCCGTAACCCCTGGCGCATTGCCGGATTATCGCTGCTGGCCCTATCAGTTGTGGTGGTGGGTGGCGCGGTTGGGGCTTATGTTTCGTGGCGTTCCAGTGGGCAGTTGGCAGATGGATTAATTATTCAAGGGCAGCCCGTTGGTGGTCTCACTAAAGCCCAGGCCCGCCAGCGTTTGGAAGAGCATTTTGGACGCCTGTTTGTCACGGTTGAGACTCCAGAAAAGCCCTACAAGTTAGGCTTGAGCGAGTTGGGTGGGCATCCGCAGATTGATCACATTGTCCAAAATGCCTACTGGTATGGACGCTCTGGCAGTCTTCTGAACAACATGATGAAGGTGTATGACACACGCCGGAACGAGCATCGTATTACTTTGCCAGTCCAGTGGGATAAGGTGCAGTTACGCAAGAAAATGTGGATTGTGGCCACACAATACAAGCAAAAGCCGCGTAACGCCAAACTGGAAGTCAATGAAGAAGGCGTCCACATCATTCCGCATCAGGAAGGGCGTGCCATCAATGTTGGCGAGACATTGAAAAAGCTGCAACATTCCTATTACGTTGGATTGGTGGCGGTGCCTGCGACCGTGGAGCGCGTTATGCCGCGTCTGACAGCGGCTAGCCTGGCTGGAACCGATGTAAAACTGGGCGAATATCCGACGCACTTTGATTCGGGCCAGGTGGGACGCACCAAAAATCTGCATATTGCTGCCGCTGCCGTCAATGGTAAAGTGGTAATGCCGGGCGAACTGTTTTCTTTCAACAAATGCACGGGCGAACGTACCTGGGACAAGGGCTATCGCACGGCTCATATCTTTGTCCATCAACCAGGCGAAGAAAAGGCCCAGGTGGTGGAAGGGTTAGCTGGTGGCACCTGTCAGGTTTCGAGCACCCTCTTCAACGCCTTGCGTCGTGCTAACAAACAAATCGGCGGACAGTTGAGAATTGTGCAGCGCGAGCACCACTCTTTGCCCGTGACTTATGTTCCCGATGGTCTGGATGCGACTGTGGCGTGGCCCGATAAGGACTTCAAGTTCCGCAACAACCTGTCTTATCCGGTGTATATCCGCACTGCGGTGCAGGGTGAGCGCATCGCTGTCAGCTTATGGGCGCGGGTGCCGCAAAATGTGGACAGCATCATCGTGTCAGATAATGCCACGCCTCCTAAGACCGCCATTGACGCCGAGAAAGCGGCGCAAACTGTGACCCAGCGAGCCAGTGCTACAAAGTCCACAGCCGTTGAGAGTGTCAAGACAGGTCAAGGCTAAGCCCTCACCTTTGCTTTCTGATTTAACACAAAGGACACAAAGAGCACGGAGGAGATTTGATAATAGAGAATCGAAGATAGCCTATTCAAACCAGCTATTGCTATCTTCGATTTCTCATCCTCTATCTTCTACCCTCATTTTTGTGCTCTTTGTGTCCTTTGTGTTAAATCAGAAACCAGATCGCTAAGGCGATTGTAAGCCTAAAGAACGGGCATCGCTGTATCTTCTACTTTCAAGCCTCGCTCTTCACTGCCTTTGCGGGCTGTTCCGTTATCGGAATTAGCTTGAGGCGTGCCAACTAAAGCGGCGTGTCGTTTGCGCTGGGCGTTAGTACGCACTGCGGCAATGGTTTCATCTGTGACAGCTTGCTCAAAGGAACGGAATCCGGCCAGCTTAAAGCCATGCTTTTTGGCGATTTGGCCGATGCGCTGCACCTGTTTCACGGTAAGATTACGCCCCAGGGTATAAGGCTCATAAGTCTGTTCTAAAGCCATTAACATGGTTTCGCTCATGCAAGCGTAAGCGGTTTTATCCGGGAAGCCGAAGTTGAAGTTGAAATTGACATCGCCCGGCACTTCGATAACGCCGCCTTCAATCACCAAGACATCGTTACGCTTTTCCACCACTTGCTTGCTCACGTCACGGGGCCGCGCTACGTCACAGACCACAGCGCCGACTTTCAGGTCGTCTGGATAGATAAGAGTGTCCGTTGATCCGGAAACGGCCAGGACTAAATCAGCATCGCGCAGCGCACTGCGAATATCAGTGGCGACCCATAAAGAGGCGCGTCGTGCTTCATCATTTTGCGCTAAAACCTCAGTGCGTAATGCTTCCAGCTTTTCCGCATTACGACCCACTAAAGCCAGATCAGCCACCCGATTCGATAGCAGTTGCGCACACACCGCTCCAATCGAGCCAGTGGCTCCAATGATGGCGGCACGCGCCTTGGATATATCAATGTCCATTAGTTCAGCCGCGTGCAGCAAACCTTCGATGCCTGAATAAACGGTGTAGGAGTTGCCACTGGTCACATTGATAACGCCTTCAAGCCGTTGCGCCACGGAAATCCCTGCATCCCCAGCGACGGAAGTAAACGCTCCCAGCCCCACCACTTTCGCGCCCAACTCCGCCCCCAGGCGACCCGCATCGGCTATCTTGTCATAAACCACTTCCACCGGCAGTTCTAATAGCTGTTGAGGACTTAAAGGGCAGCCCAGCAGCCAGCCTTCGGCTTCCACTCCGGTGGTTGACTTTACCCCCGTGATGTGGCTCATAATCTTAGGCGAGATGCGTAAGGCGATCTGCTCCACAGCACGTAGCGGTAGATATTTGAGAATGGGATATTTACGCGCGGCATCGCGCTTTAAATCCATCGGATGAATAATGAAAGCGAATTTTTCCATGTTCTATTATGAGACTGGAGACTGGCGGCTTGAGGCTGAATAATTTGGCTCAAACCATCAGTCTCAAATTCGATATTATAACTAAGCGTCATACCGGCTGCGGCCAGTCTCTAACCTCAAGCCCTCAGCCTCTCTGCTTAAAACTCCACGACGCGCGGACGCCAGTTGAGTTGCTCTAAGAGCTTCAAGTATTCCTCCGACGTGCGTGCGCCTAACGCGGCAAAGACGCCCTCCATAACATTGGTACCAAAACTGCGGCCTTCAAACTCCGGGGTGGTCGTGATAACGCGGCGTGCGCCCCGCTCTTTGAGTAACTCAATATCGCGGGACGTGACAGTATTGGTTAAAATCGTTTTGCCCTCAATGCGGTCAGGCAAGAAGCGGCGAATCAGCAAAAAGTCACCGGCGATAATTTCTGCCGCATCATAGAAAGCTTTATGCTTGGGAGTGCTGGTGATGGCATCCTGCTTCTCGCCCGTGGGATACAACCATTTAAATGGCAAACGACAGGCTACTGGCAAAATCACTCCGCCCAGTTTACGCACGGTACCCAATTGGTGCAGGGGAATATTCATGCCCAGAATAAACATAAAATCACCAAAGACACAGTTAGCCCCCACATTGACTAATTCTTCAGCCATGCCAAAACGATCCACGGCGGAGACTAACAAGACATTCTTACCACGAAAATCAACGATGCCTTCACTTTGCAGGCGTTGCACGGTAGCACGTTCAAGAGTATTCTTGAGACCGCTGCCATCTACCACAGGGGTCGTTTTGGCCGCTGCCGCTAAACGGGCTGCATCGCGCATCACATAGCGTCGGTCGCCTGCCACGACATATAAATCTATGCCGCCCAAACCAATTGCAGCGACTTTGCCATCAAGTTCCTGAATGGTTTGACGCGCTTTAACGAGGTCACCGTTGGTGCCTCGGCGCTCGATAGAAAACTCATGGCCCAACAAGGTGGCATGAGTGCTATGATCGCGTGAGGCTGAACCTAAGGACACCGAGACGACTTGAAGCGTCTTGGAGTCTGCTGGGGCTATAGTAGAAGTAGATTGGGATGTTGGCATGGCTGACATAGTGTTTGACCGAAAGTATGGTGCCTCAAAGTATAGCAGGCTAGAGACAGGTGCTAAAGCGAGTGTGATGCCTTTACGTCACTATGTCTCGTCGGGGTGTTTTGACAGGGCATAACTTGAACGTGATACTTTAGTTAGATCAACCCTTACAGGCCAATCCTTACAAGCCAATGGCGCGGTTTTCTCAGTTTATTTCTCAAATTCTGTCCTCCCCTCCGGCACCGGCTGCTCAGGATATGGGGCAGCCAGTGTTGCCTACCTCACCTCGCCCCTCGGAAGGGGCCTTAGCTCCGACAGCCCCGGCCCCCTCTCCTGTGCGACATGCGGCCCACACGGTCGCTCCGGTTGCAAAGACGAGAGAGATAGGATCGGAAAGGGCGAGCGAAGACCCTTCCAGCACGCAAGATGCGGAATTAATTGTGGCGGTGTTCCGCACAATGGTGCTGATTTTTGCTTTAGTGCTACCGCGCATTTTTCCGGTGCCCAGCACTTACAATAACCAAATCTGGCTCGCGGCTCTCACGGGTGTTTATAACATCGCTACAGGAATAGCCTGTATCTATCCCAGTCGCTTAGGCTTGCGGCGTCCTTTTATTGTCATTATGGATGGCTTGCTCATTACGGCCTGGATACGCTTTTCTGATCAGTGGGAGTTGTTTCCATTTTATTATGTGGTCGTGGTTATCGCTGCCATGTGGTTCCGCGTTTTAGGTGGAGTTCTGGCTGCCGCTTTCTCTTGCTTTTTCTTTTTTCTTTTTTTCTGGGGCGGGGTGGCAGGCGATCCAACCCAGGCGCGCGGGCCGGTATTACCCATTCCCTTAGCCCTTAATGCGGCCATACTCTTCTTAGTGGGAGCCTTAGTTGGCTATATCGCCGAAGCCCAGGAACGGGAAAGGGAACGCCGTCTGGAAGGGCAATTGCTAATAGCCAACTACGAGCGCGAGATTGACCTGGCGACCCAATTGCAACCACTCTTAATTTCGTCCCAGTGGGCTGGGGGCAGCGCAGAGGCAGGCGAAATTGGTGGAGTCGGGGAGACAGCTAACCCACTTAAGGTATTGGGTAAAACCCTTGATCCCGCCCTGGAAATTGGCGCGGCCATGAAATCGGCGCGGACGTTAGGCGGCGGCGACTACTTTGATGTCATTCCCCTTGATGAAGCGCGCACGGCGCTGTGTATCGCGGATGTTTCGGGTAAAAGCGCGCGAGCACAGGCCCGCTTGCCCTTGCTGAAATATGCCTTGCGTGCCTTAGCCCCATTGTATCCATCAGCCGATGCGGTCGGGGCGCTCATGAATCGCTTAAATGAAATTCTCGCGCCGGATTTGCAGCCGGAATATTTTATTGCTTTTTGTTATCTTGTCCTGGATTCACGGCAGCAAACTATTACCTGGTGTAACGCGGGACATATTGCCCCTTTGCTGCTTCCGCATCAGCCAGCATCCCCAGGCGCACCCTTTGCGGCTTTAGACGCTTGCGGGCCACCCCTGGGCATGTTCCCGGAGATGACCTATACCACACGCTCTGCCCCCTGGTGCCCCGGCGATCAACTACTGCTCTTTACCGATGGGTTAACCGACGCCTTTTCCTATGAGGCCAGTGAAGATGGCGAAGCCCAGGTGCGTCAACTGGCCCTGCGCCTGACGAGCAAAACTGCTGCTGCCGATGCAGATAATTATCCACTACTTTCAGTTCAACAAATTGCTCAAGAGTTCCTTGATTTAGCCAGTACGATATTAGATGAAACCGCCTTGCCCGCTAATCAAGTGCAGGCATTACTAAGCCCCTTGCTGCGCCGTTCGGCGACGCTAAACGAGGCCGGTGCAGGCCACCGTGATGACATTACAGTGGTGCTGGTGCGCGCCAAAGCAGAGCCACAGGGATAGCCACTCAAGCTAAACCCACCTGAAAAGTAACATCCGCTCGCAAAGCGAAATGGTATAATTCCATACAGAGTTTAGAACTTCTGGGATACTGCTCGTGTGCTATTCGTCAGTAGCGAGCAGTGTCCTTTCTTTTTGTAAATTGGGCCGAGTTGTAGTAAAGATTCAACATAGGGTTAAATATCTAAGCCGCTAACTTATGAGGAGTATTTGTGCCAGCTAAAGAGACCACCTCCACCTCTAAAAAAACGAACCGCGTTATTAAATCAACCGAAGCTAAAGAGACGAAATCGAATAAAACCAAAGCCGTGAATAACAAGGGCCTGGAAGCTGTTGCTGCCACTGCTGCAAAATCGAATGGCAATGGCTCAAAACCTGTAGCGGCTGATAATTTGGTTGCCAATGGTAATTCCCTAAATGGTAATGGCACCGCAGAAAAGAATGGGGCCAAACCCAGAAAAGCAAAAACGAAACCCATCTGCGCTCCAACGACAGAATCGCCAGAAGCCATAACGCCGGATAAATACATCATCATCAAAGGTGCGCGCCAGCACAACTTGAAGAATATTGATGTCACCATTCCGCGCGATAAGCTCGTGGTTCTAACGGGTCTTTCGGGTTCCGGTAAATCATCCCTGGCCTTTGATACGATTTATGCCGAAGGCCAGCGCCGTTATGTGGAGAGTCTCTCCGCCTATGCGCGCCAGTTCTTGGGGCAGATGGATAAGCCCGATGTGGACTTTATCGAAGGCTTAAGCCCAGCCGTTTCCATTGACCAGAAGACTGCTTCCCGCAACCCTCGCTCGACCGTTGCTACCGTTACCGAAATCTACGATTACTTACGTCTGTTGTATGCCCGCGTCGGCACGCCACACTGCCCTCAATGCGGACGTGTCATTGCCCGCCAATCGGTGGATCAGATCACCGATCAAATTCTCCGTTTGGGTGAAGGTGCCCGCTTGCACATCTTAGCTCCGCTCGTGCGTGGGCGCAAAGGCGAATACCGCAAAACCTTTGAAGATGCCCGCAAAAAGGGTTTTGCTCGCGTCCGCGTCAATGGTGTCATTTATAGCCTGGACGAAGCCGATGACATTCGCTTAGAGCGTTACGAAAAGCATGACATTGAAGTCGTGGTTGACCGTGTGATTGTTAAACCAGACGTTACCCAACGCATCGCTGATAGCGTGCAGACCGCGCTGCAAATGGGTGAAGGTATCGTAATGGTGGAAGTCGTTCAAACGGGGGATGAGGGACGAGGGATGAGGGATGAAAATAGTGAGTCCGATACCCCATCCCCCATCCCTCATTCCCCATCCCTTTTGACCTTCTCTGAACACTTCGCTTGCCCCTATGATGGTATTTCCTTTGAAGAAATTGAGCCGCGCACTTTTTCGTTTAACAGTCCTTATGGTGCATGTCCTGAATGTTCGGGCTTAGGCACGCATCAAGAATTCGATCCGCAATTGGTCATTCCCGATGAGCGGCTTTCCCTGGATGAGGGGGCCATTGCGCCCTGGAAAAAGAGTAACTCGAACTACAAGCGCGAAATGCTGCGCTCCATTGCGCGAGATTATGGCTTCCGCACCGACCAGCCCTGGTCGCAGTTAACGGACGACCAAAAAGATGTGATTCTTAATGGTACCAAAGGTCGCCGCATTCATGTTTCTTATGTGAATATGCACGGACGCCGCCGCGCCTACAACACCGAGTTTGAAGGCGTGTTGGGCAGTTTGCAGAACGAATATAAAGAATACAGCGATAACTGGCGTGAAGAGTTGCAAAAGTGGATGAGCGACCGCCCCTGCCCAGTTTGTAAAGGCGCGCGCTTAAAACCATTCCCGCTTGGTGTTACTATCGCTGATAAGAGTATCGCTGCCGTTACACACATGAGCGTCGGGGAAGCGGCGCAGTTCTTCACGGCCCTGCGGGGTGGCAGTCACAAAGAAACCACCAGCGCGGAAGCTGCCGCTCTGGAAAAAGTCGAGGACCTCGTAACGGGCGTGCGCGAGGACAAACTGGACGGCCAACTCAGCACTCAGCACTCAGCACTCAGCACCCAACTCAATGAACGGGACACTATTATTGCGCGACCGATTCTCAAAGAGATTCAAGAGCGTCTGCAATTCTTGGTGGATGTTGGTCTGAACTATCTCACCTTAGACCGCAGCGCCAATACGCTGGCGGGCGGGGAAGCCCAGCGTATTCGGTTAGCCACCCAAATTGGCTCCGGTTTAGTCGGCGTCCTCTATGTATTAGATGAGCCAAGTATTGGCTTACACCAGCGCGATAATGAGAAGCTGCTCACCACTCTCATTCGCCTGCGTGACATCGGCAACACAGTGATTGTGGTGGAGCATGACGAAGACACCATCCGCGCCGCCGACCATGTTGTGGACATTGGCCCCGCCGCTGGGGAGCATGGCGGTCGTGTCGTCGCACAGGGCAACTTAAACGAAATCATGGCGTGCGAGGCATCCGCCACCGGGCGCTTCTTAAAAGGCACCGATTTTATCCCGATGCGGCGGGCGCGACGTGCGGCGACCGGGCACCTCGTGGTCAAGAATGCGCGTGAGCATAACCTCAAAGGCATTGATGTCAAGATTCCCCTCGGTTGTCTGGTCTGTGTCACGGGCGTCAGTGGTAGCGGCAAATCTACCCTGGTGGAAGATATTCTTTATGCTCGCCTGGCGCATGAGGTGAGTAAACAGGCCACGGTGTGGGGCAAGCATGATGGCATTGAAGGTGTTGAGCAGATTGATAAGATCATCAACATTGACCAGTCGCCCATAGGCCGCACGCCGCGCTCCAATCCGGCCACTTACACCGGGGCTTTTACTCCTCTGCGTGAACTCTTCCAGGCCACCCGCGAAGCCAAGCAGCGCGGCTACGGGCCAGGGCGGTTTTCTTTTAACGTGAAGGGTGGACGCTGCGAAAACTGTCAGGGCGATGGCATTATCAAAATCGAGATGCACTTCCTGCCTGATGTCTACGTGCCCTGTGAAGTCTGTCACGGCAAACGCTACAACCGCGAAACGCTTGAAGTGAAATACAAAGGCCACTCCATCAGTGACGTGCTGGACATGACGGTGGCCGAAGCCTTAGAAACTTTCGAGAATATTCCCTCGATTCAGCGCAAACTTAGCACGATTTGTGATGTCGGTTTAGGTTATATCCACCTGGGACAACCCGCGACTACGCTGTCGGGTGGCGAAGCGCAACGCGTCAAACTGGCTACCGAACTGTCACGGCGCGGCACGGGTCACACCCTGTACATTCTCGATGAACCCAGCGTCGGCTTGCACATGGCCGATGTCAAAGTGCTAATTGAAGTCCTGCAACGCCTCACCGACCAGGGCAACACAGTATTAGTCATTGAGCATAACCTTGATCTTATCGCGTGCGCCGACTGGCTGATTGACCTCGGCCCCGAAGGTGGTTCCGGTGGTGGCAAATTAGTCGTTGAAGGCACTCCTGAAACGGTGATTCGCCATAAAACCAGCTACACCGGTAAGTTCTTGAAGATGCACTTAGAACGGCATGGGAAATAGCTATCTGTAGCTAATAGGAGCTGCTAAATCAGTTTGTTTAACATACGCCTTACACTCATTTGAAATATCTTGACAGTGGGTGTCAGACCTGGAACAATAAACTGTCAGTTGTGCATTGACAGAAACAACTTCAAGAGGATAATTCTTAAATAAATGGATAATGCTCGTCAATGGCAGATGATCTCCACCGTGGCCGTCGGTGGCTTTTTAACGGCCTTTATAGTAGCGGGCTGTGGCGGCGGCAGTGGTGGGTCGCTGTTTTCCGAAGGTAACGGTAATGGGACGCCGACCCCGGTGCCTACAACCAGTGGCACGCCAACCAAAACCCCCGTGGGGACGCCAAAAGCGACGCCGTTGCGCACCCCCGTTGGCACGCCAACGCCAGGGCCGACCAGTGGTGGAACCCCGTTGCCAACGCCGGTGCCGAACTCTTTATACACTTCATTCGGTGTGATTGGCAGCTTAGATGCATCGGGCACATTTACCCAGACTGCTGGCTTCTTTAGCCAATCGCGGTTAGTGCGCTCGACAGGGCCAACGCCCACTCCCATCGGGGGCGGCACCCCGGAGCCAACTCCCACTCCGCTGTCGGCCACACTTTATACTGGCACCTATGCCTTATCGAATGGTGAAAAGGGCATTTTCTCGTTGCTGGTGCCAAGCGGTCAACAAGCCAGTGGCGGCGGCGCTCCTGCGGTGGACATCTCCGGCTACACCTTACAGCCCGTGACTCAAGGTGACGCGGTAGTCACCTTGAAGATCAACGGCTCGACTGGCTCTGGCACAGTCACTTTAGGCACGGTGGCAACGGGCACTATCCAAATTACGAGCAAACAAAGCTTCTTGCGTGCGGGCAATACTTATCGCCACCTGCTGAAGTTGATGAAGCGTTAAGCCATGCTAAGGTTTAATAAGTAGTAGGCAGACCCAATAATGGAAACGGGAGGCACTTAGTAATTGCTGAGTGCCTCCCGTTTTTGTTTTACAGGCATTGTTTAGCCAGATGACTTCGGGTTGAGGAGCCAAGTAGATATTCTTTTGTTTAAAGCATGACAGTGATGCGCTATAAGACCAGCTACACGGGCAAGTTCTTGAAACTGCACTCAGAGCAACATGAAAATAGTCATGCGCGATTGAAACTTTTTCGTTCGCTAAATGCCTAAGATGAGATCGTAAAACCTTGAGATGTCATTTGATTGTTGAGTGTTATAAACTAATTTAATCCACTGATAGATTCATCAGGAGCAAAGCATGTCAACAGAGAGACGCGTATCGCGTCGCAAATTCATAAAAGGGGCGGCGGCAACTTTTGCGGCTCCGTATATTATTACCTCCACGGCTTTAGGGGCTGAGGGTCGTCCTGCCGCTAGCAACCGCATTACCCTGGGGCATATCGGCATTGGTAATCAGGGGAGTGGGCTTTTAGGGGCCTTCCTGGGCAATAATGCCGATCAGGTCATTGCCGTGGCGGATGTTAACGGCGAGCACCGTGAAACAGCGCGCAGGCGCTCCGAAGAAAAGTATAAGGGCGTGACGCCTTATAACGATTACCGGGAGTTGTTGGCGCGACCCGATATTGATGCTGTTGTCATTGCGGTGCCCGATCACTGGCACGCGATTATCTCGATTGATGCGGCCAAAGCGGGCAAGGACATTTATTGCGAAAAGCCCCTCTCGCTCACCATCCGTGAAGCGCAGATGATGCGGGATGCGATGCGGCGTTATGGGCGCGTGTTCCAGACTGGCAGTATGCAGCGTTCGATGCGCGAGTTTCAGCACGCCTGCGAATTGGTGCTGAATGGCCGCATTGGGAAGATTAAGCAAGTCAATATCGGCTTGCCGAATAACGGCAAATCTTCCAGCGAGTATGGCAACAAGATCATTCCCGATACGCCTGTGCCTGCTGGCTTTGATTATGACTTTTGGCTTGGCCCGGCTCCCTGGCGTCCTTACAACCCGGAACGGGTGAGTGGCGATTATGGCGGCGGTTGGCGCTATGTGCGCGATTACTCTGGCGGCATGATGACCGACTGGGGCGCGCATCACTTTGATATTGCCCAGTGGGGCCTGGGTATGGACGGCAATGGCCCGACCGAAATCTATCCGCCCGATGGTAAAGACCACCCGACTCTCACCTATGTCTATGCCAATGGTATTCCCATGATGTTGGGCGATGCCAACGGTGTAAAGTTCACTGGTGAAAATGGCATTATCGAAGTCAATCGTGGCTACTTCAAGGCCACGCCGGATGTTATTGGCAGCAAGGAAATGGAAGCGCGACCCAACGAGATTAGCCTGAACCGGGGACGCTTTCACTATGACGACTGGCTGGCCTGTATCAAGACCCGCGAAAAGCCGATTTGCGATGTCGCTATTGGAGCCAGTTCCGCCACCGTGTGCCACTTAGGTAACATTGCCAAGTGGGTGGGCCGTCCAATTAAGTGGAACCCCCAGACCGAAGAGATCATTGGCGATGATGAAGCCAGTCGCTGGTTAGATCGCCCCAAGCGTGCCCCTTGGCACTTGCCTTGATTTTAAAGTTTTAGCCACAGAAGCACACGGAAGAACACGGAAAATGGGGTATGGGGTTCAGGGGATAGGGTTTAGCAAAAGAGCCGAGTAGAAGCTACTGAATTTCTCCCCTGTCACCCCCTCACCTTGTCACCCCTTCTCTTCTTTCCGTGTCCTTCCGTGTGCTTCTGTGGCTAAAATCTCTCTTCTATGCCTAAAGCAAAGCTCCTGACACGGCGCAGGTTTTTGCAGTCCACAGCGGCGACTTTTGCGGCTCCGTATATTATCACCTCCACGGCGTTAGGGGCAGAAGGTCGTCCGGCGGCCAGCAATCGCCTCACGATGGGGTTTATTGGCGTGGGTGGCATGGGTGGTGGACAGTGCGGCTCGTTTCTGGGTTATAACGAGGTGCAAGTTGTTGCCATCTGCGATGTGCGCAAAGACACCCGCGACGGCTGGCAAACCCGCGCCAATGAGCGTTATGCCGAAGACAGCAAAAGCGGCAACTATAAAGGCTGTGCGGTTTATAACGATTATCGAGAATTACTGGCGCGGGGTGATATTGACTTAGTTCTCATTGCCACCCCCGACCACTGGCACGCGATTATCGCTATTGAAGCGGCTCAGGCAGGCAAGGATATTTACTGCCAGAAGCCGATGTCCCTCACGATTCGGGAAGCACAGATGATGCGTGATAGTGTGCGCCTCTATGATCGCGTCTTTCAGACAGGCAGCCAGCAACGCTCCGACCAGAAGTTTCGTTTCGCCTGCGAATTAGTGCGTAATGGGCGCATTGGCAAAGTGCAAACGATTCATGTGGGAGTGGGTGGCCCTTCTGGTGAAAAACCATTAGCGGAGCAGCCTATCCCCGCAGGCTTTGATTATGATATGTGGCTTGGCCCCGCGCCCTGGAAACCTTACAACAGTTATCGCGTTGACCCGACCGGGTGGCGGGAACAGCGCGACTATTCTGGTGGGCAGATGACCGACTGGGGTGCGCACCATTTTGACATTGCGCAGTGGGGCTTGGACATGGATGGCAGTGGCCCTGTCGAAATGCACCCGCCCAATGGCAAAGAGTATCCAACGCTCACCTATAAATATGCCAATGGCACAACGATGTATCATGGGGCCGTGGGTGATATTAATCCCAATGGCGTCCTCTTTACCGGCACTGAGGGCAAAGTGGAAGTGAATCGCGGCTATCTGCGTACCTGGCCCGATTCACTGGCTAAAGAGTTCATTGGCCCCGATGAAGTGCATCTTTATGAGAGTAATGACCACCAGCAAGATTGGCTCGATTGCGTCAAGAGTCGCCAGAAGCCCATCTGTGATGTCATTATTGGGGCGAGTTCCGTTACCGTCTGTCATTTAGGCAATATCGCCTACTGGCTGAACCGCTCCCTGCGCTGGGACCCGGTTAAAGAAGAATTTATCAACGATGCCGAAGCTAATCGCTGGCTGGATCGCCCGAAACGCGCTCCCTGGCATTTGCCTTGAGTTGAATTAGCCACAGAACCACACGGAAGAACACAGAAGAGGAGAGGCCGTGACAAGGTGAGGGGGTGACAGGGTGACAATAGCAGCCTTGGTTTCGCTGTCTCACTAAATCCTACACCCTAAACCCCACACCCTAATTTCTGTGTTCTTCTGTGTGGTTCTGTGGCTAAAATTAAAAGATATGATTTCATTCGTTAAAAGAGTAACCTTATTGGCCTGTGCGGTTGGGGCTTTGGTGCAATGTGCAATGGCGCAGCCGCCGGATCGTGGTGCTGATGATCCATCGGGTGAGTCACGGCTGCCGCTTATTCTGCCCGCCGAACTGAAGCGCTCGATTGGTGGGCCAACGCTGATTACCTTGCATCTTAAAAACGTTAAGCCGCAGGCGGCGCTGGACGAATTTATCAAACAGGCCAAGCAGGGGGGCGTTGAAGTGCGCCTTTATGCTAGTGGTCAGGAGCTTCCTATCAAGGAACCGGTGACGCTGGACATAACGGCGCAACCCTTCTGGCAGGCGTTGCAGACGTTAGCTCCCAAAATCGGTGTTTTCCCCAGCCCCTGGAACAACAGAAATGGCATTACCTTGGCGGCCTGGAACAATCCCTTTGGCACCGGGCTAACGCAAATGAGTTGGCCAGGCCTGATTGTGGCCCGCGAAATTAACCGCACGCAAGTGTTCACTCAGCCTCTCGGTGGCAATCAACCCGCGCTGAAGCACGAGAATTTAAGGCTCTCGCTGAGCGCCTTTATAGACCCCAAGGTGCGCATTATACAGCGTCGTAGTAGCCTGCACTTCGATGAAGTCGTGGATGAAAAAGGCCATTCCCTGATTCAAGAGAAAGATGTGCCACTTAATGCGTATAACAATGCAGCATCTCCCTTTTTTCAGCTTGAGCCAGTCCTGGCGCAGCCAGCGGGGCTGGGGAAGCGTATCGCGCGGCTGAGGGCCGCCTTGCGTTTAGGGGTCGTCGCCAAACAGGAAACATGGGAAGTGCCGGATATTCTCCAGGCTAAAGGTCTTTTGAAAACTGTAGATGACAAGATTTATACCGTCGAAAGTGCGCAGAAAAACGGTGATAATTACGTCGTGCGCCTTGGTGTCTCTTCGATTGTGCAAATGCCCAATGTGGTGCCGAATTTTGAAGTGTTCGGCGCCGTGCGGCTATTAGATGCACAGGGGCACGAGTATTCCCATACCACTACGAGCAACAATGGCAGTGAGAAGGGCATCACCGCCATCCTCACTTTTAGTCGGCCCCCGGAAGCGCCGAATAATGATAAAAGTCCAGCACCGCTCGGCGTGCCCACTAAATTAATCTGGGATTTCCCGACCGAAATCAGGACAGCCGAAGTGCCGGTTGAATTCAATAACCTGCCTTTGCCTTAAAACTTATTGATGTGTCCGCTTTGTGGTAAAACTAACGGGGTTTCCCTCTCAGTTACAAAAGCCAGGATTTGAATGCCTTTAGGAGATTAGTACTAATGGAAGGTCTTGTTCCGAAAAATTTAAAGAACCTCGCGGTGGCAGGTTTACTAACTGTGTCGGCCACTGCCTGGAGTCCGGTGCTTCCAGCACGGGCGCAAGAAGCCGATGTTGCAACTCTCGTTAAAGAGTTGCGAGGCGAAAGTCCATCCGCAACGCGCACCCCTGAACAGTTGACGACAGCCTACACACAGGTTTTGACTTCCTTGCTGCCTGACTTGAACAGCGATGACCTAAAGAAGCAAGGCGTGGCTCAGGATACCTGGGAGCGTATCGCCCTGCGAGCGGGACGACCGGGTGCAGAAGCCGAGCGGTTGGCTGCCTCCAAAGTTATGCTGACTCAAGTCGGCACGGCGGCACCGCAGGCGGTTCGACTCTGGATGCTCAAGCAGTTAGAAAATATCGGTCGTGCCGAGGCGGTGCCAACTTTAACCGGACTCTTAAACGACCAAGACCCACTGGTAAAAGAGCGTGCCCGTCGCGCCTTGCAGAACAATCCGGCTCCCGAAGCTGCCCAGGCTTTGCGCACAGCCCTGAACGATGCTACCACTCCAGAATGGCGTGTGGCATTAATTAACGCCCTCGGCTATCGTCGTGATGCCGCCAGTGTAAATGATCTCAGTCGTCTCCTGACTACTAATGATGCTAATGTGCAGGCTGCCGCTGTCGCAGCCCTGAGCAAAATTGGTGGGCCTGCGGCGCTGCGCTCTCTGGGAACGTTGCGGGCGCAGGCTTCGCCACAACTGCGCCAGAGTGTTGCCGATGCTCAGTTGCTGATCGCTGAACAACTCCTGGCCCAAGGCCGGAAAGCGCAGGCTGGGGCAATTTACCAGTCTCTCTATGCGCCGACCGAAACGCGCCGCAATCGCATTGCCGCCTTGCGTGGATTAGTGGCCGTGCGGGGCGAGAATGCGGTGCCGTTGCTGTCTCAGGTGTGGTCTGGCGATGATGCCCAAATGAGTGAAATTGCCAGCACTTTCATTGACCTCGTGCCCGGAACCGGGATGACCCGCGCTTTAGATACTTTGTTGCCTAAATTGCCAACGGCTGGTCAGGCCACATTAATTGGTGCCTTGGGCAATCGCGGCGATGTCACGGCCAAGCCAGTGATTATTCGAGCGTTGCAAAGCCAGGACGATGCGGTCCGCATTGCCGCGTTACGTGCCTTGAGCAACTTAGGCGGCGCGGCGGACGTAGCGTTACTGGCGCGCATGGCGGCCACGACAATCGGGCCGGAAAGTAATACCGCCCGCAGCACCCTCGCACGTTTACAGGGACAAGATGTGAATGACGCTATGGTGGCGGCTCTCAATGGAGCCGACCCTAAAACGCGAGTCGAATTGATTCGCGGTCTCACGGCTCGTCGCGCTCCTAAGAGTTTGCCTGCTCTGCTAAAAAGTGCTGGGGATACTGATGAGAACGTGCGGGTGGAAGCGATCAAGTCGCTGGGCACATTAGGCGATGATACCACTGTGGCGACTCTCGTTGGCCTTTTAGCCAAAGCCCCCAGCGATGCGCAACGCGATGCGGCTCAACAGTCGCTCAAAGACATTATAGACCGTTCTGGCAACAAAGCGGCGGATGCGGCCCCCATATTGATAGCCCTCCCTGGCACGCAGCCACCGGTGCATATCGCTTTGCTATCGCTCCTGGGTAAAGTTGGCGGAGCCGCTGCCCTGGACACTGTCCGCGCTGCAACGCGGGATACCAATGCCGATGTGCAAGATGCGGCGGTTCATACTCTTGCCGACTGGTCAGACCCCTCCGCTGCGCCGGAGTTGCTCCAAATGGCCCGCACCGCCGATAAGCCCAACTTCCAAATTATTGCGCTGCGTGGCTATGTGAGGCTGGCTAATGTGGGTAATCGTCCGGCGGGGGAAAAGATTAAGATGTATCAGGATAGCTTAGACCTCGCCAAGCGACCCGATGAGAAGAAACTGGTGTTGGGCGAACTGGCAAATCTAAACTCGATGGATGCCCTCAACCTCGTGCAGACCTATCTGACAGATGACGCCGTGAAAGAAGAGGCGGCTTCGGCTGCCGTGAGAATTGGCAAGAATATGGGTGATAGCGTGGGCACGGATGTGAAGCCCGTGATGGAGAAAGTCATTGCCACTTCTAAGAATGGCGATGTCGTCAAGCAAGCCAACGAGGTGTTGAACAAGATCAAGAAGTAGTGGATTCGCTCAGCATTGAACGATAAAGACGCAACACTCGCCAGAAATTGAATGTCATAGAATCGTTGTAGAGAAGTTCACCAAAGGAAATATCATGCAGACGAAAATTAAACGTAATGGCCTCATGATAGGGGCCGCTCTGACGCTCTTAAGCACTTTTAGTGCCCGTGCCGCCGTAACCATTCCCAATGAATACCGCACGGGCGGATTTGCTATGGGATGTCAGGCTTGGAGCTTTAATCACTTTACGGCTTTTGAAGCCATCGAAAAAACGGCGGCGGCGGGCGGTAAAGTCATTGAGTTCTATCCCGACCAGAAGTTTAGTGCCGAAGATGGCGACCTCAAGCTCAATCAAAATTTGCCGGACGACAAAATCCAGAAGCTCAAAGACAAATTAGCCAAGCACCACGTCATGGCGGTCAATTATGGCGTGGTGGGTCTGGGCACCAATGAAGCCGAAGACCGCAAGGTGTTCGAGTTTGCCAAGAAGATGGGCATGGTGGCTGTGACGAGTGAGCCAGACCCCAACGCAATGGATTTATTAGAGCGGTTGGTCAAAGAATACGACATTAAGTTAGCCATTCACGACCACCCCAAGCGGGCTAATGACCCCAATTATAAGTTCTGGGACCCGAATTATGTTTTATCCTTGGTAAAGAACCGCGATCCGCGCATGGGTTCATGTGCCGATACCGGCCACTGGGTGCGTTCTGGCGTTAAACCCATAGATGCCTTGCGCATCTTACAGGGTCGCATTATCAGTAGCCATCTGAAAGATTTAAATGTTTTTAGTCCCGATGGTCACGACATGCCCTATGGCGAAGGTATTTCCGATGTGCCTGCCATTCTGAATGAACTCAAGCGGCAAAACTTCCAGGGCAATATCTCCGTTGAATACGAATATAATATGGAGAACTCTCTCCCAGAAATCTCGCAGTGCATTGGCTTTGTGCGTGGTTATACGGCTTTCAACCCTGGCCCCTATCAGAGAGTGGGCGCGAATGTTGGTTTTTAACTGAGGGTAATCAGTCGGATGTAAGAGCCAGAACCTAAAAGTGGCCCGTGAGATGATTCACGGGCCACTTTTCTTTTGGGCTTTTATGAAGTGATTGTGAACTGTAAATACAACGTCTTATCTATAAATAGATCGTCCATGAGTCATGTTAGACGCTGCAACTTTCTGGTATGGTATAAAGTCAGAACCTTAAACGAAGCTTAACGGAGAGACATGAAGATTCTTGGATTAATCGGCGCTGCCACAGCGATGCTCTTAACCGCGCAGGCTAGTTATAGCCAGCAGGCACAGACCGGTGGGGCAGGGAAGAGGGCGGAAGCTGAAGTCTTTACTGACCCTGCCCAAGCGGGCAATGACTTCAAACTGCAAGGCGAATATGTAGGCAATGAGCCAGCCGGCAAATTAGGCGCGCAGGCAGTGGCTAAAGGCGACGGTAAGTTTGATGTTTATTTCTTAGGCGGCGGCCTGCCGGGTGCTGGTTGGGATGGCAAGACCAGGGTGCAAACCACGGGTGCCATTGATAGAACAGTTAATTCCGCACCCCTGGCTGTCCCTTTGAAGGGTAATGGATGGAGCGGGATGCTGCGGGATGGCGAAACGCTTACGGGTCAAACCGCAGACGGTAAAGAGTTCACCTTGAAGAAGGTCATTCGCCATAGCCCCAATGAAGGAGCCAAGGCACCTGCCGATGCCACCGTGCTTTTTGACGGCACGAACACCAACCAATGGCAAGACGGCAAAATTGTGGAGGGTAATCTTCTCAAGTGGGGTGCCCATAGCAAAAAGGCGTTTGGTGATTTGAAGGTGCATCTCGAATTTCGTCTGCCCTTTAAGCCCAAGGCGCGCGGGCAGGAACGTGGTAACAGTGGTGTTAAGTTGCAAGAGCGTTATGAAATTCAGGTGCTCGATAGCTTTGGCCTCAAGGGAGACCAACACGAGTGTGGCGCTGTTTATACTCAAACGGCTCCTCTGGTGAACATGTGCTATCCGCCGCTATCCTGGCAAACCTACGACATTGACTTCAAGGCTGCCCGCTATGATGCCAACGGCAAGAAGACGGCGAACGCCGTGGTTTCTGTCATCCAAAATGGCGTGCCTGTGCAGAACAATACCGAGATTAAAAACAAAACTGGCGCATCCAAAGCCGAAGGGCCGGAGCCACTGCCACTTGAGCTACAAGATCACGGCAATCCCGTCGTTTTCAGGAATGTGTGGGTGGTTGAGCCAAAGTAGAGACGCGATCAATCCGCCTCTGCGGGCCGGAAATTTGCAATATTTTGCAACATTTCCGAGTTGCACCCGTCTGAATTTAGTATCAGCTTGCTACAAGTGACGTTTCTTCTATGGTAATAGGGTGTCGTCACCGGTAAAATTGAGTAGACAGTTTATCTATAAAAGAGAGGAATTTAGGAATGACGAAGTTTAAGAGTCCGTTGTTAGTCGGTACAACTGCGGCCATGCTATTTGCAGCTTCCCTGGCTCCTATGGGGCAGGCGGCTCCAGCCACGAAAGCTCCAGCTAAGAAAGCCCCGGCCAAAAAGCCTGCTGGTAATGCGGGTAAAGTGGTGCTGCAATTGAAATTGCCCAAGCCCGCCTTTATGGGAACGCCCAAAGCGATTCCACCGGGCACCACCGTGGATAAAAGCAGTCTTGGCAAGCACCGGGGCGCGTTTTTTGTGCCAGCCGGGTTGACCAATGTGGCGGCAGGTAAGCCCGTCACCAGTAGTGATGAGCGGCCCATTATCGGCAGCTTGCCGCTTGTAACCGATGGCGACAAGGAAGCCACGGATGGTAGCTGGGTGACGTTGGCTCCGGGCAAGCAGTGGGTGCAGATTGACCTCAAGAAAGCCTACACTATCTATGCGATTGTTGTTTGGCACTATCATGGTGAGGCGCGCATCTACCGTGATGTGGTGGTGCAAGTCGCGGATGATCCAGACTTTATCACCAATGTCCACACCGTATTTAATGCTGACCTGCATAACCAGCTTGGCCTGGGCATCGGCAAAGATCGAGACTATTTCGAGAGCAACGAAGGCAAGCTGATTGATGCCAAGGGTGTGAAAGGTCGTTACGTTCGCCTGTATAGCAATGGCAATACTTCCGACGACGAGAACAACTACACCGAGGTTGAAGTCTACGGCAAATGAAACGCCGTTGGGCTTTGCCCGTAGGAATGCTCCTGCTCTGGGTTGTGGCACTCGCCTGGCGAGTGCCACAACTAGCTGAGCGGCCAATGCACGGTGATGAAGCTGTCCATGCCGTAAAGTTGGATACCCTCTGGGAAAAGGGTAAATACGAATACGACCCCCAGGAATACCACGGGCCAACCCTCTATTACTGTACGCTTCCCATCCTCTGGCTCAGTGGCAGCCACACTTTCAGCGACGTAAACGAAGTCATGTTACGCATCGTCCCGGCTCTTTTTGGCGCGGGACTTATTCTGCTGGTCTGGTTAATGGCCGATGGGCTGGGGCGCTGGGCGGCATTCTGGGGCGGGGTTTTCATGACCATCTCGCCCTGCATGGTCTTTTATAGTCGCTATTATATTCAAGAAACCCTTCTCGTTTTCTTCACTTTGGCGGCGATTGCCGCCGCCTATCGCTATGCCCGCAGTGGTCGGCTCCTCTGGTGCTTACTGGCCGGGGCTTGTCTGGGGCTGATGCACGCCACTAAGGAAACCTGGATTATGTCGGTGGCAGCGATGGTAGCGGCGGCTTTAATGACTCTGCTGTGGACACACTGGATTGATGACCGCAAAGTCACTTGGCGACCCTTGATTAAAACCAGGGATGTCACCCGCGCCGCGATTTTGGCCGTTGCCGTCTCGGTGCTACTCTTCTCAACGTTTTTGACCAACCCGCGCGGCCCGCTTGATTCGATCCTGGCCTATAACATCTATTTCAACCGGGGCGGTGGCAACAGTGTGCATAATCACCCGTGGGATTACTACTTGCACCTGTTGCTCTATACCCGCAGCAGTAAAGGGCCGATTTTCTCATCCCGCCTGCCTTTGCTCTATAATTTCTCGCCGCCCATTGCCTGGAGCGAGGCGTTTATTGTCCTCCTCTCGCTTGCAGGTATGCTCGCCGCCTTGTGGCATAAGGGCATTGGTCGTGCCCACCTTTCGTTTGTGCGCTTTTTGACTTTTTACACGCTCTTCCTGACCCTCATCTACTGCGCCATCCCTTACAAAACGCCCTGGTGCATGATGAATTTTCTGGTGGGTATGATTCTGTTAGCGGGTTTTGGCGCGGCTTCCCTCGTGCGCTCATTGCGTTTCGTACCGCTCAAAGTTTTGGCTTGTCTGGTGATGATGGTACTTGGATTGCAACTGGCGAATCAGTCTTACGCGGCCAACTTCAAATACTCCGCTGACCGGCGCAACCCTTATGTTTACGCTCACACCAGCAAAGACATCCTGCGCTTCGCCAGTGACCTGGAAAACCTGGCAAAGCTCAGCCCGGAAGGGCATGACATGCTGATTAGCGTCATTTCGTCCGAAAACAACTGGCCTCTCCCCTGGTATGTACGCCGCTTCTCGCACGTTGGCTATTGGCCCAGTCTGGCAGCCACTGGCTCACCCGATCAGCAGGCACTTGTCTTATCGGCTCCTCTCATTATTGCCTCCTCGGATGTGGAGCCTGCGTTGCAGCAAAAGTTAGGCAATAAATATCACGAAGATTATTTTAGCTTGCGTCCCGAAGTATTCCTGGCAGTTTTCGTTAAGAATGAATTGTGGAATGCTTCTGTTAAACAGAGATAGCCCTTACCCCCGGCCCCTCTCCCACGCTGCGGGCGAGGGGAGACCAACTCTTACCGATGGAATTTCAAATGAACCGCAGAGAACGCGGAGCAAACTAAAAGTTTTTTCTCTGTGCCCTCGACGTCTCTGCGGTTATTCAACTTTCACGAACAATCATGCCTGTGATCTCCCCTCGCCCGCAGCGTGGGAGAGGGGCCGGGGGTGAGGGCTTCTGCAACTCGCAGTGTAGAGTCGGCTCTAAATAGATTAGACTTAGCGTAATTTCATGGTGTCCCCCCCCAATGCCCTTTCGGTTGCAGAGGCGCAGCAGTCTTGCTGTCGTCCGTTGCACCACTTTTCTCACCAGGCGATGGCCTGCATGTGGGAGCTATTCATTGTTGGTGAAGCCGTCGAATATGCCCAGCAGGTTGCCCAAACCGCCTTTGAAGAAGTAGACCGCCTAGAGCGCGAGTTAAGCCGCTTTATTCCTTCCAGCGATATTTTCCGCATCAATGCTTTACAGCCTGGCGAATCTATGCGCGTCGGGCTGGCGACTCTCGAATGCTTGCAGTTAGCAGCCGAGGTGCATGAGCAGACGAATGGCGCGTTTGATATTACAGTAGGAGCTTGGCTGGACCAGCGGCGCGATGAGGAGGGGCGGATTCAATTGTCTGGTGCGTCCGCGCTGGCAGCTAAGCCGTGTCTTGGTATGGAACTCTTAGAGATTGATCCTGAAGAATACTCCGTCGGTTGGCGTGCCGATGGCAATAAGGAAGGAGTCAGTCTCGACCTGGGTGCTGTCGGCAAGGGATATGCACTGGATTGCATTGCCGCGATTATGCGTGATTGGCAAATACAGGATGCGTTAATCCATAGTGGACAAAGCACCGTACTGGCGCTCGGCACACCCGATGCGGAACATGCCTGGATAGTGGCCCTGCGTGACCCGCGCGATGGCGACCAAATGTTGGGTCAAATGTATCTGCACAACCGGGCCATGAGTGGCTCCGGGATGGTAACGCATGGTCAGCACATTGTTGATCCGCGCACGGGCGAAGCGGCGCAGGGCAAGCTGTCCACCTGGGCCATTGCGGATTCAGCCGCCTATTCCGATGCGCTCTCCACGGCTTTTATGGTCATGGCACCGGAGGAAGTGGAACAATACTGTCAGCATCATGAAAGCGTGGTTGGGCTTTTGCTGGTAGGCGATCCAGCACAACCCAGCATAATGTCTTTTGGCGAACTGGCGCGTCTAGAATCCACTCCATAGGGCGCTGTAGGGCCAGTTACATTTGTCTTAGATGTCGTACAATTCCATAGTAGGTTTTTAAGAGAGGATATTAATGCGAAGTAAGAAAGTGAGTGCAGCGATAGTGAGCGCACTATCGCTGTTACTGGTGACAGGACGCCAAGTTTTAGCGGCTCCCACCTGGGACGAGATGGTACAGAAAGTCACGGCAGCCTTGCCCGACAAGGCACAGGTGGCACCGGTGAGGCCACATAAAATCCTGGTATTTACCTTGGCTCATTCTTTTGTACATAGCTCTATTCCACTGGGAGCTAAGGCTATTGAGCTTATGGGCCAGAAGACCGGGGCTTATACAACGACTGTCAGCGATGACATCTCGATGTTTGAGCCGAATAATCTGAACCAGTTCGACGCAATTTGCTTTGTCAGTACGGTTGGTAACAAGGCTCTCAAGGACGAACTTTTTGTCCCCAAAGATGCGGATAAAGTGGCAGCAAAGTATCCTGTTTTTGCTGATATGACTTTGAAAAGAGCGGATAGATTAACACAGAATCTGCTGAATTTTGTCGCCAGTGGCAAAGGTATCGTAGGCATTCACGCCGCCAGTGATTGCTATAAGGATGTGCCTCAAGGCGCTGAATTAATTGGCGGCGTTTTTAATGGTCATCCCTGGAATGAGCAGGTTGGTATTACGATTGAAGATAAAAATAGCCCGCTCACCCGTGACCTGGTGGCGAATGCACCGGATGGTCATTTCGATATTGCCGATGAAATCTACCAGTTCCGCACCCCGCCCTATGACCGTACCAAGCAGCGTGTGCTGCTGGCGCTCAATTTAGCCCGAACGCCGCATAAAGAGGGCATGGCTCGCCCCGACAATGACTATGCAGTGTCATGGATTAAAAGTTATGGCCGGGGGCGCGTTTATTATTGCTCGCTGGGACATCGTGAGGAGATTTACTGGAATCCACAGATTCTCAAGTATTATCTTAATGGCATTCAATTCGCCTTAGGCGACTTGAAAGCTGATACAACCCCGTTGCCACAACCGGCTCCGGTAGCGCAACCGGCTCCGGTTGTGACTGCCAGCACTGCAACAGCCCCCACTAGTGGCCCATCCAACGCGCAAGGTGCCGCTCAGCCTCCGGCTGATCCAGTGGATAACTTCATGGCCGAGTATGCAGGCACTTTTACACCGAATGATGGTTCAGCCAATAATATGACGGCGGATGTCGTTGGAGAAGGTAACGGCAGCTATCGCGTCGTGCTGTTTATGCCAACCGCTGATGTCAATAAGCCGAATCGTGTTGAAATCACTGGCAAGCAGCAGGATAACACCGTTCCTTTTACTGGCAACGCGGGTGGCCTCGATTGGACTGGTTCATTAGGCGATCATAAGCTGACGCTGACTGGCAAGGGCAATGGCGGCGGTCAGATTACGCTGCAAAAGATTGTACGCCACTCGCCCACGGAAGGTATTCGTCCTCCGGCCAATGCCATCGTGCTGTTGCCTTATGTGCCCGGTCAGGCACCTTCTATGAATGAGTGGAAAAACAAGAATTGGCCCGCTTACGCCGATGGCAGTGTGTCCTCCGAAGGCGGCGATACTTCTTCCGTGCGCGACTTTGGCGATATGCAACTGCACTGCGAGTTCCGCTTGCCGTATGAGCCGACCGAGCGTGGCCAGGGCCGCGCCAATAGCGGACTTGGTTTCGTTGAGCGTTACGAAATTCAAATCCTGGATTCGTTTGGTCTTAAGCCAGGAGCAGGCGATGTCGGTTCTATCTATAATATTACCCCTCCTTCGTCCAACCCGGAACTGCCGCCTTTACAGTGGCAGACCTATGACATCGTTTTCCATGCGCCGCGTATGGGGCCGGATGGCAAAGTCGAAAAATTGCCGCGTGTCACCGTTTATCTGGATGGGGTGAAGGTGCAGGACGATAAAGAAATCCCGCGTGGTACGGGCATTGGCCCAGCCGAACATGCCGCTCGTGGCCCGCTTAAGCTTCAGTTTCATCACCACCCAGTACGCTTCCGCAACATCTGGGCGGTGGAATTAAATGATGGCGCTGGCCAAGCTGCCGAGCAGAACTTGGACAATATGGTTCGCACCGCAAGGTTAGAGCAACGGGCAGCCCGTGGCACAGGGGGCCGCTAAAGACCACTCCCGGCCCTCACCCCCGGCCCCTCTCCCAGTACTGGGAGAGGGGAGATCACACGCCTCTGTTATGGATAGTGCAAAAGTGAAAGTCTCACGAGCCACTTTGAGTTTGTGCTCCCCTCTACCAGTATTGGGAGAGGGGCCGGGGGTGAGGGCCGCTTCCCCGTCGGGACGGGGATTAGGTCGTATGTTACACTCAGCGATAATTTTCTGTAAAAATAGAGAGTCATTAAGATAAGAGGAGAGAAGATGGATCACATCGAAGAACGTGATGAACAGCCTTTAGCGCCAGAGCATCACGAAGACGTAAACCCTGATAATGGTGAAAGCTCACCGGCCCGCCGTACCTTCCTCAAGTCGGTCGCCACGGTGGGAGCTGGCTTAGTGCTGGCACCGGGCATTAGCGAAGCGGCAGATACCACTAAAAAGCTGCCCACGGCCAAGCAACTCAAGGCGCAGGTGGCTAAGAGTGGACAGGGCCAGACGATGAAAGCGGCCCCGCATGTCAAGCCCCCGAACCCGGTCAAGCCCAAGCCCCCTACGGCCAAAGCTCCCAAACCGGATGATATTAAAATCGCCATGATTGGGCCGGGCAACCAAGGCCGTAACCTCTTGGTCAACTGCTTGCGCGTTCCGGGCGTGCGTTTCACCGCTATCTGCGACATCTGGCCTTATAGCCAGCAATATGCATCGGGCATCTTGAGGAGTTTCGGTCAGCCCGTCAACGTCTATGCCGATTACCGGGAGATGCTGGAGAAGGAAAAAGACCTGGATGCAGTCGTTATCGCTACGCCGGACTGGATGCATGCCGAGCATACCATTGCCTGTTTAAGAGCGGGCAAGCATGTGTATTGCGAGAAGGAGATGTCCAACGATCTCGAAAAGGCCAAGTCAATGGTTTTGGCGCAACGCGAGACGGGCAAGCTGCTCCAGATCGGCCACCAGCGTCGCAGCAACCCGCGCTACTGGCATGGCAACAACCTGATTAACCGTGACCATACCCTGGGCCGCATCACGCATTGTTATGGCCAGTGGAACCGCGCTTCGGCCCTTTTGCTGGGCTGGGCTAAGGGCACCGAATTAAAGCAATCAGAGCTTGACAAATACGGCTATGACACAATGGATCGCCTGCGCAACTGGCGTTGGTACAAGAAGTTTGCTGGTGGCCCTGTTGCCGACTTAGGTTCGCACCAGATAGATATTTTTAACTGGATTCTGGGCACCACCCCGACTGCTGTCATGGCGACTGGTGGTTCGGACTATCCCAAAGAGGGCGACTGGGCCAATCGTGAGTGGTATGACAACATCATGACCATGTACGAATATAATACGCCCCAAGGCCCCGTTCATGCCTATTATCAGGTGCTCAACTCGACCAGTTATGGTGGCTATTATGAGGTCTTCAATGGCATGAATGGCACCCTCGAAATCTCCGAAGATGTCACCCGTGGTCTGATTTACCCGGAGCCAACCAAGCAAGAAAAGAAGTGGGTCAACGATGCCAAGGCCATTCAGTCAATGGGCCAGATTGCCATTTTGTTAAAAGTTGGCGAGACCCTCGGCGCACATGGCAAAGGTGGGCCGACTGGCAAGAAATTAGAAGCTGCTGAAACCGAGAAGCCACCGCATTTGCTGCACTTAGAGAACTTCTTTGGTGCCATTCGTGGCAAGGTCAAGCTGACTTGTCCGCCCGATGATGCTTATAAGACTGCTGTGACTGTATTGCGGGCTAATCAGGCGCTGGCTACCCAACAGCGTTATGTCTTCGATGCCAGCGAATTCACGGTGTAAGTTTTAGATGTGAGTTCCCCTGGCAAAGCAGCAAAACTGAACAGAGTGGAAGAAGTTCCGTCTGAGCTAATACATTAGGAAGATTGCGGGCAGGTGCCCCGCAATCTTCTCGGCTAAGATGCAGATGAGCATTGGCATCGGTTATAGTTGATTATAGTTTTCGGTGCCAGCTATAGAAATTGGAGGCTTTGAATTTAAATGACAAAATGTAAGCGGAGTTGGAGAGGACAGTTTGTAGGAACGGCCCTGATTATCGGGTGCGGTTTAGTTGCGCCTGAAGCGGCTAAACTGGCGCAGGCCGCGCCTACGGCCATTAGTTATAAAATTGTGCCTGGCCAGAGCAAATTCGATATTTCATCGCATGTGAGTGGCATTGCCTCCCACACCCGCACGATGGTCACGAATTCGGTCAATGGTGTCGTTGGCTTCACTAAGACGATGCAGCCGACTACGGTGCAGCTTACGGTTCCCGCCGGTTCGCTGCAATCTAACGATGGCCCATCAGTGGAGCGCAATCAAATCACCAAAGTGACCAAAGCGCAAATCGTAGAAGCTGGCAAGTATCCTAATATTGTCTTCAAGAGCACTGGCTTCTCCCCCAGTTCACCGGTGAAGGGCAGCTTTAATGGCGTGGTGAAAGGTAATCTGACGCTGCATGGTGTCACCAAGCCGATTGCAGTGCCAGTGCGGGCTACGGTCAGTGGCAATACACTTCATGCTTCTGGCAAGATAACCATTAATCAAACTACCTATGGCATCACGTTATTGTCCCTGATGATGGGCGCGGTTAAAGTGGATAATCCCGTAACATTATCCTTTAACATCGTTGCCAAGAAGTAATTGTTCTGAAATAAGAACATTGCTAAAAGAGACCTGCTCAAAACTGAGCAGGTCTCTTTTTCCTTTCCCCGCCCTCTCACCATTTCGGAGAGGGGAACAAAGGATGACTCTGTAATGGCCCGCA
Source organism: Abditibacteriaceae bacterium (assembly GCA_019239895.1). Lineage (GTDB taxonomy): Bacteria > Armatimonadota > Abditibacteriia > Abditibacteriales > Abditibacteriaceae > JAFAZH01. The sequence goes on along the minus strand of JAFAZH010000004.1, from coordinate 83,165 downwards.
CCCCCGGCCCCTCTCCCAACCTTGGGAGAGGGGAGCACAAAGGAGGACTGGCCCTTGAAAGTAGAAAGCGCCAAAGTGAGAAGCGTAGTGGTGTGACCTCTCCTCTACCAGTATTGGTAGAGGGGCCGGGGGTGCGGGCTACTGCCACTGCTTTACGCTGAACTTTCCCGAACCGGGAAGGGGGGCGGGGGGTTAGGTTAAACTCATGCCCAAAACCAGGGAAAGGCGAGAAACTATGCGGGTATTCATCATCAGTGACATGGAAGGCGTTTCAGGTATTGTGCGGTGGAAGCAAGTCAACGGTGGCGAGCAATTATACGAAGAGGGTCGCCGTCTTTATACCGAAGAAATGAACGCGGCGATACGGGGGGCGCGAGCCGGGGGTGCGACCGAGATTGTGGTGATGGACTGTCATGGAGCCGGGGACGATTGGAGCTTTAACTCGCTGATCCCGGAAATGCTCGACGCGGACTGCGAATGGGTAGTGCAGAAGCAATGGACGGAATATACCACTTTCCTGGAAGAAGGTTGTGACGCTGCGCTCTTTGTCGGGATGCACGCAATGGCGGGGACGCCCGATGGGGTGCTGTGCCATACCGTTTCCAGCCAGTCCTGGACGAACTTGCGCTTCAATGGCAGGCTGGTTGGTGAGACTGGTATCAATGCCGCCCTGTGCGGCCAGTGGAACTGCCCGGTGTTGCTGGTGACGGGCGATGAGGCAGTGTGCCGCGAAGCGCAAGAGTTGTTGGGAGCGGGATTGACCACAGTGGCCGTGAAAAAGGGTTTAGGCCGCTATAGTGCGCGCCAGATTCCCCCGGTGCGGGCGCGGCAAATGATTGAAGAAGGGGCGAAGCAAGCCCTCAAAGATTTGAAAGCGGTCACTCCTTATAATCCGGGGCATCCGGCGGAGATTGAGGTGGAGTTCACGACTCCCGATACGATGGTGCCCTTTGCGCGTAAGCATGGCGTCGAAGTAATTGGGACACGCTCTTTAATCTCGCGGGGCGATGACTGGTGGACGGCCTGGAGCCAATTTTTCTTTTAAGTGGAAAGATAGTAGAACATTTTGCGTGGTGGCTGTCAAAACCAATTGACACTCAGCCAGACTCCGATTAGAATAGCAGTCAGCGTCCCCAAATCGAGAGTTTTGCATTATCAATCAACCATTCCGTACAGTGCCTAACCAGGGCTGGGATGTCAGTCGGAGCAGATTTATCACTTGAGTCTGGACTGAGGCGGACGTTATTAAGGGAGGAATTCATTTGGCTACACAAACCGGACGGATGGATGTGCCAGCAGGCGCCGCCATAGCCGCACCCGACAGTAAAGATGTCATGCTGTTCTGGGGGTGCTTCGTGGCGATCCTTTGCACCTCAACGGCCTTTATCACGCGGGCTATTCTGGTTAATACGGTCTGGGTTACAGACTTTAACCTGGACAAAGTGAAAGCTGCGGAATTATTCGGTGCGGGCATCTGGCCTTTCGCTATCAGTATTATGCTGTTCAGTTTCGTGATTGACCAGATCGGTTATCGCGCCGCCATGTTTTTTAGCTTTGTTTGCTACCTCGTCTATGCGGCTCTCGCGTTAATGGCTTATAGCATGATTCATTCTGGTGGACTGGCCGGGGCAGCTTTGATCGAAGCGCAGAAACACGCTTATGGCTACCTCTATACCGGATCGGTGATCTTAGGCTTAGGCAACGGCACGGTGGAAGCATTTGCTAACCCGGTCGTAGCGACAATCTTTAGCCGTGAGAAGATCAAGTGGCTCAACCGCCTGCACGCGGGGTGGCCCGCTGGTCTGGTGGTCGGTGGTATCATCACGGTAGCCCTGAGCGATGCGGTGAAAAATGACTGGCGCATTGTGGTTTATCTATTGACCGGGGCTGCGGTAGTCTATCTGGTCATGCTCGCCACGGCGAAGTTCCCGGTGCAAGAGCGGGTGGCCTCTGGCACCACGTATAGGGAAATGCTGCAAGAGTTCGGCGTCATCGGCGCATTCATTGCGGGCTTTCTGGTCTTTCGCCAACTGCAAGAAGCCCTGGGTTGGAGTCCCATTATTACCTATGTGCTGTTGCTGGCGTCGGTTGCGGGTTATGGTGCCTATAGCCGTTCGCTGGGGCGTCCCCTGATGATTGTGCTGTGCTTGATTATGATGCCGCTGGCTACGACCGAATTAGGTACAGATGGTGCCATCACGGGTATCATGGAAGAACCCATGAAGACCGCTGGCTTCAACCCGGCCTGGGTCTTAATTTACACTTCGGCGATTATGATGGTGCTGCGCTTCTTCTCAGCCGGGCCTCTGGAATCACGTTTAACCCCGGTTGGCCTCCTGGCGGCTTGCTCCGCACTGGCTATCGTTGGTTTAAATTTGCTGTCTGTAGCACATGGCCTGGTCTTTATTTTTGCGGCGGCGACTCTCTACGGATTGGGTAAGTCCTTCTTCTGGCCCACAATGTTAGGCATGGTGTCCGAGCAATTTCCGCGTGGTGGTGCCCTCACCTTAAACGGCATCGCGGCCATCGGTATGCTGACGGTAGGTATTATCGGCGGCCCCATGATCGGCCATATGCAGGAAATCTCCTCGCGTAATGCGATTGAAGCTAACTTGCCCAATGTCTATCAGACAATTTCGCACGAGAACAGCTATGTTCTCGGCAGTTACTCGGCAGTGGACGAAGCTAAAGTAGCAGATTTGGCTAAAAGGGATAAATCCACCTCGGATAAAGTGCAAGCACTGGATAAAACGGCCAAGCAACATGCCCTGGCTACCATGTCTATCTTCCCGACCATCATGCTGTTGAGCTATATCTGCCTGTTTATCTACTTTAAATCGCGGGGTGGCTATCGTCCTGTGCATATCAGCATGGAAGAACTAACGGGTGGTGTCGAAGGAGCCGTGCAGGGTTAGCCAGGGTTAGCCCCACCGCACAACGGTTGAATCATAAGCAGGGTAGGTGAGAGACTGATGCTATGCAGCCTCTGATTTACCCTGCTTTTATTTTTAAAGTAGAGAATGTTAGAATGAATTTTTAAAGAACTTTATGAACATGAATAAAATCGCTTCTCTCTTGCTCTTTGGTGCTGCTTTGTGGACAACCGTCGCGTCTTCGCCCCAGGCACGGGCTGCCGATAAGAAGCTGGTGCTGATGATCGCCGGACGGCCCAGTCATGGCCCAGGCGAGCATGAACATAATGCAGGCGTGTTGCTGCTCAAGCGATGCCTGGATTTCAATGCGCCGCAAGTTGATGTGAAAGCGTATCTCAACGATGCCTGGCCTTCCGCTGCGGATTTAGCTAAGGCCGATACCATCTTGATTTACGCTGATGGAGGCCCCGGCCATCCGGCACTGGAAGGCGACCATTTGCAGCAACTCGCGGCACAAATGAAGCGGGGCTGTGGCTTTGTTTGTTTGCACTATGCGGTAGAGGTACCCATTACTCCCGGTGGCCCGGAATTCTTGCAATGGTTGGGTGGCTACTTTGAGCCAGACTGGTCGGTCAATCCCGTCTGGACGGCTAACTACCAAACATTACCCAAACATCCCATCACCAACGGCGTGCAGCCCTTTAGCACTACCGATGAGTGGTATTTCCACATGCGCTTCAAAGCGGGAATGCAGGGCGTTACTCCCATTCTTACCGATGTCCCACCCGCGACCACGATGAGCCGCGCTAACGGCCCGCATGAGGGCAACGCCACGGTGCGTGCCGAAGTTGCCGCCAAGACACCTCAACATACCGCATGGGCAGTAGAACGGCCCGATGGTGGGCGCGGTTTTGGCTTTACCGGGGGCCATTTTCATAAAAACTGGGGCATTGACGACCAGCGCAAATTGGTGCTGAACGCTATCCTTTGGACAGCCAAAGCCGAAGTGCCCGCTAAGGGCGTGGAGTCGAAAGTCACACCCGAAGAACTCGCTGCCAATTTAGCCCCCAAGGGTAAATAACCTGGTCGAGGATATCCTGCGACCTCGTTTGCTTATTGGGGCTACGGCTAATCTCGCTAACGAATTATGAATGTTTTAGTAGTGAACTGTGGCGGGGCCACACTCAAATATAAGCTTTATCAGATGCCAGAGGCGCATGTCTTAGCGCAAGGACATATTGATCGCTTAGGTAGCGACCTGGCCGTCTTAAAACACTCCCTGCCCCAACGGGCTGAAGTATCATTGCGGGTGGAGATGCCAGTGCCGGATCATCGCACTGGCATTCAATGGATGCTGGATCAAATTGTGTCGTCGGGGCATGGCGCATTGCAGACGCTGGATGAGATTGATGTAGTGGGTCATAAGATCGCCCATGACGGTATGAAGTTGGGTGATGCGGCAATACTGAGTGAGCCTGAGATTAATGTGATTCGTGAGATGGTAGCCTTAGCCCCGGTGCATAATCCGCCCAGTCTTACGGGGATTGAAATTTTTCAGCAGCTTTTGCCTGGCACACCACAGACAGCCTCCTTTGAGACTGGCTTCCACCACACCGTCGCTCCTGAAGCTTATACCTATGGCTTGCCCTATGAATGGCAGCAAAGGTATGGCGTGCGTCGTTATGGGTTTCACTCGTGCAGCCATCGCTATGTTTCCAATCGGGTGGGACAGCTAACCGATAAACCTAACGCGCTCAAAATTATCCTGTGCCATCTGGGTTCGGGAACTTCGGTCTGTGCGGTCAAGTATGGCCACAGCGTTAATATCGCTTCAGGTTTGACGCCGCAAAGCGGCACTATGATGAGCACACGTCCGGGCGATTATGACGCGGGGGCTGTCAATTACATCATTCGACGCGCCGGTATTACACCCGCAGAGTATGACCGTATCGAGATTAAGGAATCCGGTCTAAAGGGTATCAGTGGCGTTGCCAGTGGTGATATGCGGGATGTGGAAGAAGCGATGAACGCGGGCAATGAGCGTGCGCGGTTGGCCTTCGATGTCTTCTGTCACAAAATCCGACATTATATCGGTGCTTATTATGTGCAGATGGGCGGATGCGATGCGATTACCTTCACGGGCGGGATAGGCGAGAACTCGGTAGCGGTGCGAGAGTCGGTATGCCGTGATTTAGACTGTATCGGTGCCCGCTTAGACCCCGCTAAAAACCAGACTGGCCCCGCCGAACGCGCTATTCAGGCCGACGGTTCACGCGTGCAAATCTGGGTGATTCCCACCGATGAGGAGATTATTGTCGCGCGCGACGCCGCTCGACTGATAGCCTCTTGAATCTCAGCGGTTTTCTCTACCATACCCTCTGGAACCTGGGGCTGGCGGTTATCCCTGTAGCGTTGGGTTATGCTCTTGGCGCGTTGGGACGCCGCGCCATCGCAGGACACAATCCTCTGCTCTGGATCGGGGTTGTTGTCGTGGGGTTTCTGTGGTTGGCGTTTGTCCCCAATACGTGCTATTTGCTCACCGAATGGCGGCACTTATTACAATTGGTGGAGCGCAATCATCTCTATACGCGCGGCGAATCTGATCCTCAATATCTCTTTGCGATTGGCTTATTCGCCTTCTTCTATTTTTGCTATAGCGGCTGCGGTGTTTTAGCCTTAACGCTGTCAATCCGGCCTGTCGAGCGCATGTTGCGCGTCTGGCGCTTGCCCTTCCCCCTCGTGGCCCCATTCCTCTTTCTCCTGCTTTCTGTCGGCGTTTATTTAGGGCTGATTCTGCGCTATAACTCGTGGGATTTATGGACGCATCCCAAGATGGTGGGCACAACCTTAGTAGGTATCCCCTTTCGGCCCGTCCTCTCGTTTTCTATCTTTGTTTTCGCCCTGGTGTTATGGGGGCTTTACGAAGCTCTCGATATTTGGGTGGATGGCGTGAAGGAACGCTTGAGTAGATTTAAGGTTAAAGGTTAGCCACAGAAGCACGGGAATTTGAGGATGGAGGATAGAGGATAGAAGATCGCAAGGCTAAGCAGAGGCCAGTTATCCTCTGATTTAACGATCCTCGATCCTCTATCTTCTAGAACGAGTGCTATCCATTACTGCGAATGAACTGGTTCATCGCGGCTTTTTCCTGGTCATCCAGAACGCCATCGCCGTTCTTATCGAACATCTGTGTGAGTTGACGGAGCAGGCCCTGGGGATTGCCGGTGAAGGCCGCGGCCCCGAATCCCTCGCCAAAGCCGGGTGCGACTTTGCCCTGTGTTAAGTGTTCTTCGTCCACCGTGTAATACACAAAGGCAATGCACATTTCATTAGTGGTTTCTTCACCCCAGCGCACCTCTTGCGGTGGATTATGGGGATTCACCGGATTATCGGCTGAGTTGTCGTAGCGGGCTGTGAGTTCGAGTTTCGAGCCAGCGGGCAGGGGCACTGGCTCTTTAAAAGCGTAGGTGGTCTGCCAGTTAAAATCCCAATCCGGCACATGCACCAACTGGCGCGTCGTGCCGTTGGGTGGAGTGGCGGTCACGGTCATTTCCCGGCCTAGCAAGTGCATGTGAGGCATGACGCCCTGCACCGTAATATCAGCGGGTGCCTTCATATCCGTATGCACCACATATTGCTTATCCCCAGCGGGAATGCGCAGAGGCAAATACAGCATGGGTACAGTGCGCACCCGTTTATCCACCGGGTTTTTGCAGAAATACACGCCGATTTGTGTGCGGTCTACTTCAGGTTTACCGCTCTTATGGTAATGCACCTGCAAAACAATATCGGTGCCTTTGGGCAGATACATGCCCAACCCGGCAGGTAGTAAACGCGGCTCATTGCCGGGTGCCCAGCCGCCTAAGCCACCTGACTTCGGTGGAAAACCAATGCCGCCACCCGTCGAGGTATAGCCAGGGCCGGGATCGGCGGCGTCTAGCTTGCGCGCCTGGCCAGTTCTATCCAGAAAGGCAATGACATGATGCACAATTTTACGATTGCCAGGATGCACCTCGACCGCCGCTACCCAGCGGTCTTCGGTGTAATTGGTGGGAATCACAAAACAACGATAAACATCCGCGCCATCGGCGGCCACCTGGTAAGGTGCGTCTGGCTCAAAGATGGCATCGGGTTGGCCTAACTTCCAACCGGAAGCAAACTTGGGGAGCGGCGGCAGGTCCGCGGCTTTGCCCTCTGGTGCGCCTTCGGCCACCCATTGCTGAATCATGCCAATCTGCTGTTGGCTCAAGAGGCGCGCATCCAAAAACTGCTCGTGCCCGGCATCCGCTTTCCAGGGCGGCATGGTGTGGTCTGCGGTGACGAGCGCGATTTGCTTAGCACGCTTCTTTACGTCCTGATAGGTCAATAAGGGGAAAGGCGCAACTTCACCGGGATGATGACAGGAAGCGCAATTATCATAAATAATGGGCGCGATGTGTTTGTTGAAATTTAAGGTGCCTTTAGACAGTGGAACATAGCCGGAACTGGCTGTGGCATTACCCGGTTTGATGACATCAGCACTTGGTGCCTTAAGGATGTCCACTGGCGGCAACACTGTCTGGCTATGCACTAAAGTCGTGAGACCAACTATGCCTAAAGCAATGAACCCCGCCACGCTACACTTAAATTTCCCTGCTCGTTTTCTTAACCTATTCATATTACTTCCCAGTTTACCCGTTTGAGAGCCATAAGGGACGAACTACTATAGCTCGTCCCTTATGGCTCTTAGATTAAGAAGCTAGCCCGCTGTCAAAGTCCCGCTTTGCCCAGCGCACACGTTGCCTTGAGCATCCACCAGATCATTCCATTGCACAGAGATTTTATCGCCCGTGCGTAGATTGCCTTCTGTTAAGCCCAAGATAACAGTATGCGTGCTGGCATTATACCCGGCACTTTCTACCACCACAAGTTGCCCGTTGAGCGTCACACTGTAATGTGAGACATCGCTGGCTGTATCGGTATCCAAAGCTGCTAAGAACCGCAGTTGGATACTATTAGTCGCAGCTTGCGCTTTGGCGGTGGACAGCTTCACCACAGCAGGTTGAGGTTCATCCAAACTGCGGGTCGCGGCCCCAACCTTAAAGTTGCCCATCAGCAGGGTAGTTCCCACTGGCAACGGATAACCAATGTTGAAGTTTTTATCTACCGCAAAGGGAATCACGCGGTAGGTGCCAATAGCCAGGTTGAGCGGCAAAGGCGTTGTCCAACCGTTCCCAGCTACGGTAGCTGCTTTGATTTCGGCAGGCAGCACCTTGGTGAACAGATTAGCGGTAGAGCTAAGGGTAAAGGCGGCATCGAACTTGTTAGTTGTCCAGTTATACAGGCTGAGGTTAAGGCTGGTGGGGCTGGCACTATTGAGGCGAGCCAATACCACACCCACGCCCAGAATACCGCTGGTGTCGGCCACTGCGCCTTTAGCCGCAGGCACCTTGGCGGCGGTGAAGGTGGCATTGTTGGTCGGCGTCGTCACTGTCACCTGCGGTTTAGTGGTCTCGGTCGTGCTGACCACGAAGTTGACATTCACCGCGTTCTTCGTGCTCAGGGTTATAACTTGATAGGGTAGCCCTGGCGCGGTGGCGCTCTTGAACGAGGTGCCCACCTTATAAGGCGCTACGACATAGGTGCCAGCCGCCAGTTGGCTGAAGCTGTAGTTGCCATTGCTATCCACCACCACCGGCACTGGCTTGAATGTGGCCGGTGAAGTTAGAAAGTCTAAGACCGCATCTTGAATGGCACTGGCGGTTGGCGTGCCAGTGACCTTGAGGGGCAACAGCACCACTTTAACGCCCGTGACCGGTTTGCCCGCTGTGCCGACTTTGGTAAGCACCGAGCCGCTGATGGTAAAGCTGGTCAGCTTGGTTACAGTAAAGGCATGGTTGGTGCTGCCATTGCCAGTCGTAATGGTGATAGTCGTATTACCCACGGACACATCGTTAGGCACCGTGACGACCAACTTGGTGTCCGAAGATGATTCAGCATCTACCACCGCCAGGACAGTGCCAAACTTCACCGTTGCGCCACTGAGGTTCGTGCCCGTGATCGTTACTTGAGCGCCGACTGGCCCACTGGCCGGGGCGATGCTGCTGATGGTGGGCACGGGTGGTGCGACATCGCTGTTGGTCACCGTCACTGTCACCGGAGTGGCTGTCAAGCCGCCACTGCTGGCACTGATGACGGCTGTATGCGAGTTATCTACCGTGTGATTACTGACCCCATTGATGGAGAAGCTGGCGAAGTTGCTGCCTGCTGGAATAGTGACCGTAGCTGGCACGCTGGCGACGTTGGCATCACTGGTAGTAACTGTCACATCCAGGGCGATGTCGGTTGGAGTATTGCGCGTCACCGTAGCAGTGGCGCTGCCATTCTCAGCGAAAGTGGTTGGACTAATGCTCAAGGTGAGGGCGGCTGGGCCATCATCATCCACCACAGTAAAGGGCTTTTTATCCGTCAAAGTCCCGGCTGTGGCGGTAATAGTGGTGCTACGGTCGCCCTGCGCTACCGCATCATTAGCGGTGCTGATGGTAAAGGTCGCTGACATTTGGCCAATGGGAATAGTGACCCCCGTAGGCACCGGAATGGCTGCATTACTGCTGGCCAACGTCACTGGCAAGTCATTGCTGGGTGGGGTGTTGCGCGTCACGGTGCCAGTGATGCTGCCGCCTTCGACCACGTTGGCGGCATTGAGCGTCAAGGTCAGCGCAGGAATGTCATTGTCTGCCAGATTGATGGTGCCCGAAGCCGGGGTAAAGCCATCTTTGCTGACAGCGATATTAACACTGCGCGGCCCGTAGGCAATGGCATCATCGGGTTGGGCAATAGTGAAGTTGGCCGCTGCCTGACCTGCGGGGATGGTCACTGTAGAGGGAAGTGACACGATGCCAGCAGGGTTGCTGCTGACATTGACTGTCAGCGCGGCATCCGTGAGCGTGTTACGGGTGAGCGTGGCGGTCAAAGTTCCACCTTCAGTCAATGGCCCAGCCGGGATACTCAAACCTAATTGTGGGATGTCGTTATCCATCACAGTCGCCTGGGCGGTGCCATCGGTGAAGCCGGGGGCACTGGCGGTAAAAGCCACGGTTTGGGAACCATCCGCGATAGCATTGTCTATGGCCGCAATGGAGAACGTGACAGAAGTCTGGTCCGCTGGAATCGTCACCGTCGCTGGCACCGAGGCTCTGACTGGTCTGTTATCCGTGCTGGTGCTTGCCAGATTCACGTTCAGCGCCGTATCAGTGGGTGTATTGCGGGTGACGGTGCCCGTCGCCGCGTTGGTTCCGGCACCTTCGCTGAAACTAACTGGATTAGTCACCGGATTGGTAGCCACACTCAAAGTGAGGGTTGCCACATCGTTGTCCGTCACAATGACGGATGCCGTGCCGGACATAAAGCCAGTCTGACTGGCTGTAATAGTGACCGTTTGCCGGCCATCGGCGATAGTATTATCCACCGCACTAATGGGGAAAGTTGCTGATGTCTGTCCGGCGGGAATGGTGACGGTTGCGGGCACCGTGACTTTGCTGGTGTCGCTGCTGGTTAGGTTGACGATCATGTCTGCATCGGTGGGAGTATTGCGGGTCACAGTGCCAGTGGCAGCATTCTCGCCCGCAGTTTCACTGAAAGTTACCGGATTGGTGGTTGGGTTCGTTGCCACGTTAAGTATGAGGGCCGGAAGGATTGGGAAGGTGTCTACAGCGGGTTTGAACGTTTGATCCGCCTTAAAAATTCCGAAATAGGGTTCAAATGTACTCCCCGATTTATTCGGTTGATCAAAAGCCTCAAATGCGGCATTGAAGGCTGCAAAAGTAGTCGTTGGCACGGCTGGGCTGGAGGCATCGAAAAACTGTGGCCCATTGGCATATGCTGCAAAAAACTGCCGTTGATTTTCTTCCGAAGCATTAGTGCCGCCAGCCGTGGGCCAGCCCGTTTCTTTTACGAGGACAATCTTGCCGAAGCTGTCGGAAATGAGGGCACCTTGAGAACGTGCCCATTCGGCTGCCTCCACGGGCCGAGGCTGTGACTGATCATAAAAACCGTAAATGTTCGGCAATAAGAAATCCCCGAAATTCCCCACGTTTGGGTTGTTGGTATGATCGCCCTGGTACTGGGTTAAAGTCTCTGAGGTCGAAACCGGCACGCGCACACTGCCTAAGCGGTCGTTGAGTTGTGCTTGAGCAGCATTCAGTTGTGCTAAATCGGTAGTGGTATCAAGGCCCCTGTAGATTCTTTCGTTGCCAATGCAAACTGCCAAAGCCAGGCTGGTATTATATTGGAGGATCAGATCAGCAGCATTATTGACTTCAGAGCTATTAGTAGGATCATTAATGCCTAGAATAACTGCGCCGAACCCCAGTCTTTTGGCTTCACTCATAATCCATGCCGACATAGGATGGTTACCGCCAAGATCGGTCATGTCGGTGCCATAAAGAATCAAGCCATTGAAATAGCGGCTGAGCAACTGCAAATCAGCGGTAATGGAAGCTGTGGTGGGCGTTGTCCGATAAGGAGCATAACCAATGAAGCGGTCGCCGGGGGTCTTAACGAATTGGAAAAAGCCCGAAACCGGTGCGGCGGGAGGACTCACATAGCTGACGTTAATGTTGTCGAGGTCGAAGTTCGCCGATTGTCCACCACATCGCGCGCCGAATACCCCACAATTTGGGTAAGATGTGAAGCCGGGCACTGGGTACTGATTAATTATCGAAACTTCTGTGCCGCCAGGTGGTGTCAAAAAAACGCTAACGTTGGATGAATTGCCGCCAGGTTGCATTACAATCCTGGCGTGGATGAACTGCCCTGAAGCCAAGTCAAAACCGGCATCACGTTGGACAATGTTAGCTTGATTAAAATGAACGGATACGTAGTTGGGATTGGGATGGGCATCGTCATAAATATCAAACCCGACTCCAAGGGAATCCGCAAGATCAGGCTGTTCAGGCAGATTAAGAACGACCTTACCATCCGGCCCTTTGTTATTGAGGTGGGCGAGGGCAAAGCCTAACCCGTCGGCACGCCCATTGTTGCCAAGAGTGATGCGGAAATCGAACTCGGCGACAATCTGGCTAAAAACACCGCCCGCTGTGCGGTCGAAGGTGATAGTATTGTCAGAGGTTACAGTGGAATCGGTGGCCAATCTCAGACAATTCCCGCTCATGCCATTGGGTATGATAGTTGGCGCAGTTGACGCTGGATTAAGCTGATATATGTTGTAGTGAGTATGGACACCGTCGAAATCTTCTACGGTAGGTGCCGACTGCGCCTGGCACGACGCCGAGTTAACCCATAACAATGCTGTGCAAAGACCTACCAAGCCAGTACCAAAGTTTACCTTTCGCTTCATTTGGAACCACCTTTCGGACCCATATTTGGGTCCGCAATGCCTACATCAGCTTTTCGTTGCTGGTGCTGCGTTATTCGTAGCAACCGTTGGCTGCTCTCTGCTTATAAAGGGAGATCTACGACTCCACGAGTTCCGTTGCCCATGAATCTATGGTTTGGCGCAGCCAGCAACTTTAGCAGTATCAGTCCCCAAATTCGCTCTTAAATCGCTCAAAATACGGGTCATTTCGCGGTCAGCCCGACACCTTGTTACAGAGGGGAGCATTGAATGGGCTAGTTATGTTGAAACTTAGTGGCATCTTGTCGGCCTGATAACGCTATCAATGCAGATGACACCACGCTTCATCGAGATTATACCATGACATTATATGGATTCATCCAAATTTGTATATTAGACCTCTTGCATAAGTGAGATAGGGGTCATGCCGAGCGTAGTCGAGGCATCTTTAGAGAGCCGCCAGGTTAAGGTTTGTCCACTGCGCTCATGCTTCGCTCCGGTCGAAATGACCCCCCGATACTCATGCAAGAGGTTTATTCTCGCATTGTCCTCCGTAAGAATCTACCAGTTTTATGAACAAGAGCAGGCTGTAAAAATGGGGAAAGCAGCGGAGATTAGCATGGCGCAGATAAGACAAACCAAAAGCAGCAGTATGTTTGAAGCTGAGGTTGCTTTGCAGGGGTGAGGTTGCTACTGCCAACCTCGTATTAGAAAGATTAGCCACAGTAATACACTGAAAGAGACGAGGATCGAGTATAGAAGATGGAGGATCGAAAGGGCTAACCAGAGGTAAGGTGTCCTCTCGTTTGACTGGCGATCTTCTATCTTCTTTCTTTTAGTGTTCTTCCGTGGCTAAAACTTCAATCTAAAACCTGTGCGCCTTCGGTGGGTTCGGTGACCCAGCAGCGAGCGGTGCGGTTCATGGCGGTGTGATATTCTTGGGGCAGGCGTTGGGTGAAATCTTCGACGTGCTGCTTTTCGATAAGGGTAACAGTGCAGCCGCCGAAACCAGCGCCCGTCATACGGCTACCGAGGACGCCTGGTTGCTTGCTAGCCCAGGAAGCCAGCCAATCGAGTTCGGGGCTGGTGACTTCATAGAGTTTCGCTAACGACTCGTGCGACTCGTTCATGCACTGACCAAAGACGGTGAGGTTGCCCTGCTTGAGATTTTCCACGGCACGCAAGGTGCGGGCGATTTCTTCGACAACGTGTTTCACACGATTGAGCACAAGCGGCGGCAAGGAATCGCCATAACGAGCGAGATCAATCAGGGTCACATCGCGTAGTGAGGCCACCTGCGGTAGATGTTTTTGCAGTAGGGCAAGCCCTTCTTCACACTGGGCACGACGCTCGTTATAAGCCGAAGCCGCCAGTTCACGCGGTGCGCCGCTATCGGTTACCACAATGGCATGATTGGTTAGCTGGAATGGCACTTGTTCGAGTTCCAGGCTGCGGCAATCAATCAACAGGGCGTGGTTAGCGTGGCAGGCGGCGACAGCCATCTGATCCATGATGCCAGAGTTCACGCCTACAAAAGTATTTTCGGCTTTCTGGCAGAGGAGAGCTACATCCACTGGCGACATGGGTTGCTTTTCCAGATGAGTAAAAGCGAGGGCTGAGGCGACTTCAATGGCCGCCGAGGAGCTAAGCCCTGAGGCTACGGGGACATCGCTGGTAATGACGCCTTCAAAGCCATGCAGGGCGACGCTACCGCCCGCTAACTCGCGCGCCACGCCCTGCACATAATCAATCCAGGTCTCCTGCTTTTCAATGTGATCAAGCGAGAACTGGCGGCGCTCTTTGAAATTGGTGGAATAAAGATCAACCGTGCGATCCTGACGGGGCCGGATACGAAAGCGTGTTTCGAGTGGCAGGGCCATCGGAAGCACGAAACCGTCATTATAATCTACGTGCTCGCCAATCAGGTTGACACGACCGGGAGCGCGCACCGTAAAGGCTGAACTATCTCCATTGGAACTGGTGCCAAAATGTTGGGTAAAAAGTTGGTTGATGTCGTTCATAATGTTTAAGCCAATAATGCTAAAGGGTATTTGCTGCTACAGTTTATATCTCAGGGTGGCGCAAGGGCAGGCGGATGGTAAAGGTGGAGCCTTTATCGGCCTCGCTGGAAACGGTGATGGTGCCGTGATGCCGTTGCACGACACCGGCGACAATGCGCGTGCCTAAACCTGTGCCGCCCGGTTTAGTCGAAATCGCTTGATCGGTGAATAAGCGGGAGCGCACATGCTCCGGGATGCCCTTGCCCGTATCTTGCACCTCAACCACCACCATATCGTTCTCAGATTTTGGTGCCTTAGTGCGCAGGATGACAGAGCCGCCTTCAGGAGTTTCCGGGATAGCGTTATTGACCAGGTTGTATAGCGCGTTATACAACTGCTTACGATCGAACTCGGCACGCGGCAGTTGCGGGTCCAGCTCAAGATGTAAACGGATGCCAGAACTTTCGGCGACCAGGCGCAAGGCACGCGCGATTTCCTGCACGGTCTCGTTCAGGTCAGCCAATTCCCATACGGGCGGTGCCGATTCGCCCTTGATGGCATCGGCGATTTCTTTGGTGCGCGCCTGCACTTTATCGGCGGCATCCAGAGCCGATGTTAATATCCACTCGTAGTCGTGGCGCACCAGGTCGGCGGCGGTGGCGACTCTAGCACGCCACGGCTCAGTTTGAGGACATTCCTGGTAGATTGCATCCAGCGCCTCGAACATCTCATCCAGTAGTGGGCCTAATGTCCACACCCCGGTCTGAATGGGCGTCAGCATATTCTTGATGTCATGGGAAATATCGCCAATCACATTGACGAGTTCCGCTTTGCGCGCTTGCTGGGCGAGGTAAGCATTTTCTATCGCCGCCGCCGCCTGGCCACAGAGTACTTCCAGCACTTCGAGGTCGCCCCGGTCAAAGGAATGCGTAGCATTCAGCACTTGCATCACGCCAATGGGTGCGCCCTCGGAGCGTTTGACGGGAACCGTCATCATGGAATCAGTATGATAGCCCGTTGTTTCATCCACTGTCCGGTTGAACTCCTGCCGGTCGCTGGCCTTTTCCGTAAGGTCGGGCACCCCGCTTTTAAAGACGCGCCCCGCAATGCCCTGTGAAGCAGGCATGGCATAGCCATTGAGCGTGGCTGCCGCCGCCCCCACCACGTAGCGGAAGACAAGAGTATCATGGACTGGGTCATGCAGCAACAACGACCCGGCTTCGGCCTCCATCACATCAATCGCTAAGGTTAAAGTTTCGCGCACCAGGGCTTCGATGGAGGAATGGACAAAAAGCGAGTCGCTAATGCGCCGCATTGCTTCAATTTGACGTTCGCGGTGCTCGAGCGCGGCTTGCAACTCCCCAACGCGCCGTTCTAGAGCGGCTAAACGCACATCATCTGGCAGCATGGATTCCTGGAGAATAGATTCTGTGTTAAGGGCATCGCTATCCTGAGTTGACAGAATTGGTTCATGGCAGGATTGGCTTGCATCTTTTAGTGGAGGTGCCGTGCCGGGTGGCACGCAGTGGTCAGACTCTAGTGTGGCGTTCAGCGTTTGCGTGTTCCCGCGACTTTCATCCATGAGCCAATCACTCCGTGCCGAACTTTGCGCACGATGCTGAAAGTATAACTGGTTGAAGCCGTATTATCTCAACGCTTGGTTAGCTAAGTCAGTCTTCAGCGATAACATCGGGCAACTCAACTTCTTGAGGCGCTATGGCCTGTAGCTGAGCCGCCTGCGCTTCGGGCAGGGCATCGTTCAAAAAGGTGCCCGTGCCGCTTTCCACCGAGGCGCGATATTTAAGCTTGTCCGGGCTACGCTGCAAAGGATAGAACTCGATGTGGAAGCGGAAGTTCTCGACCCCGTTCATCTTGCTGAGTTGGTTCATGAGCATCAGCGTGGGAAAGCCGAAGGGCGACCCCGGCCACAGGTTCTCGTAACGTGAAGTGATATTCTTCAGCATCCCGGCTAACTGGCGACGTTCATCGGCAGTCATTTCCAGGAGCGAGCAAACCCCGCGCCGTCGCGCCCAGATATGCACTTCATAAGGATAACGCGCATAAAATGGCATCGCCGCCAAAAAGCCATCGGTCTGGGCGATGATACGCACCTGGTCGTGCTCTTCTTTTTCAATAACACCTTCCCAGAGTCCTTTTTGCCCTGCCAAATCCATCGTCTGATCCCATTGGCGTTGCAGGTAGGGGGGCAAAAAGGGGAAGGAATAAATCTGGCCGTGCGGGTGGTCGAGGGTCATGCCGGCGTCACGACCTTTATTTTCAAAGATGGCCACGTAGCGGATTTCGGGCAGGGCGATCAACTCCGCATAGCGGTCGCGCCAGGCTTCGACGAGGGTATAAATGTCATTCACTGGCATCCAGGCCAACTTCGAGTCGTGCTTTTCTGAATAGACCACAATATCGCAGCGACCCCGGGCCAGGGCAGTCATCTCGAAGATGTTGCGCGGCGCAGGTAGGGTCACATCGTCTGGCACAAAGGCCATTGAAGGCGCGCGGTTTTCAAAAATGGCCACCTGGTAATTGAGCGGCAGTTCCAGAATGCCCGGTTCCAGGGGACACGCATCTTTGGAGGGTAACTGCGGGCGATTCATGCGATTAGCGGCATAGACCGTCCACTCCGCGAGCGTGGGGTTCCAGCGCATGATGGGCGGGTTGGGCAAAAGGCGCGGCCCGCCCGGTGGATGCTGTTGTGCCGCCTGCTGATGCGCTGCGAGGTAAGGGGGTGGCGTCCCCGCCGTGGTGAAGTCGTAGTAGGTCAGGGTGCGCCCGTCGTCCATCGCCACACGGGTCTTGAACATTTGAAATTTCGGGAGACTCACGCCGCGCAGTGTAGCAAATTTTTTAAGCGGGTAAAAGGAAGCATGTTAGAGGCAAAATGAAAAGTCAAGGCAAGATTACGGGATGGTCTTGTTGGTAGGGATGGGTGACGCTATTGGTAGTGTCGGGGTTCTCATGCAGGCGCAACGTCACATTCTGAATGGCACATTACTGCCGCTATCATCCTAGACGGTTTAACGATGTAAGGGTCAGGATTAGTTACTCTCTTGCCGCTTTTGTGCGTCGGCAAAGGCAATTTCGCTCAGTGCCCACTCTTTGGCTAAGTCAATTGCTGTCTTCCCGTCAGAAAATTTGTAAGGTTCAATAGGATTATTGTCTTTGGGAGTTAAAGCCTTTACATGAGAACCATCTAAGTGGCAACTGTAAATGCGCCAGCGGATTTTGCCGCTCTTATCCACCGTCTTGCCGGAAAATGTTACCTCATTATCGCTGGGGCCTGCCCAACCATCTTTGACTTGCTCAATCTTCACTGCGCCTAATTCATTGTCAGTTAGTGAACCCAGTGCAAGAGATTTCGATTGTTTATCTTGAACCGTAATAATGGACATTCCTTTAGGAGTTTGTGCTAACAACTTTTTCCCATCTGGAAATATGCTTAGGCGTTCTATCGGGTTAAGTAGATTAGCTACGACATCTTCAACTTGATTCATACTAAGCTGCGTTAGTTTTTTGACTTCTACCATTTCTGCCGGAATTCTTTGTAAAGACTGTTTTCCTTCTAAACTCTTTTTGTCTTTGGATTCGCTTGTGGTTATGAAATAGAGCCAGTGACCATCTGGTGAGAAAATAGGATGCTGTTGATCGCCAGGTGCTACTAAACGCGCTCGGTGATGGAGCATGGTTGTAGGGCGGCTGAGATCATCTGCAAATAAATCTATGGTACTTGAAGGCTCTCTGCCATTGCCACAGACGATTCCCCAAGAGCCAGAACTATTCACGGCGGGATTTACGCCATTGCGTTCAGGCGAGGCAAGGATTTTGTAATTGCCCGTTTGGAGATCGAATGTATAAGTCCAGCCCTGCCGTTGCAGGGTGAGCCATGAACTATTGTCTAATCCGCTGGGCAGACCGGAACCCACCGTTAGGTCGGAAGTTAAGTGGGTAATTTTACCTGATGCATTAAGCAGCATAAGTTGAGTGGGATAAGAAGCCCATGTTGGTATATTAGCTAAATCACGTTTGGAACTAAACACTAAACCTTGGTTTGTCCAAGCAGGCTGAAAGTCTTCTACCGCATTCAGTGAATTGCGGTGATTAGTATCTGCATATTTCCAAAGTGGCTTTTGCATGTACGGTTTGCCAGTCATGCCATCTACGCTGATGTGACCCGTGAGTAATTGTCCAGTTTCCCGTTCCTGTGCCTGTAATTCAACATGATACTCACAAGGACGATCAGCAGTGGTATCCAAAAAGAAACTCAGAACTTTAGCATTTCTAATCTGGATGTCTTTATTTGCTATTTGCAATGCCGTTTGTTTAGCTTGGGACGGTGTGATTTTGTGCAGTGGATGAAACTTCACTTTTAACGCGCCAAAACTAATAACTTTACCATCAATAGACCGGACATCTGCATCCACATAATCAGTGGGAAACCCTTCCTTATCGGTATGTTCCCATCTAAAAGATAACACTCCCGTATTAGTCGGCCCTGTGATCTGAGGATCAGGTACTACGTTGGTTTCAAAAAACCACGAAAAATGCCTTTTCAGAAATTGAAGCGCGATTTGTTTACAGGTGTTTTCGCTCGGATAGAAGTGTTCCCCCGTTAAAACACGTAACTCTATCTGTCCGGCACCACAACTTGCTTCGAGAGGCGCTACGGCAAAAGTCGTTGCCAATAAACCTGTAACACCAAATACGCCTTCTGGATGATTCACATTTTCAGGAGGAAGATGGACATATCCATGCTCCGCCTGCCAAGAGAATGTCTTATTCCAGGCAATGTCGAGGAATTGAGAATCCTTTAATAAGGCTTGTAAATGTTGTTGAACATTCTCTCCTTCCCTTGCATCATCTCCAACGATGTTGCTCAGGACGAGATGAGTGGCTAACAGCAACATAAGACATAGCAGACAATATTGCACATACTGTTTTTTAATTAACATTATTCACCAACCTGTATAGTTCCTAATTTGGTTTCTATGGTAAGGGCAAAAACGCTCACCTTGCATGTCTGACAAAGACTGTTCCATGACGCAGGTTTTAAATTGGCTAATGTTAGTGGGGTGTTTGACTGTTGCCACTCTCCATTCCCACAGCTTAGAAGGACTATTGCTGTTTATGGCGTCCTGCTCTGGGCCATGAGCAGGTATCGTATGCTCATGTTGAGTTGCATAATCTCCAATGATTCCAAATTGGTGTCCCAGTTCGTGAATTGTCGTTCTTAAGATATCAGTAGTAGCGGTCGGCCCAATGTCATTCGAGAAGATGTAAGAATAACGCACAGGCAAAGTATTGTCATATATGCTCGTTAGTCCCGCTACATCTGCCATAAGAGGAGCATGATGTGATGCGTAAATCACATGCACAAACCGATTCTGTTGGCAGTAAGTAATATTTCCAGGCTTACGATTATTAAATGACGCATTTGATGTCGCAGTAAGCTCATCATCCTTTAGATAATCTTGAAGAGTTATCTCTGTGCAATCGGCATTAGAGACTTCGTATCCATAACTGGCACTCAGTGCTAACCAGCCTGCTTCATAGAACGCCTTTCGCAACGTGTATTCTCGTGCTACTTGGATAGGATACATATTGATAGCATTTTGATGATCCCACATCCAGTCATCCTCAATATGAAATTTCTTATGTATCGGGGCTTTATTTACAGCTAACATACGCTTATCAAGATGAGCCCGATATTTGTTGCCATGACCATCTTTAGCCATAAAGATAGCTCTTGACTCGCCTTCCCACTCATCATCGTTGAAAGTATATAAATCTATGTCAATGTAGGGCGTTCCCTGCTTGGTGTCATTGCCAGTTCTACTGACAGAAGCTTTTACATTAAAGTTTGGGTCTAACAAATCAATTTGCACTGCTTTGGCATCCATCATGTCCTCATCTTCCAGGTAGTAACCCACACGCGCCTTCAAGTCTGCGCTTGTTTCGTCCTGAAGGTAGTCGAGATAATGTCCATCCCGCTGCTCTTCTCCCTGATAGACGTTTGGCATCTTAACCGGAATCTTTAAATCATAGCGTTGTTGGGCCTGGTTGTACTTCAGCCAATAACTATCCAACACAGATGGGGTGGGGGAACTGAGACTATCAATTTCCTGTACCAAAATATCAAACGTGTAAGTGCCTGCCAGGGCATCGGTGCCGTCTTCATTGACACCATCCCATTGTGCAGATACGGCTCCGGGACTGGCAGCGATGCCATCCACTACGGCATAGCCTTGAGCTGTCCAGTTGTCAGTTTTAGTCTGGCGAATATAAACAAACCAGTGGTAGTAGTGGGGATCGCCCTTATCTTCAATGTTGAAGTTAATGGTCGGCTGCGCTATTGTTGCATCCGTGCTGTCAGGATTGAATTTGATGTAATCGGCGTTGCCAGCATTGCCCACTACATTTTTAACCACTAGATTCTCGACATCAGCATCTTTAGCATCTGGGCCACTTTCGGCAGGGGCACTCCAGGTGCCATCATTCTGTAAGCTCTGGAAGCGCATCTGCTTCTTGGTGTAGTCACCATTAACCGCAACCATCGAGAAGGTATGAGAGCCATTGTGTCCCCACAGCTTGGTGTTGCCCGGTGCGGGGTCGCCCGGTGCCGGGGTGGGTGTGGGCGGTGGATTAGCCCCTAGTGTGGGCGTCGGCTCTAAGTTGGGGGCGGGCCACTCAGTGGGCGTCTGCCAGATGAACTTGTAGCGGTAGATAATGGCTGCGCTGCTGGTGTTCTCAGCTTTGGGATTGGCTCCGCTCTGCCAGTGGCCAGGGGCGGTGTCGGTCCCCGGTACCCACTGCTCCCAACTGTAATAGCTGGAGCTACTCAAATCCACTAGGACATCCACATGGTCTTGCAGGTAGGGATGGGTGACGTTGTTGGTAGTATCCGGGTTCTCATGCAGGCGCAGCGTCACGTTCTGAATGGCACCAGGAGTCGGGGTGGCACTGGGCTGGCTGTCATCCACCCGGCCTCGCGTGCCCACCGTGATCTCTAAAGCGCCCCACACCTTGCCACCAAGAGGCGTGTTGCTGCTGGTGACTTCATCGCCAGGGGTATCGCTGCCATTGGCATCTTGGGTGTTCTTATACAGGCGCAGCACCGACGACGAGGCCCCAATCGGGCCGGGCGGCGGGGTCGGCACGGGCGTCGGGGTGGGGGTAGGCGCAGTGCAGCCAGGATAACCAGGGACACAGCCTGGTGGTGTCGGGGTGGGTGGGGTGCAGCCGGGATAACCCGGAGTGCAGCCACCGCCACCGCCACCGCCGCCACCACCGCCACCGCCACCGCCGCCACCACCGCCACCGCCACCACCGCCACCGCCGCCACCACCGTCGCAATTGCCAGGATAACCGCCGCTACAGGGGAAAGTGTCTTGGCTGCATTGGGTGCCGTCCCACGAGTAGCCCGCCGCGCAGGTGTGTGGGTCACCGCCATCATAGAGGCATTGGGTGCCATCCCAGTGATAGCTGATGCCACAGGCATGGGGATCGCCGCCATCATTGATGCACTGGCGGCCATCCCAGTGGCTATTGAGGCCACAGCCACCCGGTGGCGGATAAACGATAGGGGAGCACTGCGCGCCGTCCCAGGCATAGCCGGGGCCGCAGGTAGGCGTGCCAGGGTCATCATTGATGCACTGATAACCATCCCAGTGGGTATTGGGGCCGCAGCCGTGAGGGTCGGTCACATGCACCGTCACTGAACGCACCAGAGCGGCATCGTCGCGGATGCCGCTCTCCCCATCAGGAATCGGTTTGGGCAAGTCGTTGACAGTGCAGGTCAAAGTGTAGTCGCCTGGCGTGCTGGGGGCGGTCCAGGTGGTTGAGGCGGTATTGCTACCATCGCCTAAGGTGCCGCTGGAGCACGACCAGAGATAAGTCACCGTGTCGTTTTCGGTGCCCTTGCCGCCTTCGGCGGAGCCATCGCCAATCGTCCAGGCATCGCGGTCGGTGGCGGTTTCCACGGAGCAATTTAGGGTATCCCCCGGCGCAGCGTGGACGGTGAGAGGCACTGGCGGTATCTGATCCTGAGGTTGCAGCATGTGTCCATCCTGGGTGGTGCTGCCGTCCGCGTTGGTTTTAACGCCAATCGCCGTATCCACATTCCACACCTTGTCCACCACCTGCACGTCATACTCTAAATAACCGCCGCGGGGGCCATCCGAGACCAGGTTGACCGACGGCACATCTATGGTCGTAGCGTGGGCGTCGTTGCTGATCTTGAAAATCTTGCTGCTGCTGCACCAGAGGGAAATGCAACCGTTTTGCGAGGTCGAGATAACCGGAGCTCCCAGCCCGTTGGAGACCGAAGCAGTGCCTTCAGACCCATCGGACTTCATGTTACTGGCCGCTTCGGCGGAGACGATTACGAACGCCTAACTCGGCACGGGGATGGGCGTAGGAACCGACCCCGGATAGCCACCGCCACCGGGATAGCCGCCACTGTTCGTGCCATCGTCCCATTTCAGGTGGGTCGTAACAGTCCCCTCGTTAGTCTGCCCGGTCTGCGAGCCGGAGAGGGCAACATTGGCGTAAGTTCCCTCATTATCTACCCACCCAGGCTCCCAGGGGTGGGTAAACCCATTAGTGCAGGCAGGCAGGTCCGTGCATGGTGAAGAGCTGCTGCCATTGAGCGTCACGCTGTCAATCTTCCAGCCTGCGCGGGCGGGCTCGGAAAAGGCCAGTAAGCTGGCGGCCACGGCCACCAGCAGCCACAGCCACGCGGCGGGCGCAATAATCTTCCGGGAAACGATACGGGGTGAAGCGACGGGGGACATAGGCAACCTCTGCTCGGGCGAATTTTGCGACGGAACCGGCACGGCAACTGGTCTGCCGAGTATTAGGAAGTCACAACAGGAGTGACAAAAGCTGAAGCGATCAGGAGAGCACTACGCCAAGTAGTGCTCGGCTCATACTGGGTGGCGTTCCTGAGGGGCAACGCAACGCATCAGCACATCGTGCTGCCCCTCGGGAAGTTACAAGAGCGATAGGATAGCGCTACCGCTGCGGCGCGTGCTTGCCGTGGGAAGATGGGCGGTTGATGAAATCGAGATGCCAGACACGCGATCTCCGCAGTTCGGTGCCATCGGGGCTCAGCACGACGGCCATGATCTGCACTCTCCCGTGCTGGGTCACGCCCCGCAAGGTGATGCTGGCTTTGCCCGCGCTATCGGTGGTCACGGTCCCGTTGGCGTCGCCCCCGCTCAAGGTGCCTGCTGGACTCCCATCGGCATACTGGGCGCTGAAGCGGACGGGTAGGCCCGCCGCCGCGTCGCCCCGGAAGCGTTTCACTTCGGCCAGGAGGGTCGCCTGGGGCGAGGCATCACCTGCTTCGCTGACCTCGCCGTTCTTCTTATCGGGGTAGCAGATGATCTGGTACAGCGGGCGCACCTTGAACTTGGCGGTCAGGGTGTTGCCGCACGAGGCGGTGATGAGGTGCGAGGTGTTGGGGTCGGTCAGGTCCGTCCATTGCACGGCGATGAATTCGCCCCAATAGACCTGGCTGCCGTTGTGCCACACCGGCATCATGGGGGCGTTGGGCCAGGGCAGATTGGACTTGAGCTTGACCGCGCGCACTCGGATGGACTGCTCCTCGTCGGCCATAATCGCGCCCTCGTTCTTGGGCAGGTCATTCCAGGTTGAACCAGCGTTCAGGCTGTACTGGAGCTTGGCGATCGCTGTTGGAAAGTGATGGGAGTTGGGGTTGGCGGCAAGATGGTTGGCGTTGGAGTCGGCCCCGGCGGACCGCCTGAGCCATCGGATAGATCGGCCAGTAGCACGCGGTGCCGCGCGCCCGGTAAGGAAGCCACCGGAACCGCAATGCCGATGATCAAACTGGCTGTTGCTAATAGCAAGGCCACGGAGCCGCAGCGTTTGAGTGAAGTCAAACGTGAAACCTTGCGTGCGGCGTCCGGCGCGTCTGGCGGAGGAACCTGTTGAGCCATATTCTATCTCCAAATTTCTGTCCGATTACCAATTGCTGTGTTGCAAGCACGCCTTGAACTGGCACCAACGAGTTGGGCATGTTAAGAGTGCTGACTCCCATATCATGGCAGAACTTGCCCATTGAACAGGGAATGGTTCCATTATATGGAACCATAAGGTGGCTGTCAATAGCATAAGTTAATGTTATAAGAAAATTTAATAAAGAGAAGTCATAGCGCAGATTTAGTAAAATAACGCCCGCATCAAGTTAGAATCGAGAGCGGTGGCAATAGGGGATTTAATGCGAGTGACTTTGGCTTTGCTGGCCTATAACGAAGAAGCGGTTATCGAGCGCGTGGTGCGCGAAGCAGCGGCAGACATGGCGCGGGCCTTTGCACCCGATACCTGGGAAGTGCTGGTCATTAATGATGGTTCCCGCGACAATACTGGCGCGGTTTGTGACGGGTTGGCGGAGCAGGTCGCTGGCGTCCGGGTTTATCATCATAATCCTAATCGTGGTTATGTCGAGGCGACACTTTCGGCTTTACGCGAAGGGCAGGGGGACTATATCTGCATCTTCGATGGTGATGGCCAGCAGACGGCAGCCGACATTCCGCGCTTTGTGGCGCAACTGGATAAGGGTTGCGATGTCGTCTTTGGCTGGAAGAAACAACGCTTCGATCACCCGGCACGCTTGGTGCTGAGTCGTGGCCTGCGCCTGATGGCACGCTTCTTCTTGCACTCGCGCCTGCATGATATTAATGCGGGTTGCCGGGGCTTTCGCAAAGCGCACGCGGAGCAACTCTCTATCATCAAGCACCGTATTAATTTCATTGGCCCGGAACTCTACACCCGCGCCCGCTTGAACGACCTGAAAATCTGTGAAGTGGTGGTGCGCCATTTCCCGCGCGAGGGTGGCGAGTCCTCTCACCACTGGGGCAAGATTCCTCAAGAAGTGATGCAGGTTGTCCAATATCTCAATGCGTTGCGCGGAGAACTGCGCGCTGCTGGCAAGTGGCGTCGCTATCTGCCTTAGACGAGTCCTTTGTCAATAGTCATTTGTCCTTTGTAGACTGGCTAACGGTAAGCCATAGCCCCGTCCTGTTTCGCTAACGAATGAGCCAGTAACCAATGATAAATGACCAATGACCAATAACAGAGGACAAATGACAAAGGACAAATGACAGTTATTGTAGGGGCTTCCTGGTTATTCCTGGTCTGGTTTCTCGGTTGGCTGAGTTTGCCGTTAGCGCGGCGCATCTGGGGCGATGAGGCTAAGTTGCCGCACGCTGCTTTCCCGGATGCTGGTCTGGCCGCCGGGCGTATGCTGTTGCTGGTTATCTGGACTCTCCTCGCCTTGTGGTGCGGCCATGCGGGGGTGCCAGTGCGCTGGTGCGTTTTTCTGATTCTCTTGCCGGGCGCATTGTGCGTCTGGTTAGGCATCAGGGATTGGCCCATCCTGCAAGCTACAGTGCGCGAGCGGCGGCGTGGCATTATAGCCTCAGAGTTAGTTTTTCTCCTTTTCTTCGCCGGGTTCTTTATTCATCGTGGCTTCTGGCCCGACTTTAATAATGGCGAAAAGCCAATGGACTTAGCCCTCATTGGCGCTTGTGCCCGGGCCGATTATTTACCACCCCCCAATCCCTACGCTGCCAATGTGCGTCTGGATAGTTACTACTATCTGGGACACCTACAAGCCGCCTTATTAACGGATGCGATTCACTCCACCGCCCGCTGGACGTATAACTTGATGTGCGGCACTTTGCCCGCGCTGTGCTTTTCTTTAGCCGTATCGTTATGTGGCGCAGTCACGCGCCGCGTGCGGAATGGCGTCATTGGCGGCTGCCTCTTGCTGGCGACGGGAACCCTGGAGCCATTGCGCCAGTGGTTTAAACCCTTGCCGGGAGTGGAGGCCAAAACCTGGCCCATAGATTACATGGCGACCTCACGGGTCATTCCTTTCACCATCAATGAATATCCGTGGTTCACTTTTAGTTATGGCGATGTTCATGCCCACTATTTCGATATGCCCGTTTCGCTTCTGGTGATTTCGCTGGGCTGGGTGCTCTTCTGGCGCATTCGGGAAGGATGGGATACACGAGGCTGGAAAGTAATCGCGGCCCTCTGTGGCA
Organism: Abditibacteriaceae bacterium; assembly: GCA_019239895.1. Taxonomy (GTDB): domain Bacteria; phylum Armatimonadota; class Abditibacteriia; order Abditibacteriales; family Abditibacteriaceae; genus JAFAZH01. Next base: position 56,878 of record JAFAZH010000004.1, on the reverse strand, counting down.
CCGTGCTGAGCGCGAACCTGATGACCAATACCTGGGACTTCCCGACCTATACTCTCTTTATCTTTTTGTGTTTATCTGCTTTAGTTTTCTACCCCGGTTGGAAAACGACTTTGCGACGAGATAAGCAAAGGGCTACTGATGCTGCGCCCAGTGAGGTAGTGCCAGAGAAGACCAAAACGAGCAAGCAACATAAAAAAAGTAAGGCGTCCGGGGTCAAGAGTGCAACGCAGAAGCAGGCTAAAGGTAAGGCTCGATCTCAAAGCGAAGTGGCTGCGCCCGTTAAACCATCCCACTCTCAAGTTTCCCCTTCGCATTTTGGGCTGCGCTTAGGCATGGCCCTGGGTGCCATGCTGGGTGTAGCGATGATTTCGCTGCTGATTGGGTGGCCGTTTTTGCATCATTTACACACCGCCGCCGATAAGCCACGCTATTTGGCGCAACCGGCCTCGCCACCACGCTCCTGGCTCCTGATGTGGGCTTTGCCGATGGGGGCGTGGATTATGAACCTCGCCGGGGCTACCAAGCGGCGCTTGGCGGCAGGCCAGGCCGATGGCCGCATCGTTACGGCGGCTATTGTTATCCCGGAGGCGCTCTGGCTGCTGCTCAAACTCCTGACCAACAACGATTACTTTGTCATTATCTTTCTGGTTACGCTGACGCTGTGGACGGCGTATGAGGCATTCTTTAGTGAGGATGTCGTGCAGGTCTGGTTGTGCCGCTTAGCCTTGTGTGGGTTCCTCGCCTTGTGTTGGAGCGAAACGACTTACGCCGGGTTTCTCAGTGACGGCGATTTCCGCCGCCAGGACACAGTGTTTAAGTTTGGCCTGCAAGCGTGGTTCATGCTGGGCACTGCTGCCCTTTGTAGTGCGTTGCGCGTGCAGCGCGCGGATGAATCGGCGCTGGATGTTAACCCCACCCAGGATTTACAAGACAGAACATCGGCTCAAGAGGAATTAGAAGTTTCCTCAAGGCAGAGCGCCTGGTCACGCTGGCCCGTAACGATTCGCCTCATTTACTATATCTTGCTGCCAGTGGCTTTCACTTCAACCGTCTCTACCACCTGGGCGCGGATGCATCACACTTCAGAAGCCAGCCACATGGATAATGTAGATATGTATGCACCGCTCCGTTTCCAGGGTTGGGATGTCTGGTCTAATTTAGGTGATTCAGAACGCGATGCGGCCCAATGGCTGCAAGACCATGCGCGGGATGGTGACAATCTCATTGAAGCCGAAATGCGCGAGGGCGGCGACTATTCGGTATATCCCCGTTATGCCCATGCGACCGGCGTGCCCACCGTGGTCGGGCCGCAGTCGCACACCTTTCAGTGGGGCCTGGATTGGCCGGAAGTGTTTGACCGTAAAGCGGCGGTGCGCGCCTTTTATACGGCTAATCAAACGGATGTCTTACAAAAATATAAAGTGCGCTACATTGTATGTGGAGAACTGGAGCGTCGAGAATACACTGATGAAAGTGTCGCTAAGATCGAAAAAAGTTTAGCCGCCAATAAGCTGTTTGGGGCTGGTGTCAGCGCCGACCCTCAACACCTAACCACCATCTATCAAAATCCACAGCCGTAGTTGCCCCGCTTTAGCCGCCCGGCTATGAAGTCTGGCTGTTGATTGTCTGTTGAGTTACCATTATTAATATGAATAGCGAACCGGGTCAATCCTCCATCATTACTGCCTCACCCGATGTGATGAGTGGCACGCCCGTCTTTGCTGGCACGAGGGTGCCGCTGCAAACGCTAATTGACTATCTGGAAGCAGGCGAGAGTATTGAGGATTTTCTGGCCGGTTTCCCTACTGTCAGGCGCGAGCAAGTTATCGCTTTCCTGGAAGCAGCTAAAGCTCATATGCTGGCAACGGCAGCTTAGGCTAACACGTTTAGGATAAAGCGTTCCGGTGAAACTTTTGTTGGACGAATGTATAGACGGGCGGTTAAGTAAAGCGATAACAGGACACGAAGTCATTACCGTGCCTCAACAGGGATGGGCTAACTTCAAAAATGGCCATCTGTTGAGTTTGGCACAGCATGAGTTTGATGCATTTATTACCGTTGACCGTAACTTACCACACCAACAGAACCTGTCTAAATTCGACCTGTCAATTATCGTGCTGCGAGCGCCAACGAATCGGCTAACCGATTTGAAACCTTTAGTTCCCCTCTTGTTAGCTGCCTTGCCAACTGCTCCTGTGGGGCAAGCAACATTTATTAGCCTCTGACGCTCTTATTGAGCGTTGAGCAAGGGCAATAGCCTGAGTTGGCACCGGATCAGGGGAACTTGAAGAGAGAACTGCACGCTCACTTTTGCTGTTTTAGAGTAGTTTAAGTTTATGGCGAAGAAATCCAATAAAAAGAAAACCTCAGCGGGGGTTAATACTGCCTCCAGTCGTAACTTGGCCGAGGAATCAGCCTCAGCAGCCAATGGCTATGGCTCTGGAACCAATGGCTCCGGCGTTACTCCTACAGTTGTTAGCCCGGAACCACCACCTTATGCGACCAATGGCACACGCGAACCGCAGGAGCGCAGGCGTAGCGGACCACGACGTGGCGACAGCGCGCGCGATAATGAGGTAATAGAAGCCATAAATCCTGAACCAGAAGCAGCTCAACCGGGAGCTGCCTGGACTCCCAGTGATCCTCGTTACTGGCAGGTTGCGATGGGCTTATTAATGTTCGGCATCGCGCTACGCCAGTTTCAACTGGCCGCATTTCCCTATAGCCATGATGAATCTATCCACGCCTGGTTTGCCGAAAACTTTCAGGATTATAAGTTCGATCCGATCTATCATGGCCCCTTGATGTATCACCTCATCGCTGCTATTTACGCTGTGTTGGGTAAGAGCGATTTCTCCGCACGCCTGGCCCCTTCTCTTTTAGGCATTGGTTCGTTAATCCTCGTATTGGTGGGGACCAGACGTTGGTTAGGGCCACGCGGGACGCTATGGACTTTGGGCTTGCTGACCATCTCCCCCGTTATGGTGACCTATCATCGGCGGCTCATCCATGATTCCCTTGCGCTGTTACTCACCCTGGGAGCCGTGCTCTGCTTTCAGGCCACGCGTGAGCATCCCAGTAACACTGCCAAAGGCTGCGAGGCGCGTCTGGGCTTGGTCGCTTGCCTAACACTTTTTATTACCACCAAGGCGAATGCGTTTTTTATTATCGCTATGCTGGCTTCATTCTGGGTAGCGATGCGTGCCCAGCGATGGTGGCGCTCCCGACAGGATTTAATGGGTGGCACCGACGCACCGAGTGGCAATGCTGCGATCACATGGTTGAAAGCGAATTTGCCGCTGTTGATTATGATAGTCGTAGGCATCACGTCCTATTTTGCGTTTCGTGATCCCGTGGCACTGCAAGCCGCCCACAACTATGGTGGCTTTATGGCATTGGCCACCGACGAGCATGTCTTCTCCCGCATCTGTGCCCTGTTGATGTTGGTGTTATGGCTGTGGCTGGTGGCTGCGCCACGCGAAGGTAAAGGCGTAACTGCCCCATCCAATGACGCCCCGGCTGGTGCCAAAAAGCGTAAGGGCAAAAGCGTAAAATCGAACGATCCGATTTGGATTGACAGCATTGAAGCGGAAGCTATCCGCAGCCGTAGCCGTGGCTTCTCGTTGGGCACTTATTTAATGTCCGCCTATCTTTCACTTTTCCTCTTCGCCTTCTTTTTTGGACATGGCTACTTGTGGTGGAAGGTGCCACAGCAGATGGTGCAAGACCCGCATGAGTGGTACGCATCTTATCAGCGAAGCACCGCCGAAATCCGTCAGGTCGCCCGCAATGGGGCATCACTGGGCTTACACTTTGTCGGGCAGCACTTTAGCCCCCCAGCGGATGGCTCCCAACTGATCTGGAGTCCTGACCCGGCTTTGTTCAAACAAGCGCAAGATTGGGGCGATGTGGTGGATGCCATGCCCAAAATGTTGGGTTACTGGGTCGGCCAACAAAACGCGCCACGCTTGGCCGGACGCGATGATTACTACATCGTACTGATGCTACTTTACGAGCTACCTATTGTTATCGCGGCCCTCTGCGGTATCGTCCGCGCCAGTCGAGAACGCACGCCCTTTACCGATTTATTGATCTGGTGGGCGATTACCTCATTTGCACTGTACTCAATAGCCAATGAAAAAGTGCCCTGGCTCCTGTCGCATGTTATGTTGCCCTTTATTCTTTTAGCGGGGTGGTGGCTGGCGCAACTCAACTTTAAGATAAAAGAAGCCAAAGGTGCTTTCGTGGGCGTTTGTGCTTTGGGTGCGCTTTTCCTGTTGCGGGGTGTTTCAGCGACGAACTTTGAGCGTGCGGTGGACAATCACGAGCCAATGTTCTATGCCCAGACGACCGAAGCCTACCGGGATGCGCTCTTTGGTGCTCTGCAAAAGACGCAGGGATTACCAGGCAATATCTGGGTGCATAACGATAAGCAGTGGCCCGCCGTGTGGTATCTGCGGCAAGATGCGCCGTGGTTAGGCAAAACCCTGGTGTCTTATGGTGCTACGCCGGGGCCTGATCCCTTGCGTATGGCCATTGCCACTGTCGAAGAGTGGCAGAAACAGGGGGTACGCTTCAAAGGCTGGCACAGCCAGAATGTCGAATACTTCATCTGGCCTCGCCCCTCCTGGCCTGCCTTACGACCCGACCGCTTCGTCCGCTGGTGGATCAAGCGTGATGCCCTGCCCCCGGATGAAATCAAAACCTCTTACAACCTATGGCAAAAGAGTCTCTACATCCCACCCGGTGATTGGAGCGATTGCCCCGTAATCGTGGCGACACCGCCTTGAGCTGTTACAAGGTGAGGGGGTGACAAGGTGAAAGGGAAGAAAAGGTAGTCGTTAATCTAAGGGTAAGCCTAAACAAATAGTCCTACCTCTACACCCTTTCACCTTGTCACCCCCTCACCTTGTCATGCCTACCTCTCCAGCCCCTTGCCATAGCCTTCCAAGAACTCACTCCACTCCGGGCGACGGATCGCGGACATGAAGCGCGGGAAAGCGATGAAGGGCACATAGCGCGGCTTGCGCGGCGGGTGAGGCAGGCGCATTCCGGCTTCGGAAGGCGTGCGCGGCCCCTTCTTGTTGTTGCAGCGCAGGCAGCAGCACACCATGTTCTCCCAGGTGGTCTCGCCGCCGCGATGACGTGGAAACACATGGTCAATGGTCAGGTTGGATTTGGAGCCGCAGTACTGGCAGGTGTAGTCGTCGCGCGCGAGCACCGACTTGCGCGAAATCTTCAGCGTTGGCATCGGACGCTTGATGTTTTCGTGCAGCCTCAGCACCGACGGTACGGGGTACTCGTCCTCGGCTGAGCGGAGTATGTTGTCACTGAAGCGCACGACTTCGGCTTTGCCTAATAACACCAGGATCATGGCGCGCCGCCGTCCGCAGATGTTCAATGGCTCAAAGTTGTGATTGAGAACGAGAATACCAGTTTCCATAACGTCCACTTTTAAGTACGGCTTCCGTACAACCGACTCCTTTCCAAAATTAAATGACCCTTTTATCTATACGCCGAACTCCTGCCGTCTTTCTCGATTGGCGCGTTCGGCACCCATATAGGCATCCACTACAGCCCACACATAACTGACCAGCCACACCGTGCCGATCAGCACCAGCATAAACTTGGCAAAACTACCTAAAGCTCCAATCCCAGCGCCGAGATCATTCAGGCGGTGTATCTTCGTACTCGTGACCTGTTTGATCGCTGTAGCCAGCGGATAATACCACGCTAAGAATGTCACTACCCAGACCGTAAAGAACGCCGCGGCCCGCTCGTTTTCCTCATTATAAACCTGGCCTGCTCCCGGTATTAACATCGAAAGCGTTAAAGCCACGCTGGGCTTACGATCCATCCACTTATCTTTCTCGATAATGCCTTGCTCTAAAAAGAGCTTTTTACGCTCTTCATCGCGCCGCATCTCGTCTAAGTCGAGGTGCGCCAGAGCCATTTTCTCTTCAAAGGCATGATGGCGCGGGTGATATTTTAGGCCCTTCTCAAAAACCTGAATCGCCTTTTCCTGCTCGGCTTCTTCCAGATAAATATCGCCCAGCAATTCAATCGCGCTGCAATCGGTTGGCGAGAGCGCAAAGGCTTGCTGCAACTTGGCCCGCGCCTCTTCTTTTTGACCTTTACGCAATGCCATGCGTGCTGCCATTACCAAAGCCCCGGCTTTCTCGGTGCGAAAAAGGTCGTTGCCTTCCGGCTTTTTAACTGGCCCTTTCGCTGCGTCTCGCCTGGCCTCAGGTCTGGCAACAGGCGGAGCCGTAGTCGCGCTGGCCTGCGTTGCTGGAACCGTAGGCTTGGCCGTCTGCGTTGGATTGATAGAATTACTTTCACTCACGGCTATTCACCACAACTTCCATTCTGCCGAGACATTCAGATGGGACGCAAAACTCCGTTACGCTATGCTGCGCAGCGCAAGCTGACGCTATGGACTGAATTACTGAATAATAGCGTCTCAATTGCGCATGTAATTAGCGTAGCTGAGCGTTGCGTCCCGTACATCCCTGTATAAAAAACAACGCCCGGCGTGGAAGTGCTTTGCAAGATGCGCATTAAAGTGCGTAGCAAGGCAGACTCCCGCGCCGGGCGTTGACTGCGTGGCATAGTGCCAGTGCAGATTGAAACCTCGGCCTGTGCAACCTTTTAGGTCGCAACCTCGAAGCTCGCCTTAAGCGGGATCTGGCCCATCCCCCCCGACGCGGGGAGGCAGCCGTTTCCTGACGCACCCTATGATTTTTTATCGCACTCGAAAATAGCATCTGATCTAAGCTGAGCATTTATCCTGAAAAGTTCTTATTCTCTATTCTGACTGATGCTCAAAACTATTGCCACTACCCGCTGTTGCCTCCGCTTCATGCTCTGCCGACCAGGGAATGACTTTGGCATCGGCCCATAACCGTTCCAGGTCGTAAAACTCGCGGGTTTCCTCATCAAAAATATGCACGATTACATCGCTGTAGTCAAGGATAATCCAGAAACTACGGGAATCACCTTCCGACTTGGCCCGTAAACGCGCCCTCTCCCGCAACCGATCCTGGATGCCATCGGCGATGCTCTGGATATGGGTGGTGCTGGTGCCACTACAGATAATAAAAAAGTCTGCGACAATGGTTTGGCCGCGCATATCCAGTACTACGATATTGCGCGCCTTATATTCATCGGCTGCCGTGCAGATCATCTGCATCCGGCCTTCACTATCGTCTGCCGCTAATATGTGAGGGGTGGTTGTCACCGCTGTCTGAGTTGTCATATCGTTTGTGCTAATAACTCTCTCCTTCAAATGTTGCGGCCATCGTTAGCTACTCATAGCAACGTGCCCCGACTAAGATTGTCACGCTCCATGTGCATCTATGGTGTTCCCCTGTGTATAGGCAAAGTCTGACGCACAGCGGGAAGTTAGGTTCTGGTAAATATTCAATGGGACGCCAAGCTTCGCTACGCTAATTTCATGCGCTATTTATACGCTATAAAATAAATAGCGAAAGCTGGCGTTGCGCAGCATAGCGTAACGAAGTTTTGCGTCCGATTACGAAATTGCCTGTGAATCACGGTAGAGGCCACGCTGCACAATCTCTTCAACAATAGCGTCCGGTGTTAAATAGCGGATAGGCAAGCCTGCCTGCACCCGTTGTCGTAAGGCGCTGCTGGCGATGTGCAGGCCGGGGATTTCCAGCCACTCCACCCGTGCCGCTTGCTGTGGGGTGAGTTGGGCGCGTGCCACTTCTAAGGAATAGCCGGGTCGTGTCCCAGCGATAAAGCGGCATAAGTCGAATAGTTCCGCACCGCGATACCAGGTGAGAACTTCTTCCATCGAGTCGGCACCCACGATGTAGAATAACTCAACTTCCTGGCCAAGCTCGGCTTGAAACTGATCCTGAAAACGGTGGAGAGTATCGAAAGCATAAGAGGGGCCGGAACGGTCTATCTCGATACGAGAAATCTGAAAATATGGATTATCCCGAATCGCTAGCGCCGTGAGTTCATAACGGGTTCGGGGGTCAAGGTGGGCCTTTTTGCCCTGCTTGTGGGCCGGTTGATGGTTGGGGAAGAAGATAACTTGATCTAACCGGCAGCGCACCCTGGCTTCTTCCGCCAAGAACAAATGCCCATAGTGAATCGGATCAAATGTCCCGCCCATTAAACCAATACGCAAGACCTAACCCCCCGTCCCCCTTCCCGGCACGGGAAGGGGGAGTCTGAGGATGATTAACGGGTTAAAACTACGTTTCATGATAGAGTGGATTTATAAAGCAGGAAGAGAGAAAGTATTATCCCCCAACGTTATACCTTTGACACCTCCTTCCCATGCCGGGAAGATTGGGTGCCCATACGATAGCATCAATATGCTGTCGTATGGGCTGGAAGACGGGGGGTTAGGTCTTACGAGCAGTCCGCTTAGGCTTAACTTTCGCTTTAGCCCCATTATGTCCATTCTGCGCAACGTGTCCGTTGACGTGACCATTGGTGTGAATTTTTGGCGGTTGCACTAAAGCGAATTTAATAGCGTCATCCAATCTATCCACCCAGTGAAACGTTAGTGTCTGGCGCACCTCGTTAGGGATGTCATCTAAGTCCCGCTCATTCTCGGCGGGTAGCAGGATTTCCTTGACTCCGGCACGATGGGCCGCTAGGACTTTTTCCTTGACGCCGCCAATAGCCATAACTCGACCGCGTAGCGAGATTTCGCCGCTCATAGCGACTTCCTTGCGCACGGGCTTGCCGATCATCGCCGAGACGAGAGCGACGGCAATGGCTACGCCAGCGGACGGGCCATCTTTGGGCACAGCGCCGGAGGGTACATGGATGTGGGCGTCGTGCTTTTTTGTCCAGTCGCCATCAATGCCAAGGTCATCAGCGTGGGCGCGGGCGTAGGTCATGGCGGCCTCGCACGATTCCTTCATCACATTACCCAGATTACCCGTGAGTTTGGTCGTGCCCTGTCCTGCCACCAGGGAAACTTCAATCGGCATCAATTCGCCGCCGACTTCCGTCCAGGCCAAGCCCTGAGCTACACCAACTTCATCTTCTTCCTGAGCCATGCCGTAAATAAACTTGCGCGGCCCCAGATACTCTTGCAGGCTGGTGGGGGTAATGGAAGCAACCTTACTCCGCTTTTCGGCAGCCACTTCACGAGCGATTTTGCGACAGACAGTGCCTACTTCGCGTTCTAAATTCCGCACGCCAGCCTCGCGGGTATAGTCGCGGATAAGCTGCGTCACCCCGGCATCAGTGAAGTCAATATTCGCTTCGGTGATGCCGTTTTCCTTCATCTGCTTGGGAATCAAGAATTGGCGTGCAATGGTGTGCTTCTCCGCTTCGGTGTAACCGGGAAAGCGCAAGACTTCCAAGCGGTCACGCAACGCAGCCGGAATGGGGTCGAGCAGGTTGCCAGTAGCGATGAACATCACTTCGGAGAGGTCAAAGGGCACTTCCAGGTAATGGTCGCTAAAAGCCGTATTCTGCTCCGGGTCTAGGGCTTCCAACAGGGCCGAAGAAGGGTCGCCGCGAAAATCGTGGCCTAACTTGTCTATTTCGTCCAACATAAAGACCGGATTCTTGACTTTCACCCGGCGCATGGCGGAGATAATGCGGCCTGGCATGGAGCCTATATAGGTGCGACGATGCCCACGAATTTCGGCCTCATCGTGAATGCCGCCGACAGACACGCGGATAAATTCGCGTCCCAAAGCGCGCGCAATAGATTTTCCGATGCTGGTTTTGCCCACACCAGGTGGGCCGATGAAACACAGAATCGGGCCTTTGGAACTGGGATTAAGCTTGCGCACGGCGAGGAACTCAATGACGCGGTCTTTAATTTTCTCCAGGGCGTAGTGATCTTCGTCCAGCACTTCTTGCGAGTGATTGATATTGTAATCGTCCGCCGTACGTTTGTTCCAGGGCAAATCGCACATCAATTCGACATAGGTGCGAATGACCGAGACTTCCGGTGCAATGGGCGGCATCTTTTCCAGACGGTCAATTTCAGCCAGGGCTTTTTCCTTGGCCTCCTCGCTCATCTCTGCCCCATCCACGCGCTGGCGCAGTTGGTCAGCTTCTTTGAATGAGGAATCGCGGTCGCCCAATTTCTCCTGAATGGCCTTCATGCGCTCGCGTAGAAAATACTCACGCTGGCTCTCATTAACGCCCTCGCGCACCTGCGAATCCAATTCGCGGTCTATTTCCAGGACTTGAAGTTCCTGAGTTAAGAGATCAGAGACCAACTTGGCGCGATCCACGGGCGCAAGGGCTTCCAAGATTTGTTGGCGCTGTTCGACTGCAACTTCCAGGTAGCTGGCGACTAAATCCGAAAGTGCTCCTGGTTTATCTATGGTCTGCGCGTTTTGCAGGGCTTCTGGCGGCAAGGTTTTGGAAAGATTGACCGCTTGCTCGAATTGCGTCTTTAGGCGACGCATAACGGCCTGCACGGTGGGAGTATTGGTTGTGGCCTCTTCTGCAACAGGCGTTACTGTCGCAATAAAGAAAGGCTTATCTTGAATAAACTCATTGACGCGCACGCGCTCGCGGCCTTCAACCACCACGCGCACATTGCCATCGGGCATCTTGAGCATCTGCATGACTTCGGCGAGGGTGCCGAACTCAAAGAGGTCAGAGGCTTCTGGTTCTTCAATCGCATCACTGCGTTGCGCTACGAGCAGCAGCATCTTATCGGCCTGCGCCGCCGCTTCTAAAGCCGCCACCGATTTCTCGCGCCCAATAAAGAGCGGCAGCACCATTGAGGGAAATGCCACCATGCCGCGCATCGGCACGACTGGCACCGGACGCGGGAGATTATTTTTGGATGTTTTCTTAGAGGGAGTTTTACGTTTACTTGCCATTAGTTAAAGTGCTGAGTGCTGAGTTCCAAGTGCTGAGCGTTTGCGTAGTCAGTTTGTGGCTAACTACTCAGGACTCAGCACTCATAACTCAGCACTTGGTTACGCGGCTTCTGCCGATTCTTTGCGGTCGTCTTCGTTGAGCCGTTCCTGGCGCAAGCGTTCTTCGCGGCTTTCGGATAGCAATTGTTCGCGGGTAATTAACTTAGGTTCGTCGCCTTCGCCAATCGCCTTCTCATCAATGACACACTGCGCGATGCCTTTCAGTGATGGCACCTCATACATGACGTTAGTCATCGTCTCTTCGAGAATCGAACGCAACGCCCGCGCTCCGGTACGGCGCAGCATGGCTTGATGGGCGATCTTTTTCAGTGCTTCTGGAGTGAACTGCAACTCCACGCCATCGGCAGCCATCATCTTAGCATATTGCTTGGTGAGTGCATTGCGCGGTTCGGTCAAGATGTTAATCATGGCCTTCTCGTCCAATGGCTCAAGCGTGGTGATAACCGGTAGACGGCCAATAAATTCGGGAATAAAACCGTGGCGCAGCAAGTCATCAGGCACCACCTGGCGCAACAGTTCCGCACGCTGTAAGGAATCAGAAATCTTGCTGACCGGAGTGGAGCGGAAGCCTATGGTAGATTCGCGCACCCGCCGCTCGATGACGGTATCGAGACCTTCAAAAGCGCCACCGCAGATAAAGAGAATGCCGGTGGTATCAATCTGAATATATTCTTGTTGCGGATGCTTGCGCCCACCCTGCGGTGGCACGGCAGCGACAGTGCCTTCGAGAATTTTTAAGAGGGCTTGCTGCACGCCTTCGCCCGACACATCACGGGTGATAGATGGGTTATCGCTTTTGCGCGTAATCTTATCAATTTCGTCAATATAGACAATCCCGCGTTGCGCGGCTTCCGGGTCGCCATCAGCAGCCTGAATCAGCTTGAGCAGAATGTTCTCCACATCTTCGCCCACGTAACCCGCTTCAGTTAAAGTTGTGGCATCGGCAATGGTGAAGGGCACATTCAAAATCTTCGCCAGGGTCTTGGCTAAAAGCGTCTTGCCGCAACCGGTGGGGCCAATCAATAGAATATTGCTCTTTTCAAGTTCCACGCCGTCATGAGCTGGCCCGGCCTCTTGCATCGCAATCCGCTTGTAATGGTTGTAAACGGCTACCGCCAGGATACGCTTGGCGTGTTCTTGTCCCACCACATATTGATCGAGTACGTCCACAATCTCTTTGGGCTTGGGCAGCGCACGCATCTTGGCGCTCTGCTCGGCAGCTTCCGGGCGCACTTCTTTGCCGATGATCTCGTTGCACAGATCAACGCATTCCACACAAATATAAACACCGGGGCCAGCGATTAAATTAGCGACTTGCTCCCGCCGCTTACCGCAAAATGAACATCGCAGGTTTTCACGATCTTCCCCAAACATTGCCACGGATAATGCTCCTTCACCTCGAACCCTCATTTACTGAGCAAGGGTTCACAAACAAACTAAACAGCTACGGAATTTAAGACGACGAAGAGACTAACAGGTTTGCTTTAAGATTGTAGCCGCTCTGCTAAGTCTAACCGTACCGGGCATTGAAATACCCGGTGGGGAAGCTAAAGCCAACCGTCCTCGCGGACGGCCTTAGACCACTGCTCTACTGTGTGGCGTCCGGTAGGACGCTTGGCGGCTTGACCGCCTCCCCGCCGGGTATTTCAATGCCCGGCTCCATTACTCACTATCAGTATGACGCAACGCCGAAAAAGTCAAAAGGTGGCGCTTGATCCCAGAATCTTGCGGCCACCTTTACCTTTTAACTTTTGCCTTTGTCTTACTATCCAGTGCGGGCTTCCCGGTGGAGAACCTGATCCACCATGCCATAAGCCTTGGCTTCTTCGGCTCCCATCCAGTAATCGCGCTCGGCGTCGGCGGCGATTTTTTCTATCGGTTGTCCCGTATGCTTGGCCATGATCTCGTTTAACGTGCGCTTGTGGTGCAGCATTTCGCGCAGGTTGATTTCGGCATCGGTGGCTTGGCCTTCAAAACCGCCCGAAGGTTGATGAATCATAATGCGCGCATTGGGCGTTGCATACCGCTTGCCGGGCGCTCCCGCACACAGCAATAACGCACCATAAGAGGCCGCCATGCCCAGGCAGATGGTCGCCACATCCGGCTTAATTACCTGCATCGTGTCATAGATGGCATTGCCCGCATAAATGCTGCCACCAGGACTGTTGATATAGAAGTCAATTTCCCGATCCGGGTCTTCCTTTTCGAGAAACAACAACTGAGCAATGATAATCGCCGCGACTTCATCATTGACGGGCGTGGTCAAAAAGATGACCCTGTCCTTCAACAACCGCGAGAAAATGTCGTAGCCAAGCCGACCACCGCGTACGTCTTCTTCCCATATCTGAGGGATAAGCATTGTTATCTCCTATCTTTCTCTACAAGTTAGAGACACGCGCTGCGACTAGGCTGGTTCCCCGGCTGTGGTCTCCGTTGGCGCGGCTTCAGCTCCTGCTGATTCGGTCGCGGCATCTGCTCCGGCGGCATCCTCATCCGCTGCTGCGGAGAGCCTGCCTGCCTGGGCTGCGCCATCATCGCCAAGGACATTCGCGTGCTCTAATAACCAGTCTACAGCTTTACGTTGCAGGATGGAAGCACGCACAGAATTGACATCAAACTGTTCCACAACTTTTTCCACCGGCTGGCGCACCGCCGCCGCCAACCGCAAGTAGTGGTCTTCAATTTCGTCGTTACTCACTTCGATATTTTCACGCTGCGCGATTTCGTCTAAAACCAGTTCGCGCTTTAGTTCGGCTTCGATTTCCTGGCGCACCCCGGCCTCAAACTCTTCGCGGCTCTGGCCCGTATCGGCCAGATACTCTTCCATCGTGGCTTCCCGGTGTTCCAGTTCATGCCCCAAGTTATGAATGCGCCGCTCGACGCGACTGGCCACTAGACTCCCCGGCACTTCCAACTGCGCGTTATTGGTGACAGCCTCCACTAACTGGTTGCGCACCGCATCTTGCGCTTCGCGCTCACGGTTCTGGATCACGAAGAAGCGCATCCGCTCGCGCAGGGTCGGTACATCATCTACGCCCAACGCCTGAGCCAACTCATCATTGACTTCGGGCAGCACACGCTCTTTCAGGGAGGTTATCTTAACTACAAATTCAGCGATTTGGCCAGCTAATTCTTCGTCCTTGAAATCCGATGGATAGTTAACGTTGAAACGACGTTCTTCGTCTAATTCCGCGCCGATGAGATGCTCGTCAATGCTGGGCACGAAGCCACTCTCACCGAGAATAAAAGCGCGCAGGCGCGTTGGCTCTTCGGTGCGTGGTTTTTCGTCAATAAAGACTTGCAATTCGGCAGCGACGACATCGCCCTCCTGCGCCCCGCGCCCTTCCACGTTTTGCAGCGTCGCCCGCTCGTTGCGCAGGGCTTCAATGCCCTGGTCTATATCTTCTTCAGTGACTTCAACGGCGGGCTTTTCTACCGTCAGGCCCGTCGTCTCGCCCAGTTCAATAGCGGGGCGCACGATAACGTGGGCGGTAAAATTCAGCGGCTGTTCACCGTTAAAGGCATCGAACGTGAGTTGATCCACCTGGGCGCGTTCGAGGGGTTGCAAATCCGTTTGTTGTAAAGCTTCCTGATAAGCCGTTGGCACCAATTCATCGCTGACGCGCTGGGCGATAGATTCGTCCCCTACGTTGCGCCGCACAATATTGGGCGGAATATGGCCGGGGCGAAAGCCCGGCACACGCAGGCGGCGTGAGTATTCTTTGATGACGCGCTCGCGCATTGCCTGCACTGAGGCAGGGGCAACTTCAATTTGAAGGGTGACTAATCCGTCCTCACCGCGTTCGACCGTTACATTATTCAGTTGAACGGTCTGTGTATTCGTGCTCATAGGGAAAATGATCCTCTTCTAAACATCAATAATTTGATTTATGGACTTGCCAATGGCTAATAAAGTTCGGTTTTGTCCTTAGTTATCGCTAACTCATCTATTTTAAATTAGAGTAGTTCACCGTATATCGTCTGAGCCTAACCTCACTTAATCACAAAAACGCCCCGCCACAAAAAGTGCGCGGGGCGGCCAGCTTAATTGAACTGAAACTGTATCTATGGAGCGGAAGACGAGACTCGAACTCGCGACCCTCACCTTGGCAAGGTGATGCTCTAGCCAACTGAGCTACTTCCGCATCAGGCAATGGTTAAGTATAGGGTGCATGACTTGATATGACAAGGGCTAAGTGAACTTAATTTTACTGCGCATCGGTTCACTCATACTTTTATACTACAACCTTCAATCTGCGGCTTTAACAAATTAGTAACTATGTATAGATTGTACTCCCAAGATAAGTAAGGCAGCTTGTTTTGGCAGTTCGATACAATTGACAGTATTATGGAGAAATTCAAGAAAGCCCCTCTGGAATTGATACTTGTCGAGAATAGCGAGTATGTCAGCACCAATCACTTAAAACGACGACTTATAAGGGAAGGGTTACTGGAGAATAGATGTGCGATTTGCCAGTATCAAGAGTGGTTAGGCAAACCTCTGACGCTTCATCTCGATCATGTAAACGGGATTAGCAAAGATAACCGCTTAGAAAATCTGCGTTTACTGTGCCCTAATTGCCACTCACAGACAGAAACTTACTGCGGCAGGAATATGCAACGCGCGCTGGTCGTCAATCACTGTTTGGATTGCAATTGCAGAGTCAGCAAAAGAGTGTTGCGATGTAAAGCTTGTGCCAACAGGCGAAGAGGTCAAAAAATCAAATGGCCGCCAGTTAATGAATTAGCAGTGATGGTAAAAGCATCATCTTACCTGGCGGTAGCAAGGCAGTTACAGGTTTCTGACAATGCCATTCGCAAGCACCTCAAACACCATGCAGAAACTGTGATGCTCGCGGAGGGACTCGAACCCGCACTCGATAGATCCTAAGTCTATTGCCTCTACCAATTGGGCTACGCGAGCAAATTATCTTCTAAAAGCCATTGGTTAAGCTCCTCTTAACGCGGCTCGTTTTCCAAATGGCTAAATTAGAGCATAGAACATTATAGCAAAACTGCTTTGGGGTGTCCTTCAAAGGTGCCTTGCTATGAGACTGTTGCTGAGATGAATAGCAGGGCGTGAGGTTCCCGAAGGCGATAAGAGACTATGGTAAAATGAAAAGCAAGAACTGCACTAGAACAACGATGCTCAATCAAAATCAACGAGAGCGAGGCGACACCGATGGAACCTTATCAAGCGCCGGGTGAAGCACTCGGTTCAAAACCTATATTTCGGGTGGCAATCGTGAGCGATGCCCCTGCCGAGTCCCTCCATAACGCACAACAAATCCATAAAACCCTGACCACTGCCGGACATCAGGTCTCTATAATAACGGGTGCGAGTGATTCCGCTATGCTGGAGAGTTCACCGCCCGAAGTTCTGATATTGGATGTGAGTGAGGATATTGCGGCAGCCCAGGAGCTATGCCAGCAGCTTAAAGCGCAACCCCAGAGTGAAGATTCTTTGGTGGTAGCCAGCTTGCCTCCGGTCTATAAAGCCGGGCAGTTCCCGGCGCAGACCTGGGAGGCGTTACGTCACGCGGGAGCGGATGACTTCCTGCCTGCCAATGCCGCCGCCGCCGAAGTGGAAGCGCGGCTGAGTTTATTGACACAACTGGCCCGCTTAAAGCGTGATCTGGCGGCGACACGGGAGCAACTCAGTCGCTCTTTGCAATATGATGAACTCACTCAACTCTTAAATCGCCGTTTCTTCTTCCGCGCGGCGCACCGTGAGTGGGCGCGGGCGCGACGCTATAACCACCCTATGACCTGCCTGATGATGGACATTGACTATTTTCGCCTCTATAACTCGACTTTCGGTTTTGCCTGTGGCGACTATGTCTTGCGCACGGTAGCCAGCATCCTGCGCCAGTGGACACGCGAGAGTGATATTGTCGGGCGCTTTGGCGAAGAGAAATTTGTCGTCATTATCCCCGAAACCGATCTCCAGGGAGCCGTGCTCCTGCACGAGAAACTCCAAAAGGTGATCAGAGAAACCGAATTCACCTGGCAGCAGCAAATTTTACCGGTGTCGGTGAGTATTGGCGAATCGGAGAGGCACAACCTGGCGGCTCCTGAGCATCTGGCGAATGATCATCCCGATGCGCCCGGCGATGATGAAGATGTGGAATCTTTATCGGTGCGGGAGGAAGTGGCGGAGTTGCTGGCCGATGCGGATGCGGCTTTGAGTGTGGCGAAGAAGGGCGCACGCATCCCAGCTTTTTCGATTGATGCCACGCCGCATTTGCTGGGCCGCACGGAAATGGCTGTCAGCGATTGAAAGCCAGGAGCAACCTGAATTTTTCCGCTTCGTCTTGAGAGACTGCCGCGTTCGAGTTTTATAGATGTGGTGACAAGGCTTGGCGCATTATAGTAAAATGCTTTGTCGGACAGGTGGCAGAGTGGTCGAATGCGGCGGTCTCGAAAACCGTTATACCCGCGAGGGTATCGGGGGTTCGAATCCCTCCCTGTCCGCTGCACGCAATTATGAGTTTTGAGTTTTGAGTTAAGAGTTGCCCACAATTCAAAACTCAACATTCAAAATTCATAACTAATGATAGGACAGGTGTCCGAGTGGTTTAAGGAGCACGACTGGAACTCGTGTGGGTCTAAACAGCCTCGTGGGTTCGAATCCCACCCTGTCCGCCATTTGATTGCGGATTGCGGATTGCAGATTGCGGATTGAAGGAGACCAAACTCAAACAACAAGTTTGCATCTGGTTTTCCCTAATCCGCAATCTGCAATCCGCAATCCGCAATCTCCCAGTTTGGTCGCGCTAAGCGGGGAGCCAGCGGTGCCCTGAATCTGCAATCCGCTCAGCAGAGCTGAATTCCCGCGCCGAGGCCCACTCTTGTGGAGCTGGCCGGAGTACGGAGCGACAACGAAGTGGGTCCTATGCGACGGCGCGGCGTGAACCCCGCCAGGGCCGGAAGGCAGCAACGGTAAGCGCTTCCCGCCGTGCGCCGTAGGTGTCCTACTTCCAGCCACCGGCTCCGATACCGTCCGTAAGGGCGTGGTCGAAGCGTGGGTGCGCGGCCATTATTATTGCGGATTTACGATTGCGGATTGCGGATTATTCAGGAAGCCAGACTCAAACGACACCGTTTGCATCTAGTTTTCCTCTAATCCGCAATCGCCAATCCGCAATCCGCAATCGTTATGTCTCTCTACCGCAAGTATCGCCCCCAGACGTTTGAGGATGTCGTTGGCCAAGAGCATATCGCCCAGACCTTGCGTAATGCCCTGGGTGCCGAACGGTGGGCGCACGCCTATCTCTTCTGTGGCCCGCGTGGAACCGGTAAAACCACCACGGCCCGCCTCCTCGCCAAGTGCCTCAACTGCGAGCAAGGCCCTACCGCCATCCCCTGTAATCAATGCGATTTCTGTATGCGGGTGCGTGACAATCAAGCCGTCATGGACTTGATTGAAATTGACGCCGCCTCGAATACGGGCGTGGACAATGTGCGCGAGAACATCATCGAAAAGGTGAATGTAGCTCCCGCGCAGGGACGTTTCCGCGTTTACATCATTGACGAAGTCCACATGCTGTCAGTCTCTTCGTTCAATGCTCTGCTCAAGACATTGGAGGAGCCGCCAGCCCACGCAGTTTTTGTCCTGGCGACCACCGACGCCCATAAAGTGCCGACCACGATTACATCCCGCTGCCAACGCTTTGATTTTCGGCGTGTCGGCCCCAGCGACATTGTACGCCGTCTGCAATATGTGGCCGATTGCGAAAATATTCAACTCAGCCAGGATGCTGCACGCCTCATTGCACGCACAGCGGATGGTGCCTTACGTGATGCCCTCACCCTTTTAGAACAAGTCGCGGCGTTTTCGCCAGAGACTATTGAAGAAAGCGATGTGCGCCTGGTGCTGGGCACGGTGTCGCAGGAATTGCTGTTACAACTGATGGATGCGGTAGCCGATGGCGATGCAGCCCAGGCGTTACATCAGATCGAACGTGCCACTGATGAGGGCGTGAGTTTCATGCAGCTCACCCGCGACCTCACCAACTATTGCCGGGAATTGCTATTGCTGACGGTAGGCTTTGAAAGCAATGGCATGTTGGCGGCAGCGGAAAAGCAGCGGCAACATGAACACTCGCAGCGCATGGGGCGCGCGCGATTAATGAATTGTGTCGAGATGCTGCGCCTGGCTGAAAAAGAAATGCGCCAGAGTACCGACCATCGTTTGCTCCTCGAACTGACCTTAGTCCGGGCGGCAGGGGATACGGGAGAAGTGCGTTCTGCTGCGAGTAGCGTTGCGGTTCCTGCACAACCGCGCACTATGCCTGCCGCACAACAGGGCATGGCACAGCCTGGAAGCACGCAAGCAACCTGGCGGCAAAATCCGAAACCCGCATCCAATGGGCATATTAATGGACAAGTTGCGGCAGAGCCATCACTAACACCACCGCATTCTCTGCCCTCAACGCCTATCGCCAAGCAGCCGCCAACAGCACCGCCTGAGATTGAAGCGGTTGTTACGGATAAGCCCCACCCGCTCATCAATGAAGTAGTGCCGCCAGCAACCACGGCTGAGACTGAAACAGCAGAAGAACCAGCAGTTAGCTCACAAGATTTAACTCCGCTAACCGGGGAAGCCCAGGCGGGCGCAATGGCGCGGGAGATGCCTGACCCCCCTGAAAATGCTACCGCAGAGCAGGAGAGTGCAGCATCCTCTGCTGCGCCCGATTTATCCGGGGGTAAGAAGAAAGGCCGCCGCATTCATAATCTGGATGAGTTTGTGGAACTGTGGGGCGCGGTGCTAACGCGGATTAAGCGTAAAATTGGTGTCTCTGCGGTGGCTTATCTCCACGATGCCTGGCCGGTGGCGATGGATGATAAAGAGGCTGTGTTGGAGTTCAAAAAAGAGTTCCATTATGCCAAAGCGTGCGAAGCGGCGACCCGCCTGCCCTTTGAGCAGGTGCTCAATGAATGCATGGCGACACCGCGCCGGTTGCGTTTTCAATTAGCCCAAGCCCCGGTCAAGCCACCACCAGAGCCAGTCAAAGAAGAGCAACCTGTAGACGATGACTTGGAGGAAGATGTCTTGACTTTAGCCCAGGATATGTTCGCCGCTGAGGTTGTGGGGCGCTCAGGTGAGGGATAGACTTTAATATGTCCTTTGTCAGTTGTCCTCTGTCCCTTGTGGATGCGCGGCTGCTGGCAAATGACCAATGACTAATGACAAAGGACAACTGATATGCTGCCAAATATGCCGGGATTGGGAAATATTCAGAAACAGATGCAGAAGATGCAGGAAGACATGATGCGCCTGCAAGACCAGTTGGATGCCGAGCGTCTGGAAACCGCGTCCGGTGGCGGCATGGTCAAAGTCACCACCTCTGGCATGGGCGAAGTGCTGGAAATTAAAATTGCGCCCGAAGTGGTAGACCCCAACGATATTGAGATGCTGCAAGACCTCATTGTGACTGCCGTGCGTGACGCTATCAAAAAGGCGCAGGAACATCACGCGGAGAAGATGAATCAAATCACTGGTGGTCTTACCAGCAAAATGCCCGGTATGTTTGGATATTAGAGCGGGTGTGGGGTTCGGGGTTTAGGGTTTAGAACAGGAAAGTCATCCACGTCTCGCCTAAACCCCGAACCCTAAACCCTAAACCCCAATTATGTTGTATTACGCTCGTCCCTTAGCGGAGCTATTGGAACAACTGGAAAAATTACCGGGCATTGGCCCGAAATCGGCGCAACGGTTAGCTTTTCATATTCTGCGTGCGCCACGCGAAGACAGTGAGAATCTGGCGCGAGCCGTGCGCAATGTGCGGGAGCAAATTAAGCCCTGCACCCGCTGTGGTAGTTTTACGGACTTGGAAATCTGCGATATTTGCACCGATCCGCGTCGTGACAATGCGGCCCTTTGCGTGGTCGCCGAAGCGCGGGAATTGATGGCGGTGGAGAATTCAGGAGAGTTTCGCGGTCGCTATCACGTTTTGGGTGGCTTGATGAATCCCATTGAGGGCATTGGCCCCGATCAACTGAATATTAATGCCCTCGTGCGGCGGGTAGGGGAAGAGAATATCAGTGAGGTCATTCTTGCCCTTTCGCCAACGGTCGAAGGCGAGACAACGACGAATTATTTAGCGAATTTGCTAAAACCGCGCAATGTGCGCGTGACTCAACTGGCGCGGGGCCTGCCCTTCGGTGGCGACCTGGATTATGCCGACCAAATGACTATCGCCGGAGCGATGCGCGGGCGAAGAGAATTTTAATTTCACCACAGAGGCACAGAGAATTTGAAGATAGAAGATGGAGGATAGAGAATCGCAACAACAGCGTGTCTCTATCTATCCTCGATCTTCTATTCTCGATCCTCATTCTCCTCTGTGTCTCTGTGGTGAGCAAACAACGAGGAATGTTATGTCAGAAACGAATGGACAATTAAACGGACACGGAGGCGACCAGAAGGCGACTTTTCGCACTAAGGTTGGACTCGCGGAAATGCTCAAGGGCGGCGTCATTATGGATGTGGTGACCCCGGAGCAGGCGATTATCGCTGAACAGGCCGGGGCCGCTGCTGTGATGGCCCTGGAACGTGTGCCGAGCGACATCCGCAAAGAGGGTGGCGTGGCGCGCATGGCGAACTTGAAGCTGATTCAGCAAATTAAAGAAGCGGTCACGATTCCCGTCATGGCCAAGTGTCGCATCGGGCATTTTGTCGAAGCGCAGGTTTTGCAGGCGTTAGAAGTAGACTTTATTGACGAGAGCGAAGTGCTGACCCCTGCCGACGAGCATTTTCATATTGACAAATATGCTTTTCGCGTCCCCTTTGTCTGCGGCTGCCGTGATTTAGGTGAAGCCCTGCGACGCATCGGCGAGGGCGCGGCCATGATTCGCACCAAGGGCGAGGCTGGTTCAGGCAACATTGTGGAAGCGGTACGTCATCTGCGCGCTGTGCATGGTGCCATTCGCCGCATTCAGGCCATGCCGCATGAAGAACTTATGACCGAAGCCAAGAACTTAGGTGCGCCTTATGACCTCGTGGTGCAAGTGGCGAAGACGGGCAAACTGCCAGTGCCAAACTTCTCGGCGGGTGGGGTAGCGACCCCGGCAGACGCCGCGCTCATGATGCAATTGGGTGCTGAGGCCGTTTTCGTCGGCAGTGGCATTTTTAAGAGTACCGACCCGCAACAGCGTGCCAAGGCCATTGTAGACGCCACCACTTTTTATGATGACCCGGCTAAGCTCGTCGAATGTTCAATGGAACTGGGCGATGCCATGCCGGGCTTAGATGTGCGCCAGATGGCTGAGAGTGAAATGCTTTCCACTCGTGGCTGGTGACCTAACCCCCGTCCCCCTTCCCGACACAGGAAAGGGGGTGTCTGAGGCTAAACGCAGGGAGAGCAGCAAACTCTGCTCTTTCATAAAATAGCAACACTTGAATAGAATCTTAGTTACAACCCGACACTATACCTCAGACACCCCCTTTCCTGTGTCGGGAAGGGGGACGGGGGTTAGGTTAATTAGGAGTCCTCTATGACCGAACAGCAATTAGCGCGTTCTTTAGTGCAGGCCGGATTGCTGACGCCTCAGCAAGTGCAAGCGGCGGTGCAACGACGGAGTACCGGGATAACGTTTGCCCAGGCCCTCGTGGATATGGGTCTGGTCGGCACGATGGACATCTTGCAATTTGACCCCGATGCTTTTAGTAGTGCTGCTGCGTCGGTTGGAACGCCTGTTGCGGTGGGAACGAATGGTCATGCGACTGCAATGCCACAGGCGATGCCGCAACAAATGGCTCCCGTAGCGTATGCGGGGGCTTCGGCAGAGACCTCCGTCGGTTTAGGCCAGGATGGGGCGCTGGAATTAGATGATTCCGGTGTGAAAATCGAAGGTGAGAACAATCGGGTAGATGATCCAGTTATGGGCACCATTGTGACGTATTGCAACGAGTTGCTCAAGATTGCGGTGCAGATGCGTGCCTCGGATATGCACCTGGAGCCACGCGCTGGCGGGCTTTTGCCACGTTATCGAGTGGATGGGCACCTGCACGCCGGGGGCATGATTCCCCCTGAATTACAACCGTCCATTGTCTCGCGCTTGAAGGTGTTGGCGAATCTCGACATCACCGAGAACCGCTTGCCGCAAGATGGTCGTTTCCGGGCGACCATTGGTGGGCGCGTCTATGACTTTCGTGTCTCAACGTTGCCTTCGATGCATGGCGAAAAAGTCGTGATGCGTTTGCTGGATCGCACCTCTTTGGTGACTGACCTGACCCGCCTCGGTTTTACTCCCGACGCGCGGACGACCTTTGAGGAAATGCTTAAGAGATCTTACGGCATGATTCTGGTAACAGGCCCGACCGGTTCTGGCAAAACGACAACACTTTACGCCGCACTTTCCGTGACGAGGGATGAGACCAAGAACATTGTCACCGTGGAAGACCCAGTTGAATACGAATTGGATGGTATCACGCAAACCAAAGTCCATTCCGAAATTGGCCTCACTTTCGCCACACAGTTACGGGCCATTCTGCGCCAAGATCCCGATGTTATCCTTGTCGGTGAAATCCGCGATACCGAGACCGCAGAAGTTGCCATTCGGGCGGCTCTGACGGGCCATCTCGTATTAGCCACGCTGCACACTAATTCGGCAGTCGCCGCCGTGACCCGCTTGCAGGACATGGGCATTCCGGCTTACCTGATCGCCTCAAGCTTATCGGGTGTCCTGGCGCAACGCCTGGTGCGGATGATTTGCCGCCATTGCCGCCAACCCGTGCCGTTCGATGATCCCGATTATCAGTCCAATATTGCCCGCTTAAAGTTGCCACCTAATACGCAGTTGTATCGTGGGGCAGGGTGCCCGGAATGCAATGGGACAGGAATGCGCGGGCGGTTGGCTATCACCGAGTTGTTAAACGTAGATGGAGAACTGCGTCGCCATATTATGGAAAAATCGGATGCTGACACGCTACGCAAAATCGCGGTGCAACACGGCATGAAAACGTTGTGGCAGGATAGCCTGGATAAGCTGCAACGCGGCCTGACTACGGCGGATGAAGTTGTGCGCGTGTTGCTGGGTGCCGAAGATACCGATACAGACGAAGTAGATAAGTTGTAAAGCCTAACCCCGTGCCGAAACGGGTGGGGACGTTAGGTCACGAAAGGAAAGCAATACGTGGATGCCGGACAGATAGGTGCAGATTTTGATAGATACTTAGCGGCTTCCAATTATCAAACCTTTCCTGTTTATCGCCACCTGATGCCGTTTGGTCGCCTGGCGATGCGCTTTTTCTTTGGTTTGTTCGCCCCCCGCTTAAAGATGACGGGACGGCACAACATCCCACGTCGTGGCCCCGTTATTATTGCGCCCAATCACCTTTCTAATGCTGACCCCGCTTTAGTGCTACATGGTAGTGTGCGTCCACTCTGGTATATGGCTAAGCAGGAGTTGTGGGAGATGCCCTGGTTAGCGTCTGTACTGCCTGCCATGCATACTTTTCCCGTAGATCAGCAAGGCGTTGATCGGGCTGCATTACAACGCTCAGAAGCCCTACTGCAACATGGACAGGGCTTGGTCATCTTTCCCGAAGGGCATTGTTCCGAGAATGGTCAATTAGGGGAAATCCAACCAGGAGCCAGTCTCCTGGCGTTGCGCACGGGTGCCCCCGTGCTGCCAGTGGGTATTTGGGGCACTGACTTGATTGTGCCCTTTGCCGGGATGATCCCCCGTCCCACTTTAGCCCCTGTCCATATTCATTACGGCAAGCTCATCCACTTTGATGATTTGGCGCAACTGCCGCGCCGCGAGCAGCGTAAAGCCGCCACTGAACGGTTGGAACAAGCCCTGCATAAAGTGATGTCTATAGTACGGGAATAGCAATTTAAGCATTGCTGAGTTCCCAGGCCATTTTATGAATATAAATAGGCCAAGTTCATGCGAGAACGTTAGAGAAGGCATCCTGATACGAGAAAGGTATTATGCCAGAGCGGTGGCGGATTGAGCTTTTGGGAGGATTGCGTGCCTGTAGCCTGCCGGAAAAAGGGCGTGCCCTCACACGCTTTCGCACCCGCAAAACTGGAGCGTTACTCGCTTATCTATCCTATTATCTCCATCAGCAACACTCGCGGGAGGTGCTGATTGAAGTTCTCTGGCCTGCCAGTTCACCCGAAACTGGTCGCAATAATTTGCGCCTGGCCTTAGCCTCACTCCGTCGCCAATTAGAACCACCGGATGTGCCGCCCGGTTCGATCCTGCAAGCCGACCGCAACGTTATTAGCCTCAATCCAGCAGCCGTGACCACAGATATTGCAGCCTTTGAGTCGTCCTTGCTGGCTGCGAGCCAGGCTGCGGATGCAGAACGAGCACGCTTATTGGCGCACGCGGTGGAGCTTTACCACGGCCCCTTGCTGCCGGGTTACTACGAGAGTTGGATACCTTTAGAAGAAGAACGGCTTGAAGGCTTATTTCTCGCGGCTCAGAGCCAACTTTTAACCTATCTGGAACAACATGGCGATTTTGCTACGGCGTTGCGTATCGCCCAGCGGACAGCCAGTGTCGCGCCTTCCCATGAACCCGCGCGGGCCGATGTGCGCCGCATTTATGACCTTATCGCCACAGCCAACGCGGGCCGTGGCAGTCGAGTTTCCAACACCGCCGATTTTGCCTCACCCCGGAAAAGTAAAGAAGCTTTGCAAGGCACAGACGATAGTGCTACCAGCCAAGAGAACAGTGCTGCCACCGTTACACGTTCCACACGCCGTGCTAAACCAAAAGTCGCTGCTAAGAGTGCTGCCAAAGCTCAAGCGAGGCAAGCATGGCAGCATGTGCCGCCACAGTTCACGCGTTTTTTCGACCGCGAGGCTGAATTAATCCACTTGATGGAATTGCTACAATCGCAGCAATCCCGCCTGATAACTTTAACTGGGCCAGGGGGCAGTGGGAAAACGCGTTTGTCTGTAGAAGTCGCCCGCCAGTTGTTGGAGCGAAAGGCTCCGCCGTGGCAGGGCGAGGTTTGGTTTGTGGCGCTGGGTGATTTGCAAGATGCTAACTTGATTCCAGATGCTATCGCAGATACGCTGGGCCTGCCTCAAGCCGCGTCCGGGCCGTCACTGGATCATGTGGCACAAGCTTTAACAGTACAGCCTGTGCTGTTGGTACTGGACAACTTTGAACAAATTGTGAGTGAAGGTGCGGGTATCCTACGCCTATTACTAACCCAAGCAACAACCCTAACGTGTTTGGTGACTTCACGCCAACGCCTTAAGCTAGCGGGCGAACTTGAATATCCAGTCTTACCGCTCCCAGTGCCCAAGCCTTCCAACTCTGGGACGCCTGAACTTTTGGCGCGCTGCCAAAGTGTGCAGCTTCTAGTAGACCGGGCGCAGCTAGCTCGACCCGATTTTCAATTGACACGGGCTAATGCAACCAGTATCGCCCGCCTTGTAACAAGGTTAGACGGCATTCCCCTCGCGCTTGAACTGGCAGCGGCTCGGTTAGCTGTATTGAGTCCGGCTCAAGTGCTATCCAGTCTAGAAGCGAGTTTCGATTTTTTGATCAATCGGCAACCTGACGCCATTCCGCGCCATCGTTCGCTGCACGCCTGCATCGAATGGAGCTATCAATTACTGTCCCCCGCATTGCAGCGTTTCTTTGCGCAATTATCGGTGTTTTATGGCGGTTGGACATTAGAAGCGGCCCAGGTTGTCTGCCAGGAGATGCGGGCTTTAGAGTATTTAGAACAGTTACGCGAGGCATCGCTCATCCGCGTCGAAACCATCGAAGCTGATGGGGCCGGAGAGATTGTTAACACTCGGTTTCGGATGTTTGAAACTCTGCGCGAGTATGCCCAGGAGCAGTTAACCAAATTTGAGAGTGCCAACGAGGTTGCCACGGAGTTAGCCCACCGTCATGCCCAATACTATGTGGCATTAGCGGAATGCGCGGAAAGCGGGCTGGGTTTGGGCACGCCGGGAGCATGGCGCGGTTGGCCCTTTGCTGATTTGGATAACTTTCGAGCTGTGCTGCGCTGGTCACAGCAAACAGGTGAAATAGAGTGGGGTTTGCGTCTGGCCGGGGCCTTGTGGTGGTTCTGGTCGGCGCATGGCCACCTTGCGGAGTGGCGTGAGCATTTGAGGCAACTCTTCAATCAAGCCACCCCGGACGGAATAGAAGGAACATCTGCCGCTAAAACGGTGGCACCAATGGTTAGAGCGAAAGCAGAATCGTGTGCGGGTTTTTTGGCTTTTTATCAAAGTGATTATGCCGTGGCTCGCTCCTATCTAGAACAAAGCCTGGCTGACTCGCGTACCCTGGATGATTTACCTGGTATTGCCACTGCGCTCAATGGGCTGGGAGCAGTAGCCTTGGCGCAGGGTGATTTTGATAAGGCTCGCTCTAATTATGAAGCCAGCCTGGAAGTGCATCTCCAGCGTGATGATTTACGTGGTATTGCAGTGTCCTTGAGCAGCTTGGCCGGAGTAGCCCAGACGCATGGTGATAATGAAACTGCATTGCGTCTATGTCAAGAGGCATTACCTCTCTGGAAAGAACTTAACGATCAGGGCGGCGTTGCCTGGATGTTGAACATCCAGGGCTTGGTTGCTGAAAGCGAGGGCGAGCATGAAGCGGCGCGGGGTTTTCAAGAGCGAAGTTTGGCCTTGCGGCGTGCTGCCGGAAATCGCTTAGGTATTGCTACTTCGCTGGAGAGCCTGGGGCGTGTGGCCTTAGAGCAGGGACAAGTTGCGTTGGCCTATAACTCATTTGAAGAGAGTCTGGGTATCCGCCGCGGATCGGGGCACCAACGTGAGATCATCGTTTGCTTAGAAGGATTGGCCGGGGTCTGGACTGCCAGGGGAGAGCCAGCCCGTGCGATACGTTTGCTTTCCGCTACAGAATCTCTGCGAACTGCTATGGGTGCGCCACGCTTACCCTATAATCAGGGGCGTTACGAAGCAACCATCACGGCATCCCGTGAATCAATGACGAAGCGTGAATTTAACATGGCTTGGACCATAGGACAAACTTTTACCCTCGACCAGACCATTGCCGAGGCTCTACAAACTTCGATCAAGTAAGCACCCAAGTTCTAATTATCTTCATGCGTACTTCGCGTATGGCGTCTCTCATACGCGGTAGTTTTGCGCGATCTAAGTTAGAAGAATCCCACTTTTAAGAAAATTTTTAAGAAATTAACATTTAGAGTTGTTTTTGACATGATTTTGACATGATAGAAACAAGCCATTTTCTATAATCAATGAAATAGACAAGAATTGTCAGGAGTAAAAATGATTTTGGAAGCAAAGTTTATGCCGGTGCGGTGGATGTCATTAATTGGCGTTCTACTAATGACGCTACTGCTGCTGACTGGCGGTTTGCCATCTCATGCCATAACGCGGCTGCAAGACTTGGGGCAGACTGACCTCATACCGGGGTCAGACAACTACTACGAGCATGTAGCCGTGGACTCGTCGGCGAACAAGACTTATATCAGCGGTTATGGGGGAATTCGTATTTTGGACGGCGCGACGGGATTAATTTCCACCAAATTCGACTACGCTTATAGCACCGCTGCGATTGCGGTGAATACCACCACACACAAAGTCTATGCGGTGGGATCGGGCTACCAGGTTGGCGTGCTGGTATTCGACAGTGACGTGAGCACCTTCGATACAGTGTCGGTCAGTAATGCGAAAGGCATTGCCGTCAATTCCACGACCAACAGAATCTATGTCACGCAGACTGGTGGCTCAGATAGCAACGGCAAGCCCATTGGCAACTCGGTAACGGTGATTAACGGTGACGACAATAGCATTGTGGCGACGGTGCCCGTAGGGGTTAATCCCGATGGCGTGGCGGTTAACCCAACGACTAATAAAATCTATGTGTCCAATGATGGCGATAATTCCAGCACGGCACGCACCTTTACCGTGATTGACGGCGCAACCAATACGGCTGTTACCGTTAACCTTCCCGACACATCAGCACTGGGCTTGGGTTATGGGACGGACATTGCGGTGAACCCCAGCCGCAATCGCATCTACGTCACCATGCCAGGCAACGCCAACACGCATGGCACTCAGGTCGCCGTCATCAACGGGGATGACAACAGCGTGCTGAACCTCGTTACGGTGGGTAATGATCCGACTTCCATCGCGGTCAATCCGAGCAACAACAAAGTCTATGTTGGCAACCTTAACTATTTCCGTGACACGGTCAACAATCGTGTCTTTTATGGCTTGAGCATCTTCGACGGTTCAGACGACAGCGTTACGACTAGCAGCACCTATAATTTGACGCGGATCGGGACGCCCTATGATGTGGCAGTCAATTCCAGCACGGGGAACGTGTATGTGGCTCAAGACGGAGTACTCAGCGTCATCAGCAGTTCTGGCTTGACTATGGTGCCGCTCTTCAGCGAGCCGCGTGGGGTGGCGGTCAATCCTAATACAAACAAAATCTACATCACGAACGACCAAAGCTCGAGTGCGGTAGGGGTGCATGTGGTGGATGGCACGACCGGGCAGGTAATCAAAAACATCGCGTTCTATCCCAATCCTGATTTTAACTTAAGCAATGCTCCTTACGGCATCGCGGTGAACACCCAACTCAATCAGATTTACGTTACCCTACCCAGCGCCGGACAATTGGTGCGCATTGATGGGGCGACCGATACCATCATTGATTCGGTCACCGTGGATATGCTGGTAAGCCGCACGGTTGATTCCGACGGCACCATTCACGAGACCTATTCTACCGATCATCCTTCCGGCATCGCCTTTAACCCGGTGACCAATACTATTTACGTGACTAATAACGGCAGCTCGTATCCGAGCCTGAGCGTGATTCATGTCAATGGGGATGGCACGCTGAATGTGGATCGCACCCTGCACCCAGCAGGTGTCGCGCCATTAGGTGTGGCCGTGGACACCTCAACCGATAAGGTTTATGTCGGCTGCACTGTCAACAGTAAAGTGGCCCTTAAAGTCATTAAAGGCTCAACTTATGATAATGCTGCCTACACCGAAGAAGCGACGCTGCCCTTCAGCTATGGCAATGGCTATCAGGTGCCCGATCCGGCGGGCGTTGCAGTCAACTCCGCCACGCACCAGGTTTACCTGGCGGATGGTCAGCAGTTGCAAGTCATCGATGGCACGAACAATACAGTGACAACGGCCATTCCCTTTTCCAATAACTCGTCATTCCAGTATTATGGAGCAGGTGTGGCGATCAATGAAGCGGATAATCGCGTTTACGTCTCCGCCTCCAGTAGCTTATCTGGTGCTCTTATAGCTATCAGTGGCGCGACGAACCAAGTCCTATCGCAGATCGGTGGCGCAGACTCCAGTAGCTCCTATGGCGGCGCATTCAACTTAGCCTTCAATCCGCAAACCAAGCGCATCTATACCGTGGGCTACAGCGGCTACTACGCCGGTTCCTCTGGCGGCCTCATGCAGACAGCCTTCGACGGCATAGACTCCACGCCGCCAACCGTGACGGTTAATCAACCTTATGCTGACAATGGCTATGGTGGCGGCTTCTATCACAGCACTGGCACGGTTGACAGTGGTGCCCTGCTGCAAGCGACGGGCACATCACAAGACGTGCGCTCGGATGTGACCAGTGTCAAAGTTAAATTGCACCGTGACGCCCGTGACACTACGCCCGCTGGCTGGTGGGCAGGTGGCAGTACCTGGACAAGCACCTACTCTGATGCCGCTAACTTATTATCAGCCACACTGTCCGATAACGGGAATTACAACAATAATCGTAATTGGACGTTCACGCTGCCAACTGTAATACAGGGCTTCACCGACGCCACCTACACGCTGACGGCGGTTTCGTCCGACGAGGTTGGCAATGTAGGCACCTCGGACGCTGTCAACTTCCAGATTGATAACACCGCTCCAACGATCACAATTACCCAGCCACAGGATGGTCACAGTTACTTGAATTCGGATGCGGCAGTGCGTACCATCAAGGGCACGGCGGCGGATGACCTCAATGGCTCTGGTATCGCCAGTGACTATGACTACTCAAGTGGTCAGGGTGTTAGTAAACCGCAACTTCACATACGCCTGACCCGTGGTGCCGATGCTCAGCATCAGAACCAACTCTGGAGCGGCTCCGCCAATCAGGATGGCTCGCCCTACTATTATGACCTCTCTCAAACACCAGCCTATGACTCCATCAATTACTATCCGGCCTTCTTTGGAACCGCCAATCAGGATGGCTCGGTGAACTGGAGTAAGGCATTGCCGCCACTGGATGCGGGCGTTTACACCTTACGTGTTCTGACGAAAGATAAGGCGGGCAATGACGGGCAATCTACTACGGTGACGTTTACCGTGACACTGCCTGCGCTCACGTTGAGCATCAATCCAACTTCATTTAGCAAGAATGCGGGAGCCAATGCTGCAACTGGCACTGTCTCGATTCCAGCGGCTCTGACGGGTGATCTGACGGTTCAGTTATTCAGCAATAACTCGAATGTTGCTTCGGTGCCTGACAGCGTAAAAATCACTGCCGGACAACTCTCGACCACTTTCACCGTGGCGGCGCACAACGATGGCTTCCCCGGCGATTCGCCGATTACTATTCAGGCGACTGCTACTGGCTACAGTGAGGCGACAGCCGATGTGACAGCTACGGGCAGCAGTGGCGGCGGTGGTGACACCACACCGCCCACCTTCAGCATTACTGACCCGGCCAATAATTCCAGTGTCACCAGTCTGGCGGTCACCAAAGGCACGGCTACCGATAATGTTGGGGTCGCAGGACTTTCCATTAATTTCTATAATGCCAATACGCAACAGTACTGGAATGGCACGAGCTGGGTTGCCAGCTATTACTCCTTCCCCGTGACTGGCGTCGGCACCGATGGTAGTTGGACGTTTGCCAATGGGCCGGATGCCAGCAAACTGATACCAGGGACTTATTACGTCTCGGTCAACGGCTATGATACGAGTTTCAACAATTCCTTTGCCCAAAACTTGGTCAAAGTCGTAGCAGCTACCCAGCCACCAACTTCTGCCACGTTGAGCATTGCTCCCGCTACGTTCAGCGAAGCAGCCGGGGCTAATGCGGCAACCGCTACGCTCACCCTCGATAAGCCTGCGGTTTCCGACATGACTTTCTTGCTGGCCATCAATGTGCCGGGTGCGTTAAGCTTGCCGCTGCAAAATGGCACTCCCGCAGTAACCGTTGCCGCTGGCAATAATAGTGTCACCTTCCCCATTGGTGCCGTAGACAATTCTGTCGCCGATGGCGCTCGCAATGTTATCCTGAGCGCCAGTTGCGGCAGCATTAGTGCTAATCAGACGGTAACACTAACTGACAATGATACTGCTGGCTTAGTCGTGACCCCAACCACTGGCTTACAGACCACCGAAGCAGGTGGCACGGCGAACTTTACAGTTAAGCTCAGCAGCCAGCCATTAGCCAATGTAACCATCAATTTGAGCAGCAGCAACCCGAATGAAGGCACGGTGGCTCCGGCAACCTTAACCTTCACCCCTGCGAACTGGAATGCGGCACAGCCTGTAACCGTGACCGGGGTGGCCGATCACATAGCGGACGGCGACCAGGCTTACACGGTCAAGGTTGCTCCCAGCAGCAGTGATGCGACTTACAATGGCTTAGCGCCGGTTTCAGTTGGAGTAACGAACAAAGATGTGGATGTGGCGAAGCTGACCCTTGCCTTGAGTGTCAATGATGCGCTTGTGGATACAGTAACCGAAGGTCAAACCATCACCGGCACCGTGACCCGCAACACACCGTTCACTTCTGAGCTGACGGTAAATTTGACCAGCAGCAATCCGGCTATTCCAGTGCCGGGTAGCGTGGTCATTCATGCCGGACAAACCCTGGCCAGTTTCACCATCAACACGACAGATGATGCCATAGCTCAAGGCGACCGCAGCACGACCATAACAGCCACCGCAGGTGCCCTGTCCGATAGCAAGCCGCTCACGGTCAAAGATAATGATGGGCCAACGCTTACCCTGAGCATCGCCCCGACGACCTTTGCGGAGAATGGTACCACGACGGGCACTCTCACCCGCAACACCTCCACTGATGCTGCCTTAGCGGTCACCGTCGCCAGCAGTGATACCAGCGTCGCCACTGTGTCTTCTCCGGTGACGATTCCGGCTGGGCAGTCTTCCGTTACCTTCACTATTACAGGCGTTAGTGATGGCAAGATTACTGGCTCGCGTACTACTAACATCAGTGCCGTAGCAGGTGCTTTAAGTGCCGTGCCTGTGACCGTGACTGCCACCGAAACCGACAAACTGCCAGTGCCGACCATCAGTAGCGTCAGCCCGGCCAGTGCGCCGATGGGGGCAACTGTCACCATCAATGGCACCAACTTGCAAGATGCCACTGTGAAGTTTGGCGCTGCCGCAGCGACGGTGAATACGGCTACTTCCACCGCCACCAAGTTGGTAACAACGGTGCCGACAGGTCTGGCCATCGGTAGTGTCCTCATCACGGTGCAAACCGCAGGGGGTACTGCTACCAAGGCGTTCACCGTGATTAAGCCCACCACCTATACCATCACCGGGACAGTGAAGACGAAAACCGGTGCGGCTGTAACTGGAACTAAGGTAGGGCTCTTGAAGTGGACTGGCAAGGTAGCACCCACTGCCGCCGACATCCAAAATGCGGTGCTGGACTTCCTGGCGGCTCCCACAACGGTCAAACCTACTCCCGTGACAGTGGATAGCAAAACTGGAGCTTACACCTTCACTGGCTTGGCCATAGGCACTTACATTGTCGCGCCTTACAAAGCTGGCACCTCATTCATCAGCAACTATGTGGTGAAGACCCTGACCACCAACAGCGTTGAGACCATCAACTTTGTGGCCGGAGCCGGGGACACGACGAAGCCGACAGTAACAGTAACCAAGCCGACAGGTAATGCCACCTTCACCAAAGCAACTTTGCCTGCGGCGACAGGTGCTGCCACTGACAGTAGCGGTATCTTAGGTGTGGGTGTGGTGTTGGCGAAGATCAACAGCCTCAGCTTGAGCGGCTTGAACCTGAGCCTTTACAACTGGAACACGAATGCCTTTGATGCTGCGGTTACTGTAACCACTGCTAACCTCAATAACGTGTTCGGAGTTGTGAAACCAGCCAACGTCAAAGCGGCGGCCCTGAGTGGCAGCACCTGGACCACGCCGTTGCCGCTGACGTTGGGCGTAGGCAACTACCGTGTGATTCCCTTTGCCGTGGATAAAGCCTTCAACATCGGCTATCCGGTGCCAGCCCTGACCGGGCCGACAGCCACAATGGGTAACTTCCGCATTGCGACCAGCACCGGCACACGGGGCGAAGCGGATGTGCCTATAGCTTCTCCCCTTCAACTCTCCACTGGCACCGCCAGTGCTGCTAAGAATGGGGTGACGCTCCGCTTCCTGGGAGCCTTAGAGTCAGAAACGGCCAGTGACGCGGCGCATTATGCGGTGCAGGTGAATGGTCAGGCTGTCACCGTGGAAAGCGCTGGTTATGATGGCACTGCTCATAGCGTAATACTCGGTTTGCCAGATGGCACGCTGCATAGTGGTGACCAAGTCACAGTCGCCTGGAGTGACTTGTTAGATGAACAGGGTCGAATAGTCTCCGGCCAAACCGGGCCACTCGCTGCTAAGTAGTAACTCAAGCTGTTATCTGTAGCGGAGAATCAGACTAACTGTAAGGGGCGCGTCATTAGTTGACGCGCCCCTTTTTGCTTTCGTGCCTGACCTTTCCCTCACTGCGTAGGCAAGAGGAGGCCGCAGGTAAATGCTTCTTTTGGTCTCGCCGGATTGCCACTTAATTAACGAGCAAAGGTTATCGTATTAAACTTCAGATTAATTATACCGCTTAAGAGGCAATCTGATATGAAGAAGCCGCCTGACTTTCATATTACAATCGGGGCAGCACTTGAAGGCGATGATGATATAGCTACTGTCGTCGAGCATCATCTCAGACTGGCTAAAGCGGCATTGCTTTATGCAGATAAGGTTACTCTTTGCAGTCCTATAGCTTTGATTTTGACTCCAATTACTGTATTCTCAAGGTTCACAGAACGCCAGCAACTGGAACTTGTGGAGATGGTTGCACCCTCAATAGCTCAAGATGACCAGGCAAGGGAAGACGCTGCCAAGTTCTTTAGCATTTATCGTCAGCTATTGTCTAAGAGGAATCTATCCGTACAGGAATTGCGTATGAAGGCGAGTATGCAAAATGTTATTCGTCCTGAAGTTGAGAGCATGAAGCAAACCGCATCTAAAATAGCAAAACAGTTCAAGGCAGATCAATTTGAACGGCTCTTAAAGACGGGCCGATTAGAGATAAAGACCTTGGGACAGCGATTGAGTCCCATACAGTGGATAGCCGTTTGTGTTCAGAAAGCGGCTCAACTGAATTCCGTAGAGCAAGGGCAAAGCTTTAATGCGCCCTTATTACCGGGGAATGCATCAGGGGACACCAGCCAGATGTTAGAGGACTTTATACACGAAATAGAGCAGGCAATAAAAAGCTCCTCTTCCTATCCTTTGTTTGATGATTTTACGGGCAATCTTGTCCGGTTGGGATTGAGAGAAGGTAAGATTGACGTGACAGAAGTGCAAGTAGATAGGGCAAAGCCAGTTGGTCTAGCTGCCGATCTGATGGAGAGGTTACCCACGTTTGATGACGCTTCCGTTGATGAGATTTTAGACATCCGCAAAGAATTGGATAAGCCACTTGTCCGATTTCGTGGCGCAATGGTAAAGTTCTCAAGGGATATGAAGTCCGCAGCTTGGTCAGAAGATTTTCCTCTTGCCGCAGAAGAAGTCTTTCGGGCAGAGGTTCAGCCAGCCGTGGCGGAAATTGAAGATTCCGTAGCATCCAATAAATGGCTGTATGAATTAGGTGGTTTGCTACCAGAAAAGCCTTTGAGCATTCCAACAGGAGGAGCTTTGGGAGCAGGTTTATCTGGTTTATCACATCTGCCTGCTCTTGCCTCCGTTTCAATTGGAGCGGCCGTTGGATTAGGGGTTATGGCTATAGACTCAAGGAGAAAGTGGGCAGAGAAACAGAAGACAATTGAATCAAATCAATTATTCTTTTACTATAAAGCATCTAAGATGCTTAGCAACAAGCATCGTTGAGTAATTCCAGCTAATGCAAAAATTCTGGAATCAGTAAGTGGTCTTCGCCCAGCACGTTCAGCACTTCATCGCAAAACTCTGGTGAAATATTGACCCAGTAGGAAGGTGAAACGCGCAGTTGCACGGTCTCCTCACCGTTATCGAGGTGCAGCCAGACTTCGGTCTCACCCTGATAAGTGCGGCAGATTTTCCACAGGCGGTTCAATGTGAGAGCGGTTGCCTGGCCTTCAGGGATGTGCAGGTGGACGCAGTGCGAGGCCCAGTGGGGTGGGGCAAAGCCGCGTCCAATGCGCGGTATGGCGGGACGACCTTCCTCCCCGGCACCGTTGCTGCTGCCATTGGTATAACCGTTGCCGTTACCATTGCTGCTACTTCCATTACCATTCGCGCCCACTAAAGCGGCATTGTTACGATTGATGCCGATGCCAGCTGAACCATTGCCGTTGCTGCCATTGGTGTAACTCCCATTGCCATTGGCTCCATTAGGCGCGGGGGTGCCATTACTGTAAGCTCCATTCTGGCCAGCATGGTTATTCCAGGAGCCATTTGAGCCGTTAGTGCCATTGACACCGTTACCATTGGCTGCGTAGCCGCTACTGCCCGCTAAATCAGTCGGTGTAGCACCGTTGAGGTCGGGGTTGTGACCGTTCGCCTCAGCGTATGCCTGAACGCTTTCGTGCTGCGCCGCCACTTCGCCTGCGGCAATAGCATCTTGAACGGGGATGACTTCAATTTCATCGGCCATGATTTTATAGCGCACGGCCTCGCCTTCACCCCCGCCACTCTCATCGTCGTCATTATTCTGCTGGCGTCCGCCGCGCCCGCTGTCGGCAGCCAGGCGTCCAGAGACTAACAACTTGGCATCTTCCTCGACGCAGTTGCCGCACTTTTCATAGGTCTTGGCAAAGGACAGGATTTCAATTGAGCCAGTGAGGTCTTCGATGGTAAAAGCGGCCCAGGTGCGGCCATTTTTATCTACCATCTTCTTAACGGTGGTGACCATGCCGCCCACGGTGATTTTGCTGCCATCGCTGAGAGAACGGTCTTCGCTGATGCGCTCCATCGCCGTGGTGTTCTGCTCTAGATAGTGGCGCAGCGGCAGCAACGGGTGGTCGCTGATATAAAGACCCAACAGTTCCTTTTCCCAACCCAGGCGCGTGTCGCGGTCAGCATCGGGAATATCCGGTATCTGGCCCGTTAGCTTGGGCTGGCCCGCTGTCGGCCCGCTATCAAAGAGACCCACTTGTCCGGCTTCTTTGAGGGCTAATTCAGCCGTTTTGATGGCATTATCAACTACTTCTAACATCGCCTGGCGATTATTGTTGATGTTATCGAACGCGCCACATTTGATAAGCGTTTCAATCGCCGATTTGCCACAGGCACGCGGCGGCACCCTCTCGCAGAAATCGAAGAGGGAGATAAAGCGGCCCCCAGTGCGACGCGCTTCGATAATGGCATTCACCGGGGCTTCGCCAATGCCCTTGATAGCCTGCAACCCGAAGCGGATAGCCGCATCCACACCTTGGCCCACAACGGTAAATTCATGATTACTTTCGTTCACATCCGGCGGCAAAACTTCAATACCATGCTTGCGGCAGTCGTCAATGACGACGAGCAACTTGTCCTTCTTTTCCAACAGGCTCGTCATCTTGCACGCCATAAATTCAGGCGCGTAATTCGTCTTTAAGTAAGCTGTCCAATAAGAGACCAGCCCATAATAGGCAGCGTGAGACTTATTAAAAGCATATTTAGCAAAGTCCTCCATGCGCCCGAAAATGTCTTCGGCGGTGGCTTGGTCTATGCCATTTTGCCCGCAACCTTCCAGGAAGAGTGGCTTGAGCTTGGCCATGTCCTCTTTTTTCTTCTTGGACATAGCCTTCATCAATGTTTCGGCCTGACCGCCAGTGAAGCCTGCCAGCACCTGGGAGGCTTGCATGACTTGCTCCTGGTAGAGCAACATGCCGTAGGTATCTTTGAGCACTTCTTTGAGCTTGGGGTGCGGGTAGGTGACTCTGCCGCCGAAACGACCACTCACGTAGCGGGGAATTTCTTCCATCGGGCCGGGACGGTAGAGCGAAATCTGCGCGATGATGTGCTCTAAGTTTTCCGGCTTGAGTTCGCGCAATAAGTTGCGCATTCCGACGCCTTCCATCTGGAACACGGCGACGCCATCGCCTTTACCCAACATATCGTAGACCTTTTTATCGGTGAGGTCAATCTCTTCCAGGTTGAGGTCTTCCCCATGCCGCTGCTTGATGAGGTCGAGGGTGTCGTTGATGACGGTGTTGTTTTGCAGCCCTAAGAAATCCATCTTCACCAGGCCGATTTTTTCGACTGCTTTAGCGTGGTACTGGGTGATAACGTCACCATCTTTTTCTTCGAGAGGCACCAGATCATCCAGGCGGTCTTTACCAATGACCACACCGCAAGCATGGCGGCTGGCGTGGCGCGTGAAGCCTTCAATCTGCTGGGCCGTGTCGCAGAGGCTGCGGATGGTCGAGTCGGCGTTATAGAGGTCGCCTAACTCTTTCACTTGCTCAATGGCTTCTTTGATCGAAACGGGATGTCCAGGAATCGCCGGAATCAGCTTGGCCACGTTGTCAGCGATTTTGAGATCAAGCCCCATCGCGCGCGCCGTATCGCGCACGGCGGCGCGGGCGGCGAGAGTTCCAAAGGTGATAATCTGGGCAACTTTTTCTTTGCCGTATTTATTGGTGACGTATTGCAGCACTTCATCGCGCCGCTTATCGGGGAAGTCCACGTCAATATCAGGCGTGGAGACGCGATCCGGGTTCAAGAAACGCTCGAACAGCAGGCCATAGGGCAGGGGATCAAGGTTGGTAATCCCTAAGACATAAGACACTAAACAGCCTGCCGCACTGCCACGACAACCGACCAGAATGCCGCGCTCTTTGCTCCAGTTAATGAAGTCCTGCACTACCAGGAAATAACCCGCATAGCCCTTCTGGATAATGATACCTAACTCATATTCCATGCGCTTGGCGGCTTCATCATAGCGTGGGTGGCCAGTAGGATAGCGCAGGTGGAAACGCTGCTTGCATAGCTCGCGCAAGAAGCTGACGAGGTCGTGACCTGCGGGCACCTCGAAGTTGGGGAAGTGGGTGGTTTTAAGGTCGAGTTCCAGATTCACCATGTCCGCGATGCGCAGGGTGTTTTCGAGGGCTTCGGGCACATGCTTGAAGCGTTGGAACATTTCTTCGGGCGACTTGAGATAGAAGTTTGGCCCATAATGCAGTGCCGCTTTCTCGACGGTGGTGTTGGTTCCGATGCAGACGAGAATCTTGTGCATCTGCTCGTCCTGAGCGCGCAGGTAATGCGCGTCATTGGTGACGATCAGCGGAATCCCCGTCTTATGATGGACAGAAACCACCTTTTCATTGACTTCTGCCTGCCCATGCAGGTCGTGATCCATTAGTTCGAGGAAGAAGTTTTCTTTGCCGAAGATTTCCCGGTACTTTTCGGCCCGCGCCACCGCTTCATTGAACTTCTGGCCCACGATAAGCTGCGGGATCTCCCCGCCCAGACACGCGCTACCGCAGATAAGGCCCTCGGAATACTCGGCTAAAAGCTCGTGGTCTACACGCGGCTTGTAATAAAACCCGTGCAGGTTGGCCTGGGTGATGAGCTTGACCATGTTCTTATAGCCAGTCTCATTCTTGGCCCAGAGCGTCAGGTGATGGGTGTTCTTCTGGCTATCGAGATGCGGGTCTTTATCGGTATGCTTGCGCGGCGCGACGTAGGTTTCCACGCCGATAATAGGTTTAATGCCCTGGTCTTTGCACGCCTGGTAGTGGTCAATCGCGCCATACATCACCCCATGATCGGTGAGCGCCAGAGCTGGCATATCCATCTCCGCCGCGCGTTTGGCGAGGTCTTTGATGCGGTTGGCCCCATCTAACAGGGAGTATTCGGAATGAACGTGAAGGTGGCAGAAGCCACAATTGCAATTGGCCATCGGTGTGCGGAACCCTTAATCTCTCAACTTGAAGTGTAACGGAATGTAGTGACGCTAAAGTGCGTGGTAAGGTGCAGCATCAGGCGCAAATGTTGACCTGAAAGGCAACGGTATTTAATGATATAGCACAACTTGAGAGGTTTGGTGAGGGGGGGCAAAGTTCACCTAAGCGTAATGAGGAAGATGCAAATGATTTAATTTTGCTGACTGACGGCTTAAGGGCACTTATCCATAGTTTTATCCCTATTGAACCTGGATACTTCCTAACAAATGAAGGGCTTGGCTGAATCATTGCCGAGAAGATTAAAGAAGCTATGCTCACAGAGTGGAAAGGGAGTTGAAATGGAATCGCAGGAGACGACTACAAACCCACCAAAATACGGTCTAGGTATTATATTCGCGCCCCTGCTCTTACCATTGGTGGTGTTCCTCTATCTGACTCTGACGCATGGCGGCGTGGCGAATTCAGGGGTGCCTCAACCGCAAGTGATGCTAACGCCAACACCACAGGCTACTGCTATTGCGTGGACAAACCTCGATTGGGCTTTAGCCAATGCACGTAGTCTGAATAAGCCCATTATGGTTGACTTTTATACCGATACATGACCAAGTTGCCGTTGGATGGATTCCAACACTTACACCAATCAAGCCGTTATCAACGAGGCTCAAAATTTCATCAGTGTTAAGGTTAATGCCGATACGCAGCTTCCATTGTCAGAGCAATATCGTATAGAGGCTGTCCCTACCATCGTTTGGTTAGATAGCAGTGGCAACGAGCGCAAGCGCGATGTTGGCGGTTATAGCCCCGCCGATTTTGTGACAGAAATGCAAGCTGCCCACTGAATTATAGAGTCAGTCGCCAAGATTTATAACGATGAGTGGCCAAAGAAGGCGAGGAGCTTAACGAATCCAGAGCGTGAGCGACGGGCTTTCGTGGTAGTCTGAGGAGGCTATGAGTCTAGCCCGTCGCTTACGCTCCGGGTTCGGTGGTTTATGGGTGCATTAGGTTATCGCGTAGATTAAAATACTTTTTAGTCATTATGCCTAACTCAAAAGCTACTCAACCTTCGACCCTGGTGCCGCAAGTCGGCCAACCGCTTCCAGATTTTTCTCTGCCGATGGCCATGCCCAATGCCAACGGCGACATCAGCGAAAGCACTCTAACAACTCAAAGTGCGCGAGGGCAATCGCTTGTTTTGTTCTTTTATCCCAAAGATGCCACGTCGGGATGCACCATCGAAGTCTGTGGGTTCCGCGACCTCTACCCGGAGTTTCAAAAAGAGAATGTGCAAGTGGTGGGCGTCTCGCGCGATAATATCCGCTCCCATATTCGCTTTATCCAGAATCAAAACTTACCCTATCCACTGGCTGCTGATCTTGGTGGCGAGTTGATAAAATCGTGGGGCTTGCTGGTCAATAAGACGATGTACGGTAAACCTGTAACGGGTGTTCTCCGCACTACTTTGCTGATTGATAGAGAGGGTATCGTGCGTCACATTTTTGAGAAAGTCACGCCCCTGGGTCATGCACAACAAGTATTGGATGCAGTTCG
The DNA here is from genome assembly GCA_019239895.1 of Abditibacteriaceae bacterium. Lineage (GTDB taxonomy): Bacteria > Armatimonadota > Abditibacteriia > Abditibacteriales > Abditibacteriaceae > JAFAZH01. The sequence goes on along the minus strand of JAFAZH010000004.1, from coordinate 15,349 downwards.
CGCTGGCTTTGAGTAGAACGCGTAAAGTCAAACCTTAACCCGGCAATCGTAGCTGGCGCGGACACGAACTGAGGGAACGAAAACTGGTTATAAGCGTCCCTTTTCGCGGTTCCCCGGTTTGAGTCTTTTACCTTTAAGGCGGAACCAAAGTAGGCATATTTCATGGGCACGCTTCCTGGTTCAACCGTAGGCAAACCTGCTATATCAATTCGCACGACCTGCCTGTTAATTTTGGCGTTTATGGCGGGTGGCTTGATTGGCTGCTCAACCAATCGTGAGGCATCCCAATCAACTGCTCCGGGTTCCAAGTCAGCTACCGCGCCCCAAGCGACTGAGCCTTCAACGACTGCCCCTTCTGAGGATAAGACAGGACACAGCAAGTCGGCCCTGGCTCAAGCGCCTCAAACGCCAAAGTTGACCCATATTACGTGGGAAACCAACTACGAAAAGGCATTAGCCAAGGCCAAGGCCGCCAACAAGCCGGTGCTGATTGATTTCTCCACCGAGTGGTGCCACTGGTGCAAAGAATTGGATAACACGACCTATAAAGCTTTTTCGGTCATCGCCGAGTCGCAAAACTTTATTCCCGTTAGAGTAGATGGAGATAAACGCGAAGATTTAACCCAACGCTATCATGTCGAAGGCTTTCCCACTATTGTCGTCGTGGACAGTAGCGGGCAGCGCGTGGACAGCCTCGATGGTTATGCCGAAGCCGATGACTTCGTGCGCTGGATGCGCTCGTCCTACAACAAATTCCGGCCCGATGTCGCGGTTTAAACGGCACCTCTTATTTTAACTTAGCTCGTAAAGAACTTATTAAGATTCAAAACTTATCAGAATAAAGTGTTGTCCCACACAGTGCAGGAAGTTAGTAAACGCGCAAAACAGGTGCTATAACAAGGCGCGTAGAATTGACCAGTAGCCTAATCCTGATTACACTGGAACGGATGGACACGGAGGTTTAATTTGGCAAACGAGACGCTTCAGTCAGATACTGATCAGCCCAACGACGATTTTTCACCAACTCCTAATAAAGATGTCTTTGATAAGCAACTAAAGGCTCGCACGCGCAGTCGCTTCTGGCGTAGTGTTGGCACTTTTGCACTGGCTACAACAGTAGGTTCCCTGGCGTTTGCCCTTGGTTACTTCAATCTGACCCCGCAGGGTAGGGAGACCAAACAGGATTTGCAGAGTTACTGGCACACCTATACAACAGTTAAGGAAAATCCTGATCTTATCTTTGATAAGGCGAACAGCGATCATGTTAATATCTTGCTGATTGGGCGTGACGTTGACTATAAAGAAATCTTCAGCAAAAGCGGACGTAACCTCTGGCACACCGCGGATAAACATACAAGAGCGCGTAGTGATTCGATGATTGTGATGGCGCTGGATAAGACGCAAAACACCATTCGCATGGTGTCCTTCCCGCGTGATGCGATTGTCCACCTTCCCCCCAACGAATTTCATGTGCGCAAAGGGAAGTTAAACGCGGCTCATGCGTATGGTGGCCCGGAACTACTCAAGCAGACGATACATGATGAGTTAGGCGTTACCATTGACCACTATGCCGTGATTAAATTCGATGGCTTTAAAAAGCTGATTGATGACATCGGCGGTATCTGGGTCAATGTAGATGGAGCCTTAAAGCGCAAGAATGGCAAACTCTATCGCGGCAACCTGGACTATGATGATAACTGGGGCAACCTGCATATCCATCTTAAACCCGGTTTGCAACTGCTGGACGGCCAAAAGGCCCATGACTTTGTCCGGTTTCGCATGGATTTAGAAGGTGATCCGGGTCGGATGCGGCGGCAGCAGATGGTGATGCGCGCCCTGGCAAAACAATTAGCCCAGATGCCCAAGTGGCGTTTGCCGGGCATGATTAAAGAAATCCGTCGCCAGTTCGAGACGGACATGAATGATACGACTATCGCTTCGGCAGCCTACTTTGCCAAGCGTATTGGCGACCCCACCAAAATTCAGCCCTTAACGCTTTTTGGTGTCTACAGCACACGCGGCTCGCTGACCTTGAACCGGCCCAAGAACAAAAAGCTCCTCGCCTATATTTTTGGCCCCAAGTTCAATTCCCAAGATTTTCTGGCCCATTCACCCTCGACGACAGAAGATGAACTTGGCCCGACTAATAATTCCAGCCCTGGTGCCAAGCAGATTTTACGGGAAGCTGGCGTTATCAAGGACAGTGACGACAAAACCCTGGCCGAATCTCCTGAGGTCAAAGCTCCCGTCAAAGAAGAAGATACCACGGATGTCGTGGCTGCTGCCGAAAGTAGCAATCACCGTAAGCACACCCGCTTAGCCGTTGCGGATGAAGATAATAACGATGCCAGTCACGCCCGTCGCCATCGTCGTTCCCATCATAGAACAGACGATGTGAAGCGGCCACGCCATTCTCGTGACGCTTCGGACGAAGGTTCTTCGTCCCGCTCGGAGAGCAGTCGCAGTGCTGCGGAGAGTCCTGTCCCCGTGCCGGAAAGCTCGTCTTCTTCCAGTGATAGTTCCTCCAATCAGTAGAGATGTGATTAGTCGCGTCTCTCCGGGTGCGGTAGCGCACAGTTCAGCTTACTTTTAGGAATGAAATTCGCTCAGGCAGAGAGGCTACATAACCTCTCTGCCTTTTGTATTATTTGTTTATTGGTGCCAAGGATGGAACACAGGTTCTTACCGTAGGTATTATGGACGGTATCATCTTGAGAAAGGAAAGCAGCCTTGAAAGCAATGATTTTAGCAGCAGGCGTGGGTAGCCGCCTCGACCCCATAACCCGGACTGTACCCAAGCCAATGGTGCCAATTATCAACCAGCCCGTGATGGAACACATCGTGCGCCTCTTAGTGCGGCATGGCTTCAACGAGATTTATTGCAACACCCACTATTTAGCGGCGCAGATTGAGGATTATTTCAACAGCCATGAGGTGGGCGCGACGATGCATTTTAACCGCGAAACCGAATTAATGGGCACGGCGGGTGGCGTGAAGCGGGTCGCAGAAGAGAAGCATTTCTTTGCTAAAGATGAAACGTTCTTAGTGACGGGCGGCGATGACCTCACCGACATAGACCTCACGGCTATGCTCCAATTCCATAAATCCAAGGAAGCTATCGCCACTATCGGCCTGACCACCGTGGATGATCCCTCACAATTTGGTGTGGTAGTATTGGAAGAAGATGGCCGTATCCAACGCTTTGTCGAAAAACCCGCCCCCGGCACTGCCCCCAGCAATTTAGTGAACACCGGTGTGTACCTTTTTGAACCGGAGATTCTCGACCTGATTCCTTCGGGTCAGTTCCACGACTTTGGCAAAAATGTCTTCCCGTTCCTGTTGGAGCAGCAAAAGCCCTTCTTTGGCTATAAGATGAATACCTACTGGCGCGATGTTGGGAATCTACGCGAGTATCGTGAGTGCCACGACGACTTCTTTCAGCACCTGTTGAAATTGGAAACAACTGTGCCGCAGACCGGGGAAGGCTTATGGATTGGCGAGGGTTGCGAGATTGACCCGCAGGCTGAGATCACTGCCCCCTGTGTCCTTGGCCCCGGCTGTAAAATTGGAGCCGGAGCGCGCATCAGCGATAAGTCAGTATTAGGCGCAGGTTGTGTGGTGGGACCAGGCGCGACAGTAGCCCATTCCATTCTCTGGGATGGTGCGCAGGTGCAAGCCAATACCCATATTGAACGCTGCGTGGTCGGCTACAACTGCAAAGTCGCCTCGGACGCCGCTATCTTCGATGGCACCATCGTGCCGCCTGATCCAGTGGATAAACGTTAATTACCAACAATTTTAATGGGACGCAACGCGGGGGCGACGCTATGCAGCGCAGCGCAAAAGGACGCTATTGAATAAATAGCGTTTAAATAGCGCATGAAATTAGCGTTGCGCCCGCATAGCGTCCCATCTCTATAATTCCTCTCGATAGCTGAACGAGCGTTGAGCAATAAGTCCCACCATGACTGCGACCGGAGTCACTTGCTCCACACCTGTCGGCAGGTAAAAGGGCATATTACGGCCATCGCGCAAATCTGGCCCACCTGCCGGTGTGGTGTACCAGTGTTTGATGGTGCTGAGGTATTGACCTTCAGGTGTCACCGCTTGCACCAGCACCACCGCGCCCCACGGCGGCTTCTTTCCATTAAGCGGACGCATCAGCAATTGGCTCCCATCGGGAATGCCCGCCGCTTCCATAGACTCGCCATGCACTGACACCATTAAGTCACCTGGTTTAAAGCTAAGGGTCTTGGCCATTTCATCGGTTAGACCCATTGTTTCCGCCTGGTTTATGGCTTCTTTCCAGGGGCCTGCGGGGGGATTATCCAAGAAAGGCACCTGAACCGTTGCGGGCACAATCACAGCCGGGGCGATTTGCAGTGGCGTATCGGCTAAAAGCCGCTTAGCCTCTTCGATCCTGCGCTGGCGGGCATTGGCCCGTTGCTCCGCAATCGGGGGCCGTTTGCGTGGCTCATCCCAATCGGGGCTATTGCATTGTGGACACCATTGAGGTCGTCCAAACTTGCGCGGCAGCCACTCGTGCCCGCATTTCTGGCAGCGCAATTTTCGGATAGTGGCACACATAGCCTTGATTACCTTTCAATGTCAGTTAGTAATAGATTACTGCTTATAGATAGTAGATGCAATTATTTGGCGAGTAGATAATAAAGAGCATCTTCATTGTCATTCTCTAAGCTACTCTGAAGGCCGTGGGTATCGACTCAATTATTAGTTATAGGGATTGTTTGAGTCTATTAACGGGCCAAGACACCAAAACCTTTAGGATCAATGGGTGGCTACAAGCTATTACATTGACGTTATACTTTGACAACGGGTGACCGTGCCAGGAACCCCCAAATAATCCCCAAGATGGACAGGAGAGGCTTAATGAGACAGCGACTTGCAACGGTTGTAAGTACCGGATTAATGACGCTCAGTGTAATGATGGCGAGTAGCGGTGTGGCGCGTGCGGATGGCGTGCCAGAAGCGGCTCAACTAAATTCGAGCCACCCCCCCATGACGCTGGCCCAGGCTCCAGCGCCGGGCGCTGCAAATCCGCAACCGGCGGTGCCGGTCAGTGGCCAGGGCAAGTTCCGGTTCAAAGTGTTTCTGACCTCGGAGCGGCTACCGGAAGAGGCCAAAAAGGTGTTGCGTTCGGCTCACGGCGGCTCTGCCGTGGATCACCGTCCGGGTAAGGGTGAGACCTACTTTTTTCTGCGTGGGGCTGGCATTCTCCGGGTGAGCGCCGATATGCAGTCGGTACAGTTGGTGCCAACAGCGCCAGCGATGAAGAACGTCAACATGCACAATACGACTATCTGGTACGGGCCTGATGGTGCGCCCTATTTGGTATTTCCTGCCAACGAGACCGGACAGATTTTTACCACCAATCTGGAAGGCAAACTCCTGAACACGCTGGGTATTCCAACCGCTGGACAGGAACTAGGTAACACGACCTGCAATGAGTATTTTGCCCATAACGGAAAGTTTGCCCCCACTGGTGTGGAATACCTGGACGGGCTGTACTATGTGTCCACGGGCTACTGTGACCTGGATTATGTACTCACCGCTCAAGTAAGCTTCAACCCGATCAGCGCAACCTGGAACGATCTGTCCTTTGGAGGTCGCGGCACCGGCGAGGGGAAATTCGGCACCGGCCATAGCATCACGGTGCCGCCTGGTCTTAAACGAATTGATGTGGCCGACCGTCCGAATGCGCGCATCGAACGTTTCAGCCGCTACGGACGCTACCTCTCGACGCTCACCTTGCCCGCAGGCACTCTGGCCTGTGACATTGACTATTGGGGCAATTATGCGGTCGTGCCCGCTCTCGATGGGCCAGATCGCACCAAAGGCGCTCCCATCTACTTCTTGGAGAATGACCAGGTAGTGTCCACCATACTGCCCAAGGAGGAATTAGGTCTTAAGAACTTCCAACACATCCACAACGCGGTCTTGCGCGAGGTCGGGGGCAAGCTCTACATCATCACCCAAGCCTGGAATCCCGGCGATTTTGCCATTTTAGAGCAGGTGACTGAATAGGTTGCTAAGACGCTGTATTCAAGCGGCCCGCATTCTCATTTCGCTTTAGCATAAGCCGCATTCATAGCTTTGATTAAGGTGGTTGGGCTTTGAAAGCCTTTGACTCGACCTGCTAAGGCTCCATTAGGTTTTAACAACAAGATAGTCGGTAAATCGCCATTGACCTGATATTTCTTGCTAACAGCCTGATTCTGATCTTCATCTAAGCGCACGGGAATCCATTTCTGGGAGGCGGCGATGACGCTGGTGGTGGGGAAGGTCTTGTCGTCCATGACATGGCAGTAGGTACACCAACTAGCGTGAAAGAAGACCATGAGCGGCTTATGCGTGCGCTTGGCCTCTATCAGTGCAGGCTGAAATGCAGCCCGCCAGGGCAGAGTTTTAGCGGGTTTGGCGTGCGCTGGTGGGCTATTTAAAACGGCTAAAGCGATTAGCGTTGTGCCAATTAACTTGTTAGTGCTGATCCACGATTTCATGATTGATCTCCTCGATTAAATTGGTTCATGGCAGCAGCGGCACCTTCCCGGATAAAGGTTTCAATACAATCAGCGGCGCGTCCGACTGTCTTCTCGACTAAGGGCCATTCGTCGGTTGAGAAGGGTCGCAACACAAAATCGGCGGTGCCGCGTTGCTCACGTTCTTCACGGGGTGGCTCACTGACGCCAAAGCGTAAACGGGCATACTCTTTTGAAGCCAAGGATTCCGCGACGGACTTTAAGCCATTATGCCCACCATCGCTGCCCCCCACGCGCAGACGCAACTTGCCCAGCGGTAGGTTCAGGTCATCTGTCACCACTAAGATATGATCCAAGGCGATGTGGTGATAATGCATGGCCGCTGCCGCCGCACGACCAGACAGGTTCATAAAAGTTTGCGGCTTGATTAATAAAACACGCTGCTCGGCAATGGAGCCATTACCCGTCAGGGCCTGGAAATTCTTCTTGGTTAAATCAATAGAATGCCGCCGCGCCAATTCATCCAACACCATCCAACCGGCGTTGTGGCGGGTGCGCGCATATTGCGTTCCGGGATTGCCTAAGCCGACAATCAAATACATACCAAACTAACCTCTTGACCTTGTGATGGGACGCAAAACTTCGTTACGCTAATTTCATGCGCTATCTAAACGCTATTCTACATGGCGTCTAAATAGCGCCGCGTAGCGTGGCCAAGCCCTGTTTTGCGTCCCCTCAAATTACGAATGGCACGAATGAGGTTCCCCTCAGTTCGTGCCATTCCTGTGCTGGCTCTAAGGCCAGATGGATACAAGTTATGCTTCTGCTCCGTCATTGTCGCCAGCGCCCTCGGTGCCATGATCGGCAGGCACCGCGTCGGCTTCAGTGCCCTCGGCCACAGCCGTCTCTTCGGGCAGTTCAAGCTTCGGCGGGTTCACGACCGCCACTGGTTCTTCGCCATCGGTGATGGCTTTGACGCCCTGGGGCAGCGCGATTTCCTTAATGTGAATCGGCGGGCCATTCAATTCCAGGGCCGAGACATCTACCGTAATCTGCTCCGGCAAATTCTGCGGGAGGGCAGAGACTTCAAGCTCATGCAAAGCTTGCACTAAGACACCGCCATCGGATTTTACTCCGGTTGGCTCGCCTTCCAGGACAATCGGAACAGTCGCGGTGACTTCCTCATCCAGTGAAACGCGTAGAAAATCCACCGCGTTCACACTATGGCGCACTGGATGGCGCTGCAAAGCTTTGATAATAACCGATAAATCGGGTGATGCTCCATCTTTGAACTTTAAGGTCAGCAGGCCGTGTGAGGCATGATGCGAGAGTAAATCGCGCAGTTGCCTCGCGTCTACCGCCAGGGTAACGGCCTCTTCCTTATGGCCATAGGCGACGGCAGGCACCAATCCTTCACGCCGTAATTTCTTCGCTGCCGACTTACCATTTGCAGCACGGCTTTGAACCGTTAACTCGTGTGTTGCCACGTCATAACTCCTTTATTCTGAGAGGCTGTTGCTGGATGCTTGATACTGGATGCTGGATATTAAAGAACCCATCTTTGTCGGGTTATCGTTAAGATTCAATGACAGCTTTAATCATCGCTGCCCAGCATCCAGTATCAAGCATCCAGCAACAGCGTCCAGTTTTTCTCTCCAACGTCACATTTTATCAGAATGACTCAAACATGGTACTAACCGACTCATCATTATGAATGCGGCAGATGGCCTGGGCGCACACCGCCGCGACCGAAAGCACGGTGATTTTGGGGATCATCCGCTCTGGCGGAATGGGAATGGTATCAGTCACCACCAGTTCTTTAATGGCCGATTCCTGAATGCGCCCGACGGCTTCGCCGCTCAGCACGGGATGGGTGGCACAGGCGTACACCTCCTGTGCGCCACGCTCCATCAGTTCATGGGCAGCGGCCATAAAAGTGCCGCCGGAATCAATCATATCGTCTATTAAGACGCAAACCCGATTTTTGACATCGCCAATCACATCAATGACTTTGACCTTACCCGGCTCCGGGCGGCGTTTGGCCACAATCGCCAGATCAGCTCCCAGTCGTTCGGCTAAAATAGTAGCGCGTCCTACCGCACCCACATCGGGCGAGACGACCGTTACATTATGGTCGAAGATGCCCTTTTTAATGAGATAATTAGCAATAATCGGTTGGGCGGGTAGGTGGTCTACGGGACGGTCAAAGAAGCCCTGAATCTGCCCGGCGTGCAAATCTATGGCAAAGATGCGGTCAGCTCCGGCGAGGGTGATAAGGTCGGACACCAGTTTGGCCGAAATCGGCTCGCGGGGGCGGATTTTCTTATCCTGGCGTGCATAACCAAAATAAGGCATGATGGGCACGATGCGCCGTGCCGAAGCACGTTTAAAGGCATCGCACATAATGAGCAGTTCCATCAACGTATCGTTGACGGGGCCACAGGTGGGTTGAATGATAAAAACATCGGCCCCGCGAATGCTTTCGTTGATGGCGCAGTGCATCTCACCATCGGCAAAGCGGCGCGTGGTCATTGAGCCAAGCGGCTTGTCGAGACAGTCGGCAATGGCATGAGCTAAGGGCAGATTGGAATTGCCGGAGAAGATTTTGAGGCCGGATAAATCGGCCTCTGGCGCGTGGCCATTGAGGTGCGGTGCGACACTGTAATCAAGTGTTTCCAGAGTTTCCTTCACTGCCACACACTCCTTCGGCGCGCAATTGGGCTTCGAGGGCATCCAACTGCGCACGCGTGTTAACTCCCGTCATCTCTCGCTCATTAATAAAGACAGCATTCACCCGCAATTCGGCCTCGGCTAACAGACCAACAACATCAGTCAGGTAATACTCGCCCTGCCGATTGTTGTTTGTAATGCGAGAGAGATACTGCCAGAGGACTTGACTGTCAAAGCAGTAGGTTCCGGCGTTAACATTGGTGATGGCTGCGATTTCTGGTGTAGCGTCTTTCTGCTCGACAATAGCGGTGACGCGGCCATCCGGGTCGGCTAGCACGCGTCCATAGCCAGTGGGGTCTTCGACGGTGGCAACCAGCATGGAAGCCGCCGCATCGCCATGATGCCGCATCGCCACCAGCTTTTGCAAAGTCTCCGTCGTGATAAGGGGCACATCGCCATAAGTCACGATGATGTCGCCCGCAAAATCTTTCAGGAGAGGCTCGGCTTGTTGCACTGCGTGACCCGTGCCCAGCATTTGCGGCTGAAGCACACATTCAACATCATCAAACCGTCCGCGCACTTCCCTTTCCACGGTATCGGCTTGATGCCCAACCACGACAACGGTGCGGGTAGGGGCGAGGGGCCGGGTGGCCTCTAAGACCCAGGCGACAAGCGGCTTGCCGCAAAGAGGATGTAAAACTTTGGCCAGGTCGCTTTCCATGCGCGTGCCCTTGCCAGCAGCTAAGATGATAATGCCAAGATTCATAAAATAAAAAAGTCCTGAGTATCGGGTGCCAAGTGCTGAGCCACCTTCACTCAGAACTTAGAACTCTCTACTCAGGACTCCCCAACCTGGGCCGGAAGGATTCGAACCTTCGTATGGAGGCTCCAAAGGCCCCTGCCTTACCGCTTGGCTACGGCCCATTGTGCTACGTTTAGCTTGCCGCCTAAGGCTGGTTCTAAACCGCGTTGTCAGATGCATAATGCCCCTTCGCTACAGCGGAATCCCCAACTCCTATACTTTTCGGCAAGACTTTAAGTGTGAACTCTAGCAGAGACACACAAGATTACAACAATCGGTATTTTACTAAAAATGGAAGTTTCAATGCAATTCCTCTTTGCTAACATTTAGCTACTCTTTGCGGATCGGCGCGGATTTATAATAGCATCTTAACTGTAATGCAACTCGCAAACCAGGCCATGCAGATAATTATCTGCATGGCCTGCTCGTTAAACTCATCCTTGATGTTGACGCGCCTCACCTATTAGTGGGCAAATTACCTAATCATTATTTCTTCGTTGCGCCAGGGTAATTTCCACCACCAGCGGCGCGGGCCTTCTCCGCGGCAGTCCAGGGCTTAACCGCTTCACCAGGTTGGGGTTCGGCGGGGCCGCTCCCACAACCGACAAGTCCGATAATGCTACCTAAAACGACTACCGCCAACATGACCCGACCAATCCAAAAGCTTGGTGATTTTTTCATCGTATCCTCCGCACTGATAAAGGGACTTTGATTGCCAAGTTAACATAAAGTTAAGATACTTTCAAGCGTTGGCATATTTAGGAGCAGATATCAAATAGCTATTACCTTAAAGGCTTCTTTTAAATGAACAAGCCATCGGTACACTTCTAAAAACTATTTGCTTTAGAGACAACTTTTTTGTCAGTGATACCACGCCCCTCCGTGACTGTATAGAAAGCATCTGCGGGCACGTTCTTCAACACGTCGTGGGTGCCACTGGGCCAGTGCAGGATAACTTCATCAACTTTGTTGGCCGGGCCCAGACCGAAGTAGACGCGGCGATCACTGGTAGACAAATAGCTAGAGCCTGCCCGCACCGAAGCCACCCTTCGAGTAGGCCCCACCTTGATTTCAAAGCGTGCGCCAACCCCATTTCGGTTGCTTTTAACACCAACAGTTTTGAATGAAACCCAATGATTGTTGTTGCGCACGCGGTTGTGCAGCAACTGCGCTGGTGCGTTTTGAGCAACGGCCAGCACATCTACTCGCCCATCGTTATCATAATCGCCCACAGCCAGACCGCGCCCCACTACCGGGACGGATAGACCTCCCAGCATAGCAGAATCAGTGATCTCGTGGAACGTGCCATTCCCCTCGTTGTGCAGCAGTTGCTTACGTTGTTGCAGGGGCACGCCTGCCTTGCGATCTTCCGGTTGCACCTCAACGTGCCCATTATTCATAATCAGGTCGCTCCAACCATCGGCATCATAATCGAAAAACTCATTGCCAAAAGAAAGGAATTTTAGGTGCATAGTCGCCATCCGCGCCGCAGCGGTGACATCCTCAAAGATGCCCGTCCCATTGTTCTTGAAAAGAATATTTTGTTGCTCAGAAAAGTTGCTGACATAAAGGCTCTCCTGCCCCGAATGGTCATAGTCGGCAATGGCGATCCCCATACCCGCCATTGCTTTACCTGCTTCACCGTAAGCGCATCCAGCTTGGACGGCGGACTCCGTAAAAGTGCCATCGCCGTTATTGTGCCACAGCAAGTTGGGCGTTATATCACAGGCTACAAAAATGTCCTGCCGATTATCATTGTCATAGTCGAGAAACGATACGGCTAGACCGCGTCCCGTTTTGCGGGAGATACCAGCTTTCTCACTCACATCCACAAACCCGCTTGGTGTATTGTGAAAGAGTTGGTGCGTTACGGCTCTATAGAGAGTGGGCAAACAATAATCAGGGTGACCAGGACTACCGCAGTGCTTATCCACGGCATGATTCCACTCGGCGTAATAACAAACATAAAGGTCTAGACGACCATCATTATCGTAATCGCCCCAGGCGGCGCTCGTAGCGAAGCCACTGCCGTGTGGCTGTGCCAACCCTAAGCGAGCCGTTACATCCTCAAAGCGGCCACTGCCATGCAGATTATGAAAGAGATGATTACCGCCATAGGCTGTAATGAATAGATCATCATAGCCATCGTTATCGTAATCGGCTACCGCGACCCCAAAGGTATAACCTAAGTCCTTATCTAAACCCGAACCAGCCGTGACATCAGTAAATGTCCCATTTTTATTATTTCGGTAGAGGGCGCAAAAGGGCCGTTGCTTAACTGTTGCCAGCGGCCCGGAAGGGCCAGACTGCACTAAAAAAATATCGGGGTAGCTATCGTTGTTATAGTCCACGAAGGCGCAACCAGCGGGCAGGGTCTCGCTAAAATAAAAATGACCGGTATTCCCCAGGTCGTGTTTAAACTTCAAGCCCGCTGGCGCGGCCTCATCCACAAAAAGCGCGGCATTATTGGCTGCGGTAGCTCCCGATGCCTGAGTTGGAGCCGGAGTTAGGCTCTGGTCATGCCCACCAGAGGAGGGCGAGCAGCCTGTTAAGCACCCCATTCCCAATAGCAGGCAGCCAACGGAAATTGCAGTCAGAAAAGCCACCCGGTGGAGGGGGTAACCGATATTGCGCAGCAGCCTGTGGCGCATAGCGATAAGCATAAAATAATGTAACGAATAGTTAGTTGGCGACAGCTTTATTCTAGAAGTTTACATTTGATAGTGGCAGTCGAGGTGCCGGGCTAACGCGCAAACTTAAGCATGGCTTGACGCGTGCGGGGGTCATCGGGTCGCAACAAAACGGCCCGTCCTAAATGCCAATCGGCCCGCTCATAATCGCGGTGCTGCACCGCTAACAAGCCCTGCCGCAAGTGCTCCTGATAAATGCGCTCCACTTGCTGCGCAACAGCTTGCACTCGTGTATCACCAGGACGCAGTTCGGAAGCTTTCACTAGATAATAGGCTACACTGGGGACGCCCTGCTTCAGATACCTGTAGCGGTAAAATTGATAGGTGGCTTCACTAGACTCAACGCAGGAAAGTAGCAAACGGGCCATTTGCAAATAACTTGTGAAGTCATTAGGGTCTTTACCAATGCGATCTAAAAGTTCTACCATCTGCTGATTGAGCTGTTTAAGGGTAGCGTAACGGCGCATCAATTCTTCCGCTTTACGCACATTACCGGCTTGGCGATAAGCCTTGGACAGCTCAAAGAGATGACCAGATGCATAAGGACGGTCACGACCGATAGCTTCCAGTTGATTAATGGCTTCTTTTGGCCGGTTTAGGCTCATATAAATACGTCCCAGATAACCACGAGCTTGAATGTTGTCTGGTGCGGCCAGGAGAACCTCCTTAAAATCAGCTTCCGCCTGCGCCAAACGTGCGGGAGTAGGGTTATCTTGAAAATAAATCTGTCCCCGCAACAGATAGGCCGAGGTGGAATGAGGATCGAGTTTAAGTAACTGGTCAAGCAGAGGCAGTGCATCTTGATATTGATACTGTGACGCCAGGGCATCAGCCAACGCCAGGAGAGCAGTTGGGTCTTGGGGTTGTAGCGTAACCAGTTGCCGCAGATATTTTAATTGCTGGTCGGCTTTTGCGTTCTTCTCAGCTACGGCAGCAGCTACCTTTAGTGCTGTAATATCCTGGGGATTTTGTTTAAGAGCCAGGTCGGAATATTGCTGTGCGGTCTGGGCATCGCCCGCTTGTAACGCGGCCAGGGAGAGGCGGGGGTTCAGGTTAGCAGTGTTAGGGCGTAGCTCTTGCACATGGCGGAAAGCATCCAGTGCTGCTGTCCAGTTGCTGATGGCCAGATAGTAATCGCCCAGCAACTCCCAAGGTGCCGCGTCCAGTGGGGCGAGGCGGATGGCCTCGCGCCATTCGCGCTCCGCCGCTGCTCCTTGCCGCTGGGCCAGCAACTGTTCGCCTTTGTCAATATGTTGCTGCTCCGGCCCATAGCGCCAGTTTTGCCAGCAAGTGAATCCCACAACGGCAACGGCCAACGCCAAAAGCAAGACTACATTACGTGGGGCTTTAATCGAGTGGCGAACGGAGCCGGAAAGTGACATAAGTCAGAAGCGGTTGCCATAAACTCACCAAGACTGGTGGGTTAATAGAAAATATAAACCCATCAACAGCCAAGGTAGAAGCGTAATAGCAATGGGTGAAGTGTCTACGGACATGAAAAAAGGAGGACGAGTAACTCGCCTCCTTTTCTTTATGCTGGCTTAAAAGGTATTGCCCTCAAGCGAAATTACTGCTGGGTTGATGCGGCTTATCCTGAAATCAGGAAGTAGCAGGCCGACCTAGCAGGTACCACCACCGATATTATTGGGATCGCAGGGTATGTCCTGCTGACAGTTAATCCAACTCCCCTGGCTGGGATTCCCCGCATGTTTCGCCAGCGTGGGCATATTTTGTGAGGTGGCTGTTGATGCTTTCACATGCCCATCAACGAAGAGAATATTTTGAGTGCCTAAGTGCAGGGCAGGGGTACCAGCCGGGGTTTCCCAAATTTCTTGCGTCCCCGCTGTCGGTGCTTCGTCCGTGGCCGGAGCATCAGCTCTATCGTTCCATGTTCCTTGGTCATTACCGTTGCCACTTTTATTTCGGCGCTCGATAGCCATGACAGTTAAAGAAGGCGCGGGGATCGCCGCGCCGTTTTTACCCTCAGGCTGCTGGCCGCTGCAAGCAGCCGTGAATACATGTAGGTAAGTGGCCATAGCGTAGGAACGACGTACATTCGTGCCATAACCCTGCAAAACAGGGAATTTCGTCGATTGGCTATCGCTGGGACACACTAAAACCTGCATACTTTTAAGATAGGGCTGAATCTGCAAGTCCCATGATACGGCCACCGGACTTCCCGGATTAACATAACCATTAATGATCGGCAGAGCTTCATCGTTATCCTGCTGATACTGCATGAGACCTAACCCGATCTGCTTCATATTACTCTGACAACTCGCGCGGCGCGCATTTTCACGGGCTTTGGCAAAGACAGGAAATAGGATGGAGGCTAAGATAGCAATTATTGCTATAACCACCAAAAGTTCGATCAAAGTGAATCCATTGCCCTCGGATTGACCATAAGTACGGCGTTTTAAATGCGACATGTGAATGACTCCCTGCATTGAAACGTCTGTCTCAAAATGCCTTATAAATCGAAGCGGTATTATTATTATACCCGTATGTACGAGTTTTTAAACCCCAATAATTCTATTAAATAACCTAAAGTTGGTACCTCACTAAACAGCGAAAGGAGAAAGCCAGTAGAAAGCACACGATCTTGAGGATAAAGCCTTGGGCTGTCACAGCATGAATGGGCTTGGGAAACAAGGCCGTCACTTGACTGAAGGTCGTCTCGATCCCTT
>JAFAZH010000053.1 GCA_019239895.1 Abditibacteriaceae bacterium | reverse complement strand
GAAAGGCCAGAGCTTGAAGTAGATTAGCACACAGACAGTAGATGGTTAATATGGTATCTTGCACAATGTATTCTCCTCGTTGGTGAGGTTGGTCGCCCTCTGATGAGGAGAATACAGCTTTCTTTTAGAGGTAGCAAGTTGAGTTACTATAGAAACTAAGAGTAGATTCTTCGCTATGCTCAGAATGACAAACTCTTCTACTATCTCTTTAACTTGAGCTATTCACGTCCTGCACTTTTTACTTTGTAGCCGCATTAGCAACCCGTCGCTTCGCGCCCGACTTCGATTGATTCAACTCTGTCGGCGCAACCCCATCCCTCAACTTTTTCAGCATCCGCTCAAAGCGTCCTCGATCCAGGGGCAAGGCCACTTCCTGGCGTGTGTAGCCAGCCATTAGCATGGCATTGGCCAGTTCCAGGGAGCGCAGGCCATCTTCACCGGTAGCAATGAGCAGTGAGTCATCATCTTCCCGCAAGGCGCGGGCAAAGGCTTGGACGACTTGCAAATGGCCCGCTGGTTCTTTTTCAACTGGTACATCGTGCCATTGCCCCTTGGGGGAGCCAAACTGCTCGGTAGCACTGCGCAAATGCTCCTGTAAGGGCTGATCGAGGACAAAGTGGCGCAACTTGCCCCCTTCCCAAACCAGAACTCCCTTATCCCCCGCCACTTCGATGCGCTCGCCACCCGGCACTTCGGCGGTGGAAGCATAAAGCCACCCAACTTTTCCATTGCCGTAGTCGAAGATGGAAAGAGCGGTGTTTTCAACCTCAATTTGGTGTAACCTTGTGTTGGCAATGCCCTGCACGCTTTGCGGCATCCCGCCCATCCAGACGAACTGATCCATTGAGTGCGGAGCCTGGTTCATCAAAACACCGCCGCCCTCGCCGCCCCAGGTGCCCCGCCAAGCCCCGGAGTTGTAATAAGCTTGAGGCCGATACCAGGGCACCACCATTGAAACACGATGCAGTTCACCCAGTGCCCCATCGGTAATCATGTCGCGCATTTTACGGCGCGAGGCTTCAGTGCGTTGCTGGAACATCACGCCCAGTTTGACCCTATCTTTATGGCACGCCTGCACCATCTTGTCGGCAGCAGCGACTGAGACCGCTATGGGCTTTTCACTAAGCACATGCACCCCATGCTGCGCTGCGTAAATGGCAATGGGTGGATGAAAATAGTGCGGCGTGGCAATGATAACTGCCTCAACACCGCCTTTACGAATCAATGCTTTGTAATCGCTATAGCTCTTAGCGCCAACTTCTGCCCCCATTTTATGGGCTGCTGCTTCATTCACATCAGCTACTGCCACCACTTCCGCTTCGGCTAACTGCCCTATATTTCTGGCATGGGAGCCGCCCATGCCGCCAACGCCAATAACACCAAACTTAACAGGTTTCAAATTACCCTCGCCCCCTCACTAAAATCTTCTTAACAACCTTCACGCGGAACAACCTTCACAATGATATGTATCATAAGTGCTATAATTGAACTACTTATCACACATCGTCTTAACGAGTATCGTACTGTCACTCCTTTCTCTATCATGTCTGACGTTCTCAACCTTGTGAGATATGGCACACTATGGGCTGCTATGAATGGGAGTGGGAACAAAAGCAAAGAGTGTAAAGTCAGACAAGAGATAACCCGCTTGATTAACAGCCCCGGACAAGCCCTTAATAGCGTCCCACAGGCTCTTAGTACGGGTGCTGAAACTTGCCCAGTAAGAGACACCTATGGTATATTCTTGGATATTCACCTCGAAGGAATTCACCGGCATGAACCGTAAAAGCCCCTTTTTCAAAAGCCCCTTTTTCTCCAACAGTTTTTTCATTGTTCTCAGTTGCATGATGGCTTTTTGCTTTGCCCCTTCGCAAGCCTGGAGTCAATCGGGTACGCCCCAGCCAACACCAGGGGCAACTCCTGGGGCGACACCAGGTCCAACACCAGTTGGCACACCCGTGCCTCCCGGTTTCATTTTGCCGACACCGACGCCATTTCCGGGGCCGGGCTGCACAAACTACACGTTAACGGCCAGTACGGGAGCTACGATTGATCCCGGCACTTTTAGCACCGGGGTTCAGGCCGATACCACTCAGTTAATTACGCTGCCCTTCCCCTATACGCTGTACGATGAGACTTTTACCACGGCGACCATCAGTTCTCATGGTAATATTCAGTTTCAGAGCAGTGCTATCAATCCCTATGGGCCTTGTCTGCCTGACCCACTCTTTGATCACACCATTTTCGCTTATCATACGCACTTGCACACTTCTCCTTTTGCCGGTGTTGGCCTCATCACAGATGGTGTTTACACTTCTGTCACGGGAGCCGCACCAAATCGCATCTTTAACCTGGAGTGGAGGACGCACGATTATAATTTCTTTGGGGTTAACAATGTTGGCACTTATGAGAATTTCGAGATTCGATTGTATGAAAACGTGCGCCGCTTCGATATTATTTATGGCACGATGGAGGACGGCGGCATTGATGGCATAGTTGGGGTTCAACGCAATGCTAATAACTGTTACACCCAGTATTCCTGTCATGGCGGCGGTGTCTTCCCTGGTTTGATGTTGTCATTTGCGGGCCAGGACTTGCTTCCGCCCAGCGTCTTTATCACGACACCAGCGCCGGGCGCGACCATCCCGTCCTTGCCCGAAATCTCCGGCGAAGCTCAGGATAATTTTGGGGGCAGTGGGTTAAGTGCCGTCACCGTTACATTGCGTCGAGATAGCGATGGCCTCTACTGGAATGGTGCCACCTATGTTCCTACGCCGACGGCGTTGCCCACAACCATCACCGCCAATACATGGTTTGTAAATGCCCCCTTACCTAACGGGGCGAACCTGCCACCTGGCTCTTATACAATCACGGCGACGGCTTATGATGTGGCCGGTAATAGCAGTAGCTCGCCGATTTCGATAACCATCGGCACGGTTGACACCACGCCGCCCACCATTACCATTACATCACCACAAGATTTCTCCAAGTTGAACAACTTCCCGTCCATCCTCGGCACCGCCGCCGATGAGCCACAAGGCAGTGGGCTGGATCATATTGACCTCATTATTCAGCGCCAGACGGACAGCAACTACTGGACAGGCAAGGGCTGGAATCCATCACCGACCCTGCTTACCGGAGACTTGAACGGCAACACCTGGTCGCGCACTAGTGATTTGCCCAGTGGCAATCTGCTGACGGACGGCAGATATCAAATCTTTGCGTATGCGACAGATAAAGCTGGCAATAGCAGTGGCAATTCGGTGCTGATAACCATTGATAAGACTGCCCCCAGTTCAGTTGTCTTCATTACCCCAACCAATGGCACGGCCATTAACAAATTTAATTTGATCCAGGGCTTGGCTACAGATGCTCCTAACGGCACCGGTATAGACCATGTGAACCTGACCATCCGTCGTGGCACTGACGGCTTTTATTACACTGGCAGCACCTGGAGTCCTACACTCACCACCGTGAGCGCGGTATTATCACGCAATGCTACTCTAGCCAATGGCGCTGCACTATTCACACTCCGCAACTTACCAGTTGGCCAAGATTTAAGCGATGGCCGTTATATCATCACCGCCGACGCTTACGATCAGTTAGGTAATCACACTGCCCAGACCATCTCCATCAATTACAGCCTGGTAGACCGCACCAATCCGACAGCCAAGATCACCAATCCTGCTCCGAACTCGACCGTCGCCACGCTTTCTCCAGTGCAAGGCATAGCAACGGATAATCCGGGTGGTAGCGGTGTAGCGAGAGTAGACCTGGCCATTCAGCGTAACAGCGACAATAAATACTGGGATGGCACCGCCTGGAGCGTAGTGCGCGTTGATCTCACCACTGCTCTCACCACTACATCCAGTGGCCTCACCTGGTTGCGCAGCGCCAGCTTACCTACGGGTGCCAATCTGCAAAATGGTAAATATACCCTCATTGCGACAGCTTTTGATCGTACCAGTAATAAGGGGTCAACTACCATTACCGTGACCGTGAAGAAAACCTTGACCCTGAGTGTGGCCTTCACCTCGCCCACTAAGAACGGCACAGTGAGTGCGCTCAGTGCCGTGCGCGGCACTGTCACCCTGGGCGCGAATGGCGGAGTTGTCAGCCGTGTAGACCTCTACATACAGCGTCAAAGCGACAAGAAGTATTGGACGGGCACCTCGTGGAGCGCCACACGCACCCCGTTGAGCACGCAGCTTACTGGTCAGGGGCCAGTGACCTTTGCCCGCATTTCAGGCTTGCCCGGTGGCACCAATCTGGCAAATGGCAGCTACATTCTAACCGCCACCGCCACTTTGAAAGATGGTGACGCTCAGAGTGCAGTTAGCACCATCATAGTGAAGAACTCCGGTCAAACTTCAGGCGTGGGCCTCTCCGTCGGGACGGCCAAAGTGTCCACTAACAGCGTGCAGTTGAAGTTCACAGGCGCGTTAGAATCGGGTAGCGCCAGCGAAGCCACGCATTACACCGTCACGGTCAATGGCCACGCTGTAGCCGTGCAAAGCGCCGCCTATAACTCCAGCGCCCACACTGTGACGCTGGACTTAGCGGATGGCGCACTCAAAGCCGGTGATCGGGTGACGGTCTCCTGGCAAGGCATTGTGGATACGCAACTGCGGCAGGTATCGGGTCAAAGCGGCACTTTAACCGCTCAGTAAATCCAATTTCGCCTATTATGCTGAGTGCAGATGAAGTAATTTCAGTCGGATAGACGAGGCGGCTGCATCCCAGTGGGTGCAGCCGCCTCTGATAGTCTTATTCATAAATACATTGTTTGGGAAAAGCATGAAAAGAAATTTTTGGTCTTATCATCTGTTAGTATTCCTGTTGTTGGCTCTTAGCATGGTTTCGTCTGTGGCACAGGCTCAAACCAATGGTAGGATTGTATTCACCTCAAACCGCGATGGTAGTAATCAAATTTACATTATGAACCCTGATGGTTCTAATCAAACTCGGTTAACAACGGCTGTAGCAAATGGGGATCAGCCAGCACTCAGTCGGGATGGCAGTAAAGTTGTGTTTGGAGTGACGGTAACTGCTGGTAGCGAGCAGATTTATATCATGAACTCTGATGGCTCTAATGAAAGACCTCTGACCACTCAGGCTGATAATGAATGGCCGCAATTTAGTTCAGACGGCAGTAGAGTGGTTTTCCAAACCAACCGAGATGGTAATAACGAGATTTACATTATGAATGTTGATGGCTCGAATCCAACTCGGCTTACTAATAACCCTGCCAGCGATACTCTTCCTGGGTTGAGTCCTGATGGTAGTAAAATTGCCTTTTCTTCTAATCGAGATGGCAATAACGAGATTTACATTATGAACTCCGATGGTTCTAATCAAACTCGTTTAACCAATAATCCAGCTTTTGATGGAGGAACTGGGTTCAGTCCTGATGGACGCAAGCTTACCTTCACCTCAACCCGCGACGGCAATGATGAGGTCTATGTGATGAACATAGATGGTTCTAATCAAACTCGTTTAACCAATAATCCAGCTTTTGATGCCGCTTCTACCTTTAGCCCAGATGGTACTCGCATTGTGTTTGAAACTAGTCGAGATGGTAAATTAGACATCTATACAATGGACTCAACGACTGGTGGTAACTTGGTGCGCTTGACCGCCAATGCCACAGATGATTTCAATCCTTTCTGGATCCCCGGCCTGAGTGTAATTCCCAGCGGAACTCCTACACCTACCCCAACGCCTGGGCCGCCTGCGGTTTATTTCGATTCACCGGCTGATGGGGATGTCTTTACGGTGTTGAATTCTGTCTCCGGCAGCGCAACCGGCGGCGCGCGGCGCGTTCTGAGCAGCGTGACTTTATCAATCCGTCGCAATACGGACTTCTTCTATTGGGATGGCTCCAAGTGGGTTAGCTCTCCGGTTCAGTTAGCTACAACGCTTTCTGGCAATCCGAATTCAACGGGCTTCGTGACCTGGTCGCGCACCAGTGGCTTGCCAAGTGGCACGGATTTGATTCAGGCTTCTTATACTATCACTGCCACCGCCACCAACAACGCAGGCGTAGCGGCAGTAAGAAGCATTAACGCTATTTTAGGGGTGTCGGATACCCGTCCGCCCTATGTCAGAATAAATAGCCCAACTGCCTTATCACGTCTCAATCACCTGCCTACCCTCTCTGGGGTAGCGAACGATAATCCAGGGGGAACTGGCTTGAGTCGCGTTGTCGTGAGTATTCAACGCAACTCAGACGGCCAGTATTTTGATGGTTTCGGCTGGAGTCCGACACGCGCCTTATTGCCAACTTCGCTGTCCAAACCGGCGGTTCCGGGCAATGAGAACACCTACACCTGGACGCGCAGCAGCGTGCCTGGTGGGGCCGACCTCTCCGATGGCCCCTACCAAATCATTGCCCGTGCTTATGATTACAACAATAACATTGCTGCCACTACTGTGTTCGTGTTTATTGATAAGCAAGCTCCTACACTCGCTTTCGTCTCGCCGCTTCCAGGGACAGCCGCGCAAAACCTGAATGTTACCCAGATCAACGCCCAAGATGCGCCGGGCGGTAGTGGTTTGGCTCATGTTGATCTCACCATCCGTCGCAATTTTGATGGGGCGTATTGGAATGGCACAACCTTCACCCTGAATCCAACCGCTTTGCCCACGTCATTTGGGGGTAACAACTTTATTTATCATGGGCACTTTACGAATAAACAATTGAGCGAGGGTTCTTATACCTTGCAAGCGACGGCTTACGATAAGGCAGGCAATCGCAGTGTCGCCACCTCGAATGTCTTTGTCGAGCGCACTGCGCCCACGGTTAAGTTCGTTACGCCAGCAGCGAATACTGGTGCCTCTGCGCTGCCAGTCATTAACGGGCAAGCTTTCGATAACTTCGGCGGCAGCGGGCTAGCTACGGTAACTCTCACCATTCAACGCCAGAGCGATAACGCCTACTATAACGGTTCAACGTTTACCAGCAAACCCACCACCATCGGGGCCAAAGTAACAGGTAGCCTGTTCTCGTTTAATACCGGGTTCAATACCACGAATCTCCGCGACGGCAATTACATCTTAACGGCAACGGCTACCGACCGAGCCGGTAACAGCAGCACTACCAAATCTACCATCACCATTGATAGAACCCCACCACAGAAAGTCGCTTTCACGACACCAACCAATGGTTCAACGCTTGCCTCGCTGTCAACGGTCAAGGGCACGGCAACCGATAACGTAGTGGGCAGTGGCATCGAGCAAGTTGTGGTCTACATTCAGCGCCGTAAAGATGCTCTCTATTGGACTGGCGCGGGCTGGGGGCCAGCCACT
This sequence comes from Abditibacteriaceae bacterium, assembly GCA_019239895.1. GTDB lineage: Bacteria > Armatimonadota > Abditibacteriia > Abditibacteriales > Abditibacteriaceae > JAFAZH01. The sequence continues at coordinate 20,627 of JAFAZH010000053.1, read as the reverse complement.
GCCCTCAAGACGACGCTGTCTGCTGAGGATGCCATCGGGCCAGTCACCTGGACAGTCGCTACTAAACTGCCGAGTGGGGCTACTTTGCAAAATGATGTTTACGTGCTCTCTGCTGTAGCCACCGACCGCTCAGGTAATACCAAGAGCACCGCCATCCGGGTGACGGTAAATGCTCTTGCTACTGATAGCACTGCCACCATCAGTCCGGCTTCCTCAATAGCTCTGTCCAAGACTAACACCCAAGTAGCCACGAGCAGCGTGCAACTTGGTTTCGCTGGTGCTCTAGATGTCAACAGTGCCACCGAAGTTGAGCATTATGAAGTCGTCGTTAATGGGCAGCTTGTGGCTGTGCAAAGCGTCGCCTACTCTGCCAGCACCCATACGGTGACTTTAGGCTTAGAGGAAGGCGTGTTGCATAGCGGCGATTCAGTGGTCGTCTCCTGGACGGGCTTACAAGATACACAGCAGAGAAAAGTCACGGGACAAGCGACACTCACCGTGCGTTAATCCCAGTTCGACACTGCCTCGCATTGGAACAGAGTCATTTTCCATACGTCTATAACAACGGTCGCTTCTCTTGAGAGGCGACCGTTGTTGGCTTATCTGAAGTACTCCCAAAGGAAGACCATGAACAAGTTGCAAGTGTTGATGGCTGCTCTTCTATTGCTCCTCGTAGCGACCAGTAGTTATGCAGCCGATACCGTTCGCCAAATCACTCTCCCCACCAAAGACCTGATTTACGATGCTGGCACCCAGACTATTTATGCCAGTGTCCCCAGTCGGGCTGGCAGTGGGGGTAATAGCATCACGCCCATTGATCCTGTAGCCGGAACGTCTGGCACACCCGTATTTGTTGGCAGTGAGCCAGGCAAAATGGCGATCTCCGATAATGGTCAATACATTTATGTAGCACTGGATGGGGCGGCAGCGGTGCGGCGTTATAATGTCGCTGCCAAAACCGCCGAATTACAGTTCTCGTTAGGCAATGATAATGGGCCTAATTATGTAGAAGACCTGGCCGTCATGCCCGGCAGCCCTCATACCCTGGCCGTTTCTGAAATGAGCCTGACGGCTACTCCGCATCATGTGCGAGTCGCTATTTTCGATGACGGCACGCTCCGCCCTAAGACCGCAGTGGGAGCCAATGTCATAGAATTTGGCAATACCCCCGCTCGTTTATATGGCTACGCTAATGAAGCTAATGATGACAATATCTTCAACTTCACGCGCTGGAATGTTGACTCTACTGGCATTGCCGGGGGTGACACCGTTGCCAACCTTATTGCTGGCGCGGGGGTTGACATCAAATACGATAATGGTCGCATCTACGCCACCAATGGCACCGTCATCAACGCGGAAGCACGCACCCTCGCAGGCACTTTGCCAGCCGGTTTAGTGGAGCCGGATGCAACGGTTAATCGCGTCTTTGTGCTCACTGGCAGCGGCTCAACGCTCACCTTACACGCCTTTGACCCAGCCACCTTTCTGGAAGTTGGCTCATTAGATATTACAGGTGTGAATGGCACTCCCGGCAGCCTCATCCGCTGGGGCTTCAATGGCCTGGCTTTTCGCACCAGCGGTGACCAGGTTTTCTTGATTCAAACCGGGCTAATTGCCGATGTAGTAGCTCCCACAGCCGCATTCACCTTTCCCGCTAATGGCACCACTGAAACCGATTTATCCTCCGTCTCCGGCACAGTAAGCGATAATGTGGGTGGCAGCGGTATTGACCATGTGGATGTTACCATCCGGCGTAAGAGCGATGGGCGTTACTGGAGTGGCACCGCCTGGGTCACCACGCCCGTTACCCTGCATACCAACCTCTCCGGCGCGGCAGGCAATCAGAGTTGGGTGCTGAGTGACCCCCTACCAACCGGCGGCAATTTGCTGAGCGGACTTTATACGTTTGCGGCAACGGCCTATGATGTCGCAGGCAATTCTGCCACGGCTACCGTTTCATCCACGATTGTGCCTGCCGATGAAACGGCCCCTACCGTCACTTTCACCACCCCACCAGCTTCGGCGCGGTTGTTGACTTTCCCCACCATTAGCGGGGCTGCCCTGGATAATGCTGGGGGCGGTGGCGTGCGCCGCGTGGTGCTATTTATCCAGCGCCTAAGCGACAATCGCTATTGGACGGGAACCACCTGGACAACTTCCTTAGTGGGTGTTTCAACAACACTGTCGGGCCGCACCTGGTCGCGCGGCCCGGGTTTGCCCACCGGTGTTAATCTTCAGAGTGGAGGCTATCAACTCTTTGCTTCTGCTTATGACCAGGCCAATAATGTCGGCTCGACTTCGCGTTTTATCGCCATTGATCGCGTTGGCCCCACGCTTTCCTTCCTCACGCCAACGCCAGGTTCTACCATCATCAGCCTACCTATTGTGCGCGGTGTGGCCTCCGACGGCACCGTTGGCAGTGGCGTGCGCCGCGTTGACCTTTATATCCTGCGCCGCAGTGACAACAAATATTGGACAGGGACGGCCTGGGGCAAAATGACGGCCTTAAGTACCAATCTTTCCGGCACCATTTGGAGTCGCACCGGTGGCCTGCCCTCTACCACTAATTTGCAGCCAGGAACCTATAGTTTGCTGATAGTGGGTTATGATCGTCTGGGCAATCGCAGCAGCGCCACTATTAATGTGGTGGAGAAAGTGAGCCTACCGCCAGTACCACGCTCCTCCCTGGAGGCTTCCTCAGCCACAGCAGATGTCCTTAGCAGTAGTATTCGCATCAAGTTCTTAGTCGCTTTGGATGCCGCTAGCGCCAGTGACCCAGATCATTACATAGTTGCGGTAAATGGGCAGACTGTAGCAATTGAAAGTGCTGGCTATGATGCCTCAACCCACACTGTATTATTGGCTCTACCAGAGGGGACACTGCAAGCGAACAGTGAAATTACAGTTTCGTGGAGTGGGTTAGCAGATGCTAGTGGTAAGGTAATGACGGGACAGACTATGCTTCAGGCACGATAAGGTGAGACAGACCCCATCCCCAGCCCTTCCCCTTACCAAGGGGAAGGGAGCATTGGCGCACCGTTGGGACAGCATGTGCTCTACGGAACAGCATTCAACTGTTTAACCTGAGCCATCACCCGACAGTGTTAGTTTCGCTCCCTTCCCCTTACCAAGGGGAAGGGCTGGGGATGGGGTCTGTCTCAAACCTCTTTCAAGGCTTCCCGCGCCGCTTCGATAGTCTTTTCAATATTGGCCTCTGAATGCGCTAATGAAATAAAAGCGGCCTCAAATTGCGAGGGTGGTAGGTAAACACCACGTTTCAGCATAGCGTGAAAGAAAGTAGCAAACGCGGCAGTATCGCTCTGCTTGGCGGTGGCATAGTCTGTCACAGGCTGAGTTGAGAAGAAGAGCGTCCACATTGAGCCAACACGGTGCAATTGAGTGGCAATACCCCTTGCTTCGAGTGCGGCACGCAACCCCTGCTCTAACTGCGCGCCGCGTGCTTCCAACTGGGTGTAGGCGGCATCATCCAGGGCTTTGATGGTAGTTAAGCCAGCGGTCATGGCAATGGGGTTACCACTGAGAGTTCCGGCTTGATACACCGGGCCAGAGGGTGCGACACACTTCATCATCTCCCGTTTGCCGCCGTAGGCACCAACTGGAAAGCCACCCCCAATCACTTTGCCCAGAGTGGTAGCATCCGGCGTTATCCCAATGAGCTCTTGATAGCCGCCACGCGCCAGGCGAAAGCCAGTCATGACTTCATCAAAAAGCAACACCGCACCGAGTTGTGCCGTTTCCTCGCGTAGCATTTCCAGAAAACCAGGGCGTGGCAGCACCAGACCCATATTGGCAGGCAGTGGCTCGACAACCACACACGCTAAGTCTTGGCCGATGGCGCGCAGGGCGGCGCGGGTGCCGTCTATATCGTTGTAATGGGCGACGACTGTATCAGCGGTTTGATGCTCCGTCACGCCTGCCGAATCCGGCACGCCTAAAGTCATGGCCCCTGAACCAGCCTGCACTAAGAGTGCATCGCTATGGCCGTGATAACATCCTGCGAATTTAACCACCTTGCGTCGCCCGGTGTAACCCCGCGCCGCCCGCAACGCACCCATCACGGCTTCGGTGCCGGAGTTCACCATGCGCACCATTTCGAGGCTGGGCACGGCTTCACAAATAGTTTGCGCCATCTCGACTTCTAAAGCTGTAGGCGCACCATAACTGGTGCCCCGGTCAAGTTGGGCGCGCACGGCATCCAGGACAAAAGCGGGAGCATGGCCATGAATCAGCGGCCCCCAGGAGCCGACATAATCCAGATAGCGGTTGCCATCTTCATCCCACAGGTAAGCACCTTCACCCCGCGCCATAAAGCGGGGTTCGCCGCCCACGGAGCCAAAGGCGCGCACGGGGGAATTAACGCCACCTGGCATCAGTTCGCGGGCTTGATGGAACAAATGCTGAGAACGTGCTGTGATTTGCATAGGATTAAAGAGTTGAAGCTAAGTATTGCCACGACATCTGGCATCCCAATTGCTTTCGATTGATAGATTTAAGTTAGAACTAACTGTGATATATTTACGATATGCCGCTTGCAGTATAGGATACCTAGCGTGCTGATAAGAGGGAGCGTTGTAGAAGTATAAACGTTATAGTAATAATTGCAAATGGCAATTTCTGTGTGCAGACTTTAGAGGTAGTTAGGCAGATGCCGAATGCCTCTCGATGGGCAGTGACCATAAAAGTGACCCTAAGTAGGATTTGAGGCTACGGAGGCTTATGATGGTGAAAGCAAAGCAGCAGGACACCCGCTCTAAGAGCGCACCGCAAAAAATGAGAACCTATATTCAAGCAGGTGCGAGACGGCGCGGCCAGACGTTGATGGAAATGGCTCTAGTTGTCCCCATTCTGTTGTTGCTCGTGCTGGGCATCATCCAGTATGGCATTATCAACAACGCCGCCGTGACTTTAACCCAGTTAAGCCGCGAGGGTGGACGTTATGCTGCTGTTCACGCCAATGATACCGGGCCAGATATTTACACGAACCCAGTCGTTAACGATGATCCTGATAGCAAGATTAAGAACCATATTAAGCAAGTCGCCGCTGCCACCTCCATAGATTACAACGACATCAAGAATAGCATCACCATTACACCTGCTATCGGGTCACGCAGTCAGGGTGGCGATATTACCGTAGCTTTTAGCTATCCTCTCGTTAAAAAGATGTTTTTAGTCCCTGCGAGTTTTCCGGGGCTTTCTGGATTACAGTCTTACAGCGTCTCCTGCACGATGGTCATTGAGCAGTAAGTTAGCGAAGGTCAATGAGTTATATCGAGGATCAATATGCGTCATTCACAGTGGAAAAGAGGGCAGAACAGAAGTCGCGCCAGAAGAAAAGGCCAGGCTGTGGTTATCGTGGGTCTGCTGCTGCCAGTGCTGCTGGGCATGGCGGCCTATAGTGTTGACTTGAGCTATCTCTATAAACGGCGGGCTGACGCCCAAAAAGCTGCCGATGCGGCTGCTTTAGCGGGAGCTTTGCAATATAAATTCCGGGGCAATGTCGCCAGCACGAGAGCTATAGCGGACGCCGCAGCACGCGCCATAGCTAAAAAGAACGGCTTTGATAGTGGCACCTCCAAAGTTACAGTAGTTACCACAAACCCCTGGAAGAACGATCCCAACGAGTACCATGTGGTGATTACCAGCCAAGAGCCGGTTTTCTTCGCTGGTATTTTTGGACGCCAGTCCAGTCAGGTGGCGGCCAGTGCGACTGCCTATTATAGTACGCCAGTGCAGATTCCGATTGATCCTCAGTTTTACGGTTTAAACACCGGCCCTGTAACTTATAGTCTTTATGGCCCCGATGGTTTGCATAGCAACGGTGATCACTTAAGCGTTAAGCTTTTAGATGATGGCAGTCCTAACCCCGAATACAAAACTGGGCCGGATGGTGTTAATGTGGGCTACAATTTTACGGTTTCGGTGCCATCAGACTATGCCGCCCGCAATGGCACATCGCAGGTTCAAGTTGACATCTTCGACCCCGATTGCTACAACCTTAATGGTAATCCCGACGCAAGTGCTACCACTGTGGATGAATTACGCACCCCAACAGGTACTAGTCAGGGCACTTTAGCTAATGCCACAACCACCCGCTACTCACTGATCTGGGACAAAGATGGGAACCCCGACAATCCCGACCCGAACGACCATCAAACTATTGCCACCCAGTCTTATGGCAATGTTACAGATACCGATATGAAATGGGTCACGCCGCCTGGATTTACTTTTGATGCCAGTCAATATCCGACAGGGAATGTACGTGTGAATGTCGCATCCACCGCCGGTTCGAGTGAAAATGGCTTTAACCTGCGCGCTGGCCCACCCATTACCGACCCTGCTTATACCAATACGACGTTACCCAATGGTGAGGGGACTACCTCCAATATAACAGACGCGCAGTGGCACGATCAGTATAGTGGCGCACCGGGCACGACAGGCGCTGGCAAAAACGGCACGAATATCGAGGCTCAAGGCAACTTGCCAATGAACTTCAATATTGACGGCACCGCCGACATCATATTAGGCTATGTGCCGCCAACAGCCGCCAATGGCCAATTCACGATTACTAAATTTGACACCGATGTTGGCGCGCAAAGCGTCTATTACACCTGTGATTCGCTGCCAGGTCAACAGTTCCCTGGCACTTTAGCCGGTAATGACCAATTCGCTACCGATACAATTCAACTTCCAGCAAATTATCAGGGTGGCACTTGGCACGCCATCTATACAGCAGGGGCCGATGACACCTCTGGCTGGACGCTCAGCTACGGTCATGGCAATGGTTCGCCCGGCAATATTCTGTTAGTGGAGTAATTACCTCTCAGCAACTTCTTAAAGCAGGAAAGCTATTCATGGCTTTCCTGCTTTGTGCTGCCAGATGGCCGAGACAAAGTAATCCGTGGAGGCGGGGGCGACTGCGTCACCCGGAACTCACGGCAGGGGAAACGTTAAACGAATTACACTGGCACGCTGACCGCATCAGCGCCGAATGGGAAGAGGAATTCCTGCCACTGAATTGATGAGGCTATAACTCAGTTCTCAATGGGTGCTACACAGCTTTGCGCCACGCTGCGACCTGCTCTAAGTGATAAGTGTCATGGAGGGGAACCAGTAGCGCCATGCCCTCAAACGTTAGTCGCCCAATTTCGGGGCGGAGGCAGGCGCGTTGCCAATCAGCCGCTTCCAGGGAGCGCAAGAATTTTACTAATTGCACCCGCCGCTCCCGGAACAAGCGACTTTGTTCGGTGGGATCAGTCCTGTCATAGTAGAGATCAATGGCCCGTTGCCCCTCGTCGTAGCCTTCAATGGTCGGTTCGTCCTCGTCGCGTACGCGCGTCATACGAGCCAGAAATACCGCGTCCCAGTCAGCTAAGTGTGCCATTATCTCACGGATCGTAAACCGCTCCGGGTCAGGGCGACGGTCAGCTTCGGCCTCCGTTAATCCTTTTAAGAGATGATCGAAAAGGTCGGGCGCTGCTTCCAAAGCCGTGAACAGGTATTTGCGAGTGTACGGGTAATCTACTAACATGAATGAATCAGCTTTAATGGTGAGTAACTAAAGCGAGCCAGATGCCGAACAAGAACGCAAATACCATTGAGGCTTTAAACAAGAACAGCATCAAACGTGCCCACCAGCCGGAGGAGTGCGTGGTATTCTGTTGCGTCACCACCGACACATTAATCGCTGGCTGCTGTGGCATGTGAGCCATGTGCGGCATCATGTAAACTGGCGTGGTTGCGGTTGGTATGGCGGTGACAGGAGCAGGGGTGGGATTCGCTCGAAACAGCAGACCCCAGGGCTTTTTCAGGCGGTGCGATTCATCCAGAGTAGCCTGCAATGGCATGGGCGCGAACGCCTGCACGGGCGTGCCACAGTGCGAGCAGAACGAAGCGCCCACAGCATGAGATGCGCCACAATGCGCACAGAAATTATGCTGTCCCACCGCAGGCACTTGCCCCGCCTGATATTGAATGGGCTGCGGGGGTTGCGCCCATTTTGTCTGAACAGGCTGCGCAATCGCATTTTGTGCCACCTGCCGACTCTGCATGAGGGCATCGGCCCACGGCAAGCGCGTGCTACAATGAGTGCAAGTTAATTCGGTGTATGAGTTGGACTCACCACAATAATGACATTGGCCTCGATTCTCATATGCCATAGCAAGCTCTCCTACGCATTATTGAGACAATTATAATCTGAAAATTGGTTATAGCCAACAAAAGATAGCTCCATAAGAGTGATCCTGTGTGTCCTCATCGGTCATGGCCTTGGAATGAGGGGTAGTCAAAGCTACTTCTGAACGCTCGATAAGAAATAAGGGCTGGCGGTTAAGCGGCGATAGAGATCAAGCTCTGGCTGGGCATAGGTTTGGGTGCCGTTCTCTTCGACGCTGCCGCCAATGCGGTAGTCGGCATAGCCGTTATCAAACCAGGTTAGTTGGTCTTTGCCGTTAACACTCTTCATTACGGGAATATCTTCGTGTTTGGCGATTTGGAACCAACTGATGGCTTTGATGCGTGGATAATTCTTATCTAAAGCCCGCGAGAGTTTCTGGTCTTTGAAATCTGATGTCCCGTACACGCCTTGCAGCCAGCCATATTCCTGGTCGTCCCAGTAACCTGTTTTCCAGGCATTGTTGAGGGCGGCACGCTGTATCGTTGGCAGGTCATTACGGTAAGAGAGAGTTGTGCCTGTCTCGCAAATCATCAGCGGCTTTTTCTTTTCGCCGACGAAGATTTTGTAGAAATCCACACTCTCATTCGCCTGTGTTTTTGGGTCATCGGCGGCATCATGAGTCAGGTTATTCTCGAATTGTCCGGCCCACAGTTTGGCTCCTGGCATGGGCATCGCCCAACCCCGTTCATAGATGTCTAAGCCAACCCAGTCCACTACATCATCACCGGGATAGAAGGGACGGAAAGCATCGCGCCGGTCACCGCCTAAGAGTCCAGAGTTCGGGCACCACACCAAGGCCGCATTGGGCGCATAGCGACGGAACAGAGAAGCCACGTTGCGATAGGTTAAGCGATAATCACGCGCCGTGAAACCCGTATCTTCGCCGGGGTCACGACGCAGGTTCTTATTCTTATCAATCCATTCCGCCCACGGATACCAGGAACCATTCATTTCGTGCGCGAAACGGATAAAGATTGGCTTGCCCCAGTTGCCCACCGCCTGGGCAAAAGCTGCGGTGGCATCATAGGCCGGAGAACCCGCTTGCCAGGTGCGGAAACCATCCACCGTTAGCGGTTCCAACGTCAGCAACGGGGTGGCTCCAACATCCGCCGCCGCGTTGCAAAAATCGGAGGCGGAGGCCCAACCTTTAGGATCACTATCCCAGGTTCCAAAGCTGCCATCATCGTGTGGAAAAGGAATAAACTGGGTATAAATCGCGTGCTTGCGCCCGCTTTGCGTTTCCCAGTTGCGCATCACGGTCGCCATCTTCTCACGGTTATTGGCACCTGCCGCCGTGCTGATACCCGAAAAATCCAGCACCGCACCCAGATAAGCCCCGCGCGTCGGCTCGTATTTAGCTCGCATCGCAGGGCTTACCTGATTATCCACCATGTCATAGGGTCGAATCGCGCCATTAGCCAGCGCCGCTATCCGCACTGGCGGCGTCATTGCGCCCTGACTCGTCACAGTAGATGAATGAAGCGATTGCGGACCAGCCACGCTACCAAAAGCCAGTAGCGCAACACCTAAGCCCAAGGCCGGAAGCATACAGAGAAGAGTGTTAGAATTTTTCATGTCATCAGTCCGACGACTAAATACATGCTAAGTTCGACGTAATCAAATGGGACGCTAAACACCGTTACGCAATGCCTGCGGCAGCGCCAGCTTACGCTATTTATCTTATAGCGTGTAAATAGCGCATGAAATTAGCGTAATATAGTTTCGCGTCCGATTTGGTCACGCTTTATACTTCCAGGATAACAGGCAGAATCATCGGTCTGCGGCGCATGGAAGAACCGATGAAATCGGCCAATGTCTCACGCACCGCACGCGCAATGCCCTGCTCATCACCCATTGGCACATGGTGCAGTTGCTCCAGACGTTCGCGCACACGCTTCGTAGCGCTTTGCATAAACTCTTCGGAGTTAGGCTGATGCAGGAAACCACGCTGCGTCAGGTCCGGGCCACTTAAAATTGCTCCTGTTTGCTTATCCATAATCACCGTGGCTACCACCACGCCATCATCGGCGAGGTGGCGGCGATCTCGTAATACTGCCGTGCCCACGTCGCCAACCGTCAGCCCATCCACCAGGACGCTGCCTGCTGCCACCGAGCCAACGATCTCGCACCGGTTCGGAGAAACCGATAACACGTCTCCGACTTGCAAGAAGGGAATGTCCTCACGGCGATAACCAACCTGCTCGCAGATGTCGGCATAAGCCAGGGCATGACGCGCTTCTCCGTGGTACGGAACGGCGAATTTGGGGCGCGTTAGATTCAGCATCAGCTTGAGGTCTTCCTGATTGCCATGACCGGAGACATGCACCGGATGATTGGGTGCCCGAAACACATGGGCACCATTTAAGCAGAGCGCATTGATAATCTTGAAGATCGCGCCTTCATTGCCGGGAATGGGCGTAGATGACAGAATGACTGTATCTTTTTCGCGCAGTTCGACAAAGCGGTTTTGATGACGCGCCACCTTGGAAAGCGCCGCGAGGGGTTCACCCTGCGAACCCGTCATCAGGACGCAAATTTCATCATCAGCATAGTTATCAATCTCTTCAATGTCAATGATTGGTTGCGGGGGATGTAAATAGCCCAGTTCAGTGGCAATACTGGTGATAGTCAGCATGGAGCGGCCCGTGCAGGCCACGCGGCGTTCATAGAGGGCCGCAATATCTAACACTTGCTGCACGCGATGCACATTGGAGGCAAAGGTCGCCACAAAAATTCGTCCGGGTGCATCGGCAAAGATACGTTCCAGTCCTGGACGCACGCTGCTCTCGGAACCTGTCAGGCCAGGTCGCCCGGCATTAGTGGTATCCGACAGCAAAGCCATTACCCCGGCTTCGCCATACTGGGCAAAGCGGGCAAACTGCGGCGGCTTTTTATCAATGGGCGTTTGGTCGAATTTAAAGTCGCCGCTCTGAATGATAGTGCCTAAGTCCGTGGTAATTGCCAACCCGCAAGCATCAGGAATGGAATGTCCAACCCGGATAAACTCGACCGTGAAAGGGCCAACATTGATTGTATCGCCGGGATGCACTTTATTCGTATTCAAAGACTTAGGATCAATGGGATGCTCGCGCAGTCGCCCACTCATAATGCCCAGCGTCAACGGTGCGCCATAGACTGGAACTTCAGGAAACTCACGCAGAAAATAAGCCATCGCGCCCACATGGTCTTCATGGCCGTGGGTCAACACTAAACCGGCAATGCGCTCTCGATTATCCCGTAAGTACGTGAAGTCGGGGATGATAATGTCAACGCCGGGTAATTCTTCATCGGGGAACATGACGCCACAATCCACAATGAGTATCTTCTCATCATACTCATACAGCATCATGTTCTTACCGATCTCACAGACGCCCCCTAAAGGGATCACTTTGATTTCGTCTCTACTCATCTAGCTATCGAACTCCTCATATTGAACTCCTTTGCGTTCATAAATCCAACAACTCTCGATCTGTAACAACTTTGCTTTATAAATGGGACGGCTCGCATAAAGGACGACTAAAACAAGGATAAAGTTTGCGACTCAGCGGGCTTCACCGGCTCCGCTTTAATTGCTTCTGGTTGCACTGCTTCCGGGGCTTTCTCCGGGGCACATTCCACGCCAATACGCGGGGTCAGGTCGGTAATCTCTTCTTCTAAAATGTCCCGGTTAATTAATTCCTTGAGCACCATAATATCTTGCAGTAAAGTCGTCTGCAACTCTTGACGGTGCAAGGCTGCTGCCGGATGATAAAGTGGAATATAGAGGATGCCGTTTTTCCGAAAAACCTTACAGCGCACCTTGGAGATTTTCAGGTCAGGCCCCAGCAGGGTGCGCAGGGAGGGACTGCCGAGGGGACAAATAATTTTCGGCTCGATGATGGCAATTTGTGCCATGAGGTAATCGTTGCACGCCTCAATTTCATCCGCCAGTGGGTCGCGGTTGCCCGGCGGACGGCACTTGACTACATTAGCGATGAAAACATCTTTACGATCAATCTCAGCTTTTGCCAGCAGCGAGTTCAGAAATTGCCCCGCTGCCCCAATAAAAGGACGCCCCGACAGGTCTTCTTTTTCACCCGGCCCTTCACCAACGAACATAATGCGTGCGGTGGGACTCCCCTCCCCCGGCACTGCCTGGGTGCGTGTCTCGGCCAGGCGGCATTTAGGGCACACCTTTATTTCTGCCGCGAGTTCATCCAGGAGGCGAAGCTTATCTATCAGCATTATGGCTTAGTTCGGGTTGTGGACGTATTCTCCCCATTGTCAGTGCGAAACGGTGAAGCTGGCAGCCCAGCACCGTTATAAAGATTCGCTGCCGGATTATTCGCCCAGGCATAGCGCACCGTTGTGGGTTGTGGCACCTGATCGCTCTGCACCACGACCGTATCGCCATCAATCTTGGCATCTGCCCACACGAACTTTTTATCGGCTCCGGCAATAGCAAAGCCCTGTAGCCGATAAGGGTTTACAATAAACTGAGATGGTGCTGGTGGGTCTGCTCCAACTACCCCAACGAATTGCTGCATATCATCCGCAAACTCAGTGGTTAGAGATTGTATAAAATCATTGGCTTCTTTGTAGGCTTGAGCACGCTGATCCACAGGATCATTTTGATGCTTTTTGATTATGGTGGCTTCTATATTGGGGAGATCATCTAATATACGAGCAAGTGCTACAGCCGCCTCATAGCGAGTTGTCCTCTTCCCACTTTGTCTAAAGAAAGGCGTGAAGTTAGTGAATTCTCCTAATTTCCAGAACCTACTGGATAACTCATAAAATGTCCTGGGAATATCAGCGAATTCTGTTTCTTCTCCATCAGTTTTTAGAGGTATTGGCGGATGAGAAGATGCAACAAGTCTAGTTCCTAATCCACTTGCTGTATGCTTGAACCGGATGCGAATCTTGTTACCGTCTACTGTCATAGAATCGTAGAGCGGCCCGGAATACTCCACCTTTTGGCCATAGGTTGTCCCCAGGGCCGCTAATGCCAAACGATGCCCCACTTCTTGTTTATTCTTGGGGTGAATGTCGCCCGCTTCGCCTACATCAATGGTGACAGCCATTGCCGTGTTGGGTTGCGAAAGAGTCATCGTCTGCGCTTCACGCAGTTCGGCCCAGTTGCTTTCGGAGGGCTGCTCTTCACGCTTCATATAATTGGCGAGTTGCACAAAGAGAAATGGGAAATCACCTTCTCCCCAATTATGCCGCCAATTTTGAATCATTGTGGGGAAGAGCTTCTGATAAAGTTTGGCATTGCCTGCGTTGGATTCGCCCTGATACCAAATCACGCCTTTAATGCCATAAGGAATAAGCGGCGCAATCATGCCATTATAAAGCGATGCAGGACGATGGGGGCTATCCGGGCCTTCCGGGGCAGCGGGTTTACGTGACTCCCGCTTGCCGTCGGCTTTAGCTCTATCCGCCGCTATTTTCCAATCGGCCAGTTTCTGTTCATATTGCTGTGTCGCTTGAGGATAATTGGCTATAAGCTGATCCCAACGCGTGAGAATGGGTTTAAGTTGTGGGTCTTGCGCCAGCACTGCATAGTTTGTCCAGGCTTCCGCTGGAGTGCCACCCCAGGAGCTATGAATCAGGCCAATTGGCACCCCTAATGCTTTATGCAAGTCGCGCCCGAAAAAATAGCCAACGGCGGTAAAGCGGCCCACCGTTTGCGGGCTACAAACATCCCAGCGCCCGCTAACATCGGTGCGTGGCTGCTCGGCTACAGTGCGCTTGACGGTAAACATGCGGATGAGGGGATAATTGGCTGCCGCTATCTCCACCTGGGCGTTCATGCCCCGCGAGACGGTAAACTCCATGTTCGATTGACCTGAACACACCCACAGTTCACCCACCGCGATATTATGCACCGTGACGGTGTTCTTGCCCTTAACTGTCATTTCTAATGTCTGGCCAGGGGGTAGCGGTGTCAACTTCACCATCCAATGCCCATTTTCATCGGCGGTTGTATTGGCTTGTTGCCCGGCAATGGAAACCGTGACTTGCTCCCCAACATCACCCGTGCCCCAGATCGGCACATTCGCGTTGCGTTGAAGCACCATATTGTCACTAAACAAAGGCGATAGGGCAACATCGGCCAAAGCCTTATGGATAGTGCCGCAAAGGAAAACCAATAGCAGACCCATCGCTAAAGCAATGGGCTGCTGGAAAGAAGCCCCCTGCACGGGGCTGATGGGGGACGGGCGCGGCTCAGTAGCCCCGTGCATGGGGCTTGTGTTATCAGCCCGCTCATTTATGGGCGAGTTGCCTTTAAGCAGATTAGACAGGCGCATAATGAGTGTTAGGGGTAGCATGAATTTAAAGCAAATCCGCTTGTTGCATGGCCCGGCGCAGATTTTCGCGCTCAGTTTCCGTCCCTTCAATCAGGGGCAGGCGTAAGCCGCCACAGTCGAAGCCTTGAAGTTGCAAGCCAGCTTTAACCATTATCGGGTTGGGAGCCGAAGCGGGAAAGAGCGCATCCGACACCGGCAGTAGCTTGAGATGCAGCTTGCGCGCGGTTTCCATATCACCCTGCCAGAAGGCTTCTATCATCTGGCGAAACGGTTTACCCGCGATATGACTCAAGACCGAAATCACGCCACAACCACCTAACACCAGCATCGGCAAGGTATCAGCATCGTTGCCGCTATAAATCCAGAAATCATCAGGCGTGGTGGCGCGAATATGCCCAATCTGCAATAGGTCGCCACTCGCTTCCTTGGTGCCGATGATGTTGCGCACTTCACTCAAGCGTGCGTTTGTAGAGGCTTCGAGATTGCGCGCGGTGCGTCCGGGCACATTATAGAGCAGACACGGCAAATCTACCGCTTCAGCAATCGCTTTGAAGTGACGATATAAGCCTTCTTGATTGGGCCGACTGTAATAGGGCACCACCAAAAGCAGCGCATCCACGCCACACTCCTGGGCTTGACGTGAAAATTCGATGGAAAATGCTGTCTCATTATCGCCCGTATTGGCGATGACTGGCACTTTACCAGCCGCCTGCTTGATGCGACGAAACAATTCCAACTTCTCTTCAGGTGTCAGGGTCGGGCTTTCGCCAGTCGTGCCACACACCACCAGGCCGCTGGAGCCATTTTCAATGAGGCGGGTGGCTAACTCTTCGGCGCGACGGTAGTCCACTTCACCATTCACATTGAACGGCGTCACCATCGCGGTTACGAGGGGGCCAAAAGGAGCATTAGGGGCAGTAGTCATACAATATTCCGCTCTTTTATTATTTATAAATGGGACGCAAAACTCCGTTACGCTATGCCTGCGGCAGCGCAAGCTTGCGCTATTAACTATTTCATAGCTCTAACAAAATGCACTAAATTGCACCACAGGAGCTACCTGTCATTTTGAGCGCAGCGAAACATCTCGTGCCTGCCAGTGTGCAGCGACTATGACATACGAGATGTTTCGCTGCGCTCAAAATGACAGGTCTCTTATGTAGCTCTATTCTCAATTTGTCAGATGTTCTTAATGCTTGCGTGTAAATAGCGCATGTAATTAGCGTCGCTCGCGTTGTGTCCCATTTCGGGAGCCGCTTAAATTTACGAAAAATTTACACCATATCTTATCATACCGTGTCTTTGACGTTCATTAACGCGCCAGGCTGCTCCTACCTGCATCTTCCCACCACTTAACCGGCTCCGCAGCAGCCACGCCAAATCGTTTAAGCCAACCGCCCCGCTCTCCTTTGCCGTCGAAGGCGATGCGCAGGATGCCCTGACCTGGCCGCTCTTCATCCTGATTGAGCCTCACAATGAACTTGATGCTGGCCTTGGGCGCGGTCTGCGCCATTTTGCGCGCCAGCCACGGCAAATCATTTTCCGGGTGCATGGCCGAAAGCATGGCATAGGTACCAATATCAGAGGCTGGCGGTAACGTCTTGAGATCAAAAGATGGCACTAATGTCCAGAGTGGCTGAGCCGGGCCAGTCGGTGGTTTAGCGGGCAACAGAGAAGTGGCCTGCATTAAGAGAGCTAAAGCGTGTTCATCCCAGGTGAGGGGTTGCTTGGCCAGGATAAGCGGGAATATCCATAAGCCATCTTTGGGCGGCGTGACTCTATGGCGTAATCCCGCAACTACCGGAGCCGTTTTGCCGTGCAGCACGATCTGGCGCTCCGGCCAGAGCCGGGCCGTGAAGCGTTGGGAACCTGTCGCCGCCGGACGACAGCGCACCAGGAGCGTTGAATTATCTTGCGCTGGCCCCCATTGCATCCGGGAGCCACTGGCTAAAACATCCGCCGTGACCCATTGCAGATTCCACTTTTCGGCATCTTCCACCGTAATCGTAAAAGGCTGGCTGGGTCGCACCAGCACCGTCGCGCCGCTCACCATACGCTGCTGGAACTTATATTTGGGCCAGACAACGATGAACTGTGGTGCAGCCGGGCCATTACGCCGAATTGAGGTGATACCCCAGATGCCCGCTATCAGGAGCAGCAGTAGGGTGATACAGCCCAGACAGGAATAGCGTTGACGTTGGCGGCGCTCACGAGTCGCCGCGAGGCGTTGTTCGGAGCGCCGCAGACTGGCGTTAGCCCGCTGTACGGTGAGGGAGTGAGACGATGGCGGATCACCCGATGTAGCCATCGCGCACGAGAAGCTCGCCCACTAAAATTGCACCCTTGGCCGCCCCCATCTTGGTATTGTGTGAGACGAGAACGTATTTTATCCCGTTATCGCTAAGCGCCCGTTCCTCACGCAAACGGCCCACCACTGTCGTCATGCCATCGTTCATGTTGCGGTCACGGCGCGGTTGCGGGCGAAAAGGATCATCATGCACATAAATTAACGGATTCGGTACGCTTGGCAATCCCTCTAAATTGCCCTTGAACTCGCGCATCACACGAGCGACATCCGCCACGCTACAAGCTTGCTCGGTAGCTACAAAGACAGCTTCGGTGTGACCATCTAACACTCCGACGCGGGTGCAGGTGGCCGAAACTGGAAAGTTCGCACTTTCAATACCACTATTGCTCATGGCACCCAGGATTTTCTGCGTTTCTTTCTGCACCTTTTCTTCTTCACCGGAGATATAAGGAATCACATTCTCCATCGCATCAAGACCCAGAACACCGCCGCGTCGTCCGGCTCCGCTCATGGCCTGCATGGAAGTCATCACCACCGCGCGCACACCGAAAGCATCATAAATGGGCTTGAGCGTTATCGCCAGGCCGGTCGTGGTGCAGTTGGGAATGGGCGTCACAAAGCCTTTCCAACCCCGCTCTTTTTGCTGCTTTCTCAGCAATTTTGCGTGCTCATTATTTACACCCGGAATGATAATGGGCGTATCATCAAAATAACGAAAAGCTGACGCTGTGCTGATGACCGGGGTGGCCTGGGCATACCTCGGCTCTAAAGCTTTGGCCGCATCGCTTTCCACTGCGGTGAACACCACGTCCACACTTTTAGCATCAAAAGTTTCGGCATCCACCACGGGCATTTTGGCAAAGTGCTCATCTAACGCCTCATCACACCACCAGCCAATCGCGCCCGATGGCTCGCGGAGGGCATCCAGATACGATTTGCCTGCCGAGCGTGTCGAGGCTGCCAGAGCGGTCACTTCAAATTCGGGATGATTGGGCAGTGCGGCGATGAACTGCTGTCCGGCGATCCCGGTCGCGCCGATAACTGCGACCTTCTTCTTCATGTATCTCTTCCTTCAGTATTTACATTATTATTTTAGCCAGTTTGATTTAGCCACAGAACCACACGGAAAAACACAGAAAGAGGAGAGGATCGAGGATTGAAGATGGAGGATCGAAATCGAAAAGGCTAAGCAGAAGCCAGGTATCCTCTAAAATGCAGTGACGATCCTCGATTCTCTATCTTCGATCCTCGTTTTCTGTGTCCTTCCGTGTGGTTCTGTGGCTAAATCAATTTCATAAAATATTCTCTAATCCGTAAGTCAAGCCCTGCAAACCACGCACAGCTTTGATGGCACGTAGCACGCCTGGCATGTAGCATTCGCGGGTGATAGTATCGTGGCGAATAGACAGCGTCTGGCCCGCCATGCCAAAGATAACTTCCTGGTGCGCCAGATAGCCGGGCAAGCGCACACTATGAATTGCGATGCCACCCATGTCGCCACCACGACTGTGCGGCGCAGCGGAGCCTTCGCTTTCGGTATCGCCGCCAATGTGTTCAAAATCCCCTGCACGGGCGGCACGCATCACTTGAGCGGTTTTAAAAGCTGTGCCACTGGGGGCATCCAATTTTTTGTCGTGATGGTATTCGATAATCTCGGCAGTATCGAATAGCTTTGCGCATTCCGCCGCAAAGCGCATCATCAACACGGCACCAATGGCAAAGTTGGGAGCGATAAAGACAGGAATGCCTGCCGTGCGACTGGCCTGTTCAATGGCGTCCAAATCATCTTGTTTTAAGCCAGTCGTGCCAACGACGGGAGCCACACCCGCATCCAGCATAGTCTGGATATTAGCGCGCACCGCTTGAGGCGTGGAAAAATCCACCGCGACTTCGGCTCCTGACGCACGTAATGCTTGCGCGAGGTTATCAGCAATTAGCACGTTTTGCGCGTCAACCCCTGCGACCTGCCCGGCATCCTGCCCAATCAGGTGCTTATCCACCGCACCCACTAATTGGGTTTCGGCGTCACCCACTACGGCCTTCACCACTTCCCGTCCCATACGGCCCGCTGCGCCACTGACTAAGACTTTTATCATGCCAATTCTAATCCTGTCTTTACTGTTCTAAATTATAGCGGCTTCACCCAACATCAACTTGCAAAGCGGCTTGCCCATCCGCAAAAGGCCCAATGGCCGTCAGGTTCATAAAGTGTTCATCGAACATCTCATTCGCTACTTCATGGATGCCATTTAGGGAAACCGCCATCATTTCATTTAACACTTCGGCTGTGGATTTCTGACGCCCAAAATAAAGTTCATTGCGGGCAATGCGACTCATTTGCGCCGAAGAACTTTCTTCCGATAGCAGGATGTTGGCGCGGGCCATTTGTTGCGCTCGTTTTAATTCATCCTGCGTTACACCTTCCTGCTTGACGCGCCGCAACTCCTCACCAATTAAGTCCACTACACAGGCCGCATTCTCCAATGCTACGCTGGTTTCCACGGCCCAAAAACCTGCCGCCCGGTAGCTGGCGGATAACGGCCCAATGTTATAGCAGAGACCGCGCTTCTCTCGAATCTCCTGGAAGAGCCGCGAGGAATAGCCACCCGTTAAAATAGTATCTAACGTCCAGGCAGCAAAACGCTTCGGGTCATCAAAGCGATAGGCTTGGGTGCCACAGCATAGATGCACCTGTTCGGTGTCCCGCTCCATGACAATGTTATGCGCCGTGACTGTCGGTTGACGCGGTTGACGGTGAGAAGCTCCCGGGGTTTCACGAGGCAAGCCTTTTAAGAGTAGTTGGGCACGCTCCACAATGTCATCATGTTGGACATCCCCCACCGCCACAACCACCACATTACGAGGCGTGTAGTGAGTTTGAATGAAGCTGCGCAGGTCTTTCACGCCCAGGTTGCTGACGCTTTCCAGTGTGCCTAAGATGGAACGTCCCCAGCGCGAGCGCGACCAAATGGTTTGCATGAACAGGTCTTCAACCAGTTCTTCTGGCGCGTCTTCAACCGATTTAATCTCTTCGAGAATGACACCCTTCTCCAGTTCCAGATCGCTCTTCTTGAGGAGGGGCGAAGTCACTAAATCACATAGTAGTTCGAGAGCGATAGGCGTATGTTCAGATAGCACTTTGGCATGGTAGCACACATATTCCCGTTCGGTAAAAGCGTTCATCTGGCCACCGATAGAATCCATTGTGACCGCAATATCGTGCATGGTGCGGTGGCGAGTGCCTTTGAATACCATGTGTTCCAACAGATGAGCCAGGCCACGCTCGTTTTCCTGCTCATAAATGGAGCCTGCCACAATCCACATGCCAATCGTCGCCGATTGTACCTGAGGATGCCGTTCGGTCAAAATACGCAAGCCGTTGGGCAAAGTTGTTTTAGAAAATTCAGAATTATTCATCAGAAAAAGTGCAAAAGAAACCGCCAGAACCAAAGCCCTGACGGTTGAAAGTTTAACAAGAAAGCCCTCACCCCCGGCCCCTCTCCCACGCTGCGGGCGAGGGGAGGTCACAGGCAGACTTACTCGTAAAATCAAATAACCACAGAGACACCGAGGCATAGAGAAAAAGAAAAGTTAAGCTTCTTATCTTCTCTCCGCGTTCTCGGCGTTTCTGCGGTTAATCTCCTAACGCCAGCCAGTATTCCTCTGGCCACCCCTCTCCCGTGTATGGGAGAGATTCTATGGTTGCTGTCAAGGAGGTGAGGACTGATTTTGCTGATAAACCCGCGCCGGATCGTAAGCGGTGCCATGTTTATGCAGCGACCAAGCCAACCTTGCCAACTTGCGGGCCACGGCACATAAAGCTGCTGTCGAG
>JAFAZH010000035.1 GCA_019239895.1 Abditibacteriaceae bacterium | reverse complement strand
CGAGCGCAGTTTTGCCTGGGCCACTCGCTTTAGGCGCTTGGCCAAAGACTACGAACGCTTGCCGGAAACCGTCAAGGCACTCCATCTGCTGGCTTTCGTTTGCCTTATGCTCACTAATCTGTTCCATTAAGTTCATAACACGCTCTGAGTTGGCATATAAAAGTGGTAAGTATAAGCGATTCAATTAGAGAACGCCAAATGTTATTTGCCTCGCGTGTTTAGCTTTAAAGTTTTGTGGGAATACTTTAGTCAGTGGCCCCAGGTCGCCTAGAGTTAGCTATCAAACTGCGACAAGTTCCGTCAGGAATTTTAGGGGTTCACCAAACTCGTGTTAATAATCTCTTAACTACAATCCTGCTTAATAAAATGGGTTGAAGTTGGTGGAACATAAGCTGCGAGGGTAGGTCTAACGGCCTGGCTCACAGAAGTATAGAAATATCGTGGCGCAGCCCGAAGGGGGGCATCTATGAGACGACCTGTTTTTCTGATTTTTACGAACGCGATGATTTTGATAGTTATCTTCGCGCTCTTGACACAATCGTTGGTGATTGTTCAACGACTTGCCACTCCCGTGAAATTGCAGGGGTTGGTGGAAGTGCAACGGAGTGGCAAAGGTGATTTCACGCCCCTCTCGAACAATACCCCGATCAAGACGGGGGATGTGGTGCGCTCCGGCAAGGACGGCATCGCCGAATTTAAATGGGTAGATGGCACGCGCTGGAAAATCATGCCCAACACAGAAATTATTGTTAAAAAGGCAACTGCGAACTGGATTAAGAAAGCCGATACCAGTGAATTAGAACTCACAACTGGTAAGGTATTTATCCGTATTATGAAGGAGTTGACCCCAGCTTCTAAGTTTGAGGTGGAAACCCCAACCGCGGTGGCTGCCGTGCGCGGCACAATTTTCAGTGTCGAAGTGGCTCATGGCCAAACCCAGGTCGCGGTTTTTAAGGGTCATGTTAAAGTCACCAGTGGCGACAGTCATCATGAGGCTATGATTAACCCTGGACAGGCGGCGGTTTCCGCACAAGTAGGCGCTCTGGAAACGATTTCTTCCGCAACTGCCGATGCCCAGTTCGCATCACAACCGACCATTATACAACCTGAACTCACGGCCCGTATTACTCAAATCGGCACTGAGAACAAAGCTTTGGTTAGGGGCACTACCGAAGCAGGTGATATAGTTACTGTTAACGATAATCCAGTTCAGATACTTTCTAATGGGCTGTTTAATCATCGCGTTACGTTGCAGCCAGGCCAGAATATTTTCAATGTTGTCACCTTAGATCGCCACGGAGTTAAGACTACAAAAGTTTTGACTTTCACGATGCCTAAGGAAATTTGCAATTAGCCGCAGCCTGCGCATAATAATTCTTAAGCATCAAGCATAACCCAATAACAGGTTCCAACAGCACGCCACGCTATAATCTGGCGTGCTGTTGTGTTTTCCTGTCCTAGCCGCTGACAATGATAAAATAGAAAGCGCAGCAGCCCAACTCACGCTAAGGCTTGATTCTAGGGGCACTGCAACTTACCGCCCTCATTGCAACGAACTTTTCATGGCCGTAATGGCCTGCCGGAGATTTCATGGAAGCTCCTTACTTAGCTGGCACTAACCCTGTGCTGACACGCGAGTTACGCGTCTCCTTGCGCACGGCCCGGACGTTTCTCTTACTGGCGGTTTATGTCGCCATTTTAGGAGCTATCGTAGTGTCACAGTTTCCCTCCGACACCGCACTATATGTTGGCCGAAGTGGAGCCGCCGTTGCCGATATGGGCCAAACGGCAGCACAGAGAGGCAAATCCCTCTACTGGAGTTTTTGTGAAGCCCAGGCTCTCCTCGTTCTGGTGTTGTTTCCGGCCCTGGCGACAGGTATGCTGGCTCAGGAGCGCGAGCGGCGCACCTTGGAGCCGTTGCTGCTAACCCCGCTGACACCTCTCCAGATCGTTTGGGGTAAAGCCGGTGGGGTGCTTTCACTCGCCGTGCTCTTATTATTGAGCACTTTGCCTCTCACTTCTCTATGCTTCTTATTAGGTGGCGTTTCGCCCCAGGAACTTATCTCGGCTTACGCCGCTTTGTCGGGGCTGGCCCTGTTGACGATTAGCCTTGGTCTCTATTGCTCTGCTAAATGGACAAACACCACCAGAGCCACGCTGTACAGTTATCTTTTTCTGCCTTTTCTCTTGCCCTTTGTGGTTATTTTCGCGGGGGTCGGTATGTTTGTCGCGGGCCTCTATTTTTCACTTGGCATCTTTTACAAGTTCTTTCAACTGTGGAAATACTGGGGCAAGGCACCTTTGCCGCAACGCTTCAAAGTTGGTTGGTGGCTGCTCTTTGGTATTCTCGCGGCGGCTTTAAGTTATTATCTGCTGGCCTTACTCACCAACAAAGACGCCTCTATCGTTTTCCTCAGTCTGTGCATTACCTCGTATCTGGTCTACATCTCTTATCTGGGTTTGCAGCAAGCGGCGCGCGAAGTGGCTCAACGCCCCGATCCGGTGGCACCCCTGCCAGAGCGGATTCACGACTTTAAAACGGAGTGGCAGCGTGCTGTCGCTCCTCCACCAGTGGTTTATCTGCCCTCGCCCACTGGCAAATACACCTATACACCACAAGCCACTGCCGCTCCTGCCAAAGCCCCACCCCCCACTTATGGCGTGCAGCCCTTTTTGCCGGATGGCGTGAATCCGGTTTTTGCCAGGGACTTGCGAGCTGGCTTAGTCGGCAAGTTCGCCTATCTACTGCGTTTCTCTTATGTGGCAGTCATCGGCACTGAACTGCTGCTGCTGGCGATTTTGCTGCTGCAACCCGATATTTCCGAAGAGAGCGTGCAGGGTTGGTTCACGGCCTGGGCCAACTTGCACATGCTGTTGCTTATCACGGTCGGAGCCTGGCTGGGCGGTCGCTCCATCGCGCCAGAACGCGAGCAACAGACTCTCCCGCAGCTTTTGACGACCCCACTCACCGCCCCGACTATTGTGTATGGCAAAATGATGGCAGTGATGGTTCATACCTTTTACGTGTTTGTGATGGGCGTGCCCCTGGCCTTATTTTTACCGGGGTTAAAACTGATACCGTGGGCGATGGCACTCTGTTTTATCGCCCTAGAAATGGTTTATGGGGCCTGTGCCGCCGCGTGGGGACTCTTTTGCTCGGTGCATGGTTATACCGTGCGACGCGCCCTGGGACTCGCTTTAGGCGGAGTGCTAATTTTAATGATGGCCAATGTGCTATTAACACCCTTTATTGACTTTGCGGATGTTTATGCCCTGCCCTTGTTCCCATTCAAGATAATGCAAATCGCTCTTAATAGTGGCATAGCTTCTAATGGTTACAATGCTGGCTACGCCGGGTCACCAATGCCGAGCCACACGCCTTATTTAGTGCTGGAAACGCTTTGTCTATATGCTGTAAGCACTCTATTGTTGTTGTTCCTGACCGCACGCGCTTTTAAACATTATGCGCAAACCCTCTAAATAGGCTGTTGCATTCTGAATTGCAATTCTTTTTGCTTACCGTGTGCGGTTTACTTTCGAGTCTTGGTTAATTAGCTGTCTTTGCCATTGTGATACCTGGCCCAACACTTAAGAAATCTGCTTTTCGGCGTGCCCCGACCGATTGGCGGCAACGCGCCACCTGGGGCATGACGGTCGGGTTGATCACAGCTATTGCCACGCTATTGCTTGTCAGCCATCTCCCCTTCGGCTCGGCCCTGGAATATGACACTCTCGACTTTTGGTTCCGACTGCGGGGTGCCTTGCCATCACGCGATGTGGCCATTCTCGCCGTTGATGAGGCGACCGTGCATCGTTGGGGCGGACGCGCGTTTGACGCCGGGGACATGGGCAAACTGTTGCTGTCCTTGCGGCAGGTCAGGGTGCGTGCCGCTGCGCTGGCGTTTTATAGCCTGACCAATCGAGATTTAATTTCCTCCTCGCCAGCTTCTATTAAGTTGCTGACCAGGGACATGCAAAAGGCGGGCATCGCTCACTTGCCGTTAGGTGTGTTGACTCTCTCACCGGATGCCTCCGCACAACCATCGTCTTCCTCTACACCGACAACTAACAAGTTATCGAAACCATTCCTAACCCGTTTCGCCGTTGGCCCAGCGGTTCAAAAAAATGGTGCCGCGTTGGGTGCAAGCCATGAAAATCAATCCTTCGTCTTGCAACTGCCCCCGCCAGAGATTCTTCAGGCGGCTAGAGGAGCCGGGCATTTGGCTTTTGGACTCGATAGCAGTGGGCGAGCGCGCACCATGCCTTTGGCTTTGCCCTATCAGGGCCATCTCTACCCCGCCCTGGGGTTATCGGCCATCCTCCAGGCCATTGGCCTGGAGCGGGCAGCCGTATTGCCGCTGGATGGGGACAATCATCCTACCAATGTCCAGAACAGCCGCGCCTTTGCCCTCGGCAATCGGGAGTTTCGTGTCCAGCAAGGGGCTATTCTGCTCAACTACCCTTATGCGCCGCTCACAGACACTTCCGCTAGAACCCCTTCGCCTTTTATCAAAATCTCTATTGTACAGGCTTTAACTCACCCGGAAGTACTAAAGAACTTACAGGGCAAAATTGTGGTGATTGGCCCCACGGCCCCTGGCTGGACAACTTTATTTTCGACTCCGACTGGCCAGCGGGTGCCCGCCGTTGAATTACACGCTATCGGCATTGACAACCTTTTAACGGGCCGCGCGCTGGAACATGCTCCCAATCCCTGGCTTTGGCTTTTAACCATTTTGCTCTGCGTGGTGGTGGGAGGATTAGTCGCGGTGCGCCATCCCTGGTGGAGTGGACTGGTGACTTTATTAGCTCTAGCGGCGGTGACCACGCTCTCCCTCGGCTTATTCGTGCAAAATATCTGGATGGATGTTTCGGCCCCCTGGCTGGGCATTGGCCTGACCTTCTTAACTGGGGTGATTGGCCGCGCCCGCCGCGAAACCCGCGAAGCCACGCGCATCGCCTCGACCATTGAAGCCTTAACCCAGGTCAGCGAGATTATCACGGCTCAAACGCATCCCCAACAATTATTAGATCGCGTGTTGCAATGGGCCGAAAATGTTATGCAAGCAACGGGGGCATCAGCCCTGTTGCTGGACGAAACGGGGAAAACGCTGCATTTCGCTGCCACCACCGGCCCCAAAGCCGAAGAGTTGCTGCCCTTCACGCTTGAAATAGGCCAGGGCATCGCCGGTTGGGTAGCCTTGCATGGCAAACCGGCCATTGTTAACGATGCCGGGCACGACCGCCGCTTTGCCCAGAACATTGACCAGCGCATTGGCTTTTCGACTGAATCGGTTTTGTGCGTTCCGGTGCGGGTGCGCGATAAGATGTTGGGCGTTATCGAAGTGATTAATCGCGTGGATGGCTCGCCTTTCAACGAAGCCGATGCTGAGTTGTTAATGGCCGTGGCGAATCAAGCGGCGGTGGTGCTGGAAAACGCCGGTCTTTATGAGATGTTGAATAAGCGCGTGGTGCAATCGGAAGGGGAATTGGAAGTCACCAATCGCCGCTTAGAATCCGAACGCAACCTGCTGCATACGGTGCTGCAAAGTATGACTAACGGTATCACTGTCGTAGATGATGAAGGCGTTATTCAACTTGTCAATCCGGCGGCGGCGGCTCTTTTTCCAGAACTAGAACAAGATGCCAAAGGACGCCTTTTAGCCGAGGTTCTGCCGGAATTTGGGAGTCCGGCCAGACCCGTCGCGCCTGATGTTGTGACGGCCCAACTCGAACGGGGTGATGTGGATGCGCCACGCCTCATTGAAGCCCACGCGGCACCACTGCAAACTGCCAGTGGTGTCTCGGCAGGGAGTATCATTGTCTTCGATGATGTAACTGAAGAGCGCAAAGTCGAGCAAATGAAAAGCGACTTCGTTAGCTTTGTCGCCCATGAGATGCGTTCGCCACTCACTTCCATCTCCGGCTTTTCAGCCATGCTCCAACGCAGCGAAAGCACCGCCAGTGGCGGCAAGAACACATCGCCTGCCGCTGCCTCACGCGCTCGCTACTTGACTATTATTCACGATGAGAGTGAACGGCTAACACGGCTCATTAACAATCTGCTGGATGTTGCCCGCATCGAAGCCGGACATGACATTGAGTTGCATCGAGAAGCCTTTGATTTAGCTCCGGTGGCAGCCCAGGCTGCTGAATCACAGCGCGGCTACTCACGACGCCATCAAATCGTATGTGCTGTAGATTCTACTTTGCCCGAAGTCTTTGCCGACCGGGATAAAGTGACTCAAGTTCTCATTAACCTCGTCAGCAACGCTCTGAAATATTCCCCTGGCGGTGTTGTTACTATTACCGCACAGCAGGACGCGGATTCGCTTTGCATCCGCGTCCAGGATGAAGGCCCCGGCATCGCGCCAGAATACCGCGAACGACTATTCCAACGCTTTGGTCGTATTGGGCCACGCGCCTCACCACCCCGCAGTTCCGGGGCTGGCGAACGGGCTAAACCGACTGGCACGGGACTAGGACTGTTCCTGACCAAGCACTTAGTCGAAAAGCATGGCGGTCATATCTGGGTCGAAAGCGAGCCAGGGCAAGGAGCAACTTTCAGTTTTACTCTGCCACTGGCACACAATGTAGGTGGCGGCAGCCCAATGGCTATGGCTGAGGCCATAACAACACCTGTTGCAGCAACTTAAACTAAAGTAATGCGCGAGGGGTATCAGCAGATTATGTGCTGATACCCTTTTATTTTCTTAAGGGTGGCGATGGTAGTCACCATTAAGCGATTAGACTGTGGCTGAGAATCGTGCGGGTTAGGGGTATCGTGGCTTAAAAGGGCAGGAAACGCTTATAATAGTAGGCTATACCCATGACACCCAAAGCTAAGTTTCTAAGTCTCTGCATCGTGCCGGTGCTGCTCTTTATTGTGCTGGCGCGAGTCGCTGACATGCGCGCCAAGGAAGCTGAGAATCACTTAGTTATTGTCAATGCTTCTGGACAAGTGGTGAAGCAACTGTCAGTCATGTTTCTTTCCTTTCCATTCAATGCAGGGCCACAAAAAATAGTCCTTTCCCCTGGACATAATCTCTTTAACTTCACCAATATCCCCAAAGGGAGCCAGGTTGACATTCAATATGAGTGGCTTCCCATGCATTCTCCTACCTACTGTCAGGTGAAGAGCCAATTCGCAGATGGCAGAAAAATGGACAAAGCAACTGTCTTAGACTATGGGACCCGCAGGATACGACCTCGCAAAGGACAGCATGGTGTCGTTATCATTTGCCCCAATCAGATACTAATGCCTCACCGTGGCCCCTTCCGCCCACCGTGGGAGATGTAGAATCACCATAAAAGCAAAGTTTGAAAAGTGGTGTGGTAGCGATTTAAGGCTTGTCCCTCGGCTCACGGAGGTTCAGATGAATGATGACACTTGGGAAAAGATAGGGAAGTGGATTAGCTGGTTATTAAAAGCGTATACAATAGCGTATTTGATATGGCACGCACCAAGATTGGTGCCGTGGCTGCTTCAACCGAAGGTTCTCCTGCATACTGTAGTGACAACTTGGATAGGAACCAAAGTCGGTGGAGTTTTATTTAAACGGCTCAATGAGACCGACAATAGGTTCACCGTCATAATTATGTTTGGTTTTATGATTGTGTGGTCTTTTAGCATATGGCTAACGGGGCGCTGGTTAGGGATTTATTAGTGGTGAGGTTCTCCGCAGAATACCGTTTACTTGATAATTTCCTTGCTACAGATAATGCGTGTTAGTGCATCAAAAACGAGATGCGCTGTGTCCATGTTGCGCTAAGCCAGTGGCTGTTGTTTTATCTACTGTTAGCGTAGTTGATTCGCGTTTAGGTGCCAATCAGCTTAAAATAGAACTTATACGAACTGTCTCTACCTTCGCACACGGGCGATTTAAGTAGAGGCGATTCAGCAAGAACTCTCAGGAGCCATATCATGGAGCTTAACTCTACATTTGACGCTGACAAAGGTTTGCTTTACGCCACGCTGGCGGGACGATTTTCTTTATCCGGTGCCAAAACCACATTTATGGAAATTCTGGATGCGGTAGTGCAACACCAGGCGCTCCGGGTCTTGGTGGATGCTCGCGCCTTAACCGGAGCGCCTATGCCAATGGAAAGGTATTATTATGGCGCGTTTGTAGCGGACGCCACTAGAGGCATCGCAACAAAACACCGCGTGCCCTCCATGCCGCATTTCGCTTACGTGATGGTCGAGCCTATCGCAGACCCCCAGCGCTTTGGGGAGACGGCGGCTATCAATCGAGGAATGATTACGAAGGTGTTCCCTAACATAGAGGAAGCGGAGCATTGGCTCGAAATAAAATAAGACCCTATTCTTGATTGACTTGTTCGAGAAATAACAGCGAAGTGTCTATTCGCTCATCTTTAAAATACACATTGAACCGCCCGCCATTTTTGCTTAAATCAACTAAAAACTGCTCAGTGCGATAGGGATGATGCAGTTCTACTACTAAGTTACGAACGCGCTTGATCCAGGGTTTACAATCGGCAAAGACTTCAGCTTCGGCTCCTTCAATATCGCATTTCAGCAGATCAATAATGAGGTCTTCCCGATCTCCTATTAGCTGTGGGAGCGTCATCGCTTGGATGCGCTCAGAAGATTGACTATTCGTTGCCTGGATTTTAAATTGCCACTCTCCTTCAGAGCGGTCTAAAGCGACCAGGCGCGGCTTCCCGACCGCACAAGCCTGTACAAACTGCACAATACCATACCGAGGCCCCGCTAACGCATTGCGGGCGCATAGGCGCATATTTGCAGCATCTGGCTCGACGGCAATAATAGCCGCTGTCGGGTAAACCTGCTGCCATAACCGCAATGAAAAGCCAACATTGGCTCCTAAATCCACAATGCACTGCACATTTTGCAACTTGCGGTGGATCAGCGGCGCATACTCGCCCCGAATAAAAATATCTTCCAAGACATACCAATCCGACGTGCCAAGGCGCACATAAAACGGCTGGCGGATACCGCTCAAGCGCACTCGTAAAATGCGGTGACGCCTGGCTAAGGGCCAATTCGGATAACGCAGCAATAAACGATGATAAAAGCTGAAGAGCCAGTCACGCCAGTGACCATAATGGTGGCGTGCTGACCACAGGCGCAACGCGACCTGGTAGCATCGGGTGATTTTATTCATGCCGCTAATGAGTAGCCGGATCAAGTGTGCGCCACCGATACCAATCCCACGCACCCTTTAACTTTTGTCCTAAGATTCTTGGGGAGTCACTGGCCCAGACCTCGCAACGAGAAAGCAGTAAGGGGTCACGTTCCGGTTGGTTAATGTCGAAATGGCTGCACCCACCTCTGGTGTAACCTGCCTCTTGTGCTGCGTCACGCACCCGGCGATTTGCCGAGCCATTGGGATAGGCCAAAGTGGTCACGGGTTTGCCAATTACATCTTCAAGGTAACAACGACTGCTATAGAGTTCCTCCTTTAAGGTCATATCGTCGCACTCGGCCAGCGGCGTATGCGTAGCTCCATGCGCGCCAATCGTGACACCGGGACAAGTCGCCAATTCTTTTAATTCATCGGGCGTGAGATATTCAGGCGAGCCGCTTTGAATAAAAGAGGAGGTAACAAAAACTGTAAAAGGAATTTGATATTTCTGTAGAATGGGCGCAGCGGTATAAAGGTTATCTTTATAACCATCATCAAAGGTGACGGCCACTTGCAGCGGCTGATTGACAGGCTCTATGTGAGCAAAACTAATCGGACTTAAAGAGTGGCTTTTTGAGAGCAAGCGCATGTGCTGCTCAAATAAACCCGGCCTGATGCTTAAACCATAATTGTCGAACGGCAAATGTGAGCCAACAGCATGATAGAGCAGCACCCGAAAACCTGAACGAACCTTGCCGCGTTGAACGAGGACAACCATATCCGCTATGGTTCTGGTGATGAGTCGTTTCCCGGTCATAGCTGTTCCGAATTACAATTGACTTCCACGATACCAGACAGCCAGATTTAGGGCATATCGCAGCCAGCTTTGGCTGGCCCATTCCCATTCGCCTAAATACTCAATCAACTCTCCGCCAAAGCCGCGCTTAAACTGATTCACTCCGGCTGCCGCAGACGAACGAGGGTCAAGCCCACCGAAATCAAACTCAGTTATACCGTGCTGCTGTAAGTATTCCACTAAGTAATTGACGAGGGCATAAGAGGCTCGCATGGTTCGTCCCTGTTGC
>JAFAZH010000051.1 GCA_019239895.1 Abditibacteriaceae bacterium | reverse complement strand
CGGGAAAGCGAGCGCGACGCGGTTTGGGTGGAGGTAGCAAAGGTTCGATGAGTTGCCATAAGTTATCATCTAAGATAGGCTTGGCCATAGGAACTCCTTTGCTATGGCGTAGGCGCAAGCTCTATGCCTCTTTTTGTTAGGAGTTCTTATGATTTGAAGTCAGAAATGCTGTATAGTTTGTAGTGAACTTATACCCTTAATATCCAGTAGCGACACCATGAGAAACCTTGTCTTCTATCTCCTGGCGATTATCTGTTTTTGTAGCCAGGCTCAATCCGTGGAGAAACCTAACATCGTCATCCTATATGCGGATGATTTGGGCTATGGGGATGTCAGTTGTTATGGTGCCACGCGCATACAAACTCCTCATATTGACCAATTGGCCAAGGAAGGGTTACGTTTTACCGATGCCCATTGTGGCTCGGCGACTTGCACGCCCTCCCGTTATGCGATGCTGACAGGGGAATATGCGTGGCGCAAGAAGGGCACCGGAATTTTGCCAGGGGATGCGCCCCTCATTATTGAGCCTGGCCGCACGACCCTGGCGTCAGTGCTGCGTACCGCAGGCTATAAGACGGGCATAATCGGCAAATGGCATCTTGGTTTAGGTCGGCGCGGACTCGATTGGAACAGTGACATTAAACCAGGCCCCCTGGAATTGGGCTTTGACTACTGCTTCTTGATGCCAGCGACTGGTGACCGTGTGCCCTGTGTATATGTTGAGAATCACCGCGTTATCGGGTTAGACCCCAAAGACCCACTCAAAGTTAGCTTTAGCGAATATATCGGTGATGAGCCAACCGGCAAAGACCACCCAGAATTGTTGAAAGTAAAGCCCAGCCACGGGCATGATCAGAGCATCGTCAATGGCATTAGCCGCATTGGTTACATGAGTGGTGGTCATGCGGCGCGTTGGGTGGATGAAGACATGGCCGATACTTACGTCAAGAAGGCCACCGCGTTTATCGAGCAGCATAAGCGCGAACCTTTCTTCCTCTACTTCACCACGCATGACATCCACGTCCCGCGTGTGCCGCACGCGCGTTTCGCTGGCAAAAGCGCACTGGGCGTGCGCGGCGATGTGACTCTGGAGTTCGATTGGTGCGTGGGCGAACTGCTATCCGTGCTGAAGAGGAATGGGCTTGACGATAAGACGCTGATTATCCTCAGCAGCGATAACGGCCCGGTGGTGGATGATGGCTACCGCGATGGTTCGCTGGAAAAGCTGGGTGATCACAAACCGGCTGGCCCCTTTCGAGGCGGTAAATACAGTCTTTTTGAGGGCGGCACGCGGGTGCCCTTTATCGTGCGCTGGCCGGGCCATGTGCAGCCGGGGTTATCCAGCGCACTGATCTCGCAGGTGGACTTTCCCGCCACCTTTGCCGCTTTTACAGGGCAGGTTTTCGATGCCAGAACTTCGCCGGATAGCCAGAACATACTGCCTGCTTTACTGGGCAAGTCGCCTAAAGGCCGCACCGAGCTTGTAGAGCACGCGAATGGTATTGCGTTACGGGAGGGCAAGTGGAAATTCATGGACAGACACCCCGGCCCCAAACGCAATGCGGAAACGGGTATCGAATTGGGGAACGACCCTAATCCGCAGCTTTATGATTTAACGAATGACCCCGGCGAAACTAAGAACGTGGCGGATGCACACCCGGCGCAGGTGCAGGAGATGCGGGCACTTCTTGCCGCCGAACGTGCCAAAGCTGGTGACGCCACAGGCGGGCGTAAAGACGCTGCTATCGAGAATGATCAGTAACTAAAGGAGAAAGGCTTCCACTATGAATGCACTCCACAACTTCCGCCTCGCGCTGTGCCTGTTGTTGAGCACGCTGCTGGTTCTCCCCCTGAAAGCGTCGGCGGCCCCGCCAGCCAGACCCAATATCATCGTCATCTTAGTGGACGATATGGGCTTTAGCGACATCGGCTGCTATGGCAGCGAAATTCCCACGCCTAACATTGATAACCTGGCGGCCAACGGCCTTCGGTTTACCCAATTTTATAATACGGGCCGTTGCTGCCCATCGCGGGCTTCGTTGTTGACTGGGCTGTATTCGCATCAGGCCGGGGTAGGGCACATGACCGAAGATCAAGGATTACCTGGCTATCAGGGGCGGCTCAATGACCGTTGCGTCACCCTCGCTGAAGTGCTGCATAGCGCGGGCTATTTCACGGCTATGACGGGCAAATGGCACCTGGGGCAGAATCATGGTGTGGTGCCGTGGAATCGCGGCTTTGAGCGAACTCTGACTGCCCCCGCTGGTGGCTTTTATTATGCCGCTGATCAGGGAGCCAGGCTTTTTCTGAACGGCAAGGAAATCGATAATGCCGACCCCGCGTTGCCGAAAGACTGGTATACGACGGATTTGTGGACGGACTATGGCATCAAGTTTATAGACGAAGCCCTGGCTGCCAAGAAGCCGTTTTTCCTTTACCTGGCGCATAACGCCCCGCACTTTCCACTACAAGCGCCTGCCGCGGACATCGCTCGATTTCGCGGTCAATACAAATTGGGCTGGGATCGTCTACGCGAGCAACGCCACACGAAACAGCTTCAACTGAAGGCTGTGGACACCGCATGGCCCATCTCACCGCGCCCTGAACTGGTGGCGGCGTGGGACAAACTGACGCCACAACAGCAGGATCGCTTCGATAACATCATGGCAATTTACGCGGCAGCCATAGCGCACATGGATGCCAGCGTGGGCCGTCTGGTGGCGGCATTAAAACAGCGCAAGGCGCTCGATAACACCCTTATTCTCTTTATGAGCGACAATGGCGGTAATGCTGAAAGCGGCCCGGAGGGGCGGCTGGAAGGGGCGTCACCCGGTGGCCCTGGCTCAACTGTCTTTGAAGGGCAATCGTGGGCCACGCTCTCCAACACGCCGTTTCGCCGTTACAAGCACTACAATCATGAAGGTGGCATCGCTACACCACTGATCGTCCACTGGCCCGCCCGCATTGTGGCTAAGGGCGAATGGCGGCAGCAGGTAGGGCACCTGATTGATATTATGCCGACCCTGGTAGAAGTCGCGGGCGCAACGTATCCGAACCAGTATAATGGCAAACCTATTTTGCCGATGGAGGGCAAAAGCTTGGTGTCCGCGTTTAACAATGGCCCGGTGGCGCGCGATGCAGTCTTCTGGGAGCACGAAGGCAATGCAGCGGTGCGGGTAGGGGACTGGAAGCTTGTGCGCTTTGGACGCAATGGCACTTGGGAATTATACGATATGAAAGCAGACCGCACCGAACTCCATGATCTGGCGGCAGCAAAGCCGCAACTGGCGCAGGAGTTGGCCGCTAAATGGAAGGTGTGGGCGGTGCGCGTCGGGGCGAAAGTTGGTCCCGGCGGGCAAGCTAACCGAGGCGCGGGAGCCACCACCGGTGCTACCACTGGCGTCACCACCGGTGCAGGTGGGGATAAAGCTCAGCCGCCGGGAGAAGAGTAAAGGTCAAATGATGAAGTCTGTCTTCACTGTCGGCACGTCACTTTGTTGCGCTGCCCTAAGTGCTCTGTTCCTTCCCGGCTGTAGGGTGCAAGAGTCCACTGGCTCTGCTGCACCTGTCGCCACCTCCGTTGCTCTCACTCAACCATTAGCCAGGCCGATTAAGGTGGTGCAGCCCGTTAAGAAGGCGGAGACGACTCATGTTGGGGTCGTATCTCGACCTCCTGGCCCGGCCCCTAAAGGCATGGTATGGATTCCGGCGGGCCAGTTCTGGATGAGCGGGCCGCCACAAAACAATGAAAGCTGCCGTTGTGCCACTTCTGCCAAGGGCAAACCTATCTGTGCCGGGTTGCTGTCTGGCTTTACGGATGCGCAGCCAGGGCACGCCGTTTATGTAGACGGTTTCTGGATGGATGCCACCGAAGTGACCAATGCCCAATTTAGTGCGTTTGTGCGTGCCACGGGCTATGTCACCGTGGCCGAGCGCAAGCCTGATCCGGCGCAGTTTCCCGGTGCCGACCCCGCGCTGCTGGTGCCTGGCTCCATTGTTTTCACGCCACCTAAAACGGCGGTGCCACTTGATAATGTCAACGCCTGGTGGAGTTACGTACCAGGCGCAAATTGGCGGCACCCCAGCGGCCCTCACAGCACCCTTAAAGGCAAAGAGAATTTCCCGGTCGTGCAGGTCGCTTACGAAGACGCGGCAGCTTATGCGAAGTGGGCTGATAAACGCTTGCCAACTGAAGCCGAATGGGAACGCGCCGCGCGGGGTGGGCAGGAGCGGGAGCCATACGTGTGGGGTAAGCAACTCAAGCCGGGTGGACGTTGGCAGTGCAATGCCTTCCAGGGCGAGTTCCCCTACCATGATACAGCGGAAGATGGCTACGCCGGGTTAGCCCCGGTAGCCCACTTTGCCCCCAATCATTATCACCTCTACGACATGGCTGGCAATGTCTGGGAGTGGTGCAGCGACTGGTATCGCCCCGACTATTACGCCCAACTTGCGGCGCAGGGTGGAGTCGCGCATAATCCACACGGCCCGACCCAGAGTTACGACCCGGACGAACCGGGCGTGCCCAAGCGGGTGCAACGCGGCGGCTCGTTTCTGTGCAGCGACCAATATTGCGCCCGTTATCTTCTTGGCACGCGCGGCAAAGGCGCGGTGGATACTGGCTCCAGCCACGTCGGTTTCCGGTGTGTCAGGGCGGCGCGATAAG
The DNA here is from genome assembly GCA_019239895.1 of Abditibacteriaceae bacterium. Lineage (GTDB taxonomy): Bacteria > Armatimonadota > Abditibacteriia > Abditibacteriales > Abditibacteriaceae > JAFAZH01. The sequence continues at coordinate 57,349 of JAFAZH010000051.1, read as the reverse complement.
ACGGGCCGAATGAGAAAGCTCCCTGGCGATGGTCATCAGACCCATGATATACCAGTTTGTTCTCACCATGCGACGCCGTTATAATAACACTACACCACGACGATGAAAGTTTTGCTCCCGCTTCTGGCGTTGATTGCTATGGTTCCACACAGCGCACTGCGTGCCGCACCCGCACCGCCCAACATTGTCTTAATTCTCATTGACGATATGGGTTACGGCGACGTGGGGCCGTTCGGCTCGAAGCAGAACCGGACACCAGCCATTGACCGTATGGCGCGCGAGGGCATGAAGCTGACGAGCTTTTACGCGGCCCCGGTCTGTTCGGTGTCGCGGGCGCAGGTGATGACGGGTTGCTATGGGCAGCGCGTCTCGGTTCCAGGCGTGTTTCAGCCCGCCAGCCGTAACGGTATCAGCGACCAGGAACACACGGTCGCGGAATTGCTGCGGGCGCGCGGCTACGCCACCATGTGCATCGGCAAATGGCACCTCGGCGACCAGCCGCCGTTCCTGCCGACCCGGCATGGCTTCGACAGTTATTTCGGTTTGCCTTATAGCAACGACATGATGCCCAAAGCTAAGGCCACCGGCACCCCAGTCGTGCCGTTGATGCGAGACGATAAAGTCATCGAGTTGCTCACCGGCGAAGGCCAGAACCAACTCACCCAGCGGTACACTGACGAGGCTATCAAGTTCATGCGTGCTCATCAGCACCAGCCGTTCTTTCTCTACCTGCCACATACCGCCGTGCATGTGCCGATTCATCCCGGCGCGCGGTTCCGCGGTAAGTCGCCTTATGGCCGCTATAGCGACTGGGTCGAAGAAGTTGACTGGAGCGTGGGCCGGGTGCTGAACACGCTGAACGAATTGAAACTGGCCTCGCATACTCTCGTGTTATTCACCAGCGACAACGGCCCGTGGTTGACGCAGGGCGCCGACGCTGGCAGCGCGGGGCCGCTGCGCGGCGGCAAGGGCAGTACCTGGGAAGGCGGTATGCGCGAGCCGACCATCGCGTGGTGGCCTGGAAAAATCGCGCCCGGTGCCGTCTGCGACGCCGTCGCTGGCAACATTGACCTGCTGCCCACCTTCGTGCAACTGGCGGGTGGCACGGTGCCGCAAGACAAGAAAATTGACGGTCGTGACATCATGCCGCTGCTGCTCGGCCAGACGCACGTTGCGCCGCGCGAGGCGCACTTCTATTACAACAACTACCAATTGGAGGCGGTGCGCGCCGGGCCGTGGAAACTGGCGCTGCGGCCTCAGCCGGAAGGGATGGGCAAGCCGGAGCCGCCGGACGCCACGTCGCCGGGCCTCCGGCTGTACAATCTCGACACCGATATTGGCGAGCGAACCAACGTCGCGGATGCGCATCCCGACGTAGTGCAGCGGCTCCAGCGACTCGCCGCGCAGATGATCGCCGATCTCGGCGATGGCAGGCGCGGCCCTGGCGTGCGCCCCGCTGGTGTGGTAGCCCACCCGACGACGCTGTATCCGGTGGCGCTGGAAGCGGACGACGCGAGCGCCGGGTCTCCTGTCGCCGTGGGCACCTTGAAAATCGGTGACGCTGTAGGGAAGGCCGCCGCGCCCCAGGTGGCGCATCGGCCAATCACCATCTCCTGCGACGTGGAGGCCAAAGCCCCCAACGGCGTTATCGTGGCGCAGGGCGGCTCGGCTGTCGGCTATGCGTTGTATCTGAAAGACGGACACGTCGCCTTCGTAGTGCGTACCGCTGGCGACGCGGCTACGACAATCGTAGCTCCGGTCCCGCTGACCACACGCACGCATCTCGAAGCCCGCTTGCAGGCTGGCGGTGCGATGACGCTTCTTATCGCTGGTGGCATCGTCGCAACAGGCAAAGCCCCCGGCTTGCTCGACCGTCAGCCTCAAGAGGACTTTTGTGTCGGTTTCGATAATCAGAAGCCAGTTGGCCACTATGACGGCGCGACTCATTTCCAGGGCAGTATTGAGCATTTGCAAGTTGCGACTGACGCCAGGCCATGATCCGCGCTGCTGGCTTATGGCAACTCAGGCCAAGATACTGGTGCAAAACCCATGAGATTACCTCTGTTCGTGCTCGCAGCCTGTCTGACGATGGCGTGTGGCGTTGTGTCTGGTGTCGTGTGTGGCGTCGCGCGCTGCGCCACGCCGCCGCCCAACATTGTGTTTATCTTCTCCGATGACCATGCTTATCAAGCCATCAGTGCCTATGGAGATCCACGCCACTTAATCGAAACTCCTAACATTGATCGCATCGCCAGGGAAGGCATACGCTTCGACCGCTGCCTGGTCACGAACTCCATTTGTGGACCAAGCCGGGCCACTGTATTGACGGGTAAATACTCGCACCGCAATGGCTTTTACAATAATACCAACAGCCGTTTCGATGGAACACAAACGACATTCCCGAAACTATTACAGGCGGCAGGCTACCAGACCGCCATTATCGGCAAATGGCACTTAGAAAGTGATCCGACTGGCTTTGACTTCTGGCAAATCCTGCCGGGGCAGGGTGTGTATTACAACCCACCGATGATTCGCAATGGGCAGAGGATCAAGACCAATGGCTATGTCACCGACATCATCACCGATGAGTCGCTGAAATGGTTGCAGAATCGGGATAAGACAAAACCGTTCCTCCTCATGTGCCAGCACAAGGCACCGCACCGGGAATGGGAACCCGCCTTGCGTTATCTCAACCATGATAACGACCGCCATTATCCAGAGCCAGAGACGCTTTTCGATAACTACAATGGACGCGGCATCGCTGAGCACGACCAGGACATGACCATCGAAAAGACGATGAATCCCAAAGACCTGAAGCTCACGCCGCCGCCACAACTCACCCCTGAGCAGCGCCAGCTATGGGATGCCTATTATGAACCCCGCAACGCTGCCTTTCGTAAAGCGAACTTAACCGGCGCGGATTTAGTGCGCTGGAAATATCAGCGTTATATGCATGACTACCTAGGATGCATTAAAGGGGTGGATGATAGTGTTGGGCGTGTGCTGAAATACCTGGATGATGCAGGTCTCGCCGCTAATACCATCGTGGTGTATGCCTCTGACCAGGGCTTTTTCCTGGGCGAGCACGGTTGGTTTGATAAACGCTGGATTTTTGAAGAATCCTTGCGCACCCCATTTCTTGTGCGCTGGCCGGCTGTTATTAAACCGGGCACCGCAAACAAGAACCTGGTATCAAACCTTGACTTCGCGGAAACATTCTTGGATGCAGCGGGCGTGCCGATTCCCACCGAAATGCAGGGTCGCAGTCTGCTGCCGATATTAAAAGGCATCACACCAATGGATTGGCGCAAAAGTTTTTACTATCAGTATTATGAATATCCGGTGCCGCACCACGTTCGCCCCCATTATGGCGTGGTGACTGACCGCTATAAACTCGTCCACTTTTACGGCACCCCCGATGACTATTCGGAATTGTTTGATCTCCAGCAAGACCCGCACGAATTGCACAGCGTGTTAGGACAGGCAGATTACAGGGCGGTGCAGCAAGGGCTTGAGCAGGATATGCAACGTTTACGAACCGAATTGCAGGTGCCGGATAACGCTCCACCCAGGACCTTTGGCAATAGACCCATTGGAGCGACTACCAACCCTCAGCAGAATGCGCCGTAGATGACGCAATGAAACTTACACCGTATAACCTGCTGTTTGGCTCAGACGGTGAGGTTTGGTAAGGGGCCGTCGCCGCAGAAGTCTGGATTGCCAAAGCGAGAGATTTGATGTCCCATGCCGTGGGCGAGGGACATCAACAGGCGATTATGAGCCACCTTCGGGTAACTCAGTGAACGCCCCATCTTGAAGCCCAGACCATTACCCACCAAGACAAAGGGGATGTTGTCGAGGGTGTGCGAGTTGCCCTGGCCCAGTTCGTTCGTCCACACGATCAGCGTGTTATCCAACAGGCTGCCACTACCGCCTGGCTCTGGTGTATCGGCCAGACGTTTAGCCAGATACGCGAGCTGTTCGCAGTACCATTTGTTGATGCGGGTTAGCTTCTCCTGAGCGTCGGCGTCGCTGTCTGGCTTGTGCGACAGGTCATGCTGCCCGTCTTCGATACCGAGCCAGCGAAACCGCGCCTGACCAACAGAGTTAGTGTATTGCAGTGTCGCCACCCGCGCGAAGTCGGCGGCGAAGCTATTGACCAGCAGGTCTATTTGGAGCTTGCTGATCTGGGGGATGTTGTCGTTATCAGCACGCACACCCGGCTCCAACACCGGGACGGCGTGTCCAATGTCCTTATTATTGGCCTGTTGGAGATCGTGTTCCATCTCCCGCACAAGTGTGGTGTGTTCTTCCAGAATCTGTCGGTCTTCGGTGCTAACCTGAGAGCGTACCCGGTTCAGGTCATCTTGCAGATCATCCAGGACGCTCTTAAAAATCTCCTGGTCTTTGGCCCGCCCATACAGCTTGTTAAACATCTGGTAGGGGCTATTAATGGGGGAGATGGGCTTGTTCGGCCCGGCATAGGCCATGCGCGTCCAGGTATCGGCTCGCTCTGGCACCAGGACGCCAAATTCCAACGATCCAAAGCGCGTGCGCGTCGCCGCGTCCTGTTGTAAGTAATTTTTAATCTCCTGGTCTATGGAGATGCCACTCGACCAGCCCGCGGGGGTGTCAGAGCCACCCTGGATGTTGCCGGGGAATAGCTCCGCCCCGGTTAACAGGCAACCGATGCCGCGCATGTGATTATCGCCATCGCCACGAACGCGGTCGCACACGCCATGCAGCAGCAGCGTCCGGTTGCGAAATGGCTCCAGGGGCTTAAGGCTCTCCTTGAGCGTAAATGACTCGCCTTCCTGGTCGGGCCAGAACGTAGACGGCACTATCCCATCGGGGCTGAACATAATAATCAGCCGTTGCTTACGCGGCTCGCCTTCAGCGGCAGCTAAACTGGGCAGGTTCGCCAGGAACGGCAATACTGCGGCACTCAGTCCCAGCTTGCGCAAGAACTCGCGCCGAGTATTTGTAACGGTGACAGGGGTCGTGTAATTTTTGCTCATGTCTTCGGGATTCCTGTAATCCGAGTCATCGGAGGCTTGCCAGATATTTTCTCAGATGCTTTTATAGTATCACTTTTTGTGCCACTGTGACGATTATCATTGTTCTGGAGTTCAGTCTGGGGGCCAAGGGCTGCCCATACCGCCGTTTCTATCATCTGCTGGCGTATATTGAGATGGTTGGTCTGGAATGCTTGCAGGAGGCTACTCAATGCATTTGGGCCAAAGGCCCGCACTGGCTGCTTCACCATATACTGGAAGAGCTTCTGGGTGAAGGCCGTGTGAACTTCTTCGCTATCGGCCAGGAAATGGGCCAGGTCACGGGCACCCGCAAACTTAACCTCCTCGCCAGTAGGGGATTGGTAACTCCCGGTGGCGTCTATGGGCACGTCATGCTCCCGCGCCCGTATCGCGCCACTGGCATCGAACTTTTCCAGGCTAAATCCGAGGGGATTAATCAGCCCGTGGCATGACGAGCAGGCGGCAGGACTGGTCTGCAAAGCCACCCGCTGGCGCGTCGTCAGGTTCGGATGGAGGTCAGCAGCCAACGGCACAAAGGCGGCTGGGGGCGGCTTGAGGGTGCGCCCCAGCAGATTGCGAGCGATTAGCACACCCCGATGGATCGGTGAACTGTTGTCCACATAGGCAAAACTGGCCAGCAGGTAAGGATGGGTCAGGATACCGCACCGTCTGCCGAAATCCATCGAGACCATCTGGAAGGGGGCATCTACCGGGAGGAGTTCGCCATACACCTGGGCCAGACGCCCGTTCAGGAAGAAGGTGTCTGTGAGCATCAATTCCCGAAAATCAGACTTCTCACTCCAGACGGTGTGCTCCAAAGTTAGCTCGAATGAGGTGCGCAGGTCGGAGGTCACCGTCGCATCGAAGTGGGGATACTTCTTCTCATCTTTGGCTAAATCTGGATAATTATCAACTTTGAACCACTGGAGCAGGAAGTCCCGCATTTTAAACCAGGCACGAGGGTCTTCGGCCATGCGCTCGGCCTGCTTTAGCACCTGCTCCCGCGTGGTCAGTTGCCCGGTGGCTGCCGCCTTTAGCAATTCCTCGTCGGGCAGCGAATCCCACATCACAAAAGAGAGCCGTGACGCTACGTCATAAGGGTCAGCCGAAATAGACAACGGTGATGAAGCCGCAACTTTTGCCGATGCTGCCGGAACTAACGCGCTACTGACTACTGAGGTATGCGCTTCTACGTGGGGCGCTTCCAAGCGAGGTGCTGCGGGGGTGGCGATTTCCCGGTACAGGAAGCGGGGTGAGTTGAGGGTGAGCAGGACGACTCGTTTAACAGCAGTCTCTAAATTCGGGGCATTCTGAAACTGCTTGTCTATGAAGAAATGAGAAACGTCCTCCGTTAGAGGTCGCCGAAAAGCACGGGCCGTGAACTTACGGCAGAACTCGCGCAACTTCGCATCCCGATCCGCGGCATCGTCTGCCACTCCTGATAGGGCGCGCAGGTGGGTGGCAATGTAGTCCGCCACTTCCATAGCTGCCTCGGTGGTTGCCTCATCCCACTCCTTGGAAACCGCTGTGCCCCGTTCATAGCCAAGGCTGCGGTCATCCGGCGGGAAGGGCGTATTTAATACGAACACGGGCGGAGCCACGACCGGAAACAGGCAGCGGTGCGGGATCACTTCCTCGGCCCGCTTCGGCTGCTTCCAGGCCAGGGTGATAGATGCCTTCTGCGGCGGCTTTTCCTTGAGCTTTTTTAGATCATCTACGCCCCGCACACCTTTGTGAAATTCGAGTCGCAGCGGATAGCAACGCCCTCCCAGTAGAAACAGCGAGGCGCGGTATTCATTGTCATTGCCCGACTTGACCTGGGCATCAATCAGGGGTTGTTGCAGGTCGTTGACCCACAGCACCGCAGCCTGCTCGGTGTGCACAATGAATTCATACTCGCCAGTGTCTGGTGCCAGCACAGAACCTTGCCAATGCATGGCGAATTGGTAAGGATCGTCCTGCTCAGAAAGTGCCCCTTTGGTTCCAAAGTCGAAGCGGATTTCAGGGTCTATCCGTTCCAGAATAGGTGCGCCGTTCTGCCTCGTCTTAAAATACTGTCCCGTCAAGCCGCGCCGCGAATCGAGGCAGTTCCCCGGGCGAAAGCTGCCCATCAGGTCACTAATGGCGTTGCGATACTGGCGCACCGTGAGACGCGAAAGTTCAATACGCGCGGGCTTATTACGTGCCTGGGCCAGCGGGGAGTAGAACGCGTCGTGAATGTAAGCGGCGACCTGGCGGGCGTCCTCGACGGGCAGCTTGTGCGGCGCATCAGGCGGCATTTCCTGATGGATGAAACGCGCCAGTTCTCCGACAGACTTATCGCCCGTCAGCGGTCTTTTATATTCCTTGCCGCCTTCTCCATGAGGACCATGACACGCTGCACAGAGTTGTTGGTAAACCTGCTCCCCAGTGCGATGCTTAGTGAAGTTCTTACGATCAGGAAGCGTGCTGTGGCCAGTTAGGTTACTGGGATTATTGGGTGTCGCGTAAGCGCCCAGGATTAGGAATAGGAACGCGGCTAGGCTTAATACTGGCAGCAGGACACTGAGTTCGGCACGGTAAGTGGGCAGAGGCCGTCTAGGGAACAACATGGCTTTGGAGAAAGGAGAGATAGCTCAACGTCGTGCCACTGAGTAGCACAGCGTCACGACTGCAAGGGAGTCTACTAACGGCCCTACCCAAAGTCAACATATTGTGCCACAACGCGAACCAAGCTATCCTACTCCATTATGGATATACCGCTTATCGTATGGGTCGGTCGTCTTTTGGATCACAATGTATAGCGTTCCAGCCAGGGGTGCTTTTGCTGTAGCGCCGCTGCTTGCGCCGGTGATACCATATGCACAAAGGATAGATAGCCGCGCGCATAGGAGAGCGCATCTTGTCCCCGCTGCTCTGTCATCGCTTCACGTCCGCGCAGTTCATACTGATGCAAAAATGCGCGGAAGTTGCGGATGTCACGGCGTGAAACGCGGGGTGTCCCCGTCCCCTCCCCTGTGCTTTGCGCATTTACCACAAGCCCCGTCACGGTCTGGCGCGAGTGCGGGCGCAGCACGGCGGTTTTCGCCTCGTTGACGACGAACTTTTCATCGGCAATGATCTTTGTTGCCAACTCGCGCATGGCAATCCCCTTCAATTTATCGCCGCGCGCGGAGAAAACCAGATCATCGGCGTAGCGTGTATAAGTGAAGCCGAGCTTGCACGCCGCGCCGCTCAGGCGCGCATCAAGGCTGCGGCACAAGATGTTGGTGATGGCGGGGCTGGTGCAGGCTCCCTGGGGCAGAAATCGCTCCGTCACGGCCACGAAGTGCTGCTGGCCATCTAAGGTCAATTGCACACGCGGCGCTTCCGTTGCTAACAGCGCGAAGAGCGTGGCTACGCCTTCATTGAACCCCAGGCGTTGGAACATGCGCTTGACGCGCTTGAAAGTAATGGAGGGAAAGAAGTCCTTAAGATCAAGACGCACAATGACGCTGGCGCCCGCATGACGCGCCGCGTTGTGCGCGATGTTGAGTGCTGGCCGAAAAGCCATTGCGGCTTCATGCACCGCAATTTTTTCCAGGACATTTTCCAAGAGCCAGCTTTGCGCCTCGCGCAACTTGGCTTTGGGTGACGAAATCGCGCGCCTGCCGCCACTCTTTTTGGGGATCGTGAAGTGTTGGTAATGATCGAGCGCCGCCGCGCCGCGATGATAGGTCAGCCACGCCAGTTGCGCCGTCGTAATTCCCATCGCCGCCGCGACTTCCCCAGCACTGCTCAAATTGGGCAACCCCTGCGCACCCAGCTTGTCCTCATCGCCGCCTGCATAGCTCAAGCCAGCGGAAACCGCGCGTCCCAGGTGGGGTAGGGTGGCTGCCCGCCAAGCCTTATCTTTTTGCGCTTTCGCGGCGGCGGCCTCGGCGCGTTGCGCTTTACGAGCGGCGCGTTCCTGACGCACACGCTCAATGCGCTTCAGGCGAATCTCGGCAATCAGGGTTTCGATTTTTTTTGCTAAAATCGCTTCATTGCCGATGTTCCCTAATTGCTTTTTCGCGTCCCGAATGCGCGCATCCACCGCATCAAGCTGCTCTAACAGGGGAGCGCGCAACTCAATCAACTGGTTATAGAGCTGTTCAAGTTCAGCTTCTTCGGACGCGGTGACGTGCTTATATTTTGAGCCAGGCGCGGGGGGCCAGAACCCCAACCGCTTCAACTCCTTGCGAATGAAGCCTTTGCGCCCGCCATAAAGTTTGACCTGCTGGCGCCAGTCTTTGGGGAACAGGTCGTTTTCCGGCACGGAGGGGGGAGTTTCTGCTGCCATAGGAATGTTTTAGGAATGTTTATTGTGCCGTGGTGGTAGCCCCTGATGTGGTAGCCCCTGATGGCGCGGCCTTACCATCCAGAATCGCTTTGAACTCGGCTTCGGTTAAAATGGAGATGCCCAGTTCGCGCGCTTTGGCGAGTTTCGATCCGGCGCGCTCGCCCGCCACAAGAAAGTTAGTTTTGTGGCTGACACTGCCAGCCGCCGTGCCGCCACCCTGTTCAATAAGAGACTCGGCTTGCTCACGAGTGAACAAGGTCAAGGCCCCGGTGAACACCCACGTCTGATCCTTGAAGCGGTCAGCGGTGAGGTTCGCGCCGCCCGTCGTCGCGGCGACGACACTGGCCGCCAAAATGTGCGCGCACGGCCCGCGCCGCAGCTTGTTCTGCCGATAGAAGCCACAAGTGCATTGTGCAAAAGTGGCCCGTCCGTCGGCGTCCAAGCCCACCGTCGGCTCGAAGGTGCCGCCTTCGGTCTTAACCTCCGCCTCGAATAAACGCGCGCCCGCTGCGATGAAGCGTTCCAGAAACTCGGAAGCATCCTCGGCTCGCACAGCGCGGACTTTCACCTGGCCCTCTTGAACCAGACGGGTCGCATGGCGCGTCCGCACATCACTTTCGTCTTGCGGCGCGGGAAACGGCAGCAACTGGCGGCAGCGAAAGACGCCAGTGGTGAAGTCGAACATAGCGCGGCCTTCACGACAGAGTTGCTGCAATGTGGCGGTGGCGGTAACGCGCGGTAGACTCGTGGAATCGGCGGCTTCTTCGGGTGTGAGCATCCGCCACTCCTCAAGCACGCGGAATGTCTTTTCAACATCGCCTGCTGCCACCGGTGCCGGAGCCGCCATCACATCGAAGCGCGCGGCTTTAGACCAGTCGTTTTGTGTCCAGCCCGATAATCCCAGGTCAAAACGATGGCCCTCCTGCTCAATGCTCCAATACGATGGCATTCCGCTGCCCAGCAGTTTGACGCGCACCCGCTCGGCGTGCGGCAGCAGCGATTCAAAAAAGAACAAACGCCGTCGCCCCCAGATGCGAATTTCCTGCGCCTCCGCGCCATTCCAGACGAAGTTTGGTTCCTGCAAAACCACGCCCCACGGCTCAATTTCAACCGAGGGCTTTTGTCCTGGCGTGAGCCGAAAGCGCAACGAGCGCGGCCCCTTCTTTTCGCGCTGCTGCTGCAACTGCAACAACAAATCAGCCACCAGGCCAGAGGAGAGTTCCACTTCAACGCCGGGTAAGGCCGAAGCCGACTGTACCTGCAAAAAACCGCGCACCCACGTCGGGGGGAGGTCTATTTTCTTCTCGAATTGCGCGCCCGCACTGGTCTGCATCGAGACGCCGCCTGGCTCAACCTGAATCCACGACGGACGATAACTCCGCACCCGCTTGAATTCATCGGCCAGACGAATGGAGAAATCCACATTCGTCGTGCCATATTGCACATCACCAAAGGTTTCGAGCTTTTCCATCGGCACCGTCACGCGCCCATAGCTTGATTCATCAAAAGAGAATACCTCGAAAATCACGCAGTCGGGATGCACGGAGACCACTGGATCGCAAGGCCGCAATGCACCCAGAGCTTCCGCTCCGTATTTGTGAACTAAAGGCGTATAAAGGTCGCGGCGCATCTGCCAGAAGTTGGATTCCCACCACGCATAGGCTTCGATTTCCACGAGACGCTTAATGATGGGCTGGCACTCGCGTGTCATCGCCGCGCGTTGCGCCAACAACTCCTGCAACTCATTCTTGAGGCGCGTCGAATCGGCCTTGTCACGCTCAAATTGCTCGCGCAAGGCTTGTATCTGCGGCCCGGCCTCGACCCAATATTGATCTTGCACCCATTGTTGATAAGCCGTGTGATCCTGGGGTTGAAAACGCAAGTCGCTGACCACCACGTTGTGCAGCGCGAGCATGGCGCGGGCGTAGCTGAGGCTATCGCCAACCATTGCCTGCAAAGCAACTGGCGGGCGTGACGTTTCGCCTGACATCGCAAATTTCATCCCGCTCGCGTCGCTGCTAACGCTACTGGGACGCGCGTAAGCCAGTGTCATTTCCATCATTTACCTCCATTGGGTGCATAGAGTGCCGGGCGGCTAAAGCCACGGCAACAACAGCGCCAAGCCTCCCTACGGAGGCTCCAGAGTTGCGCTTCATAGTCCGCGCCGGTGGACTTTGTGCCGCTGTTGTCCGCGACTTCCGTCACCGGGGCACAAGCAGCAACTTGCTTAAACTTGCCGCACGGCCACACCTTCAATCTCTTGCCCTGTCAGCGCCGCTTGAGCTAACTGCTGCAAGGCCCATTCACGGTCACGCGGCGTCCGGCTGCGTGCCATGTCTAGCAGCGCCGCAATATCTTCAGTCGAGGGCGGCCCTGCTGCGGAGGATTGCCCTACTGTTGTGGTCGTCAGGTCACGACGCTTTTTGACTGCTTCCTTGGCGCGTCGAGCGCGGCCTCGCGTGCGTAGCATGGCACGGTCAAAGGCTGGCACCGCAATGCCTCTGTGGTTACGCCACAGGTGTTCGGCCAGCCATGCCTGCATAACCGGATCAGCGTTCTCGGCGAGTTTGCGCAACACATTGGCATTGAGAGCGTGTTCACCGTGGGCTTCCAGAAATTCGCGGCCAAAGCGTCGCACATGGGCGTCCGGGCTGTCACACAACGCGAGGGCGCGCTCTGCCACATCCAGTTCCTCATTGGTTGCAAACCAGGTGCGCGCTAAATCAAAAGGCTGCGGCAAACCGGATTCCATCAGGCGCAGCGCGAGGGGCAAATCAAGGCCCACCGCACGCACGCGCGCCAGACCGCGCTCCCGGATCGCCCCGGAGGGATGCGTCGCCGCCGCGAGGAGCGCCGCGTCGGAGCGTTCCAACTGAGACGCATTAGCGTCCAGCCAGCGCACGAGATACGGCTCATGCGCTGGCGTGGTGCCCGTCAATAAATCAGTGATGTCGGCTTTTGGCAGACGCTCCAGCGTGGCGGCAATTTGCCAATCGTCTAAAATGCGATGGCTGAGGGCTTCGTCCACACCCGCCGTAATGCGTTCGAGCACGCGCTTCCAGAAAGTGCCAAGCAGCGCAGGATTTTGCAGCGTTTGTAACAGCACTGTGCGTGCGGCTAACCATTGGTCGTCAGTGGCGGCTAAGGCGCGTTCGACTTGCGTCGCAGGCGATACACGCCGCAACACTGCCGCAAAGAAGGCCGGTGACAGGCTGCTAAAGAAGGCCGGAGCCTTCTCGAACGCGGGTTCAAGCCCCGTAATGGAAAAATCGGCGCGCTCGAAGAGCTGCAAGGCCCCCTCACTTTGCGCCGCTGTCGCGTGCATTGCCGGGGTAAAAAACGCGGAAGAACTCCACACGCGCCACCATAGCTCACGCGCCACATCGCGCGTCATGGCCGTGGCCGCGAGGAACTGCCACCCGGTGGCATTCAAATCCTGGTCGTTGCCAGTGACCAAGGGCAGCGATTGATCCGCGCTGGGCGCGGCGTGGGCTGCGGCTTCGCTAAAAGCGCGCAGTACCATTGCGCGCAAGTCGGGACGTAGGAGGGCAATTTCGCGGAGGTGCGCCAACTCACCCAGTTGTGCGCTGTCATGTACCCGACCCAATACCCAGGTGCGGGTGGCCCCATGCGTGTCAGCGAAGGTGGCCAGATTGCGCCACAACACATCGTCACTGATGCGCTCCCTAAAACGTTCGACCAGTAAATGCGCGGCCCGGCGTTGTTTCGTCCGCGCGTCCTTCTCCAAGGCGATGCTGAGTGTCTGTGCCGCTTGCTCGCTCCACACTGCATCGTGCGGCGCACGAGAAACCTCGTTCAAGGCGCGGCGGGTGCGGCCCCCGGCCAACAAAATCAAGCGTGCCCACGTCGCGCCATCGAGACGCTCGCCACTTTGCTCTAACCCGGCTAATTGCTGCGTCGCCAAATGTTGTAACAGCGGCAACCCGCTGGCGAGAAAACGCTCCAACTGGGCGCGTTCAAGTCTTTGGCTGGTGCCAGGCTCGTCTCGTGTCCGCAGTATCCTGAGTGCGGTTTCGTTGGCTTCGAGCGGCACATCACGGCGCGCCAACAGTTCACGCGCAAATTCAAGATGCGCGTCCCAAATTTCCGGCGCGCGTTCTTCCCGCCGCTTGAGCACAAACGCCCCGCCGCTTCGCTGATACGGCCCGCGCCCCGCCTGCGGTTGCTGCCAGCGCACGCTGTTGGCGAATAAAACATCCATCGCCGCCCAGTTCAAAGCTGGGACTAAGGGCTGGTCGGCGTGTTCGCGTAACAGTTGAAGGGCAAGCTGCAAGTAAAGTTCAGCATTGCTTTGGCTGAGTTGGCGCAAGATGCGACGGGCACGGCGCTTCATATATTGCAGCGTCGGGGTTTTTGGCCCGGCTTCGCGCAGGTGGATAAACTTAGGATCAGAAACATCTACCACAAAGGTGGTGTCACGATCCGCTCCTCCGCGCCACGAAGGGCCGCAAACAATCTTCAAATTGCCCTCAAGGAGCGATACACTTCTGACTTCGTAGATGTAGGAACGCGCGTCGAAATCAAAGGCGATGACCTCGTTGGCCGGGGCGCTACTTTGAGGAGTCAAGCCTAACGCGCTACGCAACGCCCCGATAATGCCGCCTGGCGCTCCACTACTGCTTACGACAAGACGCCACCCCTGATACTCCCAACTCCGACGCCCGCCGACGGTGTAGGTGAAGCCGTTGCCTCGCACCGTCTGCGTTTTGCCGAGAGCTGTGGTGGCTTCGACGGCTTTCCAGCGCGTGGTCGAATGCGTGAAAGCAGCGCTATCAATGCGGTTCAGCAATACGCCCAACAAATCTACATCGGGGTTGCCAGCATGGAGTGCGGCTTCCGCTTTTTTGAGCAGTTGTTTAAAAGGCTTCCACGCGCCATAGTGCAACGGCGTGGCACGCGCGAAAGTGATTAGCTCACCGCGTTCGGCGACGGTGCAGTGAGGGAACTTCTCGACCAGAGAGAGGATGTCAGCAACAGACATAGGCGAGAAAACAGGGAAAACTCTAACACCTTGAAGCATCTACATTGCCGCTAAACAGAGGGGACGGGCGCCAGTCACTGTAACCCGCTGCGCACCGGTAGGTTGCTTGATGGCCTGAGCTACGCTGCTTCAGCGGGAAATCAAGCAACCTACCGGTGCGCAGCGGGTGAAATCACACTGGCGGCCCGTGAAGGATGACGAGCGATACGACGGCCACGGCGAAACGCCGGGGACAAATTGCCGGAAATGAGCTGCCTCAAGGTGCTAAGGTGGCATATATTATAAAGTACCTCGATTTCATTGTCAATAGTGAAACCATCCTATTTGCAGGTGCAAAGTTTGGTGATGGCGAGGCCATCAAGGGAACAGCGAGTCCATTGAGGTCATGGCTGCCCGGATTAAGCATTGGGAAAGTGCGAGGAGCAGGTTGCTTTCGGGAGTGCGCCTGCGTTTGAATTAACTCAAGCCTTCCGGTAACCTCAGACTAAGATGTCGTGCGGTAAGGATAAAAACGCTGCCACCATGTGCGGGTCGAAGTGCCGTCCGCTCTGGCGTGTGATCTCAGCTAACGCTTCTGCGACAGGCCAGGCTTTTTTGTAGGGGCGGTCATGAGTTAGAGCATCAAAAACATCTACAATGGCGAGAATACGACCCTCCACCGGGATGGCTTCTGCCTTAAGTCCATTTGGGTAGCCAGAGCCGTCCCAACGCTCGTGATGGGTGCGGGCGATGCGCTCCGCCATTTGTACCAGTTCCGAGCGTCCGCCCGCCAGGAGTGCTGCCCCGACTTGAGCGTGCGTCTTCATGGTCTCTATCTCTTCGTCGGTTAGCTTACCGGATTTCAGCAAGATAAGATCGGAAACGCCGATTTTGCCCACATCGTGCAGGAGGGCCGCCCGCTGAATCAAACTGATTTGATCCTGGGGCAACCCCAGTTTTTTCGCCAGGAGCGCCGCCGCCAGGGCGACTCGCTGCGTATGTTGTTGGGTATCATCGTCTCGAAACTCAGCCGCCCGCGCGAGACGGTCAAGAACTTCGATTTGAGACTCCTCCACTTCGCGCATATGCTTGAGGATTTTGCTATGGGCGGCTTCCAGTTCGCAGGTGCGCTCATGCACCTTTTGCGCGAGGCTCTGGTTGTGATCTTGCAATTGCAGGTTTTTATCTTGTAACTGTAAGTAAAAAAATCGTGTCTCCAGTAAGTTCCCGATGCGCAGCAGCAGTTCTGTAGAATCAAATGGCTTCGTTAGAAAATCCTTGGCCCCCGCCGCCAACGCCTGCCGCTTGGTTTGTGGACTGATGTCGGCGGTGAGAACCAGGACAGGAAGGTAGGTTTCCGGTGGGATGGCCCCTTTAAGCTGATCCATGACTCCGAAACCATCCAACACCGGCATCATCAGGTCTAAGAGAATAATATCGGGACAGAACTCAAGATAGAGCGGCAGAGCTTCGCACGGATCAGTGGTACTCCTAACCTGGAGACAGTTCTGTTCTTCCAACAGCCGTTCTAACACGCGAATGTTAACCAGTTCATCATCCACGATCAGGAATTTGGCCCCCGCCAGATTGTTTTTAGACCGCATTTTTTCAAGCATCATCGCACAATTTCTCAATTCAGCTTACTATCCCACAAGGTCTCTTCCATAATTTGCAGGCACCGCCGCACATCAAGTGGTTTCGTCAGGTAATCTTTAGCTCCGGCGTCCAAGAGTCGTGCGATCTCATGGTGAGTCGCATCGGCACTGACCATCACCACGGGAATGTTTTTGGTCTCAGGGGTTACTTGCAAGCGGCGCAGCACCTCGTCCCCTAAGATGTCGGGCAAATGTAAATCGAGCAGGATTAAGTCCGGGCGATGCTGGCACGCTAAGTCCAGCCCCACACGACCCTGCATGGCCGAGAGCAGCTTGATCTCAGGCCGCTCAGACAGCACATATTCCATCAACCTGAGATTAGAGAGATTGTCCTCAATGTAGAGCACTGTCCAGCGGGCACTGGCCTCGGTCAGCGTTGGAGGTGCCGGGAGCAAATCCTCCCCACGTAACCACTTTTGGCGTTCCAGGGGCGATTCCACCATCGGTAGTTCTACCCAGAAGGTGCTGCCCTGGCCGACTGTGCTCTCAACTCCAATTTGGCCGCCCATTGCCTCGACCAGCCCCTTGGATAAGGCCAAACCAATCCCGGTGCCTTCTACCTGCGACCGTGCCGCGCCCAGACGCTCAAAGGGCACAAAGAGCTTCTCTATCTCTTGTGGACGCAGGCCAAGCCCCGTATCGCTTACCTTGATGCGCAGGGTGGTTGGCGAGACGACCTCACACCCCAGAGTCACAGTACCATCCGGGCGGTTGTATTTGACTGCATTAGAAAGCAGATTGAGGAGCACCTGCTTGAGCCGCTGCTGGTCCGCTAAGACGTTCTTGCCCGACTGCTCGCTACCCGACTCCGACATTTCATTAATCAGGTGAATGCCTTGGGGAGTCGCTAAGGGACGGACCAGACTCAGCACTTCTTCAGCCACATGGGTGATGGAGATCGGCTCTGGCGACAGCGATAAGCGACCCGTTTCGATGCGAGTAATATCCAACACCTCATTGATGAGATCGAGCAGATGCCGCCCGGCCTTTAGGATATGTTCCACGGCCTCACGCTCTTTGGGGTCGAGGTCTCGCATCTCCATGATCTGGGCAAAGCCTAAAACTGCGTTGAGCGGAGTGCGCAACTCGTGGCTCATGCGCGACAGGAACTCGCTTTTCGCTCGGTTAGCCCGCTCAGCTTCTTCCTTAGCCTGATGAATGGCGGCCTCTGCCTGCTTGCGCTCTGTAATGTCATGAAAGAACCAGATACGACCGTAGCCCATGCCTTCCGCGCCTTTAACGGGTGCGCTGTAGCGATCAAAGGTACGACCATCTTTGAGCATGATCTCATCCTGGCTTTCCTCGTCTTTGTGCTCATAGAGATAAGCTACCTTGGCCAGGAAGGTGTCAGCGTCTTGAAGTTTGCTCAGCACCGACTGAAGCGATAACTCATCTGAGCGGGAGGCGACTATTTCTGGCGGGATATCCCACATCTCAATGAAGCGCCGGTTGAAGGACACGATGTTGCCTTCCTCCGAGACCACCAGAATGCCATCAATGGAGGCTTCCCCTTGAGCTTCTAAAATCGTCTTCTGGAGATGCAATTCTTCGTTGGCTTGAGCTAATTCAGCAGTGCGCTGAGTCACCCGCATTTCCATCTCATCGTGCGCCTTTTGCAGTGCCTCTTCCACTTGCTTGAGTTCAGTCAAGTCGAGGATGAAAGCGATATACTGATCTGTCGAATGTTCAAGCAGAGCCGCGCCGACTAAGACAGGAACACGACTGCCATCTTTTCTGAGACATTCTTTCTCCCAGGGCATGGTGGTGGCCGTTTCTCTTAATTGTTCGATGGCCCGCGTGTCTACCCCGTGATATTCTGGGGGCGTCATCTCATCCCACCGTAGCTTTCCGGCTAACAGATCGTCTCGTGAATAGCCCGTTAAATTGAGGAAGTTATCGTTGGCTTCGGCAATATTACCTGCCAGATCACTAATAATAATTCCGATGATATTGGCACTCGTTAATCGCCTGAAGCGCGATTCACTCTGCCGTAGGGCGTCCTCCGCCTGCTTGCGCTCGGTAATGTCCCGCGTCACCTGGGAGAAGCCCTGCAATTGTCCCGTCTCATCCCGGAGGGCTGTAAAGACGATATTAGCCCAGAAACGTGAACCATCTTTACGCACGCGCCAGCCTTCATCCTCAAATCGGCCCTGCGCCTGGGCTGCGGCCAGTTCTTGTGCGGGTAACCCTCGCTGCATATCTTCATCCGTATAAAAACAGGAGAAATTCTGGCCCAGAATCTCGGCTGACCGATAGCCCTGAACGCGTTTTGCGCCCTCATTCCAACTCACGACGCGTCCCTCATGATCCAGCATGATGATGGCATAGTCCTGGACACCATCCATCAAGAGGCGGAAGCGCTCTTCGCTGGCCTTGACTTCTGCCGTGCGTTGCACGACTTTCTCTTCGATAATTTGATTGGTGGTTTCAAGCTGGGCCGTATGTTGGGCAATGGAGCGCATCTCACGCACGCTGCGCACACAGGAGTTGAGCAGGAAAATATCTTCAAAGACGACCCACGCGGTATGTTCAACGGAACGCCAGGGGCTTGCGGTGAGCACGCCATAAACGGACTGTGGGAAGTAGATGCCCCGGACAAAATGATCCACTCCGACCACAATCGTAGCCGGAATCAGAACTCGCCAGTCTCGATAGAAGGACAGAATGACTAGGGAGCCAAAGACATGGAAATGGGTCTCGATGCGCCCGCCGCTGATATGAATCAATAGAGCTGACATCAACATCTGCGCCACCGCCACCGTGTACCGAGTGATGACACAGCCCGGCTGCGTAAGAGCTAACCACACCGGAAACACGGTAATCGCTCCGCCTAAAAACAGTGCGGCCCATACATGAATATGCGTCTGACTATGCTGTCCGGCCCAAGTCTGCGGGGAGATCAGGAGCGCTGCTGCAATCGCCGCAACCCACTGAAACACCATCAACCCGGCGAACAGGTGGTCGGTATTTTTGAAGATTTCCTGTTGATGCTTATGAAAGAGTTCTTGCGCTCGCTGCACCGTGGATTCGTGCGTGTCCAGGTTTATTTCTGGGTTCATTATGGTGGGATTCAGTTGTATTGGCGACATTAATTGACTTCCTTTAAGACAGGATAGGATCGGCTTGAAATGGGATCGCGTAACGAGCAGCCGAAGACTAAGGTCTTGTTACGCTCCGCCTTACCTGAAGTCAGCAAGGACTCAATGTTGCTAAGCCCGACATTATCACCAAAGTGCCCACGCGAGCCGGTGATGCCGCCACTGAATAGCAAATGCCCCGCGTTATCGAAGAGCATCGTCTGGCCAGAAGTCTCCGCATGAAAGCGTTGCGCCTCTTGGTTGTCTTCATCACACATGACCGTAACACCGGGGATGGCGGCAGCACTCTGCCAGAGATCGGTCTTCGCCCAGGTGTCGGCGAAGCCCTTTGGCTTAAAGAAGAGCACGTAGGCTGTGACTTTGCCCTGACAGTGAGCCATAAGCTCGTTCAGCTCCCCAATGCTCGCGCGTGTGCAGGGGCAACGCGGGTGGGCCAGCATGATGAGAGTGGCCCCCTTCGGCGCACGTTGCAGGCGACTACTGAGAGGCCATGCCACCGGTGCCGTGGCCGCAATGCCGGGCGTATTTTCGTAAACAAGCATGATTCGCAAGCCAGCGATAACCACAAACAGCCAGATCAGGCCAGATGCTATCAAAAATGGGCGAGTTTTCATAACGAGTTTCTTCTTACTTAATCAATAGACGTGATAATAGGACACTATAAGCGTGCGCCAAGGCAGCTTGCAGCCATCCTTATAGTTACTACAAATATTTTGCCAGTCTCGATGAAGCTCGTGGCTTGGCACATAAGCCTCGAATGTCAAAAATCTTATTCCATAATGGCACTGGGTTTTATAAAAATTGTTTTGTTCTGGCTTAGAGAGAGGAGGCTTTCTGAAGAGTAACGCCAGAAAACTACCGGAAGGGGTCAACCCTGACCAGACTCCAATCAACTTTCAGGTTCATTTAAGAGCCAACAAAAGCACAATCTGGTGTCGTTAGAGCGGGATTACTGTGGCTTTGGCTGGGACGCCGGGGTGTCCAATCGTGCCACGCCATCCAGGGCGGCCAAAGTTAACACGCGTGGCTTCACGATAGCTGTCCACGCCTGGTAGCCTTTGGTGTTGAAGTGCAACTTGTCGTCGCGCAGCAAATCGGCTGGTGGCCGACCATCGGCGGTTAAGAGCACCGCGTGCGAATTGATGAAGTTCAATTTCTGGGTTGGGGAGTTGTTCTGGAAAATCCATTTTTCAATAAGATGGTTTGTTTCCAGAGCTTCGGCCTCCTGATTCCAGCGCGCTACGGTGGGATTAATCGAGATGTAGACAATGCGTGTGTCCGGTAACGCCGCATGGACTTTGGCTACGAAATCCTGGTATTCTTGCAAAACCTGCTGAGGGTTTTTGTGGCCATAGGCCAAGTCGTTGCTGCCCGCGCAAAAGACGATAATTTTCGGTTTGTAGGGCACGGCGATGCGATCAACGTAGAGGGTATTCTCGAAGATTTGCGAACCGCCGAAACCGCGATTGATCGTTGGAATTTCAGGAAAGTCGGCCCGCGTATCCCACATGCGAATGCTCGAACTACCCATAAACAAAACCGCTCCAGGCGGCGGCATTTGCTTTTGGTCTGCTTTCAGGAAGGCATTAATTTCCGCAGCGGCAGGTGCATCAGCGGGTACGGGGGCAGGCACAAGCCCCGTTGTTATGGCGGCAGGTGCTAACACCGGAGCGCCCGCTTTGACTGATTCCGTTGGGCGCACGACCTGCGTAATCACGACAGCGTTACTGCAACCCCACGAATATCTCAGACCCTCCGGCGTGGGCTGGGGCCAGCGGCACCAGGAGAGGTTATCCGACGGGCGGCGAGCTTGCCAGGCGGCTTCGGCGTTCTTCTGTAGCCACGGCTCAAAGGTAGCTTGCTCACCATGCTCTTGCATAAACCGCGCAATCCAGCGCACGCCAATGCCATTGAAACCGCCACCATCACCATTCTCCCCCGATGCGGGCAGATACCCATCGTGACACAGTTGGTTCATGGTATAGAGCGCCGCGAGACGGGCCTCCGCTGTATAACCGAGCAGGTTGGCCGCGCCCACGAAGGTGCCCTGATTGTAGGTCAAGGCGAACCGAGCCACCTTCCCGGTGCTGTTAATGTTGTCTGCCACGCGGCCCGTCGCCGGATCAAATAAGGTGGCCTTCTCCCACAGGAAAAGGCTCCTCGCTTTTGTAACGTAGGCGTCATCGCCCGTTGCCCGGCCCAACAGAAAAGCCGCGATAGCCCCAGGCCCGTTCACACACGCGTTCTTCGACTTGTTGTCCGTCTTCCACCACAGGCCACCGCCCAAGTCGGCTGAGGCGGCCCGCGCATAGCATAGGTCGAAGTTCGCCTTCGCCGCGTCGCGGTATTCCACATTGCCCGTGAGCAGGTTCGCCCGCGTGCAAGCGATGACCATCCACATAATGTCATCGTTGTAAGGGTTGCGCGACCAGTTCACGCCGTGTGCGGCCACGAAACCGTGAAACAGGTGGTTGAACATCGTAAGCTGCTGCGCATTATGAGTTCGCTCATAAGCGTCGAGGATCATCTCCATCTGCTCGGCCCACATCCAGAAATCCGCTTTGCCGCCGTCGGTACTTTTGGTAAACCAGGCTTGGTCATCCTTTTCGCGGTAAAAAGCCTTGGTGTGAGCTGCCAATAGCGTGTCTGCATCCGCTGCCGTGAACGCCTGGGCCATTGGTGCTCCGCATATCACTATGCCGCAAAGCACGGCAATCCAAACGGCACGCATCCACCATGCCATTTGCACCGCTCGATTTTGGATTGACACTGGTTTCATAAATTGGCCTCTAAGATTTTTGCTCCGCGCTGGATAGGGACTGGATGGAGCTTGTGACGCAGCATATGAACAATCCTCCCTCTATCTATATGCCGATAGCGCGCAGAATGAAGGCACCAGACAGCGGGTTGCCTTTTTTGGCGTCTATATTGTGATCATCTACCCAACTGCCACTCAAGCCTCGTAGACCAGCGACTTCGCGGCTGGCAAATAGAGTCGTGCTGGCGCTGCCAGGATTAGCCCGTGCTACCAGGGGCTGGTCATGGGGCAACAAGGCGAGGCCAAAGCCTGCCGCATTAGTGAGCGTGAGCCAGTGCAGACTGCGCTTTGAGGCGCGGAAGAGGACATCACCCGCTTTGCATGTGCCCTCTGGCTCACCCAAATGCCCGGCGGGGTAATCGGCGAAGTAGGCATCACGCTGCCAACTCATTTTCGTGAGATCGGTAGGTACAGACAATTTTAGTCCAGATTCCCAGAGACGCGTGTCGGGGGCTGTCCAATCCAGTTGCCAATGCACCCGAATCTCCGCGTTGGGCGCAATATCGTAGGTGCAAGTCAGGGTGCCCAGGGCCGCGCTATCGATACTGTTCCGCACATTGCGAGTCAGCACGTTGCTGGTGACACTGACTCGCACGGAACCATCGGCTCCCGGCGTCGAAGTGACCTGCGCCCCCTCGGTGATGGGTGGCTGCGACGCCTGGAAGTAACCTCGCTCATTTCCCGTCTTAGCCTCGCCCAGATTCACCACCGGGCCACCCACCAGTAGGTTCCGGTTGCCGATACGCCAAGAGCGAATAGTTCCTGTATATTTGTCGAAGACGATTTCCTGCAAGCTATTGGCAATGCGCAGTGTATTGGGACTATCTTGCGTCGTCAGCGGCGTACCAGCGGTTAGCGCAGCGGGCGGTGGAGTTGGGGCCACGCCATCCGCCATCAGGTTTGCGCTTGATATGAAGGTGCCATCGGCGTGGGCAAACTCCAGCCGCAAATTGGTCATGCCAACCAGAACTGGGAAGGGGGCCATCACAGTTTGCAGCGGAGCGCAAGCAATATGCGAGATGCCACTCCGTAGGGCCGTCTGCCCTTTCATCGCCGTCCAGTGGCAGGTCAGCTCTTTGAGATCGGTGAAGGCGTAATGGTTTGTGAGCGGCACCACACAACTTCCTCCAATTGGGGTGACGGTACGCGTCCCAATGACGACTGGGCTATAGGCCATCTTCACAATCCACCATTCGGGTTTAATGTGGCGATAACCGTCTACGATGCCTTTATTATTTTCCTGCCGCAGATGGTCGAGGCCAAAATAGAAGTCCTTGGTTTTATCCGCGTTTTTGTCGGCCACGCCCTGGCTCTGCCACTCCCAGATGAATGAGCCGAGCATGTTAGGTGCGGGCCACAATTTCTGCCACGTCTTAATGAGGGTTTCCGACCACAAATCAGAGATGCCAGGATCGTAGTCTTGCGCTTCTTTTTCGTAAAAAGTGTGTGGGTGTTCGGTGTAGTTAGTCGGCCAGCGCACGTTAGTTTGAGACGCGTCACGGTCTACTGTATTGGGGCCAGGATAGTGATCATCCTTCCAATCCTGGCCCTTGACATTCTGAGGATTCTGACCGGAGACGAAAGCCGGGCGGGTAGGGTCGGTTTGTTTGACCAAATCCATCACCATCTGCGAATCCTGTCCCATCGGGTTTTCATTGCCCAGGCTCCAGGCCAGGACACAGGGCCGGTTCTTATCGCGGGCGAGAGTTTCCTGGGCACGCTGCAACAAATAGGGCGCAAAAGCCAGGTCTTGCACCCGATTATCAATCCAGCAATAGGGCACCTCATCCAGAATATACATACCCTTTTCGTCGCACAGTTCCAGAAAGCGCGCGGCGTGATTGTAATGGGAAGTGCGGACAGCGTTGATGTTGGCTGCTTTCATCATGGTTAAGTCTTTGTTCCACTCCCTGTCTGTCAGGGCGAAGCCTTTGTCTGACCAGAAATCGTGACGGCAGATACCAGTGCATTTAATCGGCTGCCCATTCCACAGCACAACGTGGTTTTTGATCTCGATCTGGCGGAATCCGAATCGCTGCTCGACGCGCTCCACGGGCTTACCCGCACTGGCGAGTTGCAACACGACATAATAAAGATTTGGCTTCTCTGCCGACCAGAGCCGGGGAGCGGGGACGGGCGCACTCAAGGAGATCGTCATGGTGCCATCCGTTCCGATGCTCCCCCGGCCGGACATTTGCACCGCCGTCGCCTGCCCATTGGAGCCAAACAATTGCCCGGTGAGGGCCACCGCTGCGCCCGGTGTCCCCATAACCTGTACCTGGG
This sequence comes from Abditibacteriaceae bacterium, assembly GCA_019239895.1. GTDB lineage: Bacteria > Armatimonadota > Abditibacteriia > Abditibacteriales > Abditibacteriaceae > JAFAZH01. The sequence goes on along the minus strand of JAFAZH010000051.1, from coordinate 33,178 downwards.
TGTTGAGGGCGGCATCACGGTAATTAGGGGCCAGGGTCGTCCGCACTGTGATGTCGTGAATATGCGTTTGGGGGACAGCAATCAGCGAGGTATCACGATAAATGCCGCCCATTGATTGATAGTCGCCGGTATCGGCTTCAAAGGAGGGCGTGGTCTTAGAGACGCGGACTGCCAGCAAATTGCGTAGCCCCGGTTTTATCAAGCCCGTTAAATCTACGTCAAAAGCGGTATAGCCGCTTTCATGGTAGCCCGCTCTTTGCCCGTTAACGAATATTTCGGCCCCATCAAGAGCGCCATCGAAGTGCCAGTAGATGCGCTTGCCCGTCCAGGTGGCGGGCACCTTGATAGTGCGCCGATACAGTCCCACCGTGTTGTCTACAGTATTGTAGGTCGGTATCGAATAGCCCAGCATCTCCCAGTTAGAGGGTACTGGAATACTATCCCAATGCTTATCGCTCAGGCTTGGGGCGGCGAAGGCGTCTCGCACGGAGGCTGGCACATCCGGTGTTTTGGCTGTCGGCGGTTGCCAGGTGGTTTCTTTGCCGTCCGCCAGGGTGCGAATTTGCAGTTCGCGGATGGAGGCCCAGTTACCGTTGCTGATTCCCGTAACCAAGACGCGGACATAACGGACATCGGCGGGCTTAATGCTAATTGGCCCATTGCCAACCCCCGGCGCGGCGGTCATGTCCGCAAGCGTGACCCACTGCTTCGCGTTGCGTTCCTGGCGTCCTACAATGCGATATTGGTAAAGGGTATCCGTCTTCTCCCAGCTAATGCCGATGCTTTGGACGTGGCGGATTTTGCCTAAGTCAGCCTCAAGCCACTGGGGCACATTAGCGTTGTCGGCGCACCAGCGGGTCTCTTCGTTGCCGTCGAAGGCGTCCGCAGGTGGATGTTCGCTCTGGTTGCTCGATGCCTGGAGAACCTCCGCGTCTTGGGGCTGGAACTGGCCCCCAACAATACGCCCGTGCGTCAATTGAAATTTCCATGTGCCGGTTAAGGGCAAGTTCCAGGGGTTATGAGCACGGAGCACATTGGGCGCAACGGCAGCCGTCCCTGGCAACGGTAACGGCAGGGCAGCCGGGGCAACGCGCCCCACATCTTGAGCATGGGCTGAACTGGTCAGGGCGGTCAGGAGCAATATCGAGCTGGAAGCGACAATTTTAATACGTATTTGCATTTTGTTGAATTAAATTGGTAATCCTATGTTGTTAAGTGACGGCGTCTGAAGAGGCCACGCCCTATACGAGATAGAGAGAACCCAACTTGCTCAGATTGTTTTAGGTGAAAGTGTAGCAAAATCACCGCAATTTGCTTCACCGCAGCGGCTATTAAGAGTGACAAGGGTTTATGGTATCAGTTCGTCGCTGGTAAGCCCACAAGGGTGCGTGAGGACTATGCAGCATGTCAGTGGCTTTTTCAAGCATGGGCAGGAAAAGTTTTACCCGTCGTTCGATAATCGCTGCGGCTGAGGATGATCGGGAGTGGCGAAGCATTGTTCTCCGCGCCGTAAACGGCCTACCTTGTGGCGGTGGCAATCAAGGCTGGCGGTAAGGCTGAGGATGCAGGGTAGCACATATTCCGCTTCCGCAACAAAGTGCCCCGAATGGCATGAGTCATGGCAGCATCCATCAAGCGCCGAAATGAGCCTTGCGGGGCGCAAGTTGTGCCATAGTGCTGATGCGTGAGGTAATCGCAGGCGGCGAGAATGATATAATGCAACATCCATAGGCGGCGCTCAGGCTGTAAACTTCAGAATAACTGTCGCTCTAAGGGAACCCGATGCAAGATAATAACGGCCTGATAGCCGCAGGCCGACCAGTTACCATTCAACATATTGCGGATGAACTCGGCATTCATAAATCAACTGTTTCCTATGCCCTGGCAGGCAAAGGCCGTATCTCGGCTTCACTGCGGGCGCGTATTTTAGCTCGCGCGGAGGAACTGGGTTATGAACCCGATCCCTTAGCCCAGCGCTTGGCCAATCGTGCCAAGAGTAAAGTCGTTTGTCTCTGTACGGGTGCTTTTGATCCAGGACGAGCTACAGAGAAAATTGCTCTCATTCAAGCCGCCCTGACGGGGAGGGGCCTTGAAGTGCCAATTTATACCCCGGCCAAGGCAACACAAGATCAAGGCGCTTCACAGGCAGCCCTCTTACGACAATTGCGCCGCCAACGCCCCCAGGCTATTATCTGCGCGTCTTTTGCCTTTCATGCCGCCGCATTCCGCGAGTTAGAGCAATACCAGCATGAAGGGGGCATTGTGGTAAGCTATGATATTCCCGTCCCCCTGGCTTGCGATCAGGTCATTTATGACCGTGAAGATAACGCCTATCAGGGTGCTCACTATTTGATAGAACGGGGCCACCGCCGCATTGGTATTGGAATGTCGCGTATGGCGAAACCGCTGGCTGACCCCATCAATTTGATGCAACGCTTGCGTTACCAAGGTTTTGAGCGGGTGATGACCGAATTCGGCGTGCCCAAGCGCAACGAGTGGTTTTTCCAAAACTCAACCTTTGAACGAGGTGGTGCTGAGATGGCGCGGCATTTCCTGGAACTTAAAGAGCGCCCCACGGGTTTGTGCATTGTGAATGACTACGTGGCTCTGTCTTTTATGGTCGAGGTGATACGGGCCGGAGTGCGCATCCCGAAAGATGTCAGCATTGTCGGGCACGATAACCTGCCCATCGCCGCCTATTGTCCCGTGCCGCTCACTTCAGTAGCACAACCTGCTGAGGAAATCGTAGATACAGTCGTGGCATTAATGATGGAGCGGATTGCTGGAAGTACACGGCCTCCCAGGACAATAACGATTAAAGGACGCTTAGTTGAAAGGCAAAGCGTTATGGCCCTAAATTAATTGGCCCAAAGAATTCTCACAAAACGGCGTTTTCTCCCTTGCGTAACTTGCGAGGTGGCAATTATACTATCTGGCACAACCGGTTGTGCAACGCGATTTTAATCTGCACCTTTGCTCAACCGGTTGATCAAAGTTTGGAGCGGCTTACAGGAGGAACTAGCCATGAGAACCGACCGAAAATCTATGCTCACCCGTCCTAATGTTCAGATTATCCGCCGACGAGGTTTTACGCTCATTGAACTTTTAGTCGTCATTGCCATAATTGCTATCCTGGCGGCAATTCTCTTCCCGGTCTTTGCCACTGCCCGCGAGAAAGCACGGCAAGCGGCCTGCTCGTCCAACTTGAAGCAACTTGGATTGGCCTTTCAGGGCTATGCGCAAGACAACGACCAGAGGTATCCGCCCTGCGAGTATGGCTCTGGCGCGACACAAATAATTTGGACATCTTTGGTCGAGCCTTACATTAAAGGGGGCGTGGTGGCCAATAGTGGCACTGGCGTCAACAAGGATCAGGTTAAATCTATCTATGTCTGCCCCGACTACGAGTTTTCGGTGCCTGATACTTCCGGTGGCGCGTCCAACAGTCTCATTGGTTACTCTTCCAGTCGTGCCCTTTTATCTTATGGCGTAAACCGCTACATCTGTCCACAATGGACAGGCACCGGCACCGGTAGTAAGACTCCAACCTCAAATCCAGCGTCTGTGGAGAGCCTTTTTGATGCGCCATCTAACCTGGTGCTAGTGGGGCCGAGCCTGGGCGATAACAGTTATATTACGGGCCAGGATGATAGTTATAATAATAACTCCGGCGGTAGCACGGCCTTCCATAACGCCTGCTACATGAACGCGCGCACGCGACATAGTGGGGGAGCAAATTTTCTGTATGTGGATGGCCATGTTAAGTGGGCCAAAGCCCCGGCCTCCAGTCTGCCAGACATTACCACGGCGCGTGCCACCAACATCGCCTGGACACACTGCGACACGGGCAAATATGCTAATCCGGCGGGCTGGTTCTTCCCCCTCAGTGGTATCCTTAATCCCGCTATGCCCTCTACCTATCGGGCCAGTTCTAACCTACCGCCTTATTCCTCCTGCTCGTAGGCGGCCCTTATTGCTTGAAGGAATTTTTGCCTTGGCTATTTAAAGCTGCTGGGCAGGGCTATTGCGTGACCAGTATCAGAGAAATGAAAAGCATGATTGTGAAGAGGACAACGTTATTACTGGGGATAGTAGGGGTATGTCTCTACGGCTACTTGCAGGTGGTAGGCGTAGCACAGACAAGCGTGACACAGACAACCACCCTGCCTAAAATCCCCACGCCAGTAATTCCCCCCAAAGTGTTTCGGATCACAGACTACGGTGCGCAAGGCGATGGCAAGACCTTAGATACAGTAGCGTTACAAAAAACGATTGCGGCCTGTAGCGAGGCCGGAGGCGGTACAGTTCTCGTGCCGCCAGGAACTTTTTTGATTGGCCCCTGCACTCTGGCCAGCAACATGAACTTGCACCTTGAAAAAGGAGCGACGCTGTTATTAAGCAATAACCCGTCAGATTATGTGCTGCGCGAGAACCGGTTTCAGGATTGTATTGCCGCCAAAGATTGCCATGACATTGCCATCACCGGTGCCGGGACAATTGATGGGCAAGGTGCCTATTGGTGGGAGCATTCTGTCAAGCCCAAGAATGCGCCAGCCAATACGCCGACTCCGCCCCATCGTCCCTTCTTAGTCGTTTTGACTCACTGCACACGAGTGCTCGTACAGGACATCTCCCTTATCAATTCCCCGATGTTCCATCTGGTGCCGCAACGCTGTCAGGATGTGCGTATTGAAGGCGTGCATATCACTGCGCCCGAAAAGGCCCCCAATACGGATGCCATTGATCCTGCTGGTTGGAACTTCTTTATCACAAAATGTGTGCTGAATGTAGGGGACGACTGCATTGCCGTCAAGCCTAGCGCACTGATGGAACCGGGCAGGCCATCTTGCGACAATTTCCTGATTACCGACTGTCAGTTCTTACATGGGCATGGCATGTCCATCGGTGGTCAAACTCCGGGTGGTCTCCGCAATATGACCGTGCGCAACTGTACGTTTGAAGGCACCGACGCTGGTATTCGCCTAAAGGCCAGTCGTGGCTCCGGCGGGTTGGTGGAAGATGTCACTTATGAGAACCTCAACATGAAGGCAGTGAAAGTGCCCATCTTAATTACCAGCTATTACAATAACAACAGCCCAACAGATCGTGCGCGCGTCAATCCGGCGCAGGATGTGGCGCAACCGGTGGACGCTAAGACTCCTATCTGGCGGCATATCCGTATCAATAACGTGACGGCAGAGGGGAGCGGGGTAGCAGGACAGATTTTTGGCTTGCCCGAAATGCCAGTCTCCGATGTGGTGCTGACCGATGTTCATATCGCCGCATCCAAGGGCATGGAAATCGTCCACGCCAAAGGCATCCAATTCGTGAACTCACAGGTTAATGCCAAAAGTGGTGCGCCTGTGGTGCTGGCGGATGCGCAAGTCACTGGAATCGCTACCGTTGGTAAGTGAAGCCAGGTCACATCTCTGAAAGACTGAGACCCGCCGCTCAAGCAGCGGGCTGAATGCAGAAGCCCCCTGAACGGGGCTAACCGAACCCGTTTAACCCGTTGATGACTTTTGAGTAGCTAAGGACTTAATCCATATTCCCTGGCAATGGCGCGAGGTTCGATTCCTTCCCCTTAGCAAAGGGGAGGTTAGTGCGGGGGTATGTCCTTTTGTTCTCAGTTCCCTCGTTTATAGGCGGGCCTGAGTCTTACGGTATCAATGGGCCAACTTTTCGCCTAAACTAACGAAATCATGGTAACCCTTGAAAAATATTCATTTGGCGTTGGTGACCGTTTTGCGCACCAGGCCAAAGCGCAGTTGCGCGCCTGTATGATGGCCGTAGAGAATGGCGCTGCTGTGGTTCCCGTCTGGAATAAATCGTTCCGCGAACACACGATGATTGGTTCTCAACCGCCAGAGGTGCGTCTGGCAGCCGATGCTGCGGTGCGCGCGTTGGGCTGGGATAGACCTTACTACGTGGATGCTGACCACATTCGTTTAGAAACAGTGGATGCTTTTATTGCGTCCAGCGATTTTTACACCATTGATGTAGCCGATGCTATTGGGCGTCCGGCTGAAGCAAACGCGTTTCAGGAGTTTGTCGCACGCCATACCGAATTAGTAGGCCAGCTATCTATTCCCGGCATTGAGCAGCCGTTTCATATTGAGCGGGCGGAAGTCGAGAGAGTTGCGGCCAAGTATCTGCGGGCCGTGCAGGAAGCAGGGCAGATTTATCGGCACATCGCTGGGGCTAAAGGAGCGGGCAACTTCATCACGGAAGTCTCGATGGATGAAACCGACAGCCCCCAAACGCCACCAGAATTACTGGTTATCCTGGCGGCACTGGCGGATGAAGGCGTTCCCTTACAAACCATCGCGCCGAAATTTACCGGACGTTTTAACAAAGGCGTGGATTATGTTGGCGATCTGGCGCAGTTTGAACGCGAATTTAATGACGACTTAGCCGTTATCGCTTATGCTGTAAAGCAGTATGACCTCCCGCAAAATTTGAAACTAAGCGTCCATTCCGGCAGTGATAAATTCTCCATCTACGCACCAATACGTCGGGCTTTGCAACGGTTCGATGCGGGTTTGCACCTTAAAACGGCGGGCACAACCTGGTTAGAAGAGGTTATTGGGCTGGCTGAGTCGGGTGGGGCCGGATTGGAGATGGCTAAGGAAATCTACGCGCACGCTTTAGAAAAACAGGAAGCTCTTTGTGCGCCGTATGCGGCGGTGATTGATATAGATGCCAACCAATTGCCTTCTGCGGCTGTGGTGAATGGTTGGACAGCCGAGCAATTTGTAGCATCTCTACGCCACGATCCAACTTGCCCTCAGTTCAACCCTCATGTGCGCCAGTTATTGCATGTGGGCTACAAGGTCGCAGCCCAGATGGGCGAACGTTACCTGACCATGCTGGAAGCGTGCGAGGACAAAGTCTCTGAGAATGTGACGACTAACCTTTACGAGCGGCACTTGAAGCCGCTTTTCGTGACAGGATAAAACAAGATGCTAAGACTACAGTTTGCTGTGCTGGTTGCCATTTTAAATATGCTCGTGTGCTGCGTACTGACTGGAACCCCGGTGGCTCAAGCGCAAAACCCACAGACTCCAGCCCCGCAAACGCATTTGCCGACGCTTTTTCTGATCGGTGATTCTACCGTGCGCAACGGGCAGGGTACAGGCGGCAATGGGCAGTGGGGCTGGGGCGAACCAATCGTGAGTTTCTTTGATCCAACTAAGATCAAAGTGCAAAACCGGGCACTGGGCGGGCGCAGTAGTCGCACTTTCATTACTGAGGGCCGCTGGGACGCTGTGCTCAAAGAGCTACAGCCTGGCGATTTTGTGTTGATGCAGTTTGGACATAACGACACCTCCCCGATTAATGATAACTCCCGCGCTCGTGGCACTCTGCGCGGCACTGGGGAAGAGACTCAGGAAATTGATAATCTGCTGACCAAAAAACACGAAGTAGTGCATACCTATGGCTGGTATCTGCGCCAGTTCATCACTGATACTAAAGCCAAAGGCGCGACTCCGATTGTGCTCTCACCTATTCCCCGCAAGAGTTGGGGTGCCGATGGCAAGATAAGGCGCAATACGGGTGATTACGGTCAATGGGCCAGAGCAGTCGCCGAGGCGCAGGGCGTGGCTTTTGTTGATCTTAACGCCATTATTGCCGATCAATATGACAAATTGGGCAAGGATAAGGTTGAGCCGCTTTTTCATGGCGATAACACGCACACCAGTGCGGAGGGGGCCGAGATTAATGCGGCTTCCGTCGTAGCTGGCCTGAAGGGACTTAGAAATTGTGCCTTGACACAATATTTTTCAGCCAAAGGTAACGCGGTGCCTGCCTACTCCGTAGTACAACCAGCGACAGCCACCGACAAAGGTAAATAAAGGCAAATTGCATGTCATTTATTCACGAAGATTTTCTGCTTCAAAACCCAATGGCGCGTCGTTTGTATCATGAGTATGCGGAGCAGCAGCCCATTCTCGATTATCACAATCACCTGCCGCCGCGCGACATCGCGCAGAATCGTCGCTTCAATAACCTGTTTGAAATCTGGCTGGAAGGCGATCATTACAAATGGCGAGCTATGCGCGCCAATGGTGTAGAGGAGCGTTTTTGTACTGGCGATGCTCCGCCCTTTGAAAAATTCATGGCATGGGCGAAAACCGTACCCCACACGCTGCGCAACCCACTCTATCACTGGACACACCTCGAACTCAAACGCTACTTCGGTATTGAGGAACTGCTCTATGAAAGCAATGCGCGGTCGGTGTGGGAAAGGGCCAATGAACAACTGGCTACGCCCGAACTCACGACCCAGGGCATCTTGAAGAAATTTAAAGTGACCGCGCTCTGCACGACTGATGACCCGGCTGACCCCTTAGATGAGCACCGTGCCATTGCGCAATCGGGTTTGCCAACGCGAGTCTATCCTGCGTTTCGCCCGGATAAGGCCCTCCTCGTCAATCAGCCAGAAACCCTCAATGCCTGGCTGGGTCGTCTTGAAACCGTAAGTGGCGTTGAGATTCGCCAGTTACCAGATTTATTTGCGGCCCTCGAACGGCGGCATAATGACTTCCACGAGATAGGCTGTCGCCTCTCCGATCACGGTATGGCGCACGCTTATGCCGATTTCCCAACGGAGGCCCAAGCCGTCGCAATCTTTGAACGTGCCCGCGCTGGTCAGAGCGCATCCCCACAGGAACACGCCCAGTTTGCCGCGTACATGATGCTGTTTTTCGGCCAACTGGATGCCCGGCGAGGCTGGACGAAGCAATTGCACTTAGGAGCCTTACGCAGCGTGAACACGCGTCGCTCTGGTGAACTGGGGCCAGACACAGGCTTTGATTCGATGGGCGACTGGCCGCAGGCCGCTGCTCTGGGGGCTTACCTGGACCGTCTGGAACAAGCCAACACCCTGCCTAAAATCGTGCTCTATAATAATAATCCGGTGGATAACTACACCTTTGCCACGATGATCGGCAACTTTCAGGATGGCACCATCCCTGGCAAAATGCAGTTTGGCTCCGGGTGGTGGTTTCTGGATACGAAGCAGGGCATTGAAGAGCAGGTGAACGCCCTCTCTAATGTGGGGCTATTGTCACGCTTTATCGGAATGCTGACCGACTCGCGCTCGTTTATGTCCTTCCCGCGCCATGAGTATTTCCGTCGTGTGCTCTGCAATATGCTGGGACGCGATATGGAAAACGGCGAATTGCCCAACGACTTAGAACTTGTGGGTTCAATGGTACGCAATATCTGCTACCAGAATGTACGCGATTATCTGGGTTTAACCGTAGCAGAGACGCCTTAATCGCTTTAATCATTTACGTGGTCTGGTTCAGGCTTTTTTTGACCTTATAGGTCAACCGGTTGTTCATAGGCTATTGCTATTAAAGAGTCATTCTACGCAGTGAGTTAGCACTACGGTGGCCCCTCACCCCCAGCCCCTCTCCCTGTGAGGGAGAGGGGCTGGGGGTGAGGGGTTAGTTCGCTGTATCAGTCTCAAGAGAGTAATGCTTAATATGAAGTTAAGATATGAGATATTAACCCTAACCATGATGCTGTTTGGTGGCCTAGCGCACGGCCAAGCTGTGGCGGCGGGAGGTAGTATTGCCAAGCCAGGTCAAGACGCCTTGCCGCAAATAAACAGCTTGGTCGTTGCTGCGGATGGCAGCGGGCAGTACAAGGCGGTGCAGGAAGCCATCAACGCTGCACCCACTGGCAGTGCCGATAAGCCAACGGTTATTCACATTAAGCCGGGCACTTATCGGGAGCAACTCTATGTGCAGCGGGAAAAACGCTTTCTGCGTTTTGTGGGCGAGGACGCGGCCCGGACGGTGCTGACCTACGACCTGTATGCCAATGTGCCTGGCCCGGACGGAAAGCCAATCGGGACATTCCGCACTCCTTCTACCTACATTGATGCGGATGACTTCACGGCAGAAAACATCACTTTCGAGAATGCGGCTGGCCCCAAAGGGCAGGCATTGGCCATCCGCATTGATGGCGACCGGATCGCGTTTCGCCACTGCCGTTTTCTGGGGTGGCAAGACACCATTCTTGACAATCGAGGCCGTCACTATTATCAGCAGTGCGACATCACCGGGTCAGTAGATTTTATTTTTGGCGGTGCGACGGCTGTCTATGACCGCTGCAACATCACCGAAATTCGGGATGTCGGAGGCCCCCAGACGGCTCCCAGTACACCGCAGGATCAGCCCTACGGTTTTATATTCCTCCATTGCCACCTCATCAAAGGCCCTGGTGTTAAAACGGGTAGTTCTACCCTGATGCGTCCGTGGCGCGACTACGGACAATCTGTGTTCATCAACTGTGTTCTGGACGACCACATCAGTGCGAAGGGATGGAGCGAGTGGGCTGGTCGGGAAAAAACTTGCCGCGCGGAAGAGTATGGCAGCAAGACTCCAGAGGGCAAAGCGATTGACCTGACGGCGCGTGCGCTGTGGGCAAGGCAGTTGACTGCCGAAGCAGCGGCTCAATACACGCTCAGCAACATCTTCAAGGACTGGAACGCTGCACAGGCTCTGGCTGCTAAGAATCAGTAACGAATCAAATTATCAGGGCTTACGCAGGAATCCGTTACACCGATGTCATTCCGAGCGAAACGCAGTGGAGTCGAGGAATCTTTAGCACCGAAGTCATGTGATGTCATCTCAAGATTCCTCGACTGCGTTGCACTCCGCTCGGAATGACACAATCTCAAACGATGAAATTATCACTTATGAAAACTCTCAGACTTTTTTTGTGGTTAGTTGCTTCTGCCACGCTGCACGCCGCCACAGCCGCCGACTCAAGCGGAGTCTTCAACGTGCGCGACTACGGGGCCATTGGTGATGGTAAGCATTTGGAAACTGCCGCGCTCAATCAGGCGGTTACTGCCTGCGCTAAGGCAGGCGGTGGCGTTGTCTATCTGCCGCCTGGAATTTATTTGACTGGCACCATCGTTATGCAGAGCCATGTCACTTTAGAAATCGCTGGTGGCGCGACCATTCTCGGCAGTGAGAATCCAAAAGACTACCTGATGGTTAATAGTGTATGGAGCGAAGGCAAGCAAATCATCGCTTCGCTCATCTATGCGGAAAATGCTGAAAATATTACCATCACCGGGCGGGGCAAGATTGATGGGCAGGGTCAGGTGTGGTGGCAGCCTATTCTGGCTGCCAAGGCTAAGGCTAAAAGTGCCGGGGCAAGTACGGCTTCGGCTGGACCTGCCAGGCTTCCCACTTCGTCCTCGGCTTCCACTGACCGTCCGCAACTCATTCGCTTAGTGCGCTGCAAGGATATCGTCATTGAGCGAATAAACCTGACCAATTCCCCGGAGTGGAATATTCATCCCCTGCTATGCGAGTTCGTGCGCGTGGATGGGGTCACCATTCAAACTCCGGTGCCGTCGCCCAATACCGATGGCATTAATCCTGAGAGTTGCCGCAACGTGCAAATCTTGAATTGTCGCATTGATACTGGTGACGATTGCGTTACGCTCAAGTCAGGGCAGGACGAACTGGGGCGGCGCATGGGCAAGCCGAGCGAAAATATCACCATTATGAACTGCGTCATGCTGCATGGGCACGGAGGTGTCACTATCGGCAGCGAGATGTCGGGTGGGGTGCGCAACGTCACCGTTACTAACTGCGTCTTCCAAGGCACAGATAACGGGATTCGCATTAAGTCTCAGCGTGGACGCGGTGGGGTGGTGGAGGGATTGGCCGTGACGAACGTGGCGATGCAGGATGTGCCACACCCATTCCTCATCACCGCCTTTTATATGGGCAACGATAGGCCGACCGATGTTTTCCCGGTGAACGAAGGCACTCCGCGTTTCCGCGACTTTCTCTTTAGCAACATTACGGCTCGTGGTGCCAAGGACGCCGGAAGTGTAATGGGCTTGCGCGAGATGCCAGTCGAGAATCTCACTTTCAATAACGTGCATATTCAGGCCGCCACCGGTTTTACCTGCACCAATGCGCAGGAGATTTCCTTTCAAGATGTCGTGATTGATACTGATAACGGGCCTGCCTTAATCCAGCGCAGTTCAAGTGGCGTAGATACGGCGCGGTTACGAACGAAAACACCACATGAAGGCATCGCGTTGGTAGCTCAAGCGCCGCCCGCCAATTAACGGCCTTGTAGAATCAGGACTAAAGCAGACCCGTCGCTAAAGCAGTGGACTGAGGGTAAAAGCCCGGTGAACCGGGCTATAGCAGTTCTTGCGTAATCGTAATGTAACTATAACCCGATACAGCCCCGCTCAGGGGGCTTCTCAATTCAGCCCGCTGCTTGAGCGGCGAGTGGTGCGTCAGCCTTAATTGGCGTTGCGACCGGAATGACAGGCTCAAGGGGAGCAACCTGAATCAAGAAAGAACCATCATGGCGCAAGTAGAAGAGACACGAGCAACAAGTGCTCTAAATATTGGATTGGAAACCGCTGGCGGAGTTGTCGGTAACTTTCGCTGGGCCATCTGCGCCCTGCTGTTCTTCTCAACGACTATCAATTACATGGATCGCCAGATCATCAGCCTGCTGAAGCCTCAACTGTCGCATGACTTGGGTTGGAACGAACATGATTACGCTAACATTGTGACGGCCTTCCAATTTGCCTATGCTTTGGGTTATCTCTTTGGGGGCCGCTTGATGGATCGGATTGGGGTCAAGCGTGGGTTGCCCCTCGCAGCGTTTTGCTGGAGCGTGGCCTGCGCCGCGCATGGCGTGGTGCGTTCCGTCATGGGGTTCAGCGTGGCTCGCTTGGGGCTTGGTATCGCTGAGGGCGGCAACTTCCCGGCAGCCATTAAAGCCGTTAGTGAATGGTTTCCCATTAAGGAGCGGGCACTGGCGACTGGCATTTTCAACACAGGCAGCAATATCGGCGCGATTATCTGCCCACTCATTGTGCCCTGGTTGGCTATCCATTTCGGCTGGCCCAGTGCCTTTTATATCACCGGTGCCCTCGGCATCTTTTGGATTTTTGCCTGGGTGCTGATTTATGAAATACCGGACAAGCATCCCCGCCTCTCGCATGGGGAACGTGCCTACATCGAAATGGGCCGGGTGCAAGCGGTTGAGCCAGCAGTGACAGTGCCCTGGCTGGACTTGCTGCGCTATCGAGCGGTCTGGGCCTACATGATCGCGGGCGTCCTGGCCGGGCCGGTCTGGTGGTTTTACCTCTTCTGGATTCCCGACTTTTTACAGAAGCGTTTCCACCTGACGCTCGCAGCCATTGGCACTCCGGTCATGGTCATCTATATGCTGTCTATCATCGGCAGTGTCAGCGGGGGATGGTTGCCCTCACAACTCATCGGCAAAGGTATGAGTGTCAATCGCGCCCGCAAAATCGCCTTGTTGATCTGCGCCCTTTGCGTGGTGCCAGTCTTTGCCGCAGCCTCAGTGCCCAGCCTGTGGGGTGCCGTCTTGCTGGTAGGGCTGGCGGCAGCCGCGCACCAGGGTTGGTCGGCGAATCTTTATACTTTCGTTTCCGATACCATGCCCCGGCAGGCCGTCAGTTCTGTGGTGGGGTTAGGCGGTTTGGTGTCGGGCATTGCGAGTATGTTTGTGGCTCAGGCCGTTGGCTTTGTGTTGGACAAGGCCGGAAATTACGTGATCCTCTTTATCTGGGCTTCGACGATGTATGTATTCTCCTGGCTGGCTATTCATCTCTTGGTGCCCCAGATAGAGCCAAGTGCTGAACCAAAGTAGAATCTATCCTACTGTTTCATAAGGGATTAAATCGGAGGATGCTCATATATCCTGCTCTAGCTTAGAGATTATTTGTCGGGATTAACCATGAATAACATCTAACGAGCGGTAGGCACGTCTTCGAGCGGGGTGCCATAGGGAATCAGTGTGGGGGCAGAACGCAAACTCTCGATTTTGCTGATGCGCCAAGAACCGTTCTCTTGTCGCATTACAAAGGGTTGAGACTCGTTGTGATCGGCATAGATGAGTTCAACGTGTATACGGACCAGGTCTGGCCCCACCTCTTCCTTTCGAGTCAAGTCTACTGCGACTCCCTTAATAGTACCGGTCAGTTGCGTGAGGTAGCGACGCAGGTAGCCTTCACCCTGCTGAGTGCGGGTGCGATTCAATTGCTCGCGCAAAGGGTTGGTGAACTGGGATAGATAACGCTCCAGGTCGCCTTTGCGGGCCGCTTCAAAGGCATTCTCCACAGGCTGGGCTAATGCCCTTTTAGATTCCTCTGCCGTTTCTGCGGCGATGGCCTGTCGGGTGGTCTCACTTGTATCTGCTCCTACCTGCTCTACGGAGCGGGAGCGCGCAAGTGTCGAATAGAGTCCGCTGGCGGCGGCGGCCAGAAGTACCACAACCATGAACTTTAGCTGCGGTGGTAGTTTACGGTTGCGGCGTTGCATTGGCTCCAGCAACCGCTGGAGGCGGGATGAGAGCATTGACACCAGTACCTCCTGACCCGTTCGTTCCGGGTGAGTCATTCGTTCCGGCACCAGGGGAATACATATTCATACTACTACTGCTCGCAGTGCCAGTGCTATTGCTGCTACTTCCCACGTTTCCTGGCAACGCTCCCGGAGGGGCACCCGCACCCGGTAGTGCAGTGGAACCTGGATTATCCGTTTTCGCCTGGTTGACACGCGGCAGTAGGTTCAGGTCAATGGGAGTGTGGCCCCCGTTGCGATCCAGCGAGATAATTTTGAGGCGTGGCATAATTTGCTCGACAGTTTCCAGGTAGAGTCGGGTGCTACTGACATCGGGCGAACGGCGATAAGCATCATAAGCCTGGACAAATCGCTCAGCATCACCACGCGCCTGGAGGAGCTTCTGGTCATGATAAGCGATGGCTTCCTCATGCAGTTTGGCTCCTTCGCCCTGGGCGGCAGGGATAGTCGCATTGGCGTAACTGTGGGCTTCCTGAATGATGCGGTCACGGTCTTCGCGGGCGCTGGCGACCTCTCGAAAAGCATCCGCAACTTTCAAGGGCGGCGTCACGGCCTGAATATTCACGCTAGTGATAATGACTCCTAACCCGTAATCATCGCTTGATTGCTGTAGCCTGCGGCGTAACTCGCCCTGCACGGCCAGCTTGCCCGTAGTCAGCAGCGTATCCACCGGACGCGGAGCCACGGAATTCGTGACGGCGGCCTCGGCTGCCTGACGCAATACATCTTCCACATTCGCTGCCGCAAACAGGTAAGAGCGAGGATCACGAATAGTGTATTGAACCAGGAGTTCAATATTGATGAGGTTCTGATCCCCCGTGAAAAACTCGCTATAGGCGGTATTGCCGGGCCGTCCCAGGGTGGCATCGGTGAACTCGAAACCCACATTAAGCCGCTTTTGCTCACGCACTTTAAGACGATCTACCCGATCAATGCCCCAGGGTAAGCCAAGGTGCAAACCCGGCGGGACATGATCCGCAATCACACCGCCGAAGCGTCGCACGACAGCTTGCTCGTCCACCCGCACCATGTAGATGCCAGTGAGCAGCCATAATCCGCAGGCTAATCCCATCATGCGTCGTGTCAACATATCAATTCATTTCGCTATCGTTCTCTTGGTCGGGTGTGCTTTGGTACGGCATAAAAGCATTGCTATTTTGGCTTCCCTGACAGGTGCCCACTGGATAATAGGCGCATCAGGTCTGAATCCGAAGAAAGCACGATGGTAGTTTTATCGTTCAAGAATTTCTTGTAGGCATCTAAAGTGCGCGTCATTTTATAAAACTGTGGATCACGGTTATAAGCATTGGCATAGATTTGCATCGCCCCGGCATCGCCCTGTCCCTTTATCTTTTCTGCTTGCTCGTAGGAGCGAGCGAGGATTTGTGTCTTGGCCCGATCCGCTTCGGCTTTAATGCGGGTCGCTTGCTCGGTGCCCTGGGCGCGATATTGGCGGGCGATGCGGTCTCGTTCGGCACGCATCCGGGCAAAGACACTTTCTTTGTTTTCTTCGGGTAGATTGATGCGACGCAAGCGCACATCTACAATCTCAATGCCATATTGACTGCGTGCAGTGGCGACACAACGGTCGGTTACATCCGCCATAATCGAGGCAATTTTGACCTGCTTTTCATTGACCGAGATCAGGTCACTCAAATCGTGATTGCCCAAAGCTATCGAGAGTTCTGAGTTCACCATATCCTGCAACCGGCTCTCGGCTCCAATCCGGTCTGCTACGGCTTGTAAAAAACGCTGGGGATTGCCCAAACGCCACATCACATAACCATCCACGACGAGGTTCTTCTTGTCCCGTGTCAACAACTCGGAGGGCACCGGATTAAAAGATTGCAGCCGGGCATCCAGACCTATGCGGCTCTGCCAGGGCCATTTGATGTGCAAGCCCGCAGTCGGCACTACCGCCACCACCTGGCCAAACTGCGTGACGATAGCAACTTCGCCTTCTCCGACCTGATAAAAGGTTGTGCCGATGAGTAGGATGACTAACAGGCCGCTGAGCCATTTCCAGTGCTGTAAGATTTTCATATTATAAACCTCTCAAAGACCTCTGATAAACCTCTGCTATTGCCCCGGTTCCAAGGGTAAGCCTTGGCCCGGCGCGGCTTCGGGAGTTATAGGTTCAGGAGTTGTGGTTTCGTGAGTTGGTAAACCGGGCAGCCCGGCCAGTTGCCCATCCGATAACCACATCTGCCGTCGTCCCCCGCCTGCCGGGTCCATGATAAATTTGTTCGGCCCCGTCAAAGCCTGTTCCACAGTTTCTAAATAGATGCGGTCGGCATTCACCTGTGGCCCCAGATGATAGCCATTGAGCATTTGCAGGAAGTGACTGGCATCTCCCATTGAGCGATGCAGACGATCAAAGGTATATCCAGTCGCTATTGATACATTCTGTGCTGCTTGGCCGTGCGCTAAGGGAATGGTCTCATTACGATAGCCTTCCGCCTGGTTCGTGACGGTGGCTTTTTCCTCTGCCGCACTGGAAACATCTCGATAGGCTGCCACTACCTCCTGGGGCGGATGGACTTCCTGCAACCGGGCTGAAAGCACAGTGAGTCCCGTTTGATAATGGTCACAGGCGGCCTGTACATCATTTTGAATATGCGCTTCGAGGGCGGCTCGCCCCGTTGTCAACAGGACTTCAAGTGGAGTATGTTCCACGGCCCGGCGCAGGCTCGTCTCGCCTGCCTCACGCAAGGTAGTTGTGGCGTCAGAGTTTTGAAAAAGGAACCGTGTCGGGTCGGATACGACATACTGCAACGTCAGGTTCGCATCCACCAGATACTCATCACCTGTCAGGAGCAACGACTCTTCAGCTACTCGCTGTACATTCCCGCTGTGGACTGTGCTCCATTCCGAGGGCGAAAGATTAGAGGATGCAGAACGGTTGAGAGAAAGCGGGGACAGCCAACTCGACGCCGTGCGAGGTGTGGTGCGAAAGCCAATTTCAGCACGGCGGACACCGGAAATATCTACCACCGTCACGCGTTCCACTGGCCAGGGCAGGCGATAGTGCAACCCTGGCCCGGCACTAGACTGCACGAGTTGCCCGAAGCGTTGAATCACTCCCACCTGTCCCATAGGGACGCAATAAATCCCGGAGCACAACCAGCAGGCTACCAGAGCCAGCACCGCTCCCCGTTGCACCCATCGCTCATGCTGCTGATAGGTTTGAGTGACAGTTGTTGGTGTTCGCCGCAGGGCTTGCACCGCAGGCGTCTCGACAAAATATCGAATTAACTCTCCGAGCCGTCCCGTGCCGGGTGATGGCTGCGGTCGGTGCGCGTCCGGTACCGGCATTTTATCGCCCGGCTGCCAGGCCACACGACCAGAGAGCAGGCGCAGCGAGTTACCAACGACCAGCAGCGAGGCAATCTGGTGCTCGACGGCGGCCAGTATGGGGGAAATGTCACGACCCCCAGCGCCAAATAAATTCGGCCATTGATTTTGCAACTGATTGCCAATCCAGGCTAACGCGCCAGTGGCACTGAGCACGACACTTAAACCGTTGAGGCCAAGAGCAAACCACAGGATGCTGCGCCGCACCGTGCGCAGGGCACGGCGGCTGATGACGATAGTTTCCGGTAGGCGGGCCAGATCATCCGTGACAAAGACGATGTCGGCTGCCTCGACAGCGATGTCCGCACCGCCATGTCCCATAGCGATACCAACATCTGCCGTAGCCAGCGAAGGCGCGTCGTTGATGCCATCGCCAACCATCGCTATGCGATAACCACTCGATTGCAGTTCACGCAGATAAGCCACTTTATCAGCGGGGAATAATCCGGCTTTAAACTCTTCGATGCCAATAGTGCGTGCGACCGCCTCTACGGTAGGAGCCGCATCGCCGGAGAGCATAACGATGCGTTCCAGGCCCAGCGACTTCAACCCGTTGACCACCAAACTGGCTTCGGGCCGGATTTTATCAGCTACGGCAATGACACCGACTGGTGTTTGCTCTTCAACGACCACAACGGTGGTTTGGCCCTTAGCTTCGAGAGCATGAATCGTCTGCTCCATCTCATTGGTTATAGCGATGTTGTGTTGGGTCAGGAGTTGAAGATTGCCGACTAACAGTTGGCGTCCCGTCTGCTGGGCTACCATGCCAAGACCGGGTTGAAACTCAGCCCGTTCCCAGAGTGCAGCCCTTGCTGTAGCGTGGTCTGTCCGCACCTTAACCGGCCCACCATTGCGTGATACCTCGGTGGCTTGCCTCGCTCCCTCGGTGTTCGGCGTATTTTTCAAGGGCCAGGTGGAGGATTTTGGCTCCATTATGGGCAAGCTATTATCCTGTTGGAGAGCGGTTGCGTCATAGGCTTTTAGAATCGCCGCTGCGATGGGATGAGAGGAGCCTTGTTCCGCAATGGCCGCCAGGCGCAAAACACTTTCGCGGGTGTGTCCATTGAGACCAATCGCCTCCGTCACTTGCGGTTGACCCTGCGTAAGCGTGCCGGTTTTATCGAAAACCACGCAGTTCACAGCGGCTATAGTTTCCAGATGGACACCCCCGCGCGTGAGAATCCCCCTTTTGGCACAGCGTCCAATAGCCGCTGCCAGGGCCGTTGGGGTCGCCAGGATAAGCGCGCAGGGGCAGGCGATAATTAGGGTCGAAGCCATGCGGGTCAGAGCGACATCCAGGGCCGCGCTTGCCACAAAATACCAGAAGGTAAAAGTGAGCAACCCCAGGCTCACGATGGTGGGGACAAAGTAACCAGCCCAGTAGTCGGCCTGACGCTCTACCGGCGCTTTATTGGCTGCGGCCTCTTCGATGAGTTGAATAACTTGCGCTAAAGTGGTGTTTGTGCCAACTGCTTCGACTTCAACTTCTAAGAGACCCAGTTGATTGATGGTGCCGGTATAAACCGCATCCCCTACATTTTTGGGGGAGGGGAGGGACTCACCGGTTAAAGCGGATTGATCTACTGCCGATTGGCCCCGCCGCACAATCCCATCTGCTGGAAGCCGCTCGCCGGGACGAATGAGAATATGGTCGCCGGGCTGGAGTTGGTCGGCGGCGATGGTGGTTTCTTGGCCCTCGCGCAGCACGGTGGCAGAAGTCGGAGCGAGTTGCAAAAGCGCAGCAATCGCCCCCTGAGTTTTACCGACGGCAAACGATTCTAGCGCCGTCCCGATGAGCATAATCAGGACGACTTCCGCCGCCGCGACATATTGACCAATAGCCAGGGCTGCAAAAGCCGCAATGGTAACAGCTAAGTCGCCGCCAATTTTGCCCCGTGCCAGGCGTGATAGGCTATCCCAGAAGATGCCATAGCCACCGACAAAGGTGATAATCAGCGCCGTGTCAAGACCAAAGATTTGCGTAAAAAGTCCGGTGGCATTGAGCAGCAGCATCCCGGCAACGAAGGAGATCAGCACCACGTCGTTCCAGGATACGCCACCCTCTTCGCCGTCTTCGTCCGGGGCGTCTACCGCTTCATCCGGGGCCACTGGCTTGTTCAGGGGGTGCGTCGTAGCGTGATTAGTATGCTCCATCGTTTAGCCGACAACAATTGACTGCTAAATTAAGGCTGTTCTGTTAAGGCTGATAGGTAATCCACATCGGCGAAGCCCAGGCCAGTTGGCCATCTTCTTGTTCGAGGCGGACATAATAGTAGCTGGTGCCCCCCGCTTTGGCTTCATTATCCATCCAGGTGGTGTCTATCTCTTGCTGATTGGGAGTGGCGGTATAAACGACCTTGTTATCTTTGACGACTATCATCCGCGCAAAACGTCCGGTGCCCACGGCATGGATTTGTAGGCGCGGCGCGGTGTTACTGGTGAACTCATCGCCCATAAGGTGCTCACCGCTACGCACTTCGAGGACGATATTATCCGTGGCGCCATAAGTATGGCGCTTTTTGGTCGCATCCATAATGGCTTCTCGCGTCGGTTGCTCGGCATAGACGACCATGTAGGAGATGTGCGTGGAGATGTGATCTGAGGAAGACTCGAAACCGAAACGATAGCCCTTAGTAAAAGCATTCCAGACAAACCCCGCCGGGCGATAGCCGCCCGGTGCATTGCCCTGCGACGGACTGCGCGGTGCGCCTTCGTATTCGTAGTTCTGGCGGTCACCCTGATAAATCTCAACCACAGGTTCCAGTTTGGGGTCGTTATCGCGCCAGTCCGTGCCCATATCGGTGGCGGAGGTGTGCGAGGCACAAATGCCATCGAAGAAGCGCAAATAGCTGTAGAGCATCTTGGTATCATTGGGACTTACCCCGTTCCCTTGAGTCCCAACCAGGCGCGGCAGGGCGCGAATGCCCCGTTGGGTAAACATGACATTGCGGTGCCCATCGGGATAGCGCACGCTGCGCTCATAGCCGAACATCGGCACGAACTGCGGCCCGACATGAAAAGCATCATCTAACTGTTGAATGAGCCACCAGGTATACTCGCGGCCATTACCATAATCGTGGTCACCTGCACAAATCCAATCCTGGGCGGCGGCATCTATGGCATAGCGATACATGTCTATCAGGGGGCCATCGCCACCGCCATCGGGGGAAATCTCCGTGTGGCGGTGGAAGTCGCCGCGTAGTAGGTGGTAGGTTTTACTGCCCACGATGGAGCGCACCGCGCGCATCCGCGCTACATTAGCGGCTTCGGCGGTGGCTGCCGTATCAGGAGCGCGTGGTGCCGGAGGGGTCTCGGCAATTAACTGAGGTGTCGCGGCTTGGGCTGTGCCAGCATTGACGGCAATGGGGGAAATGTAAATCTCGTAACGGGGATCGGTGCCAAAAGCATGGTTGCGCCCATCGGCGGAATGCACCATGTACAGTGCTCCTCCTGGCCCACTGGAGACAAAGGCCGGGCGCACATCTAACAAACCATCGGATTGCGGAGCCGGAGCCGCGGGCGTCCAGGCATTGCCATCATAAGAAGTAACAAAAGACAGCCAGGTGGTGCCGATGGGAGCCTGTAAATTAGGTGCGCCGCGACGATAGGTTAAATAAATGCGGCCTTTAGCATCTATCCATAGTCGCGGCATACTGGCCTGCATCACGGCCCCTGCGCGGGCCGCCTGCCCCAGTCGCCCTTGACCCGCCCTCGGTTGAACTGGGCCACCCGGTAGCACCGCCGCCAAATCGCCCGCTGTGTGATAGGGTTGGCCATTGACAAAACATTTGAGGTTCACAGTATGGCCGCGATAGAGCGGAATGCCCTGATTCTGCACCACAAAGCCAAAGTCCTTACCCCACAGCGGCGGGGCTTCCTCCCAGGCCAGCCAGACCCGGTTTTGCGGATCGCAGACAATGCTGGGCCGTGCCTCAAAGCGCGGTGAATCGGTTACATTAATGACATTGCCCAACTGCCCGCGTGAGTAGCTGCGCAGGCGCACATCATAATCGCCTTTGTCATAGGTATCCCAGGCAATCCAGACGGTGCCATCCCCCGCGCAAGCCAGTTGCGGCTCCCAGTCATTACGCGGACTGTTACTAACCAATGTGGGGCCAGCCCAACGCACCGCATTAGGGGCTAAAGAGGCCAGGAAAATATCGGATTGACCATTGCGAAAGCCCTGCCAGGCCAGGTAGATATTGCCCCCAGCATCGCGTGCCAGAGCAGGATTCAGATCGGGGCCAGGATCGGTGGTGAGACGATAAACTGGCGAAAGGTTGCCGTTGCTGTAGCTACGGGCGTAGAGGTCCCAGTTGCCAGCTACATTCTGCGACCAGACTGTCCACACCTTACCGGTGCTATCGGCAGCGATAGCAGGGTGTAACACATCCTGCGCCGCTTCCGTCAGGTTCGCCACTGTGGTGAAAGTCGCACCCTCGGCATCTTTGGCCAAGCGACCCAGGCGCACCTGATCGCCATTACCATGCGGGCGCAAAAAATCGAAGTTTTTAGGTTCTTCCTGTAAGCCGCGCGCATAAGGCAGAGTTGGTTCACCGTACTGGTAAGAGGTATAGGCCACCCAAACATTGCCATCGGTACTGGCAGTGGCGGCAGGAAAATCATCTTCTGTGGCGGCTCCCGTGACCTGAAACTCGGCGGGAACTAAATCAACCTGCACCGCACCAGCCAGGAACGGCGTTGCTTTGCCCCAGGCCAGGTCAGCCGTGCGAAAGCTAAAATTGCCGCGTGGCGTATTGACTTGCACCTGGGTCTGAGGGGTGGTTTTAAGGGTGGCGACAACGCCCGTCGGAGTCACCGCTCCATTTTGCTGTCCCCCGCCGCGTTGTGGGGCGCGGCGCGAACGTGCTCGCCAGGCGGCGGTTCCGGCCATTTGATCCTGCTGGCGAAAACGCCAACCCTCCACGCGCAGGAGAGTCCCGTTGTTAACGGTTAGAGAACCATCCCAATCGGTGGGAGCTTGGTCGCCCTGGCCCAGCAGGATACGCACTGCGATGGCATCGGGTGTAACATGAACTGGCCCCTGGATAACCGGAGAAGCCAGAGTCGCCGCACCGCCAGCGGCCCGGCCCCGGCCTCGACCCGCGCGGCCTCTCCGCGCCCGCTGTGTAAGGCCAACGCTGACGATCAATAAGAGGCACAAACAACAGAGGACAGCAGTTATTCCCCATCTGCGCATAGTGGCCCTCCCCGGAGCTTTCCCTACATTTTATTACGGCCATTACCCTAACACAATAGCGGCCTTTGTTGTAAACCTATTTTTACTCCGCATCAGAGGTAACGAACTTTGGAACTCAGTAGTGACCTGCCGTCCCCGTTTAGCCGGACTACGAAAAAGAGGGCACCCCGCCCGCATACTTGACGCGCCGCTAGGCGGACGTGAACGGGGATGGTCTCGCGCTCATCTCGAAAGAAAGTCTCATCTCCAGTGGACTGATAATAAAATGGTAGCGGCCCGGACGTATGAAACAGAGCGGGCAGATTCTGGCCGTAATAGGCTGACTGCTCAGCAACTGTTTTTGCTTTTTGGTTTACTGGCTTGTTTGGGCTGTATTATCGCGCTTAGACATCTAAAGCTCCAGTGAAATGTAAAAGCCAATTATCGAAAAATAGAGGTAATGGGTAAGCAGGGTGGCCTTCCTATGACAAACGAGGTGGCTTTAGTATTCCTGACGGGCGTGGTATCGGCGTCCCACACGCTACCCACTGGTGCAGGCTGTGGCATAATGGGGAGTATGAATGTGCTTATCAGCCTGGTGTTTGGCGTAGTGGGTGCAATGTTTATCGTGCCCTTTACGGTATCTCGGCTTATTGCCCTACGTGTCCAGTGGCTTAAGGTGCAGGGCATTCGGCAGCAACAGCAGCAAGCCCATAGCATCACTGTAGAAGAGTCCGACAGTGGCGGCTATCAGGTGGTGGAGTAGAGAACTATGCATTTGGCTATTACCGTGAACGGATAGCAGCCAGAGACAACGAGATAGCCCAACACAGCGTCACGGTGGAAGTGGATTAGCGGGGCGCGGCGGCAATTGGCGACAGAAGACCTTCGCATCAGCCAAGCAGAGGGAAAGGAGTAGTGGGTGCAGGAACAACTGATCCGGTTGTGCAACGCAGCCTGTGGCTCCGCGCCGTTCCTGGATCATCTGATGATGATCCTCGACGAGGGGCGGCTATTCTTCCTATTCTTGACCATGGTTACTATAGGCCCGCTGATGCGATGCCGCGACTCCACCGAGCGACGGGACTGGTTGGCGGACATGCTAGTTGCGCTGTTGGCCCTCGTTGTTAGCGCGGTGGTGGGGCGGGTGGTGGCTGCGGTGCTCCCCGTGGAGGCGCGGCCCCTGACGGTGCTGACCGGGCTGCACACCCCGTTCGGCCTAAGCCCCGATCATATGCTGGAGGGGCGTGCCGTCACCTCGCTGCCGAGCAGCCATACCGTGCTGGGCGGAGCAGCGGGGTTCGGTCTCATCTGGCTGCGACGGCGCTGGGGGATGTTTCTGCTGCTAGGCGGACTGGTGCTGATGGTGCCGCCGGTTTTGTATTTCGGCCTCCACTGGCCCAGTGACGTGGCGCTCGGCGTGCTGATCTGCGCCGTTGTAGGCTGGCTGGCAAGTTGGGGACGGCGGCTCTGCGTGCGCCCGGCCAACTGGCTGGGAACTGCGCTGGAACGTCATCCCATCCCCTGTTATGGAGTAATCATCGCGCTGGCGGCGCTGATCGTCTGGCGGGGGGGGCCGCATACAGGCACTATCAGGGCGGCCACGGCTGTCCTGCGCCGCCTGCTGCACGGCGCATAGCCAATGGATGCGGACACGGGTGGTTTAGGTCAATGCCTCCAATTGATAACACGCTTAGCATAGCCCTTGTTGAATAGCTATTGTTGAACAGCGAGTTTGCAGTATAGTCAGCGGGCAAGTGGTTTACCTGAGCAAATTCTAAGTTTGCCATGCAACACAGAAGCGACTGTTACCCTTCAGGAAGGCTGTGGCATAATAGCGGGTATGGAGTATAGTGGTCTTGTGATGGTTTGTGTGGTGGTCTGTGCGCAGACTGTCTATGTGGTTCACAGGCGGGTGCAGCGGGCCATTCAGCGATGCCAACGTTACCACCAAGCCCACAATGTAGATATAGAAGAATCCGACAGTGGCGGCTATCAGGTGGTGGAGTAGAGAACTATGGAGGTTATTGTTTTTTTCGGCTGCCTGGTGTTGGGATTCTCACTAATCTGTGGGCTTATTTACATGGCTGAGTTGGTTCTGATCTATATCACCAAACGGTGCGATGAGGCCATGCAAGGGCGTGCTGCTAAGGCTCAAGACATAGCCCAACACAGTGTCACGGTGGAAGTGGATTAGCGGGGCATAATATACTGTGGGGTGGCTACGCTATACTTCATAAGGGCAAAGGAAACAATGGGTATAGATGCTGAAGCAGAGAAGCAGAGAGTGGCAAAAGGTGGACATGGCGCATCCGCTGGTGCTTAGGCTTTGCCCTGCTTTATGCCTTGTTCTGGGACTGCGACGGTAAATGGCTTCGGTTCCTCATCAAAGTTGGTGAGGTTTTGCTCTTCACCGTCCTCGGCTGCTTATTACATTGGGGCTTGGACTCGTTGGCAGACCAGTGGTAGCGCCGTCACAAAAACCGCCTGGCCTAACAAGACGCCGCTTACCCCTCTCTAACCCACTCCCTTAACCCCGTCTGACAGCACCCTTCCATAATTTCATACTCTTAGCCCCCTACCCCTTCAAAACTTTTTCAGAAAATTTCAGGGCAGCCACTTTCGACAGAAACCCCACCAGGCCAGTGTCGCGGTGTTGCCGTCCTGAGTCCTGAGCGTGCGCTGTGACGAATTATGACCTAACAGACTCTACTGCAACACCCATTGCTGGCAACCCCAACTCTGCTAGAAGCATCCCAGCTAAAAGCATCTCGGCGGCCACTTTGCAGTGGTAAGCTAAGGTTATGCTTCACAACGTTTCAGACATCTTGCCAATCCTCTCTGACATCGCCAAGTGCCTGCTGCCTGGGTGCCTTTTAGTGTTAGTGGGCATCATCTATAACACCCTCCAGTACCGCTTGGCACAGCGGCACCACGCACAGCAGGCCATCGCGCTCCATAGCGTGACCGTAGAAGTAGATTAGAACGTGGCGCGTCAGTGTGGGGTGTGAGCTGGTTTACGGCTAAAGGCTTCTTCCCAGGTGGGGTAAGGTCCGTGTATCTCCCAGAGGGGACTAAGGGAAGCTCGAAGCGTAATAAAAATGAGCATCCAGTGGCCTGGTGTCTTGATCCGAATTCAATAGAACATAGTTGGCCGGAGTCTACCAAGGCCACTGGCTCTATCATGTCAAGATTATATCAAAAGCCATTCCTGCCCTTATACGCCACGATAACCAATCCCTATAGTGCGATTTCTTACTGCGTGAGGCTTGACCGTATGTTATATTGCCAATTGTCATAACATGAAGTTCTTTTAAACATATTTCTCAAGTGACTTTCCTATGAATTTTAAACATCTTTCATGCGCACTGTGTCTAACCAGCACGGTGTCTGTTTTACTGCCGCCCAGTAGTACAGCCAAACCGAAGCCGCGCAAATCTTCGTCTCCCATTTATCGCACCATCGTTCCGACTTCGGAAAAAGTAAGTCAGACTTGGAAATATACTTTCGCCGCGCCGCCTGCTGCATGGCACCAAAAAGATTTCAATGACTCAAAATGGCACACCGGTCAGGGTGGGTTTGGAACCCACATCACACCTCACATCGGCAGACTGGGAACGGTGTGGAAAACATCCGACATCTGGCTCCGGCGCACCTTTAATCCCGGCACCATCACCGCTGTTCCAATCAATGTGCGCGACTACCACGATGAAGCTGTCGAAATCTACATCAACGGTACCTTGGTTTACTCGGCCAAAGGCTACATTGTCGGCTACGAAAGAAAACCCCTGGCTGCCGGAGCGCATCGAGCCATCATGTCCAATGCGAAGAATGTCATGGCTGTGCATTGCCATCAAACCACAGGTGGACAGTATATTGATGTCGGCTTGGAGCAAGTTATTGCGCCCCGATAAACAGACAGAACCCATACCCGGAGCTTAATCGCTCCATTCAGTCGGCAAGTTCAGGCACCGGAATATCGGTAAAAACGCTTGAGTCTGGAGTGTCTGAAATGGTAAAGGTAGTGCTGGCTTTCTCGTTTTTCCTCTAAATGAAGCTATTTAGAGGGTTGTTGAGAGCATAATAAATCCGCTGGGGCCTTGCAGCACTAAGCGTGCAGTTAAAAGTTTAATGGGCGATAGAGGATTTGAACCTCTGACCCCTACCGTGTCAAGGTAGTGCTCTCCCCCTGAGCTAATCGCCCTGTTATTGCTGTTGCGACCTTGAATATCTTACTGCTTTTTGCCTATGGCTGCAAGTGCAGCCAGTTCCATTGCCCCGATTTTATAAGGTGGGAGCGGCGCAGGAATCGGAGTAGGATTCCCCTGGTTTTATGCGCTTTAAGCTACACTCATACCCTAATGGATGCTGAAGCCATATCTAAAGAGAATGTAGCTCTGAGAACCGTCACGGCCACCCGCTATGTTACTCCGCTGCGTGAGGGCGGGTCACTGCCAGCGATTGTGGAAGCGGATGATGATGGCATTTATGTGCTGAAGTTCAGAGGAGCCGGGCAAGGCCCTAAAGCCCTCATCGCTGAATTGGTAGTAGGGCAAATCGCTCGTGTTCTGGGTTTGCGCGTGCCGGAGCTTGTCTTCATTGAATTAGACCCAGTCTTAGGGAGCAATGAACCCGATTCGGAAATCCGTGCCCTGATTAAAGCCAGCGCTGGACTGAATCTGGCGCTTGATTATCTACCCGGAGCCATTACCTTCGACCCGCTCGTGCCGCGCCCGGTGGCGCAAGAGCCGGGCTTGGCGTCGGCTATTGTGTGGCTTGATGCCTACACGACCAATGTAGATCGCTCGGCGCGTAACACGAATATGCTCGTCTGGCACCAGCGGTTGTGGCTGATAGATCACGGGGCGGCGCTCTATTTTCATCACAGTTGGGATGCCTACATGGAGCGTAGCCAAAGCCCTTTCCCACAGATTAAAGACCACGTTTTGCTGCCCTGGGCCGATGCGCTGCTTGAAGTTGATGCGGCCCTGGCGCAACGGCTGACACCTGAAATTATCACCTATATCATTGAACTAATTCCAGATGGCTGGCTTACCGATGCCCCGCAGTTTGCCAGCCTACAAGAACATCGCGCCGCCTATGTTACCTATCTATTAAAGCGTTTGGAACTGCCCCGAAGCTTTGTGGAGGAGGCCCATCATGCCCGACAAATGCACGTTTGACTATGCCATTATCCGTGTAGTGCCACTAGTTGAGCGTGCAGAGTTTCTCAACGCCGGGGTTATTCTGTTCTGCCCAACCCAGAGCTTCCTCCGCGCTTGCATCGAACTTGACCAGCAACGACTGATGACCTTATCCCCCACCATAGATGTCCCTCTGGTTGAAGCCCACTTGCAGACCATCCCGCTGATCTGCGCGGGAGGTGCCGCTGCGGGAGTGATCGGCCAGTTGCCCCAACGCTCGCGTTTCCACTGGTTGGTCGCGCCGCGCAGCACCATTATTCAAACTTCACCGGTGCATTGTGGCGTGGGGAGCAACCTGGAAAAAGCTCTGGAAGAACTCATAAAAAAAATGGTGCGTCCGCCACTCTCCTTGCGTGTGCCAACCATAGCCTCTGCGAGTATTGAATAAGGTAGTGTCCGGGGCCGCTGCCGGATTAAAACAATTCTGAGAGAATTCTCAGAAACCGCTCTATACAACATATCCGCAATTATGATAAGTTAAAGCACTACTTGTACTAATGAATATTGAGGATTATTCCCCATGAGCGAAGAAAATTTAGGCCAGCCGCAACCCTCGACACCCGCATCTGAACTCAGCAAGCCCCATGCTAATAATACGAGCGATATGCAATTTAACCAGCCCGTTTCGACAGTTTCACGCCTCAAGAAGTTAGAAGAACGGGTCGAGGCTCTGGAGGAACGGGTGGAAGATTTATCAGAAGAGCAGGAGTCTAAACTTGCTGGCTAATGTAGGCAACCGTAAGGAGAAGCCATGAAGCAAGTCTGTCGTTTGATGTTCTACCTGTGTCTGGTGGCAATTGTGACAAGCTGCGCCAATAATAGTGGTTCCACAGGCAGTAGCTCTAATCCTGGCGTTGCTAAGACAGATGTTGATTTTGCCAAGGATGCTTTTACCCGTCTGGCCAATGGGGATACCGCTGCTGAGAACCTCATAGATTGGGAAACTTTCACGTCTTTAGGGGTCAACGTTGGTGCCCAGTATAATGCCCTGCCTAATGAAGCGGCGAAAGGTGGTTTCCGCACGGGTTTTATCACTTCATTCTCAAAGTCCTTCCAAGCGACTGGGGCTAGGGCGGAGAGTTTGACGAACTGGCGGATTCAAAGCCAGGAGGCAGCCAAGACAGTGGTCGCTGCTGATACTCCTAAAAATGCGGTGCTCTTGCTGACTGTTGCCAAGCGGGATGGTCAACAGAAAATTACGGCGCTGGAAACTAGCACTAAATAAACGCCAGAGGCTTAATAAGTGGAAGATGCCGCTGGGACTATTATTTCATCGCGTCGTGCAGTTCGCTAAGCAGGGTTAAGATGAACTGCATCTTGACCTTCTCGCCCTCATGGTCGAAAGCGACTGCCATGTTGCTCAAAACACGGGCGATCATCGTTACTGCTGGTGTAGGGGAGGCCATTTCAGCGGGAATTGCTTTATAAAGGGCCTCGACTTCGGATTTAGAGAGCATACGGCCTGCATTGAAGCAATCGAAAATAATGTCCTCTGCGCCCTGCCGAGCGCGGGCCAGAAAATGGCCGGGGAAGTTGCAGCCATAGATTTCCAGGCCCAGGCGTTTGCCGACTAACATAAAAACGCTCGCTAAACTAATCGGCAAGCCGTGCCGAGATTCGATCACTGAAACGAGATTGCTATTGCCCGGCTCATAATAGTGGTTCGGTTCGACTCCGCGAAAGCCCTTTTGGTGAAACAAGAACACGCTGAGAGCTTCACTGTCCGGCAAATGACCGGATTCCCAGAACTCCTGCGCCAGTTCATCCAACAAATCGGCAAGCTGTGCTGGATAATCATGCCCTAAGTGCCATTCGGCCAGCAGGCTAAAAGCGGCCTCTAACTTTTCGTATTCATCGCCCAGCCGCATCCAGTAGAGCCAGGGATTGCCCTTGGCAGCGACGGCTTCAGGTGCTTCAGAAGGTAAAATGGCTTCTAACAAAGCCATTTGCTCGTCGGTGAGCGGCACTCCCAGTTCACGGATTTCACTCCGCACTCCCGGCCCCAAGCGGCGTAGAGCCTTGGCTACTTTATCGCGCACCTGTGGTGAGTCGTCATCCAAGAGTCGTAGTAAAAATGGCAGTTGGCTGGCATCAAGCGTTGTCATGAGATGAGTTTAATAGCTTGGTGACAGGAGGGGAGGAAGAAGTTCCTCCACATGAACGGCTTAGTGCTGAATCGGTTCGCCTTCTGTTGTCACCGGACGTGCTGCGTCTTGAGTCCACTCCCGATACCCGCCACTCATCGAGAAAACATTGGTGTAACCCATTTCACGCAGGGCATCAGCGGCCAGGGCTGAACGGTTGCCGCCACGACAATAGAGGATAATCTCCGTTTCTGTGTCCGGCACTTCGTCCGCGATGTGATATTCGAGGACGCCGCGCCCAATGCCCCGCGCTCCAGGCAGATGACCAGCGCGAAACTCGTCGTTCTCCCGTACATCAATTAATACCCAACCGGCGGCGCGGTTGTTTAGCTTTTGAGCGACTTCCTGAGGAGTTATCTCGCGGATGCGGCTTTTGGCCTCGTTCGCTAAATCAGTAAAGTTTTTCTTTAGTGCCATAATTTTCTTTAGTGCCATAATAAATAGATTTTAACCACCGATGAACACGGATGGACACAGATGATGCTGGATGATAGATACTCGATCCGCCATCCTCGATCTTCTATCCTCGTTTATCCGTGTCTATTGGTGGTTAAGTTTTTAGATTCAATTAAGCATGTAGTAGGGCAGCAGGGCAAAAGGGGCGATGGTAGCTGCAAACGTTTCCCCGTTGGGGCGAACCATGCCATAACTGCCGCGCATGATGCCGTATTCCGTGCGTAAGGGGCACCAACTGGTATAGGTGAACGATTGACCTGGCTCAATGACTGGCGTTTGGCCTACAACGCCCTCGCCTTGCACTTCCTCAACCTGACTATGTCCATCCTTGATTATCCAGTGCCGGGTCAGCAGTTGTGCGGCTTTGTGTCCTTCGTTCTCAATAGTAATCTGATACGCAAAGAACCATTTATGATTTTCCGGTTCTGACTCTTCTGTTAAATACTGCGTCTTCACGCTGACCTTAATGCCTTCTGTCACGCAAACCGACACCCTGACCTCCTGCCACTGTTGAACTTATCCTGATTATTTAGACCCGCGGCTTGCATAAAGTTCTACCACTGATAGCTACAGACTGCTACCTACGGCATGGCTAGGAGCCAGCAGGTAATCTATCAGCTAATAAGGATTGCCATAAGGGGGTTGACTGGCGGGCAAGTCCATCCGCTGGCGGACACGAGCATGAACATCAGGATTGCGGAAGAGAGAAATGAGCAGGACACCCGTTAGCACGCCGCCAATGTGCGCAAAGTAGGCCACGCCACCGCCACTGGTCTGTTCGGTGCGAGCGATAGAGCCAACGCCACTCACTATCTGGGTGATGATCCAAAACCCGATTACGATGAAAGCGGGTAAATCCACCAGGAAATAGCCCAGCAGAACCCGGACGCGACGGGTGGGATACATCACGATATAACCCCCTAAGACGCCAGCTATCGCACCGGAAGCTCCCAGCGAAGGCATCAGAGTGTCCTGATGAAACATGAGCGTCGCCCCAATATGGGCAAAAGTCGCCCCCAGGCCACAGAGCAGGTAGAAAGCTAAAAATTTGGCGTGGCCCAGAGCGTCCTCGACATTATCACCGAAAATCCACATGTACAGCATATTGCCCAGCAGGTGCATCCAACTGCCGTGCATAAACATAGCCGTCAGAATCGTTAGGTAAATCGGCATCGGGCCGGGAGCCTCTGGAATGACATTATGACTTCCAAAGCCTGTCTGAATGGGAGTCACAATATCTCTGCCGCTGATGATCTCGTAAGGAATGACCGAATAACCATAAGTGAACTGGTCGTTGGCCCCGGCTCCTTGCAGAAAAATGAAAACGCCTATATTAATGGCGATTAAAAAGTAGGTGACGTAGGGCGTCGAGAGCCTGTCTTCGTTTTCATCTCCTAACGGCATGAGTCCAGTAAGCATAAGAAATCCTTTTACTATGCAGGGCCGCTGTTAGCAAATCTTGCTCCATTTATAGGATTAGATTTAGCCACAGAAGCACACAGAAGGACACGGAAGATGAGGTATTTGTTCAACACTTAGCGGGCTACATTACAAGGGGTTAACCTTTACCGCTCGCGGCGTAGGCACTTTTTCTCATAAGTTATTTTTTGAGGACTACAACCAACTGAGAAATAAAGAAAACAAGCAAGACAATGAAGACACTCCATTCTCCATATAGGTAATGTGCCCATATTTGCCACACGGCTAAGAGAATCATGCAGCACAACCAACGTGCTAGTTGCGTTAGGTATTTCACCCGGTCTTGGCGATGTTGCCTAAGTATTTCGGATTCATCTTTATCCATGATTTCACCATCCAAAGAAATGATGGCACGCCTCAAAACTGGGCGCTAATACACGGACGACTCTCTATACCTCTAAGCTATTTCTTCTTCTACCAGCACGTGGCTGCCATCTTCCGCTACTTCAATCACGGTATAAGATGATAACTCGCGTTCGCACCATAGATGCCACTTCTCAGCTATAAGTATATAGAGAACGCAGACCAAGATGCCCCAACTGATGATGCCACCCATAAAGCAACGTCACAAGTACGAACCGACCGCTACAGCACAAAATCCCAGTAAGTTCAGCCGCACCCCTCTAATCCACTTCCACCGTGCTGCTGTGTTGTTCTATGTGCTTGAGTCTTTCAACCTGTCTACGCTGCCACCACTCCCTACAATCACGGCAAAAGGCATAAGTCGCAACCGCCACATAGAAACCGATAAGGATGCCTGCCGGGGTAAACAGTTCTGATAGGGCATCTATGGCATCCATAACTCTACTCTACTATCTGATAGCCGCCACTGTCGGATTCTTCTATGGTGTTGCTGTGCTTGTTGACTGATTGTTGTCGTTCCTGTTTACAAGCTTTTAGAAAAACATAAACGAGACGCAGCACACCACCTATTATCACTAGCCCCTGAACAATGTCGAACCAGGG
>JAFAZH010000002.1 GCA_019239895.1 Abditibacteriaceae bacterium | reverse complement strand
GGCCAGAGCCTAAGTCGTCTCTCCCAGGCTGTCACCCGCCAGCGCCTCAAGCTGGACGGTGCGGGCGGTGCAGCAGGGGGCTGGTGACTTTAAACTCAGGATACCTCACCACCTGCTGCTAACCATACAAGGGGCCGGGGGTGAGGGGTGCTGGAAGAGGGTTAGGTCAAGCAATATCCAGCATCCGCTGTAGGGCTAACTTAGCTTGGCTGGCAATCGGCTCTGGCACCACAATCTGGTTCACCACATGGGCTTCCAGCAAGTTCTCCAAGACCCACAGCAAATGTGGCCCGTCAACACGATACATAGTCGAGCAGACGCAGACATTGGGATTGAGACAGACGACTGTTTTATCGGGGTTCTCCTGGGCTAGACGGCTAACGAGGTTGATCTCTGTGCCGACCGCAAAGACCTCACCCGGCTGGCCTGCTTCAATAATGTGCTTAATCTTTTCCGTTGAGCCATAGGCATCGGCTTTGGTGACGACTTCATAGATGCATTCGGGATGTACCACCACTTTAATGCCAGGATAGCGTTTGCGGATGTTATCCACATGAATCGGCATGAAGGTGCCATGCACCGAGCAGTGGCCTTTCCAGAGCAGAATGGGAGCACGGCGGAGGGTGGCTTCGTCCTGCCCACCCAAGTCCTCAAAAGGATTCCACACCACGCAATCTTCCGGCTTAAAGCCCATTTCCAAGAGCGCGGTGTTACGTCCTAAATGTTGATCGGGGAAGAACAAAAGTTTTTCACCGCCTGCACCGCCATCATCAATCGGCTTTAAGGCCCATTCCATGATTTTGCGGGCATTGCTGGAAGTGCAGACCGCTCCACCATTGCGCCCGACAAACGCTTTCAGATTGGCTGCCGAGTTCATGTAGGTGATGGGGATAATGCGTTGCCCGGCGCAGACTTCCTGCAAGGCATCCCAGGCTTCTTCCACTTGGTCTATATCGGCCATATCCGCCATCGAGCAACCCGCGTGCAAGTCGGGCAAGATGACCTTCTGATGCGGGGCCGACAGAATATCGGCAGATTCCGCCATAAAATGTACGCCGCAGAACACGATATAATCGGCGTCAGGCCGCGCCGCCGCGTCTTTGCACAGCTTGAATGAGTCGCCACGAAAATCGGCCCAGCGGATGACTTCCTCACGCTGATAGTGGTGCCCCGAGATGACCAGGCGAGAACCAAGCCGCTCCTTGGCGCGGGCGATGGCCAACGCTGTCTCCTCCGGGGTCAATTCCGTATAACGCGGCGGCAGCGGCACCTGCAACTGCGCGCCTCCGGCCATTGTAATGTGTCCACTCCAGGCTCCCTCGCGGGGCTGATGAACCTTGGTAAAAGCCTGCTGCAACTCGCCCTGCAATTCTAATGTTGCCATCTTCCCTCTCCTTCTCGCCTTAGCCGAATTTTATCTTCAATCTGGCTTAGCCCTCTATTAACGACTCGGTGAAATGTTTCACAAAGTCTCTTTAAAAAATAACCCCAGTGCAAGGGGCTATCTCTATAGACATAGACGCCAAAACCGCTACCACGTTCTTAAATTCTGTCCAGGCTGGCAACAGATTAGCTCTATTTCTCTGGTTTACCCGCTGGCCTAAAAACTGCCCAATATGCTCTGCCTACTAACTTGCAGGCTAAGAATACCTAATCAATTGAATCAAACTCAAATGGAAAACGAAAACCAACAGGCAATCGCTATGGACAATCAGCCTCTAGAAGCAGAGACGACACACTCAATGGACGATATTATGCCCCACCTGATGGGGTCTCTCATCGAATCTGCCAATGATGCCATCGTCAGTAAAACTCTGGGTGGCATTATCACCAGTTGGAACAAAGGTGCCGAGCGGATTTTTGGCTATACCGAAGCCGAGATCGTCGGTAAGTCTATTTTGACCTTGATTCCCCCTGAACGGCATTATGAGGAACTGGAGATTATCTCCAAAATTGGGGCCGGACAGCGGATTGAGCATTATGAAACGGTGCGTCGCAAAAAAGACGGCACGCTGATTACTGTGTCGCTGACCATCTCTCCCATCAGAGGGGCCGATGGGCAAATCATGGGTGCTTCCAAGATTGCCCGCGACGTAACCGAATTGAGGCGGGCCGAACAGGAACTGCACGCCAGCCAGGAGCGTTACCGCACTCTCTTCAACTCGATTGACGAGGGGTTTTGCATCATCCAGATGATCTTTGATGAAAACGACAAAGTCGTTGATTGGCGCTTTCTGGAAGTGAATCCTGCCTTTGAAAAGCATAATGGGCTAGTGGACGCGGTGGGAAAAACGGCACGCGAACTATTGCCTAACCTTGAAGAGTACTGGTTCGAGACTTACGGCAAAGTCGCTCTAACGGGCACCGCTACTCGTTTCGCGGCAGGCTCGGAGGCAATGAACCGCTGGTTTGATGTTTACGCCTTTCGCGTTGGGGCATCGGAAGAACGTAAAGTTGCCGTGCTTTTCAACAACATCACCCAGCGGAAACGAGGCGAAGCGGAACGCGAGAATTTACTTAAAGCATTAGAGGTGGAGCGTGCAAAACTGGCCTATCTTTTTAATAAAGCCCCCGCCTTTGTCGCCACATTGCGTGGGCCGGAACACGTCTTTGAGTTGACTAACCCGTCTTACTTGCAACTCATTGGACACCGCCAGGTAGTCGGCAAAACGGTGCGTGAGTCCTTACCAGAGATAGAAGGTCAGGGGTTTTTTGAGTTACTCGATAAAGTCTTTCGGACGGGCGAACCTTTTAATGGTCGGGAAGTATCAGTCCAACTGCAACGGGAACCGGATGGGCCGTTGGAAGAGCGTTTTGTAGATTTCGTCTATCAACCAACCTTTGAGGCTGATGAGGCAGTCGGGGGTATCTTTGTACATGGTGTTGATATTACCGAACAAGTGCAGGCCCGGCGCGAGGCGGAAACGGCCAATCGCATGAAAGATGAGTTCCTCGCCACAATCTCCCATGAGCTGCGCACGCCATTGAACGCGATCCTGGGTTGGTCCCGAATGCTGGGCGACAGCCGTTTGGGGGAAACAGAACGCGCCCAGGCCATTGAAGCCATTCAGCGCAACGCTCACTTGCAAACGCAATTAATCGAAGACCTCCTGGATGTCTCGCGCATCATTACTGGCAAATTGCGTTTGGAGGCACGCCCCACTGACCTTTCCGCCGTGGTGGAGGCAGCAGTGGAATCGGTATTACCAGCGGCCCAGGCCAAAGACATCCGCTTGCAGCGCGTGCTCGACTCCGGCACTAACCTGGTATCGGGCGACCCGAACCGGCTTCAACAGGTAGTGTGGAACCTGCTTTCGAATGCCATTAAGTTCACGCCCAAAGGAGGCCGCGTTCAAGTTCGTTTGGAGCGCGTTAACTCCCACATTGAAATTATTGTCACCGATAGCGGACAGGGCATCTCGCCGCAAGTTTTACCCTACGTTTTTGACCGCTTCCGCCAGGCCGATTCCGCGATGACCCGGCAGCATGGAGGACTGGGGTTGGGCCTTGCCATTGTGCGCCATTTAGTCGAACTGCACGGTGGCACAGTCGAGGCAGAAAGTGCTGGCGAAGGGCAGGGTGCCACCTTTACCGTGCGCTTGCCCCTGATCGCCGTGCGTTCGGCGGAGGTCTCATCAGAGAGGGGGGAGGAGCGCGAGCATCCCACCGGAGGACAGGGAGTGCCTTTCGACTGCGCGCCGGAGTTAGAAGGTTTGCACGTCTTAGTGGTAGACGATGAGGAGGAAGGCCGGACGATAGTAACTCTCGTGCTGGAAAAGTGTGGGGCCAAGGTCACGGCAGTCAATAACGCCGCTGACGCGCTCAGGATACTTCAAGAACAGCGGCCCGACGTATTAATCAGCGACTTAGGAATGCCAGGCGAAGATGGTTACTCACTGATTAAAAAAGTCAGGGCGTTACCTGCCGAACAAGGGGGGCAGACTCCGGCGGCGGCCTTGACTGCTTATGCCAGGGTCGAAGATCGGATGCGCGTGTTACGCGCTGGATTCCAGATTCACCTGCCTAAGCCCGTCGAACCCGCTGAACTGATCGCAGTGGTGGCGAATCTGAACGGCAGGCATAATATAAGCTGATTCCGGGGAAGACGGTGCCAGGATCACAACATCTATGCTAACTGCCCTCCTCTACAACACCAAAACTCATAGCTTGCAGCCATTAGACCGTGACAATTTGCTGGCTTCCATGCCAGAACCAGAACAGGTCGAGGCCAAGCAATCGCAGCATAAAGGGGATGTGGTCACCAAAGCGCCGCCGCGTTGCCATGTGGACGAATTTATGTGGGTAGATGTAACCGACCCATCGGAAGACGATCTCCACCTCATCTGCCAACGCTTCATGGTGCATCCTCTGGTGATGGAGGATATTAAAGCGCGTGAAGACCGGCCCAAGTTGCATGATTATGAGGAGTATCTGTACGTCATCTTCCATGCGTTGCGGGAAGTGGATAAAGCGGAGGGTGCGGCCAACGAGGAAGCTCTCGCCCAACGTTTTGGTGTTGAACTCAGTGAAATTGATTGTCTGGTCGGGTCTGATTATATCGTGACTATTCACACCGACACGGTAAAACCCTTTGCGACCCTGCGCGACCGCTGGCAGCAGCATCCCGAACTGATGCAATCGGGTGTGGGTTATCTGCTCTATGAACTGATGGATGTGGTGCTGGATGAATACTTTCCCCTCCTCGACAGCATGGATGAGCGCATAGATGATTTTGAGGATCGTCTTTTTACCAGTTTCCACGGGCGGCTATCGAGTGACATCTTTGCCCTGAAACGTTCGCTCTTGCAAATTCGGCGGGTGGCCGCGCCCACCCGCGATGTAGTCAACACCCTTATGCGTCACAATGCCGAGAATGGAGGCCAGCAATTCGCATATTTTCAGGACTTATATGACCATACCGTGCGGATTGTGGATATGATAGACACCTTCCGCGATATTCTATCGGGTGCCCTTGATGCGTATTTAGCGGTAGAAAGCAATCGCATGAACTCGGTTATGAAAACCTTGACTTCGGCTTCGATTATCCTGCTCATTCCCACCCTCATCGCGGGTATCTATGGTATGAACTTCGACAACTCGCCTTACAATATGCCCGAACTCCATGCGCGCTATGGTTATCCCACTGTCTTAGGCGTCATGGTAGTAATTACCATAAGCCTCTTTATTTACTTCAAGCGTAAGAGCTGGTTGTAAGAAAATCAATCTAAGATGGGCCGCAAAGCTTCGCTACGCAATGCTCCGCAGCGCCAACTCACGCTATTGAAAAATAGCGTTCAAATAGCGCATTTAATTAGCGTAACGCAGTTTTGCGTCCCATGCAGTGCATTACGCTAAAATTAAAATTGTGGCTAAAAGTAAAACGGCAAGTCGTGATTCAGTTACCAAAATTGAAGCTAAAGCGAAACAGGCACCCACTGTTAACGTGACAACGGAGGCAGCAACTCGCCCGCTGCCGCTATCATTCACCTCATTACCAGAGGCTATCGCCTTTCTCATCCTGTGCTTAGTATTGCTGGGAGCACCCTCCATGATGTCGGGGTTCTGGCCTGCTTCCTTAGAAATTATGGCCGGGGCTGCGTTCCAGCCGTTAGCCATGTTGTTAGGATTGAGTGCCTGCGCCTGTCTGCTGCTGGCCTTATCCTCGAAGAGAGTACTCTCTATTGCGACAACTCAGGTTGATTTAAGTCAGCGCAAAAATAGCTTCATTGCGATTCTTTTAGGTGCGTTCTTTTTGTGGTGTTGCCTTTCGGCACTAACTACGGTTTACCTGCATGATACCCTGTTAGAGCTTGCCCGTATCGGCGGCTGCATCATCTGGTTTTACATTGCGAGAAGTTTATTAAGACCAGCAGAACTTTTGACCGAAGCGGATGAGAACTCTTTTTTATTACGCCGCTTCTGGGTTTTTAGCGCCATTGTAGGCAGTGCCCTCATTGTCTGTTTGCTGGGGATAATAGGTTTTGCTAATGCCATTCTGCATCATCAAGACCCACGCCAATTCAGCACTTTCTATAATCCCAACTACTTCGCCAATTTTTGCGCGATGGCTTTACCACTCTCACTCGCATGGGCTATCTTGTTAATTCGTTTAACAAAACGAAACCTGCTAAAGCTGCCCAACATGCTTAGCAATATGCTGGCCTTTGCATCTCCACTGCTCATCTTGATGGGGCTATTTTCCAGTTCCAGCAAAGGTGGCTTTCTGGCGGCGATTGTTGGGCTGATCGTCTGTGCCGCCATGCTATGGCGTGCTAAAGGTATGGCATTAAAATTTTTATTGCGCGCGAATTTGCCCGTGGTGATAGTCATTGCGGTTTTAGTCGTTGCCGGCGGCGCATTGGCAGGCAAGCCCCTTTTCAGCCGCTTGCTGGCAGCGCATTCCTCCGAAGACCACTCCACCATGTTCCGCTACTATACCTGGATTGGCACCCTGCACATGGCGGCGGCACGTCCCCTGTTCGGCTGGGGCACGGGTAACTTTCCTACGGCCTATGCACCTTTTGAAATCACGCACTATGTGATGGCAGCGCATGAAGTGTGGCTGCAAATCGCAGCAGAAAGCGGCATCCCGGCGCTCTTGCTGTTGCTAAGCACCTGCCTGGCAGCAGTAGTTAAAGGATGGCGTGCTCTGCGGGGTAACGATTGGCCGATTGCGGCGGGTGGCATCGGTTGCATCGCCGCTTTCGCCATGCACGGCCTCACCGACTCTGGCTGGGTGCTTATCTCTATCGTGCTCCTGCTTATCATGGCCTTAGCCCTCTTAGACAGTGCGGAGTGTGGAGTGGCGAGTGCGGAAGAGGAGCAGCGGTCAGCCATCAGCGGTCAGCCATCAGCAGCTACTCACCACTCACCACTCACCATTTCAGACTCCGCACTCCGCACTCCGCACTCCGCACTCAACTGGTCTTGGCTTGGTGCCTCTTTAGTTTTAGCCCTGGCTGCGGCCAGTGTGCAGCGTGTCGCCGGGGCCGAAGATGCCAATTTTGATTCGTTGGATGCCTTTAAAAAAGGGGATGCAAATCTCAGTCTGCAAAAAGCGCGGGAGGCCACACAAACCGATCCACTTAATGCCCGCGCCTGGGTTAACTTAGCGCGGCTTCAGGGAGCAATGGGGCAAATTAGTGATGAGGCTTTTACCCGTGCGACTCAGTTGCAACCGACTCGCGCTGGCACCTGGCGCAACTGGGCCGAAGCTAAGGCACAGCAGCATGATCTCCAAGCGACACAGACTTACTTCGACAAAGCAATTGCACTGGACCCTAAAGGCACCAATACTCGTTTAGCGCGTGCCCAGTGGCTGTTGAGCCAACCCCAGGAGATGGCACAGGCCAAGGGCTGGCAAGATTTAGAATATATCGCGCAACTGGCGCAGCAGCCTTATGGCCGCTTCCCGGCGACGCCGGAGTTGGTCAATTTGGATTTCACCCGCGCCTATGTCAAACTGGCGGGACGTGCTTTGCAAAACGGCCATAAAGCCGCCGCGCAAGATTACATCCAACGTGGTTTAGCTGATGTGCAACGGGCACGGAAGTATGAAGCTTTTCAGCGCCAGTTAGCGGACATTGGTGTCGGTAACGTTGCCCCGGCGGGGGACTTAGACGAATTGGAAACGAGCTTAAAAACCCTTCAGGAGCGTGCCCGATGAAAACCATTCTGGTGCTGCATGGCCCCAACCTCAATCTGCTCGGCACGCGGGAACCCACCATCTACGGCCAGGATACCCTGGACGGCATCAATCAGCGATTAGTGGAAATAGGGCAGGAACTGGAAGTTGAAGTGGTGGCGCTGCAGAGCAACCATGAGGGCGAATTAATTGACGCCTTGCACGGCACCCAGGCGGCTGCGGTGGTGCTGAATGCGGGCGCTTTCACGCACTATTCCTATGCCCTGCGCGATGCCATTGCCGCCATTGCCCTTCCGGTGGTTGAAGTTCACCTTTCCAATACTCAAGCCCGCGAATCGTGGCGACATCGCAGCGTTATCGGCCCAGTCTGCGTTGGCTCCATCGCCGGTTTTGGGGTGCTCAGTTATGAATTGGGCTTGCGCGCTGCGGTGCAACTCGCCAACAGAACAGACGCTCATCAGCCAGCCAAAGAAGTACACCCTGCTAAGGAGAATTCATGAACTATTCGGCCCGTCTCGATAATCTGCGACGCAAATTATCCTCTGCTAAATATGATGCTCTGGTTATTTCCGAACTTAATAACGTCCGCTATCTGTGCGGCTTCACCGGTACTTCGGGGATGCTCGCCATCACTGCCAATGAAGCTTACTTTATCACTGATTTTCGTTATCAGTCGCAGGCGGCGGAACAGGTTGATCCACGCTATCAAACCGCCATCGCCGAAAAGGGCTTATGGAAAGAAACGGCTCGCTTGCTAAAAAAGCTCAAGGTGAAGCGAGTTGGCTTTGAGGCGGAGCATACTTCGGTGGCGGCGTTGGAAGACATTACTAAGCTACTCAAGCCTGCCGAGCCGATTTCAACGCAACGCATCGTAGAAGATTTAAGGGTGCGCAAGGATGCGGACGAAATCGCCATTATCCAGTGCGCGGTGGACATTATTGACGATTGCTTTCATTATCTCTGTGATATGCTGCGACCTGGCATGACGGAAATAGCGATTGCCAATGAAATTGAGCGTTCTATCCGCGAACGGGGAGCCAGTGGCGCGAGTTTCACGCCGATTGTGGTTAGTGGCGAACGAGGCGCACTGCCACATGGCCGCGCCAGCAATAAGCCTATTGCCCCCGGCGACATGGTGACCATTGACATGGGTGCCCTGGTAGACGGCTACTGCTCCGACTGCACCCGCACTATCTGCATGGGCAAACCGACACGCGAGCAACAAAAGATTTATGAATTGGTGTGGCGTGCCCAGACCGAATCCTCGGCTGCCCTGCGCCCTGGCTTAGGCTGCAAAGAAGCCGACGCGGTGGCGCGTGGCATCATTGACAGCGGCGGCTATGCCGAACAGTTCGGACATGGCTTAGGGCACGGTGTGGGCCTCGACATTCACGAGCAACCCCGCCTTTCCAAACTCGGTAAAGGCAAACTTGCCCCCGGCATGATCGTAACCAGCGAGCCGGGTATCTATATCGAAGGCTGGGGCGGCGTGCGGATCGAAGATATGATTGTTATCACTGCCGATGGCGCGCAGACACTCACTCATGCCAGTAAGCCACGTAAAATTATCGCGCTATAATGTAAGTTATCACGTTTCCTATAGTGTCATTTCGAGCGGCGTGACCGTAGGGAACGCAGTCGAGAAATCTTGCCGTTAAATGTATGGAAGCCAATCAAAGATTCCTCGACTCCGCTATGGCTCCGCTCGGAATGACATTGTTAAAAGTAAACCCGCGAGCTAATTGCGCGGAACCATCCCGATCTTTATAGCGTATAAGTGGCTAATAAAAGTTAAGACAATTCGATAATCGAAGGGGAGTAGCGCCTGTTTGTAACAGGAGCGAATATCGTCAATACGCTGACCTAACTTAAGGCCAGCCGGTGTTCGCAAGACTAAAGCGAGACCTTCGCCGCTGTTTGCGGCGAAGGTCTCGCTTTTTATTTGGCGGATATTTAAGGAGTACTTACGCTATGACTTGGCTGGCTGATCCGCAAATCTGGATTGCCTTTGTGACCCTTCTGGCCCTGGAGATTGTCCTAGGTATAGATAACGTCATCTTCCTGGCCATCCTGGCGGGCAAACTGCCGCGTGCCCAGCAACAGCGCGGGCGTATTGTGGGGTTGGCGATGGCGATGCTCACCCGTATTGCTTTGCTTTTCTCGCTCTCCTGGATGGTGCGCTTGACAGCTCCCCTGTTCACCATTGCAAGCCACGAGTTCTCTGGACGTGACCTCATTCTTATTCTGGGTGGTCTGTTCCTGCTGATTAAGAGTGCGCAGGAAATCCGTCAGGAGTTTGGCGAGGATGAAGCAGCGGCAGCACACGCTACAAATGCAGGCAAGG
Organism: Abditibacteriaceae bacterium; assembly: GCA_019239895.1. Lineage (GTDB taxonomy): Bacteria > Armatimonadota > Abditibacteriia > Abditibacteriales > Abditibacteriaceae > JAFAZH01. The sequence goes on along the minus strand of JAFAZH010000002.1, from coordinate 183,782 downwards.
TCTCATTCACAGCGATCATCGTGCAGATTGCCCTCTTAGATATTGTCTTCTCGCTCGATTCAGTCATTACCGCAGTGGGCATGGTGGAACAGATAGAGATCATGCTTGCCGCTATTTTATGCGCGGTTGCTTTTATGATGCTCGCTTCTGGTTTTTTCAGTGACTTTATTGAGCGGCACCCGACCATCAAAATACTGGCGCTCTCGTTTCTCCTTTTGATTGGCACCTCATTAGTCGTTGAAGGGTTTGATGGGCACATCCCTAAGGGCTATATCTATTTTGCAATGGGCTTTTCGGTCTTTGTCGAGGCCCTGAACCTGAAAATGCGTCATAAACAAACTCCCTCTAATGAACTGCATGAGTCATCCCAGCCAGACCTTCATTCCAAGCCGCCAAAAGTTAAGGGCGCAACAATTTCTACGGAGGCGCATTAACTGATGGAACAAATGCTTTCGGTTGCCCAACAGTAGGCCCTGCAATGGATGCAGGAGTATGGTTATCATGCGGTGGTGCCAGCTCTCCTGGCCGATCCCGGCGGTGTGCCGTGGGCCTGGATTTTCCTGATGCTGCTGGCCGAAGCAGCCGATAAGAGCATTGCGCTGATGCTGTTGTACGGTTTCCTTTTGCTGACCGCCGTTGATCATGCCTTTTACTGGCTGGGAGCAAAAGGCGGCCGCCCTCTCATGCAGCGGTTGCAGAAGCGGTGGCCAGGTTTAGCCGGGCGCATTCAAGGCGCGGAAGTGGCGGTGCGCACTAAGGGTTCATGGGCTGTCCTAGGCGGACGTTTTCTGCCCGTAGTCGGGCGCTTTGTCGGTCTGGGTGCCGGGTTAGCCAATGTGTCACCGGGCCAGTTCATCCTGTTTGATGCGCTTGGTGTCGGTCTCACCGTCATTGGCTTTGGCCTGGCCGCGCACCTAGTAGGACACCACACGATCAACGCGCCCTGGTTTCCTCAAGCTGTCGGTGGGGCTTTTATAGGCGGCATAGTGTTCATGTTGTGTCTGTTTGGCTGGCACATGATTAAAGTCCGCCGCGTCCAATCTTAAATAACGTTACTTTTAACAAGAGTGAGCAACCTAGGTAATGCTCAATCGTTTATTTTGTCGTTAAGGTTGCTGGTAGTTTAGATGAAGGAAATTATGGCAGGAACTAACATAAAAACTTCCCTGGCGTGTCCGCAGTGTGGCACAGCGAACACTCGTGCCGACATGACCTGTGTCCACTGCGGCGAATGGCTGCCGTGGGCCGGTGGCTTAAGCAAATCCAAGTCCGCCTCCCCCTGGGAAGAAGAAGTTAAATTCGACGAAGAGCCGCAGCTAGCCCTCATTCTGCCCAGTTTTTTGTTGCCGCCCGCCGGTCTGCTGCTATGCGCCTACTATAGCCTCAGTTCGCCCGGCAAAGCCAAACAAACCGGTTATAGTGCCCTGGCAGGATTGGGCGTTTACATGATCTTCTATTTCGTCCGCGCGGTGTTATAGTTGACCCGCCGCTAAAGCAGCGGGCTGAATATCGAAGCCCCCTGAACGGGGTTGGAGAAAACGCGGTGGCGATGCGCCAGCCCGCTTGAGCGGGCTTTTCGGGCATCCTCGTCTCAGCCCGCTGCTTTAGCGGCAGGTAAAAGCAGTCCCATTTTGCCATCCAGGGCAACTCCTGTTACAATTAATGGCAACGTCGTGTGGGGAATGTTGCGTGTGGCACCACAACCAGCACGGCACGGGCTGGCAGGGCGACACGTTTGGCTTGATAAGGGAACGCAGCACTGCCGCCGCGATTAATTCAGGAGGCTGTGATGCCAGCAGATGTGTATTATTTCTCCTCAGAATCCGTAACTGAGGGCCATCCCGATAAGATGGCCGACCAAATTTCGGATGCCGTCCTCGACGAGATTCTTCGTTCTGACCAGCAGGCGCGCGTCGCTTGCGAAACCTTTCTCACCACCGGCTTAGTTCTCGTGGCCGGAGAAATCACCACTAAGACATATATCGAAATCCCGCAGGTCGTGCGCCGCGTCATTAAGGACATTGGCTACACCCGCGCTAAGTTTGGCTTCGACTACCTCACCGCTGGTGTGATGACCGCCATTCAGCAGCAGTCGCCTGATATTGCCCAAGGTGTAGATACTGGCGGCGCTGGCGACCAGGGCATGATGTTCGGCTATGCCGTCAATGAGACTCCCGAACTGATGCCCCTCCCGATTCAGATGGCACACAAGCTGTGCAAGCGTCTGAGCGAAGTGCGCAAAGCTGGCACCCTGCTTTATTTGCGTCCCGATGGCAAGTCCCAGGTCACGGTGCGCTATGAAAAAGATAAGCCCGTCCTCATTGAGAAGATTCTCATTTCCACCCAGCACCGTCCCGATGTCGAGCAGAACCAGATTTACGAAGACCTCGTGAACCTCGTCATCAAGCCGACCATTCCCGAAGAGTTGATGAGCAAAGAGACCGAGATTCTGGTCAATCCCACGGGCCGTTTCGTTATCGGTGGCCCGCAGGGTGATGCTGGTCTGACGGGTCGCAAAATCATCGTAGATACCTATGGCGGCTGGGGTCGTCATGGTGGCGGCGCGTTCTCCGGCAAAGACCCCACGAAGGTTGACCGCAGCGCCTGCTACATGATGCGCTATGTGGCCAAGAACGTGGTCGCCGCTGGCCTCGCCGACAAGTGCGAGACCCAGGTCGCCTATGCCATTGGCAAAGCCGAGCCGCTGTCGGTTTATGTCAACACCTATGGCACCGGTAAAGTCAGCGACGAGGCAATTGGCAAAGCCATCTCTTCTGTCTTTGACCTGCGCCCACGCGCCATCATCGAGCAACTCGACCTGATGCGCCCAATCTATCGCAAAACCGCCGCCTATGGTCACTTTGGCCGCGAAGATGCCGACTTCACTTGGGAAAAGACGGACAAAGCCGAAGCTTTGAAGTCAGCCGCACAGTAAATACAACCTTAGCAGGAAAGCAGGGGAAGAGGAGAGCAGGAAAAAGTAGAGAAAAGTGCTGAGTAAGAGTTTGTCATGCGGATTACAGCGAAGCATCTGGTATGTGTGTCCTAAGAATGATGATTGTGGTGTCCAAGTAGAACTTTATGGACACTACCAGTAGATGCTTCGCTGTAATCCGCATGACAAACTCTTACTCAGCACTTTTCTCTACTTTTTCCTGCTCTCCTCTTCCCCTGCTTTCCTGCTAAAAAAGAAAGACCCCTCATGTTACAAGATGTAAAAGAATCTCTCGAACGCATCCGGCAAGGATTGCGCGCAAAGGGTGAGAGTCTTTGACTTGTCCACACGACGTGAGCAATTAAAAGAACTCGACATTCAGGCCAACGCACCCGACCTATGGAACGATCCCAACGCCGCGCAAGCTCTCATGCGCCGCGTTGCGCAAGCGCGTGCGGTGGTGGCCCCTTTTGACTCTCTCGAACAGCGTAGCAGTGATCTACTCGACCTCATTGAACTGGCCGAACTGGAAGACGACAGCGGCCTGGCGACTGAAATTGAACGTGATGCGCACCAGTTAGAAGCCGACTATTTCAGCTTAGAACGCGCCTTTTTGTTTGGTGGCGAATACGACGCCAACAACGCTATTTTCTCCATTAACGCAGGCGCAGGCGGCACCGAAGCTCAGGACTGGGCGCAGATGCTGGTGCGGGCTTACCTGCGCTGGGCGCAACTGCACAACTTCGGGGTTGAAGTCTTGGAAGAAAACGTGGGCGAAGAAGCCGGACTCAAAGGCTTCACCGCCATCATCAGCGGCCCCAACTCTTATGGCCATTTAAAAGCCGAAGCAGGCGTGCATCGCCTGGTGCGTATTTCACCCTTTAACGCCGCCGGTAAGCGCATGACCTCTTTTGCCAGTGTAGATGTCGTGCCGGAAATCTCCACCGATCAGAAAATCGAAATTAACCCCGACGACTTACGCATTGATACCTACCGCGCCAGTTCTGCGGGCGGTCAGAACGTCCAGAAAAACGAGACTGCCGTGCGCATCACCCATATTCCCACCGGCATTGTCGCGCAGTGCCAGAACGAGCGCAGCCAGGGCCGTAACCGGGATGTTGCCATGCGCGTCCTCGAATCGCGTCTTTTTGAAAAGCAGTGGCGCGAGCAGCAGGAAGAAATCGCCCGCGTCCGAGGCGAAATCAAAAGCAACGAGTGGGGCAGCCAGATTCGCAGCTATGTTTTCCAACCCTACCAGATGGTTAAAGACCATCGCACTGGCCACGAAACCAGCGATGTCGCAGGCGTCATGAACGGCGACTTCGACCCCTTCATTATCGCCTACCTGGAACAAACTGCTGGCCAGAATTCTGAAGATGCTAAAACATCATAATTGAACCATTTAGCAGGAAAGCAGGGAAAGAGGAGAGCAGGAAAGAGTTAGAGAATGAAGCATGACATACTGGCAGTTCAGCCTTTACCTCAATATTGTCTTTTGAGCGTTTTTGTGGCTATTGAGAAAACATCTGTGCCGGATTGAACTCAGGGGTTTTAAATTCGGCTGTGGCGCGGCGTGCCGGGAGGGTCGGGTCGTCCTGGTAGGTGCGGGCGGCGGCGAGGAAGAGTTGCACGACTTGTGGCAAGGCGATAGCCATCGCTTCTAGGACTTCACTGTGAGAGAGGGGCTGGGCTGAGATGCCAGCGGCGGCGTTGGAAACAATGGAAACACCTGCATAAGAGATATTGGCTTCGCGGGCGAGCGTGGCTTCGGGTATGCCCGTCATGCCAACTACGTCAGCACCCCACTTAGCAAAGGTACGAATTTCGGCGGGTGTTTCAAAGCGCGGGCCATCGGCGCAGATGTAAGTGCCGCCGTTTTGCAGTGAGATATTTAGTTCTTGTGCGGTTGAGATTAACAAGTTGCGGAGTGCTGCGCAATAAGGCATGGTGACATCAATGTGGATGGCACGCTCATCAAAAAAAGTTTTAACCCGTGAGGTTGTAAAGTCTATGAACTGATCCAGCAGCACGAGAGTGCCAGACGGCCATTCCGGGCGTAGTGACCCCACCGCAGTGGAAGCCAAAATGCCGGTTACTCCCAACTTCTTCAAGGCTCCGATATTGGCGCGGTAATTAATTTTGTGCGGTGGCACATTGCGCTGTTGTGGATTATCCGGGTTAGCGTGCCGATGCAGGAATATGATTTCTCGTCCATCACTTTGAATGCGCGTCACATGCGCCACACCCCATTGCGTCTGTACCTTTTCGTCGTGGGCATCGCCCAGCACACCGCCAATAGATGAACTGGCCGCCCTTAAATCAACACCCGTGCCACCAATAATGCCTAACAAGCCGAGGGTGTCATTGGTCATCTGTCATTTGTCCTTTGGGTGTTTCCAGCAATTAAAACAAGCATTATAAGAGTTCATATTCTGAAAACAGTTGCCGCAAAGGACAAGTGACAGAGGACAAAGGACAACTAATCGTCATCATCGAACTTCAACTGGTTGCGCACTTCATTGGTGGCTTTGCGGATTTCCTTCATACCTTTGCCAATAGTGCGAGCTAAGTCTGGCAACTTGTCCGGGCCAAATAAGATCAGCACCAAGACGAAGATAACAATTAAATCAGCGCCTCCTGGTAAATGCATAAAACTATCACTCCACGTCTAGATTATTCTGTTATGATTTCTGGCCAGTCGGTCATTTGCGCCGCTAAGGTTTGGCCTGCTTCGACATAAGTCACATCCGCCGGGACAACCAATAAGGCATTCGAGCGGGTCATGGTGGAAAGACGGCCACTACCTTGTTCCCCTGCCAGATGCGCTTGCCAGCCATTTGGCCCTGGTAACACTAACGCACGCACGAACTCGACTTTACCCGCTGGTGAACGCAACGCCGTGTCCACACTGACCTCTATGGTGACGCGCTGCCAGGCGCGGCGTCCCTGCATTTTTAAAAGAGCGGGGCGCACAAACTGCTCGAAGGCCACCATCACGGATACCGGATTACCGGGCAAACCAAAGACCGGAATCGCTCGCCCCGCTTTATTCTTTATGGTGGCGAACATGACGGGCTTGCCCGGCTTCATGGCGATTTTCCAGAAATGCACGGTGGCAATTTTCTGGAGCACATCACGCACCGGATCAAAATCGCCTGCGGAAACTCCTCCAGAAGTTATGACCGCATCACACTTCTCTATCACTTCATAAAGTGCTGTTTCGAGTGTAGCAGGGTCATCTCCGACGCGGCATGGCGACTGGGGAATGGCTCCTGTAGTGCGAGTCAAGCCAGCGATGGTGAAAGAGTTGGAATCCCGAATTTGGCCTGCCTGTAAGTCCTCACCTAATGAAGCTAATTCTTCTCCGGTGGTGATAATGGCAACCTGGGGCTGTCCAAACATTGATACTTCCGCTTGACCCAAGCTGGCTAACATGCCCCACTCTGCAGAGCGCACCAGGCTGCCCGCCTTTAAAACGCGCTCGCCTTTGGTCACGTCGGAACCAGCGGGTCGAATATTCTGTTGCGGTCGGGCACAAGCCAAAATAGAAACTTCTCCATCGCGGTCAACATGGGTTTCTTCGCGCATGACTACCGCATCCGCGTCCGCAGGCATCGCCGCGCCCGTCATGATTTTAGAACACGCCCCGGAGGAAACTCGTTGGGTTGGTATTGCGCCCGCTGCAATGGTTTCTAAAACGCGGAGTTTAATGGGATTATCAGGGGTGGCTCCAGTTATGTCAGAAGCGATGACCGCATAACCATCCATTGATGAGTTAGCGAAGGGGGGCAGTTCAAGATCACTGATAATATCATGGGCTAAAGTGCGCCCCAGTGCCTGGTGATGTGGCACCGTTGTCTCCGGCAAGGCTGCCACCTGCTGAAGAATTATTTTTAACGCCTCATCGGGCGTAATCAATTGCTGCATAGGCTCAATTTAAGCATAGCGCACTTGATAGAGAAACGCGAAGCGATGGAGACGGATAAAATTAACTCAAAGCAAGCATTCCTCAGGGGCACCAAAGAAACCACCGCGCCGCATCATAGAATTGATGCGGCGCGGTGGTTTCAAATGCTGTCCTAAATATTAAGAGAGTCGTTACTCCCAGGCCACTTAATGTGCTGTCACGGTGATGCTGCCCGCAGTGGCGGTGCCGTGCAGGTCTTTGAGGTTGCTCCAGGTTATGCCGACTTGATCCCCGCTCTTCAAGGCACCGCTGGCCAAGCCGAGGGTAACGAGACCGCGTGCGTTGGCTGTCGCGCCTTGCACCGGAACGGCGGTGCCATTAACTGTCACGGCGTAGTTAGCGGCATTGGAGGCGGTGGTCTGGTCGAGGGGCGCATTGAAGCGCAGTTCAATCAGGCTCTGTTTTACATTGGCGTTGGCCTGCGAAACTGGCACGCCTGTCATGGTGCCGGGTGTAATGCCCTGCAAAACATCGCGTACCGTCTGGTCATATTGCTTGATGGCTGCATTAACTGCCTGATTGCGCGTCTGCTCGGCGGCGCGCAGGGCCGTTTGCTGGGCAGTTGTCAAATCGCCACTGGTGGCATTGCCAGCCAGAATCTGGCCTTCCGTTGTGGCAAAGGCTGTCAAAGCGGCAGCGATGGCCGTATCACGGGCTACAATCGCCGCATTAATCTGGGTGCGTTGCGCGGCAGTTAAGGTAATCTTGTGGTGGCCTCCCTCTCCGCCATGCTCACCCGATTCGGCCTGCGCCGCTGTAAGCCCCTGACCAACCCAGCTCAGGCTGATGGCGCTTATGGCCGCCGCACCAACTGCTGTTTTCAGACTCCATTTTTTCCGTTGCATAATTCCTCCCTGGCTGTAGCTCGCGGTGTTATCGGCGCGAGCTTTTTGTCTTATATTGACTGGTATTTTGCAGAAACAGTTCCCTGCTTCAATGTGGATATGGTTACGCAGCAGGACTCTTGGCAAGTTATTGACCATTGACGATAAACGGTATCAAGGGTGGCGCAAGATGACAGCAAGATTCTGTTAAGGCGGAGTGAAAAGGTTAGTGCCGGGGCGAATTTAGATTATCAATCTCGCAGGATGAGGCTGTTCAGGGTTGGGGCTTGGGCGTAGTAGAGGGGAGCGAGGGTGGAAGATGCCGGGTCGAGGTGGGGCGGGAGTCCCATTCGATGTCATCGTCGGCCTGCAATTCCCCTTGCGCCAAAACTTTATGGTCTTCGTAATAGCCTGCGTAATTACCGGCTAAGCGGTTCCATTCGGTCTCACGGGCGGTGGGATCGGGTGCTTCCGGGGCATCAGACACTAGGGCATTATCATCTTCTTTCTGGCGCAATTTCGCGGTAAAGGTGAAAACGCGGCGCTGAAGATAAAAGGTATAAGCCAGCGACATCACGAAAACCAATTCGACGATTTGGGAGAGGCGGTTAATATCTAACGCGGTAATGTTGAAAAACTCAGCGAGGCGCAAGGCTTGCAAAAGCGCGAACATGACGCTCGTGATAATCAGCAAGCGCCAGGTTTTGCCATACTCACCGGTGCGTAGCAGGCGGTACATATCAATGGCCAGGACAGCCGCAATGATACTAAAACTGAAGGATAAGAACGAAAGCAACCCGATGGAAGAACCAGACATTGAAAGCTTTGCACCTCCTTACATTTATTATGGCACAGATACCGTGCCAGAACTCAAGAACTCAACACCGTCCTGGCAAAACGGAGCAATCATAACCTGCATTGCAGCGACCCCCTTTTTGCCATCTGTGCCAACTACATGATATAACCATTGCCTGGCTTCCTGAGCTATTTGCTCACTCTCAAACACCCCAAAAACGGCTGAACCGCTACCTGTCATCGCTGCGCCCAGTGCGCCAACTGCCATTAAAGAGTCACACAGGCTCCGAATGTCCGCTACAACGGCCTGGTTCGGTGCTGTACCCAAGACTTGAGCTGGACGACTCAAATCATTCTGCAAGGCGTTAGCCACTTGCTTTAAATCGTGCGCTTGAAGAGCCGCTTGCATGACTTGGGTGCCGCGTGCTGAGACGTAGCCGTGTTCGTCCCATTGCCGGTAAATTTCAGGGGTGCTAAAGCCAATGGGAGGTTTGAGGACGACTAACCAGCCATCCAGCGCTGGCAAAGGCGTCAACTGATCGCCAATGCCTTCCATCAGGACGCAACCACCACGCACAAACAACGGCACATCGGCCCCCAGAGAAGTCGCTAAACGCAGTAACTCTGCATCACTCAGGGGATTATCAAACTTATGATTTAGCGACAACAAAGTCGCGGCTGCATTGCCGCTGCCACCCCCTAACCCCGCGCCGGAGGGGATGTGCTTCTCCAGAGTGATGCGAACACCATCGAAATATTGAGTTCCACCCCGGCCCGCTACTTCTTGCCAGGCACGCGCCGCTTTTAAACAGAGGTTGCTATCATTTTCCAATTGGGGGTCATTGCAGCGCAGGGAAAGTCCTGGCGTTGAGTTGAACTCAAAGGTCAGGATGTCCCACAACCCAATGGTATGCACGACACTTTGCAATTCATGATAACCATCACTACGCCGCGATAGCACGTCAAGGGTGAGATTTACCTTAGCCGACGAACGACAAATTAACATGATTTTATTTTAGCCACAGAAGCACATGGCAAACGAGGATAGAAGATGGAAGATCGAGGATAGCTACTGTACTCAGAGGATAACTGGCCTCTGCATGGCTCTTGCGATCCTCTATCTTCTATCCTCCATCCTCTTCTCTTTCCGTGTCCTTCCGTGTGGTTCTGTGGCTAAAATTCACTTTTAAGCGTAGCCAGGTAGTTAGAGAGGCGTGCGAATTCTTCCAGGTTGAGGGTTTCACCGCGCCGTTGCGGGTTAATGCTTTGTGTCTCCAAAATAGAAGCTAGCGCGGTTTTATCGCTAATGATGCTTTGCAGCACTTTACCGAGTTGCTTGCGTCGCTGGCCGAAAGCAACTCGCACCACATTCCAGAAGACTCGCTCGTCTTCGAGATGCACGCTGGGCGCGGGCTTGATTTGAATATGCACTACGGAGGAGGTCACAGCGGGTGGTGGCAAGAACGAACCGGGGCTGATGTCGAAGACGCGCCGCGCTGAGGCATAAAGCTGTGTCATAATCGCCATTGGGCCGTAAGCGGAGGTATTCGGCGGTGCTGCAATACGATCAGCGACTTCGCGTTGCACGGTTAAGGTGGCACTTTGCAGGTGCGGACGCCAATCTTCCAATAAACGGCGCAGCATTGGTTTGGAGATAAAGTACGGCAGGTTGGCTACCACTTTTACATGAGTTTCTGGTAGGTGCAAGTCGCTCCAAGCAACTTGCAGGGCATCCCCTGGCACCAGATGAAAGTTAGGTGCTGGTAAATGGCGCTGGAGGAGACTGATGAACTGAGCATCTTTTTCGATAGCGGCCACTTGCCCGGCACGACTGACTAAACGGCAAGTCAGGGCACCTAAACCGGGGCCGACTTCCAGCACGGCATCTTCGGCACTGACAGAGGCAGTTTCCACGATACGATCCAGCACACCCCGGTTAATCAGGAAGTTCTGGCCCAGAGTGCGGTTTGGTGCTGCGCCCAGTTCAGCCAGCAGGGTGCGGGTTGCCGCTGCGCTGGCCGGGTCATAGATGCTGCTGATGAGCGAATCAGAACTGGTCATTATGGGTTTGCTTTCGGTTGTAGTGTAGCCAAAATGCCGATGCGCTTTGCGAGGTTAAGCAACGAGTGCGGCTTTATTTACCCCACAAGATAGAAGGCATTGTTATAATAACCTTCCGAAACCCCAGGAAACCTAAAGGGCAAAGGAACAACATGAAACGTTTTCTCTGGACGGCATTATCAACAGGTGCAATCAGCGGAGCTATGCTGTTAGCGGGCTGTGGCTCATCCGGTACCGATAATAGCACGACCAATTCCACCACGACCACGGCGCAGAGCAGCACTACAACTACAACGAGCAACGGCGCAACTGACAATGCAAGCTCCAGTACTAATGCAAGCACCGGGGCAGGCGCGGGGGGCGGCAAGTTGCGCGTTGAGGTGATTCCCAAAGGCTTGACCCATGTCTACTGGCAGGCGGTTAAGAAAGGGGCCGAAGATGCGGGCAAGCAATTTGGCGCTGATATTATCTGGAATGGCCCTTCGGAAGAAGGTAACGGTGTGCAGCAGGAGATTCAGATTGTCGAAGATGCTGTCACCAAAAAAGTGGATGGCATCGTCGTGGCCCCCATTGATCGCACGGCCCTTGTGCCAGTGATTGATAAGGCTGCCGCCGCTAAAATTCCATTAGTCATTTTCGATAGCGATGCCCAGACCAAAAATCGCATTTCTTTCGTGGCGACCAACAATTATCACGGTGGCGAATTAGCGGGCGAACGTATGGGGCAGATTACAGGCGGCAAGGGTAATGTCGGCATGGTGCCTGTGCAGGCAAACTCGCAATCCACCGAAGACCGCGAAAAGGGTTTCGAGGACACGGTTAAAAAGAAATTCCCCAATATACATGTCATCCGCTCGCAGTATGGGCAGTCTGACCGCACCATCAGCATGAACGTGGCGCAGGATATGCTCACCGGGCACCCCGACATCGTGGCTATCTTTGGCCCGAATGAAACTTCTGCGGTTGGGGCCTTAAACGCCGTGCGCAACCGCCAATTAACGGGCAAGGTAAAGATTGTCGGCTTTGACTCCGCTCCGACCTTGACAGAGGGATTAACTAAGGGCGACATTGATTCACTTGTGGTGCAGAATCCTTATAAAATGGGCTTTGAGGGCGTCAAGGCGATTGTAGATAACAAAGGCGGTAAAAAGGTTGAGCCGCGCATTGATACCGGTGTCAAACTCATCACCAAGGCCAACATGAACGACCCAGATAGCAAGAAGTTATTGCAGTAGCGCCAAACTCCTATTTAAGAATTGCCCTTAACTATGTCTTCCTCTTCTGCTGCGACTTTGCTGCGCCGTCTGCTGCCCCTGGCCGGGTTACTGGTGCTGGCGATTTATTTTTCCATCCGGTCGCCTCAGTTTCGCACCCTAGATAACCTCTTTAATATCGCCCGCCAATACTCGGTTATTATCCTCATCGCGTTTGGCGCGACCCTCGTGATTATTTCGGGCGGTGTTGACCTGAGCGTGGGCAGTGTGGCGGCTTTTAGCGCCGTCGGGGCGGCCTGGCTGATGCTACCTGCGGATCAAGGAGGACATGGCTTTTCTCTCCTCGCCGGTATTCTATCTGGCATTGCTCTGGGAGCAGCATGGGGCGCATTCAATGCTTTATTAGTTGGCATCTTTAAGCTGCCCCCCTTTATCGCCACGCTCGGCACGATGGGTATGGCACGAGGACTGGCCTATATTCGTGGCTCCGGGCGCTCGATTGATGTAGTGACGGCGGGGATTCAAACACTGGGCAATGGTAACTTGTTGGGCTTGCCCGTCCCTCTCTGGCTTATTTTAGTGTGTGCGTTCGTGTGTTATCTCATCTTGCGCCATACGGTTGTAGGACGTTCGATTTATGCTGTGGGTGGCAATCCGCAGGCGGCGCGATTTGCCGGGGTAGATGCCCGTAAGGTTATCTTCTTCGTCTATACCCTCGCCGGTGCCCTGACGGGGTTAGCTGCCATGATCGAAGTATCGCGTGCCACCTCCGCGCAACCGAATGCGGGAACCGATTATCCCCTTGATGCCATTGCTGCTGTGGTCATTGGTGGTGGCTCCCTGCTGGGTGGTGAAGGCACTATCGCAGGCACGCTGATTGGCGCGTTGCTGGTGGCGGTATTGCGGAATGGATCGAACCTGTTAGATGTAGACCCATTCTTACAGATGGTTTACATTGGCGCTCTGGTTATCGCTTCGGTCGCTATAGACCAGTGGCGTCAGCGTAGAGTGCATTGATTTTATTTTTAACACAAAGGGCACAAAGATTTGAGCCTGTATGAAAGATGGCTTCAGCACTTACAAAACATTACTTTGTGAACTCTGTGTAATCTTTGTGCCCTTTGTGTTGAATATGTTTGGAGGACAATAGTATGAACAATGGAACAATGCAGGCTGCGGTTTTGCATGGAGTGGGCGATTTACGCGTAGAAGAAGTCGCTGCGCCCGGTGCGCCGGGGGCGGACGAGGCGCGCATTCAGATTAACAAAGTCGGCATTTGCGGCTCGGACGTGCATTACTGGGAGAATGGTCGTATTGGAGATTTCATAGTGCGCGAGCCGATGATCTTAGGACATGAGTGTGCGGGTACCGTGGTCGAAGTTGGGGCTAATGTGACCCACCTTCAACCGGGTAACCGGGTGTGCATTGAGCCGGGCGTGCCGCGCCTTTCTAATGCCATTTCACACTATTATATGAAGCGGGGCGAGTATAATCTGTGCCCTGACATCTTCTTCTTTGCCACGCCGCCCGATCACGGCTCCTTTTGCGATTATGTGAACCATCCGGCGAATTTTTGCTTTAAGCTGCCGGATAATGTGTCGTTAGAAGAAGGCGCGATGGTGGAGCCGATGTCCACCGGCATTTATGCTTCGCGGGTTGCGCCGATTGTCATGGGTGATACGGTCGTCATCACGGGGGCTGGCCCCATCGGGTTAATGAATCTGCTAACCGCAAAAGCGGCTGGCGCAGCCAATGTGATTATCAGTGATGTGGTGGCCGCCCGTTTGAAAGTGGCTCAGGAGATTGGTGCCACGCATGTGGTACAGGGCAATGCGGAGGAGCTAAAAGAAGTAGCTCATTCTCTTACCGAAGGTCGCGGCGCGGATGTTTGCATTGAAGCGGCAGGTCATCCAGCCGCCCTCAACGCGGGTATTGCAGCAGCGCGTCCTGGTGCTACAGTAGTATTAATCGGTTTACCGCCTGGTGACACTGCAACCATCAACGTGAGTGATTTAATTGTCCGCGAAATTAAACTCCGCCCCATCTTCCGCTATAACAATACCTTCCCGACTGGTGTGAATCTTTTAGCTTCAGGCAAAGTGAATGTAAAGCCCCTCATCTCCAAGCGGTTTTCTCTGGCGGAAGTGCCCACGGCCTTTGAATACGTGGTGGCCAATCGTGAGAGTTGCGTCAAAGCTATTGTAGATGTGGCCTGATGTAATTCCGCTTCCGTCAGATACAAATAAAAGGCAGAAGCGTTTCATGCTTCTGCCTTTTATTTAACCTTGTTCAACGAGTTTTGTGTTACTGCTGGTCAGCAGGATCACCATAGGGGTCTTCACTGGCTGAACGGACGTTACCGAATCCGCCTCCCTGATCGGCAGGATCGCCATAAGGGTCTTGGCTGGAAGACTGGACATTGCCAAACTGCGAATTAAGGTTCTCCTCGTGCTGGCCAAACAAGTTTTGAATGGTACCCAGTAACGGGGCGGCATTGTAGGCTTGGGTGGGATTTTGATTTTGCTCGTCTGTGTGGTTGAGAATAGCGTTTTGGACCTGGCCTAGAAGCGCATCTAAGAGTCCCATTATAGTCTCCTTTGTTTATCTTACATCGGTAGATTGCAGCAAATCTTTGCTCCAGATAGAAGGCGATTACCCACCGGCTCCGGCGGGGGCGGCTGGGAACAAAGTGCCAACATCGCGGCCTGTTGTGCTGCGGTCATAACCCTGTATTCCCTGATAATCTCCCGCTTCAGACTGTGGTACTTCAATACCATTGGCTGGTGGGGTTACCCAATGCGCCTGGTGCGTTTGAGGGTCACGATAATAGATGCGTCCATTCTTGGAACGATAATACTGGATGTTCTGGCCCTGTGCCTGCGCCTTCTTCTGATGCTGCCGATACATGTAATATAGCGCAGCCGCCCCGACGAGCAGCACCACTTTTTGCTTGTTACTGAGACCGTGCTTTTGAGGGGCTGCGGCTGGAGCCTGAGCTGCCACTGTCCCACCGCGTGTATCGTCAACTGGCGGCGGCGGGGGAGAACCAGAACCGGCGCTATTGCCACTGCCACAACCGGCTAAAAGTGGCGGCAACGTTAGGGCAGTCGTTAAAAACAGCGTGGTGGGACGTACAAAAGCTTTGTGTTTCAAGCGGCCTGTCATCATTTCTTCTCTCCCATTAATTAAGGTGTCCATCCACACAAGACAATTCGTTGCGTCTAACGAGATTCGTCTTGACACAGTTCTGCTAGTGATTTCAAAATTTGAATTATCTGCCCAAAGCAAAGTAGACAGGGCACGACTTAGTAGATGGATACAATACTCACTCCTGAGTCGCCCTATTCGCAAAAATAATGCCGCCTCCTTTGATTAACTCTTTATGGCTCCGGGTGGACTATCAAGAAATTATCAGCATAAGTTCCACGTTATGAGCTAGGTTTGCTATCTTTAACAACAGAGGTGAGGATTTTCTTGATTGGCTTCATTGTAGCATACAGACGCGCCATATTCCAAACTAACCGAAGCGCAATCGAAAGAAGAACTGCGAGCTATTAATGAAATATAATTCTACGCTGATTGAAGCGGATCATGACACGCCAGGCGAACTGGCCTTGGCCAAAGACTGTAATGGGCACGGCGCGGGCACCTGGGGCGCGTTGAAAACCGTAGCCAAAATTACCGGTGTGGCTTTAGGGGCAATGGCGGCGACTAACGCTATTATCTCGCTGCGCACGCCGCCATTGGATAACGAGTTGGGCGGCACCTTTAATCGCTACCCAACACGCCACGGCGATCTCGCTTATACCGTCAGTGGCACCGGTTCTCCGGTGTTGTTGCTGCATGGGCTGGGAGCCGGGAATTCCATGATGGAATGGGAGCATAATTTCCGGGCACTGGCGCAACAACATACGGTTTATGCCCTCGACTTTATAGGCTGGGGACTTTCCGATAAACCTGATGAACCATGTTGGGCAGAGGAATTCATCGAACAGGTGCAATACTTTGTGGAAGACATTATTGCTGAACCCTGTGCTGTGATTGCTTCCAGCCAGAGTTGTGCCTTTGCTGTCGAAGCGGCGCGACGGGCGCCTAAGCTGATTCAAAAGTTGATTCTGGTTTGCCCGGCAGAGCAAGCGTCGGCAGGCAAGGCGATGGCTTTTGAGTGGCCCCAGGAGATGATCTATCGCCTGTTGCGCTGGCCAGTGGTCGGCGCTGCCTTTTATAATTTCATTGCATCGCGCCAGAATATCCAGAGGTTTGCTTGCCACCAACTGTACTTCGATAAGTCACGGGTAGATGAATCTTTAGTCCGGCGCTACCATGTGGCGGCGCATCAAAACGGCTCGAAATATGGCCTGTCCTGGCTATTGGGTGGTCTCTTGGATATTGACTGGCGAGAAAGTTGGAGCCGCCTGGAAATTCCTGCTCTCTTAGTCTGGGGCCGTAACGCCATGTTGAATGGTCTCGACACCGCTCCCGAATGGCTGGCCCTCAAACCTGATGCGCGGCTGTCCATTATAGATGAAGCCATGCTGCTGCCCCATGTGGAGCATCCACAACAGTTTAATGAACTTGTGCTTAAATGCTTGGCGGAATGAGAAGTTAGGTGTTAGTTCTTGTTAGCCTAACAGCGTGCATCTGTCGGGAGGATTGAAAGTATGCCTTACTTCAGCATTGATGAAGAAACGTATGATGAATGGCGCGAGATGGCCGGGGACGCCGGCGGTGACATCGCTGCACAGACAGCAGGTTTTGAGCATGGCACAGACGGCCAGATGCATTCTTATCAGCCTGCCCAGGCGCAATTCACACCGGGGCAACTGGATGAAGTTTCCCAGTTCGTCTGTGAGATGTTACAAGGCATGGGAGTGATAGCCGTGCGCTGCCAGTACGATGGTGGCGGTGATGAAGGCTTTGCCTATTTCGGAGAAGCTTTTGTGGGCAGCCAGAGCCTCAGTGCGCAGGAGTTAGCGGCGCAACTGGCGGATGCTGAATCAGCACAAACTTCGCCTGTTATTCCTGAGCACCTACGTTCCTACTACGCAAACTTACCTCCTGTAGAGCGTGCCAAAAGCTACCTCGACGATTTTGCCAATGAGTTGGCCACGCTCCTCTTGGGGGAGGGTTATGGCACCGGCGACTATTCCATGCATGGCTCTTTTAAGGCTGATTTCCAAACCGGTGAAATTATGGATGAGCCGGAAGATGAACAGGAAACAAAGTGAATTATGGCGCATCCCTGGCATCACGCCGTTCGCTCGACGCGGTTATTTGGTGGTAAACCAGAAGACTACATCACTATTCACAGTTGGTTTGATGAGTCGAAGGCTTTCATGGCGGATATTCGGCACCGCGCCTTGCGCCATCATACCGAGGGCATTTTTTTATGCGAACGGATTTTCGGAGTTGTTATTGAGAACAGCGATGGACGGCAGGTGCCCGTACGCACCATTGGGGAGCAGCATGTACGTGATGACTTAGGCTGGATTCCTACAGTTAAGGATTGGCTGGGCCATATTCAACTTCAGCCTTGGATGGGCCAAACTCGTTTTCAGCCAATGCGTGATGAAAAGCTGGAGAAAGTTGAGCCAGCCAGCCAGTCCCAAGAAAGAAATGCGGTCTGAGATTAACGTACCTCATGTTACGATCTATTTGTGGCGGCGTCATTCCAAGCGGAGTCGAGGAATCTTTACAGGGATGTTTATAAAGTTTATAGTAAGATTTCTCGACTGCGCTCCCTTCGGTCGCTCCACTCGAAATGACAAGTTATCAAGCAGCAACTTCGGTCAATAGAATATTCTAGCGCGCTATACGCGCAAAAGAAAAGCCAAACCAGCCATGCAAGATTTGCCCCATGCACAACCCAAAGCCATGATAACTGAGACTCCGACTTTCGGTGAGAATGATTTTGAAACATTGAATCAAGCCCTGCTGACCCTGGCTTCGGCCCCAACGCTGCAAGGGGTATTGCAGGCGGCCATTGATAATGCGGTCGCTCTGGCGGGCGCGACACATGGCACTGTCACCTTAAAAAAAGATGACGCCAGTGGGGTGCCGGGCGGCACGGCTTATAGCTATGCCATTCAGCATAATGGCGAACCCAATGCTGCTCATTTAGAGGAAGATGAAGCCCAACAAACCGCGGTGCCCTTGACGCTGGGCGATCATATCATCGGCACCTTGCGGCTGCATCTGCCAGAGGATTTAGATAGTCGCACCGAACGCCTGTTATTGATGCTCTGCGAGCACGCAGTGCTGGCCATTGACCGCACGCGCCGCTTTGAGCAGTTGCAGCGTGCCAAGCGAGAATGGGAACTGACCTTTGATGGCATGGTGGATGGGGTCTATATCTGCGTGGATGGCGTCATTATTCGTGCTAACCGTGCCCTGGCCGATATGCTGGGCTTAAAGATTACCCGTATTTTGGGCCAAACGCGAGAAGACTTGCACGCTCGCTTACCCGAATACCAGGTCTTACGCCCCTGGGAGCGGGCCGATCACGGGCCGGAAGACCTCGATTTACAGACCACCGAATTTCGTTTTGGCATTCCAGAGCGAGTTTTTGTCGAAGCCAGTTTCGCGCCCCGCTCCGCCAGTAGCATCAGTTGGCGGCAGGGCAGCGTAAGTTCTGCCGATGGCGGCAGCGAGGCGGCGCGGCGCGTTTGCATTGTGCGCGAAGTGACGGAACAGCGTCATTTGCAGGAGCAACTGGTGCAATCGGAAAAACTGGCGGCACTGGGAGAACTCGTCAGCGGCGTAGCGCATGAGCTTAATAACCCCTTAACGACTGTTGTGGGGTATGCGCAGCTATTGGAAGAAGACACCGGAATGCCAGCGCATGTGCAGCGGCGTATTAATATGATTCATCAGGAATCGGTGCGCGCCTCGCGTATTGTCCAGAACTTACTGGCTTTTGCGCGCCGCTCCGAGCCACAGAAGGCGCAACTCGACATTAACGAGGTCATCGGCACCATTCTGCGGATGCGCGCCTATCAGTTGCAGGCCGATAATATCGAAGTGGTGACAGAATATGGCGATAATCTGCCCGCCGTGTGGGGCGATCCTTTCCAGTTGCAACAGGTGTTCTTAAATATCATTAACAACGGTGCCCAGGCGATTCAGCAGTGGCGCAGCGAGGGCACCATCCGCATCTCTACAACGGTCGCTCCCGCGCATTTTAATGGCTTGGATGGCATTCGCATCACCATTACAGATAATGGGCCAGGTATCACCGCAGAGCATTTGCGGCGCGTCTTTGATCCCTTTTTTACGACCAAGCCCACTGGCCAGGGCACTGGCTTAGGCATGAGCATTTCCCTCGGCATTATATCCAACCATAACGGGCGTATCTGGGCCGAAAGTCGGCTGGGGCATGGGGCATCTTTCATCGTCGAATTACCCGCTGCCCAAGAAGGAGAGAATCCGGCACCCACTCAGGAGCCAGCATCGGAAGCGACTACCGTTAGCACGTTAGGCAGCCACATCCTCGTTGTAGATGATGAAGAACCGGTGGTGACGCTAATTACCGAGATTCTGATGCAAGACGGCCATGAAGTCACCCCGGCATTTAATGGTGCGGAGGCTTTAGCGTTATTGCAAATTCAGGATTTTGATCTTATTATCAGCGATGTGCGAATGCCCGCTGTCGGAGGCCCGACTTTTTTTGAGATTTTGCAGACGACACGCCCTGACTTGCTACCCCGCGTCGTATTTGTCACGGGTGACACAGTTTCCAAATCCACCCAAACTTTCCTGCAAAAAGCGGCGCGACCAGTCCTCTCCAAGCCGTTTGACCCGGAACGTCTGCGCGCCTTAGTCGCCGAAAACTTGCACGCCCAGGGCTGAAACGACAGCCAATTCAGCTTGCGACTAAGCCACGGCCCGCCGACCTAGAATCAGACGCAGGATAAACACGAATAAAGCTGCACCGAGGATCGAACCCACGATGGGAAATGAATGTCCTGAAACATGAATGACGTTGCGCGGCAAGATCGGAATACTCTTTTCCAGCCAGCCACCAATCATTGCGCCAATGAAGCCAATAACTGCACTCATGGCACAGCCGCCCGCCGAATAACCGGCAATGGCTTCTCCTATGGCCCCTATAATAGCCGCCACAACAAGCAGCAAGAGAAAATCAACTAAGCCCATGCGAACACCTCGCTATTCTGTTTTTATTTTTGTATTCTGGCAAATCTTGCGCCATGTTGAGCCAAGTAGCCAAAAGCCGCTGCACCGGGCAGGGCAGCGTCTTTCGACTTCTGGCGTGGGAAACTAATTTTAAGCCTTACAATTAAGCGCCAGCTAATGCACGGGCTTTATCAAGCACTTCCTGGTAATCAGGCTCCTGGCCAACGTTCGGCACGAGTTGCGTGTAGGCAATTTTCCCATCTTTGTCAATGACAAAGACACAACGCGCGGGAAGGCCCACTTCCTCTAAATAAAGACCATAATCGTGGCTAAACTTTTGGCCTTTGAAATCACTTAATAGCTTCATCTTTTCGACGCCTTCGATGCCACACCAGCGTTTCTGGGCGAAAGGCGTGTCTATGCTAACTGTATAGCCAACAACTGAATCCGGCAGGTTGTCCAACTCTTTGTTGAACCTTGCCGTTTCAATAGCGCAGACGGAGGTATCAATACTGGGCACTACAGATAAAATGCGAACTTTGCCTGCGGAATCTTGCAGCGAGACCTGGCTGCCATCGCTGGCAGGAAGTTGAAAGTTGGGTGCTGGTTGACCAACTTGTGGCAGTTCGCCACTGAGTTCAACGGGCTGGCCTTTGAATAGGACTGTCGTTGCCATTATCATTTGCTCCTTGAGAAACGGTTGCAATATTTTAAGTTATGACGAATTGAACCGCGTCACATTTTCCCATAGGAGCGACCGTGGAACAAGAGAGGTCAGGTCAGTGGGTAAACGTGGGAGAGCGATCTAGAAAGCTGTTTACCCATTACCTTTCACAGTGCGCTTTATTGACAAAAGCGACATAGTACCGTAAACCAAGCGGCAATAGCACTTTAGCAAGTTTCAAGATTAAAATTCAACGGACGACGAAACTTTATGAAAATTCTGATTAGTGGCGGAGCCGGATTTATTGCCTCGAATGTTACCGATGCCTACCTTCAAGATGGGCATGAAGTAGCGATCATTGATGATTTAGTGACGGGCTTTCGAGAAAATGTCAATGCTCAAGCGAAATTCTACGAGTGTGACATCCGCGATGCCGACCGGGTCGCGCAGATATGCGATGAGTTCAAGCCGGAAGTCATTTCGCATCATGCGGCGCAACTCGATGTGCGCAAGGCCGTTTCCGATCCGGTGTATGACGCTTCGGTGAATATCAGCGGTGCGCTTAATGTGCTGCTGCATGGCGCGCGGGTTGGGGCACATCGTATCATCTTTGCGTCATCGGGTGGCGCGGTTTATGGTGAGCCGCAGTTTTTGCCCGTCACGGAAGATCATCCTGTGGCCCCGGAATCGCCGTATGGCTTAACCAAGTTCACCTTCGAGCACTACATGCGTATCTGGTCGCAGTTGCATCCGATAACACCTGTCGCGTTGCGTTATGCCAACGTTTATGGCCCCCGCCAGACGGCGCATGGCGAGGCTGGCGTGGTGGCTATCTTCGCGGGGCTACTCTTAGACAACAAGCCCTGTAAAATCTTCGGCGATGGGAGCATGACACGCGACTATGTATTCGTTGGCGATGTGGTAGAGGCCAATCGTGCCGCCCTTAAACGCGGCGATAACGATATCATTAATATTGGCACCGGAGTTGAGACCTCGACCCGTGAAGTTTTTGACGCGGTGCGGGCTGCGGTTGGCACTGGCCCCGCTGAACCGGAATTGCTGCCCGAACGCCCCGGCGAGGTGCATAACATCTGCCTGGATAACTCGCACGCTAAAGAGGTGTTGGGTTGGGAGCCACAAGTTGCTTTCCGTGAAGGCGTGCAGCGCACGGTGGAGTGGCACAAGCAGAACGAGAATCACGGCTAAATGAGGATCGAGGATAGAAAATCGAGAATAGCAGGATAAACGGACTGTTACGATCCGCGATCTTCTATCCTCAATCCTCGTTCCACAACTCCTCTCTATGAACACTTATCTCGTCACCGGCGGGGCGGGTTTCATTGGCTCGCATCTGTGTGAAGCTCTGCTGGCACGCGGCGACCGGGTGGCTTGCGTAGATAATTTCAACGACTATTACACGCCCGACCGCAAGCGTCGCAATATTGCCACTGCTCTTCAAAACCCGAATTATTCCTGCCATGAAGTAGACATCCGTGACCACGCGGCACTGGGAGGGGTTTTCAAGGCGGTGCAGCCAACTCATGTGGCGCATTTCGCGGCGATGGCAGGCCCCCGCCGTTCCATCGAACAGCCCTGGCTCTATGCGGCAGTCAATATTGATGGCACCGTCAATGTTCTGGATAACGCCCGTTTACATGGAGTTAAAGCTGTGGTTTTAGCTTCTACGTCCTCGGTCTATGGCATCCCGGAGCGCGTGCCATTTCAGGAAGATGACCCAGCCAATCGGCCCCTTTCGCCTTACGGTGCAACGAAAAAAGCCTCTGAGGTGATGGCTTACACCTATCATTATCTTTATGGGGTGCCGACGACCGTGGTGCGACCCTTTACCGTCTTTGGCCCGCGGGGGCGGCCTGATATGACTCCCCATCTCTTCGTCACAGCCATGCGACAGGGTAAACCAATCACGCTCTTTAATGGGGGCCGCGAGATTTACCGTGACTATACCTATGTCGGTGATTTTGTGCCGGGTGTGATGGCAGCTCTGGAGGTGGCGCGGCCTTACGAGATTTTCAATTTGGGTAATTCTAAGCCAATTGAAATGTGCCACTTCATGGATGTTTTGCAGCAAGTGACAGGACTAAAAGCTATCATCGAAGAAAAGCCCGCGCCACGCGGTGAGCCACTGCGCACCCACGCCGACATCAGCAAAGCGCGCGAATTATTAGGCTATAACCCATCCACTACCTTGGAAACTGGCTTGAGCAACTTCTGGAACTGGTATCAACAGGAAATCATGGTTTAGCTTGAGTACAGATGAAGTTATGCGGAGGCCAAAGTGACAAAACACGAAGTCGCTTCTCTGGCGTGCAGGGTTTTAGCCCTCTACGCTATTATTAGTGCTTTTGGAATCCTTTGGGGAACTGTCCAACAGGTCATAAGCTCCTTCGTTTTATCTTCTATGCTCAGTAATCCTTCTAAGTTGCCTTGGTCATTGTCTGTTTCGTGGCCCTTGTTGGTTTACGGTATTCCATTTTCAATGCAGGCGCTTTTTGGTATAGGGCTATGGATATTTGCAGATGGCTTAGGCAATGTGATGGTTAAAGAAGGATACGAGATGGCTGGAACTGGACACTTGCGAAGTAGCGACATTCAAATGATGGCGTTTGCAGTCATAGGAATGTTATCCTTAGCACAAGGATTACCCCGTCTAGGCTCGTCTATAATGCAGTACTACTTTAATCAGCGGTTAGGGGCAATGCGGATACCAATGCAAATTACAATGCCAGGAGAAATTTTAGCCTCAACCATGCAAATTGTTATTGGCTTGGCATTATTATTGGGGGCGCGGGGGCTGACACGCCTAATTTACTACGTCCATGAAGCAACACAAGATAAAGTGATTGAAGCTATTCCAGTTGAAGGGCAGCCACCCTTAGAAGTTTAAGGTAGGGTCGCTCCTCAATTGCTGCATCTTGATCTATTCTTTATACTCCACGAAGTGGAGCAAACCTCTTCCTCTGCATCGTCTGTAACCCCTGACCCCAGCGGTGGGGGCCAGAGTATCGCTACGCACTTAATCCCCACACATACCTCCTACAGCAATGGGAATTCAGTGGCTCCCGTGATTTCTGAGCCGGGAACTGAAGTAGTCAACGATACTGTCCCGCAAGTGCCAGAGGTTTCCGTAGTGGTGCCAGTCTATAATGAAGAAGAGAACGTTGAGCCATTACATCATAAATTAGATCAGTCTCTCAAGGCATTAGGCTTGTCTTACGAGATTCTCTATGTGGATGATGGCAGCCGTGACCGCTCGTTTGAATTACTGACGACTATTGCAGAACAGGACGAGCGTGTCAAACTCATTCGCTTCCGCCGTAATTTTGGACAAACGGCGGCAATGGCTGCTGGCATGAAATGCGCGGCGGGCAAGGTTATTATCCCAATGGATGCTGATTTGCAGAACGACCCGGCGGACATTCCGCACCTGCTGGCTAAACTGGACGAAGGCTTTGATGTGGTATCGGGTTGGCGCAAGAATCGCAAGGATGACATCATTCGGCGCATTCCGTCGCGTTTGGCCAATGGCTTAATCTCGCGGGTGACGGGCGTGGCCCTACATGATTATGGCTGCTCCTTGAAAGCTTATCGGGCTGATGTTATCAAGGAGGTCAATCTTTACGGTGAAATGCACCGCTTCATTCCGGCCTATGCCGCAATGGTGGGGGCGCGTGTCACTGAGATTCCTGTGAATCATCACCCCCGCGCTGCCGGAAAAAGTAAATATGGCATCGGACGCGCCTATCGCGTGGCCCTGGACTTATTAGTCGTGAAGTTCCTGGGTGGCTATGGCAACAAGCCGATTTACTTTTTTGGTGGGGCTGGTCTCTGGGCCTTTGGCATCGGCACTGTGCTGTGGCTGATGGCTATTGGTGAACGGTTGTTTCTCCATCATAATGTTCACATCAACCGTAATCCCTTGTTTTACATCGGTATCCTGCTTTTTATGGTAGGAATGCAGTTCATCATGCTGGGACTATTGGCAGAAATGAATATGCGCACCTACCACGAATCGCAGGGCAAAACGCCTTATATCATCGCAGAAACGAGAAATATTTGAATTCACCACAAAGACACAAAGAGCACAAAGAGAAGAATATGGAAAACAGGAAACAGAAAACGTAGTAGCTACCATACAATCGTGTGCTGTATGCTGTTTCCTGTTGCCTTCTTTGTGTCCTTTGTGTCTTTGTGTGAATCCTCGAGGAGCATGAAATGCAGCTAGGATTAGCGGGGTGGAGCATCAATCGTCGCTTTCGGCGGGCGGAGGCTCCGTTACAACTTTTGGATTACCCGCGTGTGGCGAAAGAAGAATGGGGTTTTGAGGCGATAGAGTTAAATAGCCCATTCTTTGCCAGCCAGGAATCTGCCTATTTAGACGAACTGAAACGTAACGCCGACGCAGCGGGTGTGGCTTTGTGGGGCATGGCGGTGGATGGCACTGGTTCTTTATGCACCGCAGATGGAGCCGAGCGTGCCGCTAACATTGCGGCCTGTAAAGCGTATTTGCCCATCGGTAAGCACCTGGGGCTGAGTTATATTCGCTTCAATACGGGGGGCAACGTGCAGCCGGATGAGGCGGAGATTGAGCGTTGCGCGGATTCCTTCCAGCAATTGGCGCAGGCGGGTGAATCCCTTGGCATCATGGTCTGTATTGAGAATCATGGTGGCTTATCCCAGACGCCAGAGCCGATTGTGGCCGTGATGGAGCGCGTCAATTCGCCTTTCTGCCGCACGCTCCCAGATTTTGGCAATTTTGCCGCTGAAATTCGCTATGATGCCCTCTCAAAAGTAGTCCCTTATGCCGCTGCCTGTCATGCGAAATTCTGGGAGTTCGACGCGCACGGCCACGACACCAAAATAGACACTGGACGCATTAGGAATATCTTTCAGGAGTGCAACTTTGATGGTCGCCTGGCTATCGAGTTTGAAGGCCCCGGTGACGACGGCGAAGGCGTGCGCTTGTCTAAAGCGTTATTGGAGCGCGTGTTCGTGTAAAACGTTGGGGATGTGTTAGTTACAATCTGAATGTGAAGCGGCACACTTGCTGCCAGGAGATGCTATGCGCCATTTACGATATTACTGTGCCTTGGGAGTGTTAATTATAGGGTTACAAGCGGTTGCTCCCGGTGCGGAAAACACCCCTGCTGCTGGCGGCACTGACAACGCCCAGACCACCCCCGCCGGCAGGCCAGCGGGCCACAAGCACTCCGCGCAGTCGGGCGAGGGGCAAAACGGCCAGCCGGAAAGCAACCTCGATTATCTCTGGCGCAAGTCGGATGAAGCGTTTCATGCGGGTGACTATGAACGCGCTGTCGGCTTGCACAAGGCTATTGAGGCGCTTGATCCTACCGATGTAGAAAGTTATAGCGTGGCGTCGTGGCTGCTGTGGAGCATGGGTAAGGGCGACGAGGCGCTGCAATTGATAGAGCGTGGGATTAAAGCCAATCCTAATAACTGGGATATGTGGGATGAAGCGGGTCAGCAATATGAATTGCAGAAGAAAGCACCCGAAGCCGAAAACGCTTATGTTCAGGCGGTGAAACTCATCCCTAAAGAGGAAGACTCCCAGATGCTACGCCGTCGCCTGGCCCATGCTGCCGAACGGCACGGCGACTGGCAAATTGCCCTGGACACCTGGCGTGGCCTGGTACAAGATTTTCCTGCCGAGCCAGTCAATAAAAATAACCTCGCGCGCGTCGAAAAGCAAATGCTGCAAGCGACTAATAAAAGCTGATTTAACGACAAAGAATTTTAGCCACAGAACCACACAGAAGAACACAGAAAGAAGAGAAGGGGTGACAAGGTGAGGGGGTGACAGGGTGACAATAGCAGCCTTGATTTTGCTGTTTCGCTAAACCCTAACCCCAAATTCCGTGTTCTTCTGTGTGGTTCTGTGGCTAAAATTCTCTCTTTGCGCTCTCTGCGTGAGATTACATTAATTTATGCCTGAACAGAAAAGAATCGCCATTATCGGCGGGGGGCCGATTGGCATGGAGGCCGCGTTGTATGGGGCCTGTGCTGGCTTGGATGTGCGCTTATATGAACGAGGGCGCATTGCGGAAAATGTGCGCCAGTGGGGGCATATCCGGTTCTTTACCGAGTGGAAGCGCAACCGCAGCCCGCTGGCTAGCCGCTTGCTCACCGAAAGAGGCTTTGAACTACCCGATGGAGAAACGACTTCCTCCGGCAATGAATTGGCGGACTATGTATTGCGCTTAACCACCCTCGAACCATTACGGGGGCGCATTTATCCACAAACTGAAGTGCTGCGTCTCACCCGCGAGCGGTGCCTGAAAAGTGACTTTATCAATGACCCGCGTCGTGCCGACTTCCCCTTTCGGTTATTGCTGGGCGGCGCGTTTCAGGAAAAGGTGCATCATGCGGATGTGGTGCTGGATGCCACTGGTGTTTATGGCACACCCAACTGGTTAGGCAACGGCGGTGCCCCCTGCATCGGAGAAATCGCTAATCAGAAGCGCATTGATTATCACTTGCCAGATGTTTTAGGCCGGGAGCGTGCCCGCTTTGCTAATCGACATACCCTTGTGGTTGGCAGTGGCCATTCGGCAGCCGGAACACTTTTAGCCATTGCCGATCTGTTTGAGGAGTTTCCTGAAACGCGCATCACCTGGGCCGTGCGGCGTGAGGTGCCACCTCATGGCTATCCTTATACTCTTGTCCCAGATGACCCCAACCCTAACCGCGATGCCTTACACCGGCGTGCTAATGAATTGACTGAACGACACAACGTAGATTTCCACCCGCGCACGGTGGTGGATGCCATTGCGCATAACGGTAAAAACTTCCGCGTCACGCTCAGCAACTTTGGTACGCCAGATGCGATAGCACAGACGCAGAGTGCTACTCAAGATACTTCAGTTGCGGATGTCGCAGCGGAATCGTGGACAATTGAATGCGATAATGTGGTAGCGCATACGGGCTTTGGGCCAGATCACACCCTCTGGTCGGAAGTTCAGGCGCATATTCATCCCGCCACCGATGGGCCTTATCGTTTGGCCGAGAAGCTAATCCATAATAACGCGCATAGTGGCGTGGGTCTTTCCACAGGCTATGCAGAAAAACGGCCTCGTCCAAAAGCTGATGCAGAAGATGAGGTAAATCAGAGCGAGAGCGAACCGCAAGAGGTGCAAGACCGGTGGCAAATCGTGGTAGGCGACCCTCAATTGCTACTGCACCCGGAACCTAACTTTTATGTTTTGGGAATTAAAAGCTACGGGCGCGACGCGGGGTTCCTGATGCAGAACGGTTTCCGCCAGGTGCGCGATGCTTATAAGTTAATTACCGGTGATGAGAAGTTTGACCTCTATGAAGGCGCACTCGATTAAGCTAGAGGCTAAGGCTTCTTGGGCACTACTTTAACCGCAGCACCTTCCAATTGCAATTGATCAACGAGCTTGTAGTTGGGCGCTTCATGTTTAGCGATATTTTGCACATGCGCTCTTTGGGCAGCATTCTTCACGCGACCCCGTAAGATAACCTCGTTGCCCTTAACATCCACATTAATTTTGCTGGAATCTACTGTGTTATCGGCCATGATTGCCCCTTTAACCTTAGTCGTCATAGCTGTTTCATCAGTGACTTTAACTAATGGTGCGGCGGCTTTCTCCACTGTTTTGGCAGCCTTGAGCACCGCAGGCCCGGCTTCTTTTTTGACTGTAGTGGCTGCGTTTTCTACACCACCCGCCACCTGATTGGCACTGGGCAAATCTTGATCCTTGCTGTTACATCCAGCCAAGGCGACTAAAATAGCGACCCCAAGCCAGCCTGTCCCTAACGTTTTGCCCCACGTCCGTGTCCTGCGCATTGTATGACCTCCCCTAAATCACCAAATTAACACTTGGAATGTGGTATGAGGGGGGCATTTTGCAAATGTAGTGCCCTGCGAGTGGCGGGTGTTCCAGGGCGCGGTGCGACAAGTAATTGGGCACTACTCATGAAAGTTGCTCAAGAAATGATAAAGGGTATTGTGTGGTGGCAAAGAAGATGGTAAATAACCCTGCAAGAGAACGAAAAGCACCTGAACATTGGAACGCTATCTGCACAGTAAGGGGCTTCACTTCAAAGCCACTCCGAAGTTCCCTGCTGTAGCTGTTCTTAAAATAAATTTTATTTAATCCCAAATTGTTGTATACCTGAAACTAACCTCAGCATAGATATACAACCAAGGCGCTCGAAGCTAGACAATTCTGACGGTTATTCTTAGTGGAATCTTGCTCGCAGAAAGGATGTTGATATGAATATCAGGTGGTGGCAGCAAAACAATTTACGCGGACTTATTGGTGCTTTGGTCGCAGGGCCATTCCTGGCCGGTATGTGGCTGGCCGGTTGTGGTGGCGGAGGCGGGGGTGGCAATGATAATACGCCTGGTTTTTCTGTGCGGGGCACCGTCTTCGCGCCAGGCCGAACCCTGAGCAGTGTCCGTAAAATCGTTACCAGGGCTAATCCGGCCTATGCCCCGGTGCCCAACGTGCCTGTGACGGTGGGGCAGGTTAATAACAACGGTACCGGTTTTACGACCTTGGCCCAAACCACGACAGACTCCCTGGGCGGGTATACCCTGACCCTACCGATAGGCGTTGGGCCATCGCCCTCTTTAGTGGTGCGCGCTGGCGGGCCGACGGGTGTCACTCTGGAGAATATTGTGACTGGCCCGATTGTGGATATTTCTCCTGAAACTACAGCAGCGGTGCAGGTGCTCTTTGCCGCTGCTCAAGCGCGGGGTATTGTCCTCAGCCAGTTGCGACTTGGCAATATCACCGAGTACATCAATCGTGCGGTGCAGGTCGCTTCGATTGGCACGCCTTCAGCCACCACCGCGCGGGCTGTGACCGATGCTAAAGATGTCATCCAATTTAGCAAGACTACGAACGCTGTCTTAAACACAGTCTTGACCAACATTAATGCGGCTTCTACGCCTATTCCGACTAATACGCCGCGCCGGACTCCGGGCGGCAGAGGCACCCCAACTCCTAAAGGCGGCGTACCCACACCGCCCGGTGGTGGCAGCACTCCAACTCCCGGTGGTGGAGGTGGCAATCCGACACCCATTGGTGGCGGTGGCACTCCAACTCCCATCGGCGGTGGCGGTAATCCAACACCCAGACCAACCACTGGCCCCACCTCGAGCCCATTTCCAACAACGACACCGGGCCGGACGCCAGGCGGCACGCCTTTCCCAACGTCTCAACCGACACCGAGTGCGACGTTTTTCCCGACTCCCATCAGGACGCCGGGCGGGACACCTGGTGGCACGCCTATCACCAATCCGACGCCGCTCCCGACGACTTCAACCACACCTGGTGGCTTTCCTACCCCGGCTCCTACGATCAGCGTAACGCCACGACCACTCTCTCGTCGGGGCCGCCATTAATGAGCATGAATTAGTGCCGGTTTAACAAAATAAAGGCGGAGTATCTGATCAGATACTCCGCCTTTATTTTGATCGAAAGATAATCGCAGATGCGACGACCCCGTCTAAACATCTCCTGGCTCTTCAGCCATACGCACAATGCGTGGCGCAAACTTGCCGATAATCTCCACTAAATCAGATTGGGCCGCAATGACCTCCTCAATATCCTTATAAGCCTGTGGCGATTCATCCAGTCCGCCACCCAACAGGGTGACACCGCGCGCTTGCAAGTAGCGGTCGCGCATCGTTTTAGTGATAGAATCCATTGCTCCCCGGCGGCTCATCTTGCGACCGGCCCCGTGCGAAGCAGAGTTCACTGCTTCCACCACACCCTTGCCCCGCACCACATAGCCAGGGTCGCCCATTGAACCGGGAATGACGCCTAAGACGCCAGCGCCAGCCGGAGTTGCGCCCTTGCGATGCACAATGGCGGTCGAGCCATCCGGCAGCGTTTCGCGCCAGGCAAAGTTGTGGTGATTCTCCACATGAGCTATCTCCTTCACGCCACACGCCTCAGCCACGCGGCGGTGAATAACGGCATGGTTGGCACTGGCAAAACGGCCCGCCAGTTCCATTGACAGCCAATACTCTTGCCCGGCTTCACTATCGAGCGGCAGCCAGGCGAGATGGCGCACGGAATTCTCCAACTTCGGATGCAGATCACGGGCAATCCTGGAAAATTCATTGGCAATCTTAAAGCCCACGCCGCGCGAACCAGAGTGCGAGAGCAGCGCCAGATACGTCCCCGCCGCAAGTTGTAGATCAGGTGCGTCGGCTTTTAGCTCGAAGACACCCCACTCTACAAAGTGGTTGCCCGTGCCCGACGTGCCCAACTGCTCGTAGGCTTTGGCTTGCAAGGACTTCAAGAGCCGTGTCGCTTTCCAGGCCGGGTCATCGAGTACTTCATGCTGATGCCGCGCCGCCCCACTCCACTTCGCCCCCGTGCCGAATTGCGTCTGCTCCACCAGCGACTTTTCAAACTGCCCCTTGCGCTGACCTAACACATGCGGCGAAACATCATAGAGCGATAAGCGCATACGGCAGGCAATATCCACGCCCACAGCATAAGGGATCACCGCATCTTGCGTAGCTAATACACCACCAATAGGTAAGCCATAGCCAACATGGGCATCGGGCATGAGGGCACCCGCCACAGCAACGGGCAAGCGTAGCGCATTCTCCATCTGCTGCACGGCCCCTGGGTCAATGCCACCTGCTCCCCACACTTTGTAGTCGAGCGGACGGTCGCGTAAAGCATCATCAATACGTGAGGTTTCCACCGTTTCACGACGCAGGCACTCGCGGGCTAAGTCGCCCAACAGTGGGTCAGCCAGGAACTGTCCCGGTTGGGCACGCACCGCATCTAACTGCTCTAAGATAGCCTCACGCTCGGCTCCCTGCGCGGCCAGAGCCGTAGCCGCTCCTTTGGCCAGCCCGATGATCTTGCCCTCCGGCCAGCCATGCTGCTTAAAAATCTTTCCTGTAATAATCTTGTCGTCCATAAATCTCTCTTTTGGTTCACCACAGAGACACAGAGGAGAGAAAACAGTAGACAGAAAACAGAATACCCGCAAGTTAGAAAGCACCTGTGTGCTGTATTCTGTTTTTTGTTTTCTTCTCTTCGTGCCCTTTGTGTCTTTGTAGTGAATCCCTAAATAAAACAAAAGCGCGAATGTCATGGGTTTGACATCCGCGCTTGGCTCTGAAACTGAATTGATAGTGTCCTAAGACACCCTTTCAGGAGGCGAATGGTAAACCGCAAAGTTGTAGGTGGATTCAGGTCTGACAAAGGTGCCATTAAGCTGAACCCTTTGGCTAGGTTGGTTAGTTGCGTTGCTCATCTTTTCCATGCGGTGAACCTCCTATCTCATTTTGATTTTCGTTACGAATGGATTATTATAACCTCACTATGGGTGCCTGTCTACGCCTGTTGCCAAAATTTATTTTCTAAATTTTAATCGGGTAGCTATATTGTAACGCTGAGATGCAGTCCCATTGAATCTCTACCGAACACAATCATAATCTATTGACGCAGGGGGGGAGGGTCGGTACACTGCGCCGCGCGAGGCATCGCAAAGAGCCGCTATGACCGTTTTATTTACACCGTTAGGTTTAGCTTATGGAACGCTCTATTCCGCCATTTTGCTGGTGCGGCCCCAGCGCGTCATTGTGGTAACCTCGCCGGAAGCGATTATTAACCTTAATTCCACTCTCGACGCCGTACGCTTTTATTACTCCCGTTGTGAAATTGAAACTCACGTCTTAGAAAATCCCTTGGATGGTTTCGGTGAGGCGCGCCACCTCGCTCATGAGTTAGCGGCACTCGCAGAAGATGATAATGTGATTAATCTCACGGGTGGCACCACTGTGCTCCAAGATTGCGTGCGCTCGGTGGCCGATATTCTGCGGACTCAAGAGAAAACAGTGCGTGAAGTCGCGGTCATTGATCGTCGCTCTCCAGACGAACAGCGACGCAACCCCCTCACCGTCGGTGAATTGGTAGAAGTCCCGCCGCTTTAAGTTGCCTATGAATCGAACTTTTAAGGCGTGGTAAGCTCCTAAGTGATAGGCCGGGCCTATAAAAGACCCGGCAGGAAGGCTTAAGCCAACCGTCCTTTGGACGGAACACTTGTTATAGCTCTATCCTTGTGGCGTCCAACGGACGCTTGGCGGCTTGACCGCCTTCCTGCCGGGTCTTTTATAGGCCCGGCCTAATACCTTACTGGAAGCAAACCTATGAGCAGTGTTTTAAAAGATGCCTCTGTAAAGTCGCCTGCTAACATTCCAACGGCGGCTCCTGTGATGCCCCAGGGAGGCGTGGCCCTGACAAAGCTAACCGTAGTAGCTGCCACGCCCCAGACACCCGTGCAGGTGCCACTCAAAGCACGCATGATCTTTTTTCGCCAGTGGGCGACCTGCATCAAAGCGGGGATGAGCATGGCAGCCGCGCTGCATCACTTAACCCAGGTGACGAGCCATCCTGAATTACGCGAAGCAGCCCGCAAGGCCCAAATTTGTGTCGAAGGCGGCGGCAGGCTCTCGGCCTGGATGAAAACGCGCGCGCATATCTTTTCGGGTGTCGAGGCAACTTTTCTTTATGTTGGTGAAGTAAGCGGTTCGCTCGACATGGTGATTGACCGCTTAGCAACTGAATTGGAAAACGAGCATACGCTCCATAAGCGGCTCTTTTTGGCGACTTTCATCAGCAAATATATCTTGCTGCCTTTGCTCTTGTTGGTGCCAAACACGCCCAACATTATGATGCATGGGTTGGATGAACTGATGAAACATGATGCGGGCTTAAGCCAGGGGGCACAGCAGGCTATCATGCTGCGGGCCGGGCTGAGGGGTTACTTCCACGATCTCATCCGCGAACTGGTGCCGATTGTGCTGACTGTAACAATCGCTTATATAATTTTTCGCCTGGCTATGCGCACAGAGGCGGGACGGCGGATGCGGGATCAGTTAATCTTGCTGATCCCTTTCACGGGCGCATTATGGCGTGATTTAGCCATCAGTCGCTATTTGACTGCCTTAACTCTCTTAACGCGTGCCGGGGTCGTTCCAGCGGCGGCCCTTGAAGCGTGTGCGGGGATTTCAGGTAACCTGCTGCTGGACGAGAAGTTCGCGGCTGCCGCGCATCTGGCACGCACTCAAAACCTTTCCATTCCTGCTGCGCTGACCCAAACGGGCATCTTCTCTGAGATGACACTGAGCTTATTGCGCACTGGGAATTACAGTGGTTCAATGGTGGAGATGTTAGAACGGTCTGCGGCCTACTATGAAACCGATGTGCAAAATCGTCTGATTGCAACGCCCAGAGTTGTGGGAATTTTATGCTTCATCCTGTGCGCTGTGGCGACCGGTATCGTAGTAGGCAGAGCGTTCGCGCTGTACGTCAACAATGTCTTTCCGGCTGTGGATAAATTTATGGGTGTGTCTTAATGGCTGTGAGCTAATGGGACATAGCCAGGCGGTTGAAACCGCAGGCAACAACAGCGCAAAGCCTGCCTTCGCAGGCTCCCTCAGAGGAAAACTTCATACTGAATGCTGAGTCCGCGCAGTCGGACTTCGTGCTGTTGTTGCCGTGATTTTAATCGCCTGGCACAAATACCAGTTGAATCATGAAAATCATCATTCCCGGCGGCACTGGCCAGGTGGGTAGCCTTTTAGCCGATTTCTTCTATAAGAGCGGGCATGAGGTGGTGGTCTTGAGCCGTCAGGGAGGCCATCCTTTGCAATACGAGCCGTGGCAGATAGCCACCTGGGACGCTGCAACTTTAGGAGATTGGGCAACGCATCTCGAAGGCTCGGATGTCGTCATTAATTTAGCTGGACGCAGCGTCAACTGCCGCTACAATGCCGCTAACCGGCAGGCGATTATGGAATCGCGGGTGAACTCCACGCGAGTCATTGGGGAAGCCATTGCTCAGGCGGCCCATCCACCGCGCCTGTGGCTGCAAGCCAGCACCGCCGCTATTTATGCTCACCGGTATGATGCTCCGAATGACGAATTAACTGGCATCTTAGGTGGCGACGAGCCGAACGTGCCCGATACCTGGCGTTTTAGCATAGACGTGGCTAAAGCCTGGGAAAAGACCCTGGACGAAGCGGTGACGCCCCACACCCGCAAAGTGAAGTTGCGCTCGGCTATGGTAATGAGTCCTGACGCCGGTGGCGTGTTCGATGTCTTACTGGGTCTGGTGCGGCGCGGCCTGGGCGGATGGGCAGGCAATGGCCGCCAATACGTGTCGTGGATTCACTACCAGGATTTCCTGCACAGCATCCAATGGCTTATCGAACATGAGCAACTTGAGGGTGCCATCAATATCACGGCACCCAATCCACTGCCGAACGCTCAATTTATGAGCGATTTGCGCAAGGCGTGGGGCGCTTCCTTTGGTCTCTCTGCCACCGAGTGGATACTGGAAATCGGCACCTTTTTCATGCACACCGAAACGGAACTAGTGCTAAAGAGCCGCCGTGTCATTCCCACTCGCCTTCTGCAATCTGGCTTTACTTTCCAATTCCCCACCTGGCCCACTGCGGCTCGTGACTTGTGTCAGCAGTGGCGTGAGAGACGTAAAGCTATAGAGTAAATTAGGGTGTCAAGGTGAGCCGGGGCTATAAAAGCCCCGGCAGGAAGGCTAAAGCCGACCGTCCTCTGGACGGCACACTCATTAGAACTTTATCCTGTGGCGTCCAACGGACGCTTGGCAACGATAGTTGCCTTCCTGCCGGGGCTTTTATAGCCCCGGCTCACCTTGAGTATGGAGCGTTAGTGTCACTTATGCGTCTAAAGTTTGGCGGGCAGGATAGGATGGTGAACTAAAACGAACCGCATTTGCCTCCGCGCAAAGCAGCCCCACCCGAAAGAATAGTTGCGTATTTCTTCCCCGGTGATTCATACTGAACATATAAAGTCGTGACTCAGCACGCATTGAGCGCGTAGGGAAAGGCAATAGACCGCTACGAGTCTCGCCTGATAGCCTTTTACAGCCAGGAGACGCAGTATTATGTGGCAACGATTCACTGAACGAGCACGCCGCATCATTTTATTGGCGCAGGAAGAGGCTGGCAAAATGCACAGCAGCAATGTAGGCACGGAACACCTGTTGCTGGGGCTGGTGCGCGAGAACGAGGGGGTGGCTGCCCAGGTCTTGCAGAAGATGGGTGTGTCGTTGCAGAAAGTCCGCCAGGAAATCGAAGCCGAAGTGCCTGCTGGAAATGCAGATACCTCATCGGAAACTCCCCGGCTTACGCCTAAATCGAAACGAGTCTTGGAATTAGCGGCAGAGGAGGCCCGCCGTCTCCGTCATAACTATATTGGTACGGAGCACCTCTTGTTGGCGTTGTTGAGAGAGAAAGACGGTATGGCCGCAACTGTGCTCAATAAGTTGGGCTTAAATTTGGAAAAGGCCCGTAACCAGGTAATGGAGTATCTGGGGCCAGAGCAGCCAAGTGCAGTTGAGGGGTCAACTGGTAGAATTGTTGCTCGCACAGAAAATGAGTTCGATGTCACGCCATCGGCGCAAATTATATTGGAAACTGCCCGGAAAGAGGCGCAACGGTTAGGGCATGAGAAGCTTGATACGGCACACCTGATCTTGGCGTTATTGCAAAGCCAAGGGTGGCCGGAGTTACTAGCCGAGTCGGGTTTGGATGTCATAAAGGCGCGGCAACGCATGGAAGAAGATTTGAAGACAACCAAATTCTAAGTTGAGCGTCTGACTCTATAGTGCAGTTGAAGTATTGCGATGGAAGTTGTCGTTATTTTGTCGTCTATTAAGTAGAAATTGAAGCTAATTTATAGGCAGTGTTGAACTATGTTGGAAGGAGAATCAAATATGTGGCAACGTTTTACAGAACGCGCCCGTCGGGTCATCTTATTAGGCCAGGAAGAGGCTGGGAAGATGAACAGCGCCAGCGTCGGCACCGAGCATCTGTTGCTGGGGCTGGTGCGGGAGAATGAGGGCGTGGCTGCCCAGGTCTTGCAGAAGATGGGTGTGTCGTTGCAGAAAGTCCGCCAGGAGATCGAAGCCGAAGTCCAGCCCGGTGGCGAAGGTGGCAGCAGCGGTGAACCCAAGTTGACGCCCAAGGCCAAGCGGGTGCTGGAACTGGCTGCTGATGAAGCGCGGCGGATGCGGCATAACTATATCGGCACCGAACACCTCTTGCTCGCCCTCTTGCGTGAGAAAGATGGCGTGGCCGCGATGGTCTTAAAGAAGTTAGGTCTGAATCTGGAAAAGGCGCGAGTGCAGGTCATGGAATACCTTGGCCCCGAAGCCCCTGGTGGCGAAAAGCCCAGCAGTGGTAGTGGGAGTTCATCCCGCACGGGCCGCTCACAGACCCCCGCCCTGGATTCCTTTGGTCGTGATATTAACCAGATGGCGATTGATGGCAAGCTCGATCCAGTCATTGGCCGCCAGCCGCAGATTGACCGTACCATCCAGATTTTGTGCCGTCGCACCAAGAATAACCCGGTGCTCGTCGGCGAGCCGGGCGTGGGCAAGACCGCGATTGTCGAAGGCTTGGCACAGCGCATTGTCGCTCGTGAAGTGCCTGAACCATTGCTCGATAAGAAGCTCGTGGCGCTTGATCTGGCGACGGTGGTGGCAGGCACCAAGTATCGTGGTGAGTTTGAAGAGCGCATGAAGCGCATTTTGCAGGAGATTCGCGCCAGCAACGGCAAGATCATCGTCTTTATTGATGAGTTGCACACCATCATTGGCGCGGGTGCTGCCGAAGGCGCGATTGATGCCAGTAATATGCTCAAACCGGCTTTGGCCCGTGGCGAGATGCGCTGCATTGGTGCGACCACGCTCGACGAGTATCGTAAATACATCGAAAAATCCGGTGCATTAGAGCGTCGTTTCCAGATGGTCTTAGTGCCCGAACCTACCGTTGAAGATGCCCTGGAAATTATGAAGGGTCTGCGTCCACGCTACGAAGAGTTCCACGGTGTTAAGATCACCGATGAGGCATTGCAAGAAGCCGTTGACCTGAGCCAGCGTTATATCACTGCGCGTCAGTTGCCCGACAAGGCGATTGACCTGATTGACGAGGCTGGTTCGCGGGTTAAGTTGCAAATTGCTCTGCCGCCGCGCGAACTGCGCGAGTTGCAGAAAGAGTTGGACGACCTCAATGTGGAGAAGGAATCAGCGGTCAATAACGATGAGTATGAGAAGGCGGCGGAACTACGTGACCGCGCCGAAGAACTCAAGGAGCGTTTAGAGACTGCCGAAGCCGAGTGGAAGAGCGAGCAGGGCGAAGAAGACCTTAACCCCACGGTGACGATTGACGACATCGCGCATATCGTCAGCGAATGGACGGGTGTGCCCGTACGCCGCTTGACCGAGGAAGAGACGCACAAGCTGCTGCGCATGGAAGACGAACTGCACCACCGCGTGATTGGTCAGGACGAAGCCATTAAGGTGGTCAGTAAGGCCGTGCGGCGTGGCCGTGCCGGGTTGAAAGACCCCAAGCGTCCCGTGGGCGTGTTTATGTTCGTCGGCCCGACCGGTGTCGGTAAAACCGAGTTGGCTCGTTCCTTAGCGGACTTCCTCTTCGATGATGAGCAGGCGCTGATTAAGCTTGATATGTCGGAGTATAGCGAGCACTTTAACGTGTCGCGGATGCTCGGTTCACCGCCCGGTTATGTGGGCTACGATGAA
Source organism: Abditibacteriaceae bacterium (assembly GCA_019239895.1). Lineage (GTDB taxonomy): Bacteria > Armatimonadota > Abditibacteriia > Abditibacteriales > Abditibacteriaceae > JAFAZH01. Next base: position 145,564 of record JAFAZH010000002.1, on the reverse strand, counting down.
GGTGGTCAGCTCACCGAAGCGGTGCGGCGTCGCCCCTATTCGATTGTGCTCTTCGACGAAATCGAGAAGGCGCATCCTGAAGTGTTTAACACCCTGCTGCAAATCTTCGATGATGGCCGCTTGACCGATGCCCAGGGACGGGTAGTGGACTTCAAGAACACTGTCATCATCATGACCAGCAACGTGGGCACCGGTGACGTGCAGAAGTCCCTCGGCTTGCGCAAGACCGGCACCGAAGGCGACGACGATGCGGCAGACCGCGCCATGAAGAGCAAGGTTATGGAGGCGTATGGCCGCCTGTTCCGCCCGGAGTTCCGTAACCGCATTGACGAGGTCATTGTGTTCCACCACCTGAGCCACGAGCAGATTCTGGAGATCGTGGACATTATGGTGCAGCGTCTGCAAACCGAAATTGCGCGCCGCGATATATCAATGGTCTTTCTCCCCAGTGCCAAGGAACTGCTGGCCAAGGATGGTTATGACCGTGCTTTTGGTGCCCGCCCGCTCCGTCGTGCGGTGCAGCGCCTGATTGAAGACCCCTTAGCCGAGCGCATTCTGTTAGGCGACTTTAAAGCAGGCGACACCATCTACGTGGATGCTCAGAACGGTGAGATGGTCTTCACCAATGAGCCGCCGGGTGAAGATGGTGGCATCCCGGTCTCCCCGGAAGACCAGGAACGCCTCTCCGCGATGATGGGTGACTAATCGTCGGTAGAGTAACAAAGAGCGCGAGGACTTGATTGTCCTCGCGCTCTTTACGTTTTGCGCGCAATGGCCATTCTCCAGCTCCATGAATTTGCTTGCTCTGTCAACTCTGCTGTGCTGCTATCTGCTGTGCTTGAGCCAGGATTTCTCCAATTTTGCCCCACATTTCAAGCTTTGGCTCGTTAGGGTACTGGCGATGAATTTCTTCCGCATGTTGGTGAAACTCTTCTGTCTCTGCATCATATTTTATAGCTTCGGGTTCTTGAGTCATCTTTTCTAAAGTAGATACAACGCGCCCATCAGCAGCTTTGAGTTTGATGAGCGATTTACAGACTTCCAGGCGGATCCGCCACGAAGGATGAGAGAGCATTGTAAACAAGGCTGTTACTGCATCTTTGCTGGGCTGCGAACCTAATTCACCACATGCGATACTGACAACCTTTTCGTTTTTATCCGAGAGGGCATGAATATATGCCTTCTCCACTTCCTTTGAATGTGCCCACATCAGTCCAATGGCGCAGCAGACCCTAACCTCCTCAGAGGGATCAGTCTGTAAATGAACGGCTAACGCATCAGCAATAGACTTAGGTGGAGTTTCCCCAGAGTGAAGGAGGGCCAGTATCCAGGCTGCTCTTGAGCTTAATTGAAGGTCAGGTTCTTCCAGAGCATCTAGTAAAGCTGAAGTTGTCGCAATGGTGTCAGTCTCCGCCAAATGGCGGAGTGTTTGTAAACGACGTGCCTTATCATCGTCACGCAAAATACCGAAGATTTCTTGCTTTACCATGAACCTCTGTCTCCATCGGACTCCAACTGCAATGGTAACAAAGAGAAGAGCCACTACACATATTTTGATACACACATGTGACATAACCTTTTATGCGTCGTCCCTTGGTTATAAATCTGTGCAGCTATAACGCTACATGCCATCACAACTATAATAATGTCTGAAGCATAAATAAATATATTGGCATCTAAATAATATTGGGGTCGCAGTATTACCGCCATGAGTTACGCTCTTTACGCAGAAAATCAATAACCTCCTCCGGGCTGTCAAAGCATCCCCCTTCTACCTGCAATAATGCAAGCAGTGGATGCTGGGTAGGATGCAGCCTATTATGTATGGTTTTTCTTACCGTGGAATGTTTTGCTGTTAGTTGCTTCGGCGAGGACTCAGTCCGTTTGTGAGTCCTTACAGTACTCTTGGAAGAGCTTTTTCCTGACGTGTTACGTGCCATATTACACCTTAATAGTCAATTCAATCATATTTTAAGATTGCTTGCATACTTCTTGAAGCCCTGTTGAGGCTTCTTATTTATGCTCTTATCTTATTCTACTTGGTATAGGAGCAACAGGAGTTGACAGGCTTTAGCAATTAATGAAGCAAGGCAAGATATTAAAAAAATGTTAAAATCCAGTAGGGAGAGTATATTTCCAGCTTAAGTTTTATCCCTCGATAACTTCTCACCTGATTTGTGGTGCCAGGAGCCGTGTCTTTTTGGCTCCTGGCATGTTTTACCTAAGTTGTGGCAGGACGTCAGGTTGTGCGGAAAGCAAGCTGCCACAGATAAGCTCATGGCGAAAATTTCGACCAAATATGTGTGCCAGTCGTGCGGTTATGACGCGCCGCGCTGGATGGGCAAATGCCCCGATTGCGGGGGCTTTAATACCTTTGCCGAAGAAAGAGTGGCTCCCACGCCTCGTGCCTCGTTAGGTGGGGCCAGTGCCGCGCGTGCGGCGTCGGCCAGTGCCAGTTGGAGCAAGCCGCAAACCCTTTCGCAAATAGGAGCAGCGTTGCCGCCGCGCATTTTGACGGGGGTCAGCGAGTTTGACCGCGTGTTAGGGGGCGGCGTGGTGCCCGGCTCACTTGTGTTGATTGGAGGCGATCCTGGTATTGGTAAATCCACCCTGCTCATTGAAGCCGCCGTGCGCCTGGCCCAGTCGCAAGGCTCCGGGCTGTATCTGTCGGGTGAAGAATCGGTGGCGCAAATTAGCCTCCGTGCCGAAAGATTGGGTCTTGTCTCAAATGATCTGATGCTGGCCTCTGAAACCGATTTGATGGCGATTGAAAGCCATATTCGTGACACACGCCCCTCTTTTGCGGTGGTGGATTCCATTCAAACCGTAGCGCATCCGGGGCTGGATAGTGCGCCTGGCACGCTGACCCAGGTGCGCGAGGCAGCGACCTCGTTGCAGCGTTTGGCCAAAGATAATGGCGTAGCCATCTTTATCGTGGGCCATGTCAATAAAGAAGGCAACCTGGCCGGGCCACGCGCTTTAGAGCACATTGTGGATACCGTGCTACAACTTGAAGGCGACGAGCACGGCCAGTTCCGCATCCTGCGCGCCACTAAGAATCGTTTCGGCTCGACTAATGAACTGGGTGTCTTTGAAATGACCGAGCGTGGCATGGAGAGCGTGGAGAACCCATCACAGCTTTTCCTGAGCGAGCGGCAGAGCAACGCTCCTGGCAGTGTGGTGGTGGCGACGGTGGAAGGTGCCCGCCCGTTGTTGGTGGAAGTGCAGGCTTTATGCGCGCCGTCCTACTTTACCTCGCCCCGCCGCACCGTGACCGGAGCCGATTTTAACCGTGTTAATGTGGTGTTAGCGGTGATTGAAAAGCGGCTCAATATGCGGTTAGGCGATATGGATGTTTATGTTAATGTGGTTGGCGGTGTGCGCGTGACAGAGCCAGCCCTTGATTTAGGTATTGCCCTGGCTGTCATTTCCGGGCTTCGTGATATGCCAGTTCCGCCGGATAGCTGCGTCTTTGGCGAGATTGGATTAGCGGGGGAAGTGCGAGCGGTTAGCCATGCCGAGCGCCGCGCGATTGAGGCGGCCCGTCTGGGCTTCGAGCGTTGCGTCCTGCCACGCACGGGCTTGCAGAAGCTATCTCATCTTAAAAACGAAGTGCAACTGCATGGCATTGTCACGCTGCGCGCCGCCGTAGATGCGCTCTTGCCGGGAGCCTTGCGCGATGACGGCGGAGGTGGGGCTTTTCGCGGCAAAAATAAAAATGTCAAAGGTCGCCAGAGTGCAGGACAGCATCCGGGGCAGGGCACTTTAGAAAATGCCGGGGCTTTAGGGGAGATAGATGAGTCACGCAATGGTGACTTTTATGATAATGCCGCTGCGCCAGGGGAAGCTGAAGACTATGGCCCCTTTGCAAACGAGTAGATAAGCCTAACGCTTTGTTCGATTATTGGTATGGTATACAAGGGAAAGCACAAATTTACAGGGGTAAGTGCCTTGGATTGAGAGCCAATGAACTTTAATCGCTTTATCTGGCTGACCACAACGATTCTGTTCTGCATTGTCGGCGCTATCGTGGGTTGGATGGCGGGTGGCGCTTATGGCAGTCTCGACTTGCAACAGGGTGGCGATCTGGTCAAAGGCTCGATGAAGTATGTTGTCACCTCCATTTTATGCGTTGGCACCTCGATTATCATGATGCGCGTCGGTTCCTGGTATGCTGACCGTTTTGTGATTCCCAGCCTGCACCGTTTACATGACTACTCACCCGCTGACCGCGTGTTGGGTGTGCTGGGCGCGTTGCTGGGCATGATTTTCGGTGTGTTGCTGATCTTGCCCTGGCCTAACGATCCGTGGGTTTTGTGGTTGCCCGTGAAATTGTGCATCATGGCGGTTATGGTGGCGCTGGGGTTGGCCCTGCTGCATGATATGCGCGAAGAAATGGTGCGCGTCTTCCCGCAATTGGAAAGTGGCGCAGTGGGAGGCGCAGGAGTCAACGGCTTAAGCTGCACACCTAAGTTGTTGGATACCAACGTCATTATTGATGGACGTATTGCCGATTTGTGCAAGACGGGGTTTATCGAAGGCTCCATCTGCGTGCCGCGCTTTGTCCTGGAGGAAGTGCAATACATTGCCGATTCCTCTGATTCCATGCGCCGGGCGCGCGGGCGGCGCGGCCTGGATGTGCTCAATGCCATGCGTGAGCAGACGGTGAGTGTCTCCACCAATGGTTCCACTGCCAATGCGGTGCCTCTGGTGCAAGTGCTTAACGATATTCCCAGTTCAGTGCAAAAGATTGAGAGCGTAGATAGCAAGCTCGTTTTTCTGGCGAAGGAGATGGGCGCTGCCATTCTGACCAATGACTTCAACTTAAACCGCGTGGCCGAGTTACAGGGTGTTAAGGTCTTAAACTTAAATGAGTTAGCCCAATCGCTCAAGCCAGTCGTTCTCCCTGGCGAAGAGATGAACCTAACGATTGTCAAAGAAGGCAAAGAGCCAACGCAGGGAGTAGGCTATCTGGAAGATGGCACGATGGTCGTGGTGGGTGATGGCTCCAAGCACATCGGCGAGACTTGCAAAGTGGTGATTTCCAGTGTGTATCAAACCCTGGCAGGTAAGATGATCTTCGCCGATTTAAAAGGTATGAAAGGTGCGGGGGACGACCTCTTCAATGACAACGGCCCCAACAGTGGCTACCGAAAAAACCATGACAACGGCGACGATTTCAGCTCTCGTCCCAGCAGCGGGGCGCGGCGCAAGGGCAAACCTTGAAAGCAATAAGGTTTTAGCTCCCATCGCGGGGCAGCCCCTCCTCTGGTGGACTTTGCAAGCTCTCTTAACAGCTTCGCTGCCGACGGGGATGCGCTTGATAGAAATTATCATTGCAGCGCGTCCTGATGAATACGGTTCCATTTCTCCCTTATTTTCTGCTTTAGCCGAGGCCCAGCCAGAGGATGCTGTGGCATTACGCATGGTCGAGGGCGGGGCCGAGCGTCAGCAATCGGTTGGCAATGCGGTGCGTGCCGCCGGGGGCGATTTCGTCATGGTGCATGATGCGGCGCGGCCTTTAGTTTCGGCTCAACTTATTAATCGAGTTTGCGTTGCGGCCCGGCGTGATGGGGCTGCGATTCCGGCCCTGCAAGCCTCGGATACGGTGAAAGCAGTCGTTTTACAAGATAATCGGCTTGTGGTCAGGGAAACCCTCGAACGAAAAACTCTCTGGTTGGTGCAAACGCCGCAGGTTTTTCGGCGTGAAATCTTAGCCACCGCTTTAACTCAAGCCGAAGTGGCGGGTTTTACTGGCACCGATTGCGCTTCATTAGTCGAGCAACTTACCGATGCTCAAGGGCAACCGTTACACCCGGTGACGGTGGTAGAAGGTGAAGCCAACAACTTCAAGGTAACTTATCCTCCTGATCTAGAGCGAGCCGCCGCACTGTTAAAGAAAGCTACCGATTGAAATGGCCTGCTGGTATTATCACTGATAATATTAAAGGCAAAGAGGAAATTATGGCAGAAACGAAAGCGTGTAGTGAGTGTGGCGGGCAAATGGTCGAGGTCGAGATTGCGGGGGGCGATGAGCGGCTTTCTTTGATTAAGCAGAACTTTGGGCGATTTTTCTCTAAAGATGCCCTCGTGCCGGTGGAAAGGGCGCACGCCTGCACAACCTGCGGCCACACGAAGCTTTTTGTTGATCCTGACAAACTGCGGCAGCGCATCGTGCGCCGCATGGGACCTTAAAGCAGCGTGGACAACTCTTCCCTGACCAGCCGGGTTGGTATTGGCTATGATAGCCATCGTTTAATCGAAGGTCGCCCGCTTATTATCGGCGGTGTCACAATTCCCTTTGATAAGGGATTATACGGGCATTCCGATGGCGATGTCCTCCTGCACGCGATTGGCGATGCGGTATGCGGGGCTGCCGGGTTGCCCGATATTGGCCAGCTTTTTCCTGATACGGCCCCACAGTGGAAAGATGCTGATAGCTGGCAGTTGCTGCATGATATAGCCGAACATGCCAAAGCCGCCGGATGGCAGGTTGGCAACGTAGATGCCGTGCTAATCGCCGAACAACCGAAGATTGCGCCGCATGTGCCGCAGATGCGCAGCCGCATTGCAGCAGCCCTGGAAATAGATGTGGGGCAAGTGAATGTACGGGGTAAAACGGCGGAGAAATTAGGGCCAGTGGGGGCCGGGGAGGGTATGGAGGCTCATGCGGTGTGTCTACTTTATGCGCTAATCACCGCTTAAAAGCATCCCAATCTGCATAAATGTTTCTTAAAAGATGACAAAATCTGCTGTTCCGTGTTAAGATTGGAAGAATAGAGAGAAAGGTAGCAGGTAGTAAGTTAACAATGGCAAAAAATAACGAGACCCAGACCGAGAACTATACGACCAACATTAATGTCCAAGCTCGCAACTGTGAAGTTGGCCCAGAATTACACGAGCATTTTAAAGAAAAACTACAAAGCCTGCAAAAGTTGTGGGTTAAGGCGGTCGAAGCTAATATACGTGTTGGGCAAGAGCGAGGTCGTTATGTCGCTGAAATTACGCTTTCCTCTGGCAGCCTGATGATGCGCGGTGAGGAGCGGGCGGATAATCTGCGCCAGGCTTTCGATAATGCGGTGGATAAGCTGCATAGCCAGTTAGTGCGCTATAAGAAGAAAGCCATTGCGCGCAAACGTCGCCATGACAATCGAGATGATGCCGCAGGCACCTTGCTCAAGCCGACTCTGGCACCTAATGGTACCGTGCTGCCGGAAGATGTTATTGCACCGCCTGAGTTAAATGGTGAGTCCAATGGAGATGTCGCCGAAGATGAAGGCGTGGATGAACAGGCTGTGCGGGTTAAGCGTTTCGCGTTGAAGCCTATGTCCCCCGCCGAAGCCGCCTTGCAAATGGACTTATTAGGACACTCTTTTTTCGTGTTTCGGGATGCCGAAACCAATCAAGTGAGCGTGGTCTATCATCGTCGTAGCGGTGGTTACGGCCTAATCGAACCCGTCGCTGATTGATCAAATTCTTAAAAGGTTTAAAATAATGAACCACCAATGAACACGGGGGTTCTGGATGCTGGATACAAGATACTGGATACTCGATGCCTATTCTCGATCTTCTATCCTCCATCCTCGTTTTGCCGTGTTCATCGGTGGTTGAAATTCTCCTTGATGCACTGCGTCGTAAGTCGTTGTTAGGAGATGATTTAAGGTTACAAAGATTGCCTACTGGTGTTACAGCGGTAGGCTAACTCCTGCTCAAGTTAGCTGAACCGAGTTTGACAGTAGCGGGCAATCTAAAATTATATATTGCGTAGTTCACGCATGATGGAGAGGGGTGAATCAGAGCTATAGCAATTAAAAGGAGAACGCAGATGCCAGGACGAGTATGGACACGCGAGAAGTTAATTGAAGCCATCCGTAGTTTACATGACCAAGGCGTAGATTTATCACCGACTGCTATTCAGAAAACGCACAGTGCGCTTTTTTCTTCGGCACGCTCCCGGAGCCACTTTGGCACCTGGCGGGCAGCTATTGAAGCGGCGGGGTTGCCCTACGAAGATATTAAACGGGTTAAACAGCGTTGGAGCCGGGACGAGATTCTGCGCCAAATCCGCGAGCATGATAAGCAGGGCGACGATTTGTTGCATCCCAGCTTTAAAATCAAGCATCGCAGTCTTTATCTGGCCGCCTGTGCCCACCGCTATTTTGGTTCGTGGCGACGCGCCATCGAAGCGGCTGGCCTCGACCATGAAACCATGCGCGAAAGCCGGGTCTGGACTAAGAGTCGCATTTTGCGCACGATTCAGGACATGGCGCGCCAGGGTAAACCATTGGGCTGGGCTTATATCGAAGAGCATTGTCCCGGCATCTACCGGGCGGCGCGGCGCAAAGAGAACTTTGGTTCCTGGACTAATGCTTTAGTTGAAGCGGGTGTCCAAACTGGTGCCCCGCAACGTGGTCGCCGCCCGTTTGCTCCCCATCTGGATGGAGCAATGATGGGCGACATTAAATCGGTGCGGGTTCTGCAAGTGGCGGGAACCGATGGGACACCGACTGCCCCCAGGGTGCTGGCTAAGGATTAGCTTCTAACGGGTTGCAAAACTTATCAACGTTCGTAGTGCCAAAATGAATTTGAAAATTCAATATCGCTTGTAACGTCGCGTTTTGTAAAAGACGCGACGTTTTGTTTGCTGAGGTTTCTTACTATTGAGTTGAACACAACGTATAGAAAGAACTAATCCTGCCATGATTTCGGTTATTGTTTTGCACCACGACAAAGTGGAATACTCGCGGGCCTGTTTGCAATCGCTTTTGCGTTCTTCGGCGCGGCCCCTGGAAGTCATCAATGTTGATAATGGTTCCCACGACAGCACGCCACAAATGTTGGATGAGTGGGAAGCCAGCGCACAGGCAGCAGGCATTGAAACACAACGATTGCGCTTTGAAACTAATATTGGTGCCGTGCGCGGGCGCAATGTGGCGATGGAAAAAGCGCGTGGGCAGCATATTGTCTTTCTCGATAATGATACCATTGTGGCACAGCAGAATTGGCTGGAAGCCCTGCGAGACTTTTTAGAGGCCGATGCCAGTCGTGCCATTGTCGCGCCCAAAATGCTGTTTCCGTGGGAACCTTATCTCATCGAATGTTGTGGTTGTGGCGTCTCGCCGCGTGGCCGCATTCAATATATCGGACGTGGTGAAGCCCGCGATTCCTGCCTCGAACCGAGGCAGGTGCAGTGCGCGATTTCCGCCGCCTGGATGATGACCCGCGCCCTTTATGAAAAACTTGGCCCCCTGGATGAGGTTTATTCCCCGGTTCAATACGAAGACCTGGATTATTGCTATCGCGCCCGCATGGAGGGGCATCAGGTCTGGGTGCAGCCCGCCGTCGAGCTTTATCATTTTGAGCACACGACCACGGCGCTCAGTGAGGATATTAACTTCAAATATGTGACGACTAAAAATGGTGTGACTTTCAAAAAGCGTTGGGGGGCCGTGATCGAAGGCGAAAATGGCCCCGATGAGAGCCAGACCCAATGGGCGTCTATCCCTAAACGTCGTATTGAAGAAGTTGATTGGCAGACATTGTTACCGTGATAAGGGCATGTCAAGGATAAAGCGATGACAGAGGCCCTCACCCCCGGCCCCTCTCCCAATACTGGTAGAGGGGAGCACTAAGGACTACGCACTCATGAAAGTAGGACTTTATGCACCATGAGAAGCCTCTGCGGGTGGTCTCCCCTCTACCAGTATTGGGAGAGGGGCCGGGGGTGAGGGCTGATGGCGCTGGCTCCATCATAAACCAATCCTCTACCAGAGGATTGGGTCTGGGAGCAACAAGCCATAGCACAACTTCAGTGCAAAATATCTCTCGATAAAGCTTCTGTATAAAGTAGAAAGGTCTTTAGCTGTGTGGTTACAGTCCGTGTTGGGATTTCTCTATTTCCTGATAGATACACTACCCTCATTGCTGTGGCGTTGGGGCGTGGCGTGGCTGCTTACCCTCATCGTCCTGATTTATAGCTTTCACTGGATTAAACCGCATATTCGGCCCCATGCCTTTCGTGTTGATGATAGGGTGCGCGCCTGGGCCAGAGGGTTTCGCTTTAAGGGGCATGTGGATTCACCGCGTGAACGCATTGCATTGACTTGGTTCTTCCGTTTCTGGACAAATCTTGCTTCGGCTCCGTCTTTATCCTTGCTATCGTTGATTGTGCCCTTTGGTCTTTATTGGCATCAGTTGGGTGCGTTTCTGAATGTAACCCAGACCGGAACCGCCACGCACCTTCAAAGTGTAAGGGTTTGGCTGCTACCAGGCTTGTGCTACTTCGGCTCAATGTTCATGTCTTACGTTACGAAGCGCGTCTTTAAGCGTTTGCGCCCGCCCATTGAAAAGGGAGCTTTTGGCCATAAGTTGACGCGAGACCCTTCGTTTCCGTCTGGCCATTCGCTGACCTCTTTTTGTTTCTGGATACCAATGGCGATTGCCTTAGCTCTTGCAGGCGGTTCAGTTGGTGCCGTAGTTAGTATGGCTCTCGTGGCTGTTACTATCGTGGCTCTCACAGGGTTAAGCCGTATCTATATGGCGGTGCATTACCCCTCAGATGTGGTCGGTGGCTATACCATCGGTTTGGTCTGGTGCCTGACTTGCTATCTGGCTCTACGCGGTGCTTTGTAAGAGTGTTTGAAAGACTTTATTGAATGTTTATGGAGGATTATGATGGACGATTTAAAATCACAAATCAAAAAGATGATTGTTGAACGCCTTTTTCTCAACGTTGAGCCGCATGACATTGCAGATGACGCGAACCTGATGGAAACCTACGGCATTGATTCGGTGGCTTTGTTTGAACTGGTTATTGGTCTTGAAGAAGATTTCGGTGTCACGATGGAAGACGTAGACTTTCAGATTGATACCTTTAAAACGGTCAATTCTATCGCCGCCTTTGTGCAGGAAAAGCAGGTTTAGGCCCGGAGGCGCGCATGGCTAAGGCGGGCAGTGGCACGGGGGCAGGCAGCAAGATGAATGTGCTGTACCTCAACCATGTCGGCCAGATCAGTGGTGCCGAGCAGTCATTACGCGCCTTACTATGGCAATTTCGCCGCACCCACGTGGATATTGAGCCAATTATTGCCCTGCCCGGTGTGGGCCCTTTTGCCGAACTGCTGCGCGATGAAGAATGGACGGTAACCTTCGCGCCGTTGCGTCGCTTGCAACGTCCCCATAACGTCGTGGCGGGCATGGCAACCCTGCTACATATCCTGCGCACCACGCCTTTCCTCACTCGCCTGATTCAGAAGACCCGCTCACAGCTAATCCATTCCAATTCCACCACAGCGCATCTTGTGGGCGGATTAGCCGCCGAGCGCACCGATAGACCCGCCATCTGGCACGCACGCGATTTAGTGAGTCTGGAACGCATTGCTCCCGCCCTGGCGCGGCGGGCGACTTGGGTAGTGGCTATTTCCGGCTGCGTGGCAGAGCGACTCGAAGCCGATGGTGTATCGCCCGAAAAGATACGCGTCATCTATAACGGCTTAGACCCCGATGAGTGGCATCCCCGTGACCACAGCCAGTTACGCGCCTCGTTAGATGTGCCTCCCAACGCCTTCATCTTTGGTTGTGTCGGCCAATTGGTACCGTGGAAAAATCATGTCGCTTTCATTGAAGCGGCCAGCCAGGTCGTGCAAGATGAACAGGCGGCACGAGCGCACTTTGTGGTTATGGGAGGCGACTTGTGGGGTGAGCATAGCACTTATCTGCAAGAGTTGCGCGCCCTGGTCAAACAGCACAATTTACAAGACCGTCTCTCTTTTGTGCCACACCAGACTAACAACGTGGATGCCATTGCTGCCTTTGATGCCGTGGTGTTGCCTTCGCGGGAAGAACCTTTTGGGCGTGTCTTAATCGAGGCGATGGCCTTAGACAAAATTGTCATTGCCTATGGCGAGAACGGGCCTTTAGAAATTATTACCCATCAGCATGACGGCTTATTGGTGCCAGCTACGGAAGAAAATGGTTTGGCTAACGCCATGCGCGCAGTGCTGCGCGATGCGGAGTTACAACACCACCTAAAACAGCACGCCCGTGCCTCAGTGATGCAGAAATTTCATATCAATGACCATGCCCAACGGGTGCTTGATCTCTACCGCGAAGTTTTAGCTTAACGGCAGCAGCCCTCACCCCCGGCCCCTCGCCCAATACTGGGCGAGGGGAGGTCACACTCCTACTCTTCACACAGATAAATCAACCGCAGAGACGCGGAGCACACAGAGATCAGAGATGTTCTTTCGCCTCCCCTCTGCGTCTCTGCGGTTCATCAAACTAAACCAGCAAGTCATAGTTCAGGCTCCCCTCGCCCAGTATTAGGAGAGGGGCCGGGGGTGAGGGCTGCTGCTCCTATAAATCCACCTCAGGCACAGGGCCGGGGGTAGGGGCTGCAAAGCCATAATAGAAAACAAACTTCCCTTAATATAAACGTTTTAGGATGTCAGGTAATGTTTAACCCTGATACCGTTGGGTTAGACTGTATATGTACCCTTTTGCGCGCAGTGTCCGCAGAAGGAACCGGGAGAAGAGTTTTAATGCAACGCTTAGGCAAGGCAAACGTCGCATTGAGCAACTCTGCCTGGAGCATTTATATCTATTTATTATGGGAGGAAGGCGATGCCACAAACACCAGCCAGTGACACCGTAACAGCCAATGGTACAACCAACGGCGCAGTTGCGGGTGCCACTGCTAATGGAGCAGGTCGCGTGCCAATTACTGGCGATTCCTCTGGCGGTGACCCGCGCGGCACAGACATTATTATTCAAACGGATGGACTGTCCAAAGTCTATCGGCCCCCGTTTGCGCGGGTGGGTAAAACAGCGCTAGAGAATTTGACGATTGACGTACGCCGGGGTGAGATTTTTGGTCTGGTGGGGCCTAACGGTTCCGGTAAGACCACTACCCTCAAATTACTACTTGGTCTGATAAAGCCAACATCTGGCAGCATCACGATTTTTGGTCGCGGCCCGCAAAACGTAGCGGTGAAGAAGCGGATTGGGTTTTTGCCCGATGGCCCTTACTTCTATGACCATCTGAACTCTTATGAAGTCCTCGATTTCTATGGCCGCTTGTTTGGCTATGACAAAGCCGAGCGGAACCGACGCACGGCGGAACTCCTGGACACGGTGGGCTTAAATCCTGCCGACCGCAAGCGCGTTATCCGCACCTACTCTAAAGGTATGGTGCAGCGCGTCGGTCTGGCGCAGGCGCTTATTAATGACCCCGAACTGTTGTTTCTGGACGAGCCAACGACTGGTCTCGACCCAATCGGCGCGCGTTCGATGAAAGATGCCATTTTGCAGGTGCGTGATTCGGGCAAGACGGTTTTGCTGTGCTCGCACTTGCTCGCCGATGTGCAGGCGATTTGCGACCGGGTGGCGATTCTTTCCGAAGGCAAACTGGTGAAGTTTGGCACGGTGCGCGATCTCGTTGGCCCCAGCCAGAGCTTTGAAGTTTTCGCGGCAGGCTTGGATAGCAAAGTGTTGCAAAATGCGGCGCAACAGGGCTATTCCTATGAAGACCAAAACGGCAACTCCATCTTTCACGCGACCAGTTCAGAGCAGCTTGATGACATTTTGACTTTCATCCGTAATTCCAATGGCCGCACCTTGGATGTAAAAGGCCATAGCGAGACGCTTGAAGACGTTTTCGTGCGCAGCGTGCGTAGCGATGGACGCTAACTATTGCGGATTGTAGATTTTGGATTGCGCTTTAAAACCGCAGCTCCTTGCATTATTTCTTAGTTTTTAAAGGGGGATAGATTCATGAGTGCATCTCCAGCAGTCATGGACACGGTTCGAGAAACGACTGGTGCGCCAGTCCCGGCGGATCGTGACGAACGGATTGAGATACCTGCCAAGTGGCGTATTGGGCAGATGGTCGTCATTGGACTTATTGTTCTTTTAGCGATTTATTACAACACGGTGGGGTGGCATAGCGCGGCAGGTGAGTCGGGTGCCGAAGATTCACGCACCATTTTCGACCAAGTTGGGTTCTTCGTGTTGGCGGGTCTGACCTTGCTTACCACACCAACGGCAGGCACCATTGCTTTAACCACCTTCTATGAAGCGGTGCGGCGGCGTTGGATGACGGCGTTATTGGCCTTTGGCTTGGTCATGCTGGCGCTCTCCACTTTCTTCACCTGGATGGCGCAGGGCGAAGAAGAAAAGTTTCTACGCGACTTTGGCGTTGGCTTCATCATTATTATGACGCTGCTGATGTCCATCTTTTTGGGTGTGGCCCTGGTGCCCCCTGAGATTGAGCGCCGTACTATCTTCACGATTCTGAGCAAACCTGTTAACCGCGCTGAGTTCCTGATTGGCAAGTTCCTGGGCCTTTGTATGACCCTCCTGGTCAACTTAATCATCATGGCGGCCATGTTCTTAATCACGTACGCCATCTTTAGGATACGCCGCGAGGGGTTTGGCGACGCCATGCGGATTGATCCCAATCCGGGGGCTGGACATCCTGGACTGGGCTTTGACCTCCTCAATCTCTCCCGTGCCTTATTGCTGCACTATGGACAATTAACTATCATGGCGGCTCTCGCCTTGATGCTTTCGCTCATTGTCACCAATATCACGGCCATTGTCTTCTGCTTCGTAGCTTACTTTGGCGGCCAGGCTAGTTCCTACTGGGAGCATTTGTCGGGTGAAAGTGCCGAAGAGGGGCACAAAGCCGAGCATCTCAAAGGCCCGATGCAGGGCATGGTTAAAGTCGTTTACTTTATGCTGCCGCGCCTCGACCGCTTCGATGTGCGCCAGCGATTGGTGAACGATATACCGATTGGCTTTAACTACATCTGGAAAGCCTTCGGCTCTGGCTTGATCTATGTCGCCGTCCTGCTCACCATTGCTTATCTGGTGTTCAGTGACCGCGAATTTTAACCATTGCGGATTACGGATTTCAGATTGCGGATGGTGCAAATTAGCCGCAACTGTTTAGTTATGCGTCCGGTTGCCTAAATCCGCAATCGCCAATCCGCAATCCGCAATCCCAAAGGTGGTGTATTCAATGAATCAAAAGA
Source organism: Abditibacteriaceae bacterium (assembly GCA_019239895.1). Classification (GTDB taxonomy): domain Bacteria; phylum Armatimonadota; class Abditibacteriia; order Abditibacteriales; family Abditibacteriaceae; genus JAFAZH01. The sequence continues at coordinate 130,532 of JAFAZH010000002.1, read as the reverse complement.
AATGGGGCTTGGTCGCTTTAGTGGCAGTCCTGTTGGTTTTCTATAACGGAGCGCAGCCAGACTTGATTGCAATGCGCACGAATGATCACTTCTATCCAGGAACGCATATCAAAGAGCAGTATGGCCCTTCCTTAGAATGGCTGGATCGCTTGATGCGAGGCCGGGAAGATGAAAAAAATCATCGGGTTAAGCTGGATTTCACCGTGCTGTCTTCTATGATGGTAGCGGGCTTAGCTTCGGGCTTTAAGAGCCAGGTAGCCAACCTGCTATGGATGAAATCGGATGAATACTGGCACGAGGGGATGGCCACGCGTCAGGTACCCTTAATGGAGGCGGTGGTCACGCTCGACCCCGAATTTATTGACGCGTGGAGCACGGCGGGTTGGCATTGGGCTTACAATATCTATGCTGATGACCAGACCGACCCCAAGTTAAAGGCTAATCCGAAGGCCCAGCGCAAGAAAATGGACTATGACGTGGATACGGGCCTGGATTATCTCAAGCGCGGCTCCGAGATGAACCCGGATAAATATCGTCTTTATTTCGAGCATGGGTGGACGCTGGGTGAAAAGAAGGGCGTCTATAATGAAGAGACGGCTGAGCTTTATCGTATCGCCCGCTCCAAGCCGGATGCGCGCACGATTATCCGTCAGGTGCAAGGCCCTGGCGGTAAAATGATTGACAAGCCGGAACAGGGCATGGACATTGTCGGTCGCACCATTGGCCACTTGTATGAGAAGATGCCTGATTTTGACAAGGCGCTTGATCAATATGGCAGTGACCTGTTGCAAGCGACCCCGCAACAGCGTGCTTTGTTAGATGCGGTAGGCGAATACTGGCACCGTTATGGCCCGGATTATGCCATGATTGGTGATGCCTATAAGAAAGGCGATCCGACCGTTAAAGCGCAGATCAAAGCGATGGTGCCCGATGTCGAGCGTTTAATCCAGGCCGACGATATGCGCCATATCATGGAAAACAAGCGCAATGGTGAAGGCGGTCAGCCAACAGGTGCGTATATCACCATCTCGGCCCGTTATATTCCTTCCTGGAAGCTGCTGAAGCAAGGCAAAACCCAGGAAGCGATTGATACCATGATTGGCATTATGAACGGTGATCCACGCTATCACATGCAAGGCTTACCCGTTATTGCCAAGCTGTTAGCCATGCGCGGCGATGCACCCGAAGCGATTAAGGCGCAGTTAGACGATTATCGCACGCGGGAGGCTCATTCCGCACAGGATATAGGCCTGCACTTCCTAGCTGTGCTCTTTGAAAAAGCCGCCGCCCAAGCAACCGATCCCAAGAAAAAGATGGCCTTTAACAAGCTGGCGTATGAGAGTTGGTATCGTGCCCGCGAGCGCAGCAGTCTTGACTTCTATGCACGCCGTAACACCATTGTCTACGAAGACAAATATGGCTTTACACCACCCCAGAATGTCATTAAGCAGGTGAAGGCATCGCGCATCAAAGGCGAAGTCAACGCCGCTCCGACCCTGCCAGAGTATCATCAGGAAGAAACTGCGGCAGAGTAGGTATTGATTCACCACAGAGACACAGAGGCACAGAGTTTGAGGAAGAGAGTAGGTATGGGAGGATGGGAGTTTGTGGGTCAGCCAACGCACGCCCATACCCCCACCCTCCCATCTTCTTTCTTCTCTGTGCCTCTGTGTCTCTGTGGTTCATGTAAAGTTGCAGTGGGTGAATCAACTTGCTACACTGCTGATGTTAAATTGGAGGACAGGATAAGACATGGCAAATCGTTGTGAAATTACCGGCAAGGGGCCGCTCAGTGGCAATTTGGTGTCGCACTCCATGCGCCACACCAAGCGTCGCCAGATGCCGAACTTGCAAACCAAGCGTATCTGGGTGCCCGAAGAAGGTCGCTTCGTCAAAATGAAAGTTTCCGCTAAAGCGTTGAAGGCTATCTCGCGCAATGGAGCCTCGGCCACTATCGCCAAAGCCAAAAAGCGTGCTGTGACTGCCCGCAAGCCCGGCAGCTAAGCCGTTCAGTAACTTCATCAGACAGCAACAGGCGGGGATTAATCCCCGCCTGTTTTCGTATTTATAAGCGTGTTGTATGGCGGCCACTTTGATCTTAGCAGTAGCAGTAAAGGAGCTTGCTATGTTCAAACGTTTTAACCGATGTCAGACGGTTCCAATCTTGGTTTTGCTCTGCGGGGCAACCGCCAGTTGTGGTAGTCCCATCAAGCCGCAGCAGCAGGCGACTGATGATTATAACAAGGGCGTGCGTTTGCTGGATGCTGGAAAAGCGCGTGAGGCTATTCCCTACTTCGATCAGGTGCTTAAACTTGAGCCACAACATATTAAAGCCCTTTACCAGCGGGGCATGGCTCATCTCTCCCTCAAACACTATGAGCCAGCACAACAGGACTTTAACATATTACTGCGGCTTAATCCTAAATTTGCAGGAGCCTATTATGGGCGCGGCCTGACCTATTTAGAAACAGGGCCGCAAGAAAGAGCACTGGCCGACTTCAACAGTGCTATTCAACTTGACGCGCATAATGTTCCCGCCTATCTAAATCGTGGTTGGCTCTATCAACAGAGTGGTGAACGGGAAGCAGCGTTGCAAGATTTCAGTATGGCTATCCGCCTTAATCCCCGTTGCGCTCCGGCCTACAGTAATCGCGGCTTTATCTATCGAGAACAGGGCCAGAGGCAGATGGCTCTCCAGGACTTTGAAACGGCCTTGCAACTCAACCCATATGATCCCCAGGCTTATGCGGGGCGGGGTGCTATGCGCAAAGATGCTGGTGATGTGGCTGGCGCTAACGCCGACTTTGCCAGAGCCGCGCAAATTGACCCCGATTATGTTCATGTCGTCGCGGCTCAACCAGAAGATTATACGGGAAAATGGATTTTACGCGGCGTGATCTTGGTGAGTTGTAGTCTGCTGCTGCTGGGTGGACGGTCACTATTTCAAACTCTACGACAGCTCCATGAGGCTTCAAAGTCACCGTAGAATTTAGAGCTTCGATAAGCAATCAATCGTGGTGGATTACCGTGAGGCCATCAAGTGCAAATTTAAAGTCAATGACGCGGATGTGGTTGTCATGTAACTTTTGAGCAACAAGTTGTTGCTTGGTCGGAGATTCAGAAATAAAGACCATACAGCCACCACCGGCACCGCAGCATTTGCCGCCATGAATGTTGGGGCGCACAAGGTTAAAAATGCCTTCTACCAAATCGTTAGTGAGGGAGCTATCCAGCCCTTTAGCGCAGTGGGGCTGCAAATCGAGCAGGGGGCCAAGTTGGTCAAAGTTGCCAGCTTCTAAAATATCTTTGGCCTTATAAGCCGAATCGCGGAGCGTGAAAAGGCTCTCCATAACTTCGCGTTTGCCCCGGCGAAAGCCACCCCACACGGTCTCATGCAAGTTGCTCGACAATCGGGCCTGTCCGGTATAGCAAAGTGTTAGCAGCCCTTCCAATTCAGCAATGCGATTTGAGGTAATAGCAATGGGAATGGCCTTAACGCTATTCTCTTCAAACTCAAAAAGGTGAAAGCCACCATAGGCGGCGGCATACTGATCTTGCTTGCCACCAATAATGCCCAAGACCGTTTCGACTTCGTAAGCTTGTTCCGCGATGCGTCCCCGTTCTTCATCAGTCTGTGGCCCTTTGCCACTGGCAAGCGAAAGCCATACCACATTAAGCGCAGAGGAAGTTCCCAGGCCAGAACCAGCCGGAATATCCGTTTCGTAGGTAACGGAGATGCCCTCTTTCAATTGCGGATTGGCGATTGCAGATTGCGGATTAGGAGAACTGCCACCAATAACCGTGCGGCCTGTGACGTAGTGATTGATGGCGGCATTAGTCGTTGCGCCACCAAAGGGATGGGCAAAATACTTTACATCCGTCCAGCCGCCAGCGAAATCTATCCTCACCGGGGCGCGGCTTTCAATAATCATTGCGGCTTCTCATTGCGGATTGCGGAATTCGGATTGCGGATTAAGCCCCCGCTGCCGTGCTGTTTTGATTGAGGCTATTGTCATGGCGACGATCTGATCGCCTTCATTGAGCAGACGTGAAATGTTCTCTTGTTTAACCAGCCCACTGCCGATTAATAATTCAAACCAGAAGAGACATTCATCTGCCTCTTCTTCGACAATACACATTTTAGAAATGAATTCCGCATTCGACCTGGCACGGCAAGCAGCCCTGTAATTTGCGGCAACCGAAGTAGCAGACCGCAATAACTGCTTCCCTAAAACATCAGCGGTTCGGCAGCGCGGTAGCGACTCAACTAGAGTAATCACATTCAGTGCATACGTCTTCGTCCGTGCCTTAAATGCCGTTTTATCCATTGCTCTGCGCTACAGTATAAATCCGCAATTATCATTACGGCAGCTATGTTTTAGCTGCTGTGCGGACGCTCTGCCCTACAGTATAAATCCGCAATCCGCAATCCGAAATCCGCAATGGCAGGAGTCTGCAATTTAAAACGGTAGGCGAGAAACACTCTTTGAGAGTAGTGCCAGTGACACCGCAGCCATACCAATGAGGCCCATGCCGCAGTAATAGCCAGCGGCGAGAACCGGGGCGTAGGCACGCCAGTTTTCGACGCCGTAACGCTTCTGGAAGTAATAGCGGCCTAACATTCCACCGATGAACATAGGAATCACCCCGGCAGGTGCGCCGTTCATGCCATTGACGAGGCCGTAGAAAAACAAAATTGGTAAACCAGCCAGGCTGACAACGGCATAGAGGACAGCGGCGATGATGCCACCAGCGGCAATGTAATGAGGGTTGAGCACCCGGATGAGGAAATTTTGGTCGCCAGAGCGATTGGCTGTCCACCAGATAACGGTCTGCTGTGCGTGTGCGGGCCAGAACTTGGAAGCGTAAGGATAAACCGATGAAGGAATGGGGGCCAGTCGCCAGATGAAACTCCAGTAGAGCAAGGAACAGGCGAGCATGATGGGCAGCATCAGCAACTCGACTTTAAGAATGGAGACGAAATTGGTGCGCGTTAATTCTACAGTGCGGAAATGCGCGGCCATGCCGCCAAAGTCACTGAGCGGGATGGGCGCAAACCAGATGTCCACGTTGCGATAGCCTGCCATCAGCACGGATGCTTCCTTGACGTAGGGAATGGAAACATTGCTCCCTGCCATGCCCGCCATACGCGCATTGATGTAAGAGAAAATCGGCGTCCAGACAAAGCCGAAAAAGATCAGGTAGCCTACGGGATAGCCTGGTACCAGATTATGACACAGGAGGATGAAGGCGATGGTACCCACCGCCCAGGCCGCCAGCGAAATCCAGATGGGAAAGTCGCCGCGTCCCGGTGGCGGTGCCATGCGGAGGCCCGATACACCTTGGGCCTGGCTGCGCCGATTTTTGGTGAGGGCACGGATGACACTGCCAATACCCACAATCGCCACGACGACTGAAACACCAGCGCCAAAGGATAGGTAGAAATCGAAGTAATTAACGACCTGGGTTTGAATGACATCCAGGCCCGGCGTCCAGGTGTGCAGAATACCCGCTTTTTGCAAGAAGGGATTAGCGAACAAGTGACAGCCAACGCCCGCGATAAAGGAGCCGACTACAACTGGTAGCGGAAGCACAAAGCCTACGAAATAAGCCCCTAAATCGGTGCCCAGAGCCGACTGCGCGGCGGGCATAATCTTCTGGGTGTTGGAAGTTAGATCAATAAAAGGATTGCTGATAATGGTGATGGGCTGTGAGAACATAATGCTGGTGACCGAGGGCACGAGCACATAGATAGTGCCCCAGCCCACGCCGATCATGGCCCCGATGGAAAAGATGCGCCAACGCCAGCCTTCTTTTTGCGCCGATGATTCCGCCAGGGCGGTCGCGCCTTCGGCGGCGATAGGCGCGAGGGGGAACGGCAAACGCTCAACATCGGATGTAATACGGAACAGCACATAACCCAAGCCCCAGGCTTGCAAGCGACCAAAAACCTGGCCAAAGATCATGATGCCGATAGCGGGGTACCAGGCGCTATTGAAAAAGGTGCGGCCTAAGAGGGCAGGCGAGTTCAGCGGCGGTGATACCCAGGTTGGTACAGCTTGGGTAATGCCTAATTGCTGCGCTACGGGGGTATGAACCAGATATTGGGTCAGAATAAGCGGAGCGAAAGCGCCACCAGTGAGAGCCAAGGCCCCGACCTGTTGCGTCAAGGCTGCGCCAACGTAATAGAGCAGATAGATTTCTTGCTTGCGCAGCGATTGGTAGGAGCGGCGGGCGACTTCCATGAAGAGGATAATCGTCACCCATTCCGCCGCTGGCCCCAAGCCCTGGCCTGCAATCAGGCTCAAGTAAATCGCGCCCGGCATCATAATGAGGCCGATGAAGATCGCGCCAATGACCGTACGCCAGCTAAAGCCATCAACAAACTCTTCCGCATCACCCGCAACGATGTCATCGCCCGGCGTGTTATTGAAGGCCGGGTCAACATTGAGTGGGCCGGTGGGGCGCTCTTCTTTGGTGGTGCCCGATTGTAAATCGTCAAATGGCGAATCGGCGGATGCCATAGTTCTCCTAAAGTCGGGTTATAGGTAATTGGTTATAGGTGATGGGTCATAGGTAATAGGTTATGGGTGATAGCGCATATCAAGGCCGTTATACGGAATGCACTCTAAAGCAATGTATTACCCATAACCTATGACCCATCACCTCTCCCTAAGTCATCGAAACGGTTCCTACTACAGCGCCGGGCACCTCGGTCGGTATGACTTGCCCGGAGACGTGGGCACGACCGCGCAGGACATATTCTTGCTGTCCCTCGCGCTTGATAGTGCGCCATAACAAAAGTTGCTTGCGCAAGTCGCTCATGAAGCCCCGGTTCACGCGCTTCCAGGCCGCGATTTCACCGCTCTGGCGCACCAGCTTTAATTGCAGTTCATAAAGCCCTGGCTCTGCCGAGGGCACCAGCAAAATGTCGGTGTCTTGGGATACACCCATGTCGAAAGGTGCCAGCCAGACGCGCATGGCGAGACGATAGACTTCAGTATCTTCATCGGCGGCGATGTTTGCCAGACTCAGCGGCGCTTCAACGCCGCCTGCACTGACTACCACCTCATGCTCGCTGGATGGATCGGCACTGCCAACGGCAGTGCCATTAGCGCCGTTCGCAGTGCCATTGGTTGCGGCGGTGGTGCCATTGGCTGTAGTGGCGGCTCCAAAGCTGTTCGGGCCAGCGGCGGCAGAGTGCTCGGTCGCAGGTGTGCCACTGGGAGCCGGAGTACCATCGGCAATGGCTAAATCGGCATCGCTGCCAGAGTTTAAAATCGCTACCGCATCGCGTAGCGGTAAAGCCGTGAAGAAGACCCGGTCGGTGTAGAACCTACCGACTGAAGTATCGGTGTGGGTCTCAAAGAAGTCGGCCAGGAATTGGGCTACCCCCAAGGGCTGTTGACCGGAAACTGTGAAGGGGAACTGGAAACGCCATATATCACCGGTGGGTTCGCTCATGCGCCAACGCCGCTCAATGTCAGGTTGGGACATACGGGAGGCTTGCCAGGCCGGGTAAATGGTTGAGAGCAATACGGTCGCCATCACAATGATGGTAGAAATAACCGCTGCACTGGACGAGTAGTTGAGCGTAATACCCGGCAGCAGGCTCCAGGTGGTGATGACTTTGGCAACAATCTGGGCAATGAGATAGCCAGAGATAGAACCCAGCACCGCGTACACCATCGCTTCGGCAATGAAGAGGGCAGCGACATGGATGGGGGCTAAGCCCACCGACGAGTAAATGCCAATTTCCCGCGTGCGCTCGAAGACGGAGCCCAGCATGGTATTAGCGATAATCAGGGCGGCAATTAAGACTGGAATGAGCAAGGACGCAAAGCCTTCATAGGAAGTGCTTTCGACCGAAGAATAGAGACGTGCTTCGAGCGGTCCCGTCGGTTTGCCATCTACCATCGCTGGCGTTGCGCCGAAGATGCCCAATGCTGCGCGGTTCATTAACCGGTTTAAGGCGTCAAGGCCCTTGGTTGGATCGCTAAAGCCTGCCGCCACCGAACGGGTTGTGCCGCCCATTTCTAAGACTGTTTCATAGGGCATTAGCAGCAGGGCATTAGCGTCCATGTGCTGATAACGCTGCACCTGGGCCGATTCGCCCTTGGCCCCGGCTAAGTCCGTGGTCTGTTTGGTCTGCTTGTTTTGCTCGTTCTGATAATCTACCGGGGTGAACTCTTCATCGTCTAAGTCATGAAGTGGTTTAGCCCCTTGCTTACGTGCATCGGCAGGTGGGAACCATTTCTCATCGTCAAAGACGCCGATAACTTCCAGCACTTGCCCTGCAATCTGAACTTTGGCACCCACCGCGTTATCTTCGGTTAGGCCCAGGGGCGGGCCACTCGGCTTTTTATCGGTTTTAGTCTCGGTGGTGCCTGTAGTGTCCGGCGTGGTTTTGTCGGCAAGCAGCATGGCGCGTGGCAGCAGGCAAACGTCTTTGCGCGTGCCATCAAACCATTTGCCACGGATGAGTGTATTTACTATCGGTGAGTGAATCTTCACCTCGTCGGGTGTCACGCCTAAGACTGCCGGGGCATAGAAGAACTTGTTGGGATCAGCCACATTGTTGACCCGCAATTGCAGCGGTTCGCCCTGGTCACGCGAGAGATACCAAGAGCGCAGGGCGACAGCATCAAAAGTCTGGGTGAAGTCGTTGCGTAGCGAGTTGACGGCGACTTCGGGCAACGCGCCCCAGTCGGGTTGGCGCACCAGCAAGCCTTGATAGGGTGGCACACTGTTGCCATAAGGCCGCGCGAAGTTAGAGATATTGGCCGAAACGGAAGTGAAGCTCAAGACGGTAAAGGTCAGTAAGACGAGGGTGACGCAAGTAAGGGCCGTGCGCACCGGGCGGCGGCGCATATTGGCGATACCTAAGCCTAAAGCCGCGCCGATGGCCGAAAGCCGTCCCACATCGGCAAAGTGGACGCCCTGCTTGAGACGCTTGATTTCCGCCTCAAATTTGCCGGACAGGAACGAAGTCACGAAGACCGTGAGAGCTAAGATGATAAACGCTAAAAGGATAATAAACGGCGTCATCGCCAGCTCGAAAGCCGGATGCACCCAGCGGATACAGAAGAAGACGATTAAGAAGGTTAAGGAAGTACCGAAAATCTGCTTGCGAATATCGGGTGCGCCGAGGAGCAATCGCTCCACGAAATAAGAGAAGGGCAGCAGTAGCGCCAGATAGAAAACAATACCTTTGAGCACGTCCTGAGCGGTGTTCTCTACATCCGGGTAAGCGCGTGATTCGAGGCCGAAAGCGCGGCGGGCCTGCATATAAAATTTATCGTATTGCAAATTGGCTAAAGACTTCTCGGCTTCCGCGATAGCGCCCCCGGTGGGGGTTGTGACATCTAAATATTTTCTGCCTGCGGGGTCGCTGGGGTCTTTGCCCTCGCCACCCGCCTGACCGTGCAGGGTATCAACACGCTCGTTGTTGATGCCGAACCGCTTGAGTAGGAAGATGCGCTCCTGATCCAACGTCCACAGGTCACGGGCAGCCTGATAAGCGACGCGAATAATCGAGTTGGAATTGGGATCATCGGGCACTACAAAGCCGGAGCCTTCCGGCAGCACGGTCTTCCCGTTGGCCAGGGCAGCGCCTGGTGTGGTATCGAGCAGAATTAAACGCTTGCCCAATAAACCAGCCGACATAATCAGCTTAAAGCGGTCACCTGGCTTGGAGAAGACAATACTTGTTGGTTCAATATCCGAGGAGCCGCCGGGGGCACTGGGGCGCAGGAAACCATATTGCACCGGTTCAGCATCGGTAGTGCCATCCAGCACGGCCATCTCTCGAAGAACGGTGAAGTAACGCTGATCGAGGGTGTCATAGAGGGCCGTAGAACGTCCCTGAAAACAGATGACAGTGGCATCAACATTAAGCTGTTTAAGTTTTTCGTCCTTGTAAGAGAGAGCTGCCGTTTTCTTGAATTTAGGCGAGAACCGCTGGCGCTCGGCACCCATATCCGGCGCAAATAGAATTCGTCCTGAGCTACTTACGGAATAGGCTTCGATTTCCAGGTCGGGCGTGCCGCCACCTTTGGTATCCCCAACACGCGGCCCCAGGAAGAGAAACTGCGCAGCAGGCGGAGCATCCGCATTGCCATTAGAAAAGAGCGCGCGTTCGATAAATGCGCCGCGCACACCGGAATAGCTCTTGTAGAAGTTATCGCGGTCAAGCACATAACCCACAGCAGCGACGTTGTCTCTCTGGTCGGGTGGCAGGATGCTGACGCTATCGGCATTATTAGAATCGGGGATGGGGTCATTGGGCAGGAAAGAGCGAATCTTCTGTGCCTGGCGATAAATCGCACGTCCCACGCCATAGCCAAAGTTCTGCGAGAGAGTCGAGGATTCGGGTAAGCGGTCAATTGCGGTCTTATCGGCTTGCTGAGGATCGGCAGCCCCCGGCGTCAGGGCCTGCCCTAGCAAGAGGTCAACGGTGTTAATCTGCTGCGCGAGGTTGGAGAAGTTAGCAGGTGTCAGCCGCTCCGGGGTATCAAAGGGGGTATCCTGGAGCATCCGCGCATCATTGGCAGTAGCGAAGCTAATACCGGGCTTTTGGGCCATTGTGGCGGCTTCACTATCCAGGGCTAAGAGCGATGGCAGGTAGCTGCGCCAGGTGCGTCCATTGCGGCCTGTGATGCCGTCTACATAGAACGCTTCGGACTGCTCTTCTAACAAGCCGCGTCGGTCGCCTTCGGCTTTGGCGAAGTCGTTAATGGCTTTGGTAAAGTCGGCGAACTGGTTAAGCAGAATGTTTTCCGAACCGACGCCCATCTGGTTATAAAAATTCGACTTGCCAAAGAGTCCCACCGTGTTGGTGGCACTGGTTAAGTCGAGACCGATAAAGGCGCGATAGCTGTCAATCTCTTTTTTAAGCTCATCGCCACCCTTGCCATCAGCATCAAAGAAGTGCTTGGCCAGGAAGTTACGGGTTCCCGCTAAGGCGATGTGATGGGCACCGTTGGCCACGAAAAGCAGATTATAAGGCGTGGGATGCGCTTTAAAATAGCGGGCGACTTCCAATAAAGCAGCACAGTTACCCGCCGCTTCCGCACCAGGAGCCAGGTCGGGCGTGAGGGCCATCGAGTCGTAGTAGCCATCAATCACAATGGTGTTCGGCTTTTTATCCTTGTCGCTGCCCCCTGCGGCGGCTCCCGTGCCGGGCAGCATCCCCACAATGTTACGTGTCTTTACCCGCTCCCAGATCACCTGTGATTGGAGGGTGCCTGTAGTTGGCTTCTGATTCTTAATATCCGGGAGGGCAATGGTAGGTGCGGTGAGATCAAGCGGGGTGGGAGCAGTCGTAACGGGTGGAAGGCCAAGGGCCGTTAAAATGGTATTAGCCGTGGCGCGTGGTGCATAAAAACGGGGCACTTCGAGGGGGAGATTAGCGAACTTACGCTCGGCCTGGCTGCGCGTCGTCGTTTGGGGTTCTAAGAATATAACCGCCCGCGCCCCTAAGTCAGCAGCGGTAATCCAGTTCAGACCACTGTTAAAGTCAAGCACAACAATCGCGCCCTCCATCTTAAAGCCGTTGTAGTCGCTGGGGTTGCCCTGTCCCGCATAAATCATCGGGCCAGTCAAACCTTCACGAGGCGTCGAAGAGGTGACAACGTGGTTGGGATAAATCGGCAGAATCGGCAAGGCGCGGCCATTGATGGTAAGTTGCGCCGACTTAGTCACCGGGGCCGTGACTTCATACTCTTCATAATAATCTGTATCTTTAGGCAGCTTTTGCAGACCGATTTGCTGAAAACGTTGCGCCACATAGTCGGCGGCTTGTCGGTTGCCCGGAGTGCCTGGCACACGAGACTTAAACTGGGTGAGTGCCCGCACATCGGCTTGCAAACGTCCGATCATCGCGGCATCGGCTCCTGCCGGAATGCTAATCTTGGTCTGGGGTGCAGGAGAGGTTGCTGGTGCAGAGGGTGCGGCAATAGATGCAGAAGGAGTGGGCTTGGTCGAAGCTGGAGCGGATACCGTGTTCGCTGCTGCGTGAGTTGTCGGCGCAACGGTCACGCCTGTAGCCTTGTTGCCAGCGGCTGATGCTGCATTGCCAGCGGTTGGTGCTGCTTTGTTTGTCGAGGGTGGTGCGGGAGTTGCCGATTTTGCAAACGGCACAGCAATTATAATCAGAATGCCCAGAACTAAGGCAGAGAGAAAGGCAGAAATGAGGCGGATGCTAGGCTTCATGCGGTGACCTCGTAGGGAAGTGACTTTAATGTCATGAAAATATGGGAAAGTGAATATAGTTAATCCAAAGTAGTTTCTAACGGCAAGACTGCTCAACTTCTATCATTAAAAATAGTGCCAATTACTTATATGCACATTGTTAATCCTATATTTTAATCAACCTGGAGCAGATTTGGTTGCTCTATATTAGTCTTAGGAAGATCCTTAGGAGTTCTAGCGACTCTTGGGTCAATGGAGTCTAAACCCTTAAATGTAGAAGCTACCCGGTGCTGACCCATTGAAATATAATCGGGATTTATATCTATCCCTATCCATTTTCTCTGTAGAATATCCGCAACGCGACAAGTCGTTCCGCTACCAACAAAAGGATCAAGTATGAGGTCATTCGGATTAGAACTAGCCCTTACTATCCTGTCCAGCAATGCTTCGGGCTTTTGAGTTGGATGATCTTGTCGTTCTTCACTACAGTAATGGACATGAGAAAATTGCCAAACATCACCGGGATTTGCACCAGCCATATTATTGCGCTCGCGGTAGTATTTCTGCGGAATTCTTATATCATCTATATTAAACGTATAATCTTGACTTTTTGTGAAGAATAAAATGTCTTCATGCCTCGGAGAGAATCCTGCCTTTCTACCCATTCCTTGAGTATAGTGCCAAGTGATCCAACCATTAAAGTTGAGGTTGAGATCATTTTCTAAAATTAGAAACAGCTTAGATATGAATCTAACGCCCATGAAGACATAGATAGAACCAGTTGGTTTAAGAACGCGCATAGCTTCTGTAAGCCACCTCCTAGTAAAGAATTCGTACTCATTCCATGCTCGATTATCTATGTTATTTCCATAATCTTTTCCTAAGTTGTAGGGGGGATCAGCTACAAGAAGATCAATGCTTGCTCCAGGAAGTAGGGACATTTCTTTTACTGCATCCCCACAGATAAAACGATTATCTCCTATCATTCTTCCTCCTTAATCCAGCCATATTTCTTCGCCATAAAAAGCCAAGCTGTTTCACCTTTGGAATGAATGAACTTACTGTCAAGTAGCTGAAGAAATTCCCATGTAGTGCGGCTTTTAATGTCCACATAATGTATATCTCGAATTTGTAGCTGTCCTGTTCCTAATGCTGGATTATAGTTTAAATCTGAGGCAGAAATGTACTTAAGATCATACACAGCGTAAGATGTTACTTCCATGATTCCATTCGTCATGCCAGTTGTAGCATCCCGTGCCCCATAGACTTTATGCTTCAATGACAGTATGAGGAAAATGTAATCTGGATCCGTAAGGTACTCAGTTCTGATGCGAGCGTATGAGGTTATGTTTGGACTTTTACCAGAGTTTATTATGTCTTCGGAGGTGGCTTTAACATCCACGTTAGTAGAAATGAAGGTTTCTTCAGGTTGTTTCCGCCTGAATTGCAAAATAATATCAAAAGGATCGAGGCGCTTCCCTGCCTGAGCATTTATTAACTCATACTTGTTAGTTAAGTCGTCAGCGACTTCTTCAAATTGTTCCATTGCCCAAGCTTCTACAAATGGCCCAGCGACTTTATTAATATTTTCAAGAGGTAAACCGCGCTTTAAATTAGTGTGAATAAATATACGATTTTTACCTGCTGTGATAGCTTCGTTGATTATGACAGAGATATGGTCAATAACATATTTAGAAGACTCAGGGTAATGAGGGCTTTCTTGCGGAACCTTAAAACTGAAATTAGACATAGAAGTGTTTAAATTAGTGACTTTATAATACTATGTGACTAAGATTGGTTCATGTAATCATTTAGGGTGAGGTCAGTCTATCATTAGTTGTTGTTGAGCAATAGAGTAGGGTGAGGAATTGGAATATGAGCTATTTCTTGCTACTCACTATTAATTTAAAACATGACACGATTTGAAAGTTACTTGAACAGTTTGCAGCGGTTTGGTATTAAACCCGGTTTAGAGCGAGTTCACGCGCTGTTAGAACACTTTGGTCAGCCACAGCACGCTTATCCCATTGTTTTAGTAGGAGGCACCAACGGTAAAGGCTCGACCTGTGAGTTCCTGGCCAAACTGTTAGAGGCGCAGGGCCATAAAGTTGGGCTATACACTTCGCCCCATCTTTATCGCTGGAACGAGCGCATCCGCGTGCTACCAGCCGCGTCAAAGATGTCCACCGACAGTTCTGCGCCAGTTGATGCTACGGGTTCCGGCCCCGAACTGTTTCCAGGTGCTATCGCAGATGCCGAGTTGGATGCGCTCTTTGATGACGCGTTGCCATCGCTCACGGCAGTTGCAGACAGCTTAGGTCAACCTACAGAGTTTGAAACTTTAACCGCGCTGGGCTTGTGGCACTTTCAACGCGCCGAAGTGGATTTCGCGGTGGTTGAAGTCGGCCTGGGGGGACGTTGGGATGCCACCAACGCGACGGAGCCGACGGTTTCTGTTATCACCCATGTCGCGCTCGACCATTGCGACCGTTTGGGCAATACGGTGGAGGAAATCGCAAGTGACAAAGTGGAAATTGCGCGACCGCAACGCATTCTTGTGACGGCTGAGACAAAGCCATCTGTCTTAAAAGTTTTTCAGGATTATTGCACGGCCCATGAGGTGCGCCTGTGGTCCTACCAGGCACCGGAATCATCCAACGATAAGGCCGCATTAGAAGCTACGATGCAGCAAGTTTTAACGGTTTCTCAGCATCAGCCAGAGCGGGATGCGACCCCAGATTTTCAATCGCTTAACCTGGCAACGGCGGCGATGGCTAAAGCAGCACTCTACCGAACATTGGATTGGCAAACTGAGACTAATGTTCAGGCATCTTCATCAAACCAAGACAATCCATCGTTAAAGCTGGCTGTGCCTGGACGCGCCGAGGTGTTGCGGGAAGCACCATTAGTCATTATTGACGGCGCGAATAATCCCGATGGCGCAGCCCGCCTGGCTAACTACCTGCGCGAAAAACAGAGGGAAGCACCAGGGCGACGTTTAATTTTAGTGTTGGGCATCCTGGCCGATAAAGATTACGCCGCCATGACCGCTCAATTGGCTCCTCTGGCCCAGGTTGTGATCGCTACACAGTCGCATTCAGCTCGCGCAGCGCTGGCCAGAGCGGTGGCTGAAGCAGCCCGTCAGTATTGCGATCAGGTCGAAATCATAACGCCTGTCCCTGCCGCTGTTGAGCGGGCCTTGGAGTTATCGCATCCCAGCGATATGATCTGCGTCACCGGCTCGTTTTATACCATCGCCGAAGTGGAGCGGTGAGGACAGGACGGGTTCGAGATGGTTGAGTCAGCTTGCCGCATTTAAGATCTGCCAAAATATTTGTGCAAATGCGGCAGGTTTATGTTGCCAATGGACATGAAGTAAACGAGATGAACCATTTTCAGGATGATTGGCATTTATTACGAGACTATCTAGACAACGGATCGCAAGCGGCCTTTGCCAGCTTAGTCGAACGCCATGTAAACCTGGTTTATTCGACCTGCTTGCGCGAAGTGCGCGACCCCACGCTGGCCGAGGATGTGACGCAGGTGGTGTTTCTGATCCTGGCGCGCAAAGCGGCAGCTATCCGACCCGGCACGCTGCTCTCTGGCTGGTTATTCAACACATCGCGCTTTGCTTCTAAAAACGCGCTCAAGCAGGAAGTGCGCCGTCAACGCCGTGAACAGAAGATCGCCCAGGAAATAGTAGGCCAAACCATGATGAGTGAAGTTCAACCCCAGGATGGAGCCTGGGCGCAACTGGAACCCCTATTGCATGATGCTTTGGCCAGCCTGAGCCGTGAGCAACGCAATGCCATTATATTGCGCTTCTTTGAGGGCAAGAGCGTGCGCGAGACCGGCGAGCGTCTGGGCATCTCGGAGAACGCCGCCGAGAAACGTTTGAGTCGCGCCTTAGAGAAACTTCGTCGCTATTTTGCTCAACAGGGCTGTGCTCTTACCGTGGCTGCTTTAACGGCTTTAATAGCGGAGCGTGCCGTCCACGCCGCGCCGGTGGGATGCACTGCCTTAGCCATGAACATTGCCCATAATGTGGCTGCTGGCGGCTCAGTTATCGGCACCAGTGGTGCTGTAACGGGGACAACGGCGAATGTCTCCACAATAGGTAGTGCCAATGGTATCGCGGCGACTAATGCCAGCCTCAAAGTAGCCTCTATCTCCGAAGGAGTGCTCAAAGCCATGTTGATGAGCCAGATTAAAGTGGGCGTCGTGACCAGTTTAGGTTTATGTGTCGCGGGTTCTGGTGTGGGCAAGGTCGCGCATATGGCGATAGCCGCAGCGCAACAGCCAAGTTACCAGCATATCTCATCTGTAGCGAGCACTGAAACTGGGCCGATTAAGCCGACATCGTTAGCCGTGCCGGGCCTTCGAGAAGTCAATTTTCATAAGGCCCCTAACCCGCATCCCTTATCACCCATATCACCCAAAGTGGCTTTAGCCGCACCAGACGCTTATGCCCCTGTTTATACTCCTGTCAAATGGTCGCCAGTAACGCGCCTGACTTATCCCCGCATGGCCGAAGCAGATGCTCCGGTTCCGGCTCCTAACGCGGCAGGGGCTGAAGATAAAAGCGAATTTAAACTCCAGTCGGGAGAGATTCTGCTGCAAGGTAAAATCCGCAGTGTCACTTTAGACAAGAAACTTCTGACTCTGGAAGCGGCTTCCTATGCCTTGCCTAATGGCAAAACGAACGTATTGCCGCAGCCCAAAACGAAGCTTGTACTATTAGATGAGCAAACTTTACTCTATGCGCGTGGCGGGAACCAACAAAAAATCAGTTTGGCCGATTTAACGGATGTAAATGGTGGGGTTTGCGCTATTGCCATTGGCAAAGATGAGGGCAGTGGCAAAGCTCTGCCAGCGCGAACCATTGCGGTGTGGGATCGTGTCGAAGGCGGCGTCTATCACTTCAAGGATGACCAATTAGCAGAGACTAAAGCTGAAACAGGCACAAGTTCAGGTGTGGGAACCAGTTCCGGTGCGGTTCCTGATAATGGCAGCACCGTTATCCGGTCAGGTCTGTCGAACGCAGACACGCTAGCACCTACTGGACAAAGTGCTACCGGTGCGCAGGCACCAGCCAATTTGGAACAAGCCAAGCCGGAACCAGCCATAACAGGTCAAGCGGCCTCAACTGACCCATTATTGGTAGCCCAGTCTAGATTTCCCGACGGTACCTTTGAAAACCTGGATGCAACAGGTCAGCCTGTAAGATGGCATCTGCCCATGCCGCGCAACAGCAAGATTATGGAGGAAAATGG
Source organism: Abditibacteriaceae bacterium (assembly GCA_019239895.1). GTDB lineage: Bacteria > Armatimonadota > Abditibacteriia > Abditibacteriales > Abditibacteriaceae > JAFAZH01. Next base: position 113,067 of record JAFAZH010000002.1, on the reverse strand, counting down.
CAATCATTTTCTGCGACTCACTGCTGATCCGGGCCGCAGCGCCGTGTGGATAGAGAGTAATATTAAAATTGATCCAACCTGGAAAACGCTGTTAATCCGTAGCCGGATGCGGACACAAAATGTAGGCAGTGGGCCAGTTAACTGGGGTTCAGCCCTCCTCGAATATGATTTTGAAGATGAAGCCAAGAACGGTCTTGGCTATGCAGAGAAAGTTTTTGCACCCCGGATATGGGGCAATACAGATTGGGTCACGCGCCAGGCCGTGCTAACCATTGCACCGGGCACAGCGCAGCTTAAGCTACAGCCACTACTGCTGGCGAGTGCGGGCACTGCCGACTTTGATGATATTTATTTAGAACCCAACGCGCCCTTAGAGGCCCCTCCGATCCGCCCCGGCTTTCCCGAAGGGAAATTTGAAAAGTTAGACGCCAGCGGCACTCCTGAAGGCTGGATGCTGACCAGCTTGCGCCAGGAGCAAGTGCTAACCGAGAATGGCAACCGCTTTCTGCGCCTGACTCAAGAGGTTCCGTTGCCGTATTCTCTGATTGCCGATAGCCGCTTCCAGCTTGATCCGAGTTGGCAGGCTCTTAAAATTCGGGCCAGGCTGCGCGGGCATAATATCACTGTAGGCAACCAAATCTGGATGACCGCCCATATCGCTTATGACTTTGATGATAAAGACGGCAACAAAGTCGAGAGCGGCCCGACGAGGTTCCTGGGGTTAAGGCAAGATTCCGATTGGGTCACCCAGGAGATTACGGCCCGAATTCCGGCAGGTGCCACTTTTCTGCGGCTCAAACCCGGCCTCTTCCGCGTTAAGGGCACTTTTGATATTGCTGATTTGGACATTAGCGAAGTCACCTTGCCAGCCAGTCTGCGTGCCCTGGCGATTCGTCCAGGCTTCCCGGAAGGCACTTTTGAACAGTTCGATAACCAGCACAACCCGCTCGGCTGGAAGTTGCCTGATCCGGTTCAGATGAAGGTGCTAACCGAGAATGGCAACCACTTTCTCCGGCTCACCAATGATACCTCGCTCAACTCTGTGTCTCTAGAAAGCCGCTTCCAACTTGATCCTCGCTGGCAGGCCATAAAAGTGCGGGTGCGAATGCGCACCAGTGACTTGAATCCTGGGCCAAACCCCCAGGACAGAGCGCAGTTGCGCTTCGATTTCAGCGATACGAATCAGCAAAAAGTTGGGCCAGGCCACACCGTGCCAACTCTTAAAGGCGATAGCGATTGGACAACGCTTGAAAGTAAAGTCTTAGTGCCCCAGGGTGCCGCTTTCATAACCTTAATACCCGGCTTATTCCACACCACGGGCACCCTCGATGTGGATGATATAAGTATTGAGGAAGTTAAAACGCAATGAGTGACTTGTTAATTGGGTATCTCATGGGCGGCGCTTTGGTGCCAGTTTGAATAACTTCTCGGCACAATCTTCTTCACTCAAGCGGTATAACGTCTAAAGTCTTCTCATGGGTGTAAGTGACAAAGCCTGGTGCGCCACCGCGTGGACGGCGCACGTATTTGCGCAATGTGTAATCTACGGCCACTAAAGACGAGTGGCGAGCGCGACTGTTGGCGGCGGCTAACTGAGCCGCGAACATGAGGGTTGTGGTGGGCACACGTTGCGGGTTATTTTGAGTGGGAATGACGACATGGGAACCAGTGCCAGCGCGCACATGCAGCCACCAGTCGTTGGGTCGTGAGACGCGCTGCACCAGATAATCGTTGGCTTCGGCATTCTCTCCCAATAATACTTGCCAGCCTTCGGGTGAGGTCAAGGCGCGAATCCTCTTGCCCTCGAAAGCCGGTTTTTGTTGCGCCTGGCTTTTTGCCGTGCTTTTGCCTGCTTCGGCTGTGGCCCCGGTGCCGTGCAGCCAACCCTGGCGGGTCGCTTGAGTGCGCAGCGATTCTAACTGCGCCGTGTCGGCGGACTGCTCGACTTGAGCGATGAGGGTCGTGATAGCCTCGGCTTGTTCACCAAGTTGCTGTTGGAGAGCTTTCAAACGGTTGGCATTGTTTTCGACGTGGCGAGCGCGTTGGTAGAGACGCTCGGCATTTTGCTGTGGGGTTTGCGTCGGTTCCAATGCAACAGTGATGGTGGCTGGCGGGTCGGCATAATAATCGAGCAATTCCGCTTTATCCTGCCCCTTCTGGATTTGGTGCAAGTTGGTCAGAATAAGTTCACCCCAGCGACGATACTGGTCAGCACGTCCCCGTTCCTGCACTCCCTGTTGCACTTGCCGTAAGGCGTGACGCTGCGTAGATAAGGCTTTTTGCAATGCCCCCAGCAATGAGCGTTGCTGCTGCTCGAATATCGCCTGCGGCACGGCTACCGAGTAGTAATGCTCTAACGCCGTGTGAATATCAGGCGCAAGGGTTTGCTGAGTGGCAGGCACGCCTTGCAACGGTAGGGGATAGGCGCCGATAATTGTTCCTGCAGTGTCCCGCACTTGCACTGGTCTCCAGGTGTGCTCCCGTCCGGCACGAAAAACCGATTCAAACGCGGCCCAACGTGCAGCAATGATATTGCTGTGTTGCGCTTGGGTGCTGCGGGAATCAATTTCTCCGGCTAATATCCCGCTGATGCCCTCAAAGCTATCTCTTAGCCAACCCGGAAAATCATCTGGGGCAGCACTGGCGAGCCAGGTCTGAAAGTGGTCGGCAGTGATGCCGCGCGGGTCAGGTTGTCCCTGATCGGGCGGTGGCAGATAATCGCGCCCCGGCAGGACTTCGCGCACGCGGTTAACTTTCGAGGAAATCAATTTGGCCGCTTGCAGAATAAAACCATCTGGCGACACCAGAATGATGTTACTATGCCGCCCCATCAGTTCCGCTGTGAGCAGGTAAACCTGTCCCTCATGCCCGCGAATAGTAACATCAAGGATGCGGTCGAAGCGGCGTTGCGCAATCGAAAGGATCGTGCCCCCTTCGATATATTTACGCAGCGTCATGCAGAATGCTGGTGGTTGGGGTGGGTTGGGCAGGCGTTGGGTAACGAGGTGCGTGCGCGCCCACTGGGTGGAACAGTTGATGAGCCAGCGAGCCTCGCCGTAGCGAGCCGCGTAGACGGTCAATACCAGGTCATATTCGCTCGGTTGGCTAATGCGCTGGATACTGCCATTGAGTAGCACTTGCAGACTATCCACCGTGCTGGCCAGGGTCAAACTATCAAAATTGATACGACGGCTCATAGCGTGTAGTATTCTCCTCTTGGCTTGTGACTTCCACCAAACCCCGTGCCCGATTGCAGATAGTAGCGTGGGAAACGTGCAAGACAGGCCGTCGTCTATCTTTTGAAGCCCCAGTTTTGGTAGACTGAGCCAGAATTCCAGGAGTCAGACATTTTAATAAATTTACGTTAATAGGAATCAGCAAACCATGTCAGGACATAGTAAATGGCATAATATCCGGCTGCAAAAAGGAAAAGCCGACTTAGAGCGCGGCAAAATTTTCGGTAAGTTGTCGCGTGAAATCACCATATCCGCCAAGCACGGTGGGGGCAGCCCGGACGCTAATCCCCGGCTCCGCTTAGCTATCGAAAAGGCGAAGGAAAACTCAATGCCTGCCGATAACATCAAGCGGGCGATCCAAAAAGGCACGGGTGAATTAGCCAGCGAGAACTACGAAGAAATAACCTACGAGGGCTATGGGCCAAGCGGCGTAGCCGTCTTAGTGGAAGTGGCAACCGACAATCGCAATCGCACGGTGGCCGACATCCGCCATCTCTTTTCCAAGTATGGCGGCAACCTGGGCGAAAATGGCTCGGTTGCCTGGCAGTTTGCGCGTAAGGGCGTCATTGAAGTGCCCGCCGATGGCGCGGATGAAGATACCGTGATGGAAGCGGCATTGGAGGCCGGGGCCGAAGACTTCTCGCGCTCTGGGGATACCTACGAAATCACCACGCCAGCCGAGGAACTCAATAAGGTGCAGGAAGCTTTAACCAGCCATAACATTAGGGTCTCGTCGGCAGAAAGTGAGATGGTGCCGCAAACAACGGTGCAGCTTGAAGGTGATGCCGCCCGCCGGATGTTAAAGCTCATGGATGCACTCGAAGACCATGACGATGTGCAGCATGTGGCGGCTAACTTCGATATTGCTGAAAACATTCTACAAGAGCAAAGTGCTTGAGAGTATTACTTAGATGGGACGCTACACCTGCGGCGACGCAAACTCTGTGCGCTAAGCAACGCTACTCTATTTCTTAAATAGCGGTTTCAGCTCGCGTAGCTTGCGTAACGCAGTTTCGCGTCCCATTAAAAATATGATCTAAACTGAGGCGACTTGGAGGTTGCCCGGATTTAAGGTTAAAAGGAAGACAAGTGAAGAAAGTAATGAAGGGGAAGATTAGAGGACAGGGTAAGGGACTGTGGTTGACAGGTGCCCTGCTCACTGGCATCATCATCGCGGTGCCCCTGAGCGGTTGTGGCAATAGTGGCGGCAGTGCGGCGGGCGCGGCGGGGAATCCAAGCGATACTGTGGCCACGGTGGGCAGCCAGGCCATCAAACGCAACGAACTGGATACCTATCTTGAAACGGTTTATGGCGAGACTGCCCTGCAACAGATAATTGACTATGAATTGGTCATGCAAAAGTTGAAGGCGAGTGGCCTGGATGTCACCGATGATGAAGTCAATAAGGCCATTGATGATCAATCCAAGCAAAACCCCCAGGTCGCTGCTATGATGAAGGCTGGTGGCCCACGCAAGGATGCTATGGTGCGTGGCACCCGCAATCAATTGGCAATAGACAAGCTGCTCACCAAAGACATTAAAGTTACTGATCAACAGCTACAGACGTGGTTCAATAAGAATCGCGCGCGTTACGACCAGCCGCAACGTGTCAAAATTGGTTTCCTGGTCACCTCAACCAAGGTGCGTGCAGATACGATGGCCCAGCAGTTGAAGAGTCAAAGCAAGACCTTTAAGCAACTGGTGGATGAGCAGGCCAAGGCGAATGATCCGGTCGCTGGTCGGAGTGTGGAAGAGACCGAAATTCCAATGGCCAGCCTGCCGCCGAACATGAAATCGGCCCTGGCTAAACTTAAGCCCAACGAGGTCACTCCAGTCATAACCATTGGCAGTCCGCCCCGTGCGCTGTACCTGATTGCGCACTTAGTCGCCAACGAGCCGTCGCAAAAAGCGGACTTCAACCAGATGAAGACGCGCCTGGAACAAGACTACAAGCTGGAACAAGTCATGATGCGTTCGGCAGGTTCCGCCGCAGGTAATCCTAATTTCCAGCCACAGCAAGGGCTGCAACAGGCGGCTGGTGATCTGTTAAGCCAACTGCGCACGGATGCTGCTAAAGGCAAGCAAGTGCAGGTCAGTGATCCTAACTTTGAGGCCGTCTCCAAAAATTTTGAGGCAGCGGCTAATGCTCCCAGTGGGCTGACCGCACCTGGCGGCGCAGGCTCTGCGACTGGTGGCGTTGCTCCAAGCGGAGCAGCCCCTAGCGGTGCCGCTCCCAGTGGTGCTGCCCCGGCGGCTGGTGCGCCTAAAGCGGGCGGTGCGGCTAAGCCAGGTGGCTAATGAAAAGGTGATGAACCCAGGGTGTAAGCGACGGGTTCGTTAAAGAAGGTGCCGTAGCCACGAAGCATCTATGATCCACGTTATAAACCGTGTGAGATAGATGCTTCGTGGCATTTTAGAGGCTAACTTAACTATTCGGTAATACCGGAAAGGTTGTTCAAAATTCCCATGTCCCAACGTCCTACTCCTACTGCTGCCTTTGACCGTCTGGTACAAATCATTGCGCGTTTGCGAGCGCCTGATGGCTGTCCGTGGGATCGTGAGCAAACCCACGCTACATTGCGTACCCATCTCCTCGAAGAAACCTATGAAACGATGGAAGCTATTGAAAAGGCTGATGATGACAACTTGCGCGAAGAACTGGGCGATCTATTGATGCAACCCATACTGCACGCGCAAATAGCTGCCGAAGAATCGCGCTTTGATATTGTGGATGTACTTGAATCTATTAGTGACAAGCTCGTGCGACGGCATCCGCACGTCTTTGGCACGGTTGAAGTTGCTAACTCCGATGAGGTGCTGCAAAACTGGGATGCCATCAAGCGTGCCGAAAAAGCCGCCAAAGCCGAAAAAGCGGCGCAGACAGCAGATAGTCAAACTACAGCTAATGCCGCACCCGATGCGGCAGACAACTTTACTTCCATCCTCGACGATGTGCCCCAGGCTTTACCGGCTTTGATGCTGGCCCTAAAAATTTCTAAGAAGGCGGCCAAGGTCGGTTTTGAATGGCCCGATATGGCCGCTGTCATGGATAAGCTGCATGAAGAAACGGCTGAGTTAGAGGCCGATTTACATAATCAAGAACGCGCCGCCGAAGAACTGGGTGATTTACTTTTTACCGTCGTCAATGTCGCTCGTTGGAAAGGAGTCAATCCTGAATTAACTCTGCGCGATGCGGTCACACGCTTCACTTCTCGCTTCCAGGCAATGGAACGCCAGGCGAATCAACAGGAACTCGATTTAGAATCCCTGACTCCTGAACAATGGGAATCGCTGTGGGCAAGTGCTAAAGCTGTTGAGCGAGGGGCTTAACATTAAAGTAGCCCATAATAACTGAGGACAATTTACATTACACCAAGGAATTAATCTGGGGTGTAACCTTTAAAGTCGTTCTACGAACTCATCTACTGTTAAGCCGATAGCGCGGATAATGGCTCGCAGGGTACCTTTGGCCACTGGGTTATGCTGTGGTACTGTTACCCGCCGATGTGGGGCTGCTATCTCTCGCATGACCATGTGGCTACCTCGCGTATGATCATGCTCATAACCCACTTGGCGGAGGACTTTAGCCACTTCCACGCCACTCACTTGCGGGAGTTTGCTCACCCCGCAACCTCAACCATTAACTCTTCAATGGAAGGCGGCACTGGCTCATCATGGGCTGCTAAGCTTTCGAGATAAGCTGTAATCGCCTCTTTGATGTTTTCCACTGCCTCGCCTCTGGTGTGACCCTCAGAAATGCAACCAGGAAGTGCTGGTACCTGAGCAACAAACATATTGTCTTCATCTTGCTCAATCAAGACTCGGTATTTCATGGGATTCTCTCCTGCTTAATTTTTAACATACCTCATTTTCGGGCCTGTTGTGTGATAGTGCGTGCAAGGAAGAAGAAAGGTTGTTAAAGTCACAAGTTATTCGAGGGAGGACTCTTGGCTTGAGGCCATAACCTACTCTTCAGGCAGTTCTTCGCCGGTATAAGGGGAATAACGCCAATCGTCAAACATGGCATAGCCAGCATGATCGCGGCGCGGGGTATAGAGGAATTTCACGGCGCTGACTTTCTTGAGATTAATGTCTTCAACGCTCTCGTCAGCGTTCATCGCCTGTAAGTGGTCACAGCCCCAGCCTAACCGATATTGGCTCCCATTCTTGAGCGTGATAAGGGCATCCTGGTCATTGGTATCGGTGATGCTGGCCATGCTATCGAGCCACAGCTTAACTTCCGTCGCGCCTTCCCTTTTGCCCTTATAGTAATAGGGGCCGCCCCCTGGCACATCAACAATCATATACTTTCGCCAGGTATTGTTCGGGAAATAAACAATGGCCATGATAGGCGACAAGTGACCGTCTTTCTTCATAATGGTAGGTCGCTTGGCACGCACTCCAACACTCAATGCTAACACTGTCGCTCCCAGGAGCAACACCAGCTTTAATCTGCGGGCTTTGAAGAAACTTACCTGCCTGAAATCGGATGTGGCCTTATCTAATGAATTTGTCGAGAGAGCTAAGTTATGGTCTTGTGTGGTTTGGCTCATGGTGACACCTCAATAGTTAGCGATTGCTTTTATCTTACCATCCCTGACTGCCATTTTAGAGGTGCTGAAAGATCGGTTAGCTGGATTTTTGGTTAGCCTGATGCTCAATCAACGAGCGAGTAGGTTAAAATGATATGGAGACAGGGCTATAACTTATGCTTCGACCAAACAAGCCGCCGCCGCTTTTCCGAGCTTTCCCCTCATTCCTCGTAGCAACCTGTAGCTTCACAATAGGTGTCTGCGGAGTCGCAAAAGTTGGTATGGCCATACCCGATACCACGCCCACAGTTGCTCCGACGCCCTTTACCGCACCCGGCGCACCTGCTGTTCCCGATGCGGTCAGTAAAGCGAATCCTGCTGCCACCCCAGAGATTGTCCCAACGGAGCCTGGCTCAGACGCAGAGGAAATTACGCCTACTCCTACGCCACCCCCAAAGCCGTTGAAAGTCATCCCTAAAGTAGCGCCTCTAGAACGACAAGAAATTTTCGGCCATTCTGTCAAAGGTCGGCCTCTGCTGGCTTACGTGTTAGGGGAAGGCACAAATGTCACCGTCATCTTCGGCGCTTTTCACGGCAATGAGACCAACACAGCCAGTGTTGTCGAGCGGCTGCGCGAGTACCTGAAACAGCATCCTGAAACGCTAGCAGGATGCCGTATTATTCTGGTGCCTAAAGTCAACCCGGATGGCCTGGCGATGCAGCAACGGGTGAACGCCCACGGCGTTGATCTTAATCGTAACTTCCCTGGTAGCTGGCAGCCGCGTGTGCGGCGGATGCGTTATAGTCCTGGCCCGCGTGCGGCCTCGGAACCAGAAACGCAAGGCGTTATGCAACTGCTCAAGAAATACAAGCCAGGCAAGGTAGTTAGCATTCATAGCCCGTTCCACACCATGAATTGGACAGGTGAGCGCAGCCGCACTTTAGCCTTTATTATGCAGCAGTACAACAAATATCCCACGACAGATAACATTGGCTATCCCACGCCGGGTTCGCTGGGCAACTACTGTGGTCGGGTGCTGCAAATTGCCATCATCACGCTGGAATTGCCAATTGAATCGGCATCCCTATCGTGGCAGGCTAATCGTGAGGCACTTTTAGCCGCTATTGCACACCGCTTCTAAAGGTGTTTTTATAAGATGGCTTTTTAAGGTTCCTGGCGCAAGCCATGACGAATCGTTGTGCCTTCACGCAAGACCATGATTATATAGACTCATGCCATCTTTATTGAGAATTGAAAGTGAAATCTGATGAGTGTCCGCTTTGATCCGCAACCAGTCGTTTTAGAGCGAGCGCAGGTGCGTCTCGAACCATTAGCGTTAAATCATGCGGCGCAGCTCTTGCAAATTTTGCAGCAGGATGTAGACCTCTGGCAATATATACCGCATTCACCTGTCCATACCCCGGAGGAAATGCACCAGTTGATTCAAGCGGCGCAACAGCAAAGTCAGGCCGGAGTGGAAGTGCCGTTTGCCATTACCCTGCGCGCCACGGGTGAAGCGGTTGGCTCAACCCGCTATTTAGATATTCGGCGACCGCATCGCAACCTGGAAATTGGCTGGACGTGGTTAGCGCGTCGTTACCAGCGCACCGGTGTCAATACCGAATGTAAATACCTTTTGTTGCGCCATGCCTTCGAGGATTTGGGTGCGATTCGTGTGCAACTCAAGACCGACAGCCGCAATGAGCAATCACAGCGTGCCATCGCCCGTTTGGGCGCAATGCGTGAAGGAGTGCTGCGCAATCACATGGTTTTGTGGAATGGATTTATTAGAGATACCGTCTACTTCAGCGTCATTGACAGTGAATGGCCTGCTGTCAAAGCCAATTTGGAAAGCAAGTTATCTAAATATTAGAAATAGCACTTGCACAGACCCACCCGTGAACCCAGGTGCCCCTTGGGCGGCGGCTGAGTGCCAAAAGCCTAGTGAACCGGGATAGAGAGGCTGCATTAGCCCCGTTCAGGGGGCTTGGAAATTCAGCCCGCTGCTTTAGCGGCGGGTCTAAATATGTCCTAAGGAAAGCAAAATCATGCGTTCTCTACTCTGTTTAACTATTTTGTTGTCTACCCTTGTAACGTCTCACATGGCTTGGGCACAGCCTGCGTTTACGCCGGATGCTGCCATTTTGAAATTTGATGAAGTGGGGCTTTATGCGATTGGCTATGCTTACCGGGGACAGCCGGAACAGCAATTTTCCGTGGGCTGGAGTGGCCCTTTTGAAGAGCGCACGGGGATTGCGGCTCAACCTGCCGGAACACAGAACGGTAAACAGGCATGGTTGCTCCATCCTCCCTGGCGTGGTGGCACGGGCATTACTTTTCAGCAGTTCAAAGTGCAGTTACCCGCTGCTCGCCGCATTATCTTGCGTGGGGCAACGGCGATGCGCGCGGTGGGAGCCGAGCAATCAGATGGCGTCACCTTTCGCGTCTTTGTAGATGGTAAACCGTTATTGAATGTCAATCGCGCCGATACCATTTGGCAGCCCTTTGAATTCGACCTCACCCCACAGGCTGGGAAAACTGTCCTCATTCGATTTGAAACCGACCCTGGCCCCAAGGATAACTCCAGCTTCGATTTTGGGGTGTGGGGCGACCGCGAGTTAGTGTTAGAAGGCTATACGCCTAAGCCATCTCCGCATCCGGCAGTGCCACTGTTATCTCTGGCTAATGTCTGGTCGGTGCCAAGCAATCGTGCCACACCAACTGGCGGCTATGCCGGGAAGCAAACCATGCAGCTTCGTAACGACATTGCCTTGCTCAGTTACAGTGGCCCGGACGGAACTTTAGAGTATCAATGGCAGCGGCCCCGCACTGCCGATGATGGCTTATTCGGACAGTTAAAGTTGCGTGCTAATCCGGCTCGCACCTACATTAATGATCTCGTTCCTTTAGCTAATGATGCGAAGCTACAGTGGACGCAACCGGCGCACTGGCAGGCAAGTCGTTGGGAGCAGGGGCGGGATGGCATCACCTGCGTTAGCACCTATCAAGTGGGTAATCAGATCGCAACGATGCGGCTCACGGGTCATCTGGTGGGGAAGAATTTAGAATTTGAAGTTGCTTGCGATCAGCCCCTCGTGACGGCATTGGAGGCAGGCAGTTGGGGGCCAGTGCTGCGGCGACTTCAGGTGCCAGTGCCTTATTATTCAGGCCAGGTCAATTATCTGCCGCATGAAAATCTCTTCACTAATGCCAGCTTAGATTGGACGGCTTCTGCCGCCTCCTCGCAGGAAGGAACTCGCGCCCCTTATAATGCTTTAACCGATGGCACGCGTAATCGTTTGCAAGAGCGTATAGTTTACGCAGCGGCCTGGCACTTAGATGAAGTGCTGCCCAATATTCCCAATCCCCCCTCGCCAAACCTGGCCCTCTTAAGCGACAAAATTGTGCTTGATATATGGGGCGGCAAATTTACGGACATTGCGCGCAACCTGCAAAACCTGCATGACTATGGCATTACCAACTGCGCGGTGATTATCCACGATTGGCAACGTAGCGGCTATGACAACGCCCTGCCGATGCACATTCCCGCAAATGCCAACTTGGGTGGCGATGAGGGCATGAAGACTTTAGTCGCCACCGCCACCCATCTGGGCTATCGAATAGGGCTGCATGAAAACTATGTGGACTACTACCCTAATTACGATCTTTTTAATCCTGATGACATCGCTTTAGATTCCACTGGTAAGCGCATTAATGCCTGGTATAATCCTGGGACTAAGATTCAATCGTTTGCCGAAAAGCCTAATGCTATTCTGCGTTTAGCCGCCACCCAATCACCAGAGATTCAACGTCGCTATAATCCCAACGAGTGCTTTCTCGATGTCCATTCCTCAGTGCCGCCGTGGTTTCATGTGGATTATCGAGCGGGCGAAGCAGGCGCGGGGACATTTAAGCGCGTGTGGGATGTGCATCGCCAACTGTGGCAATATGAGCGACAAACACATGGCGGCCCGGTTTTTGGCGAAGGGAATCGTCACTGGTATTGGAGTGGTTATCTCGATGGCACGGAAGCCCAGTTCGGACAGGGCTGGCCGGAGAATCAGGGTATGACGGCACCCCTCATGGTAGATTTTGATCTCTTGAAAATACACCCACTGCAATTCAATCATGGCATGGGCTATTACGAGCGTTGGTGGAGTCATGCCTCCTGGGGCAATGTGCCGCCGCTGATGGTGCTGGATCAGTATCGAATGCAGGAAATCGCTTATGGCCATGCCGGATTTTTAGGCGGAGCCACTTATTCGATATTGCCCTATGCGTGGCTGGAACATCATCTGATGACGCCCGTGACCGCCCGCTATGCGACCGCTAAACCCACGGCGATTCGTTACGAAGTGGATGGCCGCTGGCAAGATGCCACTGCCGCTGCTAAAGCGAATGCCTGGAATCGGGTGCAGATTGCTTATAATAATGGCCTAACCATTACGGCCAACGACCGCGGAGAGCCGCTGACCGTTGGCGGCTATACGCTGCCTCGCTTTGGTTGGCTGGCGCAGGGCGCGGGAGTGACAGCTTATACTGCTCAGCGCAATGGTGTGGTGGCCGATTATGCCGAGACTGCGGACAGTGTTTTTGCCAATGCGCGGCCTGCGGTGGATTGGAGCATTGGTGGCACGCATCGCCTGCGGCCTCAAGTGGCCCAGTTCGCTCCTGGCACGGTGGCTGATCCCACTGCTGCCCGTACCTTTCGCGTCACTTATGGCTGGCAAGTGAACGAAGTGGTTAAGGAGAATTACTCTCCCTTTGTGCATTTTGTCCAGCGCAACGATGCCAACAATGCGGAAGGTATTCGCTTCCAGCAAGACCATCCGCTTGCCAGGCCAAGTTCACAGTGGCAGGCGGGGGAAACTGTTAGTGATGGCCCGTATGTCATACATATCCCGGATAATGTCGCTGATGGCGACTACGACTGGATGATTGGCTTATCCTCTCCTAACGGTGGACGAGTTGCAATGGAGGGCACCAATGATGGTCATGGGCGAGTGCGATTAGGTGTATTGCATGTGCGCAATGCTGGCAAGACACTTTCCTTTGATCCCGAACCCGTTACGGCTACGGTGACCCCTGACCTGCATCACCAGCATCTCAATGACGCTGCCACCGTGGTGGACTTCGGCCCTATTCGCACCAATGGCAGTGTCCTGGTGCGACGTGAAGGCCGCGAGTGGGTCTTGCAAACATTGCCCCGTGACCGCGACTTCGTGCTGGAACTCAGCAGCCAGCGTTTCGGCAAGCCCCAACAGGTGCGCTCGTTAGATGGCACGGCGCAAAGCGTGGTGCCAGTAACACAGGGCAATTACTGGCGCTTGCCTTTAAATGGGGCACGTCAGTATCGGTGGAATCAATAGCTTAAATCCAATATTTGCCGCGCCTGAATTTTACCCCACCAGGATTAGCTGGGACGCGGCTCGTGGCATAAGATTGGCTCTGCCCCCAACTTTTTTAAAGGGCATCACTATGGATGGAAGAGCCTTAGAAGAAGCTAAGATACTGATTGTAGATGACGAGACCGCCCAGAGCGACTATATCACCGATGCGTTGCGCTTGGATGGCTACACCAATATCCGCAGCCTCGCTGACCCTAGAGGCGTGTTAGCTCTGCTCTTAGAATGGCAACCTGATCTGATTATTTTAGATTTGCGGATGCCTTATGTAGATGGGTTCCAAGCCTTAAATTTGATTGCCTCGGTCAAAAAGCAGGACGAGTATCTGCCTATCCTGATTAACACGGCTGATGATACTCCTGAGAATCGCCAACGCGCCCTCTCCAATGGGGCAATTGACTTCTTGAGGAAACCTTTTCTCGCAGATGAGTTGTGTCTGCGCATTAGCAACCATCTGCGCATTCGCTTTCAACAGGTGGCTCTACAAGAAAAAGCTGAATGTTTTGAGCAGCTTGTACAAGAGCGCACCCAGGAACTCGAAACCTATCAACTCGAACTCAAAGAAGCGCACTTAGAGATGATCAATCGTCTGGCGCGGGCCGCCGAACATCACGATGATGAGACTGGCCAGCATACCCAACGGGTGGCGGTGCATTGCGCTTTGTTGGGCCAGGCGCTGAACTTGAGCGAAGAGCGGATTAACCTCTTGCGACAGGCGGCGGCGCTCCATGATGTTGGCAAGATCGGGATTCCTGATAGTGTGTTGCTCAAGCCAGGTCGTTTCACGGAAGCCGAATATAAGATCATGCAACAGCACACCATCATTGGGGCAGATTTGCTGGCGGGCGGGCATTCAGACCTGCTGCGCATGGCCGAGCTAATTGCTCTGACCCATCATGAGAAGTGGGACGGCTCTGGCTACCCGCGCGGCTTGCGACGGGATGGCATAGATGTTTTCGGGCGCATCTTAGCCCTGGCGGATGTGTTTGATGCCTTGACGCACGAGCGGCCTTACAAAAGGGCCTGGTCTGTGGAGGAGACCATTGAAGAGATCAAACAGCAAAGTGGTAAACACTTTGATCCGACGATAGTTGAAGCTTTTCTATCGTTGCCGCATGATGAGTTGTTATAAGACGAGTGTCAATCAACAGGTATGACAAGTTATTATTAAGAGGGATGTTAGCCGCGTGCGATTCTGTTTTACTTGAGAGTCGGCAGCGGTTGTGAACCATCGCTACACGAACTTAATTAAGAACGCCGTCAACCAAAACCAAGGGAGGAGCGCATGGAGGCAGCGGAGGCAACGTCAGCCCGCAAGATTTTAGTGGTAGATGATGAACAGGATATTGTGCGCAGTATTCAACTCGGCCTGGAGCAAGTCGGTTACCAGGTGCATACCGCTCGCGATGGTCATGAGGCACTCTCGGCGGTGGCAACGGAACGACCTGACCTGATTATTTTGGATGTCAGAATGCCCGTTATGGATGGTTTGCAAGTTCTCGACTGCTTAAAGGGCGATGCCAAGACCCATGACATTCCGATTGTTATGCTCACCGCAGCAGCGGATCAGCAAGACATGAAAAAGGGTTGGGAGCACGGCAGCGATTTATATCTGACTAAGCCGATCCATCCAGTGCAACTGGCCGATTATATGCAGACCCTCTTGAGCCGTTAAGCGATTTAAGCAGGCAAGTCATGAGTCGGAGTTAGGGCAGAAAAGTCGCGGGCATAGAGGGTAGCTATCTGTGCGCAAGCGGATATACACTTAGAGTCCAACGCGTTAATATAGTGGGTAATGACCCACGATTTATTCAAAGCAGTGCAGGCTCAAGATTGGCCCCAGGTGCAAAATCTCCTAGCGCAGGGGGCCAACGTTAACGCTATGGGCGATGAGATGCCCACGCCCCTTATGTATGCTGCCGAAGCGGGCGATGTGCGGTTGGTGGCCCAACTGCTCCATTATCAGGCTGAGGTTAACACCACTACCGATTTCGGGGAGACGGCTTTAATGTTAGCGGCTGGGCAAGGCCATACCGAGGTCGTGGCGCTTTTGCTCCAAGCGGGAGCTGAGGTGCAAAAGCAGAACGAGTGGGGTGAAACACCCTTCTATCTGGCCCAAGATGGTGGCCATCGGAGTGTGGTGCAGTTACTCATCAAAGCCGCAGGACACTATTCTGATTAATCCGCCACCGCTCATTTTAAGGTGACTGGAAGATAATCCCCCTTAGCGTGTAGAGTCTCATGAACCCTGCAATTAACCCAGACCACTATACTAAACTAACCGTGGTTTCGTGGGAACAAACTTATGCTAACACGGGTGTATGTATTATCGGTAATCGCCAGCATCATGCTTTACGGCCACTTATCCACAGGCAATGCCGCCGAGACAAGTAAAGCCAAGCCAGCCCCGGTGCCCCATGATTTTCGCCTGACCAGTGAATTAACGACTAAAGTCGTGGCAGGGCCAGCATGGGCCAAGAACCTGCCGATTTATGAAGTTAATCTGGATCAGTATAAGTTCCCGCGCGGCCAGGCGTTCATGGCCTTCGAGTCGCATCTGCCAGTCCTCAAGGAGATGGGCATCGGCATTATCTGGCTTATGCCCCTGCACCCGCGCGGCGAAAAGAAAGCCTTTGGCAGCCCTTACTGCGTGCGCGATTACCTAGACTTAAATCCAGCTTTCGGCACCAAAGCGGACTTCAAGCACCTCGTTCAACGCGCTCACGAACTTGGTTTGCACATTCTGATGGACTGGGTGCCCAATCATACTTCATGGGATAATGCGTGGATCACCCAGCACCCGGAATTCTATCAACATGATGCCCAGGGCAACATTACCCAGGCTCGGTCGTGGCGTGATGTGGCCCAACTCAACTATGGCCACCCGGGCTCATGGAACCAGCCCTTGTGGAATGCCATGCGCGATGCCATGACCTATTGGGTCAAGGAATATGATATTAATGGCTACCGCTGTGACGTGGCCGCCGGGGTGCCCATTGAGTTCTGGAATTGGTTGCGGCCCCAACTCGACGCCCTCAAGCCGGTATTCATGCTGGCTGAGGCCAACGAGCCGCGCCACCATCCAGCCTTCGATATGACCTACGAGTGGACTATGCCCAGCACCATCTTCGCTCTCGCTGCTGGCAAGCAACCTGCCACGGCCATTGATCAGGTATTGCTCAAGGAGGCAAAGGACTATCCTCAAGGCGCAATTCGGATGCGCTTTCTGGATAATCACGACTGGCACAATGATCCCAACGTGTGGGCGGACGGGCCGAGGTTGGACCGGCTTCCAGGCAGTTCCGTTTTACAACGCTATAACGGCGGCATTGCGCCTCTCATGATCCTGTGCGCCACATTGCCGGGTAAACCGCTGCTATACAATGGGCAGGAAATGGGCCATGAGAAACATGATCCTCCCGCTGATGCCACTGCGCGCCATCAAAGTCCGGTGTGGGATTTCTATCGCCGTCTTTATGGTCACTATCAACGCGATCCGGCACTCTATGAGGGCGAGTTCCAGAAGCTTGTGACAAACCATGACGATAAGGTGTATGCCTTTATGCGGCAGCGCGATCAACATCATGTGCTGGTCGTGCTGAATCTTAGCCCGGAGCCGCTAACTTGCATTCTGCAAACGGGCACTCTCCCTGGCGTTTACTCTGAACTGTTTACGGATGCACCCCAAACCTTTACCAATCCGGTGCAGTTGCCGCTGGAACCGTGGGGCTACCGCGTTTACGTGCAGTGAGCCACTCTGCTTTGTTTAGGAGAAGAATGCAAGTTACAGCAGAGGAACTGCGAGATTGGACACGAGACTTTTACAATGTCTTGATGGAACCAAACGGCAGCAGCCTCCTAGACCTCTTCTCCAGCACCATTGCTAAACAGCCTAATCATCATTTTCAACGGGTCTTAATGGAAGTGCGTGATGCTCTGATGGCAGGCCACTCTTTATCTGGCGCGATGTCGCAGCACCCAGACGTATTTAATGCAACCTATATCACCATCATCAGATACGGTGAGATTTACGGAGAAGTTGATTTAACTTTGCAACGCTTTCTGGAAAGGCCAGAAGATATGCAGCCGCGTTGCCAAGTGCGTCCACCACAATAAGCCAACCCGCCTGTGCGCAAGACGCAGCTAGCGGCGCTGAAAGCCACATTGAACTGCGGCGCGGGTTGACTCCGTGCTGTATCATTACAGCTATGTGGAAACCAGTGGATACGGAATTCTATGTGCCTCGGCTGCCGGTTTCGATAGTCGCCGTATCTGGGGGAGGCATGGAGTTCGCACGCGCTACGCTTGAATCGCTTTATTGTGTGGTCTTGCTGCATACGATAGGCACCCCCTCGGACTTTCTCAAGGTTATTGCGCAAGGTGAAGATGCGCCGCGCTACATGATAATCATGGGGCACGGCACCGAAGATGGTCTTGATTTTGGGGAGTATGGCCCGGCAGATATTGATGTATCTATGCTGCGTAATGGAGCCATGCCACCAGAAGTTATCCGCCGGCACGTTAATTTGCCCGGCTGCACCGTCTTTTCTTACAGTTGTGAGGGTGGCAGCAAAGCGATGGCAGAAGCCTTTCTGACGGGAGGTTTAGCCGCCTATATTGGGTGCCGCACCGGGCCAGATGTCGTAGCTATGAATCTCTTTTTGTTTCATTTCCTGCATGGAGTAATGGCCAAAAAGCTTTCTGATCGCGACGCCTGGCACCAGGCAGTGGCGGCCACTGACCATGAGGACATCAATGAGTTCAGTTTCTTCCATGGTGACGGCACCGAAGAAAGGTTCTAAAAGCGGTCTGCCATCAGCAAAATAAGGCGCTGCAACCGGTGCAGTCCAACTCCGCTACGTTACACCTATAGGTGGGACTTCCCGCTTGTCAGAAACCAAGCCTGGTCGTAGAGATTGCTGGTTAGCGATGCAGGATTAGCAGTTAAAGTTGTAGCTGGATGCTGTTTATGTGCGCGTCCGTTAAAATTCATCAGAGGAGTCTTGATGGGACTTTTAGGGATAGTCTGAGGGCGCACGATTATGCGGATTCTATTTGCCGACGATACTTTAGATACTCGCCAACTTTATGCGATGGTCTTTCGCATGAAAGGCTATGACGCAACGATTGTTGAAAATGGGGATTTGGCCCGGCAAGCGGTCGAGCAACAGCTTTTTGATGTCATTATTTTAGATATTGAGATGCCAGGGGCAGACGGTCTCACGGCAGCGCGGCAGATTCGGAAATTGCCCAACGGCCAGAGCGTCCCCATCGTTTTATTAACAGCCTATAACTACACCCTACGCACCGCCGAGCAAGTCGGTGCCAACCTGCTGGTGCGGAAACCGATCTTAGCTCAGGATTTAGTCCAGAAAATCAGGGAGCTAGTCGAAGGGGAAGGCTAGACGTACTTGAGCGTAGTCATAAATTTGCACCAAGGCGATAGCCCTTGATGCGGCAGGCACACAGCGCAGATGTAACTCTCAAGGTCAACACAGAGACCATATGCCAGCGCCAGCATTGCCGTCTGCCTTATTCTAACCCAAATATTCCAATCTTGGTGCATAATCCCACACTTGCAGGTAGTTGGTTCGGAGCTAAAATTGCACAAGCAATAGTCCCTTTGGAGAACAACGCACTGTGCATATCCTAATGGTAGATGATGTCGAAGAGACGTGTCAATTATACGCGTGGGCGCTTGGTCTCGAAGGGCACACCGTCCAGATGGCCAGCACCGGGGCTGAAGCCGTGACTCTGATGGAGACGAACCACTACGATGCCATCGTGATGGATATCATGATGCCCGAAATGGATGGTATTGAAGCCCTCCGTCAGATTCGCCAGTTACCGCACGGTCAGCAAATTCCTATTGTAGTGCTGACTGGTGACAGGGACGAGGACTGTCGTGTTGAGGCGATGCAGGCAGGGGCTAATACTGTCGTCTATAAACCAATTTTGCCTTTAGTTGTGCTTAAGCGCATCGAGGACTGCCGCCAGGAGAGCCGCGACCAATAGCAAAGGGTATCCATGCTAATCATGGATACCCTTTGAGTATGTTATTGACATGATAACTACGGGGGACCAGCTTATTGCTGCGGTCAACAATTGCCAACTACTAGAGGGTGAGTGTGCGTTCTGGTGGCTGGGGCAACACGGAGTGATCCTGAAACTGGGATCGGTCGTGTGCTATATTGACGCCTTTCTATCCCCCATCGAGGGGCGGCAGGTGCCACCGCTGCTAAGACCAGAGCAAGTGACTAATGCGACCCTGTTCCTGGGCAGCCATGACCATGCCGACCACATAGACCGTGCGGCCTGGCCCGGTCTGGCGACGGCCTCCCCGTCGGCGTTATTCATTGTGCCGGAGTTGAAGCGCCAGCAGCTTGCCGACGAAGTAGGGTTGGCTGAAGCGCGTCTGCGCGGGGTGGATCACGGACTGGCGGTGGAGATCGCTGGCGTCAAAATTACGGGTGTGCCAGCCGCTCATGAATTTCTGGATCGTGATGAGCTAACTGGTCTCCATCCGTATGTTGGATTTGTGCTGGAAGGTAACGGCTGCACCATCTACCATGCTGGTGATACTTGTATCTATGAGGGGATGCAGACACTCCTGCGCCAGTGGCGTTTCGATCTGGCATTCCTGCCCATTAACGGGCGTGATGCACGCCGTTTAGCCTCTGGCTGCATTGGCAACATGACTTATCAGGAAGCAGTGGATCTGGCCGGGACGATGCGACCAGGGTTGAGCGTGCCCACCCATTTTGAGATGTTTGCGACCAACAGCGAGAATCCCCAACTTTTTGTGGATTACATGAAAGTCAAGTATCCCGGCCTCGCCACCCATATTCCCCAGCATGGAGAATGTGTGCGCGTTGCCAATGGTGCTGTAATATAAACCGCAGAGACGCGAGGGCGCAGAGAGATTGAGAATCGAGGCACCAGTGATTATAACAATTCTCTATCCTTGATCCAGAATCTTATCTCCTCAACTTCCTCTGCGCCCTCCGCGTCTCTGCGGTTTAATAGTTTTACGAGCCAGTTATTTCGTTGCCGCTCTTTTTTCGTAAGCCGCCACATCGGCAGCGGCTTTAGTGGGATTACCAGGCGTTCCGAGAAAGCCGAGGTCTCGAAACCAGTCAACAAAGCGTTCGCGCCAGCTACCGTAGGGGATAGTGTTGCGCTCTTTCCCACCCACGCCGTGGCCACCGCGCCCATAGATGTGCATTTCCAAATTCGGCACGGAGGCTTTGAGCATGGCCGTAAAATAATCCGTCGCCCATAGCGCGTGGACGCGGTCACCGGAACCGGCGCAGGCGATAAAGCTGGGTGGGACGTTGGCCGGAATCGGCGTGGCGGGATTCTTAGTGAAAGGCGATGGCCCGGGATAAATGACACCCACGAAATCCGGGCGCGGCGACACTTTAGCCAGCGGGTCTTGCGCCTCACTGTTGTGCTGGGCGAACTCGTCGAAGAACAGTGCGGCGGGCGCAGACAGTTCGGCCCCGGCTGAAAAGCCGACAATGCCGATTTTGGCTGGATCGAGCTTCCACTCGGCGGCATGAGCGCGCACCAGGCGAATGGCCTGAAAAGCATCATGCACGGCATCAGTGGTCGGCTCGTAGCCGTCCACGCGCAGGCGATAGCGCAGAATAATGGTCGAGACGCCGAGTTTGTCAAAATATGGCACATAATCGGCACCTTCAGGGCCAACCCACAGAATTTGATGGCCACCACCGGGCACTACGATGACCGCCGCGCCATTGAGCGAGCGGTCGGTGGCAAGATGCACCTCAATCGAGGGATTGTGGATGTTGATCACGTTGGTGATCGGCCCCTTGCCGCCGGTGGCCGTGTTATATTTCTCGGCTTCCCCCAGCCGCTCGCGTTTGAGCAGCGACGAGGTGGGCGGATAGAGCGTCAGGATAATGCCGCCAGGTGCAATGAGTTGCGGCTGAAAAGGCCCCGCGTCCGTGGCTGGTGCCGGTACCAGTGCTGTAGCCGCCGGGCGTTGCGCGAAGCCGGGAACCAATGCAAGTAAAAGCAGCGGGGGGACAAGAAGCGAGGCGAGAGTTAGTTTCATAATCTAATGGATGACTTTGGTTTCAGGGCTTGATCCGCACTGGAGATAGTCAGCCTGCAGACTTGCAGAACACAGTCTCTATGAATCAGATGTGTTAAGCAAAACGTGATCTGGCAATTGTTTCTGATTTCACAAGTGACGGCACCGCCGCATTTGCCTGGGGACAGAAAGGAATATTTGATTCAGCAAGCGGAAATAAGAATGCGCAAAAATAATTTTCTCGAAGATTTTGATGAGCCGCCAAACTAAGGCCATTAGGTCAGCATACCACTTATTATTATACGTTCAACTTTAGGCCTCAAAACTACTCAAGAATGGCGTTGTGGCTCCTCATCATTTGTTGTAGCTAACTGTAGCACAAGCAGAACAAGCGGTTAGGTCATTCGCAAGCGGGTTATTTCTGTCCGCACCCGCTCCGCCCTGACTTTGGCTTTAGCCTTGTTGAGGGCTATCACGACTGCCAATTGATAAGCACGCTCTGCACTTTCTTGTGTGCGCTGGAGGGCAGCTTTCATTTCCTGTAATTTAAGTCGTGCCTGCTCCGTCATAAGAACCTCACTTTAATACATTTATGCCTATATTGAGAGTGAGAGCAAAAACCATGCGCAAAACTCCTCCTTTCAAGCTTTCGCGATTATTGTGAATAAGGCAAGAGAAAGCCCTGTGCGGTTCATACCGCACAGGGCTTTTTGCTAAAGCTGGTAGGAGTGACTTGGGCAATGGCTGGGTTGTGAGGATTGCCTCCCGTTTTACGAACTCCCTCCTATTTCTTACCCGGCTGGGGAGCCGCCGCGTTGGGACGCAGCTTGATTTCGCTGGCCACTAGCTTATCGCCATCTGCCTTGTAGGTGATGATGACCCGGCGACCCTCGCGCAAGTCGCCACTCTTGATACCCTGAGCCAGGGGCTTGCCCACTACGTTCAGGAAACTGGTGCCATCTGTCACGCTGAAAGTCTTGTCCTGGTGATTTTCGGTTACGGTCACGGTGTTCGCGGTAGTATCTACCGACTTAATGCGGGCACGAATTTCATCGGCCAGAGCCGGAACCGTCAGTAAGGCGGCTACCGCCACGCCCATCAAAGCTGTGCCTACAGTTTTCATCTTCATCCTAAAGCCTCCAAAGGGGAAATTTCCGATTTAGACTCTCTTAACCTTGCCAAAGTTTCACCAGGCAAGAGATTAGTGGTCTTGCCTAGAATAGCTATGAGATAGCTATTCAACCGAGTCAGTGTGGCTTCGGCGGGCTGTCTGAGGCTGGGGTATCTGGTGTTTTATTTTGCCGTGACGCTTCGAGCAGGCGCAAGGCCACCATGCCCAGGAGAATAAGCATGGCGGCTAAGATCGCTACCATTCTGCCCCACGCTAAAGCGGGCAGGAGCGGATTCATATTGTCGTGAAAAGGGCTTGGACTGCACAGCCACAGCCAAGCAGCACGAATCCAGTGCGGCATAATCTATAGTATAAACCAGTAAGCTCCTATTAAGTGGCGCTGGTGGTTGCCGGATTGCGGAACAATCGCAGTTTCCAGAGCCGGGTTAGGATGTAGTGGAGTGAGCTTTCTGGTATGGTGTCAAGTATGGCGAGTCCTGAGCACAGTGAAGTTATCAAGCAGTGGACAGATGTCGTGCCTATCATCGGCGGACTCTTAAGTGGCGCACTCTTATTCCTGGGGGTGACTCGTTTCTTTAATTGGCTAGCCTCAAGGATGGCGCACAAAAAGTAGTAGGCTATGGCTACTTTCCGTTCTTCCATTGTTGAGGTTGGTTTGCTCTAAAGCTGCCAATTTATCACTAATCCTGACTTGACAATTCTTGATAAATCTTCAGACATCTTCACAATTCTGCGCTGGTTATCGGGTTATAATGCTCCACTGCAACACCTAACGGGATGCCGCCAACGTGGACATAAACTTAACAAAGAAGTATGGCGTAGTGGAATTTACCGGCACGCTTCAACATAACCGTAACCTGCACGTTATCTTTGAGAGTGATGACCCGATTGAGGCCATGACCCACTTAGAGGAACATTGTAAAACTATGGCAGACCGCCAGGGTTGCGTCATAGTGTTCAAAGATGGGCATCCCCTTAGTGCCTCTCCCCCTCAGCAGTAGCTTGTGTTGGCCACCCTTCCTATAGTCCAGTATTTAAGCGTTGTGCTGTCGGTGTTACGCGTCCTCACCGCTGGTTATGGCTTACTGGAGATGGCAGAAAGACATCGAACCCGTTATGTGGCATAATAGACTGATGGCCAATCTTATGCTCAGGGGCCAAACCCTAGACAAAGGTTACGATGCGTATTCTGCTGGAGGATGACCAATTAGACACGCGCCAACTGTACTCTTTGATGTTTCGCTTAGAAGGCCATGCCACTACCCTCGCTGAGAGTGGCGAGGCCGCGATTCAGGCGGCAGCCGAGCAAGCCTTCGATGTGATCCTGATGGATGCGGAGATGCACGGCATGAATGGCTTTACCGCTATTAAGCGCATCCGCGCCTTACCTCAAGGCGAAAAGGTGCCCATTATCTTATTCACTGCCTATAGTCACACCGAGGCCGAGACCCATGCAGCGGGGGCCGACTTATTAGTGCGCAAACCCATCCTGCTGCGCGATCTGCTGGAAAAGATCAAGCAAGTGCGCCAGTAGGTCGCAGCAGGACGTGACACGAAATTAGACCTGCCCAATCTTTAGAGATTGGTTTGTATTCAATTCTGGTTGGGCTTTGTGCATCGCGCGCTGGCAGTGGCGCGACGCGGCGACCCCGTTGGAACGGTCAGAGTTAAAGCGCAGCCGGTACGTTATCCATCAGGGCAGCCCACTTCTCTTCAAAATCGTCGCCATAGTGGTCTTGGTAATACTCGGCGCAGTCATCATGGAGATCCAGCTCCACGACGCCGGGATCAACGGCTGTATCCGCCGCTAAGCGAGTTTTAACTTCGGCGGCGTAGGCTTTGGTCGCCTCCGGCACGCCTTGCTCTATTAGACTTTCAACTACTTCCATTGCGCTCATTAGAAGTTCTCCAATGCTACCTCTAGAGACTCCCGTCGGGCCAGGATGTTCAAAAGGAATAAGATAACTAAACCTGGTTAATGCGCGGTACCAGACAGAATAGCTACCTCTCCTAACCTTAACTATGGGGCATGGATGAGAAGGTAAAGCAAGAATTTTTTGCATCTTATTGAGCGAACTCAAGCGGCTCTAGAAACTGCCCACATGATCCTGCAATGGGCGATTCGGGCCAGGATGAGAGCGGTACGATGTCAGTCAGAAGCCGCCCCAGCCAAGGAGCGTGCCCAACAGCTACGGCAAGAACTGCACAGGGAAAAGCTGGATCGGCACTAATCTTGCGTTTTATGTTCCTCAGTATTGGCAGCCGCTATCGCACGGCGGAAACAGAATGTGCCGCCGTGCGCTTTGGCTCAACCTCATTCTGTGCGCATACTTAATATCAATGAGTAGCATCAAAGACGTAGCCGCCGCCTCCGGCGTATCATTCTATACCGTCTCGGATATTTTGAATCGTGGCCGCGAGCATCTTTACCGCCCTGAAACACGCGCGCGTGTACTGCAAGCCGCGCAAGCCCTCAATTATCGCCCGCATCGCGCCGCGCAATCTATGCGTTCTAAAAAGACGCGTGAAATTGGTTTCGTGGCCTCCAACTTCTCGGCCAATGGCACTCTTGCCAATTACAGCGTCTATCCGTTTTTGGTGGGAATGAGCCATCGCCTCATTAAAGACGGTTATCATGTGAGCCTGGTGGAACTCGAAGAAGTCGAGGTGCAAACTTCCAATGAATGGCCGCCCGTCTTGCAAGAACATCTTTTTGATGGCCTAGTGATTCACTATGGCCTGTCCTCTCAAACGATGCACCTCATGCCGCAGCTTGATTTGCCCGTTGTCTGGTGGGATTCCGGGTTGTTTGAACCGCATAGTTGTATTTTTCGAGATGAAGCTGAAGTGGGCCGTGTCGTAACGCAACGCTTGATTGAGTTGGGGCACCAACGTATCGCTATGATGGTTGGGCAGCAAGGGTGGGAAAGTTACAGTGCTGGCCAATGGGTGCATTACAGCTATGCGCAACGCTACGAAAGCTATGTCGCGGAGATGCAAGCTCAAGGGCTAAAAGAAGCGATCATCAAGGGCTATGAGGTGCCATCCGTAGCGGAGCAAATCCAGCAGACACAGGCGACAGCCATCATCATGGCTGGCGTTAATACTCTATCTTTAGTCAGTGAAGCGGCCCACTTGCTGGGGAAACGCATCCCGCATGATCTTTCTGTCGCTACGCTGGATCGGGAAGCCCGTGTGCCCCTGCATGGCATGATTGAGATCGGCGGCATGTTATATGACCGTTACGAAACGGGCCAACAAGCCGCGGCTATGCTTCTAGAAGCCTTAGCCCAGGCCGACCAGCCTCCACCCAGCCTTAAGTTGAGCGGCCAATGGACAATGGGGCGTACTATAGCTGAAGCCCCCACTGCGTTAGAGAAACCTCCGCAACATCCAACGAAACCACGGCGCAAAGCAACTCCTAAGACCAATCGTTCTTAAGTAGTTTTTGTCACCCCAATCTCGCTTAACCATCTCACCATAAACCCACGCCACCACGCTTACGTTCACAACGGATTACACCTGTGCCTACAGTAACGCGATGACCTCAACTAAAAAATTTTGAAAAATTTCTGAAAAAGATGTTTAAGTTTTTGCATTTCGGGTATAATAATAGTAATCCGAACGTTGGGAAAGATTATAGGAAGTCTCCTGATTATCAGATTATGGTAGCTAAGTGGAGACAAAGGAGAAGTTAATGATGAGCAGGCAGAGCAAGTTATGGCGAGACAAAGGTGGGGCAGTTGGGTTATTAACGCACCCGCAAAAGAACACGAATGGCAGTAAGGACACTTACGGCAGCCGTGGTAAATATGGCTTGGTGAAGCGTGGCTTCACGTTGATCGAGCTTTTAGTTGTTATTGCCATTATTGCAATTCTGGCAGCGATTTTGTTTCCAGTATTTTCACGAGCGCGCGAAAATGCACGCCGCGCCACTTGCCAGAGTAACCTGAGACAATTAGGCATGGCTTTCCTGCAATATAGCCAGGATTACGATGAGCGCCTGCCCATCATGGCGGCCAGTCCTGTGGGCTGGGATAATCTGATCGCTCCTTATGCTGGTATTAAGGTAGCCGCCAATACTAACACCTCTCCCATGATTTTTCAGTGCCCGGATGATGATACGCCGCGCAATAGCCCTTATAGCTTTGGCAACGCGCGGAGCTATTCGGTGCCTGCACCCAATGGTGGCAGCACGGGCGTGGCCACGACCAAAGACTTTATCATTTACACTGGTAAACCTCTCGTGCAAATCATTGCGCCCACTAGCACCTTGCTCCTCGTCGAGCAACCCTCCAACAGCAATGTGTTTGGCAGTAATTCGCGCGCCTTTTCCTATAACCCCAATATGCAGTTAAGTATGTCCGCGTCCACTCCTGTGGTTCCTGCTCTGACAACGCCCAACCATTTCGACGGCTGGAACTGGCTTTTCTGCGATGGGCATGTCAAATGGCTCAAGCCCAGGGATACCCTGGGGCCTGCTGGCAGTATGAGCGGCAATCCACAAGGCATGTGGACGGTGGCGGACAACGACTAAGGCACGGCCTTTGTGCCCTTCCCTTGAGGCCAAGCATGAATTTGAAGACAAGCCTACGGATGCACTTACTCGTGGCTCCAATTCTCTTATTGACGGGTTGTAGTGCGGTAGCAGCGCGCACCGTTTATGTCTCTACCAGTGGTGATGACACCTCTGTTGGCACAGTGGAGAAGCCGTTGCACACTGTCGGTAAGGCGCTAAAGTCGGCCAGTGCGGGTGATACGATCACAATTGGTGCTGGCACTTATCGTGAAGCACCAATTTTAATGACGCATAGTGGCAGTGCGACGCAACCCATTACGATTCAAGGCGCACCAAGAGCTGAAGTTGTGCTCAAAGGCTCGCAGGTTGTGACTTCCTGGCAGGACGCGGGGCAGGGCTTGTGGAGAGTGGCGGATTGGAAGATCAACAGCCAGCAACTCTTTTGTGATGGCAAGCCATTACAGCAAATCGGCGTGCAGAATCCGTGGCATACCAAAAAACTGTGGGCCGATAAGGTTTGCCTGCCGCCAGTTGGTAAGGATGTTAAAGATGTGGTGCCTGGTTCTTTCTTCTACGACGGGACACAGAAGCTTCTTTTCTGTATGCTGCCGGATAAGTCCGACCCTAACCAGCACTTGATGGAGGCCAGTGTGCAGCCTTGCGTTATGGATGGTGGCGATCAGTCGTATGTGACGTTGCGCCACCTCTCCTTGATGCACTGCAATGGCACGGCTGAAGGCGGGACAAGTGGCGTGCTGAAGGTAGCCGGTTCCGGTTGGAGAATTGAAGATTGCACCTTGAGTTACTCCGATTTTGCCGGTATTAGCATGGCTGGTGACAACCACATCGTGCGCGACTGCAAGATTATCAATAACGGCGATTCAGGCATTGGCTTGAACGGTTCGGATGCGGCGCATAATTTTCGTCGCTACCGCGAGCGTCCGCCACAAAACATCGTCTTTGAAGACCTGACGGTGACGGGCAACAATTATCGCCACTTTTACGACCAATGGCACGCAGGCGGCATGAAGATTATTCCAGCAGTGCGTGGCATCACGATACGCCGTTGCAACGTATCGGATAACGAAGGCGCGGGCATCTGGTTCGATGGTGACTTAGGCAGCAACGTTATTGAAGATAATTTGGTAGCCAATAATTACACGGGTATCTTTTATGAAATCTCCGAGCCATCCGAGGGCGACCCGTTCTGCGCCATCATCCGCAATAATCGCGTAGTCGGGAGCCGCAACCAGGGAATTTATATTTCCGCGTCGCGGGGCGTGCGCGTGCAAAATAATACGTGCTATAAGAATCGCTGGGACATCGTTTTGCATGGAATGCAGCGCAAAGATTATGGTTATGACATGCAATTGCGTGACAACGTCATCACCGACAATATCCTGTATGGACGCATTACTGACCTGGTGATGTTCCTTGGCCCCAATTCGGCCAATAATATGGCGGACGGTAACTTTTACGCCGATGTCAAAGACGACAATAGTGAGCCATCCGTCAGTAAGGGCGTTGGTTTTAGTGCCACAACCAGCGACTATTCCGTAACACACCAAGACTTGGGCAAGCTTTTTCAGGAACATGGCTTTGAGCAACACGGACAGAGTGGCGATCCCTTATGGGTCAATCCGGCGGCGCTTGATTTTCGCTTGCGACCAGGTAGCCCAGCGCAAGGCAAAGGCTGGCAAGAAAACTCACGAAAGTAGAACGAAAGTAGCTTGATGAATTCCTTACAAAATATCAAAGGCTTGCTCATAGATATTGATGACACGATCACGCGCCACAAAGCGGGCGTGCCGATGAGTGGCAGCAGTCTCTTCGATGTATTACAAACGGCGGGAGTGGCCCTGGGCTGCCTGAGTGCTCATGAAACAGCACGGCGTATTGAGTCTGTGAAGAATGAGGTTCGGTGGTGGCACTGGTCGGATTTCATAGTCGCCCTAGAACTAAACCCCAAGCAGTTCTGGGACTATGCTTACAATATAGAATCCACATACCTGGAAGCGACGGGCGCGGAAATTCTGCCAGCTTTGTGCCGCCTGCAAGCGCACGGGATGCTGCTCTATATTGCCAGCAATAATCCATCGTCGGGTATCTTGCATAAGCTGCGGCTCGCTGGCATCGCGCACGTTAATGGCAGCACTTTGTTTAGCCAGCTATTAGGCGCTACGGAAATGCACGCCATGAAGTGGGAGCCAAACTACTGGCGCAAGGCCCTCGCCCACATTGCCTTAGACGCGAGTGAGGTGGCCGTTGTGGGCGATAATCCCCACGATGACTATGCCGTGCCGCGTGAGGTGGGCATTCCCGTTTCCTTTATTCTCGACCGCTTTTGTGATCGCCGGGGGCAAAGTACCGAATCGTTAATCTACGTCAATGACTTCGACGAAATTGCCGACGCACTGTTACCAGAAAAGCACCTCCACCCGTTAGTAAACGGCAAAGTCAGCGACCCCGCATTGCAGGCGAAGTTGGTGCTGAACGGGGCTACGGTTCCCTGCTAAGTGAATTTAGCAGCCAAAAAGCTGAACTCTTAAATTGAATTCTCCAACCTCATCATGCTTCAGCTTGGCGGACGGAACTTGTTATTAGGCGGCTTTCACGATCATTGGTGGCGTGCCGATCCTGATAATCCCGCGTTATTGCTGGCCGCACTCAACTATTATCATTATGACTTTGTGACTCTAATGGATGGGCCTCAATGTAACCAGCCCGCCCGCGAAGTAGCGGCCCTGCTCAGTGACCGCATTCGTATTTATCCCGGCTACGAAGAAATGTTTGGCTGGGGCCACGTCGTCACCGTCAATCCCCGTGCGGAAAAATTGGAATCGAACGAGGCCGACCCGCGTAAAGTCCTGGCTCGGCTTAAGGCAACGTGCGATTTAGTTTTTCTGGCGCACCCGGCTTATCCCCAAACGTGGGAGACACTCTTTCAGACGGGTGAAATAGATCGCCTGCTGAATGAGGGGTTGATTGATGGGGTTGAGTTAACCATTGCCTCGCATACGAGTGGCAGCGAACGCAATGCGGAACTGGTGCGTTGGTATCAGGCTCGTGCTGCTAAGGGTCAGCGGACGCCCATTGTAGGCGGTTGGGATTTACACATGGCCGTGCCAGTTCCCGATCTACCACCCGTCCTTTATACGCCCCATCGCCCACCAAATGGACACTTTGAAGCTCCCTGTGATAACCGCACCATTCTCTTTGCTGAAGAAAATAGTTTGCCCTGTATCTGTGCTGCTATTCACGCGGGTGAGACGGTTATCGAAGAGATGTCAACGGGCAGTCTGGTAGGGCCGCCTCATCTTGTTCAATTTCTCAAAGCGCACGGCTATCATGAAGCTATCAGCCGGTTGGATGCCCAACGCGACGCTGTGACATTGACCATTTCCAATCAATGGGTGGCGGGTGCATCCGGCAAGTTTTCTATCTCGCAAGCTGGCTCCATAAGGTGGCCCCAAACCTGGCAGCAAACTGAGGCTCTTCCCATCTCAGCCACAGAGCAAGCTATCATTGAGCCACTGCCAGTGCTGGTCGAGCGCGATGTTAATTACTTGCCGATTGTCTGGCACAGCAACGATGGCAGAGAACGTATCTGGGCGGTGGAAACTTCGCACCCAATCCAACTGGAAGTTTTTCCCTGGTTAGGGGAGGGCGGACCAGCGGTCGAGATTATTCCTGCGGTTCCCTTTGCTGGTGAGATTGAGCTTGAGGTTGAAGGAAGTGCGCCGCAACAACAAGCCATTAAGGGACGCACGCTGTTACCCCTGCGACCAACGGCACCAGATGTTTTGCCAAAGGCTTACCATCTGCGGGCGCAAACGGCTAATGGGTTAGCGCGCAGCAAAGCGGGGTTCCTCACTTTTGTGCCGGTGCAGAGTTTCCCCGGTGACTGGTCGGCCATACCAAAAGTCGGTATTGATGAGGCGCGCTTTGTCCCTGCAATGGCCTATGGCGCATCTCGGCCCTGGCCCGGTGCGGATGAATTCTCGGCACAGCTTCAATGGGCCTGGGATGAAGAGTATTTCTGGTTGCGCGCTGAAGTGCGGGATGCGATTCACTTTCAGCCTTATCGTGGCCACTATGTCTATAACGCCGATTGCTTGCAGTTAGCTCTTGATCCCTGTCTGCGCCGCTGCGATACCATTGGCCACGTTTATTCATTTAACCTTGCGCTTACCCCCGATGGCCCGGAGCTTTATCGTTGGCTGGCACCGCAAGAAGAAGCCGGGGCGAACTTTAAACCACCATCTAACGATGTTTCCTTGGGTGCTCAATATCTCAGCATTGAACGCACGGAGGAAGGCTTAAAGTACCAACTTCAGTTGCCCTGGTCGGAATTGGCCCCGGTGAAGCCGCAGGTCGGGACACGCTTAGGCGTTTATTGCATCCTCTTCAACAACAATGGTTCCGGGCATCTCGACACCTTACATTGGCCTGTCCCTATAAGCGGTATGTGGCAGGTGCCAAGTCAGTGGGGCGTTTTGTCTTTAACTTCATAGGTTTTTTTCTTTGCCTATGCTTTCCATTTTTTATAAGTAACCCAAGTTTCTCCGTGAGTAGCGTGTCATGCCGAGCGGAGTGCAACGCAGTCGAGGAATCTTGGCAGCGTCTTCCTCTAGGTTAACAGCAAGATTTCTCGACTGCGCTCGAAATGACGATTCTGTAGGTGGCAACTTGTGTTACTTAATCTTGTGGCTGAATATCCTAAGCATCATTCCGGCCTGCTGATTCCTATGTTCGCTTTTTAGCTGTCATGGTAGAATAGGGATAATGAAATACCTGTCCTGAGAGCTTTTATACTCAAGGTGAACTATGCAATGTAAAGTGCAGGAGAAAATTTCGGCCCGGTTGGTGCTTGGCGTGGCGCTGCTTTTCGCGTGCTGTGTGACCTCCCCAGTGTATGCCCAGCTTCCACCCCAGGGTTCGCTCCCGGCTGGTCAATTGCCGCCAGGCAGTGGCTATTTACCGGCGGGCCAGTTGCCTGGTAGTCCGGGAACCCGCTATGCCGACCCTAAAAGCACTACACCCCACCAGGGGCACACCGTTATTACCAGCATCACTATTATGCCGCCACTCCGGGTGCCCCACCTGATTCCTAAGCGCCACCCTCTCGTGAAGGCACCTCGCCACCCGATGCCGCCCCCGCCACTCCCCAAGCGGCATGTGGTCGCTACGCCAACCACTGCTGCCGCGCTTACTCCGGGTGCTGCGCCTGCTATTGCTACTGCTGCTATGACGGCTCCCAGTCTTAACGCTCCGGCTCAGGGTATCCCCGATTATAAGGTGGGAATCGTCTACACATCTAACAAGGATGGATTTAATTTTCATTCCAATGGCCAGAACAATTCGTTTAAGATTCCTCAACTGGCCGGTTTAGCTCCGGGCAACACGCCCCACACGATTACGACGTGGGTAAAAGTGCCTGCTTTACCTGCTGCTGGTCGCGCTTGGATGTTTTTGCTGTGACAGGGTGGAGGAAAATCTTTAGCGCATCATTGGTTGTTATATCCAGATGGTCGAGTGCGCGTTGGCGCATGGGATGGCGCGGGAGTCGAGGGATACATCCACCCTGGAGTTTGGACGAACCTTACCACCACGTTCGATGGCACTACGCTTAGCCTCTACATCAACGGCGCTCTCACTCAAAGCAGTCCAGCCCAGTTTAATCTTCAGGGCGTTCCTTTCTTTGCTGGCGATGATTTGCCAGTGGCGGCTGATACAGGTGTAGACGAGCGTCACTTTGAAGGCGAAATGCGATTAATCCGCGTTTATAATAGGGTACTTAATGCCGCCGAAGTCGCCTCACTCTATCAGCGTGGTAGTAAGTTGTTAGGTCTATAATTACCTCTAATCTTCGTCTTAAACTCCTTTGAATTATGAAGAGTCACTTCATTAGCTCCGCGCAGCATTTAGTCTTAGCCATCGCCTTGCTATTCTGTGGCAGCCTGTGCTTAAACAGCGTTCCTGCTTTAGCCGCAACTGCTAATGGCTCCAATGCCAACCAAAAGCCACAAAAAGTCATTCTGGATACCGACATCGGCGATGACATTGACGATGCTTATGCGCTGGCCCTTGTGACCTCCCTGCCAAATGTAAAATTGCTTGGTGTCACGACCACCTTTGGCCAGACACGGGAACGGGCGCAATTGGCTGCCAAGCTTTTGCACCTGATGGGTCGAGATGATGTGCCGGTGTATGCCGGGCGGCAGGGGACGGCCAAGATAGGGGCGCAATACCAATGGGTGCAGGGCTTTGCGGCGAAACCACTACGCAACGGCGCGGCAGTGGAGTTCCTCAAACGCGAGCTAGACCGTGCGCCGGGTGAAGTGACTCTGATAGGGATAGGGGCACTCAGTAATTACGGCGATTTATTAACGCGCTATCCTGAAGTGAAAACCAAGATCAGGCGCATTGTAATTATGGGGGGCGCGGTGCATGTGGGCTATAACAACCAACCGCCAGCGACACCCGAATGGAATATCAAATGCGATCCCGTCGCAGCACAGGTGGTGTATAGCAGTGGAGTGCCACTCGTGATGGCGGGGCTGGAAGTCACCACTATGATGCAGCTTAATGAAGCGCGGCGCAAGAAAATCTATGCCTATGGCACACCGACCACGGATGCCCTCTCTGCCCTGACCGCCCTCTGGGGCAATGGCACTCCCACCCTGTATGATCCTGTGGCCGTGGCGTATGCCCTGGGTTATAGCTTCTCCGATAGCGAGCAGCAGAATGTAGTGGTGGAGAAGGATGGCTTAACGCGCATCGCCGATGGCCCGGCGCATGTCACCGTTTTAGTTAACCCGCGCAAAGAGGCTTTTCTCGATTGGTATGTGGCTGCCCTCAATCCCCATAAATAAGCATTCGCGGATTATAAAAGAACCAAGATGGCAACGATTTTAAACACTAAAACGACTGCTACATCTCCTGCTGCTACACCCACGGCTCAAAGCACAATAGCAGAAATCGCGGCAGACTTTGATCGTGATGGTTATGTGCTGTTACCCCAACTTCTCTCGCCCGCAGAATTGCAGGTGTTGCGGGCAGATACGGCGGCCATTGTGGATGGCGGCTATGCCGGTAAAGAGAACCCCACTGATTACTTTCATAATGTGCTGCCGGACACGGGGGAAGATGTCTTTCATCGCGTGCAGTATGTCTTTCCCAAAGCCCCGCAGAATTCGTTAGTGACTTTATTGGGCCATCCCTTTATCCTGGAGTTGGTGCAGCATTTACTGGGTTCCGACTTTGTGTGCGCTGCCGAAGCTCTCGTTTTCAAAATGGCTGGCAATGGTCGTGAAGTGCCAGTTCATGCTGATTGCGAGCCTGCCGATCCTCGCCTCGCGCCGCTCATCTTCAACGTGGACTATTATCTGGATGACGCTAATCTGGAAAATGGCTGTCTCTTTGCGGCTCCGGGTAGTCATAAACTCGGCTTGTCCGGGCATGAGATTGGGGTGCAAGGCTTCGACTTTCCGGGCTTAATCCCCGTGCCAGCCCGTGCGGGCGATGTGCTGCTGCATAATGTGCGGGTGGTGCATGGCTCCCACCGCAGTCGTGGTGGTGCGTTGCGCCGCACACTTTATTACGAATTCCAATCCTTGAGCGCCATTGAGCAGCAGGGCGGGCCGCGTCCCGACTTCCCTGTAAACGATACCTGGGTTCGGGATCGCATTTGCCTCACTATGCGTGCCATTGACCAGCGCCGCAAAGCTCCTTATGCTCAGGGAGAAACACCCTTCTCTTACCGTGTGCCAACTGGGTATGATGTGGCATGGCCGCAGCCAGACGAACCCGTAAACCTGCGTCCAGCGCTGGGTTATAACCAATATCTCTAGCTGCTTCCGCATTACTCAGGCTTGCAAGCCCACTGACTAGTTTTAACCGCCGCGTCATTTGCATTATCTATCCCCCTTAATGGCATCTGGCTACGCTATACTACGTTTATTCTAGTGGCGGCGTCAACTCGCTTATTGTTAAGAGGTGGTCACGATCCGACTTCTCACTCCTGCCAAAGCACTTGTTCTAGGTGCGATCATTTTATCGGGTGTCTGGTTTAGTGCAGCTTGCTGCCAACATGTATGGGCACAAAGTAACGAGATTCCAACTGAACTCACTGTGGGCGCGGGTGAGATTCGCCTGGATGGGAAGATCCGTGTAGTTAATGCCACGCAGCAGAGTTTGATCCTGGATGCGACCTCATTCACTCTGACCAACGGCAAAATGTCTCCGTTAGCGGCACCCAAGCCGAAGACTGTGATCGTTAACGCGGCCACCGTCCTGCATGTGCGTGGTGACATGACGCATAAAGTAGCGTTCACTGCTCTGCATGATGGCGTTTTCGCTATCGTCGTTGGTCACGATACTGGTAGTGGCAAAGATTTGCCTGCCCGCGAAGTGGCAGTATGGGATGCAGCCGAAGGCGGCACCTTTGCTTTTAAAGATAATCATTCCGCTGTAGCGCCTGAACCAATTGGTGTCTCTGTAACTGCTCCTAATTCGGGTGTAGTTACGCCAGACACCATTAATCCGGGAGTTCCTGACGACCAGGCGGCAGCCGACGAAAACCCTAATGGCGCTAAGAACCTCGTTGTCAATGGGAGCTTTGAAGATGTAGATGATACTGGTAGACCCGTCGGGTGGAGCGTGGTTGAAAAACAAGCTGTCAAGGTGGTGCAGGATGAAAAAGGCAATCATTATGTGCGGATTACCGCCACCCGCCCGTGGCAGGTGCCTTCGATTCAAACCCTGCTCCCGCTGCCGCCAGCGACCCAACAACTCAGGATTGCAGCACGGGTGCGTGTTAAAGGCTTGAAGCAGGGGCCGCGCGATTTTGAGGATGCGCGGCTATCAGTCCAGTTTCTGGATGCTAATAAGAAACCTATGCATTATGGGCCTGCCCCGGTGCCGCATGGTGATATGGATTGGACTGTGCTCAGCACGCGTTGTGAGGTGCCTGACCAGGCTCGTTATGCCATCGTGACTGTCGGGTTTGGCGGTTCGGCTACCGGCGAGCTTTCCGTAGATAACGTCTCTGTATTGGTGAATGCTCCACTGGATGCACCGTCGCTGCCTCTCGGTTTTCCGCAGGGCAATTTTGAGCAATTAGACGAGAAAGGCAATCCTCTTGGCTGGCCCGTGCTGGACGTTAGGCATCAGAAAATTGTTGAAGAAGAGGGTAATCATTTCTTACGCACAAGCAATGATGATCCCAATGGTTATCCGGCGCTAACCTTAACCTATCGCTTAGACCCCACCTGGCAGGCACTTAAAATCCGAGCGCGCATGAGAGCGAGAAACCTCAAAGTGGGCCAACAAACCTGGCAAAATGCTCGTTTAAATCTCACTATCTTGGATGCCCTGGGCAACCGGGTGGGCAATATCAAAGTACCCGAATTGACTCAGGACTCGGATTGGGTAACGAAGGAAACTAAAATTCCCATTCCTGAGAACGCGCCCTTTCTTGAAATCGGCCCCGGCATGTTAGCGGCCACGGGCACCTTTGATATAGATGATATTCAGATCGAAGAAGAGAAAGTGCCGAATATGCCGCCGCGTTCGTTGCCAGTGACCGCAGGCTTTCCCGAAGGGAAATTCGAGCAAGTTGGTGACGATGGCAACCCGCGTGGTTGGCATCTGAGCAACCCGCAACACATTCAAGTGGCGGCAGAGAATGGCAATCACTTCCTGCGCTTAACCAACGAGAACGGGCAAGCTACCGTTGCCACCGAAGCGCGTTTTAAGCTTGACCCCACGGCGCATGGCATTAAAATCAAGGTGCGGCTCCGTGGTAAAGATTTGCAGGTAGGAGCCACCTCATTAGATAACGCTCGCTTAGATTGCACCTTTGAAAATAGCCAGCACGACCGCGTGGGGCGGCTACCGAACGTGCCATCGCTCAAGCAAGACTCAGATTGGATAACACTTGAAAGCCGGGGCATAGTGCCAGAGGGTGCTTTTTTCATCAAGTTAGCTCCAGCTTTAGTGAACACCACGGGCACCTTCGATGTTGATGATATTCAAATCGAACAGCTTCCGTAAAATGGTCGCTCTACGGAGTCACAAATGTTTTAAACTGCTCGCTTGAACCCTCACTTCTTCTTAAAGGAATCAAAGATGTCATCGTCTCTAAACTTTGCCCTGACGTGGACTTTCTCCGCCGCCATCGCCAGCCTACTCTGCACGGGCACAGCCCAGGCACAGGGTAATACTCCTAATGCTCCTGCCATCAACTCAGATCAGCCGCGTGTGGAACTACTGTGGCCCAACGGCGCACCCGGCGCGATTGGTAATGAGCCTGCCGATAAGCCCTCGCTGACGATTTTCTTGCCGCCACAGGATAAAGCCAATGGCACTGCTGTAGTGGTTTGCCCCGGTGGTGGCTACGGTGCATTGGCGACCGACCACGAAGGACGCCAGATCGGTCAGTGGCTCAACGCCCTCGGTGTTACCGCTTTTATGCTGCAATATCGTATCGCGCCCCGCTATCATAACCCGGCCCCGCTCCAGGATGCCCAGCACGCTTTGCGCACGGTGCGGGCACGGGCTAAAGAGTGGAACCTTGACCCGCAACGCATTGGCATCTGGGGCTTTTCGGCGGGAGGACATTTAGCATCGTCAGCAGGCACGCACTTTGATGACGGCAACCCGAATGCAACCGACCCGGTGGAGCGAGTCAGTTGCCGTCCCGATTTCATGATTCTGGCTTATCCGGTTATTACCATGACGGAAGCTTATATGCATCGCGGCTCGCACGATAACCTGTTGGGTAAAATTCCTGATCCTCAACTCGCCGCAAGCCTTTCCAGTGAGAAACAAGTAACTGCTAAAACGCCGCCGACTTTTATCTTCCATACCGCCGATGATCCTGGGGTGCCAGTGGAAAATAGCATCTATTTCTATCTGGCTCTGCATAAAGCGCAAGTGCCCGCCGAAATGCACATCTATGCTCACGGCCCACATGGAGTGGGTTTGGCTAAAGGTGACCCCACCCTCTCGAAGTGGCCCGATCAATTAGCCACCTGGCTGAATGCACGCGGTTTGTTAAAACGAGTGCAATAGATTAATGGTTTACGTGCGATCAAGCTTGCTCGTATTAATTGTTAGCTTATGGCTAAAGGCTTCGCTGGCCTCGACTGGCGCGGCACGTAGTAACACCGCACAACGTGTTAGCGCCTTAACCACCTCCCGTGCTGATGAATTTGTTGGCCCGTTTGTGAGTTGGGCCAATCTCAAGCGCGATTATGGCGCAGTGGGTGATGGCAAATCCGATGACACCCTACCACTGCAAAGGGCTTTGGATGCCTTAAAGCAACCACACAAGCCAAAGGTGCTTTATCTCCCGGCTGGCACTTATCGCATTACCCAAGGGCTGACGATGAGTTCCACCATTAATGTCAGCATCTTAGGGGAAGACCCCGCGACCACAATCATTCTTTGGGATGGGCCAGCCGGTGGAACCATGCTCTATTGCAATGGTGTCTCCTACTCGCGCTTTGGCCGCATCACCTGGGATGGAGTGGGTAAAGCCCTCACGTCAGTAGATCATGGTTGGGATGGCAAGGTGCAGTATGCCAATACCGATGGCGAACACGCCGATGAAATCTTCAAGGATGTTGGCTTTGGCATTCGCGGCGGCAGTCATGGCTACATGGATGCCGAGTGCGCCGTTTTGCGCTGCCACTTCGAGCGCTGCTCCAAGGCCGGTATCAGTATTGAAAACTTTAACGCGCTTGATTGGTTTGTCTGGTATTCAACCTTTCAGGACTGTCACTTTGGCGTGACCAATACTTATGGCGCGGGGAACTTTCACGTTTATGAAAGCCTGTTTCAACACTCCACGGAAGCGGATGTGGCGATGGGTAATTGTGAATATTTCTCCATGCGCCATAACACCTCTATTGGCTCCAAGGCATTCTTCCAGGGTGGCTGGAATGGCTGCGCGGGTTTAGTGACCTTGCAGGGCAACACGGTGCTCGACCCCACTAGCTCCACTGCGATTCAGGTTGGCAACCTGGGGCCATTTTTATTTGTGGATAATGTCATTCGTAGCCACGCACCTCAAAGTAAAGATGGGCCTGTGGTGCGATTGAACGTGGCCGCGACCACGCTGGCAGTGGGCAACACGTTTACGGTTGCTAATGCCATTGAGATGGCTAATCCTAAACCGGGCGAGCAAGTGCTGTCCATAGATAATAAAGTTGTGGCACCTGCTGCGATTAAAACGGTTATTCCCCAGTTGCCTGCTCCACCGCCGAACTTGCAGCGGCGGGTTTTCGAGGTTGCGGGGGGAGCCGATGGGACAGCCATTCAGGATGCCATTGATGCCGCCGCAAAACTGCGAGGTCAACAGCCAGTTGTGCATCTTCCGGCAGGCGAATACAAAATTGCTAAAACATTGGTGATTCCCGCCAATACTGGTGTACAACTGGTGGGGGATGGCTTTGAAACACAACTTGAATGGGCTGGCAAAACAGCGGCCCCAGCCGCCGCAACCGTGCTGCGCCTGGCTGGCCCCAGTCGGGCCGTGCTGCGTGAGTTATCTATCACGGGCGCGGGACAGGCCGCTGGCGTGGTGGTCGAAAATTGTGACCAGCCTGGTGCGCGTGTTTTTATGGAGCAGGGCAATGCCCAAGGTGGCCCAGGCTCCGGCTTGTTAGCGGATGGCCTGGATAACGCTGATGTCAGCTTGCACGATTTCTATCACAGTGGTTGTAAAGAGGTGGGTGTCAAAGCGGTGGGGGGCCTCGGCATGGCTGCCGGGAGGAATGTTTCTGGTCATGTAGTTATTTTTGGTGGTGCTTCCAGTAACAATACGGTTTCCTATGATGTGGTGAATGGCGGGCGTATTTTGGCCGAAGACATTTGGTATGAAGGTGCGCCGCCCCGTTTTATCCATTTTACCCCGGCCAGTTCGGGCACTTTTACCCTCAATGGCGCGACCACAGCCACCGGGCGTCTGGGGCCAGACGCGCCTGTGACGGATCCTAACTTTGCGGCCATAGAAACAGATGATTTCCGTGGCAACCTGACCTTATTGAATGTGATTGTGGGCACGAATATTGTGGTGGGTGGCGAGGGCCAGAAGACCAATGTATTCTCTATGGTGCACGGCAACGAGGGCTATTTCTCGAACCATTCACCGCAAGCTCATGCTGTGCTTTATGGTAGTACGAAATACACTCCTGGTGGTGGCGCGATGACCACGCCGAACGTTGGCCAGGCTGACCCAGACTTCATTCTTAAAATGCTCGCGCAATTGCGTCACGAGCGGCCACGACCTTTAGCTAATCTCAAGGGTGGCATCACTGATGTGCGCATCTTTCGCGTGAACGTGAGCAACTGTCTTACCGACTTTCATCTGCAAGCAAAATAGAAGCTGGTGATTAATATGAACTGGACACCCGAACCTGATACCTGGCGGCAACAATATGACGAAACAGGCTACTTAGTCGTAGAAAATGCCGTTGAACCGGGTTTGCTGCAACAAATGCGTGAGGCTTTAGAGCGCATCGAATGCGCTGTAGCGGAAGACACGTTGTCGCCGAATTTGCGCCGTTGGATTTCCCTTGAACGAGACCGGGCCAAATGGGTGCAGGATGTGCAGTCGGATAGTAATGCTATCTCCAATATTATGGAACTGCCCCTTTTTGGTGCTGTTTTTCAACAGCTTATCGTCTATCCTCGTGTCCTGGATATTTTAGAAGCTCTCTTTCAATCTACCGAGTTCGCCTTTCATAACTACAAATGCATCTGCAAAATGCCGGGTGGCAACGCCGCTTTTCAGTGGCACCGCGATTTGCCTTATTTGCAGCATACCTCGCCCAATCTACTGACCTGTATGCTATGCATAGACCCCATGACGGCTGAGAATGGCGCAACAGTTGTCTGTCCTGGCTCGCATCGCATTCCCCATGATGAGGTAAAAGATAGCGATACCGATATGCCCGCGTCGCAAGTGCCAGAGAATCGCGTCACCGTCACCTGTCCGGCAGGCTCGGCGGTGGTGTTTCATGTCAACCTTATTCACGGCGGCCCGCCAAACCAAACCCAGAGCAAGCGGCGCAACGTTATAGGCATCTGGAGTGGGCCAGATGCCTATCCCACTAATCCTCATCGCTATGTCTATCAAGGTGTGATGCCGCGCAGCACCGATCCCATCCGTCAAAAACAGATTCAGATGACCTTTGGTGAATAGCCGGGCCTATAAAAGGCCCGGCAGGAAGGCTCAACTTGTAATAAACGTCCCCGACAATAATACTTTCAAGCGGTTTATTCTGCTACCGAATTTCGGGGATACTTCTTGTGGCTTATCCGTCCTACTATTCGTTGTGCAGGATTATAAAGTCCGCAGGGGTATGGCGAAATCTATGATGGCATCTTATACCGTGAAGCCAGGTGAGGCCCAGTGAAGCATAGTGAAGATATTGGGCCAACTACAACGCCGATTTTCCTCCCCACCACCGCGCCTTCGACCCTACAAGCCGATAAACCTCATGTCAGTCAGCAAAGAGGGCCGCGCTTTCCGGTCAAGATCATAGACCTTTATCTCTTTAACCATGTCGTGCAGGCGACTCTGCGCGGGTTGGGCTGGTTTGCTGGGTTGTTGGTCGCGGTTGCGGTCATTACCGCCGCACGCAAGTTAGTGGATAATTCTCTGACGCTGGGCAGTATGGCCGTGTTTATTGCCTATCAAATCCCGCGCATTTTACTCTTTACCCTGCCGATGTCAATTCTATATGGCACGGTGCAAGCGTTTACCGATTTAAGCAGTCGTGGCGAAGTAACCGCCACTTTTGGCGGTGGCATGAGCCTGCGCCGGATGCTGGTGGCCCCGCTGACCTGGGGCGCAATGCTGATGCTGGTGGCTTTTATCTTACAAGAGCGCCTGATGCCTTTCTGCGAGCGGCAAAAGGAAGTGGCCGTGGTACGCAGCGTAGCCAACAGCAAAGTGCAGGAACACTTTCGCTTTGAAGACCCGCCCAGCAATCGCGGCCCCTTGAAGCGGCTCATTCAGGCTGAGAGTTTCGACCCGAAAACGGGCACCCTCATTCAACCGCGTATTCAAGAGCACGATGAAGATCAGCATGTCTCGAAAGAAGTGTATGCTGAGCGTGCCGTCTGGAATTTAAAAACCGGCCAGTGGGATTTTTATGCAGGCGAAGTGATTTATCATAATCGCACGCGCACGGAAGTACAAGCTAAAAGCGATGATAAAAACGATTTCATCTGGGCGGCCACCTTTAAACACCTCAGTTATAAAGCTCCCGACCCACATCAGTTAGGCAGTGCTACCATGAACATGCGCCAACATCTGGAGCATGGTGATTTTGAAATGGCCTCAATTGCCGAATTAATGGGCTATCGAGAGCTAGTGCGCCACGAAATGCAGGACAGCAAAGATATAGCCGGGGTTAAATCGAAGAATGAACTCATCCAGGGCATAACATTCGGTATTCATGACAAGATAGCGACTCCTTTCATTTGCATAGCCCTGGTACTAATCGGCGTGCCTCTGGGCATTCGCCCTCAACGCTCCGTCGGTAGTGGGGTTGCAATGGGGTTGTCGTTGATCGTTTTGTTGTTCTACTATGTCGGGTACATCCTGACCCAGACCTGGGGTGGGTCTGGTGATGCGAATCCGATGCTCATGGCTTACCTCTCGCCCGTAGCCACTGCCCTGGTTGGTTGTGGTTTAGTGTGGAAGAAAGATCGCTGTTAAGCCGGGCATTGAAATACCCGGCGGGAAGGCCGTTGGCCAAGCGTCCTGCCGGACGCCACGATAGAGTAAGAGTTTGAGGCCGTCCGGGAGGACGGTTGGCTTTAGCCTCCCTGCGGGGTATTTTAATGCCCGGCATCTTAACCCACTGGAGCCTGTACCCCAACCCAACCTTCCCGACCAGGGATCACCTGTTTGACGATTTTGCCTCTTTCAATAGGGTTACTGGCTGACTCACGGGTCGAAGGCAACAACTGGCCCAGAGGCACGAACTGTCCGCCTTGAGCTATGACTTTATCTAAGAACTGCTCGAAAAGCTCCGCACAGACAATGCCTTCCACTTCGGCATGAACCGTTAAGACATTTAAGGCATCGGGTTTGAGTTGCCCAACCAGATAGTCGTTGTAAGTCTCATTAGTGATGCCGTTTTGTCCGATAACTTCATCATAAGTCGGTAAGGTATTGGGAATCTGTGGCTGTGTGAGTTCCTTACTTTCTACCACGGGGCGAAAGATGCTGGTGCCCCGGCAGTCGCTATTGAAGTGAAAAGGAAACTGTTCACGATCTTGCAGAATCCCATCAGTGCAACGCCAGCCGGGAGCCGCTGCGCACGTCGGAGGTTGGCCAGTTAAACGTGTGAGCAAATCCGCTGCTTGTTGTATCCAGGCATGAACAGTGGACTCGGCCACATGGTCAGTAGAAGATTGCCACGCGTGGTGATCCCAGGCATGGACGCCAATCTCATGGCCATCCAGGGCAGCCTGGCGAATGGCATCTGCCGCTTTCTCTCCGATAATTGGCCCCGGCCAGAAGGTGCCCCGCAGAATAATATCCCAGCCATATAAGCCGGGCGCGTTACTGCGCAGCATTTTAATCAGGAATTGGGGCCGCAGCAGCCGCCACAGGTGGCGGCCCATGTTATCTGGCCCCACCGAAAAGAAAAATGTGCCGTGGATATTACGGGCTGCTAGTATCTGGCATAGGCGCGGCACCCCTTCTCGCGTGCCCCGTAGCGTATCCACATCAATGCGCAGTCCGATTTGCATTTATGTTTCCTGAGACAGTAAAGACGCGATTCATCGCGTCTCTACTCATCGTCATCTAACGACGCCCCGAATTCCCCCGATTCAACTGCTTCACGCAGGAAAAAGTCTACCGTCGTAGCGATGGATTCGCGCAGTCCAATCGTCGGCTGCCAATCAAGCAACTTGCGAGCTTTTTTGATACTGGGACGACGGTGCTCGACATCTTGATAGCCTGCGCCATAATACTGGCCGCTTTCCACCCCATGAATGCCTGCTAACGGTGGGAAGTGGGAGCGCAGAGGATGACTTTCAAACTGCTCGACCACAAGGTGCGCCAACTCTTCAATGCTGGCTTCATTATCCGGGTTGCCGATGTTGAAAATTTGACTCTTGCAAATATCTTCTTTATTTTCCACAATGCGGAAGAGGCACTCAATAGCATCTTGCACATCGGTAAAGCAGCGCCGCTGTTTGCCGCCATCTACCAGCTTAATCGGGCTGCCTTCCACCAAATTCAGAATGAGCTGAGTGATAGCGCGTGAACTGCCGATGCGC
The DNA here is from genome assembly GCA_019239895.1 of Abditibacteriaceae bacterium. Classification (GTDB taxonomy): domain Bacteria; phylum Armatimonadota; class Abditibacteriia; order Abditibacteriales; family Abditibacteriaceae; genus JAFAZH01. The sequence goes on along the minus strand of JAFAZH010000002.1, from coordinate 68,870 downwards.
GCTGAATGCAGGCTATCCAGGCGCGGGCCGATCCAGTTAAAGGGACGGAAAAGCGTAAAGTCTAAACCTTCCTGTTGTCCATAGGCCCAGATCACACGGTCTAATAACTGCTTAGAGCAAGAGTAAATCCAGCGTTGCATCCGAATCGGGCCTAACACCAGCTTTGAGTTGTCCTCATCGAACTCCGGCTCATCACACATGCCATAGACTTCGGAAGTTGAGGGGAAGACCACTCGCTTGCGATATTTGACGCAGTAGCGAATGACGCGCAGATTTTCTTCAAAGTCGAGATTAAAGACGCGGAGTGGGTTGCGCACATATTCTATCGGTGTGGCGATAGCGACTAAAGGCAAGACGACATCGCACTTGCGCACATGATATTCAATCCACTCGCGGTGAATGGCGATGTCGCCTTCGGTGAAGTGAAAACCCGGACGACCAAGCAGACGCTCAATTTTATCCGATTGCAAGTCCATGCCATGCACATCATAGTCGTCACTTTGTAGGAGGCGTTCGCCAAGAGCATTACCAATAAAGCCGTTGACGCCCAGAATCAACACGCGCGTTTTGCGATGGATTTTGCGGGTAGCAGGCGCACCCAGCTTTAAACCTTTCGCCAGCCCCAATTCTTCGACTGCTTGCGCACCAGACATATCCACCCCGCCCCCCGGTTGGACTTGATCTAAGCGCAAAGTATCCTGACCGCAGGCTACCACGAGCGGATCGGTGGAAATAATGGTGCTGGGTATGTAGCCGCCTTCACCTGGCATAATGGTCGCTTTCCACACGAGCAAGGAACGGTCGCCGGAATAGGTAAAAGCGCCAGGGTAGGGGTGGGTCACGGCGCGCACTAAATTACGAATTTCGCGCGCGCTGCGCGACCAGTCAATCTCGCCATCGGCAGGCTTGCGACCGCCGAAATAAGTGGCTTCATCGTGGTTCTGGGGCGTGCGCGGCGCAGTGCCATTGAGAATTTGTGGCAGCACCCCATCTAATAGTTCGGTGGAAGCCGTTATGGTTTTATCGAAAAGAGTGCGGGCCGTGTCGTCTTCGGTGATGGGAATGCGGACTTGCGCCACTATATCGCCATCATCAGGGCGGGGCGTCATGTAGTGGAGAGTGACTCCCGTTTCGGTTTCACCGTTGACTAACACCCAATTGACTGGACTGCGGCCCCGATATTTCGGCAAAAAAGAACCGTGTAAATTTAGGCAGCCCTGGGGCGGAATCTCCAGGATGGGCGAACGCACCAGGTTGCGGTAGTAAAACGAAAAAATAATATCCGGCGCAAGCTGCTTGATCTTGGCGACCCAGAGCGGGTGATTAATGTCCTCCGGGGCGTAAACGGGCAACCCTTCTTGCGCGGTTAACTCAGCAACGGAGCTAAACCAGGTGTTTTCGTGCGGATCATCGCGGTGCGTAAAAACGGCAGCAATTTCAAAACCATGTCGCAGCAGCGCCTGGATACCGGCGCAGCCGACGCTGTGATAAGCAAGCACTACGGCTTTCATGAAGAGGTTTCCTGTTCTTGAGGATGTTGAGTTAACGGTGAATGCGGCAGTGAGGCATGAGCCAGGGGCGCATTATTGGGTGCGCCGTTCAAGGCGGCCACTTCGGACGCGTTATTTATCAATGAGTCGGGTGTCACCAGTCGCGCCTGGTGCAATTGGCTATGTCCTTCAACCTTACGCACAAAATAGCGAGGGCGGGCGCGTACATCATGGTAAATTCGCCCAATATATTCGCCCAACAAGCCCATGCCGATAAATTGCAAACCGACGAAGATAAACAGCAAAGCAAAGAGCGTAAACGTCCCTTCATTGGCCCACACATGGCCGTAGGCGAGGCGGCCAATCAGCAGCAGCAGACCAAGGCTAATGCCCAATAAAGAGACGAAGGTGCCTAAGATGCTCAATAAGCGGAGGGGAAAGGTGGTGATGCTCGTCAGCAGGTCGAACTGCAAGTTGATGAGTTTCCACAACGAGTATTTCGATTCTCCCCCACCGCGTGCCGCGTGCTTAACCTCGATTTCCGTAGTGTTACCGGCGAAGCTATTGGCCAGGACGGGAATAAAGGTGCTGCGCTCGTGGCACTGTAACATCGCCTGTACGACGGAGCGGCTGTAGGCACGCAGCATACAGCCGTAATCGTGCATCATCACCCCGGTAGCTTTGGCCGTTACTTTGTTGATGATAGAGGAAGCCATCTTGCGAAAGGTGCTGTCCTCACGGTTAAGGCGGATGGTGCCCACCACATCATAGCCCTCATCGGTTTTAGCTACCAAGTTCGGAATTTCTTCGGGTGGGTTTTGCAGGTCGGCATCGAGAGTAATCACCACATCGCCTCGTGCTTCGTTAAAGCCCGCCATAATCGCCGAGTGTTGGCCGTAGTTGCGGTTTAACACAATACCCACAATTTCACCGGGGTTCTCCTGGGCAGCTTGGGCGATAATCTGGGTCGAGGCGTCCTTGCTGCCATCATCAATCAAGATAATTTCAAATGGCCGTTGCAAGGTTCGGCAAGCGGCTAAGGTGCGTTGGATAAACTCCCGAATGTTCACTTCTTCGTTGAACACGGGCACTACTACGGAGACCGTAGCCGGAGTGACGGGTAGGGAAGAGAGTTGATTCAAAGCGAACCTCGACGCGCTCTGGCCAGGACATCTTTAATGGCGGCCACGACGGAATCTACGTCCTCATCTGCCATCGCGGGAAAGAAGGGAAGCGAGCAGATGCGGTCGGAGTTCCATTCCGTATTGGGTAACATGCCACGCTCACAGCCCATAGCTTCAGTGTAATATTTCTGTAAATGTACGGCGCGGAAGTGTAGGCCCGTGCCGATATTGTATTCTTTTAAGGCGGCCATGAACTGATCGCGGCTGAGTCCGGCGCGTTCACTATCCACCCGCACAATAAAGAGGTGCCAGGCATGGCGGAAATTATAGCCAGGCTTACTCAACGGCAGAATGCCCTCCACTTCGGCTAATAGTTCATATTGAGCTAACAGCTCGTGGTAACGCCTGGCCAGTTGCGCCCGCCGCTCGATAAACTCCTCCAGACGCGCCAATTGGCCTAAACCCAACACCGAATTAATGTCAGTCAGGTTGTATTTATAGCCTGGCTCCAAGACTTCGGCTTGCGGCGACCGTCCCTGCATCTGGCGATCAAAGGCATCCACCCCTAAACCATGAAACTTGAGGCGGCGCACGCGCTCGACAAGTTCGGCATCATCCGAGCAAAACATGCCGCCTTCGCCCGTGGTCATGTTCTTAATGGGGTGAAAAGAGAATATCGAAGTGCCCTGCGCCCCAATTTTCTCGCCTTTATAAAGAGTGCCTGCGGCATGAGCGGCGTCTTCGATAAGAGTAATATTATGAGCCGCCGCTAACTGGCGAAGCGGGTCTAAGTCTACGGGCACCCCGGCATAATGCACTGGCACAATAGCACGGGTGCGTTCGGTTATCTTCTCTTGAATGGCTGCGGGCTGCACTAAGAGGGTGTCGCGGTCTACATCTACAAAAACGGGTGTCGCGCCACTCAGGACGATGAGGTTCACCGTAGAAACCCATGTAATGGAGGGCGTTATAACTTCATCGCCGGGGCCAATGCCCAGTGCGGCCAGGGCGACATGCATCCCTGCCGTGGCCGAAGCCAGGGCCACCGCACCGCCGCAGCCCACGTATTGACGGAACGCGTCCTCAAATTGCGCTGTCTTGGGGCCGGTAGTAATCCAGCCAGAGCGCAGCACATCAGCGACTTCCGCAATCTCGGTCTCACTAATTTGAGGACGCGAAAAGGGGAGAAACTCGGCACGGCGAAGAGCATTATTCATGAAAACTTAAATCTAATGGTTCTGATCCCATTTTCGTAGCGATGGAACGAGCTAAGCATGGTCAATAACTCAGACGCCTGAAAACCTAAAGGTTGATTATGTTTTAATCAAGATGAGAAGATTCTTAGCCACGCTCGGAAATGTACGCGTTATATTATAGCAATGGACTAACATGACATTAAAGGAACACTCTGACTTGGCACTCCTGCTCCCTTTTTGTTAGAAATGATAGGATTCCCGTTATTACCTTCAAAATTTATATGCGGTCATTTTTAACCAGTTGGGCACCCTCTAAAGCCACTCACTTCGATACGGCATCAGCACGCAAATTGGCCGTGCGCGATGCTGTCAAGCCACTCAGCAATGGCGAGACCAACGAAAATTATCCTGCTGCGGGTGCCATTCCTGGCAGCCCCCTTGAACAGCCATCAAGCCAGCAGACCTGGATGGCGCTGGCTTGCATTACGCTGCTCTCCATTCCTTTATTTTTCTTTCTGCTGGGTGGCTGGGGCTTCTTCGATCCTGATGAGGGGCGTTATGCCGAAATTCCGCGCGAGATGCTGGAACGACATGACCTGATTACCCCCACGCTCAACTACTTAAAGTATTTTGAAAAGCCACCGCTGCTCTACTGGAGTGTTGCGGCCTCTTTTAAGCTCTTTGGCTTTAATGAATTTGCGGGTCGTTTAATACCTGCCTTGGCTGCTTTGATCGGGCTTTATACGGCTTATGCTCTGGGACGCCGTATGTTTGGCCATCGCGCCGGGCTATTGGGTGCGGTGATTCTGGCGACTTCTCTAATCTGGCCGATTCTCGCACGGGAATTAGTGATTGATATGTTGCTGTCGGTAATTCTCTTCTTGACCGCAACCTTCTGGTGGTTAGGGCATACCGATAGTGGCACACGGCAGCGCGACTATTTTATCGGGTTTTGGATCAGCCTTGCGCTTGCAGTGCTGGCGAAAGGGCCAGTGGCTGTGGTGTTAGTGGGCACGCCTATCTTTTGCTACTTGTGGCTTTGCGGGCAGTGGCCAGTGCTATCCAAAATGCAATGGCTAATCGGGGTGCCACTATTCTTCCTGATTACGGCTCCCTGGTTTACCTTAGTCGCCCAGCGTAACCCGGAATTCAATCATTTCTTCTGGTATCGCCAGCATATCGGGCGTTATTTAGGCCGCGATAAAGACCGTGAACATGAGCAAAGTTTTAGCTACTTCTTTAAATTTCTGCCCCTCATGCTGTTCCCCTGGTCGGCTTTTCTGCCGGGCGCTGTGGTGATGGGATGGAAAAAAGTGTGGCCCGCGCGGACTGAAGCCCAACGTGCTCTGATTTATTTGCTGTTGAATGCCATTTTTATTGTCTTCTTCTTTTCAGGATCAACCTCCAAGCTGTTGACCTATGTGCTGCCAGCGGTGCCCTTTTGCGCCTTACTTTTTGCCGCCTACTTCGACTGGCTCTGGCGGCACCAGCAGGAAGCCTGGCAAAAACCACTGTTCAGTGGTGTAACATTGCTCAGTTTGATTCTGGGTATAGCAGGCGTTGTGTGCTTAAGCATTGGCCCCAAGAAGTTATATCAAATCGAAAAATTAAGCCCCGCGATTGCCGTTGTGGGTGGTATTTTCCTGCTGCTCTGGACGGTTGCTTTAATTGTTAGTGCACAGCGACGGCATCTGCCGGGAACGTTGGCGGTAGTTGGTGGCGGCATGGCTCTATTGACTACTGGTATGATGCCAGTGATAGCAGCTATGGCACCCAATCACTATTGTAAGTCGCTTCTGGAATATATCCGGCCTGGGTTAAAGCCAGAGACGAAAATCGTTATGTATGATAGCTATGCCCAGAGCGTTAACTTTTATACGGGCAAGCGCATTATTGTCAAAGAACTGGGCGAACTTAAATTTGGTGCGGAGAACATGCTGCCAGCAGACCAAAAAGTCTGGTTCCTGAACGATATGCAAGATTTGCATCGCCTGTTGCTAAGTCCGCAGCCCGTTTACTGTTTTGCCAGGGATCACGAAGGCGCTCAGGAATATATAAAAGCGTTTGGCGGCGATGTGCAGGAAATTATCTGGAATAAACGCCGTTCGATTTTAGGCAACCGTGCTGCCCTCGCCTTAACGCCACCCAAACCCGGTGGGCTGTTAGGCCAGTAAACTCTCAAATTTCTTATTACAGCGTTAAATAAAACTTGTGCCTGCCCCCTTTGTCCAAGGGGTTATGCTGAAAACTCCTGCAATTCTGCTGGCAACATGGATGGCATTCTCGGCGATAAAGAATGGGCGGCCAGCCCTGGCCGCCCCGCTCTCATCAAATAGCGCGTCGCTCCCACTCACGGTGGCAACCGCTGCGGATACTCCTCATTTAAGCGCGTTGGCAAAGATGCCAGTGCGAGAGATCACGGTTTTTAAAGATGGGCACGCCTTTGTTTTGCATGAAGGGGCGATGCCTGTAGATGGCACCGGCAATGTGTTGCTCGACTATTTGCCAGTGCCCGTCATTGGTACCTTTTGGCCCTACTCGGCTAACACCAACGTGAAGTTAAGAGGTGTGGTAGCCAGCCCACGCCGCTTAATTGTGGATCGCACTGCTTTAAACATCCGTGAACTGCTCGAAGCCAATATCGGGGCGGAGGTGGTCATCACTGACTATAACAACACCAAATATGCGGCCCAAATCCTTGCGGTGCCTGCGCGTAGCTCAACCGAATTAGATGCGACTGGCCCGGCTCCAACCGTTAATCCAGCCGATGCCTCCAGCGTTCCCGTGACGACGGGCCAAACCCTGCCGCAGCCGGGCAACATTATTCTTTTGAAGGCGGCAGATGGCGTGCGCGTGCTGCCCGTGGAACGCATTCAGGATGTCACTTTTAAAAACACGCCGAAGGCGCAATTAGGGAATGAAGAGTTTCGCAACCTTTTGACGCTACAACTCGATTGGGGCCGCCAGAAGCCGCAACGCACAACACCAGTTGGCATGGTCTATTTGCAAAAAGGAATGCGCTGGATTCCTGGTTATCGCGTCACGTTGGATGGCAAAGGCCGTGCTGTGGTTAAGCTCCAGGCCACCCTTCTAAACGAATTGACGGATTTAGAGGATGTCACCGCGAATTTGGTAATTGGCGTGCCATCCTTTGCTTTCAAGGACACGCTCGACCCCATTTCGCTGCAACAGACAATGGCGCGACTTTCGAGTTATTTTGAACAAGACGCGCGCACCGCCTATGGCTTTTCCAACGCGGTTATGACGCAGTCGGCACGGGCTGGGGAATATAGTGTGGCTGATAGCACGACTCCGGCCCGCAATCTGGGGCCAGAAGTGGCCGATACGAACCATAATGAAGACCTGTTTATTTTTACCCTCAAGCACGTCACGCTCAAAAAGGGCGAGCGTATGGTCGTGCCCGTAGCAGAATATCAGTTGCCGTATAAAGATGTCTATACGCTCGATTTGCCAATTGCTCCCCCTGCCGATATTTATCGCAACCTTAATTCTAATCAGCAATCGGAATTAGCCCGTCTGCTGTCTGCGCCTAAAGTTATGCACAAGGTGCGCCTGACCGACAAAAGCAATCAGCCACTGACTACCGCCCCGGCCCTAATCGAACGCGATGGCCGCCTCTTAGGACAGGGCATGTTGACCTATACCGCAGTCGGCTCTGACACCGACCTGGAAATTACCGCTGCGCTGGACATTATCACCACCAAAACCGAGACCGAAACTAAACGCACCCCTGATGCCGTAAAATGGCAAGGCGATGCTTATGCGCGAGTAGACTTGGTGGGTAAGATTCATCTTTGCTCCTACAAAAATGAGCCGTTAGATGTTGAAGTCACCCGCCAACTGATGGGCGAGATTGATAGTGCCGACCACGGTGGAACCATCAGCAAGCTTAACGTTTTAGACGATAACGCTACCTCGCGTCCCGGCGGTTATCCGGCGTGGTGGAATTGGTATTCATCAGGCAATGCCTGGTGGGAGCATCTTAATGGCATCGGTAGTATCACCTGGAAAGTGCATCTGGAACCGAAAAAAGAAGTGGATTTAGGTTATACCTATCACTACTTCTGGCGGTAGAATGTATAGGCCAAAAGGAGATAGCAAAGCTCCTGACGCAAAAGGCAACAGCATTAAAGTGCTGTTGCCTTTATTTTGGTAGTGTCTTAATTGCAATAAGTTAAGGATAATTTAATATTTCCAGTTGTTGTGTTCCGCATAAGAGAGGATACCCAGCAGGCACTCTGGCGAAGGTCTGCCGCGTGGGCCGCTGAGAATCCAGAAGCAGGAGACGCAGCCCTCGGCATCAATCAGATACACCGCCGGGGCAATGTAATTTTTGTAATCCTCGCGTTTGGTGTCGTTGTGATTGACGCCATAGACTCCGTAAGCCTCACCAACCGCGCCATCTTCATCAATGAGGAGCGGTGGGCGGATTTTAAACTGTTCCACAAATTTGGCATGTTCGGCGCGTCCGCCGTTGACCAGAAAAGCAATTTCGCAATTCATCTTGCCAAAGATGTGCGAAAAGGTGTCCCACAGGGCGAACTCGCCCCGGGTGGTTGGTCAGTATTCGCCCCGACAGAAGTGCAGCACCACCATTTTGCCGCGCCGGTCGCTTAGTTTCCATTCATTCCCGCGCGCATCCGTTAACACAATTTCGGGTGCAGGGTCGCCGTTGTTTAATTTGAACATGCTCTTCCTCATTATGCTGCTTACTACTTGCTGAACTGCTGGTTTTTGTGGCTGGTTGCTAACAATTACCAGTTTAATCAAACTCCTACTTGATGGACATAGATTTAGGTGTTGAGAGTTGTGATGTGGCGCTCAAGGAGTGGGCGGTGACGTGTCATGCCTTACGCGAAGGGCGGCAAATCTTGCTCCTGCGCAAAGGCGGCATCCTAGATGATGAGGGTGTCTTCCAGTTGGAGCATGAAGTGTTCTGGTTGCAACCGACTTATGAGCATCAAAGCGAGGAATTAATCAAACCCGCGCAGCGAGACTTGTTTGAGACTGTGCAAGCCGAGCGGGAAGCCGGTGAAAATCGCAAGTTCATCACCTTGCGTTGGCTGGCGAAGGCGCACAAAATATGGCCGCTTACGCTGGAGGATGAGGACAAATTGCGTCAGGTCGAGCATATTTGGAGTTCCACTTATCTCGACTTGCGTTTTAATTATAAGCCTGATCATCCTTTGCTTTGTGTGGCATTGCGCGTTTATGAACGTCCAGAACCTTATCGCATCGCTATGCGCGCAGCCTTCTCTGGTTGTCGCTCGTGGATTGACTTAGGTGAGCTGCTCGATTGCCGGAATTTGCGACCTGTGTTAGACGAGACCACCTTTGCCAGCCAGTTACGCGATTTGACGAATATTTTAGGGCCGTAAAGTCAGACTCAAATACTCGCTGACCCCGAAAAAAGTTACACTTGCAGGTGTTTATTAACCCAACGATTAAGGATTTCGATATGGCAGACGAACGTGACGAACGCGAAGGCGAACCCAAGATTCGGATTGTAGACCGGAGAATGCTGGATGAAGATGAACGCGCCGGTAAAGGCCCATCCTCGGCGGCTGAAGGGGCCAGTGCGCCACCCAAATTAGAGATTGTCGGCGGTGGAGCGCGTCAGGATGAAGACACCTCTGCTGGCCCCAATGGGTTGGATGCAGGCGCGGCGGAAGATCATGGCTTTGGCGGCTCTTTTGAGGATGCTGGTGAATTAGAAGATGAGCCGCTCACCGAAGAAGAGCAGCAGCAAATCCAGGCGGAAATCGAACAGGCTGAAGAAGCCCAGTTCCAGGCCATTGAGCAGCGCATGGGGCGTCCCCTGACCGAGCAGGAAAAAGAGGCGGTGCGCGCGGAGATGAATCGCCAGGCCCAGGCGGTGGCCTCCCTCGAAGTCGCGCCCATTTTACAGAATTTGATGGCGGAGTTAAGCTCCATCGCGGCAGTCCACATGGGCCTGATGCCCAACCCCTATACCCGCTTGATTGCCCGCAACGATACCCAGGCGCGTTTAGCAATTGATGCCTTTACCGCCGTGCTGCAAGTCGTGAAGCCGCAGCTTGAGCCGCAGTTAGAGCAGGAGTTTGAGCGCGTGCTCAACGATTTACGGGTGAACTTCGTCTCGATTACGGGCACCCCAATGGGCAACCCCGGTGGCAGTGGCCCCAGCCGTATTATTCATTAGTCCAGTTTGACCTAACCCCCCGTCCCCCTTCCCGAACCGGGAAGGGGTGTCAGAGGATAAGCGTCGGGGGACAGCGGCTTAATACTTTATCCTTTGTGATACTCAGTCCATCCTACAACTTAGGCTCAACCCATCAGTCGGCCTCTGACACCCCCTTCCCAGTTCGGGAAGGTTGGGTGCCCACAGGACAGCATATTGATGCTGTCCTGTGGGCTGGAGGACGGGGGGTTAGGTTCTTATGCCGCTGATTGTTGCCGAAGAGCATCCTGAGCATTTCTGGCCCTTAACCCTGACGCGGGCAACTTTTGAGCTACGTTATGGCGCGTGGTGCGCTTTAGATCGCGCCTTACTGGTCACCAAAGATATTGCGCTGCGCTGCCGCCCGGAACTGGCTGCCTACTTGCGCGCCAGAACTGGTTTGCCAGTGAATGAAGATGTCGAAGGCGAACTTTTCCCTGGGATGCCTGCGACCACGCCGTGGGATATTCTGGCGCAAAGCAATAAGCTTATCGTAGCCGATTTTGAATTATGGCATAAATACAACTCTAACTGCCGGGAACAGGCCCTTATGCCCGGTGTTCACCTGATTGGTGATCGCAATTTGGTACATATCGGCGAGAATAGCGTGGTGCAGTCGGGTTGTGTGCTGGATGCTTCGGCGGGGCCGATTATTATTGCCTCTGATGTGCATATCGAATGGTCACATATCCAGGGGCCGGTATTTATCGGGCGTGGTTGCACCGTAGCCGGGGCACGCCTGCGCTCTGGCACTTCATTAGGGCCGAATTGTAAAGCGGGCGGCGAGATTTCGGCAACGATCTTCCAGAGCCGGGTCAATAAAGCGCATGATGGTTTTGTCGGTCACTCGTGGGTGGGGCGCTGGGTCAATTTTGGCGCACTGGCCACCACCAGTAATCTTAAAAACACTTATGGCGAGATTCGCTATCAACGGGATGCTTTCACTGCTGTTGATACTGGAGTGCAGTTTTTAGGCTCACTGATTGGCGACCACACGAAGATTGGCATCGGGCAGTTGCTCACTACCGGTTCCAACCTGGGGGTTGGCTGCAATATCTTTGGTGGTGGCGTGGCCCCAAAATATGTCCCTTCTTTTAGTTGGGGCGGCATTGGCGGCTGGCAGGAGCATCGGTTGGAATCGTGTCTCAAAACAGTCCATGCCACTTTAGCGCGGCGCAATGCGCGCCTGCGGCCTGAATCGGAACAGGTGCTACGCCATGTCTTCGAGGCTACCCAGAGCGAACGAGGGCTTTTTAAGCAGCGGATAAATGGACAGCAAAATAGCCCTAGTGGTACTTAGTCTAGGCAACTTTTAGAAAATTCCAACAATAGGAGTCTGTCATTCTGAGCGGAGCGAAGAATCTGGTAAGAGCTTTTATAATGTAGGAGTAAAACTCTGTGGAAACTGGTAGTAGATTCTTCGCTCCGCTCAGAATAACACACGCAACGACATTATCTTCGGTGATGCCAATACCTCAAACCCTTTAGAATCCTATGCCACTTTACGAATATCTCTGCCAGCAGTGCTCGAAACAATTTACTTTTTTAGCAGGTGTTATCAGTGACAATGCGGAGGCTCGCTGTCCACGTTGTGGCTCGGCGGACTTGAAGAAGCTGATGTCGCGGGTCACGCGGGGGCGCAGCGATGATGATCGCATGGAAGCGATGGCCGAGAAGTTGGAGACCCGCGATTTGGATGATCCGCGTGATTTACGTCGCTTTGCCCGCGAGATGGGACGCGAGATGAGCGCGGAAACGGGCGAAGACATGGGCGATGAGATGGAAGAACTCATTGAAGCCGAGGCGCGGGGTGAACTGGACGAAAGTGGTGGCGGCGCGGGTGGTGGCTCCGGGGATGATGGCACTATCTACTAGTGGGTCTGTGCCCACGCGCCTGCTGCGCGTTCCGAAACTGCTATCTCGTTGGCGGCCAGTGGGGAGCCTATTCGCTCTTTTAGCAGCGGCACAGGGGGCAACGGCGCAAAGTTCGACACCCGCTCAACCCGACCTTCAACGTTTACTGATAGCTCCTGCTTTACCTTCCTACAAATGGTTTGCATCCACTGACCCACAGCACAAAAATAAAGATTATCTGCTGCTTGGGCCAGGTGAGACGCGGCGTATTCCCCTGGCCGCTGGAAGGTTAGAGCGTCTGTGGTGTACAGCAGGGCAGCCGGAGAAAGTTTCTGTCAGCCTGCTTAATGGCACCTCTATCAGCCTCTTGCATAATGGACAACCGCAACAGGGTGTCTATTATCAAAAAGCTTTTGTCCTCTATCCCACCGCTAAGGAGCCGCCAGCCCTCCGACAGTTAAACACAGGGGCGGCTCTGGTAGTTGTTAATGGTGATACCCAGGCCAACAAGTTCTTCTACCAGGCGGCGGTGCGGCCTGGAAATGCTTTCCCTACGCCACCCCCCATCGTTGGCGCCACCGCCATCCAAGGCGTTGATGGCAAAGTTAAGCCGAATGCAGAGTTTCGCTCTGCTTTAAGTGGCCCTGGCGTGGTAGACGACATCGAGATAACGCTTAATCCGATGACCCCGGAGGCGCTTCATAGCTTACGTTTGCGTATCTGGTGGGATGATGTCAATGGAGCCAGTAATAAAGAAGCACCAGCCGTAGACGTGCCGCTTTTCGCCCTGGCGGGCCAGTTCTTCCAGAGTGGTGCCGTAACCAATAGGCTGTGGTCATTCGATGGCATGAGCCTGCATCTGCACGCTCCCATGCCTTATGGCCCGTCGGCTATGTTTCTCTTGCGCAATGATGGGGCGGCTGAGGTCATGGCTCATTTGCGTATTCTCGCCCATAAATTGCCAGGCGGAGCAGCGGCTTTGCCCTATCGCTTCTGTGCGGCCTATGGCTCGGCCCACACTCAACCGAAACAGCCAGTTGAGATGTTAAAAGCTCAGGGGGCGGGTGCTTTTATCGGCTTATCCCTGGGCATTGAGCCTGCGCCAGAGTCGGCGCGGCGGGCCTTCGCTTACTTAGAGGGTAATGAGACTATTACTGCCGATGAACAAAAGTATGAGGGCACTGGCACCGAAGATTTTTTTAATTCCGCCTGGTATTTTCCTGACAAGCCCTTTGCGCAGCCTTATCATGGATTGCTGTGGAAAAATAAGCTGCCGCCTCAGGTGGCGATGTATCGCCTGATGATGCCTGACGCCGTGCCTTTTCAAAAGTCGTTAAACTTCTCTTTTGAGCACGCCAGCGGCAATAGCTCCAACGATTTGCTTTATCGGTGGGTCGCTTTCTGGTATCAAAAGCCCCCTCTCAAGTTTCAAGTGGTAGACCAGTTAGCTGCTAATAACGCCGGTGGGGGTGGTGCTATCTCGGCGGCAAACCAACCACACCAACAACCCATACTGCCGATCATAATCGGCATTGTCGGTGTGGTGGCAGGTGTTTTGTTTTCACGCTATGTCTTGCGGCGCGGTGCATCGAGTTAATGAGCAGGTTTTAAATCGGTTGGACACTCAAAGCATTAGTAATCCTGTCATGGTTGTGGTCAAGCGGAGTTTGCTCATCCGCTAATTTGTTATTTTTCTTTATTTGTTCAGAAAGGTTTTATGCAGCGTTCAACCTCTTCGTTGGTTGGTTTATTCCTAGCTAGTAGTCTGGTGTTGATCTCGCCTCTAGGGGCACAAAATAGCCCTCCCCCGCCCGCACCAGCACGCCACCCGGTTATGCCAGTGCGTCGGCGCGTGGTATCGGCCCCACGTCAACAGGCGGTCGTCGCAAGACCCGTATCAGGTCGCAGGATTTTGACACGAGGGCGCAGAGTTATTCATAAACCCGTTATTACCGATCATCAGGTCGTTGCGCCAACGGCGGGCCGGTTGCCACTCCCCGTCAAGAAAACGCTGCCCAATGGCTTAACCGTTTTGGTGCAAGAGAATCATGCGGCTCCGGTGGTGGCGGTGCGGATGTATGTCAAAACTGGTTCTGTTTATGAAGGGCAATACCTGGGCGCGGGGATTTCACATTTATTTGAGCACACTTTAAGCGAAGGCACCCAGACTCGAACTAAGGCGCAAATTAGTGACGAGGAGCAAGCCATTGGCGGTCAATCGAATGCTTATACCTCCTATGATGTGACGGCCTATCACATCACCACGGCCTCTTCCTACTTTGATCGTGCGCTTAATCTGCTGGCGGATGAGATGCAAAATGCCGCTTTCCCCGAAGCCGAAGTTAAGACGCAGCAGGGGGTTATTCATAACGAGATGAACCTGGATGAAGATGACCCCGATAAGGTGCTCTCCGACCTGTTCTATGCCACCGCCTTCAGGGTGCATCCCGTGCGCTTTCCGATTATTGGCTACCAGGAACCTTTCGACCGTTTATCGCGGGAGGATATTCTCAACTACTACCATACCCATTACACCCCGGAAAACACCGTGGTTGCCATCGCAGGCGATGTCTACGCGCCCCGCGCTCAGGCTGCCGTGGCCGAAGCCTTCAAGAATTGGCAGCGTGGCACCGCTTCAATTCCTCCGGTGCCGGACGAGCCGCTGCAAACCACGCCCCGCCTGGCAGCGGTTGAGAAGAATATTAATCTCACTTACCTCCAAATGGGCTGGCATACGGTGCCCTTGCAGCATCCTGACCTGTATGCTCTGGATGTCTTGGCGCAGGTATTGGGTGGTGGTGATAGTAGTCGGCTGGTGCGCGTATTGCGCGAGAGGAGTAATCTTGTCGCTTCCATTAATGCGACTTCTTCAACGCCGAACTATAATGCGGGTATCTTTGCGGTGCGGGCCACCTTGCCGCCAGCCAACCTGACCTCAGTGCAAAATCAAATCTGGATTGAAATTGGCAAGCTCTTGCGCGATGGAGTCTCAGAACCAGAGTTGCGCCGTGCCCAGCGCCAAATTGAAACCAGTTTTATCTTTAATAACAGCAACGTCGAAGACCAAGCCGAGCAGATTGCTTATGATGAGCTGGATACCGGCGACCCGACTTACTCGCGCCGCTATGTAGCACGCATCAACGCGGTTACTCCTGCGCAGGTGCAGGCGGTGGCTCAAAAGTATTTAACTCACGATGGCATCACAACAGCCATTGTGCGGCCTCGTGGTTCAGCCCCTCAAACTGCTACGAAGCAGGCTGAAGTGGCGGTCTCTGCCCCACAGATATTTGCGCTTTCCAATGGGATGCGCCTGATTGTGCGAGAAAACCATGCCGCGCCCACGGTGGCAATGGTGGCGATGGGCTTGGGCGGAGTGCGTCTGGAAGCCGGTAAAGCCGGGGTATCCAACCTTTGCACCGAGATGCTGACGCGGGGCACCCGCAAGCATAGCGAAGAGCAGCTTGCCACCTTAGTGGATAACCTGGGCGGCACTTTAGAGGGTTTTAATGGCTATAACGCCTGGGGCATTCGGTCGCAGTGGCTCACCAACGATTGGCGGCAAGGGTTAGCCCTGTTGCAAGAAGTTATGCTCACCCCCACTTTTCCGGCGGCTGAGTTGGAACGCTCAAAAACGCAGGTGCTGGCCGCGATTCAGCAACAGCAGGATGACCCGACCAGTGCCGCCTCTCTCTTACTGCGCCGCACCTTCTTTGGCCTGCATCCTTATGGTCGCTCCTCACTGGGCACGGCGGCTTCCCTGCAAAAGATTACCCCTGAAGACCTGCGCCAATATTGGAACCGTGTCCTGCTGTCGCACTCCACCGTGCTGGCGGTCTATGGCGATGTCAATGCCGATGCTGTGCATAGTCTGGCCGAGAATTTATTTAGTGGCTTTAGGCGGGAGGGCGAACTGAAGGCCACCTTGCCACCCATCACACGGTTAGAAAAATTTACACTTAACGAGCGCACGCAACCAGGCGTGGCGCAAACCGCAGTGTGGTATGGCTTTCCCAGCATTACCCTGCTCGACCCTGACCGGGATGCCCTTGATGTCCTCAGCGCGGCTTTAGCTGGTGCGGATTTACCAGGCGGTCGTTTATACCGTCGCCTGCGCGACAACCAACTGGTTTACGACATTCACGCCTTTAACCAGGCGGGTCTGGACGCCGGGATGTTCGTCATCTACGCCGCAACGACGCGCAAGAACTTGGGCGAAGTGCGCCACATTATTGATGAAGAAGTGCAGCGAATGCATGAGATTAACATCAGCGATGAAGAGTTGGCACGCGCTAAAGCAATGGTGATTGCTGCTCACGCAATTGATAATCAGAGCAATTTAGCCCAAGCCAGTGAAGCTGCCTCGAACGAGCTATTTGGCTTAGGCTTCCGCGAAGGCTCGCGCTATGAAACTGAGATTAATAAGATAACCATTGAAGACGTGCGCCGTGTGGCCGAAAAATACCTGCGCCCGGAAGCCTCAGCCCTGGCTACCGTTGCGCCAACGCAAGAGCAAGCCACGGGCTGATTTTTTAGCGAGGAACCACACCGAAGGACACGGAAAAAGAACTTGCAGAGAAGAGGGCACCTTAAGTAATTGGTGCGCGTCTAAAGCAGAAATCGAAGGTTGCAAGTGTTGATTATAGAGGCACCTAACGAACCCGGAGCGTGAGCGACGGGCTTTCGCTGTAGTCCGCAGAGACCATTAAATAAGCCCGTCGCTCACGCTCCGGGTTCGTTAAATTACGACTAAGCATTTCTTTCCGTGTCCTTCCGTGTGGTTCCTCGCTAATCTAAAGATGTAGCAGTTAGAGGAGGCTGTATGAAACGTAAGGTATCTACCATTGGCTTCATTGCTGGCGTAGCGGCAGTCTCGTTATGGATTGCGGCGCGGGGTGTGGCCCAGAATGGGACGCTCCGCTCTAATGTGGCTGCCGCTACACGAGACCGCCCCCTCTATCGTATCAATGCCACCCTGGATTACGATATTCTCAGCCTCAAAAGCTCCGCGCAGGTGACAGTGCCAATTGCCCCTGGCGATGCGTTGCATGATGTCGTGTTTTTTCTGTTTGCTAATGCGGGTGGTGTCGGTGGGGATGATGCACGACGCAAGAACCTGGTGGTAGATAGCGTTTCCTTGAACGAAGCGCGGGTGCCCTTTAGCTTAAATGGGGCGGTGTTACGGGTGAACCTGCCGCAGCCGATGCGTGAGGCATTTACTCTCAACATTAATTATCATGGCATCGTGCCGCGCAGTCCCGCGGGTAGTGGCAGCATCATGGATATGATGGGCGGGATGGGCAGCGACCTGGGTGATCTTGGCGGTTTATTGGGCGGCGGTGAGACTGCTGCCCTTGAGACGCAGAAGCCGAAGCCACAAAACATAGATTACGGTCTCTACACCTACGGCAACGGGATGTTGAGCTTAGGCTCGTTCTGGTATCCCACACTGGCCGTGCGACAAAATGGTCGCTGGGTAGACGAAGCTCCCGAAGGTCTGGGCGATGTGGCCTATGCCGACATGAGCGATTATGATGTGGCCCTGCGCGTGCCGCCCAATGTCACGGTGGCAGCTACCGGGCAGCGGGTGGATGACAGAACGGCGTACCATGTTCATGCCGAAGATGTCCGCGATTGCTCGGTGCTAATGAGCGAAGATTATGTGACGCGAGCGCGGACTTTTGATGTCGCAGGCAAGCCTGTGATTGTCACGGCTTACACCTTGAAAACTGATACGGCCAAAGCAGATAAAGCCATTGATATTGCGGGGCACGCTTTGCAGATTTACAGTCGCCGCTTTGGGCCTTATCCTTACGATGATTTCAAAGTCGTGGAAGGGCCAATTCGTGGCGGTGCGGGCGGCATGGAATTTTCTGGCCTGACTTCTATCGCGTCTATGCTCTATGGCGACATGGCCAAGCAACTGAACGATTTATCAGGTGCTCTGGGCGCAGGCGATTTGAACAAGATCATGGGAGGACTCGGCGATGATGGCGGCGATGGCACGGATGCCGGTGCGCCGCCCACAAGTCCAGCCGCGCCAGCCGCGCAACCACAGCGCACTGCGGCCACTCGTGGCGGTAATGGGGCTGAAACTGAGCCGGAACTGCCCAATAATCCGGCGAGCGATCTGCTCAAAAGCTTATTAGGCCAGCAGAAGAACATCTTTGATTCGATGTTTGAAGCCACCATCGCCCATGAGGTCGCTCATCAATGGTGGGCGATTGGGGTTGGCAGCGATAGTCAACGCGCCCCCTTTGTAGACGAAAGCCTGGCCAACTATTCATCCATGCTCTATTTTGAAGATCGCTATGGCCCTGAGGTGGCGCAAAAGATGATGGATTTGCATCTGCGCACCACTTATTCAATGGGGCGCATGATGGGCGGCGGTGATGCGCCTGCTAACTTGAGGACATCAGCTTACAAGAACAATATCCAGTATGGCGCTGTGGTTTACGGCAAAGGCGCGTTGTATTATGATGCCTTGCGGCACGCGGTGGGTGATGGCGTTTTCTTTGCATCGCTCCAGGAATACTATGCCAGATACCGAGACCGCTTAGCCGGGCCACGCTCTTTATTGACCATCATTGAGCGGCGTGCCCCGAATGCCCATGTAGATGCGCTTTATCATCGTTGGATTGAAGAAACGCATGGCGATGACGATATTACAGGCGGCAAAGCGATGGACATCAATGACCTCTTGGGCGGCATACTCGGTGGCGGGGCAGGCGGCCTGCTGGGTGGCGGAGATGAGTGAGAGTTAAGTGTTAGCTAATTAAAATCTTGCCGGGACTTTTACAGGGCCGGTTAGCAAAAGCCGCCATCATGGTCTCATTTGTGCTACAATAGTTGTCACTTCACGAGGTGCATATGCGAGGAATCATTCAACAGTCTCGAAAAGTCATTTGGCTCTCTTCCGCTGCGGGCCTAATAGTTGTCGGCGCAGGGGCCATTCGCGCCCAGGAAACAATGGGGAGTTTGGGGGCAGGCATGTCGGGGTCAGCCTCATTGGACGCCAGTTCAGGGGTCAACGCTGGTCGTGCCTTCAAACGAGCACGGAGCGTTGGCACGCGCAGCATGGACGAAGCCAGTGCTGATGATGGTACTTCAGGTGGCTCTGGCGGTTCCGGCGGTTATCCGGGCGGTGGTTCGGGTGGTGGCGGTGGCTATCCAGGCGGAGGAGGAGCGGGCGGTGGGGCAGCGGCACTTCCGCCGCCACCGGATGTGGTTCACTTCTCAACAGCTACGGGCCAGAGTATGCTGAATGAGCTGCTTGGCTCTAACAACCTACGCTCGACTTATCCTAACCCAGAGCATCCCAAGCGTTCATCACGGGCACAGGCTGCCTATTCACGCCGCGTCCGCCGCATGTCGCCTAAGCAGCGCACCCAGATGGTGATGGCCAAGTATAAGATTCCTCCTATAAACTGGCTCGCTTACTATCTGCCCGATGATCGCTACAAGCTCAAGTCTGGGTTGTGGCAGTATGTTGCCCTCGAAGATGATCCTGGCATCTACCCCGTGCGCCACTATTATCGTCCGTGGGCGGCTCCAATTTTGGAGCAGATAGGACACTCGCCGCGTGGCCTGCACCGCTACAATCGCGTTATTGGTTTTGCCTCCTGGCAAGACGCGGTGCTGGCTGGCTATCGTCCCGACCCGGTCTCCAAGCCAGAGCCAGGCAGCCAGATAGCGGCTATTGCACGCTTGACACGCGGGCCGCACTTGGAGCGGTATGTTGAATACATCTATTCTGGACAGGTTGCCCCGGCCACTTTCGCAGCGAACTACTCTTATATTCAACGGGTCGCTACAACGCTTAATGGGTATCCCCATACACGCCCCTTAGTCGGCCAGACGGTGGATAAAGTCCTGGCTGCGCTCTTAGGAGAAGGTCAGGTGCCTCGCTACGTGGGTGGCCCCCCGCCTGCCCCGCGCATGGCCCCTGGTCAAATGGGTGGTTATCCTGGCGGCAGTGGCGGCTACCCCGGTGGTAGCGGCGGCTATCCTGGCGGTAGTGGTGGTTATCCCGGCGGATCAGGTGGCTATCCAGGTGGCAGTGGTGGGGCTGGTAATGAACAGCCCCCGCCGGGCGCCGCCGGTAGCGCGAATTAAGGTTTTATGTCCAGGGTAGCTGCTTGAGCGGTCGCTGCTGCCTTGTTGAGAAGTCTTCAGGAGGACTTGCTTAAAATGCGATTTCAGCGAAATTCGATCATCGGCGTGGCTCTGCTGAGTGCGTGCGGAGCGATTGGCCTGCGGGCGCGTGTCACGGCGGCCCCGGTGCAACGAGCCGTCTCCACTTCGCCTTCGGTGCGTCACGCGGCCCGGCTTAAATACTACCCACCGCCCGGTTGGATTCGGCATTACTTAGGTGATGATCGCTACAAAATAGATGGCAATATCTGGCGTGTGGTTTCGACCCAGATGGATACTTACTATCATCGTCCCAATTGCCCCAACATGCTGCGCCAGTCGCATGATATTGTACTGGGCTTCGCTTCCGGGGAAGATGCCGTGGAAGCCGGGTACCGGCCTGATCCGGTGTGCCATCCAGAAGAGCCTGTCGTCGAATATGCAGGGTCATTGCCAACGATGCCAGGCATGAACATGAGTGTCTCAGGTGTGGCGCAAACGGTGACTTTAGCCGATGGCTCTTCCATGACGTTACCTGCTAATTGGGTTCGGGTAACCACTCTGGCACGCCAGGGCAATGGAGCCTCCATCTCCTTTGATATTTTCAAGCCAGCGCGGGGCACTGGAACGGTCACCGTTGGCTCAATGACATTTCCGACTCTACCCAACAACGCTAATTTAGAGCATATTCTGACTCCAGAAGGATTTCGCTCCAGCCTGCAAGGTAATAATAGCGTCTTCAACACTTCCGGCGTGGTTAATAGCACCTTTAACAATGCTGGCAACATAGTAAATAACGTCTCTGTTTCGGCGGCCAATATCGGTAGTCTTCGGGGTGTCTTGCTGCGACCCAAACCTGGTAAAACTTTACCGGGTTTGCGGGGCAGTGCAATCCTGGCCGCGCGTGGGCAGAAAATGTATATCATTCAAGATAACACCAATGGTGCGCCTGGCGTCAACACCATCATGCGCTCATTCCGCCCCCGTTAATAGAAGTTGCAAATGGAGCCGCAAAAAGCAGAAGCTAGCATGAGGCTACTTCTGCTTTTTCGTTTGTTAAACTTCCAGCAAAGAGGTGATTATGGTCAGCACTCTAGAGCAAGAAACAATGGCAACCAGTAAACCCCAGGCATGGCGTTGGACACGGGAGCAATATTATCGTATTGCTGAGACGGGACTATTCGATGGCAAACGAGTGGAACTCATTAATGGGGAGATTATTGAAGTATGCCCTGTCGAAAGCCGCCGTTGGGTCGCCTTTGCTCTTGTGGCTGATGCTTTACGAGGCAGTTTTGGCGAGAAATGCTGTATCAGTGTGCGCTGTCCACTGCCTCTAAGTGACACCTCAGAACCCGAACCAGACATCGCCGTTTTTCCAGGCAGCCCCCGTGACTATGCTGGCACCATCCCTGGTACCGCCTCGTTAGTCATAGAAATCTCGGGTAGCACCTTAGCCTATGACCGCACTGATAAAGCCAGTCTTTATGACTGATAAAGCCAGTCTTTATGCCAGTGCAGGTATCCCTGAGTATTGGATAATTAATCTGGCGGCTAATCAGATTGAAGTGCATCGGCGACCTGCACCGCGTCCTGAGCAGCCTTTTGGCTTTGGCTATATGGATTTGAGCGTGCATCGGGAGCCAGAAACGATTACGCCGTTAGCCAAACCTGATGCTGCTATTGCCATAACCGATTTGCTGCCGTAAATGCCTCATTTATGGGCCGCCTCCTCTTGAGACTGCCACATTTGATAAACTGTCGGCGTTATGACCGACATCCAAGCTTCCGAACCAACCGAACATTCGCAAGATAACGTGCCAGAGAATGAAATTGTCGCCCTGCGACGGCAGCGCCTGCTCGATTTGCAGCGGGCCGGGCGCGACCCCTTTGCGCAAACGCGCTATGACCGCACTCACCTAGCCAACGAGATTATCACCAATTTTGAAACCCTGGACGGTACCACCGTCAGCATAGCGGGCCGCCTGAAATCCAAGCGTGGGCAGGGCAAAATTGCCTTTGCTGATCTGTGGGACGATTCCGGCAAAATCCAGGTCATTGCCCAGTTAGACCGCCTGGGTGCCGACAACATAGAAGAGTTCTTATCGCTCGATTTAGGCGATATTATTGGGGCGCGGGGCGAAGTGATGAAGACCCGGCGCGGCGAAGTGTCGGTGGCTTTAACGGAATTCACCCTGTTAGCGACTTCAGTGCAGCCTCCACCGGAGAAGTATCATGGTTTAAGCGATGTGGAAACGCGCTTTCGCCAGCGATATGCCGATTTAATCGCCAACCCGGAAGTGGGCGAGCTATTTCGCAAGCGCAGCGGCATTGTCCGCGCCATGCGTCAATTCCTGGATGCCCGTGGCTTTGTTGAAGTCGAAACGCCCATGATGCAGTCCATCGCCGGGGGCGCGGCGGCACGCCCGTTTATCACCCATCATAATGCTCTGGATATTGATTTGTATTTGCGCATTGCCCCCGAACTCTATCTCAAGCGGTTGGTCGTAGGTGGCCTGGAGCGGGTTTATGAGATTAACCGAAACTTCCGCAATGAGGGCGTGGATACCCGCCATAATCCTGAATTCACCATGATGGAGCTTTATCAGGCTTATGCCGATTATCACGACATGATGAATCTCACCGAAGCCATGATTGCCCATATGGCCGAAACGGTGAATGGCACCCTGCAATGCACTTATGGCGAGCATACCATTGACCTGACACCGCCGTGGCGACGCGTGACGATGCGTGAATTAGTGAAAGAAGCCATTGACCTGGAAATACGCGGCGGGCGCGATTTAGTGACGGCGTTTGAAAATAACGTTGAGCACACTTTAATTCAGCCGACCTTTGTCACGGATTTCCCGATTGAAGTTTCTCCTCTGGCCAAGCGCAAAGCCGATGAGCCGCAATTGACCTATCGCTTTGAAGTCTTCATTGGTGGCGGGGAAATCGGCAATGCCTTTTCGGAGCTTAATGATCCCTTAGATCAGGAGAAGCGTTTCCGCGAGCAAGCGGCCCAGAAAGCGGGTGGGGATGAGGAAGCCCAAGCCTATGACGCCGATTATGTGCGTGCCCTGCAATATGGCCTGCCGCCCACGGGTGGCCTGGGTATCGGCATTGACCGCCTGGTTATGCTGCTAACCAATAATCAGTCTATCCGTGAAATTATTCTTTTTCCGTTGTTGAAACCAGAGAATTTGTAACCACGAATGAACACTAATAGACACGAATTAAGGAAGATATAGAATTGAGGATTGAAAGAACCATAGCTTGATAGGGCAATCTGGGTTTTCTATCCTCAATCCCCATTCGTGTCTGTTAGTGTTCATTCGTGGTTAAATAAACGCAAAATAAATATCTTTAGTTAGAGTCCTGCGTGGATAGTCGCTTCTCCCTCTACCCGCTGTTGTTGTGCATCTGCCAGGTTATTCCAGCGCACTGACACGGTGTCGCCGTGCTGCAACGCGCCTTCGGGTAAGCTCAGGGTAACAGTATGTTTGGTCGCGTCATAGCCAGCACTCTCGACCCCCACCGAATGCCCATTCACGGCCACGGTGTAATGGGCCGTATCGCTTGCTGATTCTGGCTCTAAGGCACCTAAGAAACGAAGCTGGATAGTGGCTATTGTGGCTTGTGCGCTGGCATTAGAAAGGGCCACAGCAGATGAGCCTGTGCTGCCTGTCTCTGCCGCGACTGCACTGGCGCCCGCGATGCTATAGCGCACGAAAGGCGAGACTTGCCGATTCCCTGCGCCATCGAGAGCCGTGGCCCGCAGGCCATAGAAGCCAGCCGCTAACTTCGGCAGGCCCGACAATTTCCAGCTTGTAGTGCCAGTAGCGACGCGTTCCACCACCAACGGATTATCCGCACTGGTAAAGGCATTGGTCTTCCAGTTCCAGAAGCCAGTCGGCACCTTCGAGGTCGCCGTGGCAAAGCGGGCGAGAGCTACTGTGACGACTGCCACGCCCGCCCCGCCTTTATCCGCCGCCGTCCCGCTGGCCTGTGTGGGTTGGCTGCTGACCTTGAAACTGCCAGGACGCGGCGTCAGGATGGTCACGGTGGGAGCGATAGCATCTGTGCCCGCAACGGTGAAATCCAGTCCTGTGCTGATGGGCGTGGTGGGACTTAAGGCCGCAACGCGCGTGGTGGGCTTGAAGTAGGTGCCATGCAGCACTGGCACCACCAGCCACGGGCCGACAAAGGCAGTGGACAAGGTGTATTGACCCGTGCTGCCCGTGCGCCCAGTGAGGACGCCCCCGGTGCTGTAAACATTGATGGTGACTCCGGCCACACCCTGCACCGTGCCATCTTCCAGACGCTGGGTAATCCGCCCTCCGAAACTGCCCTGGGGCGTGCCGACAAAGTCATTGTTGGAGGGCGCACCCTTGGGACTGATTTCCACTGAACGCGATGCGGGACTGAAGCTAGTGTAGTCATCCTTGCGCACGGTGACGGTGTAAATGCCAACTGGCAAGTTGGTGAATTGATAGTGCCCAGAGGCATCGGTTAGCACAGCGTCCAAGACAATGCCCTTTTGCAGCAGGGTCACGGTGGCACCACCAATGCCCGTGGGCGCTCCGGGGGCCACGCTGCTCGCCACGACCGTGACTTGGCCGCCAAGGGGCAGATTACTGGCCGGAGCCGCATCGGTGACGATAGCCTGGGTTGTGCCAGAGACAAAGCCCAGTGCCCGTGCCGCGATTGTGACCAGACGCGGGCCTTTGGGTTGATTGTCATTAATCGTCGTAACAGCAAAGGTGGCAGCAATAGCACCGGCTGGAATGGTCACAGAGGTGGGCACACGCAGCTTAGTCGTATTGCTGCTGCTCAATTGCACCACGAGGGGCTTATCCGTCGCCGTGTTGCGGATGACTGTCCCTTGCCCGGCGCGTGCGCCACCCGTTTCGCGCAGGCGATTAGGCGTAATGCTCAACGTCAGCGTGGGTTTGTCATCATCGGTGACGATTAAAGTGGCGGTGCCGGGGAGGAAGGTGTTTGCAGTGGCGGTGAAGGTCACGGCTTGTGAGCCATCCACCAGGTTATTATCCACTGCATCAATGGCAAAGGTGCCCGCAGTCTTACCTGCCGGAATGGTAACAGTGGTGATGGCGGGACGCGCCTTGCCCGGCTGGTCAGTGGTGATTTGCACGCTCAAAGGTGCTGTGGTCGGGGCATCGTGGCGCGTGACGGTGCCATGTGAGGCTGATACACCCGCCGCTTCACTGACGGTAGCAGGATTAAGGGTCACGGTTAAGCTGGGCGGCACGGTGGGGACTGGGGTTGGAGTGGGAACAGTGGCAACATCGTTATCCGTCACCGTGATGGCGAGAGTCCCAGAGTTGAAGCCGCTCAGACTGGCAGTTAGGTTGGCCGTGCGTGTGCCGTTAACTGTGCTATCGTCCGTGGCGGTCAGCGTCATAGTAGCACCGGCGGCACCTGCCGGAATGGTGACAGTGCCTGGCACGGGTAAGGTGGCATTATCGCTGCTGCTGAGATTGATCGTTAGCGCCGCAGTGGTGGGCGTATTGCGGCTGAGCGTGAGGATGGTGGACGCGCCTTCGACAATGGTGCTGAGATTGGCACTCAAGGTTAAGGTGGGCGACTCGTTATCCTGGTTGACCACGCTCACATCGGCAGCATCCAACTTATTATAGTTGGGGTCAGTGCTCACTGCCGGGGCGGTGCTGATGGTGTAAGGCTGATTACCATCGGCCACCGTATCATCTACACCCGTTACCGTCACGGTTTGTGGCACGTTCCAGTTAGTTGGCGTGAAGGTCAAGGTGGTGGGTGCCACGGTGCCTTCCCCGCTGTTGCTGCTACTGAGTCCCAGCGAGACATCCGCCACTGGTTGCGTATTCAGCACCACTTGGAAGCTTGCCTTGCCTCCGGCCTCGGTCGTCACTAATCCTGATGTGGGTGCTACGGTGATACCGGGGCTGTCGTTGTCGGTCACAGTTACAGTCGCTACGGCATTGGGTAAGCCGGGGGCACTGGCCGTGATGGTGACGGTGGGAGAAGCATCAGCAATGCTGTTATCCACGGCATCAATCGAGAAAGTGGCCGTAGTCGCCCCTGCCGGAATGGTGACAGTGGCAGGCACGCGCACGCGATTGCTGTTAGAGGAAAGATTGACGATCAGGGGCACGCCCGTAAAGGTGTTGCGCGTGACCGTGCCCGTTGCGGCATTGTTGCCCGCGCCTTCGCTAAAGAGATTGCTGGATGTGCTGAGTCCCAAACTTGCCGCCACCGCATCTTTGTTCTGGCTGAACTCGCTGGTATCACCGGTCGCCTTATTGGTGGCGGTGGTGGTAAAGGATTGACCATTAAACACGCCAGTGAGGGTGAAGCTGAAACTGGCGTTGCCACTGCCATCAGTTGTGACATCCTGGTTGCCAAGATATGCTTCGCCTTCGCCAAAACCAGAATTGTCTGCTGTGCTGTTGCGATAGAAGTCAAGGCTAAAGGTGGTGTTGGCCAGGCTGTTTAGCGTCCCGGCTATCGTGGTGGTGCTACCCAAAGTTGTCACGTTCGAGATCGCCGGATAGTTTTGCAAGCTGTTGGATCCGATGTCGGCATCGCCAGCATCGTTGGCAGTGACGCGATTGGCGTCTTCCGCTCCACCCGCCAGGTCAATTCCCAATCCGTCGTTATCATGGATTGAATTGCCACGAATCGCGTTGCCGGTGGAGTTTGTGCCGTTGACCCCGACCCCGTCGCCAGTGCTGTAAGCAATGACATTGCCCGCCCCCGCCGTCGTGCCGCCGATGAGGTTGTTCGACGAGCCTTGATAAAGATAGACACCGTCATCCACATTGCCCAGGGCCACCGTCCCCGTCGCATCGGTGCCTATCAAGTTGCCCTGCACCACATTGCCATTACTGCCTTGGATGCCAATGGCTATGTCATCCCCGGAAATCACATTGCCCGCGCCCGCCGTGGTGCCGCCGACGGTGGTGTTGCTGGAACCGCTGCCCAAGTCTACGCCGGAAAAGGCATTGGCGAGCTTAGCCGTGCCAGCCGCGTTCAGCCCCAGGTAATTGCCTTGAATCGTATTGCCGCTGGTGCCGCTGCCGGTCACCCAGACCCCGTCGCTGGTGTTACCGGAAATAACGTTGCCAGCCGCCACGCTCGTGCCGCCGATGAGGTTGTTTGTGGTGCCACCGCTGAGGACGACGCCTTCCTGGTTGCCCAATGCTGCCGTGCCCCCTGCATTGGTGCCGATGTAGTTACCCTGCACTAAGTTACGCATTGTGTTGGCATCTTGAATATCAACACCGTTAATAGTATTGCCAGAGATAATATTGCCCGCTCCGGTTGTCGTGCCGCCCACCGTGTTGTCGGTGGCGGCAAGTTTCACCAGCACGCCATTGCCATTGGCTAAGGCTTCACTACCGTTGGCTTTGACGCCGATCAAGTTGCCCTGCACGGTGTTGTGATTGGAAAACGCACCGCTGCCGAAGCTGCGTCCTATAATCTCCACCCCAGCCCCGCCATTGCCGGAGATGACGTTGCCCACCCCGGTGCCAGGCGTGGTCGCCGCGCCGCCGATGAGGTTATTCGCCGCGCCTGCGTCCAGCGAAACGCCTGCGTCGGTATTAGCGAGTAGCGCGTTGCCAGTCACATCGGTGCCGATGTAGTTGCCCTGCACAGTGTTGGTGTTGCTATAAATCAAAATTCCCGTGGCGTTGCCGGAGATGAGGTTGCGCTCGGCTGCGGTGGTGCCGCCGATGACGTTGTCATGTGCGCCGCCACTAATCCCGACGCCAAAGGAGTTGCCGATGGTGCCGGTGCCCGTTGCATCGGTGCCGATGTAGTTACCGATGATGCGGTTGTCCGTCGTATCATCACCTTGAATGTCAATGCCGAAGCCGCTACTGGGCAAATTGGTATTTATCACGTTGCGCTGCGCGGCGGTCGTGCCGCCAATAGTGTTATTCGTCGCGCCGCTGCCCGTCGTGAAACCATCGTTGCTGATGGCAATGCCGGGGCCGCTCAAAGATGAAACTGCTGTGCCTGCCGCGTTGGTGCCAAAATAACAGCCCTCAACGGTGTTGTTACTGGCTAAGAGGGTGGCACCGGTGCCGAAGATGTGAATGCCCCCCGGGTAGCCATTGTTGAAGGTTAAGGAGCGCACGGTGCAGTTGGAGCCGTTAATCACCAAAGCCGCTTCAAAGTTTGTTGGTGGCCGCACGCCCGTATTCTGTCCGCTCAACACAATCATCGGCGCACTGATAAAGCCTGGCTGTGTGGTGCCATCAACTACGGTGCCGTTAGCCGTGAGCGCAGGCAAGGCACTGGCGGGGGCAATCGTCTGCACCCCGCCACCGGGTATGTTGAAGGAAATGGTGGTGCCGGGGTAGGCATTGGCATTGAGGATCGCCTGGCGCAACGAACCTGGTCCACTATCATTGGTATTGGTGACCACCAGATGCAGGGAATGCACCTCATATTGCAAATGATCTACTTCAATGCCGCCGGAGGTATTGCTAATCTTAATGGCCGAAATACCACCCGCGTAGGTCAACCCAAAGAAACGATCTTCCCCCGTCGTGCCTTCAAAGCTGCCATCGGCAATAGCCACCGGGCCGATGGTGCCCAGCGACGCTCCATTGCCATCGAAAGCCTCAAAGGAGGTGGTGCCTTCGCCATCAGTCCAGACGATACCGGCCCTGGTGGGCAAGCCACCCAGCGTGGTCGCGTCAAAGGTGAAGGTAATGCCGGTGGCACCCGCCCCGGAGAAGAAAGAATGGCCATTGGTGCCACTGCCATCAATGGTGCCATCATCAGCATCTACGGAGTCCGTCAAGCCGCCTGGCCCGGTGACACTACCAGTTGATGCCGTGACGCCGGGTGTATTCAACAGTCCGTCCTCGAAGTCTTCCAACAAAGTCGTGCCAGCATTGATCGTTGTGATAAAAGGACTATCGGCTTTGCTCAGGTACGGACTTGGCCCCAGGAGTGTTTCGCCTGCATGGAATGCCGCACTGAATTCGCTGGTATCGCCCAGTGTTCCGGTGCTATCGGTGGCCGAGGTGCGGGTTGCGGTGGCGGTTATAAATTGATTGGAGGCTACCGTCACGGGCAACGTCACATTGATGGTCGCGTTACCCGTCGCGTCGGTCGTCACAGCAGTAGTGCCTAAGTAAGTCTTACCTTCGCCATAGCCGGAAGCATCCGCCGTGTCATTGCTGTAGAAGTCAATGGCATAGCTCTTACTGGCCGTGCTGTTGAGCGTGCCCGTGATGGTGGTCGTGCCACCGGCGCTGGAAACACTGCTGAGCACCGGATAATTTTGCAGATTATTGGAGCCGGTGTCGCCATCGCCAGCATCGTTCGCGGTTACGCCATTGGCGTCCTCTGTGCCGCCAAAAAGATTGATGCCGAGCGAGCCGTTATCATGAATGCTGTTGCCGCGAATACTATTGCCGGTGGCACTCCCCACAATGACGCCGTTGTTGGCATTGAAAGCGATGGTATTGCCTTCTCCTGCCGCCGGGCCGCCGATAGTGGCTTTGGTAGCGCCATTGCCAACGAAGATACCATCACCACCATTGGCCAGAGCTATCGTCCCGGCGCGGTCGGTGCCAATCAAGTTACCTTGGATCACAGTGTTCGTGGGCACGCCGCTACTGCCATTGATGGTGATGCCTCCGAAAGAATTGCCGGAGATCACATTGCCCGCGCCTGTGGCGGAGCCGCCGATGATGTTGCCGTTGGCGGCGTTCACAATCTCAATACCGACGTAATTAGGTAGGGAGGTGGTGCCCCCGGCGTTCAAACCAATGATATTGCCCTGCACCCGATTATTGTTACAACCTGCATGGACAATATCAATGCCCGCTGAGAGATTGCCAGAGATGACATTGCCGTCGCCTGTTGCCGGGCCACCGATGATGTTATTGGACGAGCCGTTGGCAATCAAGATACCGTTGCCGCCATTGGGTAGCGCCGCCGTGCCCGCCGCGTTGAGGCCGAGGTAGCAACCCTTAACGACGCTGCCAGTGTCACCGAGAATAGCAATGGCGTGCCCCGTGAATTTGTTGATTGTTAGTGCCTTGACAGTCGTGGCCGTGTTCAGGGCCAAGCCGCTGGTGCTTGATCCGGCATTCGTGCCGTCGAGCACAATTTGTGGTGCGCCTCCCGCGACGTAACCCGACTGGGTGCTGCCATCAATCGTCACCGCATCGCTGATGGTAGGTAGGGCCGAGGTGGGCTGAATCGTCTGCACCCCGCTGCCGGGAATACTAAAAACGATGGTGTCGGCTCCCGCGTTGGCATTAGCATCCAAAATCGCCTGGCGTAAAGAACCCGCCCCACTGTCGTTGGTATTGGTGACGGTATAGGTTAAGGGAGTGGCCCGGAGTACGGCGAGCAAGGTCAGAGTCAGCCCTGAGAGGATGACACTCTTCAGGAGCCGCTGTTGACGATTATGCTGCTGACTCAACCTAACATCCGCAACGCCCGACGCCAGTCTGTCATTCATGGAGACTCCTTTACCTCATGTACTGCATGGTAAGCCACCCTCGATAGCGGTGATGAAATAGAATTGAGTAACTGAGGTGGAGAAAAATCTTCAGTGTTCTGGAGCTAAACCGATTTGCGCTTAAGATTTTATATCTAAGATTACGGGCCAAGTCGCTTGGCTACGGCATATCCCTTTTAGGAATCGTACCAGTATCATAGCAGAAACTCGCTTGGCCCTGAGATCTTAATTTTTTACTCGGAATTTCAGCAAACAAAAGGGACAGCCCAATTGGGGCTGTCCCATAATCTTGTCTGCCAGTTAAATGCTTTATAACGGCAAAGATATTTAAGCTAAAACAGCGGCGTTCAGCGGTGGTTAGTCGTATTATCAGGCTTGGCGCTGCTACTCGATAATTGTGGGGCAGTAACGGGTGTGCCGCGCCAGAGACCACGATGGCGTAGACGTGCTTCATTCTCGAAATCACGCATCTTTGTTTCCTGGGTTGCGGTGTGATCCCACCGTGCATAGCCATTTAAAACGAGTTCCCGATTGACGCTGATGGAGTTGGCAAAGACCCACGCCAGGATATGCCCCGCACGGTCTGTGCTTTTGATGTAGAGCATCACTGGGCGATTAAGAATGAGCCGTTGGGTGTATTGCCGGGCTTGAGTGCCATAGGTCTGTCCCAGGCTTGGTGCAGTGACCGCGTACAGCCGAACCGTCACCGGGCGTCTCCTATCGATGCTAGGAGTGTGGGTGCCAGCACGCCGGTTTCTCAGTATCACCCTGATGGTATCGCCCGTGGTGACACCGATACATTGAGCCGGGGTGCCGGGGATCGGCCAATTTCCGTTGGGGGCGGCTGATGTTGGTCGGCCTTGCCCTTCTGGATCACGAACCTGGGCAGAAGCTTCCGTTGCGACCCACCAACAACTACCCAATAGACACAAGGTTAGGGCACCAATAGATAAACGCATCTCTCAATCCTTCTTTAAACTCTTTGGCTTTAACTTATCGCAAAGCCAATGCCGGAAGACCTTATGAAGTCTTCCGGCATTTTGAGTGCTGCGAAATTATTGCAACTTATTTTAACCCGGCCCTTTTACGTCTTTGGACTTTGGTTTAGGGGAAGGTGTTGGATGGGCTAACATGAGGTCTTTGTGCGGAGCCAGGAGAATGCGCTTACCCCGCCGATGGCGTGTGATACGACTTTTATGAACTCGTTGAGTATGCCTACGACTGGCATGATGACCACTCACTTTGGCAGAAACAGGCATGTAACTTCCCATGCAAAGTAAAATCGCCAGCAGACACTTCTTCATATTGCGTAATCCTCCGGCGGGAATGTTTAATGTTAATCCCCTTAGCCTCGTCCTTAACCTAAATTACTACCAGGGGATAGTCATTGCTTACGGAGCGACCAAAGGGAGCGCAGTCGAGAAATCTTGCTGTGAACACTTGTAGAGACGCTGCCAAGATTCCTCGACTCCGTTGCACTTCGCTCGGAATGACACTCTACTCACGTAGAAACTTGAGTTAATTAATCCACTAAGCGTAAGAAGTTTCCCTTGGTCGGCTTAGTATCTTCTTCTGATGTCTCTGCTTCGCCCGTTGGAGTGGTCTCGTCGGGTTGTAAGGATGTTGGGGAAGCCTGTTTCGCTAGTGGAGGTTCAAGAGTCAGGGTAGGGGTATTGACCTCAACCATCTCTAAATGTTGTCCCGGCACGTTGACCACTGAAGGCAGTTCATCGGTATCTGTATAGCCGCCTTCCTCCCAATCCACCCACACGGCCACAGTACCGGGAGGGGCGTCGGCGCGGCTTGAGACGACGCGCCCCGTTAAACCCACCAGGGAAACGCTTGGTGACAGCATCGTCCGCCCGCCAATGCGGACTCTGTCGTTAAGCTTGAACACTCTCGAACCCACTTCCCTCTCGTTTCAGAAATAGATTAATGCTGTTGTAGATAGCACAAGTGTAATACCACTACGCTGCGATGAAAACGCTGTTTTATGAAAGCAACGCCATAACCCTACGCTATTAACACAAAGGCTTGCCATAAGGTTTGTCTTTAAGTCATTCCTCTTTGAACTGCCAGTTGCCCCAGAGTTGCGGCGTTAGCTCAGCTTCACTGGGCACATCTGAGACAATGCCACTGGCTTTGTTATTCCAATAGACGCGCTGCATGGTCTGGAAGCCATTGCCGCGCAAAATGCCAATATCGCCTCGGATGTTCATTTCTGGTTTAGGTTGCAGGCCCAGGGTAGCCAAAGGAATGGAGAATTCCAGCGTCTTTTCAGGGCCACCTGCCAATTGCACCTGTGGGCTTACATCATCCACTCGGTCAAATTTAAGGGTGCGAATAGGCGAAGCAAAGGTAATCGGTTCGGTGGCGGTGCCCGGCGCGACCGGACGATAAAGCACAGCCGTGGTTTTGCCTTTAACTCGCGTCACTAACAGTCGCACATCCCCGGCTACAGCATGGTTACGCTTGGGGTCGGCATTGGCATCGGTACCAAGCATTAAGTCCAATGCGCCCCCCGTTTTGAACAAATTCTGCAAGGCATCGCCGGAGTTGTTGAGCAGGTTCGGGTCATCGGTCTTGAAGGCGGCATAGAGGCGGTCGCCTGCTATGGACAAGGCCGCCTCGGTTTTAACTTCACGGCGGCCCCAGTCCCCTTCCTGCTGCTGGCGACTGTCAATAGTCACCCATTTGGCCCCGGCCCAGTCGTCTAATTTGCCATCCACCGTGGGCGCTGTCCCGCGCAGAGCCACCACGAGCGGGCCATTTTCCTTTACTGTCTGGCGCTGTGCCTCGCTTTGCACAAAGAAAGCCTGCGCTTGTTGGAGCATGGGTGTGGTGACCTCCAAAGGCATGTTAGCCAGGCGACGCACTTTCTCCAGGCCATCCAGGCGTACAATGCAGCCATTGAAGACATTAAGATAAATGGTGCTATCCCTCGTCTGGCTAATTGAAGGCCAGAAGTTTTCCTCGCCAATGCTGCTATCATTGAGCAGCATCTCTTTTTTTGCTTCCGGGAACGCCCATGAAGCCGTCCGTGAGTCCTTAAAGAGCGTCGCTACAAAAAGGCCATCAGTCGTAAATAAATAGATGGTGCCCTTATTGCCGTTGACCGCCCAGACTTCCCCAGCATCTGAGCCTCTGGGGGTGACGGTGTTACCTAAAAGACGTGTTGTGCCGATTAGTTCTCCCGGATGGTCGGGGAGAGGCGCGATATGAGAAGCGTGCAAACCTGGCCATAAACTGGGATAACTCCACCGGGTTTCACCTTTATAAGCCCCGCCTAAACTTTGAGGCGCAAAGGGCTTGGGCGCAACGGTTAAAACCGTCCAGCCATCTCGACTGGTAAGCGTTTGCCCGCCGCCGGAACTCGTTGGATGTTGGCTGCCAGTTGCCATGACCTGACCATGTGCTGCATCGTATAAGGGGAGACCCGTAGAGGTAAAGCGCACCGGCGCATAGCGCATCGCCTGGCCGCTCACATTCGTTACCAGAAACGACAAGTCGGGCATCACGGTTACGCCATCCACTGGCCCGGTGAGCTTAAAGAAGGTTGTTTCCTGCGGCTGGATTTGAGCGTCCCCATTGGTGTCATTCCACACGAAGAAGACGGAATTGTCCCAGGCTGAACGCGCTGGGTCTGCGCCCTGGGGCAAGCGTGCCTGCCATGCTGTGGCTTTGGAGTCAACGGGCAAACCTTGCGGCCAATCGGTGTCCACTGTTTGGTCTATGCGCGTGGTTAAGGGGGTCTCAAAATTGGTGCCCCGGAAGTACTCGGCTTGCAGCCCTGTTTGTGTCTCGTTGGCATTCAGCGATGGGCGCAAGGCATTCGCGGGAATAATTTCCTTCGCCTGACTCTGGCTCGCCCACGACAGCCGCGCCACACCACCGCCAGAGCCATTGAAGTATTCCATTTTAATTGTATAAGGCTTGCCTGCTTGTAAGGCGATAGCGCCTTTATCTTCGGTACCACCATGTGCCGACCAGTTATCAATGAGCAGTTGACCATTAACCCATAGGCGCACGCCATCATCGGAAACTGTGGAGAAGGTGTAGGTCTCTGAATACCGGGGAATTACCAGACCATTCCAACGGGCAGAAAAGTTCTCGCGCACCGGAGTGATGCTTTTAAATAAATCCCAGTCGTTAGCCTGTCCCATAGCGGCGACTGGGCGAGCGATATGGTTTTGCATCAGCCATAGCCCCGTGACACTCGCCCCATTAGTGGGGCTGTTGTTGTAGGCGTTAGTCATATACTGGCGACCATTCTGGTACAGTGGGGTCTGGGGATCATTGACTTCACCTCCTGGCAGCTTAAGGTCATTGGGGCCAGGACGATAAAAAACTTCCACTGGCCAACTGGTGCCCTTATTCCAATCGAGTTCAAAGCGCATTCCCTGGTAATAGAAAGTTTTAGTATCGCGGGGGTCTAATTCACCACCGCCACCATAACGCGGCGGCCCGTAGAATGCCTTGAGAAGTTTGCCGTCTAAGCTCCATACACTAACCCGTTTAGGTTGATAATCATCTTCCGTGACCCACAACCGATCCTGGTCGTCAATGGTGATGCCGCTGGGGTTATTCATATGCGCCGGATTGTACGCCCCGGCTTTGGGTGCCCCTGGCGTGCCGATGGCGTGGAGATATTTGCCCTGAGCATTGAAAGCGCGGACGTTGTGATTGTCGCCTCGATCACTGATATAGATATTGCCCTGTTGGTCGAGGGCCATCTGCTGCGGGTCTTGCAGGTTCGCTACAAGCACTTGGGGCGCGGGAAGAGCTTTGGGTTCCGGGGCATGGTAGGCCGGGTCTTTGTCATACAGATAAAGCTCATTGATGCTCCAAAACGAACTGACCTGGCCAGTTTGCACAATCTTGAGGTAACGGGCCGTGGTGCGCGGGAATTCCACCGTAGTCGTGACACCACTGCCTGGCCCTTTTGCCAACGGCTGCCCCCAATTCTGCCCATCCGTCGAGGCGTAAACTTCGTAGCCACGCGGAAAATCATCGGAGCCTGCATTATTCATGGTCAGGGTGGTAAAAGAATGGGGCGTTCCCAGATCAACTCGAAACCACATCCCCGGCGTCATGCCAGTGCGACTTTCCCAGCGCGTGTTGTAATCGTTGTCTACAGCGCGTGTTGCCTCTTCGGAATTGTGACTGGCGGTTACGCTCCAGCCTTTGCGGTCAATCAACTCACCCAGATACGCGCCCGTTTTGACATAGGGTGTAACATCACCCGGCAAGGTATAGCGCAACAACTGCTTGCCCGATAATACGAGCAGTCGCCCTTGGCGGTCGAAACCCAAACCACGAGGATCGCTGATGGGAACAGTGCCTAATGCTTTGTGCGCCCTGCCATCCACGAAAAGCACTTCATTCAGTTTGGGCAGCGAGGCTGCGATGAGGCCATTATGCACCGCTAAACCAGAAAGCCCAGTGGTCTCCCCGACCGAGTTCCACGCGCCGCTCTTACTGCCAGGGAACTCCCATTTGGGTGTGAGAACAGGTTGGTCGTCGCCATAACCCATGCGCGTGTCGCCGGGCGCTTTGCCAATTTCTTTTTTTAATTCATACAAGCGTAACTCATTTGACCATGCCGAGCCGGTATAGGCATAAACGCCGGGCACGGGATGGTCGCCATTATCACGGGCGAGGTGGGAAGCACCCGTCCAGACGCCACCAATCCAGCCTTGCCCCCACAGTTTATGGCCTGCCATATCGAGCCAGGCGAGGCCACTGCCGCCTTCACTGACAAAGCTGCCAACTAAAATCTGGCCGCCTGCGGAAGCCGGTTTGCCTTCGCGCACAGGTGCCGCGCCGGGTGGCACGTAGACAATAGAGGTCGGCGGCGTATGATTGGAGAGCCACTCGCTACCCTTATCCGCCGTGCGCCAGGGCGGGTTGCCTTCGTTATTGGGCGTCATTTGATAGTGCATCTCCAGTGGTGGACGCACCAAGCCCCGCACTTGGTAAGTGCCAGGCTGCACGAGCTTGCCGGGAATATGGTAGACCGAGTGTGCTGCGGCATCCGTATCGCGCCCCACATCATCCAGACCATCCCACCACGCCACATTATCGCCAGCCGGAAAGGGCGTTTCAGAAACTAAGTTGCGCACCCGCTTGCCCTGTTGATCTTCAATAACTAAGGTCACAAAACCAGTTTCTTTTAAAGTGAAGTGAATTGGAATCGGTGGGTGCGCTGCTTCGGCTGCTACGGACGAAGCTATCTTGGTTGGGGCGGAATCGGCCTGGGCATAAGTGCTGCCCTTGAAGCTAACCAGCAGCCCAAAGCATAGCAAAGCCAGGACTTGGCCCGGAATTTCACGCGGCTTTTGCATACAGTTCCTTTTCTGAAGGTCCTTAAGAAGATGACCAGATACGGAGCATTTTTCAGTATTTATAGGATGCTACAAGAGAACTTTAGTTTACTGATGTTAAGCAACATGATGGGAGTGCGATAATTGAAGACAGACGCTTCTTTCATAAGTTAAGGCTGCCCGCTCCTGCGCTATGATCTTTGGGCGACCTAACTTTTGGGAGTCCAAATTGCAACAAATTACTGTTTATTTGACAAATCCGGTCGTCCTGTCAATTTTTGCTCATAAGGGGGGGAATAAAATATGAGAAATCAAAAAAACATTACAATTTTATTAGCGGAAGACGAAGCCGTTGACCATGCTTTAGTTGCGGAAGCACTGGAAGATAATTGTGCTGAGTGTGACTTGCACTGGGTTAAAGATGGCTCTGACCTCACCGATTATCTTTTTCGGCGCGGTCGCTATAGTGATCCCATGCGGGCACCTCGCCCCGACCTGATCTTATTAGATTTACATATGCCGCGTAAAAGTGGCTTAGAGGCACTCCAGGAAATCAAGGCCGAGCCTGCCTTGCGGCATATTCCCGTTGTAGTCTTTACTTCCTCACGTCTTGATAGTGAGATCATGAGCAGTTACCAGTGGGGGGCCAGTTCTTTCGTGCAAAAGCCCAGGACGTTCGATCATCTCAGCGAAGTTATCAATGAAATGCGAAAATACTGGACTGGTGTTGTCCGATTGCCGCCGCGAGACTTCTAATAAAGGGACTTCTAATAAAAAGCAGTCCTACTCTATAAAAGAGCGGACTGCTGCTGAGGACAGCTTCAATCGGATTACCGGGCCAGAGCGGGCTGTTGCTTTTGGGCTTCAAGCTTTTCCGTCTGCGCTTTAAATGAATTTTGTAAGAGTTCCAACTGCTCAGTGCCGCATGGCCCACCCCCAGGGTTATCCTCCCGTGAGATCGGCTCCCCCGCGAAAGTGTGCAGCGGGTAATACCAGTGGCTCATCCCGATGGTTGACTCGCCCACGTAATGGCAGATGAAAGCACGACGAAAGCGATGCTGCGATGTGTTTGGATACGAACCGTGAATCACGCTGCCGTTAAAAAACAGCACATCACCGGCTTTAAGATCACAGGGCACAGGTTGCATCCCCTCCGGCACATCCACTTCATCAATGGTGAAGGACTTGGTTAGGTCGGCAGGATGAGGGCACTGCACACCCGTGACATGGGAACCAGGCACAATGAACATACCGCCATTTTCCTGGTCAGCGTCATCGAGGGCCAACCACGCTGCCATGCAGGTGCCAGGACTGACCCGCAAGTAAAAGTTATCCTGATGCAGTGCCTGCCCCCGTGCGCCCGGCGGCTTGAAATACAACATGCTCTGTGCCGCCAGGACATCCTCGCCAAACAAATCGCGCAAGCATGATTCTAAGCGCGCATCCAGCATATAATTCATGCTGTCTTCATCCCAGCGATGCGGGTGCATAATGCGCGGATAATGCTTTAAAATATCACCATCAGTTTGTTCCAGGGGTAAGGGATTAAAATAACCTTCCACTGGCCCGGCAGCATGGATGTCCATAAAGTGGTCACGGATATGAGCCGTTTCCTCCCCAGAAAACAAGCCTCTGGCTACCACATAACCATCGCGCTGAAACTGCTCGATTTGCTCGCTAGATAAAGTCTCAATTTTGTTGCTCATAAAACCTCTGTTTTAGTTTACCCACAGAACCATACGGAAGGACACGGAATTTGGGGTATGGGGTTCGGTGTTTCGGGTGTAAGAGGGGAAGGGGAGAGGGGGAGAAAAGGGAACTATGGAACCCGGAGCGTGAGCGACGGGCTGACCTGATAGCCCCCAGTAGCTCCTACGAAAGCCCGTCGCTCACGCTCCTCTTCTGCCACGCTCCTCTTCCCCTCTTACACCCGAAACACCGAACCCCATACCCCAAATTCCGTGTCCTTCCGTATGGTTCTGTGGGTAATTCTCTTTCTTAATCCTCCCAGCCAGGGTGCGGCACGCGGGTGGAGACTTGAGCTGCTTCCTCATGGGGCACCCGTAAATTAGAAATCGGATGCTCTGGGAACAATACTTCCAGGCCCACTGCGCGGCGCTTATCCAGGGCTTGTTGCAACACGGCAAGGCGATGGCGTGTCCATTCTTGCGGCCACTTATGCCCCGCCTTTTCATCGGGCGCTGGGCGATGCACCGCATCAATAAAGCGCATGTCACGGAACTCATAATAAATCACCCGGCGTAATGGGCCACCGTGCGTTTCAGGGGAGCCATGATAAAGTGTTACGTCGTGCAACAGCATATCACCAGGGTTCATGTCCACGCGAATGGCACCGGGCACCGTTGCATACTCGCCTTGTTTCGCTAATTCGGGCGCACGGTTGATTTCGTCTTTATTAGAGCCGGGCACCACCCACAGCGCACCACTTTGCTCATTGGCTTCATCCAGGTAAATATCAAAGTTCACGGCGGGAAAGCGCCGACCACTGGCCGGATCATCGTAAAACATCGTCGGCCCGCCACCATCACGATGCCAGGGCACTTCCACGCCGTGTCCTGGCATCTTGATGACAACCGAATCGTAAGTCGGCACAAACTGCTCTCCAACCACCTTATGCACCGCATCCAACAAAACAGGATTCGCTAAGAGGCGCACAAAGACATCACCCTTGCCCTGGATATATTCAATGCGCCGGAGGATTTTTTCGTCACTGCCGCGCACCCGCCCATACTGGTAGTCTTTCCGCTGCCCCGTCGTCATCTCTTCGGTGGGGCCACGATCTATCAGGGCTTGGGTGGCATTGCGTAACTCTTGCACTTCATCTGGCCCTATGGCACCTGCAATTTTCAAATAACCGTTATCTCGAAAAAACTGTACTTGCTCTTGAGTTAGCATAATTTCTCCTGTTTAGAATTCACCACAAAGACACAAAGGGCACAAAGAGTTAGAGAAGACAGAATGCAGAAAACCCCCTGATTATTAGTACCTTGTGTGCTGTATTCTGTTTCCCGTATTCTCCTCTCCTTTGTGTCTTTGTGGTGAATAAAATCAAGCGAATTGAAGAATAGCATTATCGCTGCTGACAGGGCAGGGGCGCTGCTCGAAAGTTGGCTTGTCTGTTAGTTGCGGGTTGTCAAGCGCATTGTAGCAAATAATAAAAGAGCGACGTGGATGCTCCGATTCATTCGGGGCTGAAGTGTGCAGGAGATTGCAATGAAAAAACAACACTGAGCCGGGTGTCATTTCGCAATGGACGCGCTCGAAGAGTTTTTCGATCTTGTCAATACGGCGAGCATCGGCCCCACTTTGATTGCCAACAGCCTCATGAGATAACCGTCCTAATTGGTGGGAGCCGCGCAATACTTGTAGGCAGCCATTTTCTTTGGTGGCCGGGTCAAGAGCGACAAAGGCACTCATTAAACGTGGGAAGACATAGCCCTGGTCATACCAGTAGCCATAATCTTGGTGCCATTCCCACGCGCCGCCTGACTTAGCTTCTTTGAGCATTACTTTGCCGTGAAAGAAGGCGACTTCTTCGCGCAGCAGAATGCGAATGTTGTTGACAATGCGCGGGCAGGTAGAAGCTGCGGCCCAAATATCATCGCCCAGTTCGCTCCAGAGGGCGATGCCCGCCTTTCTGCCGCTGCGGTCGGCCACGCCCCGCGTCCGTTGCGCCACTTTCTCACCGCTTTCTACATCGTTTAGTAGCGCCTTGACTTCTGCCGGGGTGAACAGGTCAGGAACCAGCACAAAACCGTCCCGTTCGTAGTCGGCCACTGCCTTTGCTGAAAGATACATTCGGTGCCTCCTACCGTTCTATTATGACCCCCTATAGAATATTGCGCCTGGGAGCAATCCGGCAGAATAGGATATTTCCGACATCATTTTGCAGCATCAGCCTGCTCGCTATCACCAATGGAAACTTCGCCAGCACGCAGCAACTTTTCTCGCTGTTGAGCTAAAGCCTCGCCGCGTTGCACGACAGCAGCCAAGTCTTTATTTAGGGACTTATAATGGGCGTCCAAGGCCAAACGTCGCTCCGATCTACTGGCCCGTCGTCCGGCGGGGTTGGTAGACCGGCTTGGTCTCACTGCCTGCGGCGCGGCATCCTTAGCCCCATCTGGTGACCCCTCTGGGGTGGCACCTGCGGCGGGCTGGCGAGTGGCACGTCTCTCATCACGTCGGTCCCGCCCACTGCGCCGGTCTGTGTTCGTACGGCGGTTGGCGGTTGCGCCATGCCGTTGATTAAGTCCGCTGATTTTCTCCAGCAAATCTTGCTGGCGTTTTGTCAGCAAACATAATTCGAGGTCTATCATCTCTAACTGTTTCAATTCGTCCTCATTCAACGCTAACAGGTTCATGGTATCTCCTCGCTACTGTGCAGTTTACACAACGTCACTAAGCCTTCTTAACTAAGCTTTCTTGGCCAGTGCCAGAAACTGGCGCGGCGTCAGGCCATTGTCCTGTTTGAAAACCCGGGTAAAGTGTGAGGCATCCTCAAAGCCACACCGCAGTGCAATGGTAGAGATAGGCAGGTTCTCGTGGCGCATCAACTGCTTGGCATAGCGTAAACGGGCGGCGCGTTGAAGTTTCTGGGGCGAGGTATCGAGGGCCAGCCGGAAAACGCGCCGCAAATGATCGGCACTCCAACCAACGTGCGCCGCTACTGCCTCAATAGAAAGCGACGCTTCCCCAACAGTTTCTAATAAAGCGCGGGCGCGTTCCAGGCGGCGCATAGCATCGGCTCCCAGGGGAGGCATTACTTTCAGGTGGTGCAGAGATTGGGATTCTTGCGTGATTTGAATAATTGTCGCCGCTAATAAAGCTCCGGCTGCCAGACGTGCTGTGGCACTTTCCCTGGAATATTCCATGACCACCGCTTCGAGAGCATGACGCACGGGGGAGCGGCCTTTGAGGTCAAGAAAGGGCAACGTGTGCAAGTCCCAGCCGGGCAGGGGACGGGGCACGCGAAAAAGCGATTCTTCCACCGGTTCATCGGCAGGACGAAAGACGGGAAACAGCAGCGAATCCGCCTGTGGCACCCAATCGAAATGCACGCCCAGCAGAGTGATTGATTGATGGGAACAGGCCCGAAATGAATGCCATACACGCGGCAGGATGAGGAACAGTGAGTCCACATGAGCCGGGTGTGCTTGCCCCTCGATAATAATTTCGCCTTCACCGGAAATCACATAAACGAATTCATGATCGTAGATGCGGCGTAGTGGCATCGCATAGCCTGCGCTAAGCGTAGATAAGTCTGCCCAGCGAATGAATGGTACGACAAAAGGGAAATTATTATTAATGCATGGGATAGTACTTTCTGGTGCTTGCATGAGACCTAACCCCCCCGTCCCCCTTCCCGGCACAGGAAGGGGGTGTCAGAGGATAATTACTGAGAGAACCGTTCCGTATGTTTCGAGGAGAAATGCGAGGCTTCTTTAAAACCTTAACTTCACCCGACGCTGTGCCTTTGACACCCCCTTACTGTGCCGGGAAGGGGGACGGGGGGTTAGGTTCCCGTCACAATATTACCCATACGCACAACTTCTAAGTCAGACCCTTTGATTCTCTTCAGGGTGCCCAAGTCATCATCGTTCCAGCGGGGATCAGGCGCACCAGAGATGAACCAGTTACTACCATTATCGGCCAACATCATGCCGTATTTCTTTAAGGCTTTGAGAATCACCTGCGCGCTGGGCGGAAACTTCGTGATGTCATAATTGGCTTTCAAGCGCACGCGCATTCCCATTGGCGGCAAGGTTAGATCGGTTTTGCGGCTGGCCCAGTGGCGAGCCGGGAAGACATAGGCTTTGCGGGTGGCTTGCACCGTAAACCGCAAGGCGTGCTTAATTTCTTTCTGCTCCATGACTTCATCATAGCGCACCAAACCCGGAAAAATGGGCAGCCCGGCGGCATCTGCTGAAGTCCAGCCCGCTGGACGCAGAGCATTGGAGTTCAGGTCGAAAATGGCCCCGGAACCTGCCTGCCAACGCTTGCTTACATAATGCACATTGAATAGCTCGTAGAGTTTCCAATGATCGCGGTCAATAATCAGCACATGGCGGTCGCCATCGCCATCAGGTCCACCTTCTATGGGCGGGTTAGATGGGATAGGATAGGGGCCAGAGTCACTTTCATCCGCATAATCAAACGTCACTGGTACGCGGGGCTGACTGCCGGGCACGATGATATAAGGAATGCCACTGGGCGCCCCATTGTAAACCGTGCCAAAATCGGGATGCAAAGGTGCATTGGCCCCAATGCTGTTGATGTAGCGTGCTGAGTTGGGATCAACTGGTAAGCGGTCAATCGGCGTATTCCAGGGATTATCCGCCGGAAAAACAGGTCGTCCGCTCAAACTGGCATTCGGCCCCAGTTTAACTTTATTGGTTAAGAGGTCAGCCCTATAGTCCAGTTCCTGAGCGGGCACCAACCGTAATCTCATGCACACGGGGATGAAGAGTAGCACAGTGAGCAGAATGGGTTTCTTCATGTTGCCTCGAATGCCTCGAATTTTAATTAAGCCCGGCGATTGAAATCGCGGCTCCGGGCGTGCCGCCGACCGTCCGCCTGCGCGGACGGCGCGTTACTCTTTGGCAATGTAATTTCTTTGGAACTAACGGTAATAGTATGAGCCAGGTGGAGGCTACTATTGTCATCAAGCAATTCTAACTCCGGCATCAGAGTATTATGCGTATGGTGCTCTTTCTGATGCTGAATGTAATTTAGAATGCGGTCAGTATCCCAACGGCTGACAGTGAAGGCTCCGTATGCCCCTTGCCATTTGAAAGGTGTCTCTCTGGTCAGTTCATTATTCACAAAATGAGATGAGACACCTTTTAGCTGTTTTACAAGTTGTGCAATGCTAAGGGTGCTGGGCAATGAGACAAGTAAATGAATATGATCCTCTGTGCCCCCTATGGCTAACAAACTGCATTCCTGTCTCTGCACCTCGTTAACAAGGTTGCGATGCAGATGCCGCTCAATTTCGGACGTGATAAGTGGCAGCCGATCCCAGGTACCCCAAACTAGATGCAGATATAACGCCAATTTGGTATCGCGCATACCTTACACTCATGCGCCGTCCGCGCAGGCGGACGGTCG
The DNA here is from genome assembly GCA_019239895.1 of Abditibacteriaceae bacterium. Taxonomy (GTDB): domain Bacteria; phylum Armatimonadota; class Abditibacteriia; order Abditibacteriales; family Abditibacteriaceae; genus JAFAZH01. The sequence continues at coordinate 24,916 of JAFAZH010000002.1, read as the reverse complement.
GCGGCACGCCCGGAGCCGCGATTTCAATCGCCGGGCTGTTTAAAACTCCAATTACTACTTCACAATATCATCAGGATCATAGTTGAGATTTGGGGACAGCCAACGCTCCACCGTGCGCGGGTCCATCCCTTTGCGGGCGGCATAGTCCAGCACTTGGTCGCGCTCGATTTTGCCCACCGCGAAATACTTGGCTTCGGGATGGGCGAAGTAGAAACCGCTCACTGAACTGGCGGGGTGCATGGCGTAATGTTCAGTCAAGCGGATACCTGCATTGGCTTCAACTTGCAACAGGTCGAAGAGAATGCGCTTTTCCGTATGGTCAGGGCACGCCGGATAACCCGGAGCAGGACGGATGCCGCGATACCGTTCGCGGATCAGGTCTTCATTATCCAGGTCTTCGGTCAGGCCATAACCGAAATCCTCACGGGCTTTCTTGTGCATCAGTTCGGCAAACGCTTCCGCCAGCCGATCACCTAAAGCCTGGGCCAAAATCGCGCTGTGGTCATCGAGTTGTCCTTTGAAGTGTGCTACCAATTCGTCCATGCCGATACCAGCGGTGACGGCAAAGGCACCGAGATAGTCGGTTAAGCCACTGTCGCGGGGTGCGGTGAAATCGGCCAGACACATATCATTACGGCCCTCGGCTTTATCAATTTGCTGGCGCAGCATGTGGAAGGTGGTTGCTACTTCATTACGTGATTCGTCGGCGTACAACTCAATGTCATCGCCGACACTATTAGCGGGCCAGAAGCCATAGACAGCCTGTGCCGTTAAGAGCTTCTCCCGCACAATGCGATCTAAGAGTTGTTGTGCATCCTCGAACAATTCACGGGCCGCCTCGCCAACGACTTCATCCTGCAAGATAGCCGGATAAATGCCCTTGAGTTCCCAGGAGTGGAAGAACGGCGACCAGTCAATAAACGGCACGATTTCTTCGAGCGGGAAGTTATCTAAGACGCGCACGCCCGTAAAGGACGGCTTGGCGATGTCTGCGGCTTTCCAGTCAATCTTAACGCGGCGTTCACGCGCCTCCGCAAGCGGGAGAAGCGGCTTTTGCTCGCGCTTGCTCTGGTGTGACACCCGGTCACGTTCCTGTTCCTTGGCGACTTGTTTAACAAAATCATCGCGCATGTCTTCGCTGATGAGGCTGCCCACCACGCCCACGGCGCGTGAAGCATCGAGGACATGCACCACCGACTTATCATAGTGTGGCGCGATTTTTACGGCGGTATGAATGCGGCTGGTCGTCGCGCCACCAATGAGGAGCGGAATCTCGAAGCCTTCACGCTTCATCTCGCGGGCCACATGCTGCATTTCGTCGAGCGAGGGCGTAATCAGGCCGCTTAGCCCGATAATATCGGCGTTCGTTTCCCGCGCTGTCTGGAGAATCTTATCGGCAGGCACCATCACGCCTAAGTCAATGACTTCATAGTTGTTGCAGCCTAAGACCACACCCACTATGTTTTTGCCGATGTCATGTACATCGCCTTTAACCGTCGCCATGACAACCTTGCCCTGCGCCTGCTGACCACCGGAGGCCCGCTTTTCTTCTTCCATGTAAGGCAGCAGGACAGCTACGGCTTTCTTCATCACCCGGGCGCTTTTCACGACCTGGGGCAAGAACATCTTGCCGGAGCCGAAGAGGTCGCCGACCACGTTCATGCCATCCATGAGCGGGCCTTCGATGACGTTGAGGGGCCGGTCATACTTCTGGCGGGCTTCTTCAATATCGGCTTCCACAAAGGCGTCAATCCCTTTGACGAGCGAGTGCGTTAACCGCTCTTCCACCGTGCCCCCCCGCCAAGCCTCCTCTTTGACTTCGCCTTTATCCTTTTGCTTGACCTGTTCCGCGAAATCTACGAGGCGTTCAGTCGCATCGGCGCGACGATTAAGCAAAACATCTTCGACCAATTCCAGCAGGTCTTTGGGAACCTCTTCGTAAATCTCCAACATCCCCGCGTTGACGATACCCATGTCCATCCCGGCTTCAATCGCGTGCTTCAAAAACGCCGAGTGCATCGCCTCGCGCACCGCATTATTGCCCCGAAAGGAGAATGAAACATTGGACACGCCGCCCGACACTTTGCAGCCGGGTAAGGTCTGCTTGATGATGCGGGTGGCCTCAAAGAAGTCCACCGCATAAGTGCGATGCTCTTCCAGGCCAGTGGCTACCGGGAAGATATTGGGGTCGAAGATAATGTCTTCGGGCGCAATGCCGATTTCATCCACGAGTATATGATAGGCGCGAGTACACATCTGCACGCGCTTTTCCAAGGTGTCAGCCTGGCCAGTTTCATCAAAGGCCATCACCACCATGCCTGCGCCATAACGTTTGCAGAGCTTCGCCTGCTCACGGAACTTCTCTTCCCCTTCTTTGAGGCTGATAGAGTTGACAATAGGCTTGCCCTGCACGCATTTTAACCCCGCTTCAATGACTGACCACTTAGACGAGTCAATCATGGTAGGCACCTTCGAGATAGCATCGTCCGGGCCAATAAGGTTGAGAAAGTGCGTCATCATCGCCTCAGAGTCGAGCATACCCTCATCAAAGTTCACATCAATGATGTTGGCTCCATTCTCTACCTGTTGACGCGCAATACTAGTGGCCTCATCTAAGTTGCCTTCTCGCACTAATCGAGCAAATTTTGGCGAACCCGTCACATTCGCGCGCTCACCCACCATGATAAAGTTGCTCTCTGGACGAATGACGAGTGGCTCCAAACCGCTAAAGCGCGAGTAGCGCGGAATCTCAGGCCGCACGCGGGGCTTACAATCGCGCACCACGTCGGCAATAGCCTTGATGTGAGGTGGCGTGGTGCCACAGCAACCGCCAACGATGTTCAGCCAGCCGTTCTTGGCCCACTCACGCAACTGCGGCGCAAGCGATTCAGGAGTTTCTGGGAAGCCTGTCTCGGAGAGCGGATCAGGCAAACCTGCGTTGGGATAGCAACTGACATAAACCGGCACCAGACTCGACAACTCTTCGATATAGGGCCGCATTTCTTTGGGGCCAAGCGCACAGTTGAGACCTATGCTCAATAAGTCGGCGTGGGAAACCGAAGTCCAGAAAGCTTCCACCGTTTGGCCAGAGAGCGTGCGTCCGCTTTTATCGGTGATGGTGCCCGATACCATAATCGGCACGCGTTGCCCGCTTTCTTCAAAATACTTTTCAATGGCAAAGAGTGCCGCTTTCAGGTTGAGTGTATCGAAGGTAGTTTCCGGCAAGAGAATATCTACGCCACCTTCCATCAGCGCGCAGACTTGTTCGTAATAAGCTGCCCTCACCTGGTCAAAGGTGACATCGCGCGCCGCCGGGTTCTCGACATCGCGCGAAAAAGAGAGCGTTTTACTCATTGGCCCGATAGCACCTGCTACAAACCGAGGCCGCGAGGGGTCTTGCTGCTTGACCGCTTCCGCCGCATTGCGCGCTAATTTGACAGCCGCGAGGTTCAAATCACGCACGATGTGTTCCAGCCCGAAATGCGCCATGTCAATGGCATTGGACTGAAAGGTATTCGTCTCAATAATATCCGCGCCCGCCTCTAAATATTGGCGGTGAATCTCTTCAATGATGTGCGGTTGAGTGAGGTTCAGCAGGTCGTTATTGTTCTTAACGTCCTTTGGGTGAGCCGCGAACCGCTCCCCACGATAGTCTTCCTCTTCCAGCTTGTGGCGTTGCATCATCGTCCCCATCGCGCCATCGAGGATCAAAATGCGCTCACGGAGTAAATTGTCGAGTTGTTGTCTGGTATCCATAATATCTGGTCTAAATTTTAACAAAGTGACGCCTGAATAGTAGTTGAGGTTGCTCTTGGTGCCGTATATGCCGCTAAGGGTAGATCAATGCAACCGTTTTCGGCCTGGGCTTTTTGAACCTGCTTTTGACTTATTGACACGCTTTTTCGGTCTATCTGAATTATCCTTATCCGCGACAGGCCGAAGCTTTTCAATCATCTCATCCACGATATTGCGCACCTCGGGTGAGAGCTTTTCGATAGGGGCTTTGTTGCCTGTTAGGAGGTAATCTAATGTACGGGTAAGGGGGAGGAAAGTATTCTCCAGTTGTGATTGAGCCATCAATCTACGCACGAATTTCAGATGCCCAAGCTCTGCCACTAAAATCAGGGTTTGAGATATTATTTCTGTCCAGTTTTCTAACAGGTATATATGATTTGCTTTTAGTATTTCCCACCATATTTTCTCTGCTTCTTCAAGTTCATTATTCAGGATATTGTAGGTGAATTTCAACAAATAAGCGCGAATAAGACGCTCTGAAGAAGCATCTTGATTTATTGTGTTGTTTATGAGTTTGTCTAAATTTAAGATTGCATCTTCGGGTTCCTTTAGAATACCAAGGGCCATACTATATAGCAGCCAAATGTCAGGGTTATTGGGCTGGATTGCAAAAGCACGCTCAAAACTTTTGAGGGCTTCCTCTTGGCGGTCAAGGATACAGAGTGTAATACCATGCAAATTCCAAGTGTTGGAATTATCAGGGCTAATCTTTAACGCACGTTCAAAACTTTTGAGGGCTTCTTCTTGGCGGTCAATCCGGTTAAGGGCTTTACCTCGTGCGCTCCAAATAGCAGGGTCTTCAGGTTCAAGCGTTATTGCACGCTCGAAACTTCCAAGAGCTTCATCGTACTTACCCAGGTCATAAAAAGCTAAACCCTTATATTCCCACATTACGCTGTTTTCCGGGGCGATTTTAATAGCCTGTTCAAAGCTTGTGATTGCTTCCTTAAATCTTCCCAGAGCACCTAAGGATAGGCCACGCAGGAACCATAGAACAGATAATGGAATCTCCATTATCTGGTTTTCTATAGCTTTGTCGGCACTGCTAATTGCCTCTTCATATCTCTTTAACTTATGCAAAGCTGAAGTGCGTAGCGTCCATGCTAAGAAATTATTTGGTCTGACTGCTAAAACACAGTCAGCCTGTTGCAGGGCTGTATCTGTTTTATGCTCCTTGAATGCCTTGATGCCTAATTCAAGGGTTGCTAGAGCCTCGGCTTCTTCTTGTTTTACAGAAGAAGGAGTTGTAATAGTACTCAATCCCTCTATATCTTCTTGTCTAATGCAGCCTGCGCTTATAAGAGCATTAAGGGTGTCAGGAGAAAGTTTGGTCAGAACTTCTGATGTCAGCAATTCCTCTTTTAAAGTTGCTGTGTCTTTAAGTTCAATATAGTCACGGATGATCTGCTCAATGGCTTGGTGGTATTTCGTTGAGTCGTCTATGGCTTCAGCTAAGTAACGCCTGTGTTCTAAAACTTCGTGTGCTTCTCGCATCAAACCAGATTTAAATAGTTCATGAAAACGGTCTTCCAATCGTCTGCTTTCAGTGCCTAATTCTTCGGCGTCGTAGTAGCCTTTGAGGAAATTCACTAACCATTGCATCCGGCGGCGGGCATCGCGGCCAAAGCGCATTTGATACCAAATGGCATAGAGCGGTTCAGAGAGGGTGTAGTAAGAGTTGCGACCGCGCAGGTTAGCGGTGCGAACGTAGCCCTGTTCTAAGAGGCGTTTGAGTTGAGAGCTAACGACCTGTGGACTGAAACGAGTGGCAGCAGCGATCTCGGAGGGAGTCTGACCTTCATGGGTTTCGCTACTTATCCGTGCAATGCAGTCCAAGATTTTGCGTTGCTGTGGGGGTAGGATTTCGATTTTGTGTTTGTAATAGGGAGTCACTTCATCCAATAGCTTCTCTAAACCTTGCCGCACTTCCAGAAGCTCAGAACGGGTGACGACGCGGTAAAGCATCAGCACCAGGCGGGGATTGCCACCGGTAAAATATTCGAGTGTGCGCAAACGGCTGGTATTGGCTTTAAGGGTGGCCTCAAAGTTGGGTGTGCCATCTGCGGCAGCGCGTTGGCGCAGCAGGTTCTCCATGTCGGCAAATTTCAGCTTGGGCAAGTCATACGTTTTAAAGAAATTGTAAAGAGGCTGGTCATAAGCATGAGCCTCTTTGAAGAAAGTCGTGGCCCCGCCGAGTAGCATTACGTCGCCTTCATTCATGAGCATCTGGCGCAGACGGGCGTTATCTTGCTCGTTATTAATTTGCGCTAAGATCATGTCGAAGTTATCCACCAATAAGAGCAGACGTTTCTGGTGCTGGCGACACCAATCTTTGAGCGTGGCTAAAGCAGCTTGTTGGAGGTCATTGCTATCTGCATACTGGGCTTTCAACTGCTCCGCTTGCTGCGCTAAATGGGTGTCTGCGGTTGCTTCAGATAGATGGTTTAAGGTTTCCAGCCAGAGGTCAGCAAGGTCATTAATGCCATAAGATTCTTCTGGGAAACGGATAACTTGCCATTGGGAAGTCAACCCCTGGTCGGCGAGCGCAAATTGCACCATCAGGAGCACGGTCGTTTTACCCATACCTCGTGGCGCGATAATAACACCGTGCTGTACCCCCGCCCCGTGCGGCTGATGCTGAATCAGAGTTATCAGTTCATCAATGAGCGATTGACGTGCGACGAAGGTTTGCTTAATCTCCTGCTCAGACATTAAATCGGGATTATAAAGACGTTCCATAAGCTTAGCCTCCGGTGTCAGTGCTCAAGGCTGATGTGCATAGCGTAGTGGCGCAGCCACCAGTCGCGTAGCAGCTTGCAGGAAAATTCATAAGAGTTGCTTGCGGTATGAAAGCGAATATAAAAATCGTTTTCTAAATTGGTCATCAGGTAGTTGAACTGCTCAATATCGGCTGGCCCTCCCATTTCCAGGCGATAAAAGCTATAGGAAGCATCACGAGTGAGCGAGCCAGCCATAGCCAATTCGCGTAATAAACGTTTGATGGCCCTTTCTTCTTGCGGCTCATAGTAGTCGCGCAGGCGGCCATAGTAATGGTCAAAATACGTCTTGCAATCTACGCCTAAGACCTTCTCGTGATAAATCTCTTCAATCTTGCGCGGAGTGATGGCCTCACCGTCTTGGGTGTAAGCTTTGACAATTTCTGAAAAGAGGATTTGGATAAAATACGGAACTCTGGTGCCAATGAGGTCCAGTATTTTGCGCTGGCTGGGCTGGGACAGAGCCAGGTTGGCTGTCTTCGATAGTTCTTGTAGAAATTCCGTCGCTATCCTGGGTGAGAAGGGTTCTAAGCGTAACTGCTCAAAATCGTTGATGGTCGCAATATCCCCTAACTCGTTCAGCACGTAACCAATGCCGATAGAACCCGCGATTAAAAAGCGAATGTTCTTCATCTCCGGCGAGACGCGCAAAGCGCGTAACCAACGCAGCAAGGTCTTAGCTTCTTCCCGGTGCGTCTCTGATTGAGCCATGCGGTCAATCATCATGGGAAATTCATCTAAGATGAACAATATCGGTTGCTCTGAGGCGGCTACCTTGTGGAAGAACTCATCACCCTTTTCGCGCCACTGACTGCTGAGTTGTTCCCGCAGCTTGATTTTAAGTTGTAAGAGCGCCACTTCCTCAAAGTTGCTTCTAAACCGGCCCCAGAGCTTTTTCGGAAAGTAACTCAGGCTATTGCTAATCTTCGAGAGCTGATCATCTTTAGCCATCTTGAGAATCAACTCGGAGATCAGTTCGACTGGCTCGATAAAATGTTCCAAATCGGCATGAATAATCTTATAGTCGCCGCGAGGCTGATCCATCAAGCGATACATAACGCTGGTTTTGCCAAAGCGACGCGGGGCCGCTAACAAAACGTGTCCTGCCTCAATCTTCTGCCAGACCAGTTCCATAAAAGCATCACGGCCAAAGAAGTCATCCCCTCTCACCGGTGGGCCAACACGATTGATTAACATGATCTCCCCTGAAAACATCTCACATAAGACAGTTTTGTTATACAACAGATTTGTATTGTGCGGCAATGGGATTTCAATATCCGAATTGTAGTTACGTAACTGCAAGTGCTCCATTGGTAAAAGCAACCTTGCTTCATTCGCCGCGTCTAAAGGACTGGTATAATAGAGAACGCATCCGATGCAGAAGATAATTGGGTGCTTTGGCATCATGAACGCTCAGGCGAGACTGCGGACAAATTGGCTCAAGCGTGGCGAGTGGAACGTATTGCTCCTCTCGGCCATTTGCGCGCTGCTGCTGGCTTCACCGTCAGCCGGGGCGTCGTTGGCGGCTTCACCGCTGGCGATGTCGTCTTTGTCCTCGCTTTCAAGCGCAGGTGCATCCTCGCAATATGAAGCGGTGCTGTGGTGGTTGCAACATTCCGCAGGGGGCACTGCACGCTATGCCCGTAATTTGGGGGCGCGAAGCCATATCGCTTCCCTGGTGGCTGCTGCGCCAGTCTTTGACACCCCTGAGTCCAGTGCATTAGATGCCCATGAGGTCGCCTCTCTCTTAGCGAGTCTGCAAACGACAGACCTTGCTCATTCCACAGGCATTACGTTGCCTGGTGTCTCGCATGGCAATGCACCGCACGGTAAAGTCACTGCAACTCACGCGGCTCTGACTCAGTCGTCTCTCCTGCCCCAATGGTCGCCGTTAGCCCCGTGCTACGATGCGACCCGCCGTCTGGCATCGCTGGGCCTCTCAGCACACGAAGCCATTTCCCTTTCTGGCACCCGCACCAATAGCTATCTCGAATAGTTCCATAGCGTTCAGCCGTCAGCGATCAGCTTTCAGCCTTTTAGGGGATTGAAAGTGCATGATGCGTTGTTGCGGCTGATTTTGCGCGTCTATCCCAATCTCAAGCTAAATGCTGACGGCTGAACGCTGACAGCTATAAACGGAGTTATGAATGTTAAACCTGAAGAACTTATTTGGTAAGAAAAAATCGGACGACGGTACAGTGGCTAATAACCCCATGCCTGGCAATGACAGTAAAGGTGGTGTGGTGGGTGCGGTCTCCAAGCTCTTCGATAAGAACGAAAAAGAAGTCGCCAAACTGCGCCCGATGGTGGAGCGAGTAAACGCTCTGGGGCCGGAGTTGCTGGCGCTTTCCGATGAAGAATTAAAGGCCCGCTCCCTCGCTCTGCGAGAACGCTTCAAAGAAGAAGTGACAACTCGTGTTGCCAGGTTCAAAGACCCCGCTACGGGAGAGCCTTATGGCTGGCAGGAACTCGATACCGAGATGACCTGGACGGATGATTACAATCGTGTCCGGCGCGATGCGGAAAAAGAAGTGCTGGACTTGCTGCTCCCAGAAGCCTTTGCCCTGACCCGCGAAGCAGGCACGCGCACCATTGGACTGCGCCACTTCGATGTGCAGCTTATCGGTGGCGCGGTGCTGCATACTGGCCGCATTGCCGAAATGCGGACTGGTGAAGGTAAGACCCTGGTGGCCACGCTCCCGGTCTATCTCAACACGCTGTCCGGGCGCGGCGTCCATGTGATTACCGTCAACGACTACCTGGCTGAACGCGACGCTAACTGGATGCGGCCCATTTATGAATTCCTGGGTCTTTCGGTAGCGTTCTTGACCAACGACATGGATAACGAGCAGCGCATTCCCGCCTATCGCAGTGATGTGCTCTATGCCACCAACAGTGAAGTCGGCTTCGACTACCTGCGCGACAACATGGCGCGCACCACAGATGATATGGTGCAGCGTCCGCTCAACTTTGCCATTGTGGACGAAGTAGATAACATCCTGATTGACGAAGCGCGCACCCCGCTCATTATTTCGGCACAGGTCGCTAAGACCGAGCGTGCCCTGCGCCGCCAGCAGATGTCCAAGACCTGTGATGGCGTGGCGCGTAAGCTGATGCCTGCGGTGACGGATCGTGATGTGGAAAACCTCCTCGATAGCCTGACTATCAACGGCAAAATTGACATCGGCGGCCTGATGGCCGATATCCAAAGGCGCGGCGCGTTCACGGCAGCCATCGCCTATCTCATTGATGCCTATTTGCTTTCAGAAAAGAGTGCGCGTATTGATAACGCCGCGCATCTCCTGGATGTGGCCGATGAGTTCTATGAGAATGGTTTGATTAATGCCGATGGCCAGGCGACCCTTGAAGCCACTGCGATTAATGCGGTGCGTCCTGCCGGTTTGCGCATGGCCTGGGAAAAAGAAGTCACGCGCTTAACCGAGCCTCTGGCGCGGGCTTATGCTAATGCCCTGGCTCTGGAATTTAGCCTCAGTTCGAGTACCGAGGGTCTGGCTGGAGCTTTGACCTATGAGTTGGCTCTCGCGCCTGACCTCGCGGGTGGGACGGTGGCTGCTTTAGAGGAAAGCGAAGATAAGCCTCATGCTATCGCTAATGTGGTAGCCAATGAAATCGCGCGGCGTGGCTTAATTGAAGAAAGCGCGACGGATTTAGTGGTGGCCCGCCTGCTGGATGTGCCGATGCCTGAAGTGGCCGAAGAAGCGCCGCGTAAAAATGAAGCGGCGGAAGTGGCCCGGCAGCGGCACGCGGAAAAGATCGCCAACACTCTGCGCGAGAATGTGCATCCGGCCCTGGTTGAAGTGATTGTGCAGTCGCCGGGTAATTTGCAGGAAGCCGATGCGCTCTTGCACGATGCCCTGCCTGCCAATGAGAATGCCCCGGTTGGCCCCAATGAAGTGCGCAACATGATTGATGGGTTAGAGCAAATCTCCCTGCGTGGCCTGTTGCCTTTCGAGACCACTGAACGGCTGTGGGAAGCCGTGCGCTTAACCCAGGGGCGCGAAGCCTTGCGCCGCGAAGTGACGAGTGCCGTTGTCGAGCATCCGGGCGATGCGGCGCGTAAAATTTCGGGTCTCACCGAAAATTATGCGGCGGAGCGCACGAGTTTCTTGAAAGAGCAAGCCGAGACACTGCGTGGACGTTTGGCCGGGCACGAGAATATTGCCCAGCGTGCCCAGAGCGGCGAGAACGTGGTGGGCTTGCGTCGTTTGTTATTAAACGAGCTGACCAAAAATGGCCCCTTTGCTGAATCTATGAAAGCGGCCCGCGCATTTGTGGCCGACCAGAACCGCGCTCATCAGGAGATTGCCGATCACTTGGTAGAAGAAATGACCCAGTGGGTCGAAGTGCCGCGTGATGCACGTCGCACCCTCGCCTCCCTTCTCAGTGAAGGCGGACGCCCCGAATTGGTGCGTGAGCGGCTGATTCTGGCCGTGCGCGACTTACCCGGCGAAAACACCGAGTTGCCCGCCCTCGTTGGTGAAAGCGTGAAGCAGTTGCAAGCCTGGCACGCCGAAAATGCGGAGGCCCTGGTCGAAAAGATTAACGCCCAGGTGCAACTGCCTGCCGATGCGGTACAGGATATTAAGAATGCTATTGAGGATGGCGAGTATTCCGCAGGCTTCGAGAACTTCATCGGTGAACAGTTATTGACATCCAATGAAGTGGCTCCCTTAGCGCAAGCCATTGAAGAATTTGGCACCCGGTGGGATGCTTTCAAAGCCGATCAAAGTGCCCGCTTAGTTGAGGCTATTGGCGCGACCGTAACGCTCTCCGAAGACGCCCTGGAATCGTTGCGCGAAGTGCTGGGCAAGCCAGTGCCGGGAGCCTTGGACGCTGCGCTCTTTGCCGAGTTAGCCTCCGATACTGTCAGCCGCCACTTGGAGCCGCTCTTAACCGAAGAGAACGCGACGGCCTTTGCCGATGAAGTGAAGCGGCGCGTGCCGTTGCCTAAAGAAGTGCAGAATAAGCTGCGTCCCGCAGATTTTGCCAACCGCTCCGGTGAGCAGTTGCAGCGTGTCTTGGTGCGTCTGGTCGAGCGCGGCTTTGAAGTGATGCCGTTTGAAGACTTCAAGCGCGTGGTGCGCAACTTAGGATGGTTTACCGAAAAAGACGAGAAGCGTCGCCAGGCGGCTACCACCGATATGGGTACCCTCATTGCCGAGCGTGAAGCGGGGTCGCCGGTGTTTACCGATCCCGATGGCTTCCTTGATACCCTCGTTTCCAGTGAGATTCTCACCGATGAAGAAGCGGCCATTGTGCAGCGTGCTCATGCCGAAACTCCGGATGTCACTTATGCGGCGGTTATTGACCGCGTGCTGCGCCTGCCTGCTGAGCGCCGCCGTCGCCTCTCCGAAGCCAAGTTGCAGGAAGTGCAGCCAGTGCTGGATCAGGCGATTCGTGCCCATGCGCTCTTCCAGCGTGAAGTCAATTACGTGATTGAGCAGGGCCGCGAGATTGTGATTGTGGATGAATTCACCGGACGCAAGATGCCGGGCCGTCGCTATTCCGAAGGCTTGCATGAAGCCCTGGAAGCCAAGCACGGCCTGGAAGTGCAGCTTGAGAGCCAGACGGTGGCTACCATCACCATTCAGAACTACTTCCGCCTGTATAACAAGCTGGCGGGTATGACGGGCACGGCCAAAACCGAAGAAGCTGAGTTCGCCAAGACCTATGGCATGGAAGTCGTTTCAATCCCGACCAATCGCACCGTGCAGCGCAAGGATTATCCCGACGTGGTGTATAAGACCGTCGAGGCTAAGATGCGCGCCATTACCTTTGAGATTCTGGAACACCACTGCGCGGGGCAGCCGGTGTTGGTCGGCACTCGTTCAGTCGAAGTTTCCGAGCGCATGGCGGAACGGTTGAAGCCGCAGGCTTTGCAAACGCTTGTCCTGGCGCACCTTATCAAGACGAAATTGTGGGACGACAAGACCATGCCGGATGCGCAGAAGCAGGAAATCTTTACGGCCCTGCGCTTCCCGCTTATCCAACTGACACAGGAAGAGATGCAGAAGTATATGTCGGAGGGCATCCGTCCAGAGCCGCTGAGTCTGATGAAAGTCAAGGCGATTGCTAAAGCCGTAGGCGTGCAACCCGACGCCTTGCATGAAGAGAACGTATCGCGTCTGCTCAGCCTGTTTACTATCCCCAATGCCGACCGCAGCAAATTAGTGACAGCCCTGCGCGTGGGCTTACCGCATAACGTGTTGAACGCCAAAAACCACCGCAATGAAGCGCGTATTGTGGCGGAAGCGGCGCGTCCGGCGTCGGTGACGATTGCGACCAACATGGCTGGCCGTGGTGTGGACATCCTCCTGGGCGGCACCTTAGATGTCGAGTCCCGCTGGCGTGTCATGACGATGCAAACTTTGGCGCGTCACCTCGAAGGCAAAATGCTGCATGTGCGGGCACGCAACCAGGAGGCCACGGACAAGTTCATGGATCGTCTGTCATCCGAACGCTTGCAAGACCTCGCCTGGGCCAATGCCGTGGTGCAGCAGATGAACGACCTAGAGCATCGTGGCGAACTCGAAGGCCAGATTGCCAAAGAGATGCGCGATACGTTAGGGCAGGAACTGACCACACCTGACCTGAAAAACAAGGTGCGCAGTCGTGCCCGTCGTTTGGGGCTGCTCGACAAACTGCCGTTGGATAGTGATCCGGTTCAAGATGAAACCATGCTCAATGCCTTGGGCGCAGAGCTCAATCGCTTGATGGGTGTACGTGTTTCCACGGAACAGTTACGCCGCGTGCTGGAAGAGGGCATTGCCACTCAAGCCAGTGGCCGCGACGAGGGTGAGGACGTGCTCTTGCAAGCCTTGAGCCTGCCGTTGGGGCTGGCGCAAAATGCCCTTGGCCATCTGTTGGAGCAGTTGAACAACCTGGAAGACCTCGACCGCACGCTCCTGGAAGCAGTAGCTAAAGCGAACGCGCAGCGCATGGCGGATTTCGATGTAGATGCACTGGTCGCAGGCATTACGCATACGGTGCAACTGGGAGAAGGGGAAGATGGCAATGCACCGGAAACCCTGGAAGTTCAAGTGGTGACGTCGGAATGGGTCAACTCCCGATTAAAAGCCTTGAATGTGCATGATTCGCCCTCGGCGCAGCATAAGCTGGCCTCCTTGCCAACCAACGAAATCGAAATCAACGAGATGCAAATTGCGGCAGCCCTGGGCCAAACCAACCTGGGCAATCAATGGGTGCGCGAGCGTTTGCGTGATTGGAATTTGGTGAAAGGGCAGCGTGCTCTGGAAGCCAACCCAGAGATGCAACAGGTGTTAGGCGATACGGCAGTGGTGCATTATCGCCTCGACAAGCCAGCGGTGGCGCGGGTCTTAGCCGAGTGGCAGCAGAACGCGGCACAGCGTCGTGACCTGGTTGTGGTCGAAGTGCCCAACCTGATTCTGCTCAGTGATATGGCAGGTATGGTGGGCGGCAACGCACCTTATCTGCATCCTGAGTGGGTGCATCATCAGTTAGCCGGTCTGGGTATCATTGATGAGAACGATGTGATGCAGGCGCAGATGATGGGCCAGGCCGAAGACGAGCAGGGCAACGTGCATGAAATGCCCATTGATGTTTTGGTCTATCGCATTCGCCTGGCGCGAGTGCTACGTGCCCTTGACCCGACTTTGCGCGAAGCTGTGGTTAAAACGGGCAAGCACGCCGAAGCGGTTTATGAAGAAGTCAATCGCCATGTGCTGTGGGCGAAGAACTTCATAGACGTGGATTGGGTGGCGGAGCGTTTGAAAGAGATAGATAACGTGCCCACGACCGAAAACGTCAGTGTCTTTATTGAGACTGGCGTGGCCGGGCAATCGGCAGACATTGTGCTCGAAAGTGAGCCACGCGCCGAAGACATCGCGCACACCAGCGAGCAGGAAGCAGTGAAGGCGCTGGGCGGCTTGCACATCATCGGTTCCGAGCGTCACGAAAGCCGCCGCATTGACAACCAGTTGCGCGGTCGCGCAGGCCGTCAGGGTGACCCTGGTTCATCACGCTTCTATGTGTCGCTCGAAGACGAGTTGTGGCGCTTGTTTGGCGTGCGCGGCCAACGCCTGCTCAATGCCTGGGATGAAGATGAGGCGGTCGAGCATTCGTGGATTAGCAAGTCCATCGAGCGGGCGCAGAAGAAGGTGGAGTTGAACCACTTCGAGAGCCGCAAGCACGTCTTGCAGTATGACGACGTGATGAATGTGCAGCGCGAAGTGATTTACCGCGAACGCCGCCGCGCCCTGATGGGTGGCGACTTGCGCGACACCGTGCTCGACATGGCGCAGCAGGCAGCCATTGCCGAAGCCGAAAAGCACTGCCCCCGCGAAGTGCGCCCGGAGGAATGGGACGCGCACAAACTCTATACGGGCCTCAGTCGCTTATTTGGTGCGGGCTTGCTGACCAAGCACTTGAAGAGTGAAGACCTGGAACAGATGGAATGGGTCTCGCTTGCTGGCGAGGTCGAGGATTTGGAATTCAACCGCGACCTGCGCTTGCGCGACATGGTAGCCGAAATCTACACTGAGCGCGAAGAGCAGATGGGCGCGGACGCGATGCGCAACCTTGAACGCTGGCAGGTCACACGCTCTATTGACGACCACTGGATGGAGCACTTAGCCGAAATGGATTACTTGCGTGATGCCATCTGGCAGGAAGGCTATGCCCAAAAGGAACCCATCGGTGTTTATCGTCAGGAAGGCTTCGCGCTCTTCCAGAAGATGCTGGGCGAGATTCGCCGTGAAGTCACCGAGTCCATCTTCTCCATGCCCATTGAGCCGCACCAGCCGCAGCCCGTCTATGCTGGCCCCCAAATGCTGGGGATGCAGGAAGCGCGTCTGACTCAGACCCTGCCGATGGATACGGGCGATGACGACAGCGTGCAACTCGATAAGGACGCCGATGGCGACGATGACGATGAACCCGCGATCATCTCCCGTCCCGCCACCTTCGGTGCCCCGCAGCAGCCAACGCGCACCTCGGCCCCATCCAATATGCAGACCAACGGCCCGGCCGCTTCTCCTGTTGGCCCACGGCCCAGCGGTGCAATGGGTGGTGCCAAAGTAGGTCGCAACGACCCCTGCCCCTGCGGTAGCGGCAAGAAGTATAAAAAGTGCTGCCTGCCCAAAGAGCAGGGCGTGACGGTCTAAGTTCTTTTCAACACAAAGGGCACAAAGGCTGCACCAAGATCACAAAAGAGTTAGCAATAGCTCGACAACCAAAGCGGTTGATTAACTCTGTGTTCTTGGTGTAATCTTTTTGCCCTTTGTGTTTTATGTATTTGACCATTAAACAAATGAAACGATTTCTGCCATCGCATTGGTTGTGTTTTGCTGCCCTTATCATAGGCATCAGGTCTGGTGATGCCCAAGGTAAAGATGTCCCAAGACTCACTCGTGCGCCATACATTCAGTGGACGACACCCACTTCAGCTTACCTTGTTTGGAATACCGATAAGCCTTCTTCTTCAGCCGTTGAGGTGATGTCTCCATTGGTGCGCCCAATAGGACAGCGGAGGGTCGTCACTGCTCCCGCAAGAGTGGTGCAACACATTATCAAGTTGTCGGGACTCAAGCCAGGGACGACGTATTCTTATCAAGTTAGCTCTGATGGCGTTGTCCTGAAAAGTGGTCAATTTCAAACGGCCAAGTTGCCGAGTCAGCCATTTCATTTTGCGGTTTGGGGTGATTCGGGGGCGGGTAGCACCGGACAGAAACGGCTGGCAGTGCAGATTGAGAAAGACCATCCCGACTTTCTGGTGCATACTGGCGACCTCATCTATGAGCATGGTGAAGCGTCTAAGTATGATCCTAATTTCTTCCGCATCTATGCGCCGATTCTGGCGCGGGTGCCATTCTATGGCTGCCTGGGCAACCATGACACTGACACTCGAAATGGGCAGCCATTCTTTGATAACTTTGTCCTGCCACGTAATGGCCCGCCGGGGTTGACGCCAGAGCGCAATTACTCTTTTGATTATGCCTCGGCACACTTCGTGGTGCTGGATACGAACCAGAGTGAAGAGACCCTACGCCGCGTGGTCGCGCCGTGGCTGGAAAACGATTTGCGTCGTAGTCGTGCTCTCTGGAAATTCGCCGTCTTTCATCAGCCGGTTTATTCATCTGGGCCGCATGGCGATGAGCCTTGCTGCAAACGTGTTCTCGCTCCTATCTTTAGCCGCCAGAAAGTGGATGTGGTTTTCAATGGTCACGACCACGATTACGAGAGATTCAAGCCGCAAGGTGGCGTGGTGTACATCGTGACAGGTGAAGGCGGCGCGAATCGTTACAAGCGCAAGTCCGTGCGTCCGATTACGGCGTTTTATTCCAATAGCGACTGGTCATTTACGCGCATCGCCATCAATGGCCGCACTTTGCAAGGGCAGCAAATATCCACCACCGGGGCTGTGATTGATAGATGGAGCCTGCATAAATGAAATCCTGGAAGCAAGCTCTAATAAATAGCCTATTGATTGGCAAAATGGCGGGTGTTACTACTGCTGTGGCGGCAGCGGTATGTGGACAAGTAGAAAACGGCAGCGCCATCGCGCCCATCAATGCTATTAGCCATATTGTGCATGGTGATAAAGCAGCGCAGAACCATGAATTATCCCTGAAATACACCATGACTGGACTGGCACTCAATAGTGCCGCCAATAGCATCTGGGCGGCACTTTATGAGATAGGCTTTGGTGAAGCGGCAGAGCAGGGGAATGTTCCTGTGTCGCTGTTAGGTGGTGCCATCATTTCCAGTGTGGCCTATATAACTGATTACCATCTGGTGCCTCCACGTTTTACCCCTGGCTTTGAAAAGCATCTCTCCTCTCGCTCGCTGTTTATTATCTATGCAGTGTTGGCTCTATCGCTCGTCATCGGTGGCTTGCTGCGGCGCAAGAAATAAATTTTTAGCCACGGAAACACACAGAAGGACACAGAAGTTGGGTTATAGCGTTCAGGGTGTAGGGTTTAAGAGGCGAAGAGAGGAGAAGTCCTAGGGGGACAGTGCTGAACTCGGAACGTGAGCGACGGGCTGACCTGATAGTCTCTTCGTCCCCCTACGAAAGCCCGTCGCTCTCTGCCCACAGCACAGCATATTGATGCTGTGCTGTGGGCACCCAACACTCCGGGTTCCATAGTTTCCTCTTCTCCCCCTCTCCCCTTCCCCTCTGCTTTCTGTGTCCTTCTGTGTGGTTCTGTGGCTAAAATCAATGTGTTGCAGTGGCAGGTGCTTTAGTGGTGACATTAACCGGGGCCTTGGTAGCTGGTTTTGGTGCTGCCGTGGCGGTGCCGATGTTGAAGGTGCCTAAGTCAATAGGGCGTTGGCCTTTGCGTTGAAAATAAAGGGTGTAAGGTTGGCCTGAAGTAAGATTGGCGTGCAGAGGGATACCGCGCACAAATTTATCGTAATCGCCCTCTTGCCAGCCGGTGCTCACGGCGGTGCCCCCGGTGGCTTTAAGGAATAAGCCGCCTTGCCCACTCTTTAAATAAGCGGCAGTGCCCGTCCAGTTTTTGAAACCAGTAAAGACGCCATCAGCCTGTTGCTGGGTGCGTTTGCTTTCGCTGGGCTTTAACAGCTTAATGGGGGACGCAGAAGACAGCAGGATGCCGCGTTGGGCCGGTTCGGGGGATAGGTCGAGAGTTGGCCCCGCCGTCGGTCTGGGTTTGGCCACCACCGGTTTGGTCTTTTTAGAAGCAGTATCGGGCTTGCTGAGACGATGCATAATCTTCGGGCCGCCGACACCGGCTCCTACGCCCACAACCAAGCCGCCTAAAAAGCCCCACATTGTGCCAACCCAATTCTTCGCCGGTTTGTTGTTGCCAAAGCCTGCCATCAAAATTTCCTCTCGCTTATGTTGATTTCCTCAGGAAGTCCCACATTATCTTGATGCTTGTGGCAGGTGGAGCAGATAACTAAACTGCAAGGAGTCTGCTCCCATGCCTAACACCAACAAGCCCCAAAACGCCCCGGCTTCCTGTGCCGCTCATGGCACCCCTAATGCCGATAGTATAGCGGCTCAGCCAGACTGTGACGCACCAGCAGCCGTGAATGGCCCGCAGCCCTCTCGCCTGGCATCGGTTAATGGTTCACTCGAAAGCGAACTGGGGAGCGAGGCTCATGCCAAGGGTAAGCTGCCAACTGGCAACAACCTTTACATCAGTGTTGCAGGCACTAACAACTCAAGCAGCTATGTTACAGAAGATGTAGAAACGGCTTTGGCTGGTGATAAAGAGGAAAGTGACCCGCTTTCGGAAGTAGATGCGGCTCCTGCGTTTTCTGGGATGCCTTCGGCTCCCACCGAAGAGCAGATGCGAGAAGGCGAAGCGCCGCCCCGCTTTGCGGCCCTGCGCCATCGCAATTTTTGCCTCTTCTGGTTTGGTAATCTTATCTCGCTCTTTGGCACGCTCGCCCAGGGCACGGCGCAGGGTTGGCTGGTGCGCCAGTTAACTTCCGAGCCACAAATTATCACTGCCGTTGCCGCTTGCAACTCTCTGCCCATTTCTTTTCTGACGCTTTATGCCGGAGTGGTGGCGGATCGCATAGATAAGCGGCACGGCTTGCTGATCACGAACGCGCTTTCGGCGGTGCTGGCTTTTGCCCTGGGGTTACTGGAATATCTGCATGTGGTGCGGGTGTGGCACGTCGCTGTGCTGGCCTTGCTGCTGGGAATCGTCAACGCCTTTGATATTCCGATTCGCCAGTCCTTCAATGTTGAAATGGTGGGGCGCGAAGACCTGCCCAATGCCATTGCGCTCAATTCCACGGCCTTTAACAGTGCGCGTGTGGTGGGGCCTGCCCTCGGCGGCATTTTGATGGGGACGGTGGGCATAGCCGGGTGTTTTTTCCTCAACGCCCTCTCCTTTGTGGCGCTTATCATTGGTTTACTGCTGCAACGTTTGCCGCCACATGTGCCGCAGCACAGAAAGTCGAGTCTGGCCGATTTGCCGGAGGGTTTCTATTTTGTGTGGCGACATCCCACGCTACGCCTGGTGACGATCTTGGTGGGCTTTGTTTCTCTATCGGCCATGTCCTTTGCCACCTTGCTGCCAGTCTTTGCTAAAGATGTGTTTCACACCAATGAGCATGGCTTTTCCATGCTCATGACCTGCAATGGTGCTGGTGCGCTGGGCGCGGCCTTTAGTCTTGCTGTAACGGGCAAGATGCGGCATCGTGGCAAACGGTTGTTACTGGGAGCGTTTCTCTATTGCTTGAGCGTGATCGCCTTTGCCACTGCGCCCCATCTGAGTCTTGGTTGCTTCTTTCTGGTGATCGCGGGTTGGTTCTTGTTGACGTTTCTGATGACAGCTAACACAATGATTCAAACCTTAGCGCCAGACGATTTACGCGGACGGGTTTTCTCACTTTATTCACTGGCGCTCATTGGCACCACACCGCTTGGGGCGTTAATGGTGGGCGCACTGGCCAAGGTGTGGGGGCCGCGTCCGGCGGTGCAATTTGGAGCCAGCGTAGCGGCAGTTTTTGTTGTAGCGATTTATCTGCGATGCCCTACTCTGTGGAAAGAAAAATGAAGAGGCCAAGCCATGAGAACGTGGATACGACTTTAGGCTTGGCCCTCAAGACTCACGACGCGAAAATAGGCCGGACAGGAATCGAACCTGTGACCTTGGGATTAAAAGTCCCCTGCTCTACCAACTGAGCTACCGGCCCCTATGATTAAATTGAAGTGGTGAAGAGTTTCATCAACACTGAACGGCTTTGTAAGGCACGGTTATTTAGCATAGCAAAGCCTATGCCTGCTGTAAAGACATGACAGCGGTTTAAGCGGCAATATGTTAGACGGCCTCAACTTAAACATGATTCTATTATTACTCCAATTCACCTATAATCTTCTTAATTATCTGGTGCCTTTATCACCCTTTAAACAGGTAGGGAGTCTTTATGGATGCTGGCGAAAGCAAAGAGGTTGAAAGCGCAGAAGATAGTGTAGGGTGCCGCAATTGTCAGCAGCCTGAGATTGAACCGGGCTACAACTTCTCGCTTTGTCGCTCCTGCCGCGAGCAAATGGCGCAACGCCCATTGCCGCAGTGGATCAGGGGCACAGCGGCCTTGGTGGGAGTCGTCTTATTGCTCGCCTTTATTCGCTTTCCTGCCTCACTCAGTGCGGGCATTGCCTTTGATCGTGGTCATCGCGCTGAAACCAGCCAGCATTATACAGAGGCCGTTACACAGTATCAAAAAGTGGTGACGCGCTTTCCCGATTCCACCCCCGTATTAGTGCGGCTCTGTGTTGTCTCGTTTCATGCGGGTCAATTAGATGTCACTGCCCATACCCTGAATAAATTACAGGGCCGCGAACTGTCTAAGGAACAAGCCGATGAGGTGTATACCGTCAGTGATAAATTGGAAGCATTAGTGAAGCAAATCGAAAAGCTGGACAAGATCGGTCAAGCTTATAATCGGTCAATGCTGCGATCACCGCAAGGAGCGCCCACGCCATGATACCTGGCATTCTTGTTACCCTGGCAACTTTCCCCGGAGTCATCGTGCATGAAATTGCGCATCAACTCTTTTGTCGCTGGTTCCGTGTCGCAGTCTTTGACGTTTGTTATTTTCGGGTTGGGAATCCGGCTGGCTATGTTGTGCATGAGCCGCCGCGTACGGCTTGGCAAAATACTGTTATCGCTATCGGCCCTTTCCTGGTTAATTCCCTGATTGGCGCACTGATTGCCGCTCCCGGCGCAATACCGGTACTCCAATTTGAATCAGGTTCGCTGCTCGACTATTTTCTAATCTGGTTAGGCGTCTCGATTGCCATGCACGCTTTCCCCAGTACTGGCGATGCCAGAAGCATGTTGCAAGCTGTGCAAGCCGAAGGCACCCCGTCGCTAACGCGAATTTTGGTGTTTCCCTTAGTGGGCATCATTTACGTGGGTGCTATCGGCTCGTTCTTCTGGTTAGATGCAATTTATGGTGTGTTTATTGCTATGGCTTTGCCGAATATATTAGTTGGAATCCTGGCCTGAGTGGAGTGAGGCTCTGCCTTTAGAAAAGCATCATGGAAACAGTCTGGCAGAGTGGCATCAGGATTATTATTTTTTTGCAAAGCGTGGGGCACTGGCCCAGGCCATTGATGCTCTTTTTCAGCTTTCTGGGCACGGAGTACTTTTATCTCCTCATTATGCCCGCGCTGCTGTGGTGCGTAGATGCCCGGTTAGGCGTTCGTTTGGGGATTCTCTTTCTGCTGAGTGCGAGTTTCAACAGCATCTTAAAACTGGTCTTTCATGCCCCGCGTCCTTTTTGGTTGGAGCGCAAGGCAGGCGGCTTTGAGTTTGAAAGCTCTTTTGGTATTCCCTCTGGCCATGCTCAAAATTCGATGGCCGTGTGGGGCTTCCTGGCGGCGAAGCAGCGTGTGGGTAAGGTGTGGGCAGCAGTTATCATATTTCTTATTGGTTTATCGCGCCTCTACCTGGGCGTGCATTTCCCTACAGATGTCCTGGCGGGCTGGGTTATTGGTGGCGCTCTCCTGTGGGCTTTTTTGCGTTATGAAGATGCCGGGGCAGCCTGGCTGAAGCAGCGCCGTTTAGGGCAGCAGATATTGGTAGCTCTCTGTGCTTCATTAGCCTTAATTGCCATAGATTTGATGATCCTCTTCCTCTTGCGAGACTGGCATCTGCCTAATAACTGGAATCAGAATATGATTGCGGTTGCTGGCAATCGTACTATTCCCGCTATCTTAGTGCCAGAGGGTGTCGTGCGGCCTGCTGGCGCACTTTTGGGTTTTGCTGCGGGCGCGGCCTGGCTCTCAGCGCAGAGCGGTCTAAATCCACAAGGGACAGCGACGCAGCGGGTTCAGCGTTATTTTCTGGGAATTACTGGCGTGGTTATCATCTGGTTTGGTCTTGGCCATGTTTTTCCCAAAGGTGACACCTTCATTAGCTACACTTGCCTTTACCTTCGCTATGCTCTGTTGGGGCTGTGGATCAGTGCCCTGGCCCCACTGCTCTTTATGCGGCTGAAACTGGCACAACCTGCTCACCCTGCACTTCACAACACAAAAGAGCCGCTGGCAACCTAACCCTTGGCAATCTAACCTCGGCCTGAGTCCACATTGACACAACCGGTACCTGTTGAGTAAAATTAAGTGGTTTTCGTGGAGGTTTTGCGGGAGAATTTATGGGTTCATTAGTCGTGGTCGGAGCGCAGTGGGGCGATGAGGGTAAAGGGCGTGTTGTTGATTTACTCAGCGAGCAAGCTGATGTGGTGGCACGCTTTCAGGGCGGGGCCAACGCCGGGCACACTATTGTGGCCGATGGCGAAGAATATATCTTACACCTCATTCCCAGTGGCATGGTGCGCGGTAAGACCTGCTTGATTGGCAATGGTGTGGTGCTGGATTTACCGACTTTCTTTGAAGAGGTAGACCACCTCACCGGGCGTGGCATGAACCTCGAAGGCAAGTTGTTTGTCAGCGACCGCGCCCACATCACTTTGCCGTACCACCGTTTGCTCGACGCGGCGCGGGAAGCGGCTAACCCGGCCCGTAAAATCGGCACCACCATGCGCGGCATTGGCCCGACTTATGTGGACAAGATGATGCGCATTGGCGTGCGTGTATGCGACCTTTTTGAAGAAGACCTCTTAGCCGAGAAAATTACGGCGAACTGGGAAGACAAGACGCATGGCTTGCGCCACCTGACCGAAGAACAGCGCCCCAACCCGGATGCGGTATTAGGGCAATATCTATTGTTTGCGGCCCGTCTCAAGCCCTTTGTGGCCGATTGCAGCGTGATCTTGGAAGAGGCGCGACGCGAAGGCAAACATATTCTGTTTGAAGGCGCGCAAGGCACTGGCCTCGATATTGATTTTGGCACTTATCCTTACGTGACTTCCTCTAACACCATCGCGGGTGGAGCCTGCACGGGCACTGGCGTGGGGCCAACCCACATTGACCATGTGGCGGGCATTGCTAAAGCTTATACAACGCGGGTGGGCGAAGGCCCGTTCCCGACTTTAATGGAGCCGTTCTTGGAAGAGCGTTGCCGCAAAATTGGCCACGAGTTTGGCGCGACTACCGGGCGCAAACGGCTGTGCGGTTGGTTCGATGCCATGCTGGTACGTCACGCTGCTCGTGTCAACGGTCTGGGCAGTCTGATTCTCACCAAGCTTGATGTCTTGGATGAGTTCGAGACCATTAAGCTCTGCACGGGCTATATGTATAAAGGCGAGCCGCTCTCGCACTTCCCGTCCTCTTTGCGCGTCCTCGCGCAGTGTGAGCCTATCTATGAGGAATGGCCCGGCTGGATGACACCCACCGGAGGCGTGCGGCGGTTCAGTGAATTGCCCGAAGCCGCCCGCGATTACATCCGGCGCGTTGAAGAAGTCTGCAACGTCCCCATTGCTTTAATTTCGGTGTCGCCATCCCGCGAAAGTTATATCGCCTTAGATCAATCGTTATTGCGTTATGACTTTAGCGTGCCAGAGGCGATAAGCAGCGAAAGTTAAGCTTAATAATTGAGTTGCACTTGCTGTTCCAGTTAAAATGATAGATGCGAGTGGGCACGGGACTCCGTGCCCACCTGCTTAGGTGTTACATGCCAAGGTTGTACAACAATCCATTGCGCCCTAGAACCAGCCTATCAACGAAGCATCTTCTGTCGTAATGACGCAGCCCTCTTTAATCATAGAGTTAACACCTCGAAGCTATTTAAAACAATTCTGCTTTTTTGTCCGCTCCTGGTGTTCACTGTCCATTATTTAATGTAAATGTAGCGACAGGTAGGGAGGAAGGAACTTTTATGCAGGACTGGCAGTTACTCAGAGAATATGTGGATCAAGGTTCCCAGGCGGCTTTTGCCATTCTGGTCGAGCGGTATATTAATCTCGTCTATTCCACCTGCTTGCGCGAAGTTCGCAACCCCTCATTGGCCGAAGATGCCACCCAGGTGGTCTTCCTCATCCTGGCGAAAAAGGCTCACACCTTACGCGAAGGCAGTGTCCTCGCTGGCTGGCTCTTTCAAACGGCTCGCTTTGCGGCTAAGGACGCACTTAAACAGGAGTCGAGACGGCAACGCCATGAGCGCAATGCAGCCCATGAAATGATAACGCAAGCCCCCGCCAAAACGATTAGCTGGGGCAGCCTTGAGCCGCATTTGCATGAGGCCCTGGCTGGGTTGCGGCAACACGAACGAGAGGCGGTTTTGCTGCGCTTTCTGCATGATAAAAGCCTCAAGGAAGTAGCCATATCGCTGGGGATTTCCGAAGAGGCAGCCCGCAAGCGCGTGACCCGTGCGCTGGATAAGATGCGCCGCTATTTTTCACAGCATGGCTTTGCCGTCACGGGTGTGGTGCTGGCGACCTTAATGGCCGAACAT
>JAFAZH010000038.1 GCA_019239895.1 Abditibacteriaceae bacterium | reverse complement strand
TAAGGGCGGCGGTCATGATCGCGGATATGCTCTAAGGCAGCGCGTTCAGACACGGCTAAATCCAATGTGCGTTGTCGCATGGGTCATCACCTCAAGTTAAGGTATGACACTAACGGATTAGATTGTCAAAGATCATCAATACCCGGCAACAAGCATGAACAGTGCAACCTCAAGCGGCGTCTGATGTCGTATATACCGAACTTAATTACAACTCAGTTTTGGAGGCTATGATAGAAATGAAGGTTAAAACACAATGGCTGGCGACCATCGCCGTGGCCACGACGGGCCTGATGGCTGTGGGAGCAAGCGCGGCGGGAACTGCTAAGATTTGCTGGGAAGGGGAGAAGCCTGTCACCATGCAAGCGCCACTCGTTAAAGTTCCCCCGGTGCCTAAGGTGGACAAGAATGATGCCCTCCGGCCTGGCTATTCTGGGAAGGGCTACATCGAGATTCCCTGGGATAAGAATAAATCAAAGGGAGTTGGGCAAGCCAGTTACCGCGTGAACGTCAAAACGCCTGGCGTTTATTATTTGTGGGCACGCACGTTTTGGGCTAACGGTTGCGGCAACTCCATTGCCGTTGCGGTGAACGGTGGCGAACCCAAGATTCTGGGTGAGGATGGCACTTACAACAAGTGGCACTGGGTCGGCGGTGCGGTGCGGGTTGCCCTTAAGCCAGGGGTCAACACGGTGGTACTAAAGAACCGCGAGACGGGGATCTGTGTGGATCAATTCTTCCTCTGCCAAGACCCAGAATATACTCCTGTTGGTAAGCGTACCCCAACCCAATAATTTAACAGTTAGAAGCAAAAGAGGATGGCTGCCTTAGCCATCCTCTTTTTTGTTCGAGGTCAGTTGTCCCAACAGGTTCGCCATTTCAATCGCGGCGAGCATCGCATCCGCGCCTTTGTTGCCCGCTTTACTGCCAGCACGTTCTAATGCCTGCTCTAAGTTATCGGTTGTTAAGACACCGAAAAGCACTGGCACACCAGTTTTCAACCCGGCTTGAAGCGTTCCTGACGCGGCCTGGGAACAGACGTAATCATAGTGATCCGTTGCCCCTTTAATGACACAACCCAAACACACCACAGCGGCAAAACGGCCACTCTGAGCCATCGTTTGAGCCACGAGCGGCATCTCAAAGGCTCCCGGCACCCAGGCCACTTCCACTTGCGTCTCATCGCCCCCATGCCGCCGCAGTACATCTAATGCCCCGGCTAAAAGTTTCCCGGTAATTAAATCGTTAAACCGCGAAACAACGATGCCAATCTTCAAGCCCGACGCCAGTAAATTTCCTTCGTGAGTTATCATGTTGGTTTATAAACTGAACGACCTGCACAATGTTACCTTTGTGTGATGCTTCACGCAGCGAAGAATCTATTTTGCAGAGTTATAGAGTATTAATTAGCACTCTATGGACACTGCTACAAGATTCTTCGCTGCGTGAAGCATGACAAGCTATTTCGCTACCTTTCTATCTTACAGTTCGATCTCCTGATCCTGTTCATCCACCCGTTCTAGAGGTGTTTCAGGTTTTGTGCTTGAGCCATTTTGTCCATTCGATGATGCGCCATCAGTAAGGTCAGTCTGATCATCTAACAGGTGGCCCATTTTGTCGCGTTTGGTCTGCAAATAAAATTTATTTTCAGGAGTCACAGTGGGGCGCAACGGCACCCGCTCGACAATTTGCAAGCCATAACCTTCCAATCCCACGCGCTTGGCGGGATTATTGGTGAGCAGGCGCATCTTACGCACGCCGAGATCAAAGAGAACTTGCGCACCCGTGCCATACTCCCGCAAATCCGAGGCGAAGCCCAGTGCGAGATTAGCCTCCTGGGTGTCTTGTCCCTGGTCTTGCAGAGCATAGGCGCGCAGTTTATTCAGAATGCCAATGCCACGTCCCTCGTGATGGTCAATGTAGAGCAAAACGCCCTGTCCTGCATCATTAATCCGCTGCATTGCCGTATGCAACTGCTCGCCGCAATCGCAACGTAGAGAGAACATGGCATCGCCCGTCAAACAGCCGGAATGGACACGCACTAAGGTTGGCTCATCCGGTTTAATTTCGCCTTTCACGAGAGCGATGTATGGGGTGCCATCTAAAACGCTCTCATAAGCGATAGCGCGGAACTCGCCAAAGGTAGTCGGTAGACGCGCTTCAGCGACGCGGCGCACCAGCTTCTCATTG
This sequence comes from Abditibacteriaceae bacterium, assembly GCA_019239895.1. Classification (GTDB taxonomy): domain Bacteria; phylum Armatimonadota; class Abditibacteriia; order Abditibacteriales; family Abditibacteriaceae; genus JAFAZH01. The sequence goes on along the minus strand of JAFAZH010000038.1, from coordinate 15,268 downwards.
ACACGGCGATAGCGAATCAATTCCTCAATGGTAATCATCTTGATGCCCTGCTCATTGGCTAAGGCTTCAAGGTCTGCGCCACGCGCCGATTCGCCTTCATCATCCATGATTTCGCAAATGACGGCGGCCGGGTAAAGTCCACTTAAACGGCACAAATCCACCGCCGCTTCGGTGTGGCCAGCGCGCACTAAAACGCCACCTTCACGGGCGCGCAGAGGAAATACATGGCCGGGGCGGGCCAGATCACTCGGCTTGGACTTAGGATCAATTAACACTTGGACGGTAAGTGCCCGGTCGGAAGCTGGCACCCCGGTGGTCGTACCGTGACGAGCATCTACACTGACGGTATAAGCTGTCTGGCGGCGATCCGTGTTGACCGGGGTCATAGGGGCAAGTTGCAGTTCATCAAGCCGGGTGCCTTCCATCGGCACGCAGATAATGCCACTGGTGCGGCGCAGCATGAAATTGATGGCGCGAGCGTCTACAAACTCCGCCGCCATAATTAGGTCGCCCTCATTTTCCCGCGATTCATCGTCGGTGACAATCAGGAACTTCCCGGCACGGAAATCGGCCAGAGCTTCTTCAATAGTGCAAAAAGGTACCTTCATAATTATGGGTGGTCTTACCTCACGCTACATTCGCCAGGGGCGAAGCCAGTGCTGACCATTGCGTCAATCGCTCCACATATTTAGCGATCACATCGGTTTCTAAATTCACATGCACACCCGTCTCCCACTCTCCGGCAGTTGTAACCTCGCGGGTATGGGGAATCAGGGCGACGCTGAATCGGCTATAAGCCACATTCGCTACCGTTAACGAGATGCCATCTACACAAATGGAGCCTTTCTGCACAATATAACGCATCAGGTCAAAAGGCGGCTCGAAAGTAACCCACCAGCCCTCGCCTTCACTGCGCACCCCGGTAATCGTAGCCATGCCATCCACATGGCCCTGCACAATATGGCCCCCATAACGCGCCGAAGCCAGCATCGCCCGCTCCAGATTGACCCGCGCTCCGGTTGCTTTTAAGCCCAATGTGGTGCGCCGCATGGTCTCCTCGACAGCCACCGCTTCAAAGGTGCGCCCGGTGAACTCAATCACGGTCAGGCACACTCCACTGACGCTAATGCTCTCGCCCCGTTGCACGTCATGCAAAAACTGGTCATCATCCACCTCAATGACTAAGCGGCGTGCCTCACCCTCGACAACAATCTCTTTTAAGGAGCCAATACGCTCCACTAAACCGGTAAACATAGTTAATGCTTTTGAACTAGAATGACGCACCACCCACCGCTAAAGCAGCGGGCTGAACACAAAAAGCCCGGTGAACCGGGCTGAACGCGTCCTGCTTAGCCCCGTTCAGGGGGCTTCTAACCCCTCAGCCCGGTGCTTTAGCGGCGGGTCTGCATCAGCCCTACGCACAATGGGGTGGGTATAGCCACTGACCATTACATCATCACCCACGCGCTCCACTTCAACATCCAACAAGCGACAAGCTTCCGTTAATTTATCCACCTGGACGCCAACCACCGCATCACGGCCCTCACCGATAATAGTTGGGGCGATAAAGAAGACGATTTTGTCTACAATGCCTGCCGCGAGGGCAGCACCGGCGATGTGCGCGCCGCCTTCAATAAGAATGCTATAAATGCCGTGGTCGTACAGTAAATCGCGCAGCACCCTCAAATCTACATGCCCATCTTGCGATGGCGTTTGTAACACCTGTGCGCCACTGGCCACAAAAGCGTCATGGCGCTCCTGCGACATCGCCTCAGTGGTGCCAATATAAACTGTCGCTGGCCCCGCGTTATGCAACACCCGCGCGCTAAGGGGCAATCGCCCCCGCGAATCTACCACCACCCGTGCTGGCTGGCTCCAACGGCCCTCTAAACGCACATTCAATTGAGGATCATCAGCCAGCACGGTCTCGATACCCACTAAGACGGAATCATGCTCGTGGCGCAATTGATGAGCACGGCGACGCGCTTCTTGCCCAGTAATCCACTGCGATTCGCCAGTCGGCGTGGCAATCTTGCCATCTAGGGACACAGCACATTTGAGCGTGACAAATGGTGTATGAGTCGCAATATGCTTTAAGAAATCATCCTGGGCACGAATGCACTCCTTTTCTAAGACACCCGTGACAACTTCAACGCCTGCCGCACGAAGTTTCTCGTAGCCTTGTCCATCCACAGCCGGGTTGGGGTCAATCACACCGCAGACCACCCGCTTAATACCGGCCCGAATCAGCGCATCCGTACAAGGCGGCGTGGTGGCGGTATGGCAACACGGCTCCAAAGTCACGTAAGCTGTAGCCCCTTGCGTCTTTTGATCATTCGAGGCTGCCACCCGTAACGCCATCACTTCCGCATGAGGATTGCCATGCCCTGGTTGGGTGTGACCCGCGCCAATAATAGCTCCGTCGCGCACTAGGACGCAACCGACTGAGGGGCGAGGCGAATTCCAGCCCCGCCCACGATGACTCCATTCGAGGGCGGCGCGCATCCATCGAATATCATCCAGTTGGCTTAGGTCTTGCGATTCATTGCTCTTGCTCGCTTGCGTCACGTAGTCTATCTCCTATCCCATAGAGCTAGAGGCAAGAGCAATCCTATTGAAGTCATAGATAACAGATTGTTATTCATGTTTGACCTAACCCCCGTCCCCCTTCCCGAAGCGGGAAGGGGGTGTCTGAGCATCAGTGTTAGATAGAAGGCAGCATCTTGAAAGTGCAACTTCCTCACTACAATGGAAGTCCAATGTAATTTTACTTGAGGTTGGTGGTGGGAGACCAACAAAACACTTATGCTCAGACACCCCCTTCCTGCTTCGGGAAGGGGGACGGGGGGTTAGGTTCCCCCTCTGTCCCTAATTGAGCAGTAGATAGCGAGCTACGTGTCTTTTGCATCTGCTCAACTTCCATACGCGCCATCGCCGCTAATTGCTGATTAAAACGCACTTCGTGTTGTCGTCGAGCACGATTGACCTGCCAAACATCATACAATAAGAGCAGGAGGGCAATACCAAAAAGGAGAAACGAGCCGCTGACGACTGAGAGAAACTGCCGGGCCTGCTGCATATTCCCGGCTTCGGGCCACAAGAAGAGCACCGCGTAACACAGCGACCCCAGAATGATGAGCCAGATAACGGCAGACATCATGCGCAGGCGCAACTGATTCGCCGAAATCACGCTTTCGCCACGCCGCTTGCGCACCAGTTCCAGACACGCTCCGGTAGTGATCGCAATAATGCCCAGCAGACACAACAACGCGAAGGCGGTCTTTGATCCATGCTGCATGGCGGTTCTCCTTTCTTCATTCTCTCCACTGTTAGTATAATCGGCACCATCTGCTCCGTTTGCGGGGAGTTAAAATGAACATTCTAATTGTCATTTTGAGAGACCAATGGGCTAAAATAAAGCAGCCCAGCCATAAAAGGCCATACCCTAGTTGTTTTAATATGGCAGGACATCGGGTAAAATAATAAGTACCGATAGGTGTATCTTACCGGCGTCGTTCCACCAAGGAGAAAAGATCATGCAACGCTCAAGACTGGCTCCCATGAGCAGGCCAGTGGGACGGTGCCGCCGTCATCCCGCGCCGGGCTTTACCCTTGTCGAAATTCTTGTTGTGATAGTCATTATTGCTCTTCTCGCCGCGATTGCCCTGCCTATTATGTCAAAAGTTAAGGAGACGGGGCGGCGGGTGGCTTGCACCAATAACCTGCAACAACTGGGTTTGGGCTTCCGCCAGTATGTGCAAGATTATGGTCGTTATCCCGGCCCTGGGAACTTCCAAGCTTGGGGCAATGGAGGGCATTGGGTGGCAGGCACAAACGATCCAATCTGTCCCAGCCCGACTCCTGGATGTTTAGCAGATATTAGTCCGCCATACAAAGCGACTGGCGCACAAGCACTAGTCGAAAAAGGTGCAATCTTCGAGTACGTTAAAGAGCCTAAAGTCTATTTTTGTCCTTCCAACGCTGACGGTTCGGACAAACGCCTTTCTTACTCGATGAACTGCGCTCTGGCCGGGTTACGAATTAACAAGATTGACGCACCGCAGGATATTGTTCTCTTGGTAGATGAAGAGGCCGCCAATGATGGTTACTTCTTCGCTACTGATGATAAAGCTTCTAGCTCACCGGGTAAGTCAACGGATGCCCTTACTGTAATGCACAACGGTGGTGGCAACCTATTATTCGTAGATGGTCATGTAAAATATTATAATCCGATTAGCTTTCCCTTAGACGTTTCTCCCCAGGGTCAGCAGAATAAGTATTGGTATCCCGGTAATCCCGCCTATCCTACCGTCAGTCATCCTGGAGCCTGGCCTCGATTTCACGATAAAGCATTTGGTGCCAAAGGATCAGCTTATCCGGCATTATTTGGCAGCAGTGGTTACGACTCGTGTGCAGCCCCAATACCTTAAAATCCGTTATACGTAAAACAGCTTGCTAAGCTGTTCTATAATTTAGCGATATGCAAAGTGCATGGATTCATTTCCCATGCACTTTTTGCTTTTCCCCATAAAAACCGAAACTTTCTCCCGCTACCACTATCTTATTAAAAGACCATTACAGCAGCACCTCAGGTATCAGAGTTGCAATGATAGCATTGCCACCATGATTGAGATCAGGTGCAAATATGACCAAGTGGAGCAGATCATTGTTTAGATTAATAGAACGTCACAATTTGCAGCATCGTCGGATTAAACGTCGAGGCACAACAAACCAACGCAGCTTGCGCGCTGGATTCACCTTAATTGAACTTTTGGTTGTCATAGCCATTATTGCTATTTTGGCAGCTATCCTTTTTCCGGTATTTTCGCGTGCTCGTGAAAATGCGCGGCGGGCCTCTTGCCAGAGCAACATGAAGCAGTTGGGCTTGGGCTTCGCGCAGTATTTGCAGGACTATGACAGCAAGTACCCAGAAGGTGGTAATTATCAGAACTGGCTGCCAGGTAATGGTGATTGGGTCGCTGGTTTCAAAAATACCGAAGGGCTAGCTGATAATAAAACCTTTGCACCGACGGGTGATAAGGCTGATGTCCAAGATGGTTCTCTCTATCCTTACGTCAAGAGTGCTCAAATCTACGTCTGTCCATCAGCTCCTGATAGCGATAAGGGCCTTACTTATTCCATGAATTGCGAGATGGTAAGGGTGCCAGAATCTATTGTTCCCTCACCGTCAAGTATTGTCCTTTTAGTAGACGAAGGCCCTGTAGGGCATGATGCTAATGGTGCGGCGAGCGGTAATGGTAGCACCAATGATGGCTTTTTCTGGGCTTCCAATGATTCCAACGCTACAGACTCTTTGGCTACCATACATTTAGGCGGTGGTAATCTTCTCTTTGTTGATGGCCATGTAAAGTTCCATCCAGATAATAAATGGACGTTTGACGGTACGACTGCCCAAGGTAGAACCAATAAAGGTGCAGGTAATGGCACAGTGCCCGACCCGCCAGAAGGTATGCCACGCTTTCGCTTCCGCCCTGCTGCGGCCAATAACCCATCGGTGCCTTCCGATCAAGCTATTCGACATGGGTGCCCTTCAAGCTAAGGAAGCTGTTGAACCTAATATTCGTTCTCCTTACGGGGTTGCTTAATGTCATTTAATTTGTGCGTCTGCTCTGCTGTGGTAGCTTAGAGCAGCCACATCATTGGGTGCTAAAGACGCAAGTCGTTTACTCTCGATTAGGATGGTGCTGCGATGATAGAGCTATCTAATGGCAGAGGCACATGGCGGAAGTCCGATGGCTTACGCTCCCCCGGTTTTACCCTGATTGAACTTTTGGTGGTCATAGCCATCATAGCAATCCTGGCCGCTATCCTGTTTCCGGCATTCTCCAGAGCGCGGGAGAGCGCCCGCAAAACCGCCTGCTTGAGCAACTTAAAGCAGTTGGGGCTTGGCTTCCATCAGTATCTGCAAGATTACGATGGACGCTATCCTGGCGCGGGTCAATACCAGAAATGGGGCAATGGCGGCCATTGGGTCATGGGCCAGAACAGCGATAATAATGGGCATCCTGGTGCCTTAGCCAATGTTGACACGGCTCCTTCCGGCGCAGCCACCGGCGTCAAGGCGAACGTGGAGGGTGGGGCTATTTATCCCTATGTCAAGAATGCCGGGATTTATGTCTGCCCTTCTAACGCTGATGGCGAGACGAAACGCCTTACTTATTCCATGAACTGTGCGATTGCAGGCATCCCGGAACCCGCCATCTTGAATGCCACCGATATTATTCTCCTGGTGGATGAAGACAAGGCTAACGATGGCTATTTATATGCTTCGAGTGCCTCCTCCTCGACCGATGCCATAACCCGGCTGCATAACGATGGCGGTAATCTGCTGATGGTGGACGGGCACGCCAAGTTCTATTCCTATTCAGCGTTTCCTTTAGATAATAACCAGACCAGTAATTCGGCGGTTTTGAAAGCGGATAAAACCAGGACGCCCCGCTTTTATGACGCGACTTTTGGCACCAATGGTTTCTATAATGGTGGCACAGCGTGGGGCACCTGTGATAATCCTAATACTTAGCGTTTCAATTTAGTGTTTGTCGTTTGGAACCGCGACCGTCAGGAAGTAGCTACTGTTAAAGTGCTTTAGCTGCTCTCTCGGTCGCGGTTCGGCTATAAAATACCCAGTGGTTAAAACCACGGGCTGCAAGGCGAAGTCCGCCTACGCGGACTCCATCAGTTGCCGCAGCGCGACTTCGTTTTGCAGCCCGTGAATTGATTCACGGGTCACTCTCAATTCAAATGTCTACTCCGATAACCTACCGCGAACAATTGATGGATCGCTACGCTTTGCTGCTTGAATGGCTGCCCGAACAAGGCCCTGTCCTCGATGTTGGCTGCGGCAATGGCATTTATACATCCTGGCTGGCCAAGAAAACCAAAGATTCAGGGGCACCCGCCGTTGGCATGGATCATAACGTGCCGAACCTCGCCTGGGCCAAGGGTGAATTCCCCGATGTGCAATTTGTGGCCACGGGGGGCGAGACCTTGCCCTTTGAGGATGAGTTCTTTAACGCTGTGATGTGTACCGAAGTCCTGGAGCACACCCAGGATGACCGCCAGACCCTGAGCGAAATTCATCGCGTCACCAAACCAGGCGGCTACCTCATTCTTTCGACGCCCCATCGCGGCTTATTCGCCTTCTTAGACCCCGATAATGTCCTCAACCGTGGCATGGACACCGTGCGCAAGCTGCGTATTCCCAAGCCCGGTGGTGGACGCTTTTACGAGCATTTTCATTACAATATTCATCGCCACTACACCGAAAGCCAACTGCGCAGCTTGCTCGGTCGCGGCTGGGCCGTGGAACAGGTTTATTTGGGCGGTCTCCTCCTCTATCCCCTGCTCTATGGTGCTGAGAACCTGATTGACGCCTTCAGCAAACAGCGTTCTTACTGGAACGACTATCGCACCTTGCGCACCCTACGCTCAATGGATTTCTTCCTGCCCGCTGGCCGCCTCTCCTATAACATCGCCCTTAAATGTCGTCGTTTATAATTTTGATGAACCACAGAGACACAGAGGCACAGAGAAGAGTTAGAGGATCGAGAATGGAGTATCGAGGATCGCATTAACGACTGTGCAGTGGATAGCCTCGATTTTCTATCTTCTATCCTCGTTCCCTCTCTGTGCCTCTGTGTCTCTGTGGTTCACTTCATCTGTCTGATAAACTTTAGCTGTGCAACAAGAACTGATTCGTAATTTTTCGATTATCGCCCATATAGACCACGGCAAAAGTACGCTCGCCGACCGGATGCTGCAAATGACCAATGCGGTTTCCGAGCGCGACATGAAAGAGCAAGTGCTCGACTCGATGGATTTAGAGCGCGAGCGGGGGATAACCATTAAAGCCTCCGCCGTGCGCCTGAATTATACCGCGCGCGATGGCAAAACTTATGTCCTCAATCTGATTGATACCCCCGGCCATGTAGACTTTTCTTATGAGGTTTCGCGGGCATTGGCGGCCTGTGAAGGCGCGTTGCTGGTGGTGGATGCCTCGCAGGGTGTCGAAGCGCAAACGGTGGCGAATGCCCACTTAGCCATCTTAGGCGATCTGCATATTATTCCCGTCCTCAATAAAATTGACCTGCCCAGTGCTGACCCCGACCGGGTGATTACCGAAGTCGAAGAGATTGTGGGCTTACCGGGCGAAGAAGTGTTGATGGTCAGCGGCAAGACCGGGGCGGGCGTGGACGAGGTTCTGGAAGCCATCGTGGAGCGAGTGCCGCCGCCAGCGGGGTCGCTGGAGGCCCCATTGCGTGCCCTGATTTTCGACTCGACTTTTGATGCCTATCGCGGCATCATCGTTTATGTCCGTCTCTTCGAGGGCACTTTGCGGGCGGGGCAACAAGTCAAACTGATGGGTGGCGATCATCGCTTCGAGATTATCGAACTGGGCGTCTTCCGGCCCAAGATGACGGCGGTTAATCAACTCTCGGCAGGCGAGACGGGCTATTTAATCGCGGGCATCAAGGATGTGGCGGACGTACGCATTGGCGACACGGTGACTGACCCATCCCGGCCCGCCGCCGAACCCCTGCCGGGCTACCGTGAGCCGAAGCCGATGGTGTTCTGCGGCCTCTATCCCACCGACTCCAATGATTTTCCGGCCCTGCGCGACGCCTTAGACAAGCTGCGCCTCAATGATGCCTCCCTCACCTATATCGCCGATTCTTCCCCGGCGTTGGGCTTTGGCTTCCGTTGCGGTTTCCTGGGGCTATTGCACATGGACATTGTGCAGGAACGGTTGGAGCGCGAATATAACCTGTCGCTGATTGCTACTGCGCCCAGTGTCATCTATCGCATTACACGCAGCAATGGCCAGACTTATGAGATAGACAACCCGGCCAAAATGCCCAACCCGCATGAGATTGAGCGGGTCGAAGAGCCAATGGTGACGGCGACCATTATCGTGCCGCAGGAATATATCGGCGCGTGCTACGACTTATGCACCGAACGGCGTGGCATCTTTAAGAACGTGGAATACTCCTCCGCCGGGGGCCGCGTCACCCTCACTTATATCTTGCCGCTTTCTGAGATGATTATGGACTTCTTTGATCAACTCAAGAGCCGCACGCGGGGTTATGCTTCGCTCGACTACGAAGTCGCGGGCCTGGAAGCGGCTCCCCTCGTAAAAGTGGACATCCTCATCAATGGCGAAATCGTGGACGCGCTCAGCTTTATCTGCCACAAGGAGCAGGCTTATAAGCGCGGCAAAGCCATGTGCGAGAAGCTGAAAGACTCGCTCACCCGCCAACTTTTCCAGATTCGTGTGCAGGCCGCCATTGGCGCGAAGATCATCGCCAGCGAAAACCTCTCCGCCATGCGCAAAGACGTAACCGCCAAGTGCTACGGCGGCGACATATCGCGCAAGCGCAAACTCTTAGAAAAGCAGCGTGAGGGCAAAAAGCGCATGAAGCAAGTCGGCAGCGTCGAAATCCCGCAGGAAGCCTTCCTGAGTATTCTGCGCATTGGGGAAGATTGATTTAGCCACGGAACCACACGGAAGGACACGGAAAGTGGGGTATGGGGTTGAGGGTCTATGGTTTAGAGAGAACAACGGAGAGCTTCTGTTATTCCCTTGTTACCCTGTCACCCCCTTACCTCTTCCTTCTTTCCGTGTCCTTCCGTGTGGTTCCGTGGCTAAAACATAAAGTAAAACCATGATTGAACCAGACCTTTTATATTCTGTTCTCTGCGATGAAGTGCGGCGCGAGGATAACGGCAAGCTGATGCTGCTGGGCTTGTTCGAGCAGATTGCAGTGGCGCAGTTTCCGGCGCAGCATCCGGGGTGTTGCATCATTAACAAGTGGTGCAATGGCGCGGGCAGCTATACCCAGCAGACGCGCTTTGTGGATGACAACGACCACGTCTTGATGCAAGACCAGCCGATACAATTCGAGCTATCCGGCATAGATGCCCACTTTACTGCCGTGCAGATGTTCTGCGGCCTGACGCTGCAAGGGCCAGGGCGTATCTACATTGAGATTCTGCTTAACGGCGAATTAAAACAGCGTTACGCCTTGCATGTGATGGCCGCACCAACCCAGGTGCAGGGCCAGCTTTAATCATCGTTCCATTTCCCAAACATCAGGAGCCAGTTCCATGAGCGATACCCAGCCGACAGTGACACTGACCCAGGATCAGATAGAGTTTTTCCACACCAATGGCTTTCTGGCCGTGCCTGCTATCAGCACGCCAGAAGAAATCGCCCTGATGCGCGAAGCCTATGACCGTATCTTCGCCGAGCGTGCCGGGCGCGAAGAGGGCAACCAATTCGACTTAGCGGGCACCGATGAAGAAGGACGCGAAGCCACGCTGCCGCAAATTCTCAACCCTGTTAAATATGCGCCGGAATTGCGCGATACCCTGTGCCGCGCCAACGCTCGCGCTATTGCTAAACAGTTGTTAGGCGAAGGCACACAGGACATGGGCGATCATGCCATCTTCAAACCGGCCCGCCACGGAGCCGCCACGCCCTGGCATCAGGACGAAGCCTACTGGGGGCCAAACCTGGAATACAACACCCTCAGTGTGTGGATGCCGTTACAGGAAGCGACCTTGGAGAATGGCTGTATGCAGTTCATCCCCGGCAGCCACCTGTTGGAAGTGCTGCCCCATCACTGCATCAATAATGATCCACGCATCCACGGTTTAGAAGTGGATCATGTCGTTGATCTGGCTAACCCCACTGTTTGTCCGCTGCCACCAGGCGGAGCGACCTTTCACCTGAGCCGCACGCTGCACTATACCGCCCCCAATCGCTCCGATACGCCCCGTCGCGCTTATATTATGGGGTTTGGCTTGCCGCCCAAACCACGCGCCACACCGCGCAACTTCTACTGGAACGACCAGAAGCGCACGGCCCGCGAAGAGCGAGCCAAAGTCGCTACTCAGCAGGCCGCTCAAGAGACTCAGTCCTTCCCTGTCACATCTTAAATATTGTTCCTTGCTGCGGTTATCAGCATTAGCAGGAAAACCTGAAAACAGGAGGGCAGGAAATGAGATTAGAGCCACAGTAAGCGTTTATGTCATGTTGAGCGCAGCGAAACATCTCGTTCCTTAGAGTGAATAAAGACTCCTACGTGCGAGATGTTTCGCTGCGCTCAACATGACGAGTGACCTCTGCTTCTCGGCTTCTTTTATTAGAGTCTCTGCAACTTACCTCTTTCCTGCCCTCTCCTTTTCCTGCTCTCCTGCTAAGAAAGATTTCTTCCGGGGCATCTTATTTGCGACTCGTTTTGCGGGCACTCATAACGATAGATCGCAAAGGTACCTTATGGAACATCAGATCCCTCTCGACCCATCGGCGCGTGCCGATAATCCCCATCAAGACGCGATACGCGACGATGGCACGCATGAAATTGCGCCCGACTTAGCTTATAAACGTCTCGCCATATCGAATGTTGTCTTCTATGGCGTGCCCCGTGCAGGCGACGGCCAGTGGGTGTTAATTGATGCGGGAGTAGCTGGCACGGCTGGTTTGATTGCTAAAGCCGCCGCAGAGCGTTTTGGTGACAACTCACGCCCGGCAGCCATTATCCTCACCCACGGCCATTTTGACCATATCGGCGCCCTGGAACATCTGGCGGACCAGTGGGATGTGCCAATCTACGCCCACGAGTTAGAGTTCCCTTACCTCAATGGCAGCGCCTCTTATCCTCCACCCGACCCAACTGTTGGTGGCGGTATGATGGCTCGGCTTTCGATGTTCTACCCACGCGGGCCGATTGATGTCAGTTCCCGGCTGCAAGCTTTGCCGTCCGATGGCAGCGTTCCCGGCATGGTGGGTTGGCAATGGATTCACACGCCCGGCCATACCCCCGGCCAGTTTTCGCTCTGGCGTGAAGCCGACCGCACCATCATCGCTGCTGATGCTTTTATTACGACCAAGCAGGAATCGGCCTACGCAGTCGCCACCCAAAGCCCGGAGATGCATGGCCCGCCCATGTACTACACCCAGGACTGGCAACAATCCCGTGCCTCGGTGCAACGCCTGGCAGCCCTGGAGCCGGAATTAGCTATCACCGGGCACGGGCCAGCCATGCAAGGCGAAGTGATGCGGTCAGCCCTGCATACCCTCGCTCGTGACTTTGACCAAATAGCTGTGCCGGAGCACGGTCATTATGTCACTGACCCCGCTAACGTGCAGAGCGGGAATGCTTATGTGCCAGTGAGTTAGCCCTCACCCCGGCCTGCGGCCACCTCTCTCCCACTGCGTAGGCGAGGGTAGCACAAAGCATTATTGAATCACGTTAGCCGACAGGTCAGGAAGTGAACCACAGAGACGCAGAGGGCAAAAGAGAAAGAAGAGGATGATTCTCTATTTCTTTGTGCCCTCTGCGTCTCTGCGGTTATTTAGTTTTGCGAGCAGCTTATGCGTGACCTCCCCTCGCCTACGCAGTGGGAGAGAGGTGGCCGCAGGCCGGGGTGAGGGCACAAAACAAGGCAGCATGAGAATTCTCGTGCTGCCTTTGTTTGTATAAACGACAGGTAAGGTGTTACTCTTCAGAAAGAGCCTGACACTCCACCGTTAAGGCGGCCCAGGGAATGATCTCCAGGCGCGATTGGGGAATCTTTTCGCCAGAGATATCACAGATGCCATAGGTGCCCTCTTCAATTTTCTGCAAGGCGCGATCTACAGTGGCCAGCAAGTCCTCGATTTCGTCTTCGACCGACAAGTTCATTTCCTTGTCCATCATCGAGGATGCCAGGTCTGCCGTGTCTTCTTCGCCGCCTTCACCCTCATCGGGCAATGCGCCATCTACATCCAGGGCGCTGCTGCGAATCTGTTCGCGCTCTTCTTCGAGGCGTGCGCGTTCCGTTAAGAGCAAACCCTTGAAGTATTCAATATCCAAATCCTGCCGCGCCTGAAGCGGGCCAGTGGTCTTAGCATCATTAGCTTTGGCCGAAGCAGTCTTGCTCCGCGCTGGCTTCTCCACTGGCTTCCGGGTGACAGGCTTACCGCCTTTACTTAAATTCGAGGACGCCGACTTGGTTGATGTTTTGGTTGGCATAGTCCTCACCTCTTTTCTTTAGAATGCTCGTGTGAGCTAGATTTATATTTGAGTTTAAAGAGCAGCTTTTGGCTGTCGCTCGTTTATTCTCATGGCTCCCTTTAGCGCTTGACACTGAGCAGTTCTATAAGCCTTTCTTTCCATACGGCCCGCTGATTTTGATAGGCTTCGGCTCCGATTTCGCCGCTGTCCCACTCATCATCTAAGCGTGCAATTTTGTCAATTAACTCTTTGGCTGCCGCAGGTAATTGACGGTCTGAAAGTGCTCCTCTACCCTGCCCGTGCCCCCCGCTATAAGAGGGGATTCCCCCATTAACGCTTGCTTCCAGGGCGGGTTCCGTGATTTTGTGCGATGCATTATTTTGCACCGTCATGGTCTCATCACTACGGCCCCGACCACCCCGCATTAACGCCAGGGGAACCATCAAACACAGCGCCACGACGAATATAACGAAAGCCCAAACCAAAGGATTGGTGGCGCGTGATATAGTTATAGCAACCTGCGTGCCCGCTTCGACCGCCGCACGCGGCACCATCGGTGCGCCAATAGAATTCATAATGTGCGGTTGCTGATCGTTTCCCATTGGCAACGAGATGGTGCGATCCGCTCCCAGTTGCGGGGCGATGACTTTCAGGCTGCGATCACCCTCGGCACGGGCCACAAAAAAGAAGCGAGTCGGATAATCAATTTTGCGCGATAAATCCAGGGCACGATTCCAGGGCAACGACAGCGGCCACGACATGACATAGCTAAAGCTAATGGAGTTTTCGTTATTATAAGCCGCCGGGGTGATGGGCTTGGCTATCTCGACTGTGTCGCCGGTATGGGTTAAAGTAGCGTCTTTAATTTCCGGGTCAAGTTCCACATCATGGGCGCCAGCAGGCAGATGCAAGCGCACCGTAATATGCTGCGGCCCCTCACCCAGAAAGGTTTGGCGACTGGGGTTTTCGATAACGACGCGCTCGCTGCATTTGAGGTCACGATCTTTTGCTTCAATCGCTACCTGATGCCATTTAGACGTTAACGGCGGTGGCTGAGTGGTCGAATCAAAGACTTGTAGTATCAAGTCAGCAGGATGGATGCTAATGTCAGGATCAAGCTGTTTAAGCCGCCCCGCCCCATCGTAGGCCGGAACTTCATAGGGATAGCCTTGCCACTCGACTCGTGCTATCAGCAGGTCATCGGCGGCTAACTCTAAAGGGCCAAAATCAAAGCGGCCATTGCCACCGACCTTGGTAGCTTTAATCAGTGTCCACGGTTGCCCCTTGCCGTTGGGTCGGAACAACTGCACCGGCGCCCCGGTTGCGGGCGCATTATGCGTGGCATTGGTGACTTGTCCAGCGATACGTGTGGCAGGGTGCGCTATCGCTGTTGTAACTATGAGAAGAATTAAGGTGAGCGTGAGTGATAAAAAAGGAAGACGTTTCATAAAAGGGGCGAGGATTAGGTTGAACTCCGTGGCAGCCCACAGGAACCGCAGAAACGGTCGGCATCACTCATAGTGCGCCCGCACGATTCACACTGCCAGGAACCCGAAGTTGCAATAGGCGCAGCGTGACCATTGGAAACCACCTGGGAAGCCGCCAGCTTACGCCGTTTGCGGGTGATAAGCACTTCGATTTCAGCTTCTAATTCAGCCCGTTGAGCAAGGCTTTGGTGGTGGAGTTCGCGTTCACTGATGAAGTCTGTCCCGGCAGCACTGCCCTTACGCTTTTTGCGGCGCGTGTCCTGGGTAGCTGGTGTGGTGATAGTTTCTATTTTTTGTAATACGGCGGAAGCGGCGGCGGCAGTAGAAGCGCGGAGTTGGGCATAATCGTCCGCTTCGATTTTCCCCATTTCCAGGTCAAACTCTAAATCCTTCATGTCGCGCAACAGTGCGTCACGCTGCTCCACCAAGACGCCCAAATCTTCACCCTGCGTTCTGGTTATCAGTGGCAAGGGGATGCCTTCAACTCGATGCCCCCAGAACGGAACGCTAATAAACAACGCCGTCGCTATGCAGATAAGAGCGGCTACGATTAAAACCATAATAAAAATGCGCGGCCCTCACCCCCGGCCCCTCTCCCAAAACTGGTAGAGGGGGGGTCAAAGGAAAAATTGTTCGCTTTAGAAAATAAACCGCGGAGACGCTGAGGGCGCAGAGGAAGACAGCAATAATCTCTCAATCTCTGCGTCTCTGCGGTTGATCTAATTTAACACCAGCAAGTCTCAGTTCGTGCTCCCCTCTACC
>JAFAZH010000033.1 GCA_019239895.1 Abditibacteriaceae bacterium | reverse complement strand
CTTGAATATCCTCTTCTAAAATCTAATGATGCAACTGGGGTTAAGGGAGAGTTATGGTTGAACTTATCTGCTGTCTCGGCAGTACAAGAAATTCCCCCTATCTGGGTATGTCCCCGCTTCAATCCACTTCCACCGTGACGCTGTGTTCGGTTATGTTGCGTTGCCTTGCAACGCGTTTCCTGCCTCGACTCTGGTGCAGGGCAACGACGCCAGCGGCCACGAGCCACAATAGCGCGAAGCCCCAAGCCACAATATCCATAGCTCTTTAGTCCACCACCTGATAGCCGCCACTGTCGGATTCTTCTACTGTGATGCTGTGCTGGTCTATCTCTCTGGCTTTAGCAGCCCGCTTTTGCATCGCCCAGTTGTCAAGCCATTTGGTGCCATAGTAGAAGTCACCTATAACGTTGATAAGTCCTACTGCAAACGGCACCACACACAAAACAGCCATAAGGCCAATCACCACGCTCGCTATCCATTCCATACCCGCTATTATGCCACAGCCTGCACCAGTGGCGGCGGGCAAAGCTTAGGAACCTGTTTGGAGATAGGCGGGGAAGCTGTGAAAGCGCGTAGAATTGGCTTGTAGTGGAAATGAGGGGGTAATAGAAAGGGATAGTTACTTAATTGAAACTGGCCCTTTTATCTTGGTCTCCCATTGCTTTAAGGAGCTTATTCACCAGACTTTGGTTTATCCTCACCGCTTAGGTCGCGCTTTGAGGGTGACGAAGAAGTCGGTGTCCCGTTGGATATTGGCGGGGCTTTTCTTTGAGGTGATGAGTATTGTGGAGGACTTTAACCGCAGGTTCTTGCCATAGGCACAGTGGGAGCGCAGCGAGCAGTCGCCGCAGCGGGAGCCACCGTTGCCCTGGGCGCGGCAGATGGCTCGGCCATGCGCGATTAGGTTGACGTGTAAATCGAGTTTGCAGTCATCCGGCACCGCTTGCTCTAAAACTGCGTGTGCTGCTTCTGCCGAAGCTTGAGGCCGCACCCAGCCTAGCCGCTTCGTGAGTCGCTTAAAACGTGTTTACGGATTCTCTGAGAGCTTGATAATTTAGGAGATTAGGAGCCTAAGCCATCCATCAACAGATTAACAGGCACAATAAAGGGCAGTGTGAGATAGTTTCACTCTACAGACTTAGCAGCCGCGAGTGCTATCTTGGCGTGTTTCATGGGTAAAAAGAGATGGAGGGCATCATCTCTAAGAGGTGAGAAGCCGTTGTGCATATAGAAATCTGCCGCAACTTGATCTTTGGCAAAAACATCAATCACATAGGCGGCCAGTCGCTCCGAAGCGTCAACAATGACCTCAAGAGCAAAGAACAAGAGTGTTCCGCCAAGTCCTTTGCACTGCCACTTATCATCTATGGCGAAGCGTCCAATGTGAGCCGTGGGGAGATCATAACGCGGTAGCCCCTTACCTTCATTGGGTAACACTTTGGGCGATATGGAACCGTTGGATAAAGAGCAAAAGCCGATTACGTCATTGGATTCAGGTAGAGTAACAACGTAGGTGCGAGAGAGTCCCAGATTGGCGTTTTGAAGAGCGTGCTTATTAAGAAAGTCCGCTAAAACAGGATGCCTTGAGCAAGTGAAAGCGCCTCGATGATGGGTCTCTTCGAGGCGCTGAATCAGTATCTTAGTTCCGTCTTTGAGAATTTTTTCACTTGCTCGGAGTAGCATAGCGCATCGCGGCCCGTGCCAGGGCAGGGTTAATCTCGTTAGATTCGGCAACCTGGATGATATGTTGCCAGTCGCGTGCGGATACTTCAACATGGCAATGCTCTTCGCCAATGAAAGTCGCCTGCTCTGTGCGTGAATCTAAATTGTTATGATTTTTATTCTTCATATCGCCCCTCCTATCGAGCATTAACGCCGATGCGTTGAGTTATGTTTACACCACTTGATTATGCTTTACAAGTGTTTATAACACTTTAATACACTTTATAGCACTTTAATACAACGTGCAAGACCCTTGCCAGGTTCATTTTAAGTTTTGAAACCTGAATAGCTTTACCCCACCATAGGGAGGCCCCTTACATAGTAAGGGGCCTCCCTATGGCATCCTCTTGGCGGAAAGTGGCGGTTCCGCTATCAGCCGCTTGGATGTCCATTTGAAAGCCTGATTTTCTGCGACATTTTGCGACATTTCAGGGGTTCTCACTGCGCACAAACGTTTAGTGGGTAGGTCTGTTTTTGCGGCAACAAACGGCAACAAGTGGCAATAGATGACACCCTTTCTACTCCCAGAAATTCCCAGTTTTTCCCGACTTTTGCGCTGTGATCTTCTCAATTTGGACTGACATTTAGCGACAGTTTGTGACACTTTTCACTGCCATTTTCTGCCAAATAGTGCCACTTGAACATTCTCCCCAATCTTGTAAAGTTCGCTCTGGCGCGGCGATATTCGGCAAATCGCGGCAAATGCGACCGGCTGCATACCAAGCTTCAAAAGTATCACAGGGCGTTTTTGCACTTGCATTTCTACAGCTAATTCTCTTTTTGCGCCTGCATTTGTGACGCTAACCTGTGGCTGTGGCATTTTTACAAGTCCTTCAGTTTGGCTGCATTTGTGCCAAATTTACCCCTGGGGATTTTAGTGTTAGCATTTCTAACATTAGTCATTGACCTGCATTTGTGGTCAAAGCGTTGTTAGACCTGTTTAAGCTTTGCCCGTCTTCGGTTGCTCTCTCGGATGCGTTCCCGGCCAGCTTCCGAACGCGGCCCGGTGGATAGCCCGCCGTGCATCCGGCAACGCCGCCGATCTTCTACTACTCGCGCTCGACAGCTATGGCCGTCCCTGCACCGTGCGCCACAGAAGGGACGCTCTGACTTTAGCAGCTTAGGTAACTTAGGTGGGGGTATAGGCTTAACGAAGTTCCACCAGCGCCGCTCTCTGACAATCACCCCATCAAACTTCACCACTTCAGTAACCCACTCAACCTCACGATTGAGCCGTTTTGCTTCAGTTTCTACACACTTTTTGAGCTTATCCCCTGGCCACGGTGGGGTATTGGCGGCATTATCTGTAGCATTATTCATGTTCATTCACCTATTTTTGCGGTTTCAAATTCCAGACCCCATAACGCGGAAAATGAAGCGGCTGAAAAGCCTGTTTTGACCCGAAAAATTACGGAAACTAAAGGGCCATATAGGTCAAAAACTAAAAAAACTCATTTCCCCCACACGCTCAACTGTGTCAGAAATGTCAGGAAACTGGGTTCATGTGGCTGCGGAAACTGCGAAATTTAACCCTTAAAGTTAGGTGGTAAAACTGGCAAAACTCCCTCATCAGAAGGTAGCCAAAGTGCGCTCTGGAACTGCAACATCCTGCAACATCCTGCAACTTTTGAAGTTCATTTGGCACTGCGAGATTTTGCGAGAATTTGCGAAAACGCGGCGATATTCGGCAAATTCCGGCAAATACGCCCTGCTGCATAATACCAGGCTTCAGAGAGGCATAGAGGAAGATGGTCTTAAGCTCTTGAGACACGAAAATCCTAAGTTTCTCACTTGAAACGTTTCAAGTGAGAAACGCTCCATAGAGCCATTATTTAAGAGAGTAGTGCAAGACTCACTTTTGTTTTTTATACTGACTATTATCTTACCCGCCAAAGATAAGGCTTAAAGTTATACAGCCGATGCCCACACTTAGCAGCTATTAATGTAACCTAAGAGCCTGCCCATAGATATTTTGCAGAATTGATAGCTTTAAGGCTTAAAGGTTCATACTGCTACACCTTTAACCTACCCTTGCAAACTTTGCGTTTCCTGCCCTTTTAAGCCACGATCTGCATTCAAGCCCACTCGTGCGCCGCCGCTATTATCGCGTGATGAAGGTGGCATAGCGCGCAACTGAGAGCAACATAAAAGGGTGCTGGTGGTTGGTTAATGTGCAGGTAAATAATGCACCGCCTCTTCATAGAGGCGCACCGCTAAAATAGCTTGTCAGGGTAATTCTCACTTGAAACGTTGCAAGTGAGGCTAACTTAAAATTGAGGTAAAAGTATCGCATTGATGTATTACAATAACTGGTTTCTCACTTGAAACGTTGCAAGTGAGAATAGCTAAATTCCCCCCACAGCTATAAAATAGCGGGTATGAGTGAACTAAAAGGCTACGCTGAATTTAATCTCATAACTGCTACAATTGTGGGTTTTGTTGTCGGAGCAATAGCCGGTGCTATTGCCGGGGGACTAACTGACTGGTTAAACGGGGCAATACGCGGCGGAATATGTATGGCCGTTGTTGCTTTGTTAGTAGCAATAGCTAACAATCACCGCTCAATACCGTGCCCGAAATCTGAACTTGAGACCCGCCCTACCGAAACACCGCCGCCCACTTCTTACCCGTCGTCTCATCGCTGGAAAGAGTAGTTATCTCAGAATGTCATCTAACATATCCTCAGCAACATAGTCACTAAACCGTGCCTTAGTGCGCAGATCGCCGCCGCTACTCCGTTGCCGTCTCTCCAGGCTATCCGCCGCCCGTTTCGTGTTATGTGCAATGTCATGCAATAATGCATTGTCAAAATTGCGCTCTCTTTCTGCGATACTGCCTAAGCTTCTCTCCTTGGCATCTACTGTGTTATAAGCCGCTTTAATGTAGTCCAAGAAAGGATTCTGCCCCTGCTTATAAGCAGGTGTTGGCATCCCCAAGTAATCTAAGATGGGGTTAGATGGGTGCTGTGAAGGCCCCAAGTGAAAGAGCAAAGCGCGACGTTGATCGGATGACATGTGCGAGAGTTTTGATTGATACTCAGCAGTTTGCGCTTGTGCTATATCCCAGGGCTGCATATCATGGCGGAATTTCATCCAGGCAGCACCATAGCCTAAACCAACGGTAAGGGCAGGAATTGCAACCAGGGGATTTGTAAGCAGTGGTGCAACTGTGCGCAACCCGGTGCCTATCCTGAGTCCAAGCCCATAGCCACCGGCACCACCTGTTAGCAGGTTGCCAACGCCGCGTAGGGCAGCCCCGCCTAACTGACGCGCTACCCATGCTCCTACTGCCAACTTTCCAACGCCCTTCAAAATGTCTAATGAGCCGCCGCCCATATCTGCATTTACGGTTGTATCTGGCGTGTCACCACCGCCGCCCAGTCTGCGCACCCAATCAACGGCATGGCCGACAGTGGTAGCGGTGTGAACTGCTCCCTTCACTGTAGACGCAACATTTTTAGCATCCTCTTTAAGCGTCTTAAATAAAACTGGCGTTGCCTCTGCAACAATGGCTAAGAAGTGCAGCACAGACTTAGCGGCCTCTGCCATCACAAAAGGGAAGTCGGCATACATGAATTTTGCGAAACGTTCCAGGTAATCGAAGCCAGTCGTAACCCCCGTTTTGAGCATTTCTGCGATTTGCGACGAATGCTCTTTAAGCAAGCCAATCGTAAATTCTAAGGCATGGTTGATGTAGGGCAAAGCGTCAGCCGCCAAACGCGTTTTTAATAGCTCTGCGAACTCGCCTAATAGGTTCAAGGTGCCTTGCAATGCTTGGCCCGCCGCCGCTATTTCATCAGGTCTAAGATTGAAGGCACTTTGCAGGGCTTGTGAGGTGGTTTGCTGGCGATTAAACAGCGCGTCTGGCATCATGGCTGCGCCGATATAGTTTTCTTTGCCTACCACCCCTGCCATGTTCTGCGCCATGAGCAGATTAACACCACCGCCCGCACTACGTTGGCGATACCACTGCCGGAAAGCGGCTATATCTTCTGCTGAGTTATCACCACTACCACCGTAGATACTACGGGACATCATGCCTTGCAGATAGCTATTTTGATGCGGTATTTTGTCAGCAGGAATACCAAAGGCCATGCCTTCAACTATGGCATTCTGTGAGGTTGCCAATGATAAACCCGATTGTTGAGAAAGGTCTAAAGCTGATTTAGCTTGACGGAGCAGTGAGGTAAAATCATCTTTCAGGATGTCTATGGCCGACCTTAGCCCCTCTGCCACCACGCCGCCAACTTCCCCCGCAAACTTGCCTATAGTGCCCAGAATGCCGCCAAATAGGTCTGTAACGGCTCCCAGTGCCTTAGACACCAATACGCCTATGGTTGAGCCAATAACGGCCCCAGACAGAATGCCAGCAGGCCCGGCAATCACGCCGCCGATCAACGCGCCGCCACCGGCCCCGGCTAAACCTACACCAGTTCCGACTAATTTGCTACCCGTTTTGAGCAGTCCACCAATACCCTCAAAAGCCGTGTCAAAAATACCACTAACTGCGCTACCAACGCGCTCCGTAAGTCGCTGTGTTGCCTGCCCTGACCCTCCAAACGGTTCCAGAAAAGCAGAAATTAAGTTGCCCGCCGCTTCGCGCATAGGAGCCGTAAAGCCCGTAACGCCAGTCTTAAAACCAGTTAAGAGGGTAGTGGCGGCTTGCTCTCCCACTCTGCCAGCGTTGCGCACATTAAAGACTGTGCCAGTGACCGCGCCCGTCGCCGCCGCTATTGCTACATCATCATCGCTAAAGATTGAAGCAATGCCACGTTCTAAAAAACGGGTGTCATTGCGGCCCCGAAAGATTTGGTTAAACAGACCAGTGCGAGAAGCACCACCGTTCCCCCCGCCTGAATTGTTTCTACCCCCACTATTCCCGTTGCCACTTGGAAGCACTGGGGGAATGTAGGTAGGAGAAGAGGTGTCAGTGCCACCCGATGAGCCGCCCGGTGTTGGGGCATTGTAGGGGTTAGGTGGGGGAAGTGGGGGAGGTGGATTATTGCGGAGATGCGTTTGTTCTAAGAGGTCAAACGCATCGCGTTGCTGAATCGGTGGAGCAACACGCTTACCGTCTGCCGGGTTATGAAACGAGAAGCCACCCGCACTGCTATAACGCACTGTTAAGCCCGTGCGACCTTGCAGGATTTGTATTGTATCCTGAATGTCTTTTTGACTGTAGGGTAGCATGATTATTTACCTTGTCATAAACACGCACTGCGGGACTTTGGCGGCTTCTTTGGCGGTTTCTATAGCAAAGTCCATTGCATCCTTGACCGCCCTTAAATCGCGCTGTTTCCAGATCAATGACAGCATTTTTTGCGCTTGCTGCCAGTATTCGCTTTGAGTCTCCATACCATAGAGCGCCGCCGCGCCCGCGCCTTGACGGTCTAAGATAATGGAGTCTTGAAGGTAGCCCCACCAATCAGGCCGCCATTCGGCGTAATATTCAATGTCACGGCCCTGGCATTCACCTTCAACGAGCGCCGTTATTGCGTCCGCGAAAGTATTGCCCTTGCCCTACCCCCAGCAGGGTAGAAGCCTTCACATGGTCAGCCAGTTGCGATTTAATTTCAAAACCTAAATCGCTTACGTTCTCTTTGTTAATAGGAACAATATCGCCGTTATCATCTTCTGCGTCCCATTCCACCAACACGCCGCGAATATCGGGAGTTGGGCCAGAGAGCAAGAGATTATAGGTCTCTTCTAAATGGTCATTGAGCTTGGCGAGTTCATCAGGTTTAGCACCCTTGAAATTATCGCTGTCCAATGCCTCAAGCGTGATACCCAACTTATCGGCTAACCACTGGCGGCGCTCCTGCATCCACTTTTCCAGGTTGTCGTCTAGCTCTCTGTAACCATAGGTGGTATCTTGGATGGTAATTTCTCCCGCCACAAAGTTGCGAGAGGAGCGAAACGGTGATCGCTTGCGTTGCTGTGGCGGATTAACCGCCATGCTTGGCACGTCCTGCACTTGTTGCCGTAGCGGGGGCACATTAACGCCTTGCTCTTGAGCCTCCCATGCAGCCTGAACATCTGGCGGAAGTTGGGGCGTGTTTTCGTCTGACATAATCTAATCTCCCTGTAAATTGTTAATGAGCTACGATAAACGAGCTATAAAATTTTCTTCATCTGCTCTCAGTTGGCGCACTACGGCGGCTGCTACCCACTCTACATCTTCATCTGAGAGCGGACGCGGCGTGCTGAGAAACCTATCCATCAATTCGTAAATCTCTTTTAGATAGGCCGTGTTCTCAGCCGTAATACCAGAATTTTTATTGATTTGTTCAAGATGCTCTAATATCTGATCGCCTATTGTCATTGGCACAACCTCCCCTTATAAATTGGAACTATTGCGCACTGGGTAGACGCCTACCGGGTCGCCTACAACCTCGTAACGCCGGTAACGACCCTCAGCATCATAGAAACCAGTGGGCGTAGTAGGGTCAGGGCTGCCAGTGCGGGCTATTGCCGCTTGGTTTGCAGATTCGCTTTTGAGGCGCTGCATCACGACTCTGGCGGTCTGCTCAACTAAAACTTCCTGAACGTGCTTTTGTATGACATTGCTCATGTCTGTATCCTCTTTTCTATAGCCCCTTTAAGGCCCGTATTTCTTACCTGAATTAAACGCATCCACATCACAACGGAGATACCCTTGCCAATGGCCGCTCTCGTCATAATAGCCACTGTTTTGCGCGGATGGTTCCGGGCTGCCAGTGCGGGCTATCGCCGCTTGTTGGGCTGCCTGTTGGCGCACTATATCAGCCGCTTGTTGTGCTACTTGCTTAACTAAAACCTCTTGGACGTGTTTCTGAGTTACGTTAGCCATATCAATTCCTTTAAGGCGCACAGCCGCGCCCGCTATCTATGCGGTCAACGTCACACCTGAGATAAGATTGCCAGTGCCCGTTTTCATCGTAATACCCGTTACCGCTAACAGGCTCAGGGCTACCCGTGCGAGCTATAGCCTCACGAGTTGCGGCCCTTGTTTCTATAATTGCAACGGCACGCCTTGCAACTTGCTCTGCCATTACCTCTTGAACGTGCTTTTGTGTGACGTTTGCCATGATGCTCCCTAATAACCAGAGGCTTAATAACCAGAAACGGGACTGATAGGGCGGGCATTGATGTCAGTAGTTTGCTCATCAACTAAGAAGTCCCAATAATGCTCGGCACGTTTAACCCTAAACTCTTCACCATTCACCCCAAGCGAGGTATCACTACGCGGCTTTTGCAGTTTGGGTTGCACCTTCATGCCAACGTGAATAGACAGGTCGCCGCGTGGTATGTGAATTGACAGATCACGGGGTTCCACACCCTCAAGTTGGCTCATTATCGCATCTGCCTCTACCTGCGCCAAGCCCTCTCCCTGGCCTAAAAAGTCCTGTTGGACAGGCAAGGTGCGCGGCCATGATTTTTCCTCAGCGCGGGGGTCATCAGCAGGTAATCTTGAATAGCCTTGAAAGAGCGAAGGGGTAACTTGTCCGGCTATGCCACCTAAGCGCGGCCCCCACGCTACCACTGTGTTAAAAGATTTGTCATAGCGATATTTCACATTCAGGCGGTTCAATGCAAAATTGTCGTCGCCTGCCTGATAGTAGCAGTCGGGAATCACTTTAAGGGTGTTGCCCCAGGCGCGAATAATCTCAGGCCAGCGACCATAGATATAGGAGCGTTTGCCATCTGTCGAGAGGGGAGAAAGACCGTAATAAATCACGGCGCGGTCTATGTCGCACACCTGATACCAGAGGTCTATAAGCCAGCCGCCAAAGTTAGGCGCAAGTTGGAAACTGCCTTGCATCAAGAGCTTAATAGCAGGAAAGTAACCCACATTATCATTCTGCATGGAGAACAAAGGGTAATGGTTCTCAGGAAAGAAAGCTAAGGGGTCGCCGTTGCCGTTAATTCTATTGGCTTCATCTTCTGAAATACCGACCTTGATGGTGTATTTAATATAGTCGCCGCCATAGATGGGATTGCCGTTATTCATGGCAAATAGCAAGTCTGCCGGTGCGTATTGATTGCCGACATAACCACTTGGCTCTTGAGCGCGTAGCATCTTGTCACGCCCTACCACCATCATGCTGTAATCGCCAAAGCCCTCTAAATCTTTATCGGGGTTAGTAATGTAGCCATCAAATAGATTCTCTGGCTCGTCTGCCGTTATACCTGGCGTGGTAGGTATTGGCGAAGTGAGAGGGCCGGGACGGTAATCGGTGCCAGTGCCAAGGTGCAACCACTTTTCAATAGTGTTCACGCGCAAGGGAGCAAAGGGTGTAACGTAGTCTGTCCAGTTGGGAATATCTTTAGTCAGTCGCGCCCGGTCAATGGTAATTTGCACTTCCGTGCTGGCTTGCAAGCCCGGTTCCGTGCCGATATAACGCAGACTTGAAGCATAAGGCCGTAGATCAATAAAAGCCGGGGTATTTTGAGTTGTGCTGCCTTCAAAGTTCACCATGACAACAGCGACACAGGGAGCGTTCACGCCCTCTACATCAGGTGTCAGAGTGCAGGTATAATCTACGGTCTGAGCATTGGCTGTGGCTTCAACTTTTACTAGAGCTGTGCCATATTGATAGCCACCCGCATAACCGTTCACGGTCTCAGTGCCGGGAGTGCGCCGAATAGCGCGGGGAATGGAGCGGCCAAAGCTGCCGGGTATCTGCTTCTCTTTACTGTCCAACTGTGAAAGCAGGGATAGACCAAAGGTGATATTAGCGCCCCAACTATGAATCTCAATCTTGCCTCTGGGCCAATGGGCGGGGCGAAGTTCGGTGCTACTACTGCCGACATAGGCGGGTAAGCTTTCAGCAATCCACCAAGAATTAGCACCTAATGTTACCACCATGCGGTTATCTATGCGCCGCACTTCAAAAGGCACATCCTCATAACCGGCTTGCCCAAAGCCGCAAAAGTCGGCTTCATCTAAGCGTTTGAGAAGCTGCCAATCGTTATTAACCCGGTGATCTATAGTGGGCTTATTGTATTGCCGCCAACAGATCGAGTAAACGCCACTCCCCCAGATTGCACGAAAACCCGCCGCCGTCTTTTGCAAATGCGCAATGCCCTCAAAACCAATATAGCCCCTTAAGCCCTGGTCAGCTTTGAGACTTTGCACGGTTGCAGCGATAATCGTTTCATCGGGATTTTGCCGCCCGTGACTGATGCGCGTTTGCAGGGGTTGGCGGTTGGGCATCACACATTCCCAACTATCGCCTTTGTAACCACGCCACTTAAAGATGTCAAAAGCGGCATCGCCTGTAGGGTCGTTGGGCTTATGGTAATCAATGACACTATGCACGCGCACTTCACGCGGCTTGAGGGTTAGCACCGCTTTGCCGCCTACCATTCCGGCAGCCGCCGCACCGAAATAAGCGCGGCCATCTTCCATAAAGCGCACTAACTCAATGTTGGGGTCAATAGACGTAAATGCTTGCTGCTGCCACTGGTTAGCGTCAAAGTTGCCACCATCAGGCGTCGTGTCTAACGCTTCCCCTTGATTCTGTGCGATATAACCGGCTACCACGTCGCTAATACACAAATGGTGGTTGCCCTGGCTCTCGAAAGCTGAATTATAAACTAAGATTTGCACATGAGGCGTTAGTTTTTGCGGGTCGCTATGGGTCATTAGTTCACGCTCACTTTTTCTGTCCACGTCTGCATAAAGTCAAGGGAATCGAACCAACGCACTTTACCACCATCGTTCACTAAGAGCCGGAAAGTGGTGTTATGAAGGTGTAAGCCGACAATACCGGTCTTAGGCGGGAGTGTGCCGGTCACTTTTTGCTTGAGTGCTATAACCAAGTCTTGGCCCGGTTGTGCGCCTTTACTACCGCGTAAAATGACGCGCAACAAATCACCCTTAGCTATTGTCCCAGGGGTGCCTTGCGTGCCGATCTCCACGCCATCAATGGCAGCCGTAGCTAAAAGATATTGAGCGCCGCCGTCTGCACTGGGCACGGTAGCCAGTGGCGTTATGTCGGTTACAACTGGCATCTTTTCCTCCCACGTTTGACCGCTATTAGCTGAACCAATAACGTGCAAACCACTTACATCAGCCAGACAGAGCAGGCCCGTGTTGTGCAGAGAGAGCCACGCATTACGCGCTGTGCCTGCCACTACAAGCGGGTCACTATCAGACGGCGTAAAGCCCGTTTCTTGGCGCGTAACGTGGCATTGCAGGCCCGTTTTACCCTGATAGATATAAAATGTCTTGCCCTGCTGAGGATTGCGCACAAAGCAGCCATTAAAGCCACCTAACAGCGTTGCCAGTTGCAGACTCGCCTGGTCAACCAAGAACCCGGCACTGAGGTTATGGAAAATTATTTTTAAATGGTCGCCGGGGCTAAGTGGTTCGGTGAAGATACCAGAATAAAACCGACAATCCATCTCCGCACTACCTAAATCCACGCCGCTACCTTCAGCCGGGTCTACCCCAAACGTAGCCGCGCCCAAGGTAGACATTGCGCTGCCATCGGCTTTAGTGCCTGTTATCTTCTCCGCAGTAGGAACCCAGTTCCAGGTGTAGAGGAGCGGAAAAATGAAGAAATTGAACTCTTCATGCAATAGAATCTCATACTTGAGATTGCCCGCACTATCCAAGACGTGTAGCTTGATGTCACCTTTAAAACTCTGGTTGGGATTCGATGGGTCGAGATAGCCAGTTGATTGAAAATAGTAGGACACCGCAAATTCAGACGCGGGCACCCGGTCATCAGGAATTTGCCCTGATGAGGGTAGGTCTTTGAAGTCGTTGCGGGTAATCGGCATAAGAAATAAAAAGCGCCAGAACCATAAACCGAAAACTCGGCTTACTGTCCTGGCGCTCTGGTTGCGGCTTGGCGCTCTGGCTTATATTAAGATGGGCTTAGGCACAAATGTGGCTTAGTTACTACTATCTTTCAGTTTACCATAGACTACCCGCCGATGCAGGTTCTTTGGCAATAAATCGCTTAAATTAAAAGCAATTTCTTGCCCCTGAGTTTTGATAATAATGACCTCTTTCTCCTGGTCAAATTTTCCCGCCAACTTCCCCCCCGGCGCACGCAACTCAATGAGTTCAGCCATGAGAAGGCACCCCCTTCGCCAGATTATAAACGGCTTCGTCCCACGGTTGCGGCGTGCCAACTATGGCGGTTCTAACGGCCTCTGATAGCCCTTCAGGGACTTCTATATGTGCGTCGGCGTCCAAGTTACAAAGCGCGTTGTCTATAGCCTGTTGCACAACGGCACGGCGCACGGCACGCCGATAAGCGGCATCTAATACCTCTGGCTCTGGCACATACTTGCAGACGCCCGCGCCTTCAAGCTTGCGCTCTATCCATTGAATAATCACGTCTGAGCGCATCATAGCGTTAAGCTCGACGCGCTGACCACTCCATCCACCGTTAGAATTCTGCTGCTGGACTAAGAAATCACATTCCTCCTCAGTTGCGCCACTCTCACGCAGGTTAATGCGCGGGTCTACTTTGCCCTTGTATTCTACTATCTCGCTTTGCAGATTCATTTCTGTGACATCAGCCAACCGTAGCCCCAAGTCAATCACGCGAGGTGGCACTTTGAAGCGAAAACGGCGGGTGTCATTACGTAAGGTGTGAAGAATAGAGAAGCCTGATTTATCAAAATCGTGCATGACCAGAATCGTAACCCCTTGTTCCGATAGCTTTTCTACAAGGCTACGCGCTGCGGTCACTGACATCCCCTTGGTGGACATAATGGCAATGTCATAGCGACTGGCAATCTGGGCACTCTTGATGAGTTCGTCAAAGCCTTCTTTCTCAATAAAGAGAGCATATTTGAAGCGGTTGCCGGGGCCACTGGTGGGGCATCCGTGGCCTATCTCAACATTGAGGGTTTCGCTAATTATATCGCTCCAACCAGCAATATAACGACGGACAGCCACCGTCCCCAAATCAATTCTTTGTCCCGTGTGCGGCTCAACGATATGGCCTCTGGCATCGAAGACCACGTCCCAGTCCGCTGTTAATTCCGGGTGCTCTTCTACGAAGTCCGGCAGGAGAGTTTGAGTGAAGTAAGTCGAATTTTTCCAGCATTTGCCACCAGTAATCCTTAGAACTTCTGGGCGGGCTGCATACATGACCTGACGTGCATTAGCTGGATACCGATTATTTACACTGGTCTCCAAATAAGCCCTTTTCATCACTGAATAGGCGGCTTCTTTAATATCTATTTCTTTGGCTCGTTTTGAGCGCCGCAACTCATCTAATTCACGCTCGCTCACTTTGCCTTGCCGGTCAGCCTGGCGCTTTTTTATTGTCCATGATTTGCAGACGGACTCAACGTATTTACCCAATTCACCACGCACGGTAGCGGGTAGGTTCAGAAAGCTTTTGCCCCGGTCTTTATAATCGAAACGAGGGCACACCAGATGAACGAAGACATGAACCGGATCATCATCATATACTTTGGCCTTATATAACATTCGATCTAAGCTATCCAGCGATAGAGTAAGCGCAGGTGCGAAGTTCAAGCCGATGCTGGTGACACTGGTAGAAGTCGTGGGAGCATTAGCAGCGTAGACGCCAAAGGATATCTCTACGACGTATGGTAGCCCTTCAATCTCACTTGCAAATTTACGGTAACGAATGCTGTCAGGTGAAACGTTGAGGCGCTGTATTAAGTGCTGTTTGATATGGTCTTCACCTAACACACCAAGTGCCGCCGCTTTAATGGGCCGTGCCTGGCTTTGCATGGCCGTTAGCAGCGCCTTAACCCGTTCAACTGACAAATCGTTATCTTGCACCATGTCACGCAAGGTTGCGCCAGATAGCCCCGCCGTATCTGTGACAGCCTTCTGTTTGGCCGTGCCACTGAGACCATTGAACTCTGCGACGAACTCGCGCACCGTTTGCGGCTTGCCTCCTGTTTCTTGTTCCTGAGATAAGTAACCGGCGATTAAAGCCTTGAGTTGCTCAGCGTTATACCAATGGGGTGAAGTGGGGGTGTTGGGCCACCACTTGGCAAAGTCTGGTGAAGTGGCCTCATATGCAACACAGCAATCAGGAGTGCGTAAGATGAAAGTAGCGTGCGGATTACACCCGGCATAGCGTGTAACCAGGGTGAGCAGATCACAAAATGGCTCTTGAAAATAGCCGTCATTGTAAGAACTTGTCTTTTTGGGATTGGTCAGTAAGCCAGCTATCTCTGACCAATACATTTTTACAATCGTGCCATTTTTTACATCGGACGGATGTATCGAATGTTCAATACGGGGCCGCTGGGCGATGCGGTCAAGGGTGACATCAATCAGGTGCCGCTGGCCGTGAGTAGTCACTTCAACTTGACCGTGTTCCCCATCCACCACAAAAGGCGCTGCCCATACGCATTTGAGGGCGTTCCCCTGTTGGCCGCGAGTCGGCGAAATATAATGCAATTTGTCAGAAACACGAATGAGATAATCCAGAGAGCGGGTTAGGACATCAACTGGTAGGCCCGGCCCATTATCCTGCACACTCACAGCATCGGGTTCCACAATGACGGTGATCTGTGGAGCAATACCGGCACTTTCGCAGGCGTCGAGTGCATTATCAATTAGCTCTTTCACCAAAGCGATAGCCCAAAGATTGCGGGCATGACCTATTTGCATGGTCAACTCTTTTTCACTAAAAAATTCTAACGCTCTGTCCGTGCTGAACGTGGCGCGTTTAAGCTTCTCATTCATTTTGATCCTCCTGCCACACATTCCAGATGCGGGGCGTCCTTCCGTTTGTTTTTCCACTTACCCGTTTTATCCCCCCCACACCTGTTTTCTGTTATTAAAGAGATAGGGGAGTTTTCGGGTAAGTCCGCCTTGATGCGCTGATAACAAGAGCGTGCCCAATCGGATAATTGCCACTGATTTAAGTTCTCACGGGGCTTATCTCTTTCCACAATACCGTGAGCATTTAAGTCTTCAAGGGCACGTTCTGCGGTCATTGTTGGAAATTTGAGCAAGGCTGCAATAGCAACAGTGGTGTGTGGCTTGTCAGTTTCAGCGAGGAATTCAAAGACTTTAAGGCGACTCTTAGGCATAGAGTCTTTGCCAACTTTAAGCAACACTTGCCAGGCTGTCGGCTTTGGAACGCCGATAATCAGCATTCCTAACAGCAAGCGATAGAGTTGTTGTGCGACACGAGTAGGGGTTTCAGGATCAGGGATATTTATGATGTGTCGTGTATAATTATCTCTTTCCACAGCACTACGACAACGGGCCGTAAGGCAAGCCAGATCGGTGAGTTGGGCCTGCTCTGGCTCACTTAAAAGGGGAGTGCTTTTGGGCCACTCTATCCCGGCAAATAAGGTTGTCACAGCATCGGTAAGTTCTTCCCGCATTTTTGATTCATGCCCGATGTTGGATAGGGCTTGGCGGACTCGCTGCTTTTGGATTTTGTCGTCGGCTGTGGGCAATCGAAAGAATATGAACCGTTCTCCCATTGAACTCATTACGGCGTGGTGCGTATCAATGGCTTCGGTGCAACCTGCGATGATGCCAAGCAGCCCCTTCCAATGGAGAATTTTTCCGCCATCAGTGCCTACACAGCGTGTCCAACTGCCATCATAAATCTCTCTTAATGCAGCAAGCAATTCAGCACGTTTCTCATGCTTCATGCTGAGAATAGTTGTGAAATCTTTCAGTAATAAGATGCCGAATCCGCCAATTTGATTGAGCAGGCCACCATTGGCATCTCTAGCTTTTTCGCGCCGGGGGGTGCCGCTTAGCAGGGCTGCTACGCTAATCTCTGCGGCCATGTGAACATCGGGTAAGCAAGTAAGTGCCGAAATATGCTCGGTTTTCCCGCTCGATGGTGGTGCTATGAGGAGCAACCATGTGGCATCCCCGCCATTGCGAACGGACAAGTAGTTAGCGGCTAAAGCACCTAAAGTTACATACAACGTATCATTGCCTGACATGGCAAGATACTTGGAAAATACTGCTTCAACTTTGGCCAGCGGTGAAAGCGTCTCGTGTATGGAGCGCAGATCACGGGCATTAGCTAACGGGGGCAGGGTAATCGCCTCCCTTGCACTTGAGAGAGGAAAGGCGAGTAGTGGCTAATTGGGTCTACTTGATTGGCTGGGCTGGATGTGGGTAAACTATTGTTCAATGTAATCCTCCGCACAAGGATTGCAGAATGAAAGCGCCCCGCTTCGCCTCTAAGCCCTCTGTCTCGCAAACAGGGGGCTTTATGGTTTTTATAAAACGGTTGCTAACCTCTGCATCTTAGTAACGAAAATAACAATCCTAAATCTATTGGGCTTTGCGGTCAGCCGGGGCGCGGTCGCCCCTGGCAAGCCGCCTCGATTCTAAAACTCCCTTGAGCCTGATCGTTTCCTGCCAAAACCCAGTCCAACCGGGGCAACCTGGCAATGTCTTGGTGGGTGGTCTATGTCGCTGATTCATCGCGGGTAACTCCTCAAAAAACATCTGTGTGATAAAGAAAAGGGACAAAGGCAGTGACAGGCTCCCGCAAGCCTGACATTACCTTTGTCCCTTTTGTAGTTGTGCTGACGGTGTAAAGCCTTTTCAGCCACACCGCAGCGGTTTATAATGAAAAGCGGTAGATTCAGACTAGCGGGTTTGTTTGCTGAATCTCCCCCAAACCGTGTATCTCTTTATCAATTGCAGGGGCCTAGGAATCCTGAAAGCAAAAGATAATCGGATATGCGGTTTTTCTTTTCTCTATATCAAAGTATGTACTGGACAATTGTGCTTTGCAATAAAAAAATTCACGTATTTTTTTGACTACTTGTTGATACTCTAGGTGTGATAATATAGGACAAGTTTTAAAGTGATGCAACACGTTTTTATTTTAGGTTTATAAAATGCTCTTCATAGCCAGTGTCAGAGCGCCCGCCATTGTAAAAAATGGAGCTTTGGGAGGGTGCCAGTAAGCAAGCTAACTCCCCTCTTTCCATAATTTGTAGAGTGCCACTTTTTTACAATGGTCTACCGACTGTCTGATACAAATGAAGCGGCGCGGCGCGAAGCTGTCAAACAGGAAATGATTGATAACTACAATCGTCCGACAACCCACGACAGGGGCGAATACCCGCAGCCCTAAATTCGGCTTGATAGCTGATGATCGGTGGTTTCTCACTTGAAACGTTGCAAGTGAGAATTCGTTTATTGTATTACACGGATGTGTTACAAATAGCACTTTCTCACTTGCAATATTGCAAGTGAGAAACACTCTGATAAGCTAAATTCAGGCAGTGCGCCGACTCTATGTAGCGGTGCATTATTTACCTACACATTAATTCGATACTCTACATTGACTCACGTTGGAAATTAAGGGAGTGAAACAAAAGAGCCTGGTGGATATTACGTCCACCAGGCTCTTTTGTTTTATGCTGTGTGCCACACAAGGCTTAGTTCGATAACACGGCTCCCAGGATAGCCCCTAAGATGCCAGCGCCTATAACTTTGCCCGTATTGCTGCTGCTGTTGTCATTGCGGCGATCATCGTAGCGGCGATCATTGTAGCGGTGGGTATCCTCCTGGCGATTGTCATACCCATAATTGCTATACCCACGATTGTCATACCCTTGATTGTCGTATCCGTGACTGTCATAACGAACGACCTGGACTTGATGGTCGTTGCGATCTTGCCGGAAGTTTTGCTGGCTGAGGTTCGGCTGGCTAAAGCTATGGTTGTTACCATCATTGCGGAATCGCTGGTTGTTATCATTGCCCCAGTTCCTGTTCATCGTGGTGCCGTTCGAGCGATGCTCGGCGGCATTGGCGGTGGGCGTGCCGAACACGCCCATTGTCGAGATGCCTAAAGCAGCGGCGGTGCCCAGGACAGCTAAACGGTTGCGGCGGGTTTTATGGGTAGAGTGTGTCATGTTAATCATTTCCTTTATTGCATCTGGTTGCTGATGCTTGGTCTTCAATGGAGCAGCCGATGCGGTCAATTCAGTCAATATCTTTGTGGCTTTACACCATGTCAGACGCAGCCCGTAGAGGCTTGTTCTCACTCGACTGTTAAGATTTGTAAGGATGTTTTAGCACGCGGTTTTATTTTTCATCCTGTGGGCCGCTGATTAGGCTAAATTGAGCGATAATAGCGGAGGAGCACAATGGAGCCTAAATGCAGATCGTGGCTTAAAATGGCTCAGAATCGAATTTTATTTGAGAGCCAGGACGGAAGCAGAGCCGCCAGAGTAGGATAAAGTTAAGAAATTAAAAGAGGAAATTTAGAGAGGCAAGGAGCCTAAAGGTCTATGACACAGCAACAGGCTGAATTCTTAGCCAGTGCCGCCGCCTATGCGGTGCATCAGATGCATTTGGCTTATCAGGAAGAGATAGAGGAAGAAAACCAAGCGTTCCATCGCGCTAATGCTGTAGACATGCAGGATGCCGCCCAAGCTCTTGGTGAATTCGTCGGAGATTCAGCTTCGTATCGGAACTATCTTTATGAAATCAGCCGACTCGTAGCAGCTATGAATGTTAGCTAAAGGCGTTTCACTTGAGAACTCCCAGTGACCTGTCAGAATGTCACCAGCTTTGCGCTATGCCGCCTATTTGGAGCGATTAGTCTCCGGGTGTGGAATCGTGCGGGTGAGGGGTGGCGGGGGATGATGCCACTGCTTATAGTCCGTCTCTTAATCTAAGTGCATACATAGCTCGTTCGTCTGCTGGCATGAAGCAATATGAGCTTTTGTAGAGGTTATCGTTTAGGTAGCGCGGGAAAAGATGCAGATGGTAATGCCATACGTCTTGATTACCTGCCGGTTCGTTATGCTGGCGCGTTGATATGCCATCGCAATTATAGACTTTCTTCATGACCAGCGCGAGCCGACGCGCTACGCCCTGAATTTGGGTGGCTACGGCTAACGGCAAGTCAAATAGATTCTCAAAATGCTGATTGGGAATAATAAGAACGTGCCCTTGATTATTGGCCCACTGATGGGCGCTAATGAGTGCTGTCACGACCTCATCGCTATAAACCAGGTCACTTTGGACGGAAAGAACGTTTTCGTTTTCGACGCCGCGCACGAACAAACAAAACGGACAGATGTAGCCGTCAGGAGCGTGATTGAACATGGACTGATTATAGCGAATCGCTCAACAGCATATTAAGCCTGCTATTCTATCGCTGTGAGGGAACTATGGCAATTAGGGCTTGGAATGGCAGGGGGGATGAGGTGGGGGTGTGGCGGTAGGGGGTGTGGAATCGTGCGGGTGAGGGGTAGCGTGGCTTAAATCGGTCTCAGGAGCCGATTTCTGCTGTGCCATGAGTTTTTCTACCTGCTGTTCTAATTTCTCTAGCCGTTGCTCTACCTTTTGCAGTCGCGTTGCGGTAGAGGCAATAGGGAATGAGTCAGCCGTTGGCTCGTTGGTGTGGCGTATGCCCATATTAAAACAATCGTGCGTCTATTCTATCCACCAGGTCTATCCATAAGGCTCAAGCGGGGCTGTCGGGAGAGCAGGAAACGCAAGGTCTTAGGTAGCCTTGTCGTAGGTAGCCTTATCCAATCCAGTAAAAGGATACTGGCGGCCACACGGCGGCGCTGTCGTAAAACTACGATTTTTGTGTCATAGTTTTACGACACTGGCCTGTTGGGACTGTAGAAAGGGCACGAATGGCTTATAATGGGGCTATAGCCATGACACCTAAAGCCAAGCTGCTAAGCCTCTGCATTGTGCCGGTGCTGCTCTTTATTGTGTTAGTGCAGGTGGTAGCCCGACTGCCAATGAGCGGTGGGGCTAATCGCTTGGTCATAGCCAATCGGTCAGGCCAATCCATCAAAAGCTTGAGAATCAGCATCATCCAAGACTTCGCTCCGGTGGTGCCCTATAACCATCCCCCTTACTATGTCAATGTTCCCAAGTCCGCTCTGGTGGTGCGCCATAACTACGCCAATGTCCCTAATGGTCGTGATATTGTGGTTCAATACGACACGCCTGCATCTTGTCGGGTTGAGGACATCAGCGCGCTGGCCATGACACAAGATGGTCGTCGTGGGGGTTTTGGCAATTACAATCAGATAGCGAGCATATTGCACCGCAGACATGGTCATATGTATACCCTGCAACCAGGCCACCGCTTCACCTATCGTCCCATACCAATGGGCCATCGTCGCCACTTTCTCTTCTTTTGATGTCGTGCCTCTTGGTGCCATAACTGACGCGCCACAGTTAGCCACAGCGCACGCTTAGGACTCAGGACGGTAATACCACGACACTGGCCGGGTGGGGCTGTAGAATCGCCATAGAACGCAAAGTTTGAGGGGTGGGCAAAGCTCCTAATGCAGTTGATGGCGCTTGAGCCAAATTCCGCAACATGAATGTGATAAGCAAGTAAGCAACTATTACGACAATGCAACAGCCGAGAACATACCTTTCGTTTTTCCCTGGCGACGAAGGTTTTTTCTGTTCGGTCATGGTAGTAACTTTAACCCCTAAACCTACACCACTAACGAGCAAGCTCTATGGGTAGGCTAAACTTTTGACAAGCGTAGAGACAAGACACGGCTATCCTGTATAAGTTCAGGGGCTTAAAGCTTCACACATGATAATAGTCGGTATGTAATTATGGAAGGGTGCTATCAGACGGGCTAAGGGAGTGGGTGAGAGGGGTAAGCGTCGGTTGCAGCGGTTGGTGCGGCGGCTTGGGGTTTCTGTTGCGGTAGTTCCTTACATCTCATCATAGGTCAGGTCTTCACTGAAATAGACGGTGAATAGCTCGTCGGAAGGGAAAAACTTGCCACTCCCATCGTGGTAGTGCAACTCACCGCTCCCATGTAGACTGACTTCCTCTAACTCCAGCGCGGCGACCAACTCGTCTACGGCGGCCACTGCCTCAGCAGCGACTTCCTCAGTGGCCTGCGATCCGACTGCCTGAGCCAGCTCGTGCGCCAGGCGGCGACGGAACTCTGGCTCAACCTTACGCACCCCGGCCAGTAAAGCGCTGGACGCTGCGATAACGGCCAGTTGCTCTTGCCGGGTGGGTGTGGCTCGGTCAGGATCAAGCCACAGTCGCACCCTGCGCCCGCTGATCTCTACCGTGCCGCCCCATCCTGTCCCTTCCCACACCAACTCGCCTAACACTGGATCAACCCAAGATGCCAATAATTGGCTGGAATCCGCCATGCTACCTCCTGCCACTAATTATCCTGCGCGTTATGTCGCTGCGCGGAGCCACCGAACGCGCAGTTCACCCGCAGCCGAAACGGAGCGATGAACGAGCGGGCTGTAGAGCGATGGGTGCAATATTTGTTAGGCCAGTGGTGGCCGCCTTCTATTATTCTGGCGGAAACGGCTCGAAATACAGCCCTTCAGGACGAAGAAAATCTTCATCCTCTTCATCAGCGTCACCCAATAATACACCTGAATGTAGTATCCACTCTACCGCTTCATCAAGGGTGCTTCCGGGCTCAAATATTTGACCCGAATCACGAGGAAGTACATACAGCTTGTCAGGCTGCGAAGGGTGAAAGACAAGCTCATCGCCGTTGCCAGTGTCCGCAATAATGATTGATTCGAGGGCTTTCTCTTTACTGAGAACATCGCGCCCTTCATCCCAAAACCAATACTCATCCCACCTTTGCTGAAAATCCTTGAGTTCGCGTGAGATGCGATTCGGCGTGTAAACACGAACCGTGTCGTTGAGAATGCCCAGACCAAGTGTCGTGACAAAATCCTGGTAGCCTGCTGGCATCTTCGTGCCGAGTTGCTGTTCAAGTTGTGCCACTTCCTCCGGCGACACAAGCACCAAGCTTTCATTCAGCAAGTGAACGCTGCTGTAATCCATATTGTTGATTGTAGCACTCGCAGACAAGCCACGCGCAGCGGCCCAACCATTTATTATGCCGGTACGCCGCTAATCCACTTCCACCGTGACGCTGTGCCATACCCGCTATTATGCCACTGCCTGAGCCAGTGGAGATGGAAGGGTGCTGTCAGACGGGCTAAGGGAGTGGGTTAGAGAACAGGTTGGCGTCGGTTGTAGCGCGTGATTAGCTGGCTTGGCTGTGCCTCTGCACTGAGTTAAGAGATTTTCATGCGACTTAAACCATAGATAAAGCCAGCTCCACCGCCCATTACGAGCAGTAATCCCTGCCCCGCAGCTTGGGAGCGACTGATGTAGTAAATCTGGTCACTCTTCGCCGTCATCATGACTTGCCCATTGGCATCAGGGTGCCACGCGTGGAGGAGCAAACTGATACCCCCTCCAAAGCAGAGCAAACCCATCACGAGCAACCCAATCTCTTTTCCTGAATTACGACTGATCATCGTAGAATCGCGCCTCTCGTTACAAAACATGCGCAGCCAGCTAACAGTGTTATGCCGCTCCGCTCTAATCTACTTCCACCGTGACGCTGTGTTGGGCTGTCTTGGCTTTGCGCCCTCTGAGCTGTCTAAAGGGTAAGCCGACTAGGGCAGCGATAGCGTAAGCAGGGAGGAAAGCCCAGGACATAAAGGGAGCATTGGCGATCAGTTGCCAAGTCTGCGCGGGAAAGTGCAAGATGAGCGTTAGCATACTATAGACAATCCAGCTTCCTCCGGCAAAAGCGGCGGCGATAAAACAAGCCTCTGCGTATTTGGGATAGAACCAGTGGATTGCCAGAGCCACCAGCACCGTGCCGACTAAACCGATGATGATTTCCATAGTTCTTTACTCCACCACCTGATAGCCGCCACTGTCGGATTCTTCCACGGTGATGCTGTGGGTTTGTAGATGGTAGTGTTTGGCTTGCCAATGTGTTATCAACTTGACTACCTGGTGGGTTATACCCAAGAGTAGGCCGGTGGCTGTCAGAACAGCGCATACGAAAGTAACGACCTCGCGTAAAGGAATAACAAAATCCAGGTACAAGGTTGAGTCCATACCCGCTATTATGCCACAGCCTGCACCAGTGGCGGCGCGTGGCGGCTGACCCGGTTAATTTCAACCGGGTGCCTACATCGTCGAAGTCACAAGGGGCACTTAATAACCCTCAGTCCCCTAAAAAGCAAAGTGTTGGCACGGCTATTAGATTTATACTGGCAGTGGTGAATCATCATGTGGCAATCACTTGTTCATCTCTGGCACTGGTTAGGGACACAAAGCCCTTATTCCTACAAGGGCTGGGATATGACATGGGGCGGCTTTGTTTTAATGATGACAGCAGCCTTTGCAGGACTTGTTGGAGTGATTGCTGGCCTGATAGATGAAAGACGCTCGAAAAACAAGCAGTCCCCTAAGTGCTGAATTAGACATCTAGGTAACTCATGAAAGAGGGGCAGGGCTTATTCTACTCCCACTTTATGGCCTATCATATGGTCGTGCCCGGCCAGGGGACTCTACACAACTTAGCCATTTTGTCGTTACCCAACTAACCCAGTTGGTAAGCCCATTGTAAAAAACAGCCTCTCTTAAAATAAGTGGGCGGGAAAGATAGCAAGCATACTGGCTTATTCTATTGGGCCAAGTTTTTACAATGTAATGCTCTTACCTGCTATGTCGTGAGGCACGACAAAGGGCGGGCTGAAACGATCTCACCCCGCCCTTTGGTAAGGATTCTCACTTGCAACGTTGCAAGTGAGAAATGCAGTTAAGGGGGCTGCATCAACTTCTAACGAGTCTCAGGAACCTCAAAAACTCTGCATTGTCTTGCGCGATTTGCAGCCGTAGGAACCTCAAAAATTCAGGTTCCAGGTGGTCACAGAGCGGGCACACATCACGCATCCTAAAGCCGGTGCGAGTCCAAGCTAAAGCATAGAACTTGTTGCCGCAACAAATGCAATGAGCCATGTGCTGCTCTTCTGTTGGAGCCGTTTCACTTATACTATCCATTGGTTAATTCCTTTACCGGGTGTTAATCACTGGGGCTGATGAGTGCGCTAACACCCATCAGCCCATCCATTTTTAAGCAGCGCGTAGCTGCTGTTTGGCACTGCGCACTAAACGATTGAAGGTCTTGCGGCTGGCTCCAAAGGTGGCGACTATCCAACGGCCTGAATTTCTATCGCACCTATCCCAGAGTGCAGAAATGCCCTCAGCATTAGCCAAGCGGTAAACCCGCTGGCATAAAGCCAAGTTCTTTGATCTGGCCTCGTGCATCTCCATCTTTACAGCCCCGTCCTCAAAATACACATCTACTAACATTGCTATCCCCCTTTGTTTTAGAATCTGGCTTGCTTGCGGCTAATAACAGCAGGTAGAAACTTGGTTGTCATGTGGCGACCAGAGCGGTCTACTGCATCCGGGTAGCGACTGGCTACGCTGTCAATCGCTGCCCAGAATCCAGCTTGACACTCAGCCGTGGTGAACTTATGGCGGCGCGGGTCATTGCCCTTCTGAAACTGGCCTTTATTGGTTCTGGTTGTGGTGGTAGAATTAGCTTGCATGGTGGAATCCTTTCGAGGGTTTCACGGGAGGCTCACCAGAGTTCGCGGCTCTGGTGAGCCTTTGCCATTTATGCGGCCTGTTGTAGCTCCTCACTCCAATCAGCCATTAACGCCTGCATTGTGGCTTCATCAATCAATCCCATCGAATAAAGCTCCTCAGTTGTCAATCCATCAAATTCATCTTGCATGGCGGAATCTCCTTTGTAATGTAACTTACTATATATTGTATAGTAACATGGCAGGCAAAACAACGAATTATTGATAAAATTATCTAACTATTGTATAGTAACTACTAGGGGTTTTATTATGGCTAACAGATCGCTGAAAAAGGCTGTCGGCTTTCGTCTTACTCAAGACGCTGTGAAATTGTTAAAGGCAATGTCTGACAGGACAGGACTCAGCCAAGCCGGAGTTATGGAATTGGCTATCAGGGAAAAGGCGCAACGTGATGGAGTCAAAGTGGAGAGTGACTAAACTCCGAAAACGGGACATGACCCGTTTCTACTTCTAACCGTGCAAAATGTATCTAATGGCAGTGGGAGTTGACGCATGAAAGAGGGCTTACGAGCAGTCGGCTACGGGCGCGTGTCTACCGATGAACAAGAGAAGTCGGGAACCAGTCTGCGCGACCAATTTTCAGGCAACCATCAGAAGGCCAAAGAGATGAGTGCCTCAATGGTTGCCTACTTTGAGGATGCCGATTCGGGCGGCTTCTACCTGACACGTAAAGGTTTGCAGGATGCACTTAGGACTTTAGAAGAGGGAAAGGCCAACTGCCTAATTGTAAAAGACCTGGTTCGCCTCACTCGCAATGATCGAGCCGAACAAGCTTTGATACTCAAGCGCATTAAAGACGCCGGGGCCAAACTTATCTTTTGGGATGTCACTTATGAAGACTCGCCATTAGGGGAATTTAGCCTGAATGTCACGGGTGACTTTGCCATCTTAGAAAAGGCTGTCATTAAAGACCGGACTACCCGTGGCCGTCGCCGTCGCGCTGCTGAGGGCATCCAGCCCAGCCGTCAGCCGCCCTTTGGCTACTACATCCCCAAACATAATGACATCATTCGAGGCACCTATCCGCCTGAGCAGGTGGGTAAATATATTCTTGTTGAGGAACGCGCTACATACGCGGAGCAGGCGTTTCTGCGGCGGGCCGGTGGCGAGTCTTATCATAGTCTCTGCCGTTGGCTACAAAACGCGGGGGTGCCAACCGCTGGCGGGGGAAGGTGCTGGACTCCTACCAATCTCAAGGATATGTTTGGCAATCACGCTTATTATGGATTGGCAGCCTTTGGGCGGTTCAAATGGATTACTGACGAAAGCCGGGCCTTGCGCGGCCTCAAGAGTCGCAGTTATAAGGTAGCGGTGCCAGAAGAGGAATGGATACGCATTCCGTGCCCGGCCATTGTCAGCAAACAGATTTGGGATAAGTGCCAGCAGGTCAGCCGGGAAAACAGAGCCAAGTTGTCTACCCGCACTGAATACCGCTGCTTACTTACTGGTATGATGCGCTGCCCTACCTGCCGAAAAGTGATGATTGGGCGTCATCGCTACGGTGCCCGCAAGGTCAGCAACTATATGTGTAAGGAGTATTACCCCGGCTCCAATGCTGCACGGCACGTCTGCAATAATAAGCACTACCATGCTGGGAATACGGAATCCCTGATAATTGAAGCGGTTAAAAAGGTGATGAGCCATCCCCAGGTTATAGAGGAAGCCTATCAAGCCTATCAATTAACTCTCAGCAATGCTTTTTCTGAGCAGGAGTATCAAAGGCTCAAACGGGAATTAAGCGACTTATCAAGGGAAGAACTGGCAACCGCTAAAGCCCAAATTCAAGGTATTGAAGCCGGTGCCAGCACAACGGTTTACGAATCGCTGCTCCGCGATCTCGCCTTAAAGCGCACCAGGCTACAGAACCAATTAGAGGATTACGAACGCACCCGCTCTGAGGTATGGGCCGTTCAAGACAAGGCCACCCTGATACAGCAAGCGATGCAGGATGTAGAGGCTATTCTCGATACGTCAGAAGAGGAAATTCTAACCAGTGAGAAAAACGCCTATCTGTTGAAAATTATTGAGTATATCTACCCCACGGAGAACGGTTTTGAGATAACCTTCGCCTCTTTCGATAATGGCACGCACCTGGTAGCTTCCGTTGCCCAGGGGCAAGAGCTTGTTATCAGGGTTGAAGCCTCAGCAGAAGCTTCACTGCCGTTTAAGTGACACGGACGTTAGGGAAGGGGGCGGCGCTATTTGGCACTGGGGCGCTCTTTGACGCCGACTTGCTGACACATTTCCAACACAGGGCACGCGGGGCATTTCGGCCCAATAGGGGTGCAGATGTTCTTCCCAAAGGGCACTAACAGCCGATTGATAGCGTTCCAGTGTTTGCGTGGCAATTTGGCTTCCAGAGCGGCCAGCGTCTTCTCCGGCGTCTTACCAACCACATAACCCCAGCGGTTAGAAATTCTGTGAACATGAGTGTCTACGCCAATATACTCCTGGCCACAGGCTATGCTCAAAACCAGGTGAGCGCATTTTGGCCCAACACCGTGTAATGAGAGCAAA
This sequence comes from Abditibacteriaceae bacterium, assembly GCA_019239895.1. Classification (GTDB taxonomy): domain Bacteria; phylum Armatimonadota; class Abditibacteriia; order Abditibacteriales; family Abditibacteriaceae; genus JAFAZH01. The sequence continues at coordinate 147,346 of JAFAZH010000033.1, read as the reverse complement.
ACATTAAGGTCGCAGGGCAAGACGCCATCGTATTCATTGACGACCTGTTGAGCAATCGCGTGGATTTGCTTAGCCTTCCCTTTATGGAAGCCACAGCCGTAAATGAGAGTTTCGATAGTCTCCGGTGAAAGTTCGCTGATCGCGTGGGGGGTGGGAGCGGCCTCGAACAGACGACGGGCAACAGGTAGCATTATCTCGTCAAGTGTCCGAATGGAGATGATACACGCTACCAATTGCTCAAAGGCCGTCGTATGCCCTTCATCCATCAACAGACTGAGGCCAGCTTTAGGAAACGGAGCGATAGCGGCTTCAATGCGCGGAAAGGCGATGTCCGGGTCAAATGGCTGTTTCATAGGGTAAATAAGGTGTTACACGTTTTAAGCGACTCGTGACGCGATGTACATGCGTATCTACGGGAAAAGCGGGCTTATTGAGGAAGAACACTAACACGCAGGCGATGGTTTTGGGGCCGACGCCATGAAATTTTGAGAGGTAGGCCGTACATTCCTGGGCCGTGGCCCCGTGCATCCAGGAGAGGTCGAGAGTGCCGCGCTCCGCCTTAATCTGACGTAAAATCTCCTGAATCCGCGCCGCTTTCTGGTTAGCTAAACCCCCAAAGCGGATAGCATCAGCGATTTCCTGGGCGGGCGCAGCTAACACGGCGTCCCAGGTGGGGAACTTTTCTTTAAGAGAGCGAAAGGCGCGGTCGCAGTTCAGGTCATTAGTAGCCTGCGACAAGATAATAAGGATAAGGCCATCGAGCGGGTCACGAGTCTCGACCGTGCGTGTGCCATAATGCTCTATGAGCAATTGGTTAACCTTGTGGATGGCGCGGGCTGTTGGTGGCTTGAAAGCTGTTGCGTTGTTAGATACCGGCATCGGCTAATCGAACGCCGTAGCGATAGTTGCGTTCCAGAAGAGCTTGATTTAAGGCATTTAACCTTGTGACAGCCTCATTTATTCCCTAAAATGGACGCTATGCAGGACAATCAACACGAATCACAACACCATCAAGCATCTAACGACGCAGCCAATACTGACAATACTGAACCCAATCCCGCCATTGAAGCGGCACTCAAGCGCCTCTCGCGTGGCGCAGATGATATTATCTCCACGGGGGAACTCCGCGAGAAGCTTCTCAAGTCGCAACGCGAGGGCAAGCCACTCCGCATTAAGTTGGGCCTTGACCCCACCGCCCCCGATATTCACCTCGGCTTTGCCGTCGTGCTCAAGAAATTACGCGCTTTTCAAGACTTAGGCCATGAAGCGCACCTTATTATCGGTGACTTCACAGCCCAGATTGGCGACCCCACGGGTAAATCCAAGACCCGACCTCAACTCACCCGTGCCCAGGTCGAAGAAAATGCCCACACCTATCAGGAACAACTGTACCGGATTTTAGACCGATCTAAGACAAAAGTGCATTTTAACGGCGACTGGTTGGGCAGCATGACTTTCGCCGAAGTCATTAAATTAGCAGCCAAATACACGGTGGCGCAAACTTTGGAGCGCGAGGACTTTGCGCAACGCATCCGCACCAATAAGCCGCTTGGTCTGCACGAAATTCTTTACCCCCTATGTCAGGGCTGGGATTCCGTGATGATTAACGCCGATGTCGAGTTGGGTGGCACCGATCAACGCTTTAATAACCTGGTAGGCCGCGAATTACAGCGTACCAGTGGCCAGGAATCCCAGGTTGTACTCCTAATGCCCCTCTTGGTGGGCACTGATGGCGTGCAGAAAATGAGCAAGAGCTTAGGCAATTACATTGGCATCAATGACCCGCCAGCCGAAATGTTTGGCAAAGTCATGAGCATTCCCGACGACGCCATGCGTAATTACTTCACGCTTTGCACCGACATTCCTCTCGATGAAGTTGAAACCCTCTTGGCCGGGCATCCGATGGATGCTAAAAAGCGATTAGGGCGTGATATTGTCGCGCAATACTGGAGTCCTGCTGCTGCCACAGAAGCCCAGGTATCCTTTGAAAAGCAGTTTTCCCAGCGTGAAGTGCCCGACGAGATGCCAGAAGTTGAGTTGGCCGCAGAACCCGTGGGCGTTGTAGAACTGCTAAGACGTGTCTTTGACGTGAGCGGCGGTGAAGCCAAGCGACTGATCGGCCAGAATGCAGTTTCTATTGATGGGGAGCGAGTAGGGGACTTTAACCAGACAGTGGTTCCCCACAATGGCATGATAATTAAGCTGGGCAAGCGTCGTTATGCTCGCGTCAAAGTTGGTTGAGGATAAAACTGCTTATAACTGCGACACCCCTATAAATGAAAGTCTATGAGTAGCAGTGTCATTCTGAGCGCAGCGAAGAATCTGGTAGGAGTCTTCTTAGATGTATGGTTGATCGCACAAATATAACTCTAAGAACACAGGGAGTAGATTCTTCGCTGTGCTCAGAATGACACTACTCAATCTTTAAGGGTCGGTTTAGACTTTAACTTGTCCTTATAAAACAACTAACTCATGCCGAAGAAATCCGACAAAACCACGATTGACACCATGACGCCCGCGCAGCAGGCGCGCCATGCGCAGATTATGGTGGATTTTGAGCGCGATGTTGAAGAATTTATAGATCATACCCGTATTGAGCGTGGCTTTTCCGAGAACACGGCGCAGGCTTATGCGCGAGACCTGGCTCAATATGCAGCGTGGCTGTGCAGTGCCGGAATAGCCGCCGTGTGTGAGGTGCAGCCTTCGCATGTTTTACGTTTCGCGCACGAATTACGGGCGGCGCGGCCTAATCCGGCCACCGAGGGGCGGGTTTATTCCAATGCCAGTGTGGCCCGTAAACTGGCGGCAGTGCGTTCCTGGCATAAGTTCCTGGCACGGGAGCGCGATTATCCTGACCCTGCGGCCAAGCTTGATGGAGCGCATACCGTACGCCGCTTACCGCATGTGCTTTCGGTCGAGCAGGTGCAGGCGATGTTGGCTTCTCCCGCGCCTGGAGAGCCGGGTGGGGTGCGGGATCGCGCCTTGCTGGAACTTCTTTATGCCAGTGGCTTACGCGCTTCGGAGTTATGCGCCTTGCGTGCTCAAGACCTGGATTTGGAAAATGGCTTCGTGCGTTGCCAGGGCAAAGGTGATAAGGAGCGCGTTGTGCCACTGGGTGAGGTGGCCCGGCAAGCTATCACTGAGTATGTGTCTTTTGCCCGTCCCAAGCTACTGGCTCCTAAAATCGCGCGCCGTCCCTCTTCCTTGCTCTTTATTGGCGACGAGGGACAACCTCTATCCCGCATCACCCTGTACCAAATTGTCAGGTTTCATGCGCAACGTGCAGGGCTGCCGGAATGGGTCTCACCCCATACTCTGCGCCATTCCTTTGCTACTCATCTCTTAGAAGGTGGGGCCGATTTGCGTGCCATTCAAGAAATGTTAGGACACGCCAACATCACCACGACTGAGATTTATACCCATGTCGAGACCCAACACCTGCGCGCCAGCTACCTCAAAGCCCATCCTCGCGCTTAAACCTGAAATTTGGATGGGACGCCATGCCTGCGGCGGCGCTAATTTCATACGCCAGCTTACGCTATTGTTTAGCCAAATAGCGTAAGCTGGCGCGGCGCAGCCTGGCGTAACGCAGTTTGGCTTCCCATCTCCATATTTTAATTAGAGGGCAGTGTTTTATGGTCTTAACTCGACTTGTTGCCAATTGGGGTGCGCTTGCAAGAAAGGCACTTCTTCGCGGTTGACGAAGCGCACCCAATCATAGTCGCACGAGGCTCCGTAGAGTGGGCCGCCGACAATCATCTGGAGCGTAAAGCGCCGCGTATCGGCCACGCCCCACTCTTTGCCAATATCCAGGATCGCCAGTCCTGGAGAGGTCAGAGCTTGAGTCGTCCAAGTTTGCACTTCGTGACCTGTATAGTCATGCTCAACAATGCGAATTTGCGCGTAACTGCCCTCTTGGAGTTGGCTAATGCGTGCTATTGCAACCGGATAGTGCGCCAGATCAACCGTGATATCCCGTTGCAAACCGCTCCATTGATAAGAATAAGGAAAATTTTGCGCCACATGCGGCAGACGCAGGCTTAGTAAACCCGGATGCGTGCCAAAGACATCTACCGGATTAGCGGTAGTCGCCTGCTGCCATGCCCCTGCATCATTCATCTCATCGTTCCACCCGACCAAAACCGGCAATGCCCGTTCTCCTGGTTGCAAACTATGCTGTGGAGTGCCTTGAAGTCGTGCCGGGTTTGCCGGTGGGGATTGCGGTGTGATAGGGCTACTATTACCCAGCCGACTCCGCTGGGTAATAGTAGCCGTCACGGTGGACTTCACTCTCCCTTTTGGCACAGCAGGATTTGCTGCTCCCGCTGCTGGCGGGTTAGCCTTCTTGGGCTTGGCAGCCGGAGCTTTATGAGTAGTCGCTTTTAGAGCGTTGCCCTTTGTCGTAGGAACTGGTGGTGCTTGGGTGGGGCCAGACGCGATGTTATTAGCAGCCTCAACTTTGGCCCACCCGGATAGCAAAACCACTCCTACTACTATCGCTACTCTTTGCATATTGCCTCCTGATGCCGTCATCACCCGTTGTCACTCTAAGCCGCCTTGAATGGTGGTTAGTATTAAGACGTGGCGGTTTTTGCTCATTTTACTATAATGCCAGATTATCGTACTGCGAAAGAGTCGGCCTTAAAGCCAGTATTTTATTAAATGTGGATTAAAGATTACGTTAATTGGGTATAATTTAATGGCTGTGATAGTGACATGGGTTTTCTTAACGGGGAAATTCGTGTATGATTATCAAGTTAGCGGGATACGTCTGGCCATGATTTGGCAGGGCGTGAATTTAAATCCCTCAGCTAAGGAGACAACGAACTGAATGGCAGTTGAAGTTGGTCAGATTGTGCAGGGTACCGTAGTACGCCTCTTAAACTACGGAGTACTGGTCAAATTAGAGGATGGCACCACAGGTTTGGTTCATATTTCGGAAATTGACCAAAACTACGTGCGGGATGTTAACGATTACTTTGCGGTTGGCGATAACGTAACCGTAAAGATTCTGGCAACCGGGGAACGCGGCAAAGTTGAGCTTTCGGTGAAGCAGGCGCGCAATGAAGGCGACCCGCCCATCAAACCCCGCCAGAACGTTGATAATGGCGCAGCGTCAGATGGCGGTGGCGATGGCGACCGGCGTGAAGCCGACGGGCCACCCATGCCACGCCGTGAGTCACGGGCTTCTTTTGAAGAGAAAATGAACGATTTTATGCGTTCAAGCTCCGAGCGGTTATCTGATCTCAAGCGTAACGTTGAGAATAAGCGCGGCGGTAAGAAAACCCGTTAAGTTCGATTAGCTGAGGGATAAGCCTTTGTAACACACTGCGATGGTAGGAGAGAGCCGCTGCTGGGCCATCGCAGTAACTATTCCCCTTTATCCCCGATAATCCCCATCCTTAGCGGCGATTTCTCCTTCAAACACCACCTGAGCCGGACCAGCCATCAAAATTTCTGTGCCAGGCTGCCACTCAATATGCAGTGTGCCGCCGCGACTCTGCACGTCTACTCCCCGCCCGCAACGTTCGGTAATCTGCGCGGCCACGGCGGCTGCCGAGGCTCCCGTTCCGCAGGCGAGGGTCTCGCCCGCGCCCCGTTCCCAGATACGCAGTTTAAGCTGATGCTCATTGACAACTTGCGTCCACATGATAGAAGTCCGCTCAGGAAACCAGGCATGATGTTCAATCAGTGGACTCAAATGGCCAAACGGCTCATCATCAGGTAGAGTTGGCACAAAAATCACGGTATGGGTGCTGCCCGTAGAAAATGTGGTTACATGTGGAATGTGTCTGCCTCCCACCTCAAGCATATATTCCATACCGCGAGTAGCAGCTTGTGCCGGTGGTAGTTGCAGTGGAATCGTGGCTGGATTGAAGTCTGGCAAGCCCATTGCCACACGAATTTTATCCCGTGTCAGAACTTCTACAGTGCGTAGGCCAGCCCAGGTCTGCACTATAAATTGAGAATCCTTAACATGGCCGCGTCGGTTTGCCAGATGCACAATGCAGCGTAAACCATTGCCGCACATGTCTTCGCTGCCATCCGGGTTCCACATCCGCATCCTGATGACCGCCCCCGCAGTGCGAACTGGTGCCTCTGGTGTCGCTAATAATAACAAGCCATCACTGCCTATCCCATAGTGGCGGTCACACCAGGCGAGGGCCGCCGCCGAGAAATCAAAATTATCAGGAAATGGGTGGGACAGAGCATCTAAGACAATGAAGTCATTGCCCGCGCCCTGCATCTTGATAAATGGTGTCGAAAAAAGTGCTGTCATGTAGCTTGAAATTGGTAAACTGTGGTCAAGTTTTCCGGGATTCGCAAAACTGGCTGATAGTTTCGACCACTGCTTCTCTAAGTGTATAGAGTGTACAGTCTGTGCTAGCCCTGGGTTCTAAACTGCCATCTAAATTAATCATCGAGTAAAATCGCCGCCAATGAGAATTGTTATTACCGGTGGAGCCGGGTTTCTGGGTTCCCATTTATGTGATCGTTGTTTAGCTGAAGGGCATGAGGTGGTGGCGGTTGACAACTTCATCACGGGCAGCCCGGAGAATCTCAGCCACATTGACTCGCCCCGCTTTTCTTTTCGCAAGCAGAATATCAGCGAAGGCATCTTTATAGATGGCAACGTTGACTTTATCTTGCATTTCGCCTCGCCCGCCTCGCCCGTGGACTATTTAGAGCTACCAATCCAGACGCTCAAAGTGGGTGCGTTGGGCACTCATAATGCTCTGGGCCTGGCGCGTGCCAAAGGGGCCGGGTTGCTGCTGGCTTCGACTTCAGAAATCTATGGTGACCCTCTCGTGCATCCTCAAACCGAGGAATACTGGGGTAATGTCAATACCATTGGCCCGCGCGGGTGCTATGATGAAGCCAAACGTTTTGCCGAAGCTATTGTCATGGCGTACCACCGTATTCATAATATTGACACCAAAATCGTGCGGATTTTCAATACTTACGGCCCCCGCATGAGGCTCAATGATGGCCGTATTGTGCCCAATTTCCTCAAGCAAGCCATCCTAGGCGACCCCTTAACGGTTTACGGCGGAGGCCAGCAGACCCGCTCGTTCTGTTTTGCGACTGATCTTGTGGATGGCATCTATCGCCTGATGATGTCTCAAGAAAACATGCCAGTCAATATCGGCAATCCCTCTGAATTCACTGTCTTAGAGTTTGCTAACTTGGTCAAGAAGTTAACGGGTTCCGCTTCGCCCATTGTCCACCAACCCTTACCCCAAGATGATCCCAAACAGCGACGTCCCGACATTACCAAGGCGCAGCACATTCTTGGTTGGCAACCTAAAGTCACCCTGGAAGAGGGATTGCAGGAAACGCTGGAATATTTTCGCCACAAGCTTGAGACAATGCCTTTAGAAGCAGGGTAAAAGTAAGAGTTCGGCTCCGCGCCCCAAGGGTGGACTCACCAGGTTAGGTATGGAGCACAGACACCAAATAGACTGGGCGGGGCGGGCGCCCGCTTCTAATTGAGTAGAGGCCAAACAAGAGGGATTGGAAGAGACGCCAGCCACGATCTTGCATAACCCACCCTTGGCAGATTGTCCAGAGGTGGGAAAACCATCGCCGACTTCTATCCAGTTGCTTGCTATACATCAATAAAGAGCAGACAGTTATGTGGAGCTTAGGGTGCTATTGAATGTTAAGATTCGGGATTAAGTAACTGCCATAGTCGCTTGAATGTGGTATATTTTTATAAGCCTGTTTAGCGCTGCACTTCCCATAATTCACTTCGAGCAATGGCCATATCACTGTAGAATCTACTGTGATGTCCGTTGTTATGTGGGTTTAAGTGCCTCGCTGGAGCAGGAAACTCTATTGTCGTACATCACCATGACTGGTATTTGACCGTTTAATGACTTGAAATTAGCGATTTAAATAGCTGAAGATGGAACAAAAAACAGTGTTGCCCAGTCAGATACACGAGGTCTTAGCAGATGCTTTAGACGCAGCTTTGATACCTCTCACCTATCTGTTCCCGCCTAAAGTCAATACAGAAGGACCTGGTCAAACGACCAGATATTCTAGTGCAACCATTGCACTCGTTATTGGTAGGCCGTTCAAGTGATGTTTTATAGATGGATAAAGGAAGTTATTAGTGGCCCCGGCCACAGGTTAGTTCAGGTTAGCTAAGGATTATTTTATGCCTAACTCTTTTCGTCGGAAGTCACAATCGAGTGTTGCCGCCTCGGATCAGCGTCGTGGACGACGCGCCATGCCAGTTAAGAGCAAAGTGGCGGCTCATCATGCGACACATGCCCGCTCACCGCGCGAGGGCCGGGCGCGGCGGGCCGCCTATGCGCAGCCGCGCCTCTTGGTGTTGGCAATGTTAGTTATGTTGGCAGCTTCTGTCTGGTGGGCGGTGGCGCAGAGTAAAAAAGCAGCCTCTACGAAAACTGCGGCATCTTCCAAGTCGGCGGCCCCTACGCTCAATGTGCCCGCCACTAACTTTCAGCATCCCCTAACGCCCAGGGATATTCCAGCCATTGTCAAAACCTACGCGGAACGCCGCCGTATAGCTGCTAAATTGGGCTTGCTCAAAGATAAAAATGGCAAATATGGCACCCGTCGCTTCAATTTAACGGAGCGCGACTTAACCCCGTATAGTGCCAGTGATGAGCGCGAGCCAAGTTACAACCCTAACGGCAACTTCATTACTTTTGTCTCGAATGGTGTGGATACCAACAACGATGGACAGATTGACAGCTTGCCATCCGCTGGCACGCCCCATTATCATGTCTGGATCATGAATCGGGATGGCTCACAGCAGCGCCAGATCACTGGTTTACAGACAGGTAATTTGGCCAATGGCCAACCCGACCCCACCAAAGATGGTAACCGCGATCAGCGGACACCCACTTGGTCGCCTGATGGCAACACCATTGTCTATACGGATACGGGTGCATTCGACTCACAACGTAGTGTAAACCCTGATCCCGCAGTCAAAACTGAGTTGTCTACAGTTACCAATTTATTCTCGGCTACTCCAACCATCACTCGCATTACATTCTCTGGTGGTAATAAGCTGCGCCCCACCTGGAGTCCCAATGGCGTTGTTATCGCATTTGCAGCGGACACGTATCCGCAACGTCGCAGTGGTAGTGGGCCAGATGATCCCAACGGCGCTTATAATGCGAGTGGCGCATACTTCCCACTAGCTACAGCTCCCGGAAGCAACCCGGCCCGCTCTGAGTATGACATCTTCTTAATTGCTCCCACCGGTGTTGAGTCAACGGTGCGTCGTTTAACAGGCGGTTCCACTGATGCCGCCGGTAATGCAGCGGATGATCTTAATCCGGCTTATTCCATAGCTAATTCAGGCCAGCAGATTTACTTCTCATCCAACCGCACTAATAGTGGCCCCCTGACCAATCCCGCACGCCGCATCTGGCGCATGAATGCTGACGGTACTACACCGCAACAAGTTTCTGATCCCACGCAGCGACGAGACCGCATTGATAACGCTACTGTTGGCTCAACCGTAGTGGGCCAGGCTACGGATACGGATGATTATCCTTCTCCCTCCGCAAACTTTGGCAATGGTGAACGCGTTGCTTTCCAGAGCAATAGCCGCATTGATACCAGCGACACAACTCAGGATAATAACATTTGGTCGCTATTAGTCCGGGGCAATTCGCCTGAGGAAAGGTCTGGCAATTCGGCGTTTGTGGAATCAAACGTCACTTCGTCGCCAGCGGCTTTCACGCAGAGCGGCATTAATGCTATTGGCTCGGATAATCAACCAATCAATGGCAAGGACGGTAATGGGAATCCCATCACCGAAGACAAGTCAGATGATCGGGAGCCGGGCTTTGCACGCTCAACAAGTGGTCAAGCTCAACTTGCCGAATTAGCCTTTGCTTCAGATCGGCGTGCTGGCGCACAGCCGGGAACGATCAATCCTGCGCCACGGGTAACCCCGACGCCATTACCGACGGCGACTCCGGCCAACCCGCCGGGGCCGACCCCGACCCCCATTGACCCGAATAATCCTATCGTAGTTAATGGAGCTGATGGGGGTAATCATGACATCTGGGTCACTGTCTCAGAAGATTTCACACCGCCGATTTTATTGCCGCAGCAAACTGGTAACCAGGTGTTCCCCGTATTGGCCCCCGGTCCGCAGGCGGCTTCGGCTAACCTCACTGCGCCGCGCACCCCGGAAGAAGGGCTACAGGCTGGTCAACCAGTTACCATCGCTTTTGTGGTCCAGGAACTCGAAAGTGGCCTGTCCAATGTTCATATTGACATCATTGATGCAGAAACCAGCGGCTATCGCTTCGAGCCATCGCCTCAGGGCGGGCCTGGTAATCCGCAAAAAGTCAATGCAAGTGTGGCGGTAAACGTTAACTATGAAACGGATCCAGCGATCATTGACTCTATTGACTCCAGTAATGGCGGCTTTGTCATTAGCGATAATGGCCCTCCCACTGAAAAACAAGCTGGTGCCGTTAAAGGCGATGGCATTTACTATGTTCAAACGCAATATACCCCGCCTTTGACCCAAGATTATTACTTTAATATTCGGCTAACCGATAAGCAGGGCAATAGCTTTACTTACGATCATATCTGGGGTTTTACCAACAAAGCGTTTACTCCGGCCTCAAACTTCAACAGTGATCTGTTCGTCTCTGATTATACGGTTGGACAGCGCTTTCCGGGATTAGGCGGCGACCCACGTTACCAGACCGTGGGCGATCAGTTTGGACTGGACCCAATTGAAAGCTACTATCTTAACAATCCTATTGATCCGAAATTCAATGGCACTGCATCGGCTAACACTTTGGAAGGGTTGAGCGGCATACCAGTTGATACCTGGCGCATTCTCAGTCGTGGTGGTGTCCCCGATTCTGTCATCAATATTTATAAGCCAACTATTGTGCAGCAAGTTGATCCGGTTGGTGGTGCCAATGATAATCCGCCGTTTACTAAACTGTCCCGTAATGTGGCGGATGTGCATCGCTGTATTTGGTGGGCTTCGCCTTACACTGGCACTGTCATTAGCGGGCCGGGAACACTATTGGATGCTGACACGCAACGGCGGTTAAGTGACTTCTTGAATGCCGGAGGCCGCCTCTGTGTCACAGGCCGTGATGTAGCCTTTGCCCTATCGAACCAGGGGGGTGCCTCCAACAACTTCTTGACGGATGAGTTGCAAGCCAGCTTCATTGGAGAAGCACCCATCCAGGATACGGCTAACAACGTGCAGGCAGTCAGTGGCGGTAAATTCAGCTTTTATGATCAAGCCCCTGGGGGAGGAAGTATAGACATTGACAGCCCGGAGTTCCCCAAGCGGCCGCGGCCATTTCAGGATCCCTACAAAAATGATCAGTTTACGGATGCTGCCTTAAATCAAACTTATGGCGGTGGTATCGATAGCAATGGCACCAGTGGCATAGATTATTTGGGGTCTGGAAGTGATCCCTCATCGGTTACGGTGGCTTATACCAAGAATGGCAATACCGTGGGCCAGAGGGTGGAGAGATTGCGGCCTAATACCAATGGGTTGCACTCCCGTGTGGCTTTCCTAAGCTTTGGTTTAGAAGGGGTCAATCGGCGTTATAGTAGTTCGGTGCCGCCTAACCCGTCCTGCTGGAATGTGCGGCGTGGTATTGCCAGCGGAATCCGCGAGTACTACCTGAAGACGGGAGGCGTTACAGGTCGTGTGGTCAATGCTACCACCAACCAGCCAGTTGTCGGTTTCCTGGTAGAAGCTGATGGTCCCGGCGGGCCGTATTATGCCCGCACCGATGCTAATGGCACTTATACCATTGTCGGAGTTCCTCTTGAAGGCTTTGAGCCTGATAATGCTGTTGTCACTGCTGTGACTTTTAGTGGACTTCAGATTAAATCAGCCAATCCCGCTGGTGGAGTGTTGCCCAATGACCGGTACGTCCCCAACAATGGTTTTGGACAGGGTCTCTTTGGCCAAGCTACGGAGTCGGTAGTAGACCTGCGTGTCATACCTAAGTCGCCTGGCTCATTGTCGGGCGTGGTAACGCAGAGTAACGGCACTATTGGCACGGCGACCAGTCGTAGTGATGATACGCCATTGCCTAACATTCCCGTGCTGGTTAAATCGGTTCAAGCGTCACCCGACTTCCCTAACGGTGGCAAATACGCTGACTTAACAACCACGGACGCGGCGGGTAACTTTGCGTTCTCGAATGTGCCTGCTGGCGTTCAGTTGCAAGTTGTCTTTAACCCCAAGCCAGGCTTTGAGTCGGCAGGGGGTGACATCCCAGATAATAGCGGCATTCAATATGGTAATGGCGCGACGATTGGCCCCCGTTCGGATGTCGGGCGGCGCATTATTCCTGATGCCGCGCGAGATACGCCTATCGTAGTGCCAACGGGTAATCCATTTATTCTGAATGATACGGACACTAACGGCGATGGCATTAGTGATGTGGTAGACGATCCCGGCACAGTCAACAGCGCATTGCCGCTACTGGTTCCCGTCGGGCCAACCATCAATGGTAAAGTGTTCTTGAACAACACCAAGCAACCCGCTTCTGGTGTGACAGTTACCTTGTTGCAAAATGGTGTGGCGTTCCGCAGCACCCTGACTATTGCCGATGGCAGCTTTAGCTTCCCGGATGTTCCGCCCAAACTGAGTGATGGATCAACCCCAACTTACAGTCTCGTGGCGACGGTCAAGTATGCTGGTACGCAATTGACATCACCGACGATAAACTTGGGGCCAGTTACCCAGGGCACTGACTTGAATGCACCGGTTGATTTTCCCTATATCATCTTGTCGAAACAAGATGTGAGCGGCACGGTACTATTCAACAACCAGCCTATAAGAGGCGCGGTGATTACCCTGACGGCCAGCAATGGCTCGGTAGTGCCGCCTAATCCGTCGGGTTCCGGTGGCAATGTCACGGATGCTCAAGGCCATTACCTCTATCAAAATGTGCCGCCGGGAACTTATACGGTGACTGCCACTTATCCGACTAGTCCGCTAAATTTGACGCAGACTAAGACGTTAACGGTCGTGGCGGGCAATGATTACACAGTAGACTTTGCCCTCTTTGCACGCACGGTTAGTGGTAATGTCAACTTCACCAGTGGTAGCTCTGCCACCACTAATCCACCGTTGCCCCCTGGAGCCAAAGTTGAGTTATTAGACGTTAATCTTAATCCGGTTCTGGATGCGGCGGGCAATCCTTTTGTGACGACAACTGATGCTTCAGGGAATTACAGCTTCGCGCTGGTGCCACCTGGCAATTATAGAGCGCGGGCCAGCATCACCTTAATCTTCAATGGGGTGTCAGTGTCAGACACTGACATCAGTCCTATCTTCACGGTGGCGGGTCTGGGTGGCGCGAATGTCACCGTGCCTCAGTTGAATCTGTTCCTGGAGAGTATTACCGGACGAGCATTCCTGAATGGCACGCCAGTTGGGGGGATTACCGTTAATCTGTATAAGGGTAACTCCCTGCTCCTGACCACCACTACCAATAGTCAAGGCATATATCGCTTTGATAACCTGGATGCAGGCACTTATACTTTGCAGGCTACCAATGGAACTGCTTCGGGTCCGGTGAATTCGCTCCCCGTAACAGTGACCCTGGTACGCCAGGAGGGAACCCGCACCGGCGTTGATTTGAGATTGATAACGCAGGGCATCAGCGGCACGGTAACGCTTAGCTCTAACGGCGGACCTGCGGTGCCTACGGCAGGGGCCACAGTCGAGCTGCGGGACAGTAGTGGCAATGTGGTGCGGACAACCATCAGTGCTAGCGATGGCACTTACCGCTTCTCTGGATTACAAGGGGTGGCTCCAGGTAATTACACCTTGCGCGCCAGCCAATTCGGTGATGTCACGCCGGATGTTCCGGTCGTAGTTAGAGCTGGTCAGGATAACTCTGGTATCACCCTGCAATTGTTCCTGGAAAGCATTTCTGGTCGCGTAACACTCAACGGCACACCCTTCCAGGGAGCCAAGGTTGAACTGTTAGCGCCGGATGATACCACCGTCTTAGACACGACCACCAGCGGCACGGATGGCAGCTTTGTCTTCACCAGCAAGACAGCAGGCAAGTATATCCTGCGTGTTTCTGCTACTGCCAGTCAATTAGGAGCCACTGGTGCCGGTAGTGGCGATGTCGTTGAGTTGCCAATTACCGTGGTGCGCGGCATCAACTTCAAAGCTGCGGTAGACCTTCAATTGGTGCTGGCCAGCATCAGCGGACGCGTGCTGCTCAATGGACAACCCATTGCTGGGGCCACCGTAAATCTCACCCAGAACGGCACTGTACTGAAGACTGTGGTGAGTGGTACCGATGGCAGCTACAGCTTCACCAACTTACTGCCAGGCAGCTACACCATAGAGGCCAGCAAGGGTGGCGATAGTGCAGCCATTACAGTGAGTGTGATGCGGGGTCAACGCCTGACCCCGCCCACCGTGCCGGATATTCAACTGTTCCTGGAAACGGTCACTGGTAAGGTGTTACTGAATGGCAAGCCTATCAAGGGTGTCACAGTGTTACTGATCCAAGATCGCATCACACGGGCCAGGGTTGCTACCGATGCAGCAGGCAACTACAGCTTCACGGACTTGCTGCCAGGCAGCTATGCGGTGGAAGCACTCTATGGTGGCGATCAACAAACCATCATTGTGCGCCTCCAGCGTGGGGTTAACGTCACGGCTCCTCTAATCTTGCTGAAGTTGGAAACTGCGACAGGTCGAGTCTTGTTGAATGGCAAGCCTGTCTCAGGAGCTACTGTGGTGCTGACTCAAGGCACTAAGACCATCGGGCAGAAGATTACGGGGACAGATGGCACTTATAGCTTTACCAACCTGCCAGCCGGTGCTTACCGGGTTACGGCCAGCAAAGCTGGCGTCTCGGTCAGCATTAACGTGACCGTCGTGCGGGGCGTTAATCTGAAGGTGCCAGATATTCAACTGCGAACGCAGACCATCACGGGTCAAGTGCTCCTCAATGGCGCAGCCGCAGTCAACGCGACGGTGTTGCTAATTCAGGCTGATGGGACGCCATTTGGTCGGACGACAACTGGGACTGACGGCAGATATAGCTTTGCTAATCTGCCAGCAGGGACATATACAGTGCGGGCCATTGTCAAGAACGTGACTAAAGACCTGGATATTAACGTGCGCAATGGTGTCAGCGTGACCTTGCCAGCGATCAGGATCACGATTGCGACTCCGACTCCGACTCCGACGCCAGGCCCCACACCGACACCGAGCGGGCCGGATGACTTCGTAGTTGGGCAGACGTATCAGATTACGATTCCGTATGCTGATTCAACTGTTGCGACTGCTGCCACCACACCAGCTAAAGCATTCACCTTGCCGATGGTGTCTAACGGCGTGCAGAACTACCGCTTGTTCCGCTACAATGCGAGAACAGAGCAATATGACGAGCTAAGCAACACTTCGGCTTTGCATCGCGGCGAAGGTTATTTCCTGCGGCCAGAAGCGAGTGGCGTGAGCCTGCGCAGACCGCCTGCCGATCCAACCCGCAAGGCTATGGGTGATACCAAGTTCACCATTGTGCTCCATAATAATCCGAGTATTGCAGCGACCGATCCACACAACGGCTTTAACCTGATTGGTTCGCCGTTCAACCCGGCTATCTATACTGGGGCTGACTTCCTTAATTCTCAGGTTATCTTGCCCAACGGCCATGTTTATAACACGGTCAATGAGGCAGTCGCAGCCGGAATCATCAGTGGCAGCCTGTTTACCTTTGATGAGACTACAGGCGATTACACCGAAGTGCGCGGCAACCTGACCAACTTCACGGGCTACTATGTACGAACCTTTGTAGATGGAGTCCGCCTAGTCCTCAAGCCCAATCTGGGGGGCTAAGTGATGTCGTAAATGAAAAGAGCGGGGCAACTTCGGTTGCTCCGCTCTTTTTGTGACTGTGGTAAACCATCCATTAGCGCAGACCCGCCGCTAAAGCAGCGGGCTGAACCTCTAAGCCCCCTGAACCAGGCTATGAGATACACTTGGCTGGCTCTTTGATGGGTTGTGCGTCAATGGAGGGAAGAAGATATAACGAAGATGAATTATCGCATAGGATTAACAGCAGCTTGCCGCTTTCTGGTTTTGGTTGGACTGGCCTTCTGGATTGGCGGATTAGTCTTTTTAGGTGCGGTGGCGGCACCATTGACTTTCAAAATCGCCCGCGCCCATCACAGCGGCATTCTGGCACCGCAAATGGTGGGTGCGATGGTAACCAGGTTTAACATTGTTACCTACGTCTGCGGTGCATTGTTGCTAATGGGCTGGTTAGGCGAAAATTTGTCTCAAGGCGTCTCTGCTGGTTTAAGGCGCAAGCTTTGGGGAGTGCAGGGTCTATGTTCCGGGCTGATGTTGCTGATAGCCTTATACGCTGGTCTGGTGATGATGCCCCGCTTGAATGTATTGCAGCAGAAAATATTGCCCCAATTGGCGCGTAACTCAACTACAACCACCTCAACGACCACAGCGGAGGAGCATCTCAGCCCGCAAGAGAGAGCTTTAAAAGCGGAGTTTGATGCCGGACATCAACAGTATCAACAGGTCTCAATGGTGGCGTGGTGGTTGGGCGTTATAACGTTATTGCTACTTTGTGTCAGAACATCATTGCCGCGTGTTAGTGAAGGAGCTATTAATGAACGCGAAGCGGCACCGGAGAGATTTAGAAGAGAGAGCCTTGTTGGGGAGCAATAGGTTCCCCGGTGAGATTCCAGTAGACCTGCAAAGTTTTGATACGCCCTTTACGATCCAGACATTTGACAAAGCCATTTTCGACACCGAACTCATGTAGCCTGCGGGTTAACAGGACATCCTGCTTGCAGTAGTCAATAACTGCATCGTGCCGACCTTCACGCCACCAGATAATAGACTGCAAACCTTCACTGCTTTTAGCCTCGCCCAGAGTTGCATTACAACAGTTATTTAAAGAGACGCGGAAACCCGCTGCTGTTTTAAGTTCTAACAGCAAGTCCAGGTATTTCAGGTCTTGCAGTTTGTAATCCACATAGCTTTGCACCACGCGAAGATCAAAATCGCGCAAATTAAAGCCGACCACGCAGTCAGCGGCGCGCAATTCATCAACCAGAGCATTCGCCTGTTCTTTGCGATAAATCCGATATTGATTGTCGCGGCTGGAAAGCGTCACAGCGATAGCTAAACCCAGTTGCTCAATATTGCGCCAACCACCGACCTCATCAGCGGCCCGCTCCGTCTCGACATCGAAATAAACAAAGTTCATAACCTGATTTTAATCTATCGTCTACTGTTAAGCTTTTGCCGCCAGAGCCATTTAATGATTTAGCAGGAAGACATGGTAGGAGGAGAGCAGTAATAAAATTTAGGGAGTTCCGTCTTAGCGGAATTGAGTGAGGATTGGAAATGTGGCAAAATCTACTTGCAACCTCAGCAATTTACAGAAAATAGCTTGCTTTATCTGCTCTTCAAATCATTACGGGTAGAGAACTGCAATGTTTAATCTCGGTGATCTATTACGCAAGCTCTCTCTCCTCTGTCTCCTCCCTCTACTGCTGGGTATTGCGGTATATACATTTATTCATTACGGCAAGCGTTACCATGTGCATCAGGTAAATCAGATGGTGGTGCGGGGAGATGCTCAAGTGAGCTTTGCCAGCGGCAATATCAAAATTGACGATTATCGTCCGCGTATTTCATTGTATTCTAATAACTGGTCAGAAGTGTCCCGGCGAGCATTTCCTGAACTATATTCTTTTCCTGCAAACACTAAGTTGTTCCGGGGCCAGGAAGTTAATCGGTATAGTGTGTTCAGTAGTGGTTATACGTCTGAGGATATGACAGGCGTATGGATACTGGACAAGCAAGCTAAGCGGCTGGGGAAGGTAAAAGGTTTATCCGGCAAATTCTATTACCTGGATGCAGGTTGGAATCATACTGGCACTATGTTGGGACTGTTATATGCCCATGCAATTGGTCAAGAGTACAAAATAGATATTGGAATTGTGAACCCACAGTCACTTCAATTTGAGTCATTGTACAATGTAAGTAGTAGCGGAAAAACAGGTGGAACAATAATCTGGGTTAACCAGATGTTCATAGCTGTTTGCCATGTGGTCAATGCTGCACAACATACGGATTTGTTTGTCAAAATTGATCCCACACATCTTCAGGGACAACAGCTTTATGTGGATGTTAAAGATAGGCATTTCCAGATAGATACATCTCCCGACGGGAACTATCTGGCCTTTGATGAAGATCCAATCGGGACTGGCCCCAGAGGAATTTGGGTGCTTAATCTACAAACCGGAAATTGTGTCGAGGTAATCTCAGAAGATGGCCCAAACTATTTCTATACCTTGGGTAGGTGGCAGAGCAATCGTGAACTGTATTTCTTTACAGGTACTTATCAGCTCTGTAAAGTAAGCTTCAATCAAATGCCGTAAATCTGACCAGCACTCATAAATCATCTCACTTAGTACGCGGATTCTCCGGTTGATCTTCAACTCCAAAAGTAGAGCAAGATGAGCTTTGATTGTTTGAATGATTTATTCTGAAGGCAACCTCTTGTTATACCAGATCAGGAGTGAGACCCAGTTTTCTCTGCTTTCCTCACTCCCTGTTTTCCTGCTAAATAATGAAATGTCCCTGCTTCTGGTTGTGCCTGATGAGATGCAATCAGTAAAATAGGAGAAGCGTTTACATAATTCATTATTGAGATTGGTGGCGATAGGTATCGCAGGAAGTTATCCGACACAACCCGGATGGGCTGAAGTCACAACGGCACGCTGGGCCGCCATTAAGTTGTTTGCAATGGATGTTGATGGCGTGCTGACCGACGGCAGCCTAACCTTCGATGAAAATGGCTCCTTGATCCAGACTTTCCACGTCCGCGACGGTTTTGGACTAGTCGTAGCCCGGCGTGCGGGCCTTAAGATTGCATGGATTTCAGGTCGTCCCTCGAAAGTAGCGCAAAAGCGTTTTGAAGAGTTAGGGTTAGACTATTGTCTGTTGGCCTGTGGTGATAAAGCCGCCGCGCTACGCGATTTGCAGCAGCAGCATGGTTTTAACCGTGAAGAATGCTGCTACCTAGGCGATGATTTACCAGACCTGCCAGCCTTTGCGATGTGTGGTCTAAACATCGCCGTAGCCGATGCCGTGCCTGCGGTGGCCCACCGCGCCGATTATGTGACCCAGGCACCAGGCGGGCATGGCGCAGTGCGCGAAGTCGTGGAACTCATCATGACGGCTCAGGGGCAATGGGAAAACGTCTTGGAGAAATTTACGAATATAAACCTGGATCAGCCCGCTGTGGAAAATATGCAACGGTAGTGGGCTTTGGTCTTAGGACTTTGGTTTTAGGAGTAGCGATTCATAACTGTACAGTGTGAATAAAGTGGATGCAGTAACTTAACTCACTGTTTTAGCAGTAAAGCCTTAGCATCATGTGCAAAGACCAAAGTCCTAAAACCAAAGCCCAATTTATGTCCTCTCAAGTTAAAGACATTTTACTGGCCCTCTTCATTGCGCTCTGTTTTGGAGTATTTTTCTCCCATGTCTGGCTATTGTTTTAAGAATGCTTTAGCTGGTGCTATATGAGGAGCCTGGGAGTTTGTCATGCTTCGCGCAGCGAAGAATCTACTCTGCGGCACTATAGAGTGCAAGGCTCACTCATTGCTTTAGAGACACTATGAGTAGATTCTTCCCTGCGCGAAGCATGACCGATTGCTCTCTTGCCTATAGATGATTTAGGCTATGTTGTTTATTGCTCCTGCTAAAACCCTCTCTCAGTACTTCCAATGCTCTACTTAACCGATGCCGCAATTTTTGCTCTGGTGCCACTGGTATCGGTATTGTTAGGTTGGTGGTGTGCCCATCCTAAGCGTACGACGCTGGAAAATACCCTGATTCCGGGCAGCGCTTGCCTTGGAGCTTATGCATTGTGGCTCTGGCTGCGCGGGCAAGTGATTGGCGTTGGGTTTGATGGCTGGCTGCTGTTGTTTTTGCTGTTCATTCCTCCGCGATTAGCTCTCACGCAGCGCAAGCAGGCTTTCATCAGTAATGCCCGCTCCGCATGGCATGGAGTGCGGGGTTTGCGGGGTCTGGATTTAGCCCTGGTGCTTTATTTGTGCCTCGTATTTGTCATTACCTTTATCCTGACTTTAGCGCCACCCAGTGGCGGGGATTACGATTCCCTGGTTTATCATCTCGCTGCGCCGCGTCAGTATTTACGCGCCCATGCCATTCACGAGTTGCCCTATGACCACCACACGTATTTCCCCTTTACGATGGAGATGCTTTATATGCTGGGGCTGGGATTGCGTGGGCCAGTGCTGGCGAAGCTATTTCATTGGTGGATGCTGCCCCTTTCCTGCGGGGCCGTGGTCGCTATGGGTCAACGCCACCTGTCACTGCGCGCCGGGTTGTGGGGTGCGGCGCTTTTTGCCTCATTGCCTGTGGTGCAGGCGGAAGCCTCCACTGCTTACATTGATCTTGGCTTAACCGCCTATTCTTGCCTGGCATTTTTGTGCTTCGTTAATTGGTTAGAGAGTGATGACAGGTGGTGGTTGGCCTGGAGCGGAGTTTTCTGCGGCTTCTGTTTAGGCATTAAATATCTCGGTGCGCTTATTTTTGGTTGGCTGTTGCTCTGGGCCATTGGGCGTCAGGTGATGGCACGCAAGTTTGACCTTAAGGCTACCAGCACCTTCCTCATTTGGGCGTTGGTTTTAGGGGGTGGTTGGTATGTGCGTAACTGGGTGTGGACAGGCAACCCCGTTTTTCCGTTCGCCTACGGCCTGTTTCATGGGCGCGGTTGGTCACCGGAAATGGCAGCGGCTTATACCGCCGACCAAATAAAATTTGGCTTTGGGCGCAGCCCGCTCGACTGGTTGTGGCTACCCTGGCGCGTGGCGATGACGCCTTTGAACGCCGGTGCCATTGCAGGGAAAATTGTTGGTCTTCCTTTCTGGCCACTGAGTGATGTGGTGGTGGATAATGGCACCTCCGGTTTATTTGAGGTGCCGGGGCTTGTGCTACAAACCGTCATCGGGCCTTTTTTGTTGGCTTTAGGCGCTCCTTTGCTTTTGGTTAAACGCAAACCGCAAATCATAGAGTTTATCCTGTGGAGCTTTGCGGCTTTTGCGGTTTTCTGGGCCGCGACGGGGCAATACATCCGCTATTTAATTCCGCAGTTTGCCCTGTTATCTTTAGCCTGTGGTTGGGGCGTCACAATTTATCTGAACCGCAGTGCGATTTTAAAGTGGGCCGTTTCCGTATCCCTGGCGGCCTGGTTAAGCTTTGGCCTGGTTTATAATTTGTGGAGTTTTCGCAATGCCCTGGCTGTCATCAGTGGGCAGGAAACGCCAGAGGCTTATCTGATGCACTTCCCGGCCTATGAAGCCATGCACTGGGCTTCGACCAATACACCACCCAATGCCCGTTTCGCAATTTACGGTGAGCCTCGCTGCTTTTATCTGGAGCGCGACTATTTCTGGGCCGACGACCAGCATAATAACTTAATTGATTACAGCCAAGTGCAGTCGGGAACTGACCTGGTGCGGGAGTTGAAACGTTTAGGAGCCACGCACGTATTATGGAACATGACCCCGGAATCGAATGGCGGCGCTTTTGGGCCACCAGCACAGCCTATGCAAGATGCCATCCAGCAGGGACTATTGAAGATGCTCTTTAAATCCAAGGGCTATGGAATTTATCAGACCACTGGTCAGGGCGAGGCGATGCGTTGAGCAAACACTCCAGTCCGCCAGAGACCACAGCCCTAACAACATCTGCAACCCTGGAACCAGCGGAGCCTACACAGGCTCCGCGTTGGGCGCTGAGTGTTTTGTTGGCCGTTTATATCATTCTCACCTCACTGCTTATCCTTAACGTTCCCATCAACGGCGCACCCGATGAAGCGGCGCATATTCAGTATGTGCAGCACCTCGCCACACGGGGCGCACTGCCAGTTTTTGTGCCGCTGGGAGCTAACTATCCAGGCTATGAGTTTCATCAGCCGCCACTTTACTACTTGCTCTGTCTGCCACTCTGGAAGGCGACGGGTGCGGGCGTGCAATATTATATGTGCCGTCTGGTCTCCCTGCTTTGCGGTGCCCTGACTTTGGTGCTTCTGTGGCGTGCTGTGGTGGCCCTTTTTCCGAATGATCCCCGTTTGCCAATCCTAACCACCGGCTTTGCGGCTTTGTGGCCGTTGCATCAAGGCGTGGGGGCGTCAGCGGCTAATGGCGCATTAAGTTGCCTTTTCTGCTCAGCCGTCTTCTATACGATTGCGCGTGCCTCGCAACGGCAATGGAAAATGACCGATTCACTGCTGGCTGGCGCATTTGTGGGGTGCGGCATACTCACCGCCACGGCCTCCCTTGTAATGCTATTTGTCGCCGCTGGTGCTGCCTGGTATTTTGTGTCATGCGATAATGAGCAGGGAGCGAATGATTCTCCCGTCTATGCAACGGCAGCGGTGGTTGGAGTCGCTTTACTTATCAGTGGGTGGTGGCTGATGCGTAACCAGCGTTTGTATGGTGACGCCCTCGCCCTGGGGATTTTTAACCAAGCTTTTAGCAAATCGAATCCTGGCCCGGCGCAGTTCCTAACCGTTTTTTCGCTTACAACTTACCTACGGGCCTTCTTGACTATTTTGTTTTGTACTGCATGGGGCATCTTTGGCGGGCCAGAAACAGCCGACAAAATGATGAATCCCTTTAGACAGCACGGGCCACGTCCTGAAGCATTGCCTGGCTTGATATTTGGGTTGGCTTGTATGGTCGCTACGGTTTTAGTTGTCTGGGGTCTGATCCGCTTCGCTAAATTCTGGCAGACCCAGCCCGCTGCGGCACGCGCGGCTTTGAGGTGGTGGAGTATCGGGTTTATATTAGTGCTCCTCTCCTTCGTGCAATTTAACTTGCACTATTACCAGGCTCAGGCGCGTTACCTGCACCCGGCGCTATTACCTATAGCCCTGGCCTTTGGCTTAGGTTGGCGAGAGGTTTTTGGAGACCCCAGCAACACGAAGTTATGCTGGTTGGCATCAAGTGTTTTTGGTGTTGTTTTGCTGGTGCTGAGCTTGTGGAACGCGTTGGGGTGGCGCACGTTGGTGTAAAGGACTAAGGGATGAAGCTAAGTGTCTTGATGCCGGTCTATAATGAGCACGCTACACTGGCTGAAATTGTGCGCCGGGTGCAAGCTGTGCCGGTGGATAAAGAAATCATTATTGTTGATAACTGTTCCACCGATGGCACGCGTGAAGTGCTGCAAGCGATGTTAGAGCAAGGTATGGCAAGTCCGGCGGAAGACACCGTTAGCCCGTTGCGCATCTGCTTTCAGACCCAAAATCAGGGCAAGGGTTCCAGTGTGCGCCGCGCCCTGGA
Source organism: Abditibacteriaceae bacterium (assembly GCA_019239895.1). Classification (GTDB taxonomy): domain Bacteria; phylum Armatimonadota; class Abditibacteriia; order Abditibacteriales; family Abditibacteriaceae; genus JAFAZH01. Next base: position 123,973 of record JAFAZH010000033.1, on the reverse strand, counting down.
ATTAGCGCGGGGTGAATTTGTTATTGTCCAGGATGCCGACCTGGAATACGACCCGCAGGATTATCAGAAACTCTTGGCCGCAGCCGCCAAGGGGCGGGGTAGTGGGGCAGTTTTTGGTACACGCTTAATGCCCGGCAGCACCGCCCGCCGTGACCAACCCCGCACGTCTTTCTTTTATGGGCGAGTAGGGTTGACCGTCGTTTTTCGTTTGCTTTATGGCTCGCCACTCAGTGATGTGGCCACCTGCTATAAGCTGATGCGGCGCGAGTTAGCACAGCAACTCCAACTGCGGGGCAATGGCTTTGATCTGGATTTTGAAATAGCCGCTAAATTAGCGAAGTTAAGTCGCCAGGGCGTGCGTATTCGTGAAGTGCCAGTCTCTTACCACCCGCGCACGGAATTGGAAGGCAAGAAAATTCGCGCTTTGCACGATGGTTGGCGGGCCGCCTTAACCCTGTTGAAATACCGTTTTGTGAATTAACAATATGGGCGACAATTAACCAATCTTTGCATCTCATGGCGTTTAAACAACTGCGACTTCGTAGCTCGACTGGTTGCCTCCTGGCCGCCAGTGGGTTGGCTTTATTAGGAGTGAATGGATGTCATTCGGGGCAAACGGCGGACTCCGCACAGCAAGAGCTTAAAACCCAGGCAAAACAGGCCAAAAATCAATTGTCACCGATGGGTGATCTGGTGATGGAAAGCAGCGAATTAAGCGGGCATGACACAAAAGGTAGGCTGGTGTGGAAAGTGGGGGCGAGTCAAATTCATGTGGCAGCGGGCGAGGATCAAGCCCAACCGCGTCATGCGAATTTAATTCAGGGCCAGGCGACGCTCTATCGGGAGGGCAAACCAGAATCTAGTTTTCAGGCGAAGAACATTGAATTCTTCGATACCGCACAGGGCGTGCGGATGGTGATGTCAGGGGGCGTGCAAGCGCAAACGACGGGGCCGTGGACAGGCCAGCGCGGGCCGGTTCTGATGCAAAGCCCGCGTGCTGAAGTCAATGTCAAAACACGCCGCCTGCTCGCCACTCAGGTGCAAATGACGCAGGCTAAAACTCATGTCGTGGCCCGCGCTCTCACCGCTGATACCGGGCTGGCCATTGCCCAATTGCACGGGGATGTCAAAGCGACGGCACCTGAAGGCGTGGTAGTCGCGGATGAGGCCACCTGGAAATGGCACGAAGGCCGCGCCCAGGCGTATGGTAAGGTTAAGGCCACACATGACGCCACAATTATAACCGGGGCACGCCTGGATGCAGATAGCAACATCAAACAGGGTGCCTTAACGGGTGGGGTGCGGGTGGCGGCTCCCCAGGGACAGGCACAGGCTAGCACTGTCCATTACAACTGGGGTTCTGGTGCGCTGTCCGCTCAGGGTGGGGTCACGTTGGTTAAAGACAATGCGACCCTGACTGCGGCGCGTATTGATACCGATAATCAGCTCAACCATGCCACTTCGGATGGGGCTGTGGTGCTGCATCGTGGGGACACCACTCTGCACGCTGGAAGCTTGAGCGTGACGGGTAAGATGACGCGTGCGGTAGCTGGGGGCGGCGTCACCTTTGTGGGGCCAGACACACATATTAAAGCGAATCATGTGGAATTAACGAATATTGATGCACATGGGCAGAAGGTGGGGCAGGTGACAGCAACGGGTGATGCCCAACTGGAACGCAATGGCGAGGCTGTCACCGCCCAACGTGTGGAGATCAGCGACCTGGATATGAAGGCGAAGACAGCAGGACGAATTGTGGGTAGTGGCGGCGTTTTCGCCCGCAATAAAGATGGTGACGTGCGAGCGGCACATGTCACATGGAGCAACAGGCAAATTGTGGCGCAAGATAATGTCACACTGCATAAAGCGGACAATACACTCAGCGGTGAAAAGTTGCAAACTGACGATAAATTTCAGACCGCTACCCTTAGTGGCAATGTGCGGGGCCACCTCGCCCCCAATGTAACTGTGGGCGCGAATTCGCTGCTGTGGCAGCGCGTGCAAGGACATATCATAGCACGGGGCAATGTCACGGCGCAACACGACACTCTTCGTTTGCGAGGTGACCGCATGGATGCTACCACCGATGGCAACAACGCTACCCTGACGGGCCATGTCGTGGTCACCAGTAATGCGGGTACCGTGGTGCGTGCGCCTACAGCACGCTACGCGAAGCTGGCAGGAAAGAAAGGTCAGATTTATGCGTCGGATGGCGTGTGGTTCCATGATGCTCAGCATGGCCTTGAGGGTAGTGGTAAAAGCCTGGTCTACGATATGCAGTCGCGCGAAGCCGTGATCGTGAATGGGACAACTTCGGGCGATGTGCAGGTCTTCAAGAATAAAGTGACCTCCTAAAAGGGAAAGTATGCGTCAACGCTCAAATGCGGTTCGTGAGGTGGCTAAGAATTGGTGGGGGTTTGGTAGAGACGCGATTAATCGCGTCTCTACAGGTGCAAATTCCACCTGCCCCTCAACTCTCTATAAAGTGTATATCCTAGTCTTTGGAGTATCGCTGTATGGAGCTGCTGGGGTTGCAACGGCACAGACAACGGTTGCGCCGTTAGTTCGTCCGCCAGTTGCGCCTCAACCTTGGAAACTGAGCGCACCGATAGTTCATCTTTTACCGGGTCGGGGAGCACGTTATGAAGGTGGTGCTGTTTTTACTTCACCGCAACTGGATGTGCGTGCTCCTATTATAGAGATCGCCAAGACGAATACCAGAGCCCCATTGCAAATTCGGGCACTTAATGGTGTGATCTTCAAGATGAATCTGACGCAGCCGGGCAGCCCGACGCCTGCTCACATGGAAGGGCGCAGCGATGATGCGACATTTAATGCGGCGCAAAACACCCTGGTGCTGCATGGGAATGTGGATGGATGGTATCAAATCGGCCAAGGCCAGAAGAACACCTTGCGCGGTAGTATAGCCACTTTGACTTACGTGCAACCTAACCTGAACATAGATGTGGAAGGTGGGCCAGGAGGGGTGCGCTTTGAATTTGCGCCACCGCCTCCCAAGCCTGCTCCCCCGGCGACTAATAACCTACCAACCAATAATCAGAGTCATGCAATTCAATCGAACCAGCAAACTAATAGCGCATCAAGCCACAATCAAAGCAATAATGCTGCACCTCAAAATTCGGCTGGGAACCTGATGCGGTTTGGTACGGTGGTAATAACCGCGCAACGTGCCACCATAAAGGCCGTCTTAAGTACTGGGACTGCAAATACAGGCGCAGGCGTGTCGCGCCCTGGTAACAATGGCAGCAAGCCAACGACCGCCCGGGGTGCCACCACCGGAACGGCGGACTTTATTGGCAATGCCCACGCTGTATCGGATGACGGGCCGCAGAAGTTCGACATCGCCGCGCCGGAGTTTATGGTCACACGCGGCGCGACAGATGCAATGGAGACGCTGAAAACGATTGGTCGCACGCAGCTAAAAGTTGATTTTGCCCCGCCGCCACCGACTGTGCCTGCCAATAAGAGTGGCTCCAACGGAGCGCCGCCCCTTAGTGGTGGTGAACAAAACAAAGCTGATGTAGAGGCTAAGGCAGCCGCCAACCAGCCGACGCACGTTGAAGCTGAGGCTGATGTGCTCACCATCGAACCGGCACTAAATCAGATGGTGTTGGAAGGCAACATCGTAGGCTTCTATCGCCTGGCTTCTCCTGGTGAAGCGGCGCAGGATTTTCATTTTACCGGGGCCAATCGCGTTAATTTAAAAAATGTCACGCCCGCCGAAGCGACTCCTGATATTCCAGCAGGTTTGCGCTTGGATGCTTTTGGTGCGCCCGTTGTTATTGAAACGCCAGGGTTCTTTCAATTTGGTGGCAGCAACAGTGGCAAGAGCGGTAAACAGAAGTAGTTAAAGCGTCGCTCAATGGAACAGCCGATGGACAATAACCTGAATGGCCTGGTAGCCGATCCACTCTTAGACGCGGACGGCACACCACGCGCTATTGTGGCGAATGGACTTCGCAAGCAGTATAGCGGTCGCTGTGTGGTGGATAACATCGCGCTCGAAGTGCGGCGCGGTGAAGTGGTGGGACTCCTCGGCCCCAATGGTGCGGGCAAGACAACTTCTTTTTACATGATTATGGGCCTGGTGCGGCCCGACGGCGGCACAGTGCAGTTGGGGCAACAGAATATCACCCATTGGCCGATGCACCAGCGTGCTCGCGCTGGGATTGGTTATCTGGCTCAAGACCCCTCCGTTTTTCGCAAGCTAACCGTGGAAGGCAATCTTCAGGCGATTCTGCAACTCATGCCGATGTCCGCAGTGCAACGCCAGGCCCGTTGTGAAGAGTTGCTTCAGGACTTGGATTTAATTGAACGACGGCACACTCTGGGCTTCCGTTTATCTGGTGGCGAGCGTCGCCGCACCGAGATCGCGCGCACCCTGGCGACCAATCCACATTTCATTTTGTTAGATGAGCCTTTCACGGGAGTTGACCCGATTGTGCGTCAGGAGATTCAGCAAATTGTGCTGCGCCTCAAAGAGCAAAATATCGGCATTTTAATTACCGATCACAATGAGCATGACACCCTGGAAATCATTGACCGGGGCTATATCATCGCCGATGGCCATATTGTGACGCAAGGCTCAGCCCGCGACCTGCTCAACGATGCCCGCGCCCGCGAAGTCTATTTCGGGGAGCGGGTCAGTCGTTATCAATCGCACCAGGATTACCAGCCCAATGCGGCTCAGGATGAGAGTCCTCCAGAGCGGCGTGCAAACCAGTCCAAAAACCGTTAACATCTACTCGTAGCTTCCCGTAAATGGCCGTTTGACTTTGTATTTTGGTTTCGTCCGATGTTAACCTCGATTAAGCTTTTTGTGGTGTTGACAGTAGTGACCTGTGTGATCGCCTACTGGTCAGACAACCTGGGTAAAAAACTTGGCAAGAAGCGTATCTCCCTGCTGGGCTTCCGTCCGCGCCAAACCGCGACAGCCATTACGATGGCATCCAGTTGGGGCATTATGGTTCTAACCTTGCTCATCCTGGTACTCATTGATAGCAGTGCGCGCCGGGCTTTGCTGCGCTATGACCATATTAATGCGCAGGTTCAGGAGCTTTCAAGTCAATTACCAATACTGCAAGGGCACAATCAACAACTTGAGCGCCAGTCTAAAGACCTTAAAGAGAAAAACATCAAGAGTCAGCAGTTAGTTAATGCGACTCAGGAGCAGTTGCAAGGTGCAAAGCAACAATTAAGCTCCATCAAAGAGGCGTTAGGTACAGCCCAGGCTAAATTAGTAACGGCCCAGCGCGGAGAAGCGGAAGCGCATCAAGGCGAGGCAGCCGCCCAACGAGGCGAGGCGCAGGCGCAGCACCGGATCGTCTTAGCCCAGCACCAGTTAACGGCCAAGCAAGAGCAATTAACGAAAACACAGCAGCGTCTCGAAGGCGTCAATACGCGCTTATCCAATGCGAGATTACGGCTTGCTTCAATGCAAACTCAATTAGAACAAACTAAAACTCATGTTGTTACAACTAAGAAGGCTATTACCAACGTTTTGGGCGATTTGCGGGAACTTACCGAAAAACAAGCGAATTTACAACAACGGGTGAAGAACCAGCAAGTAACTGTGGCTGATTTAGAAGGTCAGCGTAAGGTGCTTGAGGGCAAGGTGCAAGAATTACAAACAGCAGCACAGGATGCGCAAGCGGCGGCCAGCAAATATTACCGTCAGGCAGGAGAATGGTTTGCCACCAGCAGAGAACTGTCGAACAATAAAATTATTGTCGCCGTTAATCAATTGTTGGCAGCACAGACCATCCCCGCCAATGTGACCACCACTCAAGCTCTCGCCGCTTTGCATCAAATCGTAACGGCGGCGAATGCCAAGGTGCAGCAGCCTCCCATTGGAGCACAGGTCATGCACCTGGCTCCCTTGAACATTGACTCTGGTGGCCAGCGGCTGCAATTGGGCGAAGAAGAAATTCTTAATCATCTGGCGGATTATATCACGACTTTTGAGGTGCCGGTTTCGGTGCGATTGATGGCGGCGTATAATCAGGTAGAGGGCGAAAAAGAAATCTCCGGGCGTTTGATGGTTGTCCCTGTACAACCAGTTTTTAAGGCCGATGAACCAATCACCGACCCCATCACCATAGATGGCACTCAAAGCGATGCTCGTATCTTTAATCAATTGTTGGGTCTTATCAGCGAAGGTGAAAAAGCGGCTCGCGCTAAGGGCGTAATGCCTCCTGTCAGCCCTGACAATCCCAATTTCTATGCATTAGGCACTAACGAGCGTATCTTTGAAGCCTTACGCCGTATTCAGGCGATTAAAGGCCCAGCGCGCGTTCGCCTGTTAGCGACTGATAGCTTGAACACAGTTGAGCCTCTGCGCGTGCGCATCGAAGTAAGCCGCTTTGAAGTCAGTCGGCCTTGATTCCCTTGATTAGCTCTCCCCCAGACGCACGAAGAATTTTAGCGATTGATCCCGGTCGTGATAAGTGTGGCGTGGCGGTGGTTGAAGCCTCCGGTGAGGTTATAATGCACAGTATCTGCCCGCGCCAGAACGTCCCTGCCCTGTTGCCAGCCCTGATTCAGGAATACACCATCACCGAAATTGTTTTAGGGAATGCTACCACTTCACAGCCGTTGCATCAGGAAATCCACGACATAGTGCCGGGCTTGCCCATTGCTATGGTAGATGAAACCGGCTCCACCCTCGAAGCTCGCCCTTTATACTGGCAAGCCAATCCCCCAGTGGGGTGGCGGCGACTTTTGCCGCTCTCTTTACAAGTCCCTCCAGCCCCCATTGACGACTTCGCGGCTGTCGTTTTGGCGCGGAGATATTTAAGTTAGCCCGCGTCGCTTCCCGTGCCGGGTTAAGACATCATCAGCAGATGCGCGTCTGCGCTGGTTTCTTCGTTGACCTGTAATTGCCCCATTCGTCAAACACATTGCTGCCGTGTTCAATCACTGCCCCAATTTTAGGAGTCTCGCTTTTGCTGTTAGGCTGAGTCCTCATCGCGCCCGTGATGGCAAGTCCTTCAATGGCACCACCTTCGCTACCTCGCCTGTGGTCAATGGCAAGGCCCAACCTTTTACCTTGACTACGAACTTGGATGTCGCTAAGGGAGTCTGGGCACGACGCATCGGTTTACCTGCTGGCAGTGACTTGCAGGCAGGTGATTATCGCCTTCTGGCTGTTGCTGTAGATGGTGCGGGGAATCGTGCCCAGGCAACTGGCACGTTCACGGTGCCAAGCAACATGACTGCCAAGACACCTGCCACTTCTACCATCGCCCTTTCAACAGCGAAGGCGAGTGTGGCCACCAATAGCGTGCAGTTACGCTTCTTAGGGGCACTCGATGCCGAGAGTGCCGGAGATGCTGTGCATTACACCGTGACAGTTAATGGTATGGTGGTAATGGTGGAGAGTGCTGGTTATGACGCGACGAATCGCAGCGTAACCTTGGGCTTGCCCGATGGCAGCTTGCACGTTGGCGATAAAGTCCTGGTTAAATGGAGCGGGTTGTTGGACGCGCGGCAGCAGACGTTGATGGGTCAGACCTCACTAATGGCTGGCAAGTAATCATCTACACCTAAAACTCTAAGTTGGCCTGGTTAGTCGGGCCAGCCGCAACAGCGACCCCGCAGCCGGGGTCGCTGTTGCCTTGACGGTATGTGAGACTTTGTCCCTATCTTGCAGCTTAGCCGAGCGGAGGTGTCACAAAATCTTTGACGGTAAGATTGGTTGCGGTGTATAATGAGGCTGTCTGTCACTTCATCATTAGAGTTGCTGTTTTCTCACTGCAACCCACTGCCTCATTTGCACCCCATGACGGAGTCGTCGGAGCATTGGTATTCGTCCTGTAGTTGGTAGCCTATCATACCTTACCCAACGTTTACCCTTGCATTTCTTTGAGCCGTTAGTATTTCTGATCACGGTAGTTTTGGGCCAATAATGGCAGCCCCCAGAGGAGACATTATGCAGCAGGTAACGGTTGGTCAGAGTTCAGGATCAGGTTGGACAAGTGGCGTGTGGCGGACGCGCCTACTGGCGCTTTGTGGTGTCCTGCTATGGGGGCTGACAGCAATCCCGGCCCACGCTGTTCTCCAAACCTTCACCGCCACGCTGAATGGTGCTCAACAGGTGCCACCTACGGCCTCACCCGCCACGGGCAGCGCGACTATAGTGTTGGATACTGTGACCAATATTATTACTATCAATGAATCTTTTACGGGTCTAACGGGCACCGCTACGGCAGTTCACATTCATGATGCACCCGCCGGTTCTAATGGCCCCGTAGTTGTTGATTTAACTGGAGTGCCTGCGGCTACCAGCGGCACGGTTCCACAGCAGACGGCGACTCTGACCTCAGCCCAGGTAACAGATCTGCAAGCAGGAAACTTTTATACTAACATCCACACTGCACCATTCCCTGGCGGCGAGATCCGTGGCCAGTTCGTGCTGCCCAATGTAACGATTGCTAAAACCGGGCCAGCCTCGGTGCTGGCGGGCAGCAACATCACCTACACCCTCGCTATCACTAATAATGGTTTGGGCTATGCTCAAAGTGTAACCTTGAGTGACGTGTTACCTGCTGGCGTCACTTTTGTGTCGCAGAGCCAGCCCGCTGTCGGACCGCAGTTCAACCTGTTGAATACAGGTAATACCATAAGTGATACCATCGCTATCTTGGCCCCTGGAGCCTCCCAGACCATTACCGTGGTCGCAGCGATTCCTGCTAACGCCGCTGCTGGCAGTACTCTTAGTAATACAGCGACGGTCACGACGGCAAGTTTTGACCCCAATATCGCTACTAACGGCACGTCCACGGTCAATACCACCGTCAATACCCAGGCCGATCTATCAGTGAACATTACTGGCCCGGCCACCGCCATTCCTGGCAGCGATGTCACCTACACCATCACCCAGACCAATAACGGCCCCAGCGATGCCCAATCGACAGGCGTTTTTGGCACCTTGCCGAGCCATACCTCGCTGGTCTCGTTCACTCAAAGCAGCGGCCCCGCTAATGGTGCTCCGCTCCCCCCTGGCGGCACGCAGACTTTTACCCTTGTGATATATATTGATCCCGCCACGCCCTCTGGCACTATCCTCCCCATCCCCGCCAATACATTCAGCACGACTTCTGACACCAATAGCGCCAATAATCAATCTACGTTCAATACCACAGTGCAAGATCAAATCACGGGCACAGGTAACGACGATGTGTTGGTGGTAAATGCCACCGGCCCCAACAGCGGTACCTACCAACTCACCTCGAATGGTGTCGTTGGCCCGGTTATTAGCTTCACTGGCATTCTCTCCTTCAGCTTCAATGGTGGGGCGGGTAATGACACCCTTATTATCAACAATCCCGTTGGTGGTTTGTTTGCTCCCGTCAATGGCATCAACTACGATGGCGGCGGCCAGAACGGAGCGCCGGGCGATAGCCTGCAAATCGTGGGCGGCAGCGAAACCAGCGCCACCTATACCTACGGTTCGACAGATGCCAACGGACATAATGGCACCATTACTCTGGTCAACGGTGGCACCACGGCCCTCTATCATTACACTGGTCTGGCTCCTATCACCAACACCGGGACGGCGTCTGACATTATCTTTAATTTGCCCTCTGGCGATGGCGATAACCTGGCCCAGTTAGGCGATAACGGCAACCTTAATGATGGCCTCTCGCGTTTAAGCAGCGGCAACGCCACTTTCGAGACGACTGATTTTGCCAATCCTACCAACTCGTTGACTATCAATGACAGCAGCGATGGCGAGACGGTGAGGGTAAGCCGCCTTGACAATGGCTATACGTCGTCCATCACCGTGAATGGGGGTGCGGGTGCTAACACCCTGACTGTCAACAATAGCAATGACTTCGCGGCCAGTGTCTACAACCTCACGCCAACTTCTATCGTCGGCAGCACCCTGCCCCCAGTGACTTACAATAATATTCAAACGCTCAATGTCACGGGTGGGCAGAACAGTGATACCTTTAATGTGCAAGCCTCCGCTGCGACGACTTATAATCTGGATGGCAACAACCCTACGGGAGCGCCAGGCGATGTGCTGAACTATGATGCGCAGGGTCGCGCCGTGACGCGGGGTGCCAATAGTATCACTTCATTGGGTGTGCAGCCAGTTAATTATCTCAACTTCGAGACGGTCAACATCCTGAACGCCATTCCCAGACTTTCGATTAACAATGTGACGCTGGCTGAAGGCAATAGCGGCACCACCAACGCCGTCTTCACAGTGACTTTGGATGTGCCCAACAGTGCTGCCCCGGTGACTGTGAACTATGCCACCGCCAACGGCACGGCCACCACCGCTGATAACGATTATGTTGCCACTTCCGGCACGCTCACCTTTACCCCCGGCCAGACCACCCAAACTTTGATTGTGCCCATCAATGGTGACCTTAAGTTTGAACCGAATGAAACTTTCACCGTAAACCTGAGCAATGCCGCCAATGCCACTATCGCTACGGCCACAGGCACGGGCACGATTCGCAATGATGATGTCCAGCCCACCGTCTCCATCAACAGCGTGACGGCCAAAGAAGGTAATAGCGGCACCAGCAACTTCACCTTCACCGCCACGCTCTCCAATCCCAGCAGCCTCCCGATTACCGTGGGCTATGCTACGGCGGATGGCACGGCGACAGTGGCCGATAATGACTATGTAGCGCAAAACGGCACCCTGACCTTTGCTCCTGGTGAGACCAGCAAAACCATCACGATTGCTGTCAATGGCGACACCAAACAAGAGCCAGACGAGACCTTCACCGTAAACCTGAGTGCGCCAACCAATGCCACTATTGCCACCGCAACGGGCACAGGCACCATCCTCAATGACGATGGACAACCCTCTATCAGCGTGGCCGATGTGACCGCCAATGAAGGCAATGCGGGTAACACCCCTTTTAGCTTCACGGTTAGCCTGAGCAATGCCAGCAGCCAGAGTGTGAGTGTCAACTATGCCACTGCCAACGGCACGGCCACTGCGGGGGTAGATTACACCACCAGCGCGGGCACGTTGACCTTTGCTCCCGGCGAGACCAGCAAAACTATCGTAGTGTCAGTCTTAGGCAATAATCTCAGTGCGCCAGATAAGAGCTTCACGTTCAACCTGAACACCCCATCTAATGCCACGATAGCGCGTGGTCAAGCGGTGGGCACTATCCTTAATGATGATGGCGCTCTCAGCATCAACGATGTCACCGTGACCAAACCCACTACCGGCACCACCAATGCCAACTTCACGGTGAGTCTGGCTAACCCCAGCAGCCAGACCATTACGGTGGATTACCTGACTATCAATGGCACCGCCAAAGCTGGCAGTGACTTTACTGCGGTGAGCGGCACGCTAACTTTTGCTCCCGGCCAGACCAGCCAGACTATTGCGGTGCCGATCATAGGCAACACGATCAATGGTGATACCTCAACTTTTACCGTTAATCTTGCTAACCCGACCAAAACTACCCTCCTTAAGGCGCAGGGGACGGGCACCATCCTCAATGCCAATAGCGCTCCGACAGTGAGTGTTAACAGCGTGAGCGTGGTGGAGGGCAACCTCGGCGACACCAATAAGGCTCTCTTCACGGTGAGCCTGAACAATCTCAGTGGCAAGACTGTCACGGTGGACTATGCCACCGCCGATGGCACGGCCAAAGCGGGCAGCGATTATGTGGCAACTTCGGGCACATTGACCTTTAGCCCTGGCCAGACCACGCAAATTGTGCCGGTGCAGATCATCGGCGATAATCTGGTGGAAGGCAATGAGACCTTCTTTGTCAACCTGGTCAATGCGGTCAATGCCACCCTCGCTAACTCGGTGGGTACGGGCTTGATTCAAGATGATGACACCGCCCCACCAGTGCTCAATCCAATCGTGAGTGTGCAATTCACTAATGTCGGAACAGGTAACATCTTCCGCAGCTTGCCCACTGTCGTGGGCAGTGCCGGGGAGAGCAATGCACCTGCGGGCGCGAACCTCACGGTGCAGGTAAGCATCCAGCGTCAGAGTGATAAGAAGTTCTTCGATGGCAGCGGTTGGAGTACTTCTCCCACGCTCTTTCCGGCCAACTTTGCCAATGGCACCTGGACTTTGCCTACAGGTGCATTGCCCAACAACACACCTAATGGTCAATTGTTAATTGACGATCAATATACTCTTACCGCGACCGCTAATGATGGCTTAGGCCATACGGCAACTGACAGCGTAACCTTAAGCATTGACCACACCTCGCCTACGATCTCCATCACGCAGCCCCAAGACAAAGCGGAATTAACCCGATTGGGAGCTATTGGCGGCCACACCAGTGATGCGCCCGGTGGTACGGGAGTCAAACAGGTATTGCTCTCCATTATTCGCGCGAGCGATGGCAAATCCTTCAATGGCACCAACTTCGTCACTTCGCCTGTGGTGGGGGGTAAGGCGCAGCCGTTTGCCTTGAGCACCAATCTGGACGCAGCCAAAGGGGTGTGGTCACGGCGCACCGGTTTGCCTGGTGGCACGAGCTTACAGCCAGGCACCTATCGTCTGTTGGCCATAGCTATTGATGGAGCAGGCAATCGTGCACAGGCTACCAGCAGCTTTACTGTGCAGAGTAGCACGGCAGGGCCACCAACTGCCTCAACGATCAAGCTGTCGTTGGCTAAAACCAGTGTCGCGGGGAACAGTGTGCAGTTGCGCTTCTTAGGGGCGCTCGATGCCGAGAGTGCCGGAGATGCTGCGCATTACACCGCGACAGTTAATGGTATGGGGATAACAGTCGAGAGCGCAGGTTATGATTCAACCATCCATAGCGTGACGCTGAGCTTGCCCGATGGTAGTTTGCACGCTGGGGATAAGGTGACAGTGCAGTGGAGTGGGGTGAGCGATGCTCAAGGTGCTCTGCTCCAAGGGCAGGGCGGGCCTTTTGTAGCGCGGTGAAGCAGGGCTGCTCCAGAAGAACTGCACCAGAGTAGAGGTGAGTGAAAAGCGGTTGCACTATTTCGTGCAACCGCTTTTATTTTGGCGTTGGGAAAATCATAGAGAGAACTTCGTGGCGATAGCTGAACGACTTGACAAAAGACAGGAAAACCATTTATAATCAGCACGCTCTTAATGTATCGGCCAACATCTTCGCCGCCTGAGTTTATACCCGAACTCACTACACCTAAGCTGGCCCGGTTTAGCGAAAAGTCGTTGTAGCTATGCTGTCACCCAAAGTTATCCGGCCCTTGGTGTCCGTTGCGGATGACCAATAGGAGAATTGTATGCGTCTTGTCCTCATGCCATCTTTGTCGTCTATCACAACCCCGCCTTCTTTAAAGCTCCATGCCATTTCGCCTGACCCCAAGACAGCACCTTCTATTGTGCCCTCTGGTTTGGCACAGGAGAAATCATCTCGTCATTATCGGGGCATGAGTTGGCTCTCTCTCTGGCTGATGCTGGGGCTATTCTGGGGCGCGGGGCTGGCTTCTGCCGCCACGTTCACCGTTACTAAAACGGCTGATACCAATGATGGCACCTGCGATGCAGATTGTTCTTTGCGCGAAGCGGTCGCGGCGGCTAACACGGCAGGTGGGGCTAACACCATCAATTTCGTGCCTGCCTTGGCAGGGCAAACTATCAGTCTTAATACCGTCGGAGATAGCTCCTTTGGTTCCTCAGCCTTGCTGGTGACAAGCAGCATAACAGTGCAAGGCTTGACGGGCAATAGCGGTATCACCATCGCCCGTGCTACCGCTGGCGGGACGCCGAATTTGCGCCTCTTCGCGGTTACGGCAACTGGCAACCTGACGCTGCAAAATGTAACTTTGAGCGGCGGTTTAGCCCAAGGTGGCAATGGTGGCGCTGGCGCTGGCAACACGGGTGGCGGGGCTGCCGGATTGGGAGGCGCGATCTTTAATGCAGGCACCATCTCTATTTTAAATAGCACCTTGACTGGTAATCAGGCTATTGGTGGCAACGGCGGTGCCAATGCGGGGAGCGGTGGCAGCTTTGGCACGGGCGGCGGCGGGCTAGCTAGCGATGGCGCTCCCGACACTGGCGGGAACGGCGGTGGGCCAAACGGCGGTATTGGCTTTGGCGGTGCCGCTGCTGGCTTTGGTGGCGGTGGCGGCGGTGCCGTTAGTGGCGGTGCTGGCGGCTTTGGCGGTGGCGGTGGTGGTGGTGGCGGTCACGGCGGCTTTGGCGGTGGCGGTGGTGGCACGGGCGGCGGCGGCACGGGCAGTGGCGCTGCTGGCTTTGGCGGCGGTAATGGAAATAATGGTGGCGCGAACTTTGGCGGCGGTATTGGTGGCGGCGGCGCAGGATTAGGCGGGGCCGTCTTTAATTTTGGCGGCACGGTCACTCTCACTAATGCTACCATCGCAGGCAATACGGCCCAGGGCGGCACGGGCGCGCATAGTGGCAGCGGTTTCGGCGGCGGCGTATTCTCCCGCAATGGCAGCGTAACGGTCAGTAGTAGCACCTTCAGTGGTAACAGTGCCGCCCAGGGTGGCGGTGGCTTGTACCTGCTCGGCGATGCCGCGAGCGTGTCTTATAGCGTTGGCAACACTATTCTTGCTAATACTGCTGGCGGCGCGACGGATGCCTTTGTGAACACGATCAATGGTGGCACGGCGGCAGGCGCGAATAAGTTTAATCTGGTGAAAGTCAATGGCAGCGGGGGTAATGCCCTGACCGGTGTCACCGTGACCGCAGATCCTCAACTCGGCGCACTGACCAATAATGGTGGCCCGACGCAGACTCTGGCCCTCCTTGCAGGCAGCCCGGCCATTGACCAGGGCCAGGATGTGAGTGGCACGGGCAAAGATCAGCGCGGGCTGACGCGGCCTGTTAATCTCAATGTCTATCCCAACGCGACAGGCGGCGATGGCAGCGACATCGGTGCTTTTGAAGTGCAGAACAATGACACGCCCCAGGCGGCTTCCCCAATTGTAGTCAACACCACTGCCGATCACAACGACGGCACCTGCGGCACAACCGACTGCACCCTGCGCGAAGCCATTGGGTTCGCAGCCTCGTTGACGGGAACGCCCACCATCACCTTTGCCAACAACGTAACGGGCACCATCACGCTGACAGCGGCCCTGCCCAACCTGAGCACCAACCTCACGGTCCAAGGGCCAGGCGCTAACGTGTTGACGGTCAGTGGCAACAATGCCGTTCGTGTTTTCACTGTCTCCAATGGCACCGCCACTGGCCCCACCGTTAGCATCTCCGCCTTGACCATCAGCCATGGCTTCAGCACTACTGATGGCGGGGGTATCAGGAACGATCAGAGCACTCTTACGGTTAGCAACTGCGTCCTTGACAGTAATGTTGCTTTCGGTTCTGCCGGGGGGATTTACAATAATGGTACCCTGACCGTCAATAATAGTACCCTGACCAACAATTCCGCTCAGAACAGTGAGACTGGAGGCATCTGGAATGACGTGAGCGGCACCCTGACCTTGAATAGCAGCACCGTGAGTGGCAATGCTTCAGCTCACAACGCGGGTGGAATCGCAAATGATGGCACTGCAACAGTAAATAGCAGCACCATCGCTAACAATGTTGCGAATACTGGTGGTGGAGGGATTAGCAATGATGGCACCTTGACCGTGAACAGTAGCACCCTTGCTAATAATACGGCTAGTGCCACTCAAGGTGGCGGGATTAATAATTTTGGGGGCACCCTGACGCTGACTAATAGCACCGTGACCGGAAATAGCGCATCCGCCAGTGGGGGTGGGCTAGAGAACGACGCGACGGCGACGATAAATAACAGCACCATTGCCAATAATTCTATAAACGTTAGCATTGGCGGGGGGATTGCCAATAATGGGACGTTGAATCTCAACAACAGCATTGTCGCCAATAATAGTGGAAGAGATCCCGACCTGAGTGGCAGCATGAGTTCCGGGGACTACAACCTGATCTTTGATACCACCGGCGCGACACTCACGGGCAACCATAATATCACGGGCCAAGACCCTTTGTTGGGGCCGTTAGCCGATAATGGCGGGCCAACTCAGACCTTAGCTTTGCTGTCGGGTAGCCCAGCCATTGATGCGGGTGATCCCGGCTTCACCCCGCCGCCTACTACTGATCAGCGCGGTACTGGCTTCCCCCGTGTCATAGATGGTCGTATTGATATTGGCGCGTTTGAGTTGCAGCAATTCAGCAAACTGGTTTTATCCAAAACGGCGCCGACAGCCCCGATTATTCCGGGGGCTAACATTGCCTATAGTCTCAGTCTCACCAATAATGGCCCCA
This sequence comes from Abditibacteriaceae bacterium, assembly GCA_019239895.1. Classification (GTDB taxonomy): domain Bacteria; phylum Armatimonadota; class Abditibacteriia; order Abditibacteriales; family Abditibacteriaceae; genus JAFAZH01. Next base: position 107,742 of record JAFAZH010000033.1, on the reverse strand, counting down.
GCGCTGCCACGACTACTTCTCTTACAGATACCCTCCCGGCCCATACAACGTTTGTCTCGGCTACGCAGAATAGTGGCCCAACCTTCACCTTGACCACACCGGCTGCTGGCGGCGCGGGCACCGTGACGGCGAGCAACAACAGCTTTGCCAGTGGCGCGACGGCCACTTTCACAATTGTAGCGCGAGTCAATAACAACACGCCCGACAATACCACCATCACTAATACGGCGTCAGTGACCAGTCCATCTCCTGATACCACTCCCGCCAATCGCACGTCGAGTGCGACTATCACTGCTAACACAGCGATTAGCGGCACGGGCAACAACGACACCCTTGTCGTCACAGCCACTGGCCCGGACAGCGGCACCTACCAACTCACCACCAATGGTGTTGCTGGCCCGGTGGTGGCCTTTAGTAATCTCCCCGCCTTAACCTTCAACGGTGGCGGAGGCAATGATACGCTCACCATCAATAATCCCGCCGGTGGCCTCTTTGCGCCAGCAGGCGGTATCACCTACGATGGTGGCCCCCAAACGGGAGCGCCAGGAGATGTGCTGCAAATTGTCGGCGGAGCGGAAACCACGGCCACTTATACCTACACCACGACCGATGCCAACGGGCACAATGGCAACATTAGCTTAGTCAATGGCGGCACCACGGCCACTTACAACTACAGCGGCTCAGACCCGATTTCCAATAGCGGCACAGCCACCAACATCATCTTCAATCTGCCGGGCACCTCGGATAATATCGTGCTGCAAGACGTAGGTGGTGGCAACTCGCAACTGAGCAGCCCAGATGGAACCTTTGAAACGACCACCTTTGCCAATCCCGCAGCCGGTGGTTCGGTGACGATCAATGCTGGTGGCGGCAATGACAACATCAGCATTACGCCTTCGCTCAACTATCCAGTGCTTGTAGATGGTGGCCCCGGCCTGGATAGCTTGAATGTTGACCTGACCGGTGTCATCAATCCCGTCTTCACCAGTACCGGCACGAATGCAGGCACCATCACCTTTGGCCCGGTTGGTAATCGCCAGACCATCACCTACAGCAATGTGGAAGTGGTCTATCCCACCAATCAGCCGCCAAGCAACACGGTGCCGGGCAATCAAACCACGCTGGAAGATGCGCCCTTAACGTTCTCAACGGGAAACGGCAATGCTATCACGGTGTCTGACCCGGATGCGGGCGCGGCTCCGGTGCGCGTGACTTTGATTGTCACCAATGGAACTCTAACCTTACCTGCCACCACGGGCCTGACCTTTACTAATGGTGCCAATGGCACCGCCAGTATGGTCTTTACCGGCACCATCAGCAATATCAAAGCTGACTTAAATGGCCTCGTCTTCACGCCCGCTCTGCATAGTCGCAGTGCTGGCTTGTTGACCATTACCACCAATGACTTAGGCAACACCGGCAGCGGCGGAGCGAGGAGCGCCACCGATAACGTGGTGATTAACATCACTCCGGTCAACCATGCGCCCGTAGCCAACAACGACAGCTATAGTACGACGGCGACTATTGCTCTCAATGCACCTGCGGCCAATGGGGTGTTAGCCAACGACACCGATATTGATGGCGATGCGCTTACGGTGGGCACGCCGCGCCCAGTGAGTGGCCCCAGTCATGGCACCCTCACCCTCAAGGCCGATGGTTCCTTTACCTATACGCCAACCGCCAATTACAGTGGGCCAGATAGCTTCACTTATGCGGCTAACGATGGCACCACCAACGGCAACACGGCGACGGTGAGCATCACGGTCACTTCGGTCAATCATGCTCCGCTGGCAGTCAATGACACCTACACCACGAATGAAGACACGCCTTTGACGGTGAATGCCGCTACCGGGGTGTTAGTCAATGATACAGACCTAGACGGGGATGCCCTGACCGTCGGGGCTGTGGTCAATAACCCAGCCCACGGCACGCTCACCGTTAACCCCGATGGCTCCTTTACCTATACCCCGGATGCTGACTTTAATGGTAGCGATAGCTTCACCTATCATGTCTTTGATGGCACCACCTTTAGCAATACCGCGACGGTGACGCTGACGATAACTGCCGTCAACGATGCGCCTGTGAACAGCGTGCCGGGTGCCCAGAGTGTCAACCAGGATACACCACTGGTCTTCTCTTCTGCTAACAATAACGCTCTCTCAATCAGTGATGTGGATGCAGGCACCAATCCGGTGCAGGTGACGCTGGCAGCAACGAATGGCACGGTAGCCTTGGCGACGCTCAATGGCTTAACGGTGACTGGCGGCAGCAATGGCAGTGCGACCATCACCGTCTCTGGCACGCTGGCGAGCCTGAATGCGGCGCTCAATGGTCTGCGCTTTACTCCAGGTGCAGGCTTCACGGGAGCCGCCACTCTGAGCCTTACCACCAATGATGGCGGCAACACGGGAGCAGGTGGAGCTAAGAGCACCAGCAGCACGGTGCCTATTACCGTTAATGCTGTTGCCCGCACCCTTTCCATCAATAGTGTCAGTGCCCTCGAAGGCGATAGCGGCGTCACCCCGGCTATCTTCACGGTGACTCTCTCCGCTCCCAGCACGGTGCCCGTCAGTGTGCAGTTTGCTACGGCTGATGGCACCGCTAAAGCGGGCAATGATTATCTCAGCACGGGGGGCACCCTCACTTTTGCGCCTGGTGAGACGACTAAGACCATAGCGGTTTCGGTGGTGGGCGACACCATGCAAGAAGATAACGAGACTTTCCTGGTGTTGCTCTCCAAACCCACGGGAGGAGCTACCATCAGCACTAACGCTGGGGTGGGCACCATTCTTGATGATGATGGCCCGCCCTCGCTGGCCATTAACGATGTTCAATTGACCGAAGGCAACAGTGGCACGACCAACATGACCTTCACGGTAACGTTGACAGCACCCAGCGGTAAGCCGGTTAGTGTGGATTATGCCACCGCTGATGGCACGGCGACGGCAGGTAGCGACTACATGAGCACGAGTGGCACGCTCAGCTTTGCCCCTGGCCAGACCAGCAAGACCATCAATGTGCCCATTATTGGTGATACCGTTGTCGAGCCGAATGAGACCTTCCTGGTGAAGTTGAGTAATTCCGTGGGGGCACCTTTAACCCGCGCTCAGGGCACCGGCACCATTATCAATGACGATCAGGTACCACCCACACCGCTGCTGAGCGTCAACTTCAGCAATGTGAACAATGGGGATGTCTACCGCAGTCTGCCCAGCTTGGTCGGCACTGTAGCCGAGGCTTTTGCCCCGGCCAATACCAACTTGAATGTGCAGGTGAGTATCCAGCGCCAGAGCGATGGCAAGTACTTCACGGGCAGTGCGTGGAGTGCCAGTCCCACTTTCTTCCCCGCGACGGTGGCTAACGGAGTGTGGACGCTGGCGGCTGGCTTGCTGCCCACCAATACGCCTAATGGCCAGTTCCTGATAGATGACCAATATAACCTGACGGCTATTGCTACGGACACCACAGGCCATAGCGCCAGTGCGTCTCTAACCCTCATCATTGACCATACGCCGCCCACTATTAGCATCACCACTCCCAAAGATAAGGCCATCCTGATCAGTCTGCTGACCATTGGTGGTAAGATCGCCGATGGGCCAGGTGGTACAGGGGTGCAAAAGGTACTCTTGAGTCTGGTGCGAGTGAGCGATGGCAAGCAGTGGAATGGCAGCAGTTTTGTCACTCCTCCTAACGTCAAAGGCATCTTGCAGCCCGTGGTCTTCCTGGCGCAAGGTGATGTGGCTAAAGGCATCTATGTGCGGCGCAGCGGTTTGCCCACAGGAGCCGATTTGACCCCCGGCGAGTATCGCATCTTAGCTGTGGCTTTAGATGGGGCCACTAATCGAGGCGAGGCTCGCAGTACCTTTACCGTCAAGAGCAACACGCCTCCACCAGTGGCAGCAGCTTCCACCGTAGCACTCTCGATAGCTAAAGCCAGTGTGGTGACAAGCACCGTGCAGTTGCGCTTCTTAGGCGCTTTGGAGGCTGAGAGTGCAAGCGATGTGGCGCATTACAATGTTGAGGTGAACGGCCATTCAGTGACGGTGGAGAGTGCTGGTTACAATGCTGCCAATCATAGCGTTACCCTGGATTTGCCTACGGGTGCTCTTCATGCGGGAGACAAAGTAACCGTGCGCTGGATCCATTTGGCTGATGGACAGGGGGCCTTACTGAACGCACAAACAGGCTCAATCACAGCACAGTAGGGTAGTGGAATTTGTCTGAATCTTAGGTCAAAGCGGCTGCACTCTCTCATTTAAAGAGTGCAGCCGCTTTGTTTTGACAGCTAATACTCTTGATGCTAAGTTGGGAGCAACCCCGGGCCAGGTAAGGCGTCCTGTGGTGTCGGTTCATTGCTTTTATGATAGCTTGTGATGCACTTTTTGGTTGAACTGAAAAACGACTCACGCTGGGGGCTGTGCCTGCTGCAATAACTGCGAGAATTTTATCACTATTGCGTGTCAAAGTAAGAGACGCCGGAAGAATCCGGTGCCTGGAATCAAGGAGATTGAGAATGAAGTGTCGTAAAGAATGGGTGCGGTGCGCCGCAGTTGCGGCCGTAGCTGTTAGCAAGCCTGCGCTCGTGGTCAATGCTGCGCCCGCCAGCCCTGCGAGCAAACTGGCTCCGGCGACTACATCGCCTGCCCCGGCCACTGGTGCCGTCGCGGCGGAAGTCAATAATGACAAAATTATGGTCGCTGATGTAGAGCGACTATTAAATGCTTTAAAGAAACAGGAGCCAACCCTGGCGGGCGACTCTCCGGCGGACAAAGCGGCCTTGCAAACCTGGCGTGGGCGCATTTTAGAAAACCTCATTGCAGATCGCTTGCTCTATCAAGAGGCCCAGCAGCGTAATATCAAACCGGCCCCGCAAGATGTTGACAAACTCGTGCAGCAGGTGAAGGGTGGTTTCAAGAACGATCAGGACTTTACCCAGGCCCTCGCTAAAGAGGGCTTGACGCCCGCTTACGTGCGCCAGAGTTTGACCGAGGAGCTAATGCGCCGTGAATTAGCCAACCAATTAACGGCGGATATTACCATCTCTGAAGCCGATATTGCCAAGTTCTATCGTGATAACCCCAAGGAATTTACGGTGCCGGAATACACCAAAGTCAGCCATATCCTGATTGCCGTCCAGCCCAATACCTCGGCAGCCGACAAGAAAAAGGCCCATGACCGGGCGGCGGGCCTCTTGAAGCAAGCCCTGGGTGGTGCTGATTTCGCTAAGCTGGCACGCGAAAACTCCGAAGACCCTGGTAGCAAAGATAAAGGCGGTGAATTGGGGCCATTAGAAAAAGACCAGTTCGTAAAACCTTTCGAGGATGCTGCTTTTGCCACCACACCGGGCAAAGTCTACGACAAGTTAGCCGAGACCCAGTTTGGCTATCATATTATCAAGACCGATAAAGTGGCCGAACGTATCGTGCCACTGAGTGACCTGCGGGACAACAAAGAGGCTTATGCCAATCTCAAAACAGCCCTCTTCAAGATGAAGGTGCAGGATGTTTTAGATAAGCATATCGAAGGGTTGCGGGCGCAAGCCAAAATTAAGAAGAATATTTAACTCTCTTTGAATGGGCTGAAAGCAGAATAAGGGGCTAAGCCAGATTTAAAATAACCGATGGCCATGTGGTCATCGGTTATTTGCTTTTGTTGAATATTTATTCAAATTGACGCGCGGGGTAAGTTGTAGTTAAATGACAACATCCGCGTTGAAAATACTGACGCTTTACGGAGATTAAATTGACCGCCATTGTTGATATTGTAGCCCGTCAAATTTTAGATTCTCGTGGCAACCCCACGGTTGAGGTAGATGTCGCTTTAGAAGATGGTGTAATTGGTCGTGCCAGCGTCCCTTCCGGCGCATCCACTGGTGAATATGAAGCCGTTGAATTGCGCGATGGTGATAAAAAGACCTATGGCGGCAAAGGGGTTTTAACGGCTTGCCAGAATGTTAATGAAAGAATCGCTCCCGAACTGATTGAGATGGACGCTACCGAGCAGGTCGCGATTGACCAATTAATGCTCGATCTCGATGGCACGCCCAATAAATCAACTCTGGGCGCGAATGCTATTTTGGGCGTTTCACTCGCGGTCGCTAAAGCCGCTGCTGCTTCCTTAGATTTGCCCCTCTATCGCTATCTGGGGGGTACCTCCGCGCGCACCCTGCCATTGCCGATGATGAACATTCTCAATGGCGGCAAACATGCCGATTCTGGGGTGGATTTGCAAGAGTTTATGGTCATGCCGGTGGGTGCGGAAACCTTCTCGCAGGCTTTGCAGATGGGCACGGAGATTTACCAATCGCTCAAGAAAGTGCTGCATGATCGCAAGCTTTCCACTGCGGTGGGCGATGAAGGTGGCTTTGCTCCCAACGTACAGGGCACCGAAGATGCTCTGGGTGTGATTATGCAGGCGATTGAGACGGCGGGTTACAAACCGGGCCAGGATGTGTTGCTGGCGATGGACCCGGCCATGAGCGAACTGCATAATGGTAAGCAATATGTTTTCGAGCGTGAAGGTGGTTCGCGCAGCAGTGAAGAGATGGTGGATTTCTGGGCCAATTTGGTGAGTAAGTATCCGATTATCTCGATTGAAGATGGCTTCGATGAGGATGATTGGGCCGGACATCAGGCTCTCACAGCACGTATTGGCGATAAAGTTCAGCTTGTTGGTGATGACCTCTTTGTTACTAATACCGAGCGGCTGAAGCAGGGTATTGAGCAGAAGGCGGGCAACTCGATTTTGATTAAGGTCAACCAAATCGGCACTTTAACCGAAACTCTGGCCGCGATTGAAATGGCCAAGCGAGCCAGTTACACCGCTGTGGTCAGCCATCGCTCCGGCGAGACCGAAGACACCACTATTGCTGACATAGTGGTAGCGACCAACGCCGGGCAGATTAAAACTGGCGCACCGTGTCGCACCGACCGTGTCGCTAAATATAACCAGTTGCTGCGCATTGAAGAAGAGCTTGGCGATAGTGCCCAGTTCGCTGGACGCGATGCGTTTTATAACTTGAAGAGTAGGTAGTAGGTGGTAGATAGGGGTAGTGAAGTGTAAGGGATAACAAGCTGCTATAGTAACTATTCTGATTTCCTTGCAGGCTATTTACACCTCACCTTTCCTACCTACTATCTACCACCTACTACCTACCTTTAGGAGGCGGGTCTCGATACAGCCACCATCACAGCCTGACCCAAATCTGGAAGATGTTTATGAGCCACGCTTTGCATTGAAGGCGGGGGGCGGTCGCTCGTCGCGTCGCAAGCGGTGGACTACCGTGCGCGGCGATGCGCCTGATGTTGTTGTTCCCGCCAGTGTCTCTCCCGCTAAGACGAAAGCGCATCGCAAGCGGCGGGCTAAGCAGCGGCTGGCGAATGTGCTGATGTTGATTGTCTTCGGGCCAAGCACCTTATTGCTGTGGGCGATGATTTACCTCGTGCATACGGAATGTAGCTGGATGCAGGAGCAGGTAGACAGCAAACAACTGCAACTCACGGCTTTCAAGAAGCAATATGAAGTGGGGCAGAAGCGACTGGCGGCGCTCAAATCGGATAAGGGCAACGAAGAAATCCTGATTGAGCATGGCTACATCCCGCCCGGTGACCGCATTCTGCTTTTCCCGGCCACGGGGGATGAGCAGCGTGCGGCGGCCCTGCCCAAGAACGACCTCTCCCCCCATGAGCCTTTAACCGGAGCGCCCTCGCCGGGTGCGGGGATGGCTTCTGGGTGGCGTAGCGCGGGCAGCGTCTTGCATGATTGGTGGCAAACTCTGCGCGCTGGGGCCGGGGTTAAGCCCGTTGCGTCGGAGGCGGGATCTAAGCAGCGCACACCTGCAAAATCTGCTGGTGCCTCAACGTCCGGTGAAACGTCTACTGCTGCGGACACTGAAAAGTCCTCCCTTAAAACAACATCAGATGCGGCCACGGGTGGGGTGGGGGCCGCATCGCCAGCCGCCAGCTCGGATTCCAGAGAAGTTACGTCTATTCATGCGAAACCCACTGCCGTTGATGACTCCGGCACTACCAACCCTGCAACAGCAGGCGCAGCGGCTGCGTCTGCTGATACCCCGGATGCCGATACCCCGGATAGTGCAACAGCTAATCGTCCAGGCCCCGGAAACTCAGGAGACGAAAGATCAAGCTTCCCAAGATCAAGCTCTCACAGATCAGGCTCCCACAGCGGAAGCGATGACCACTCCGGCTCTAAACGGCACAGCCTTTCCGTCGAAACTGACTGAAGGAAAGCCCACTCGTTCCCCTTTGCTTCCAGCCACACCTGGCGGTGATTCAACGGATAAAGCTGCCACTATCCGAGTCCGTTTGGGCTGTGCTCTCTTAACCGCCCTGCTGTGGTGGTTGCCGGGACAACAAGCGGGCTGGTTTGCCCTGGGTTGGATTGCTCTCACGCCGTTGTTCTGGGCACTGCATGATTTAGATGGTCGTGCGCGCTGGCGTTTGGGGCACCTCACCGGGTGGTTGAGTTACGCCCTGATTAATTGGTGGATTATTCCTACCATCACCAAAGCCAGCCCAGTTATTGGTATCCCGGCACCCCTAGGCGCATTGCTTGGGGTGTTGGCCGTGACCTTTATTGCTCTCGTTCATAGCTCCATCGTGGCCGGGTGCGCCTGGCTGTGGAATCCACGCGCCTCCTGGGTGCAACGCGCACCGTGGGCCTTACCCGTGCTGATTGCGCTGCTCTGGGCTTGCCTGGACGCGCTACGCTATGAAACGCAATTAGCGCATGGTTGGGGCGCTTTGGCTTACACGCAGTGGCGTGATACCGCTTTGCTCCAAAGCGCAGCCTATATCGGCCAGCACGGTTTAAGTGCGTTATGCGTGTGGTTTGCGACCAGTCTCGCGCTCTGGATACGGAGGGGCGATGTGTTTTTATGGCGTGCTCCGGTCGCTGTTTTTATCTTATTGCATGGGTGGGGGGCCTACCGCCTTACATTACCGTTCAGTCCGCGCCCACCGCTGCGCGTGCTCCTCGTGCAGACCAACATCCCAAGCTGGCGCAAGAACGCGGAGAGCAGCGCCGAATCGCCCTATGCTCAAGCGATGCGCCTGACGCATGAAGGCGTGCAAGCAGCGGCGGCGCGGACAGGCGGCAGCTTGACAGGCGGCAACTTGATAGGAGCTTTTGATCTTATTGTGTGGCCTGAAACGACGGCTATAGTCTGGCAGCCTAAAGGCCGCAATCGTTTCCTGCGCGAAGGTGCCCTGGGGACTGAGATGGCCGGGCTGGATGCGCTCGCGCGGGAACTTAAAACCCCAATCCTGTTTGGCGCGCACCGGGCGGTCAGCCGTGAAGAACTTTATAACACAGCCGTGCTAATTACCCCGAATGGCGAGGAATCTTTTAGTGCCAAGCAACACCTGGTGCCCTTTGGTGAACGCGCACCTTATAATGAATATCTGCCCTTCTTACGTGCCCTGGCACCCAGTCCTGAAATCACGCCTGGAGTCCAGACCCAGACCCTGGCTTTTAACCGCCCCAGCACGGGTGAGCGGCTGGTCGCTGGCTGTGTCATCTGTTTTGAAAGTTGCTTTCGCTATCCGGCGCGGCGTTTAGCCAAGGATGGAGCGCAGTTGATTGTGGTTATGACGAATGACGAATGGTTCAGTGGCACCAACTCCCCGTGGGAACATGCGGCGATGGCCACGGTGCGGGCAGTGGAAAATCGGGCGGCAGTAGTGCAAGTGGCTAATGCTGGTTACTCGTTTGTGGTTGACCCTTATGGACGGTTTGTGGTAAACAGCGATAACACCCTGTCGGGGCCTCAAGCTGTGCCGGATAGGAAATCGGGGCCTCCAACCCAAGCTTTATCAACTTTTGGAGTTGCCCAGGCTCTTCCCGCAACCGTGTCATTGCCGTAAAATGGAATACATCTCAGCCGCAACTGGATTGACGGGAATATTTCTTTTGGAAATGTTCTAACCAAATTATGGAAACCATCTGGGCACCGTGGCGTGTGGGTTATATTTTAGGTGAGCAGCCGCCACCACCAGCGGGGGCGACGGGCTGCATCTTTTGTGATAAACCTAAAGCCGGTGATGACCAGGCTCACCTGATCGTGGCCCGCGCCACACACTCTTTTGTCTTACTGAACTTGTATCCTTATAATAATGGCCATTTGATGGTGGCACCTTACCGTCATGTAGCGCGTCTGGAAGACTTACCTGATACCGAAATTGCCGAGTTAATGCAGGTGGCGCGTCGGGTTGAGCCGGTGCTACGTGAAAAACTGAATCCTGACGGCTTTAATATCGGGATGAACATTGGGCGTGTGGCTGGAGCGGGCATTGATGCCCACCTCCACTTGCACATGGTGCCGCGCTGGGGTGGCGATACTAATTTTATGCCAGTGCTGGCGGATACCAAAGTGGTGCCCCAGTCGTTAGAAGCCGTGCGAGATTTATTAGCCGACCCAGTGCAAGCGGCACTGGATGCCATGAAAACATCATAGTACGCATGGATATGGTATCATCCATGTGCTGCCTTTTCGATAAATAGTTGGTTGAAGATTGAAGGAGTATTCTATGCGACAGTTGATGCGACGCACTTCGATGCTGGCCGGGTTACTCATCGCAATGGCTTTAATCGGGGCATTGGCCACCGGGGTGCGTGCCCAAAACGCCGTGCGTATCGTTAGCCCGACCGAGGGGCAGGCGGTGCGCGGCGAAATTACCGTTCAATTCGAGGGTATCCCCGAAGGTGGTTATGCTGTCGTCAAAGTGGATAATCAATTTAAAACCGCGACGGCGGATAATACCTATGTCCTCAATACCTTCCCGCCTACCTTTCCCGGTGATGGCCCCCATAATGTGAGCGTCTCCGTAATTAATGCAGCGGGTAAACCAGTAGGGGATGCACGGGTCACTTTCAACGTCGCCAATAACGTAGTAGACGTGGGAGCGCCCTCCGTGCGTTTAATCCACTGGTTGGCCAGTGACCGCATCGGAATGCCAGTGCAACGCTACCGTATCTTCGGTGAAAGCAATGCTATTATTGATTCTGGTCAACAAGCTGGCCAAAGTGGTGGAGGTGCCAGCAGTGGTGGCGAGGGCGGAGGCAGCGACTTTCTGCCCGCTCCACTAGACTGGCAGTATAGTGCTCTGGTGCGCCGTGTGGTGCGCGATGTAGGCATGGTGGATGGTGCGGCTAATGTCCGCAGCGTGGTGCAAGAAGCTTATGAACGTCAACGCTTTGGTGCCAACCAAAGTGCCAGTGGCGGCGGTGGCGAAGGCGGGGGGAGCAGCAGTTCTGGTGGTGGCAGCAGTGGTGGCAGCTCTGGCAGGTCTGGTGGCAGTTCGGGTCGGGCCAGCGGCGGCAGTTCTGGTGGGGGTAGAGGTGGCAGTTCTGGTGGTGGCAGAAGTGGCGGTAGCAGTGGCCCTGCCGGTGGTAGTAGTGGCAGCAGTGAAGGTGGCGGGGCACAAGACGCTCGTCCTGGTTGCCAACCTTTAGGCATCAAAGGCAATCCCATGACTAAAGGCCCGTGGAATGCCGATAGCTGTGGCCCGTGGTGGGATCAAGCCCCCGAACTGGGCCAGTATTTCGTAAAGATGATTCTGCCCACGGGAGAAGAAATTAATGCGACCCGTAAGGCGTCCACCATTGCCTTTGCTGACTTGTTTCCGGTTTTTCCACCGGGAGAAGTCCGTCCTGGCTCGACTTGGCAGACGACGATGACCTTCATTACGGAACTTTCAACCAAGACTCCGATCAACCTGCGCGACGTGCCTATCACCTTTACCTCCTTTGAAAATATCACCACCCCGGCGGGCGAGACGCGCCGCGCCGCCCGTTTAGAGTCGCAACGTTTCCGCTTGCCTCCTGCCGAAGCCATTAAAATCGCGCAGCGTCTCGACCAGTTCGCTGGTACGGCAGCCGGTGGTGGCGGTGAAGGTGGCGCCCCTGGGGGTTCCAGCGGTGGCGGTTCGCGGGGTGGATCGAGTAGCTCAGGCGGTGGCGCACAGGCGGCTGAAATCACCGTAGCGCGCACCGTGCTAACGCGAATCCTGTGGTTTGATGTCGAAAATCATCGTGTTTTACGTTCTGAGGACACCATAGATACCTACTATGAGGCGCCGCAAAGTGCTGGTGGTGAAGGCGTTAGTAGTGGCGGATCAAGTGGTCGTCCTGGGGGTGGCCCCCCCGGTGGTGGCGGGTATCCAGGTGCTGGTGGCAGTGGGGGCGCTGGGGAACAAGCTCCGTCTGAACCTAAGAAGGTTACTTATAATGCCCGCATTACAACCTGGTTAGATGATCGCATCCCGCACCCGACGCCACTCTTTACGGGGGGCGCAGGCACCGTCCATGATCCAACTCAGGTTGGCCAGCGCGACCCAACTCCGGTGCGCGATCCGGTGCTGGCCAGCACCTTGCAGCCGGGTGCGCCCTCCTCCATTTCGGATAAGGCAGCCGCCCGCCTGCCTTAAATCAAATAATGACTTGAAGCCGTATTTTGCAAAAGGCTGAGCGATTCATGCGCTCAGCCTTTTCGTTTTTGATAAATGGCCCGTAGCAAATGAAATAGCGTTATAATGGAAGTGCTCAGGGGCAAAGTTCTTTGTGGAGTTACTAATGCCAAGCCAGGCTGGAATAGGTCTCAAACCGCGCGATTACACTATTGAGGAATACACGACCACGGTTTGCCCACACTGCTTTGCCGAGCGGGGGCGGCGCTCCGATGAGCCGGATGTTTTTAAAGATGGCCTGTTGGTCAGTCACGACGGTAGTATCTGGCTCCGTCGTTTTTGCGCCACACATGGCGAAACCGAATCGCTTTATGAAGAGGATGCGGAAGTCTGGCGCTCGCGCTTTGGCTGGAGCACGCCCACTCTCGGTATTACCCCGGATCGGGCCAATAACTACGCGGCATTCCCCCACGGCTATCGCAATGGCCTGCCTGCATCGCATGGTCAGCACACCTGTATTCTGCTGCTCAACATCACTGACCGTTGTAACTATGGCTGCACCACTTGCTATGCCGCCGCTAAAGCCCCAGGTACTCCTCTATCTCTGCACGACCAGCCTACCATTGAAGAGATTTTGCACACGGTGCAAACCGTTATTGCGCGCGAGAATGGGAAATTAGGTGTGCTCATGCTATCTGGTGGTGAGCCGACAGTGCGCGATGATTTGACGGAAGTGATTGAGCAGTTACTCGAACTTCCGATTACACGCATTATGCTCAACACCAACGGTCGCCGCATCGCCCGCGATGACCGTTTTTTGGAGTTTCTGCACGATCATCGTCACCAGATTGAAGTCTATTTGCAATTTGATGGGTTCCGCCCCGCGACGTATTTGGCTTTGCGCGATGAAGATGTGGCGGCTGAAAAACAATTGGCACTACAGCGTCTCAATGATGCCGGAATATTCACGACCTTAGTGGCAACTGTGGCGCAGGGCGTCAACGAAGATGAAGTAGGGGACATCGTGCAATTAGGGCTGGCCACCCCTCGTTGCGCTGGTTTAGCCATTCAGCCGATGTTCGGTTCAGGGCGTGCTCCCTCATTCGATGCACGCAGCCGTGTCACCCCTACGGGTATCCTGCGTCGTTTAGGCGCACAAACCGGGGAGCAGGTGAGTTGGAGAGACTTTATCCCACTGCCGTGTTCACACAAAGACTGCTGCGACATCAGTTACCTTATCCGCACCGCCGATGACACCTGGAAGTCGCTGCCCCAACTCATCGGCAAAGCAGAACTCAAGCGGTGGATTCATCTCGTCTCCAATACCATCAGTTTCGATACGGTCTCAGCGCCGGTGGCGGAGATGCTCAAGTCTGGTGCCATCCAACGGGTCTTTTCCGAGCAACTCAAAGTCGGCACCCCCACTTTGATGGGTGACATCAGCCTCATGTGTGACTGTGTTTCCGGCTTGCCGGAACTTCTGGGTGGTATCTGGTCAACGGTTAATAAGGTGAAGGCGGCACGCAGTCAGTATGGCAACCAGAACGGCTTAAGTAAGCCCAACGATGCTTTAGAAAAAGCGGCTGAGCGCACCTTTCGTATTACTGTCAAAATGTTCATGGACGCCCACACTTTTCACGAATCCCGCCTGCGCCAGTGCTGCGTCCACACTGGCACCTTTGAAGCTGACCCGCGCCGCTATTCCTTCTGCTGGCGCTGGCTTTTTGCCGATGCTTTGGATAAACCAGAATCAACGATCATACCATTAGAAGCAGTGAAGGTGCATACGTCATGAAGATTCATCAATTAGATATTGAGGGGTTTAAATCACTTAAAAAGGTTACTTGGAATCCTAGCGACTTAAACGTTATTATCGGGCCTAACGGTTCTGGGAAGTCCAATTTGTTGCGGATACTAGAATTAATTTCGGTAGCAGCAAAAGGGCGGTTAGGAAGATACGTTCAACGATTAGGCGGAATGGAATCCCTCGTGTGGGATGGTCAATTAGAGAATATCATTTTTCGAGTGCAAACTACTCCAGATGACTTTTCTTCATCACATCATTTTGTATATACGACGAAACTGGTTCGTACTGGACTAAGCAATTTCTTTACAATTGGGGAAGAATCCCTCTCATTAAATCTTTTTTCTGAGGCAGATAGAGACAAATTCATGTCTGCTGCACAACACATGACACAACTGGTGAGAGCAAACCGTACCGCAAGGATTTATGATGAACAGTTTAATAGATGGAATATCTCACAAGAGCCAATTGACGCAGAAGAAACTATACTTTCGCAGGTGACTGGCCCCTTTGCGAACAATCAGCGCATCTTAACATTTCAGAATTATCTTGATGAATGGGCTATATATCATGATTTGCGTGCAGATCAAGAGGCTCCGATTCGCCAAGCACCAGTATCAAGGTACGAGAAGCATATTGCACCAGATGGACAGAACCTGATTAATGTACTGCATACACTTTACACTAGCGACCGTGATTTTAAACGGGCTGTTAATTCTGCTATGCGTGCAGCTTTTGGTGATGATTTTAACGAGTTGGTTTTTCCTCCAGCGGCTGACCAGAGAATTCAATTAAGAGTAAGTTGGAAAACGCTTAAGCGTGAGCAATCAGCCACCGATTTATCCGATGGTACGTTGCGGTTTCTCTTTTTGATAGCAGTTTTAGCGAATCCCTCGCCATCTCCGCTGATTGCTATTGATGAGCCTGAAACGGGTTTGCACCCTTCGATGCTGCCGATTATTGCAGAGTATGCAGTGGATGCGGCACAACGCACGCAGGTTATCTTTACGACTCATTCAGACCAGTTCTTAGATGCGTTTACTGATACTAAACCAACCACAACAGTTACTAAGTGGATAGATGGCGAAACAATTCTCAAAACGATAGATGGAGAAGAGCTTGAGTATTGGTTACAAGAGTATTCACTGGGTAAGCTTTTTCGGTCTGGTGAACTGGAGAATATGGAATGAAATTTATTCTCTTTGTTGAAGGTGAAACTGAATTTGGAGTGCTCCCAGAGTTTTTGAAGCGATGGTTAGATGTTAAGCTGAACGGGCCTGTAGGAATTAAGCCAGTGAATCTTAGAGGCTGGTCTGAATTGGTGCGGGAAGCGCCGACTAAAGCAAGGTTGCATCTCAATGACCCAAAGCGGGGACAAGATATTATTGCCGTCATTGCGCTGCTTGATTTGTATGGGCCTAGATTGCCCTATCCATCTCATAAAATGGCAGTGGCAGAACGTTATGACTGGGCCAAAAAGCATTTAGAAACGAAGGTTGGGCACCCTAAGTTTCGCCAATTCTTTGCTGTGCATGAAACCGAAGCTTGGTTACTGAGTAATCCTAACCTCTTCCCTACCGAAATAAGAAACGCACTGCCTGGCAAAATTAGAGAGCCTGAAACCGTCAATTTTGATGAACCACCGGCCAGATTATTAGACAACCTTTATCAGCACAAGTTGAAACGTCACTACAAGAAAGTGGTGGATGGGCAAGAGTTGTTCGGAAAACTTGATCCAGCTATGGCATATCACAAGTGCCCTTTTCTCAAAGATATGCTGGATGAGATGTTAAAGTTAGCTAAAGATGCAGGTCTATAAAGGCGGCGTCTTAGGTAGACCCTCTTAAAGCCACAAGATTGTAAAAATGACACTCGGCACCTTTTTCACGATGATGGCCTATGTCGTTGGCGCGGCGGTATTTTATGCGGCGGCGCGAGGACGTAGGTTAGCGACCGAGGGCGTGGGCTATGTGGCGCTGGCCGGGTTCTGCGGCGGGGTGCTGGGGGCTAAGCTGACCGAATGGGGTTTGGCGCATTGGTCGGCATTTGCGGCGCAGCCAACTGTTATCTTAGACCCACGATTGGGCGGGCGCACGCTCATTGGGGGTGTCATTATTGGTTGGCTCTCCGTAGAGGCGATGAAGTGGCGATTGGGGATTCGCCGCTCCACGGGTGATTTGTTTGCCTTATCGCTACCCGCCGGGGAAGCTATCGGGCGCATTGGCTGCTTTTTTAATGGGTGCTGCTTTGGGATGCCAACGCAAGTACCGTGGGCAGTCTACCAGCATGGCGCGTGGCGGCATCCGACACAGCTTTACTCGTCGCTTATTGCGCTGGTTATTTTCTGCGTTTTGTTGATGGCTCGCCAGAAGCTACAGCGTGAGGGTGATCTTTTCAAACTTTATCTGGTGCTTTTTGGTTTTGGTCGCTTTGGCCTGGAATTCTGGCGAGAAAGACATATCGTTTTCGGTGGACTTTCGATGTCGCAGTGGGTCTGCCTCGAAATGGCTATGGGCAGCCTGTTAATGCTGACTATTTTCAATAAGCGCGTGACCAGGCTAGTCCAGGCCCATTAACGGCTTTTATTGTATCCACCAGAGGGGAGAATTATGGAATTTTCAGAAAACAGAGGTATCGGCACTAAAGTAACGGTGCGGCTTCAGGTCACCAACGAGGTTGCGAATAACTGGAAAAGCGGCGATGGTTCTAATTTGCAAGCAACAGCAAAAGAACACGCCGAGCGTGCCGCCAAAGTGCGTTTCATGACGCAAAGCCAGGTGCATGTTGAATTGTTAGATGCACAGGAAGTCTGGATTGTGGAGAGCGGGCAATCTAAGATTTGGATTGATTTTGTTTATGAGGTTATGGTGCGCTGACCTGCATTAGACAGAGTTCCGTTCAAGGATACCAAATGGATTCAGCCCCAGAATCACCTGCGCCACTAGAGCCATCTTTACCCCCAGAGCCAGCTTTGTCGCCGGAAACGCCGCTGGCTCCCGCAACACCTGCCTTATCACAGGCCGCCCCACCGATACCGCCACCCGCACCTTACTATTGCCCTAACTGCGGTGCCTCATTGCCTGCGCCCGTTGAACTCTGCCCGCTCTGTGGGGCGCGCATAACCCAAAGGTCGGCAGGAGCCGGTAATATCATCGCTGCTATTGCCCTCGGCCTGGTGGCGGTGCCACTGGGACTCTCAGGTTCTTGCTTTGCCTTAGTTGGTGTGGGAACGCTGACAGATCGTTCAGGGATTGGTATCGGTGCTGGTCTCATTACACTGGCCGTGTTCCTGATAGGCGCAGCAGCCCTATGCATCTTTGGTATCGTTAAAGTGCTTAAACGCAAGTGAAAAGATTTTAGCAGGAAAGCAAGCAGGAAGGAGAACGGGAAAAGGAGAATAAGGACACAGTAGCTCCAGGTTCGCTACTCTTGAGCCGTTACTTTCTGTTTTCTCTTTTCTGCTCTCCCTCCTGCTTGCTTTCCTGCTTAATAAGTATTTGTATGGCGATTAACTGTGCAAAGTGTGGAGCTATGCTGCCGGATACTGCGACCTTGTGTCCGCAGTGTGGCTCACGTCTGAAAGAGTCGCCTCCGGCTGCTGTGCCCCAGCCAGTTGCCGCATCAGGGGCGGTAGCGCCAGTTCAATTGGCTGCTCCCCCTCAAGCTAACGCGGCCTGGACTAATGGCTGTCCACGTTGTGGCGCTTTCGTGCCATCAGAGGGAACCTTCTGTCCCCAATGCGGGGCACGCGTCAAATCTGCTAGCGGAGCTTTGCAGCCAGGCAGAATGGCGTGGAACATTGGCAAGGCGATTTTGGCGGTAGTCATCACGGTGGCTTTTTTAGTGATCGCCGCTCTTGGTGCTATTCTGGCAGCGTGTGCGGGGATGAATATCAATTCACCGCCCACAGCCGAAGCGCAACAATTTCAAGCCTATATCGTTGGTGGCTTATGTGTATTGTTCCTGATATGGGTAGTTTGTATGGTTTTTCTTTTAATGTAGTTCTAATGTGGCAGGGCAAACCTAGTTTTCTTGCTATGCAACAGACTTCTTCTGATACCGCTACGCATTGTCGCCATTGCGGGAAACCTGTACAACCCGACTACCGCTTCTGCATCTCGTGCGGCACACGGTTGACGCCCCAATCGGCCCTTGTCACAGTTGGGAAGACGCTCCAGGCTGGTTGTCTAATTGCCTTGGCCTTGCCCTTTGGCCTCTTTGGAGCGTGCGGATTACTCAATTCATCCATGTTTGTGTTGCAGGTGTTGGCTGATCCGTCCAGGCTATTGAGGAATTTGATGTCATGGGGGTTTACCAGCATTCTCTCTTTGGGTTCATTAGCCCTGGCCGTTTGGATGGTGCGTCGCGCTCACGATAACCGCAGATGAAATGATGGGGAAGTGGGAAGGAAATGAGGAGTTGGCGCTTATGAAAATGCTGCGCGCGTTGTTGATCTTAGATTCAGCAGTGCTTTTGCTGTTGGGATGTGCTTTGATTTTTATTCCCCATCTCGTCGCCTTAGCTTTTGGCTTCAAAGACTTGCCGCCTGGCATGGGGTATATCATCGGGCAGTGGGGCTGTGTCTTAGGCACGCTCTCGATTGGATATTTCGCAGCGGCAGTTAATCCCATTCGTCATGTGGTTTGGGTGCAGGTTGGTATTGCACGCGGCGTGCTGGAATGCCTGCTGGGAATGGTTTATATCCTACGCGGCATCGTGACCTGGCAGCAAGCCGGGTTCGGCATTATCATCGCCGGGTTGATGGCTTTAGGCTACCTGATTTTCTATCCGCGTGAAGTTGCCTTGCCCGCTACTAATAGCGCGAACGTGGTGCCTGTTCTGTAAGTCAGTGAGGGTCTATGAGCCTGACGTGTCGTCACTGTGGCTTTAACATACCAGATAACGAGAACTTCTGCCCCGATTGTGGTGCGTGCGCTAACTGCGGTTTATTACGAGGGGAACTAAAGGAGGGTGAACCCAATAGAGGCTTTTGCCCAAACTGTGGTGCGAATTTAACTGTTTACCGTTCTGGGCAGGATATAACCAGATGGATTCCTCCACTGCTTAAAGGCATCGCCATTTTGGGGCTTAGCTCGATAGCATTAATCTCAGGGTGCTTTGGTGCCTGTGCAGCCATATTGATAGTTTCCGGTGGCACCGGCAACCTATACATAAGTAGTGATCCCGCTGTCAGCTTATTAATAGCTGCTCTCATTGTACTCGGCTTTAGCATTGTTGGTCTTAGAGCTTTACTCAAATAATGACTAGAATGGCTTTGAACTGCCGTCATTGTGGTGTTCAGGTGCCGGATAACGAAGACTTTTGCCCTCGTTGTGGCGCGTGTGCCAATTGTGGTCTGCTACGGACTGAATTACCAACATCCCTGACAAGCAGTGCCTTCTGTCCCAATTGTGGAGCCAGCTTACGGGTATATCGGCAAGAACCAAATGTTATGCATACGGCAGAGGAGTGGGGCGGAGTACTGCTCAAGATGTTAGCTATTGGTATTTTAGGATTTATCTGCTTTGGTTCAGCCCTCTGTGGCGGGTGCTCCGTGATGGGGTTGGTGGGAAGCGGCCTCAATTGGGATGTTGGTAGTTTTGTGGCGTCCTTGTTGAGCTTATTATTTGCTGCATTTGTATTCTGGTTCGGCTATATTGGCATTAAGAATTTGAATCAAAAAGCCCTTAATTGACGTTGTGCTGCTGCGCGGCTTGGTTGCAGTGCCAAGAGTGTTATAAGCTGGAACAAGTGTGATACCCACTCATAAAAAGTTAGCTTGGGGACAGCGTTATCAGCAGCGTCGCGGGGACGGAGAGCCTGGCTGGGCCGGTGACGACAGTTATCGGCGTAAGCAAGCGCAGATTGAAGAGGCACTTCAAGGGCAACCCCAGCCAGTCAACTCTCGGTTCCTGGAACTAGGCTGTGGGGCTGGCAACATTACGCTTTGGATGGCAGAGCAAGGCTACGAGTCTTATGGTATAGACATCATTCCAGAAGCTATTGAGTGGGCCAATGAGCGAATGAACGCTTGCGCAGCCATCGCTAATTTCCGTGTGGGCGACATTGCGAACATGGAAGACTTTCCTGATGATTTTTTCGGTATTATTTTCGATGCTGACTGCTTCCACATGATAATTGATGATGGTCGTGAAGCATGTTTTGCAGAGGTGCGCCGGGTGTTGCGACCTGGTGGGCTTTTTATTCGAGGTCAGAATGCCCGTGATGACCGCATCGCGCACCGTGTAGAATTTGCTCAGGGTACTGCTTACTTTGAGCCACACAGCCGATGCATATTTATTGAAGGCAGGCCAGAGTATCTTTTACTCTCTGAGCAAGAACTGATACAAGAAGTTACGAATGCAGGTTTTAACGTCTTACGAGTTATACATCGCCCCGCAGAAGGCACAAGGCCGTTTCTAAGTGGGTGGGTTGACATACACGCATCTAAAACGTAATCAGTGCGTCCCATTGTCCTAAAGCAACGTGTGCAGAGGAAGTGAAATGATGGCAGTTTCCGATTATATGCCTCCACAAGAAGTCACGCCGCCCGTTTTAAGCAAAGGTGAGAGCTACGAGAAAATCGCCTTTAACTTTTGCAAGGCGGCGACGATTATTCTTTTCACGGGCAAGTTTGCTCTGCCGATTGCCGCTGGCGCAGCGACGGTTTTTTATTTACTGGCGCATTTTAATGGCAAAACGGATTCGCGCTGCATTTTGCAGAAGCCGCTATTAATAGCCACTTTCTGGGGCACTATTTGCCTGGCATGGCTGTTTATCCATTTGCGTCCTTTATGGATGCACTTAACTGGATAAGCTTGCTCTAAGTGCCCAGTAGCTTGGCCGCGAGATCAGAGTGAATATGCCAGCCAAACAGTCCTGAGAGGCCCATTAAAACGCCAAAAAAGGTGGGGATGAGGGCAATCGCATAGAGCCAGCGTTTTTGGGTTAGCGAAGTCATGGCCATGAGTGCAATGGAGATTGAAAGCATGGCATCCGACAGATCAAACTGGTCGTCATGATAATTATAGGCATCATACTGCTTATCATGGCCTTCGGCCTCGGTTTGGGTCGCTTTGAACTCTTTATTTTCTTTCGCCGCGATACCTTCATACCGCGCAATTTCTTTGCCATAAGCAGCCCGGCTTGCAACTGGTGCCGCTAAAGACTGTAAACGAAGCTGAACCACGGTTGTCTGTGCTACTTCCGCTCGCGTCTTTTTTGCTTGATACCAGGCCCAGGTATCAATAGATTTAGCCTGCTCCTGCTGCATCGCCTGCACGATGTTATCATCTTTGACCTTGCAGATACCCATAAATGTCGCCAGTAGCGCGACGGTGATAGCCACTAAAGTGTTGAGGCGACTCTTGCCCTTCTCTTTAGCTTTGGCTTCCGCCTTCTCCTCGGCAGTATCATTGTCATCATCATCTTCTTCTACATATTCCATTGGATCAATATCCACGGGTAGCCCTCCTGAAAACTGGAACCGCGAATGAACATAGATGGCTGATGAGGATAGAAGATAGAGGGTAGAAGATCGCTAAGCTATTGCTGTTTCGATCCTCAATCCTCTATCTTCTATCCTCACTTCTCATGCTTCGTCCGGCGTTGATTTCAAATTCGTCATGCATTCGCGGAGATAGGCGACACTGCGGGGTAACACTTCTTCAGCGGGGCCAGTGAGGCCACATTCAAAGGCCATATAACCGTCAAAGCCAATTTCCTTGAGCGCGGCGAAGACAGCGCGATAATAGATGCTGCCGCTGCCAGGTTCTTTGCGCGTGCTGTCGGCTAAGTGAACGTGACCGATGGTGTCGCCACAATCGCGGATAGACTGCGCCAGGTTCGGCTCCTCAATGTTCATGTGGAACACATCCGACATGAGACGCACGCCTTTGCTGTCCAATTCGCGCACGATCTTGGCCCCGTCTTTTTGCTGGGGAAGGCTGTTCGACTCGTAACGATTGAGGGGTTCTAAGAGGATAGCGACACCTAACTGCTCGGCATGGGGTACCAATTGGCGTAACATGGATAAGAGCAATTCCTGCTCAATTTCGGCGCGGGTCTTCCACGGAGAAAGGTCGGGCACCCGGTCGTTGCTGTTGAAGATAGGGACAGTAATCGTCCCGACTGCACCCAATTCGGCGGCATACTCCAGTTGTTGCTTGAGCGCATCAGCGCACTTTTGCCGTCGTGTTTTATCGGGATGCACTATCTCTGCTCCATTGCCGCCGCAGATGGAGGACGCCTTAACCGGGCTATCCGCCAGGGCCGCTTTGCGCTCTTGAAAGCCTTCCGGGTTGCTTAATTGTCCGCCCTGTAGTTCCACCCCATCAAAGCCATACTGCTCTAAATTCTTTAACTTTTCGGCGAAAGACGATCCTGGCACCAAGCCTTCTTGACACGAGAGTTTCAAAACAATCTCCTTCATTGCATGAAAAATAAAAATCCGCCGCTCCTGATTTTATCTAATGGAGTAGCGGATGGAGATAATCTTGTCAAAAAATTAATTTAAATGCAATGTAATGGGCTGCGGCGCGCTCTTTTGGCCGATACTATCGTTCAACTTGCCGCGTCTATAGCCTTCTAAGTCGAGCAAAATCTTGGTATAGCCAACGGCGCGCAGTTCGGCGGTGGCCGCCTCGCGCAGTTCAAAAAGGTGAGCGATTTCCGTGGGGTCAACTTCAATGCGGGCTGTAGGACGATCTTCCTCGACATAATGACGCACCCGCACCTGGCGCAATCCCTGCGCCCGTAACCAGGCTTCGGCCCGGCCAATCATACGGAGAGCCTCTGCTGTCACCGGAGTGCCATAAGGGATGCGCGAGCTTAGACAGGGCATGGCAGGCTTATCCCAGGTGGGCAGATGAAACTGTTTAGAAAGTTGGCGAATCTCGGCTTTGGCTAAGCCCACTTCTCGCAGGGGGGAGAGGATAGCCCGCTCCGCCCCGGCCTGGGCACCAGGACGCCATTCCTGCATATCGTCTAAGTTGGTGCCATCACAGACCGCATCGAAGCCTTCTGTCTCGGCGATTTTGGTGAGAACGTTAAATAGCTCACTTTTGCAAAAATAACAGCGGTTATTAGGGTTAGCGATGTAATTGGGGTCTTCCATCTCGTGCGTATCCACTTCACGCAGGGGAATCTCCATCTGGGCCGCAAGTTGCCGCGCCTCTGAGAGTTCTTCCGGCATCAAGCTGGGCGAAATACCGATAATCGCTACGGCCCGGTCGCCAATCTCTTCTCGCGCGACTTTAAGCAGAAACGCGGAATCCACACCGCCCGAATACGCGATGATAACTCGACCCAAATTGCTTAACAAGCCACGCAGGGCGGCGAGTTTTTCCTCTGCGGCAGAGGAGTTTAACGGCTGCACGAAATTCACTTCCATATTAGAGATTTTAGCAGGAATACAAGAAACAGGGAGAGCAGGAAATAATGAGAGTTAAGGCAGAATAAGTTCGGCAAGGAACAGAAGAGTTTGTCATGCTGAGCGGAGCGCTAGCGCAGTCGAAGCATCTGATAAGAGTATGCATACAGTATTGGTTGAACCTATACGTTATCACTCCACAGAGTAGATGCTTCGCTATGCTTAGCATGACACTTGTTTAAGCGGCACTTGTCTTAATCGCAACCGCTTTTCCACTATCCTACTTCTTCTAATTTCCTGTTCTCCTCACTCCCTGTTCTCCTGCTAAAAGGATGCCGTAGAAGTTAAGTTGGAAGAGGAATTTCCGGTGGGGCGAGGACGTTGAGAACGCCGGGGACAACACTGATTTCAACTGGTGTATAGCCCCATTCATCACCATCTAATTGAATGGGGATCGGTGGATCGCTGATAATCTGGACGCTTTGGGTCTTCCAATAATGGGCAATGCCCCGTTCCAGGTGCTGGCCCATGAGAATCTGCAACGCCTGCTGGATAGAGATCAGCTTGTTTTCAAAGGGCATCAGGCAAATATCCAGGACCCCATCGTCCAACCGTGCTTTAGAGGTGACTTTGATGTCCCAGGCATAGGAGGCCGCGTTGCCGACCATCACCAGCCACGCTTCATTGGCATAGACACGCCCATCCTTGAACCGTAAAGTGACTTGGGTGCCCTGGTGCAGCACGACGTTTTGCAACGTCATCAAAACATAGGCGAAGTCGCGCAAAACATATTTGAGGCGCAAGCTGGTGTCTTCCACAACTTTAGCATCAAAGCCAATGCCAGCCATCAGCAGGAAGTAACGCCGCTTGGAAGGTTTGGGTCTTACCTCATTGCCGAGAGTCGTTTCGGATTCTCCAGCGGGGGGCTTAGGCGCAACTTTTGAGGTCGGGTGGGGCGGGAGCGCACGAGCCAATCCCACATCTATGGAGCGAATATACCCGGTGCGAATGGTCTGGCAAGCCTCACGCCAGGTTCTGCCAATACGCATATTAAACGCGAACACATTGCCAGTGCCAAGGGGTATGACTCCAAAAGCTACCTCTTTGAGAAGAGCCGCATTACGGGGACTGGAGTGCTCCCCCAGCCGCATAATGCCATTGACTACCGAGTTCACAGTACCATCGCCCCCGGCGGCAACGACATACCGATAGCCTTTGCGCACCGCGTGCTCTGCAAGAGCAACGACCGCATCGGAGCTGTTTTCTAAACCAACATCCACATGGAAGCCCGCGCGCTCCAGATCGCGTTGCGCCGATTCTATCAAGCGTTGACGATTGGTTCTTCCCGCGCTGACTCCGGCAGTTGGGTTGGCAATGATAATAAGGCGGTTATCCGCTTTAGTGAATTGGCTGCCGGTGCGGGTGGAGGGCATAAGAAGAGGCTAGAGAATTGAAGATAGAGGGTCGAAGATAGAGGATAGTAGATTGGCAGCAGAGGAATTATGCTTGGAAAGCCAGGGAGAAAATCGAGTTAAATCTAACGATTTTGCCTTGGCCTGAACCACTATCCGCTATCTTCGATCCTCCATCCTCTCTTCTCGTGCTAAGGACGAGGATGCTTCGGCTGCACGAGGAGACGGATGGCAGTGCGCTCGGCACCGTCAATCTCAATGTCGGAAAAAGATGGGACGCAGACCAGATCAACGCCAGAGGGGGCGAGAAAGCCGCGCGCGATGGCGATGGCTTTAATAGCTTGATTAAGGGCACCTGCGCCAACGGTTTGCAATTCTACAATGCCCTGCTCCCGAATGACCCCGGCAATTGCCCCGGCTACAGTGTTAGGCTTGCTCTTCGCCGACACGCGTAACGTCTCCATAGATCGTTGTCCTTTGTCTGCATCTTTCTGCTGTGGCTAGGCGCGTCCGTCTTGTGTGACCTATATGTGATGTCTATTGGTTGTCTAGTCTCAATTATCTATGTCTGCGCTTTCTATTGTGCCTGTTCTTACCTCTGCTTGGCAAGTTTTAAGGGGTGTTTTTAGCGATATTTGGCCCTTTGGAGTGCTTTAGCGAGCATAATCCACCGACCGCATCTCCCGGATGACGGTAATTTTAATCTCACCGGGATAAGTCATCTCATCTTGAATGCGCTGCGCCACATCACGTGCGATGCGCAGAGAAGCCAGGTCGTCCACCTTGTCTGGCTTGACCACAATCCGCACTTCACGCCCGGCTTGAATCGCATAAGATTTCTCGACGCCCTCAAAGGAATCGGCAATGCGCTCCAGGTTTTGGAGGCGCTTGATATAGGTTTCTACGTTCTCGCGCCGCGCCCCCGGACGGGAACTACTAATGGCATCGGCAATCTGCACAATAACGGATTCTAGAGAAGTCATGGCACCCACATCTAAGTGATGCTCGCCCGCAGCGCGAATTACGGCGTCGGACTCACGATGCCGCTTCATTAATTCCACCCCTAAGTCAACGTGAGTGCCTTCATGGTCGGCGTCCAGCGCCTTGCCAATATCATGCAATAAGGCGGCACGTTTGGCAACATTGACATCCGCGCCTAATTCCGCCGCAATGGTGGCCGCAATGGTGGAGACTTCCACGCTATGCTTTAAGATATTCTGACCATAAGAGGTGCGATAGAGCAGGCGGCCAAAAACTTCCAGTAGCGGCTTGGGCAAGCGCACATTGGCTTCGGCACTGGCATTGTCGGCAGCCTCCCGCATTCGCTGCTGGACTTCGGTTTTGGCTTTATTGAGCATGTCCTCAATGCGCGCGGGGTGAATACGACCATCATTCACGAGGTTGCCCAGAGCAATGCGGGCGATTTCACGGCGCACCGGCTCAAACGAGGAAATAACCACCGCTTCCGGGGTATCATCAATGATGAGATCACAGCCGGAGAGTTGCTCGAAGGTGCGGATATTGCGTCCCTCACGCCCGATAATACGGCCTTTCAGTTCATCGGAGGGTAGGGGCACGACGGAAACGGCGGTTTCTGCGGTCTGGTCTACCGCACACCGTTGGATGGCGAGCATGATAATCTTGCGCGCTTTTTCCTCGGCTTTGTCGCGGGCTTCTTCCTCAATCTGGCGCACCAGGCGGTCAATTTCCGCACGCGCTTCTTCTTCCACCCGTTGGAGCAATATCTCGCGGGCCTGGGCAATGGGCAACTGGGCCACGCGCTCTAACTCTTGCTTTTGCTGTTCCACAATGGCTTCAGCCTCTTGCAAGCGATTTTGCGCTTCGGCATCACGCTGCCCCAGTGATTTCTCACGGGCATCTAGATTTTTGCTGCGTCGTTCTAATTGAGTTTCGCGCTCACGGAGGCGGCGCTCGGCGTCTTTGACTTCTGAGCGACGGTCCGCAATCTCTTTTTCGATAACTCCGCTGAGACGAGCGACTTCTTTTTGAACTTCATCGCGCTTTTCGAGTTGTAATTCTTTATAGCGGGTTTCAATTTTGGTATCGAAGTCGGCCATGCGGCGCTGCGCATCAGCGGTGGCCTGTTCCGCGAGAGTTGTCGCTTTTTTAGCTTCTTCGGCCTTGCCACGCAGTAGCATGACGCCTGCGATAACTCCTACGACCAGACCAAAGACCCCGGTTATAGCCCAGGCTATGTATTGGCTCATGAGTGTCCCCTGTTCTCGCATACGGGCGTCGCCTGCATCCAGAGAGATGCCCACATCCAGAGGGATGCCCGCATCCTGTCGGATGGGTGGCGAGGCCTTCATGCGTCGAAAGATTAGTTGCAAGTCGGGGCGGCACGAACCATAGCAGAGACCTCAACAATGGTCTTTGCCAGTTCATGGGCCGCGACGGGGACGCGCGGGGTGAAGTGATGATGTTTAAGGGGTTGTCACCATAAAGGCGTGTTTCGAGGCTAATCGGCCCACCAACACCGACGGGAAGCCTGGAGTGGGGCAGCGCGACCAATGTCCTGCTCTTGGCACCAAGCCAGGCACCAAGCCGCAGGCCGCATTCGCACCCCAATAACCACATTGTGACCCAATAAAGCAAGGTATACATCACAATTAAAAGCGGAAGTGTCGCTCAGATGGGAGAGGCCTACTCCGTAATCCGACATCTTGGGAAGCTCTAAAGTGGAAGTCCTCGCCCGCAATGCCAATTGTGAGAGTAAGCGACAAGCGACTGGCTACAACAAAGACAAAACTTTTGAAATTCACGCACGGCGTCCGGCGGCACGAGGTATCAGCAAAAAAGACAGCCGCCCGACATACAAGTGAAAAAAGTATAGCATAAGTCGTCTGGTAGAGATATAGGCAAGCGGAGAGAACTCAGGGCAATCGCATTAGCAAATTTCTGTATAACTTGAACACACCAAAGTTATACATTGACAAGGCTCCACTAAATCATGTCATATAAGTTTAGATAGCCAAACCTATACTTCTACTTTTCTAACGCGATTGCCCTGATTGAAGCCCTCAATGATTGGCTTGAACGATTGGGCCTTAAGAGATCTGACTGCTGGGGTACCAGAGCCGGAGACACCGCATGAATGAGCCATGCCGAGAACCAAAAATATACCGATGACAGGTGGAGAATACTTTTTTGCCATGTTTTACAAGCTGAGTCAGAGTACTCTATTGAACCAGCCTATTTTCCGACTCTGGCATCGAATTTCTCAAAACCCAAATCTTTGCCCTCATGCGTAGCTACCCCAATTTGTTCAAAGCTATCATGCCGTCCGTTATACCACAGCATCCAACGTTTGCCATCCCAAATCACAAACGGTTTATAAGTGGCGCTGGCATCCCAGCCATTCGGCGTTGGCCGGATAATGGGGTTCGCTGGATGACGCTGCCAGTTAGTCACTCCATCACGGGAGCGGGCGATGCCGATTTGAGCGTAATCTTCCGTGTGAAAACCGATGTAAAACATTACATACCACTTACCCTGCTGCACGACATGGCAGGCCGTCACCTTGTGTTGTTCCCAGGCCGTGTTCGGATCGGCCAAAAATATGGGGTTGGACGCTAATTTTGTCCAATGGATGCCATCCCTACTGGTAGCATACCCGATGGCATTGGGTTCGTATTGTTCGCCACCGGAATACCACATCCGAAAGAGCTTCTTCGTTTTGTCCCACATCACATCAGGACACATGACCGAGGTTTTTTCCCATGGTTGTGCCGCCGACAGCTCCGGCTTATCGCTGAGGCGTTGCCAGGTTTTACCATCTGTGCTGATAGCGTGACCGATCCACGACTTGTCGGCGGTTTGTCCCGTATACCACATGTGGTAAGTCTTGCCGACTTTGATAACCGAGGGCCGGTTGAGGTCGCTTTCCCAGTTGTTGTGGGGGTTTGGCCCCAGCGCAATCACGGGTTCGCTCCAGTGAAAACCATCCTGACTTTCAACCAGGGCGATGCTTTTCCTGGGACGCCAAGAAAACCACATGCGGAAGGTGCGACCATCTTTTAACACACTGATATCAAAACAGGTCCCCAATGCTCCCCCGAGAACCGGATTATGCGCGTATTTCTTCCATCCTGCTGTGGTGTCACTACTGGTGGTCTCACTACTGACAGAATTAACAGAACTGACAGATTGTGTGGTGTTTTGCACTGGATTCATATCAGCCATTGCTGGTGAGATGCCAGCGGTAAGAGCGGTTAAAACAGGGAGAATCGAAATTCCCAAAAGGAAATTAATACAGAGGGGTTTTTGAGGTGCTTCGCTACCGATTTGCTTAGGCATTGTGCTACAATTTCTTTCGCGGGTGCGCATAAATGGGGAACAGAATAGCTAATCAAATCCCCGCAGCAAGCTACGGGATATTTGAGTTGTAAGTGTAACACCCCGGTTAAGAGCACAACATAATCGTAACTCAAGAGCAGGGCAATCGCATTAGGTGTTTGAGCCTGGAGGATTGGCCCTGACGAGTTTTTGCAGCAAAAAGTCGGGGTCCCAAGCCGCGGTTTTCCGCTTGAGTGACAGGCTGATGTTATAGGTGGTGTCCTGCCGCATAATATTGGTTGCCAAGCGGCGCAGTAGTGCCAGGTTCTTGGGGTCTGCTCCTTACGCACCCGCGAGGTATCTTCCTGCCCCACACTGGCTGCTTCTTCCCGCCCCAGCACTAAACGCGCCTCACACGCAAAGGCACTCGCCAGATGCAGCGCCTTAGATCCTGTGGCGCTGTCAAACGAGCCGTATACGGTCTTACCGTCCAGCGCCAGCACTTGGCCCTGCGTGGCCTGATGCAAGTGGACCATCCACGCCTCGAAACAGGCAATCAAAGCAGCGCCATCTAATAAGGAGAAGAGGCGGCCCAGAGTATCATGACTGGCGTAGAGTCTTCAAACTGTAAGCCCAATCGCTCCACCAACAACTTTCGATAAAGGCACCCATACCAGGCGATCTCGGTGAAGCAGTTAGCGCCCGATAGCACGGAGCTAAGCGGGCACACAAGGCGGCCCCACAGCCCCGTTCAGGAGGCTTCTTAGTTCAGCCCACTGCTTGAGCGGTGGGTCTCTTCAAGTCATACACTTACCCTGCGAAGAGAACTAAGTTAAGTTGCCCTCAATAATCTAATGGTTGTCGTGAGCGTTACTTTAACCTATAATTCGGCGTGGTATTAAACGGAAAGGGCAACAGTTAGATTAAAATCACAAGTGAAGTTTTGCGGGCACTCGCAATCTTCGATGCTTGATTCTCAATACTCGTTCTATCATGGCGACCTTTCCGATTTTTGATGCTTGCACGTTTTTTGGGCCGTGGCCACAGCACCCGGCTGACTTAGCCGTTGAATCCTTGCTCCAGGTTATGGCGCAAAACGGGATTGCCCGTTCGCTGGCGACTGCCACAACTGGCATTTTCTATGATTATCGCCAGGGCAATACGGAAACTTTACAGGCAGCACAGGCCCATCCTCAGCAATTGTATCCTGTAGCGACTTTAGACCCCCGCGCTTATCCCGAAGCCCTGGAAGAAGCCGATGCGCGTGCCCAAGAGGGTTTTCGCTTATTCCGTTTTTTCCCTGATCGGCAGTGTTGGCCCATTCGCTATGCTCCGTTTCGGGAGCTACTGCAAAAGTGTGATAGCTTAGGTGTGCCAGTGGCGGTCACCGTGGCGCGTCCTGGTGACTGCACGGCTTTGGCGGATGAAGTCGCTTTCACTCAAGCGCCGTTGCTCCTTTCGGGCGTCACCCCGGCGAACTTAGGCGAAGTCTTATCCATATTGCGTTCGGATACGAAATTTCATGTGGAGACAACTCATCTCCTCGCGCCTTTTGCCTTAGAAAAAATTCGTGACAGCGTGCCACAGGGAGCCGAGCGTCTGGTTTTTGCTTCTTATTCACCGTTGCGCTATTTGTCAGCGGCTTTAGGGCCAGTATTGACTTCGACTTTATCGGATGAACACAAGGGGCTTGTCCTCGGCGGTAATTTAAGACGATTGATGACGAAGTAGTTCATTGTCATTTGTCCTCTGTCCTTTGTCACAAGTAAAGCCAAGGACAAATGACAATTGACCAAGGACACTCTGCTATATGCCACTCATAGACCTTCATTGTCATTATGGTGTCACTCCCACAGCCCTGGCGGTGCGACCGCCGGAACTTGCCGAAGCGGGAGCGTATGCGGATCAATTTGGTGTCGAAGTCCTCTGCTTCGCGGCCCAGGAAGCCACCACCGATCTGCGTGATGGCAATACACACTTAGCCCAGGTGCTCAAAAGTGACCCACGTTTTCGCGGCTGGCTGACTCTCTCGATACATCAACCCGACCTCTCGCAAGAAGTGGCACGGGGTGCGTTAACCCGCCCTTTATGGGTGGGTTCGCGCTTTGAGCAGCAAACTGACAGCGATGCTGTCAACACGGCGGGTGGCTTTGAACTGCTTAATGCTTTGCGTCGTTATGGGCGTCCGATATTACTAACAGTAACCACGCCCGTCACGCTGCACGCCGCCATTGCCGCCGCCCGCGAATTTAATACTCTGCGCTTTATCGTATCGCCACAGAACGAAACTTTAATGTCCGATGCCTTGCCAGCGATTAAAGAAACACTTAATATCTCTATGCTGCCCGTCGCAGCCTTTGCCGAGCGTGATGTGATTGCCCAAGCGGTGGCTACCCTGGGCGAAAGGCGTATCTTGTGGGGTTCTGAGTGGGGTCGTTTCCATCCAGCGGCAGCCATTGGCATGATCCGCGACAGCGCCATCACCGGGCCACAGCGCGACCGTATCGTCTATCGTAATGCCAGAGAGTTAGTTGCCAATCAATAACGTACTATAATGAGATAAACAATTCCTGAATCTCACGCAAAGATAAGAAGAATTGAGGATAGAAGATCGAGGATAGTGCCAGTGACTTGATACGATTCTCGATTCTCTATCCTCTATTCTCGTTCTGCCTCCTGCGTGAGACTCCAATATCAGTTAAAATATAAAATTCTAAAGCACCACCATTGGGAGACAGGTGAATGAAACGTAGCATACAAGTCATCAGTTACGGTTGTTTGACTGGAGCACTGCTGGTATTGAGTGGCTGTAGTTATTTTACGCCGCCTCCAGCAGCGGATATTCCCCCCAACATTTCAGGTGCTAAGAAACCTGAACGGGCCACCGAAACGTTTACCCCGGAAGAAGGCGTGGTGCATTGGAAAGATACGGCTCTCAATATCCCCAATGATTCCAAAAAACCGGACAAATTCCAGGTGACACGGATTGATTCTGGCGAATTAATTTGGGCGCGCAGTGTCAAAACGATCAAGACGGGCAAGCCGCCCCAGGATGTCAAAACCTATGGCATACCCGAAGCCATGCACGTTGCGGGCATTGTTACTCCGGCTCCGGGGCAGCCCGGTTGGGCTGAGACCGTTAATAAGGTCAAAGGGTGGACGATGAGCATAGACCCTAAGACGAAACTTCCCATTGAGGTAGACATTGAGCAAGACCCGGTTTTTCCCCAGGATTTAAACGCCCGACCGATGGTGCAGGTCTGGTTTCCCAGCCCTGGCAAGGGAGGTCAAACCTGGAATCTGGCCCGGATGTTGATTCATACTGGTTATGCCGTAGCCGACATCAACTCTCCGACCTCGCTCGATATTAAGCCGTGGTTTAACGACGAACAATTTGCCCGCACCTACATTGATCCTAAAACGAATAAGCTCGCGCCTTTAGGCTTATGGGGCAAGGGTATTATCCTTGCGCAACGCCAATCGCCGCCGATTCCCAAGGGCACGCCCGTTCTCGTGACCAACGTCACGCAAGTGCAGACGAAGGTCAAGGGCGCGACTAAAACTACCCGCGCCAGCCATATCACCACTATTACCGCTAAGGACACTACCCCGAAGGGTGCTGCTGGAGGCACTGCGGCAGGGGGTAATAGAGCGGGTGCTAATGGCAAAGGCATGGTTGGAAAAAGCGTGCCGTCCAGCAGCGGCAATGGGGCGATAACCGCTAACAGTTCGGCTAAGCTGCCAGCCCCCGCGCCGGGAACGGCTACGAAGACGACTTCGACAACCACGACCACGAAGACTTCCAGCAGTGCGCCCAAGACTGCGCCGTAACCCTGCATCCCAATAGCTAACCGGGATGTGGGGCAAGAGGTAGCTACAAGAGGGGTGCGTTACGACGCGCCCCTCTACTGTTTTTGCGGAGGTTGCTATGAAACTTCGACAGCAGCGTGGTCAAACCGGCGAAGATGCCGCCGTAGATTACCTGAAAGCGCAGGGCTATCGCGTTGTAGCGCGTAATTGGCGACCCGGTAACAGCTTACGCGGCGAAGTGGATTGCATCGCGTGGCAGGGACAAACCCTCTGCTTTATCGAAGTCAAGACGCGCACTTCCCTGGAGCGAGGCTGGCCCCAGGAAGCCGTTAACCTCACCAAGCAACGCCAACTCTCCCGTTTAGCCAACGCTTATGTCTCAAGCCAGCAACTGGACGATGTGCCCTGCCGCTTCGATGTTGTTGAAGTATGGCTGACGCCAGATAGAGCCGACAGCAAGGCTGCGCCTCGTATCGCCTTACGTGAGAATGCCTTTGATTATCGTGAACGCAGCCCACGTCGCTCACAAGGTGCCCGCATTTTTTAGAGTAGCGTAGATCACTTGGTTTAGCAGGCAAGTTAGCATCTATTCATTATGAAGTCACCAGTACTTCATATCGCAGTGCTGCCACGCTTGCTATAATCTCTCCATTATGGATACAAATTCTCATTGAATGGCAGGTAATGGATGTTAGCTTCGGTTGATGCGCTGGCGGTGTTGGGTGTAGATGCTTATGTGGTACGGGTTGAGGTGGACGTTTCCTCGAACTTTCAATCCTTTGCCATTGTTGGCTTGCCGGATGCAGCGGTGCGCGAATCGGGTGAGCGGGTGCGGGCGGCGATTAAAAACTCGCAATTTACCTGGCCGATGCGCCGGATTACGGTTAACTTGGCTCCAGCCGATACCAAGAAGCAAGGGCCTATCTTTGATTTGCCAATCGCCTTAGGGGTGTTGCTGGGGGATGGGCAGATTAAGAATAATGCTCTATCAAGCTTTGCGGCAGTAGGGGAGTTAGGGTTAAATGGTGAAGTGCGGCCTATCTCTGGTGTGTTGCCGATGGCGTTAGGGGCGCGAGCAGCGGGCAAAGAAGCCTTACTGGTGCCTAAAGCCAATGTCGCCGAAGCGTCTGTGGTGGAGGGTTTACAGGTTTTCCCGCTTGAAAGTTTGGCGGATGCTGTTGATTTATTAGTCAATGGCAATCGTGAACCAACCCCCTATGAAGCGCCCCAAGAGTCATTGGAGTCGCCGCACCCGGAGGTGGATTGGTCGGATGTTAAAGGCCAGGAAACCGTCAAGCGTGCCCTGGAAGTTGCAGCGAGTGGTGGTCATAATGTGCTTCTTGTCGGTAGCCCCGGCGCAGGGAAAACGCTCTTAGCACGCCGCCTGCCCACCATTTTACCGCCCCTCTTATTAGAAGAAGCTCTGGAAGCGACCAAGCTGCACAGCGTGGCCGGGTTGCTGTCCTCTGGTCAGAGTCTTATTACCGAACGGCCATTTCGCGCTCCGCATCACACGGTGAGCCATGCGGGTTTAGTGGGGGGCGGTTCTTATCCTCGTCCAGGTGAGATTTCCCTGGCGCATCATGGGGTACTGTTTCTGGATGAATTGCCGGAGTTTCATCGTGATGTGTTGGAAGTGCTACGCCAACCCTTAGAAGATGGTTTCGTCACTATTGCCCGTGCCGCGCAATCATTGTCATTCCCCTCAAGATTCCAACTTGTAGCGGCGATGAATCCATGTCCTTGTGGTTATCTGGGGGATGCGAAGCGGGCTTGTGTTTGCTCACAGCCGCAGATTCGCCGCTATTTAATGCGTATCTCCGGGCCACTTTTAGATCGCATAGATATTCATGTAGAAGTACCTCGACTGACCCCCCAAGAACTTATGAGTAAAAGCGTTGGGGAAAGCTCGGCCACCGTGCGCCAGCGCGTGCGGCGAGCGCGCGAACGTCAGGTGGAGCGGTTGCAGCCCGATAGACTCACCTGCAACGCGCAAATGCGGACGAAACAACTGCGCGCCCACTGTAACCTGGATGACAGTGCCCGTGACTTACTCAAAAACGCCATCAACCAGCTTTCCCTTTCAGCCCGCGCGTATGACCGCATCCTCCGCGTAGCCCGCACCATTGCTGACCTCGATAGCAGCGATAACATCCACCTGCATCACATTGCCGAAGCCATCAACTACCGCACGATGGATCGTAAATTGTTTGGTTGAAATGTAAAAATAGAGAGGGAATGGTTATTTCATTCTCTCCTGTCGTAATTATGAGAGGTGTTAGTGGGTTATTCCTTTGTCTCTGATTTTGACCTGCACGCTCTGAGCATGAGGGCACTTGAAGCGACCCAGGCTGTGGGCGCTACTTATTGTGATATTCGCATCAGTCGGCATCGGAACCAATATGTGGCGACCAGAGAAAATAAGGTGCTGTCGGTTGAGGATAATCAGAGCTTTGGCTTTGGTATTCGTGTTATTGCTAAGGGAGCGTGGGGGTTCGCGGCCAGCACGCGGGTTGCTCCTGATGAAATTACACGTATCGCTCATGCGGCTGTAACTATGGCTGAAGCTAATGCCATACTGCAACAAGAACCTGTCGAGTTAGCCCCGACTCCAACTTTTCAAACTCGTTGGGCCACAGCCATTAAAATTGACCCCTTTGATGTGCCCGTGGAAGAGAAAACGGAACTCCTGCTCAGCATTAATCGTGAGGCGCTTAAAGCGCGCGGCACTAAGTTTTGCTCGTCCATGCTTTATGCTGCCAACGAACAGAAATTTTTTGCTTCCAGTGAGGGCAGCGTCATCGAACAGGATATTTATCGTATTTATCCTTCTTTTTCGGTGACGGCACTCTCTGCTGATGGCAATGATTTCGAGTCGCGGGGCAGTCTCTGCGCCCCGATGGGGCGCGGTTATGAGTGGTGCCAGGAATACCCCTTAGTGGCAGAGGCGCGGCAGGCTGGCGAGGAAGCCGTAGAGAAGCTAAAAGCCCCTTCGATTGAGCCAGGACGACGCGACCTCATCTTAATGCCATCTATTACGTGGCTGGTTATCCATGAATCTATTGGTCACGCCACAGAACTTGATCGGGCGCTTGGGTTGGAAGCAAATTTTGCGGGTACCTCTTTTGTGACGCCAAATCACTTAGGCAAACTCCAGTATGGTGCGGAGCTAGTCAATGTGATCGGCGACCGCACGGAGCCGGGCGGCCTGGCCACTGTTGGCTTTGATGATGACGGCGTGCAGGCGACACAGTTTGACATCATCAAAAATGGTAAGTTCGTAGGCTATCAGACAACACGCGAACAGGCACGATGGATTGGCGACACGGTATCACATGGCTGTTCGTATGCGGATAATTACGCGCATGTCCCGATGCAGCGAATGCCTAACGTGTCGCTGCTGCCGGGTGAGACACCCCTTTCTCCTGATGAACTGATCGCAGACGTTGAGGATGGGGTGCTGATTCAGGGTATGGGATCTTGGTCTATTGACCAGCAACGGCGCAACTTTCAGTTCGGCGGACAGCTCTTCCATGTTATCAAAAACGGTAAAATCACAGGTATGTTGCGCGATGTTGCTTTTCAAGCGATGACCCTGGATTTCTGGAACTCCTGCGATGCCATTTGTTCTAAAGAACACTATGAACTGGGCGGCTCCTACTACTGTGGCAAAGCGCAGCCTATGCAATTAGCCCCGGTTTCACACGGCAGCGCTCCGGCCCGCTTTCGTAACATTGACTTCATTAATACGAAGCGTGAAGTCTAAGATTAAGCGATAGCTCAAACTGTATAAGTGAAAGCTATAACAGGTTGCGACTGATGATTCTTCCCCCCTCTGAAGTAAAAGACATTTTAGCGCAAACACTTTCGTATGTGAAAGCCGACGAAGCGGAAGTTTCCATCTATGCTGGTTTGCGCGAAGAGTTGCGCTTTGCCCGTAACATGCCAATAAGTTGTGGCTATGCGGATGAAACGCACATCTATATCATGTGTGCCTTTGGCCAGCAGGTAGGATATTTCTCAACCACAGAAACCAATGCTACGGCCCTGGAGAACGCTGTGCGCCGCGCGGAGGACGCTGCGCATCTGGCTCCTGAAAGCCCGGAATATATGCCGCGATTAGGGCCGCAGCAGTATCTTCATACTCCAGCCTGGGACGCTGCCTCGACCCACTTTTCGGCCCATGACCGTGCTCGTATTGCGTCGTTGGCTATTGATGGTGCGCGAGACACGAATTTAACCTCAGCGGGATTCTTCGAGAATTCTCAAGGTTATACGGGAATGATGAATACAAGTGGCCTCTTCGCCTATCGCTGCGCAACACATGCCGCGTATTCTCTAACGATGCGCACCTCCGATGGCATGGGCAGTGGTTGGGCCGCAGCGGAATCGTTTCGCGTCGCCGCTATTGATGGAGGCACCATCACCAAACGCGCGGTAGAGAAAGCTATTCAGTCACAGAACCCAACCCCTCTGGAGCCAGGAGCCTATACTGTGGTATTGGAGCCATCTGCCGTAGGGGATATGCTCAATATATTCCGGGGGAGCCTCGACCGTCGGGCCGCTGATGAAGGGCGCAGCTATTTCTCGAACGTAGGGCAAGGAACCAAAATTGGTCAGACACTGTTTGGCGATAATATTACCATCTATTCCGATCCAACCCACGCCATCGTTCCGGGTTGGCCCTGGGGTGAAAATGGCTTGCCGCTTCACCGCACCTCCTGGGTTGAAAAGGGCACTTTACGTAATCTGGTTGTATCTCGCTACTGGGCACAGCAAAAAAATATTGAGCCGATGCCGCATGGCTCGAACATCATCATGGAAGGTCAGGAGCATACCCTGGATGATCTCATTGCAGCTACGGAGCGCGGCTTGCTGGTGACAAGTTTATGGTATATTCGTGGCGTTGATCCCCAGACTATGCTTCATACGGGTCTAACCCGTGATGGCGTGTTTTTGATTGAAAGGGGCAAAGTCACTCGTCCCGTCGTTAATTTACGATGGAACGAAAGTCCCGCCGCCATTTTTAAGTGCGTTGAGATGATGTCCCGCCCTGAGCGTGTCGTCACTCGTGAGGGCAACGGCCCGATACTGGCCCCCGCCCTCAAGATAAAAGAATTTCACTTTACGAGTGTTAGCCCTTCAACATAAGAGGGAATTTCCACTTCCTGCATTCCTCCGCTTAAATCCTAGGCAAAAAGCCAGAAAATCGCTAGTCAAACTCCAAAACCCTTAACTTCCCATTCACTGTCACATCTTCCCAGCGCACGCGGGTGACTTTGTGCGTTGGGGAGTCTTGCTTGATCCGGTAGGCGCGGCGTTGGGCGCGGGGGTGGGAAGTGGGTTCAAGGGCTGCTTGCTCGATTTTAGCAGGTAGAGAAGGTTGGTGGAGCAGACCGTCCTGCGCCATTTCATGCGCCAGACTCTTGGCCGGATCAATGTTGTGATATTCGGTAGCGAGGGTGGCGAGCATTTCGGGTTCGATCTCACCGCAGTTTTCCTGATACTCTTGCAAGAGATGCAGTTTGGCCCACCAGTCTATCCAGAACGAACTGGGCGGCCATTCCTCTACGCTATAGGTGCGTAAGTCGGCAATGGCTTCGGCCCAGAGACGTTTAGCTTGCTCGACCCAGGTGGGCAACTCACAGTAGCCTCCCGCATAGGTGAGGAACATTTCCAGATTCTCGAAGAGAAACTCCTGAATATTAAGGGCGGTGACTTTTTTGCCATCATTCGTCTCGATAATATGATGAATATCGAGGCTGGTGTCTTTCAGCGCACGCACCGGGTGCTTGGGCTGGTAGAGAGACACGTCCCAACCCGCTTCACTCATGCTGATGAACAGGCTGGTGAGGGCCATTTCCAGGAAAGTTGCGACTTCGCTGACTTTGGTATCTAAAGAAGTGATATGCAAGCGCGTGTAAATATCACGGTGCGGGCTGGTCAGCAGCGGTTCCGAGCGGGTATTAAGAATGGCCCGCATCCCGTGCCGCGTCTTCTCGCCCACATCTTTATCCATAAACTGCGCC
This sequence comes from Abditibacteriaceae bacterium, assembly GCA_019239895.1. GTDB lineage: Bacteria > Armatimonadota > Abditibacteriia > Abditibacteriales > Abditibacteriaceae > JAFAZH01. The sequence goes on along the minus strand of JAFAZH010000033.1, from coordinate 68,596 downwards.
CGCGAAGAATGATAGAAGCGGCCCTCTTTATATTCGCCAGCGCCAAACAAAACCGCACCCGTAGCTACCAGAAAGGTGAGCAGATTCTGTTTGAGGGTTTGGCCTTGTGCTAAGCGCAATATCTGATAACTGGAATGGCAGCCATAGCTGACGAGGCCATCGGAGTTATCATTATGCACATCTAAGACTTCGCCATCACGGCAGGCTTGTTGCGCCATGTCCGCAATGATCTTGTCATCCGCTTTATCGTAAACGGCGCATTCGAGGGGCGAGGTGCATTCGGCGGTGGCATATTCTAATTTGCCGTAGTCGTCATAAAGACGCGCCGCATTGCGCAGAAACTCCGATTCTTGATTATTGCGATAGGGCGAATGGGTATGCAGAATGCGCTGGGCGGCATCCCCCGCTTCGTCTAACTGATGCCAGTGCCCGTTACCTCTGCGTCGCTTTGAGGAAACGCTATATTCCTTTTCCCGTCCACAGGTGCGATGGGTCAGCATCCCGATTTGATAGGCGTTCAGCATGGTGCGCTCCTTGCATAATCCAGAACTGCGTCAAGGCTGTGATAAAGCTTGGACGTTACATCATTGCTATTGTTGAAATTATTTGGCCTTATGAAGAATGCAGCCTAATTTTCAAAAGTCTGGTGCTATAGTTATGTCATGGGATTGTATCAGGTAGATTACAGAAACGAAAACATTACATGAACTGTCGCATCAGCTTACCCGTTTAACTGATTTGCTTACCTGTGAGATGGGAGCGGCTGCTTGCACGTTCTATGCCGATAAGCCGGGTATTTATGATGTTTGCGAAACTAATCCGTTAATGAGACCCTCCCCTCACCCCTCCCACTGGGAGGAGCCAGTGCCCCTCCCAGTGGGAGGGGTGAGGGGAGGGTTTACCCACTAACGGATTAGGTTGTCAAAAGTCATCAATGCCCGGCTACGCCCCGTCTGCTACTGGTTCTGTGCGTTGTGGGGTGCTATCACCACGATGCGCCAGATGGCCGGGAGTAGCGACGGCTTTCTCGACTGGTTGGTGCGCCAAGCGAATGAGCCGAGCGGCAGCGCGACGACGCCAGTAGGCGCGATAATGCTCGCCCAAAATCTTGAAGCCGAACCGGCTCCACCAGTTGGGGAAGTGGCCCATGCGCCAGTGCGCTTCTATGCGGAAAGAGACTTCGCCCGTCTGATGGTTTTTCGTCAATAGGAACCACTCGACTCCGCTTTCAATGTGACCCCGCAACGTGTCGTAGCGAAAGCCAAAAACGGTTTCGTGGTCATTACTCTCATCGCGCGTTTGTTGCACGCGTACCGCCCCCAAAAAATGCAAACCGAGGACTTTAATTTCGAGGAGCATCGGGCGGCCCTGAAGTGGAACACGAGGATCGAAATGACCTACCACGACGTGTGGATCGGAAAAGTCGTAATTAATAATGGCCTGTTTAGCGCGCATGAATAAGCCATTATCGGTCGGCGGCCCGTGCCGCTCTGTGCCCATATGCGCCTGCGAGCCATCAATTGTCCAACCATTCTCCGCCGTCATCGCTTCCGGTTGAACTTTAAAATTAACTGGGCTATGCGCGAGAGCTTTGAGATAAGATTTCAGAACTGGTTCCGGCCACCCGCGACCAAATCGCCATAGTGCCATAGTTAATCCTTTAGGATAGCAATCAGTGATTAGCTTTCAGCTATCAGCTTTAAAAGACTGAGCAACCATCTTATGCGTGATTGAGGTGAGCAATTCTGGATAATTCCTACGGCTTACAAGCTGATCTCTGAATGCTGAAAGCTAACAGCTACTTACGATCCCTTGCCACAAAAGTTGGTGTATCCAGTTCGCCAGTATCGGCGACGGTGGCGGAGACTTCGGTCTCATTGACCTGAACTTCTGCCTGAATCGTGCCACCACAAGCTTCGGCCACGCGTTGGACGAAAGTTATCCAGACTTCCGTTTGCATCGCTTTGCCGAAAAGTTCATAACCCACATATTTCAAAGACGAACTGGCGCGTGCGCGGCTACGGATGCGGAAGATCAAATGATCCTCCGCGTCGTAATAGGCCCCAAAAGTGATACGTCCGGCTTCTGGGTGGCCTTTTAGAGTCCGCATCGTCATGCTGCGTTCATCTATATGTACGATACGCACTTGGCTTAACCCTGTCATCTTAATTTGAATTTGCATCTCATCGCCTAACGACAGGGGCTTGGTTGCAGTTTCTGCCTCCGCTGACATTGTATCGCCGCTAAACTCAGCCAGGTGGCGCGGTGAGAACTCCGGGAAGTCTTTAAGTACCTTTTGGACGGCTTCTTCTGGGGTGCAGGCACTGCCGTGAATCGTGGCCCAGTAGTCGCGTTGCAGCAATGGCCCGGCTCCATCAGAAGCCACGAGAGTATCACGTTGGTTATCTACTGCACCAACGTCGGCTCCAGGCTCTGTAGGATTTTTGGGGCTAAGTGCCGAATCTTTATTAATATCTTGGGTCTGTCCGCTGCGAGCCATGCAACTTCACCTGTTCCTTCTTGCGCTTTTGTCTACTATTTGTCTATAAATAGAGCAAAGCTGGTTCCACGTTTAAATAACACCTTTGAGCGGGCATTGACCTTGCAGTTCTTATCATGTGAATAGCGCAGTGCAAGTCATAGGAAGGGATTAATTATGAGGCAGAACACAGCGCAGGTGCGTGCGTTTAAACGCGCTATCGGACTTGGAACCATTGCCGGATTACGTTCATTATCCGCCCCAGCACTCTTGAGTGCGGCGGCCAATAAAGAGGATTTTGGCTTAGAGGGGACACCTTTCGCTTGGATGGAATTGCCCCAGGCGGCACTGGGTTTACGTGTCCTGGCGGTCGGTGAAATGATAGCGGATAAGACGCCCAAAATACCAGCGCGCACCTCGCCCATCGCTCTCATTGGCCGCGCCGGAACCGGAGCGTTGGTGGGAGCCGCCGTTTTTGCCGCCGATGACCAACCTCTTGCGTTAGGAGCCGTAGTGGGCGCGATGGCTGCGGTTGTCGCTACCTTTGCAGCTTATAAACTGCGCACGCAGGCTACCGATAAATGGCATGTGCCCAACGTGGTTGCAGGCTTGATTGAGGACAGTATTGTCGCGGCGAGTGGAAAAACTCTGCTGCTGGCGACAGATGAATAAAATTGTTCCTAACCAATTCAGGTATTGGCATCGCGGTAAGTAGCAAAAAGCTTGCATCATTGCAATCATGCCTCGTGATACTATTGGTGTTGATTCGTTAAACAGGGAAGAACAAGAATTTGCGCCGGGTGCCGCGCTTGATACAAGCTCTGGTATCCCGGCCTTTGTTGCACCTGACTTAGTCGTTGCTGAGCCTGATGAGCCAGGCAGCAGTGTCGTACATAGTGCATTGCAGGATGCTGGAGCACTTTCTAACGACAAGACCCGCTCTGCGCCCATTATACTCGATCAAACGGATGAATCTATTGCGATAACGGATTCAGCCGCTTCAATGGCGGGTGCAATGGTGCAAAACCAAGAAACTATTCCAGCTATTTACCAAATTGATAGCGTAGCTACGCGAGACGGCAGTGCAACGCTGGGGGCACAGTGGCCTCTGGTCACCTCACTCCTCATCCTGTGGGCTACAATTGCTGTTCTGTACATGGCTGCTCTGCACCAGCATCCCGGCTATTTTATTTATGCGCTGGACGATCCCTATATCCACATGGCAATGGCCAAGAACTTTGCTCAACATGGGGTGTGGGGCATCACGAGCCATGAGTTCAGTTCTTCGTCTTCCTCCCCGTTGTGGACGTTTAGCATCGCCGTCCTCTTCTTTCTCTGCGGACTGCACGAAATAGTGCCTTTTGTGCTTTGTGTCCTCTGCGCTTCAGCTTGCCTGTGGGCGTTAGATACATTTCTTAAACGAGAGCGTATCGCTCCGGCCACTCGCTTTGGGGTGCTACTGGTGATTCTCTTTGCGACCCCGGTGCCCGCCATGATTTTTACCGGGCAGGAGCATCTACTCCATATAATCGTCACTTTGTTATTTGTGTATTACTGCATCAACGCTCTGGCTGCTGATAAATCAGAGGGCGATGAGTCGGGTGGACAGAAACTTGATAAGGAAGTTGATGAAGACGGGAGTAGCCGCTCATTCAGCATCTCGCGGCCAGCCAATTTACTCCGCCTTTGTGTTCTGGCGGCGCTCTTGCCGCTGACACGCTATGAGGGTTTGTTCCTGATTTTTATGGCAGTGGTGGCGTGGAGCTTGCGGCGGCGCTGGCGTGTTGCCTTAGCCCTGAGTGTGGCCGCAGGGCTGCCCGTAACACTGTATGGCCTGATTTCGCACGCGCAAGGATGGTTCTTGCTGCCCAATTCGGTTCTGCTTAAAGGGAGAACGCCGCACCTTGATTCCCTCCTTGGCATTATTGTATTTCTCTACACGATTCCCTTGAGCTTTAGAGGGAATCTGCCGCTGCTGGGTTTATTCCTGTTAGCCTGCCTCCTTTATATCCTCCGCTGGCGCAGTGGCGCTACTGCCTGGGAGCGGCGGCAACTGCTGCTCGCCAGCTTTATCGGTGCTACTTGCTTGCATATGCAATTTGCTCGTACTGCTATATTTTTTCGCTACGAAGCCTATCTTCTGACTTTCGGCCTGTGGGCCGTAGCCAGCGCTGCTTTATCAAAAGGCCTTGGAGTGGAGTTCTCCTGGTGGATGCAGTGGTGGACACAGCGCACGCCAGAATCTCAGGGGAGTAGGGGCAACAGAACTCACCCCACCAGAATCAGGGCCTACATCCTGGCTCTGGTGGGCTGCGTGTTGCTGTTGCCTCTGCACGACCGTATCATAAATTCCCTGATTGCCACCCCGGTTGCTACCACGAATGTTTACGATCAACAGTTTCAAATGGCCCGCTTTCTAAGACGCTACTATGCTGGGGCGTCCGTAGCAGTTAATGATATTGGGTTCGTTAATTATCTGGCTGATATTCGCTGCCTGGATTTATGGGGTTTGGCCAGTCGTGAAGTAGCGCAAGCCCGCCGTGCCAGGATTTATGACCGAGATCAAATAGATGTTATATCCAAAGCCAAAGGCGTGCGCCTAGCCATTGTCTTCGATGCATGGTTTGCCAACGATCTATTCGGCGGTATTGCGCCGGGTCATCCTGGCGGGATGCCTAAACAGTGGATGAAGGTAGGGCAGTGGAAGATTCCTCATAACGTGGTGTGTGGAGAGGATACTGTCACCTTCTACGGCGTCAATCCCCGCGAAGCTAAGCAGTTAAGGGACAATTTGCGGCGCTTTGCTCCTCTGCTACCAGCCGAAGTGCAGCAAAGCGGTATTGATACAGCAAATTGAAGAGATAGATAGACTATTGGGAACCCAAAAGACTGGCTGCTATGCCAGTCTTTTTGTCTTTTATAAACTATGGCCCAGCATCCTGCTCCATAATATTGCTAAAGAGAACGGGAGTCTTAGATGACAAACGGAAAACTATCCCAATTTTGGGTTATACCTTCAATTGCGTTGGCAGCCGTCCTTGTAGTAGCTTCTTGTGGCCGACAAACCACCACGCTAAACGGCCCCCTCTCAGAAGTGAAAGCGGCTGAAACGAATCCGCCTAGTGGTGTGGGCCGTCAGGTGACAGAGGAAGCTGGAAAAGCCCTGAAAATGGCAGGATTACGCGATGTCTCGCCCCTGACTGACTGCATTCTGGTGCTGCATTTCGTGGACGGCAAAGGTTTTCCCGATACGGTGGCGGGTGGTGGCTCGAACGGCCATGTGGCAGCGATTCCGCTTGATGTTAATAAAGCCGCGCAGCCGCGCCAGTATCAGATTACCAGCCGCGATGATCCCATCTATGCCAACGCGGTGCATCCTGATAAAGTAGGGCGCAAGAGCAAAGGCCGTGATTTTGTCAACGACCATGGCAAGACCAGTTGGGTCATAGAACACTGGATTTACCTGGTGTTGCCCCAACCCATGCAGCACGGCAAGACTTACCTGGTGTCTGTTGGCGATTTATCTTCCAATGTTAAAGAGTTACCCATTACCTTTGATGAGACCAAAGCGCGTTCTGACGCGATTCACGTCAATGAAATTGGTTATGTGCCAACGGCACCACAAAAATTCGCTTATCTTTCAGCTTGGATGGGTGATTTAGGCCCCCTTGTTTTAGATGATTATCAGCACACGCAATTTCACCTCCTAAATGCCAAGACCGATCAGGTTGTCTTCTCTGGGCAACCGACTTTGCGCAAGAAGTTCAATGAGCCAGATGGTGGTCAACCGAACGAAGGGCCGAACAACAACTACACAGGCGCCGATGTATGGCAGCTTGATTTCTCCGCTTTTAAAACTCCTGGCACTTATGTGATTGCTGTTGACCGCATTGGCGCTTCATATCCTTTTCAAATCGCGCCAGACATTTATCGCCAGGCTTTCTTGACGACTGTGCGAGGTTTATATCATCAGCGTTGTGGCATTGAACTGAAAGAGCCTTATACCAAGTGGGTGCGCCCCGCCTGTCACCGTCCCGAAACGAAGCCGTTCCTGCAAACGACCCATCGCAACATGGATGGGAGTTATAGCGATGGTAATCCTAATGCGATGAAAGAGACGACGGGCGAGAAACGTCTGGTCTGGGGTGGGTGGCATGATGCGGGGGACTGGGATCGTGAGTCCTGGCATTTAGGTGCCGCCAATACTCTGCTGTTGGCCTATGAGCTTGCGCCGCAGCACTTCAAAGATGGCGAGCAAAATATCCCGGAAAGCGGCAACGGCATTCCCGACATCATTGATGAAGCTAAGTGGTGCATTGATTATTACACGCGCCTGCAACGCCCGGATGGTGGAGTTTCGGTTGGATTTTTCGAGAGCAGTTATCCCAAAGGTGGTCAGACTTCATGGCACGACCCAATGGACTGGTTCCTCTATGCGGAAGAACCGCTCCAATCTTACCGTTATGCCGCCAGTGCCTGTCACCTCGCCTGGTGCTTAAAAATGGCAGGCAAGCCACAATTAGCTGCGCCCTACATCGAGAGTGCCCGCAAAGCGTGGGTTTGGGCCGGGCAAAATATGCGTCCTGGTGATGAAGCGAAGGTACGCGATGAACGACTGCACGCTGCCGCCAGTCTTTATCGAGTCACGGGGGAAGCCCAATACCAGGATGCTTTTAAGCGTGACTGCACCGTAGATACGCCGCAAACCATGATTTCAGAATGGGGCAAGCGCGAGCAGCAGTGGGGTGTCTGGACGTATGTGCTGGCCGATTGGCCCAATATAGACAAGGATTTGAAGAACCGTTTGACGGAGGCAACTTTTCACTTTGCCCAAGTGGATTATGTGGATACCGCCGAAAAACGGGCTGGACGCTATGCCTATAACTGGTATGTGCCATTGTACTACGGGGCTGCTACCACGCCTAAGACTCTGCCTCTCATGATGGCCTATCATCTCAGCGGTGATTCAAAGTTTTTGGCGACTCAATACACCACTTGCGATTATATGCTCGGTGGCAACCCGATGAACATGGTCTGGGTCACTGGCTTAGGGCCAAATCACCCGCATCAAGTGATGCACTGGGATTCTTGGTATGGTACTCAACCGGAGCCGATTCCTGGCATTGTTCCGATGGGGCCATATCGCTACGAAGATAAAAACTCCGGCGGCCCCTGGGCACCCGACTATGCTCAAAAAACCGCTTACCCCACTGCTAAAACCTGGCCCCCGCATGAACTCTGGTTCGAGGATCGCCTCTGTCCGCCCACCAATGAATTCACCGTTGGCAGCATGGCTGAGGCCGCCGCCGCTTATGGCTTTTTGTGCGCGGATGAGAAGTAATTGATTCACCACAGAGACACAAAGAGCACAAAGGGGGAAAGAATACGGGAAACAGGAAACAGGAAACAGCACACGAGGCATTGCTAACTTACAGGTGTACTGTCTTCTCTATTCTGTTTCTCTCAAGCCCTTTGTGCTCTTTGTGTCTTTGTGGTGAATCAATTACCACTGTGGATTTTTTGCCAGCAGGTTGGCCGCTTCTTCGCCCGTGATGGGCTTGGAGAAATAATAACCCTGCCCGTATTCGCAGCCGAGCAGACGTAACTGGGCCAGTTGGTCGGCGGTTTCTACGCCTTCGGCGATGACTTTCATGCCCAAGTTTTTGGCTAAGGTCACGATGGCACGGACGATTTCTGAGTTTTCCCCATTGGGGCCGATGCGGTTCACGAAAGAGCGGTCAATTTTAAGGTTATCTAAGGGAAACTGGTGCAGATAGCTGAGCGAAGAATAGCCAGTGCCGAAGTCATCAATGGAGAGTTGAAGACCCAGTTTCTTCATTTCCAGGAGCATCTCAGCCGCCGCCTCGGTATTCTGCATGATGACGCCTTCTGTAATCTCCAATTTTAGATTGCCCGGATTGAAATCGGTGGAACCTATAATTCGTTCCAGTTGCGATACCAGATCGGCCTGCGCAAACTGCTTGCTCGATAGGTTGGCGCTAATGGTCAAAGGCGGGTTGAACCCATAGCGCTCCTGCCAGGCATGGGTCTGGCGACAGGCTTCCCGTAACACCCAGTGGTCAATCGAGATAATAATACCCGTGTCTTCGGCAATGGCGATAAACTCGCCCGGTGGCACGAGGCCGCGTGTGGGATGCTGCCAGCGAGCCAGCGCCTCAAAGCCAGCGATGTGGCCTGTTTCGAGGGATACAATGGCCTGATAGTAGACATGGAAGTTCTGCCGTTCCAGAGCGCGGCGCAAATCGGTTTCCAGCCGCAGCAGGGCGACGGCATGGGCGTGCATGGCGGCATCAAAGACCTGGTGTTGCCCAGTGCCTAGGGCTTTAGCACGATACATGGCTGTATCCGCGTCCCGTATCACATCTTCAGGATAATCATAATGCGTCGTACTGAGAGCAATGCCGATACTCACGTTAGTAAAGACTTCCGTGCCGTTGAGTTCGTAGGGTTTAGCCAACTCTCGTTGAAAGCGGTCAGCCACGCGAGTCGCGTCACTAACATCATGGATGTCGTCTAACAAGAGCGTAAACTCATCGCCACCTAACCTTGCTGGTGTATCGCCAGGACGCAGACACTCCGAGACGCGCTGTGCCACCTGTTTTAAAAGCTCGTCGCCTTTGGTATGCCCCAGGCTGTCATTGACATTCTTGAAGCGATCCAGGTCGAGGAAAAGCACAGCAAAGAGGTAATCGGGGCGGCGTTTGGCGCGGCCAATCGCTTGTTCCAGGTGATTCATGAAAAGAGCGCGATTCGGCAGGCCAGTCAGTGAGTCATAAAAGGCATTATGCACTAACTTGGCTTCGGCTTCCTTGCGCCCTGTGATATCTGTTTGAGACCCCGCCATGCGCGCCGCTTGGCCAGCCTTACCGGGGACTTGCAAGCCACGGCACAGCATCCACCGGATATTGCCATCTTTATGGAAGATGCGATATTCACTCTCAAAGTGGGGGCTTTCGCCATCAAGGTGTTGCTTTAGCTCGGCCCGCACGCGCCGCGCGTCTTCCGGGTGAATGCGCTTGAACCATTCTTCGGGGCTGTTGCCAATTTCATCATCGTTATAGCCCAGCATGGCTTTCCAACGCGGGGAATAATAAATCTCGTTGCTTTGTAGATTCCAATCCCACAGGCCATCGTTCGCGCCGCGCACCGCTAAGGCATAGCGTTCTTCCGCAACGCGTAGGGCCAGAGCCTCCCGAATTTCCCGTCGTCCAACAGTCACGGCACACGTCAGCACTCCGGCCAGCAAAGGAGAAGCGACGGGGACATAAAGATTGTCATAAGCCAGCAGCAAGGCAGCGGCCGTCCAGATCAAAACGGTAAAGCCCAGGGTTACCAGGCCGCTTACTTTAGCATTGCTTTCCGCAATGAGAGTACCTAACAGGCAAGGAAAGAGGAAGAGAATGGCTAAAGGCAACGTGCTGGGGGCTTCGCGCAACAGGCGGTTACTCAAGATATTATCAAGAGCATTAGCCTGTAACTCAACCGCTGGTTGGTTGGGTGAAAAAGGCGTGGCGTGCTGCTCATAAGCACCTGCCGCCGTGACTCCAATCACAACTACTTTATCTTTGAAGATGGCAGCAAAATCTGGTTTATGGCCGTTATCAAAGATGTCGTTAAAAGAATAGGAGGGAATGGTCTGGACGCCCAGCCAGTTGACGAGGGTTTCCCCATTGGTATCTATTGGTACATGGCGTCTTGCTAAATATAATTCGCCACCATTACCCCGGTTGCTGGCAATAATATCATTCGGTTTTACGTCGAGGTAATGGGCTGCCGTGGCCAGCGCCAGAGAGGGATAAAGGTTGAACTGACGAAAGCGGATAACATTGGGAATACGGCGTAAAGCTCCATCCCACTCAGGCACGACGGTGACATAGCCAAGACCCGCCGCCGATTGCAGCAGAGGCTCCTTGGTTATCATCGCCGAAATTGCATAACGGCAATGCACGCCCCGATCTGTGAGGGCAAAACGGGCTGGCATCCGTTGCACCTTGCTCTTTGCAGGAGTATTAGTACTCTCTGTTAGATTAATACTCTCTTGCAGATTAAACACCACTGCATGAACAACATTACCCGCCTCACGACAGGCTTGTTCCAGGGCTTTATCATCTTCAGGCTTGGGGGCATCGGTAGAAAAAATGACATCAAAAGCAATGGTTTTGGCCCCGGCATGATGCAGCCAGCGAATGACATCTGCATAGACATGGCGGGGCAGAGGCCAGCCCTCAGCACGCGATACAGTGGCGTTATCTACTTCTAAGATGATGACATTGGGTGATGAAGCTTGGGGGCCGCGAATACGAAAGAGCGTATCCAACATGGCGCGTTCCATCGCTTGTGGCACATCGAGATTTTGCACGCTCCACATCAACAGGGCACAGAGGAAGCCTAGGAGCAAGCCCTTGACAGGGCGTGGTAAAGTGGAGCCTAAATGGAGTAGGAACCAGCGTGAGCGAGACATAATAACGACCAATGAGAATAGTTTCTTTTAATGATACCTGATTGATATGCAACTTCCCTGCTATGCCAGGAGCATAAGCAGGGAAGTTAGCAATTAAAATGACAGTTTCAGGTCTAACCGTTTGCGTCTACTTAATCATCGTCGCGGTCATCATTGTCATCGCCATCGGCACCTTTCTTTTTTCCTTTGCCTTTGCCCTTGCCTGAACCAGTTGGTGTGGGAGTTGGGGCTATGGTCGGATTAGGAGACGGTGTGCTGGTCGGGCCTGGAGCTGGTGTGGGCGTGGGACTCGAACCGTTGCCATTACCGTTGCCGTTGCCATTACCATTACTGGTGCTATTGCTATTAGCTTTTACTGAGCCATTGGTCTTGGTATTAATGTAGTTAGTGTCATCATCGTAAGTCGGAATATTAGCCTGGTGGTTGCTGGCTCCTGGAATGTCCGCACCGGGAACTCCCGCGGTGTTTTGCAGGGTTGTTAAATAAACCGTGCCTTGTATGACCTGAAGCAGACCGCCGCCAGTATCGGGGTCAATGGTGATGGTGAACACTGTTCCTAATGCGCCAGCCGTAGCGGTGGGAGTGACCACATCGTATTTAGAGCCATGATTGACGCGGTGGGTTATGGTGCCAGCACTTTGACGCAAAAGCGTATACAGAGGAGCCGACTGTCCATCAATAAAGGACTGAAGCACAGTGAGATCGGCGTTCCCGCCTAAGCTACAGGTGGAGGTGTCGGCAAAGGTGAGAACTGCTGAGCCACTAATCGAAGTGGTGATACGGTCTCCCCCATGCAAGATCATGCCGTCCGCACCCGCGACGGACTTACCATCCGGGTGGGTAATGGTAGTGCCTACAGAGGAGCCAAGCACCGCAGGCTTGGCGGCAAATTGCGCGGTATAAACACCCTTGAAGCCCTGCCCCCCATGTCCCGTTTCCTGTTCATGGTAGGGACACACAATAACAGGCCGCTCATTGCTATTAAGCTTTATCCTTTGCTCATCGGTCAGGCCCGTATCATGCGCCGCACGATGCACATAGAAGCGGGCGTAAGAGTCCCCCTCTTCCGGGTCGGATGGGCAGTGCAGCGCGTCTGGCTCCAAATACTTCTGCACCACTAATTCTGACAGGTGTTCTGGATAATACCCATGTTCCTGACGGAAAGCATCCAGGGCAATCACGATAGCCTTCAACTTAGCATCGCATTGGGCCTTGTGCGCCATTGAGCGACCCCGGCCAAACACGCTCAAGGTAAGAGCTGCCAAGACCCCGATAATAAGTAGCACAACTGTGATCTGCACGAGGGTAAAGCCCCGGTGCCCACGCCGCCTTGATGGGCCTTGGCCCAGGCCGCGCCGTTTTTTTAAGCCACGGCGCGCAGAGCGCGTCTGCTGTCTCTCTGGATGGGGCGCATTAGTTGCACTCGATTGGAGATGAGATGTTAAAAACTTTTGCATAATAGGTCACCTGATAACACTTCAATAAATCAAACTTAAAACCTGAATAATAGATAAAGATGTGAGCAGTTTCAGAGAGCGACCGTTTTTAGCACAAATTTGGTGCCAAGGAAACCTAACTGCACAGCATCTTTTAAGACCTCTCAAGGGCTACAATGAAGTGATAGAATGTTGACAATGTCCGTTATTTCTGTGTGCATTTAATTTGCCATTATGCATTTTACAGATGCGTTTTACATCGTATTGTGGCGTGCCAATGGTATAGAGAGCATTGTGATGGCTCATCTCACAGCCGACCGCGCACTACTCTCACCCAGACAACAACTTCCCGCCGAAATAAGATGGAATCGGCAGATCGCGCATGGTGCGCAGGCCGGGCATTGCGACTAACACTTTAGGGATAGAATTGACCACTATGGAAGCCGTGGCCACATCGCCTGCCACGCCTCCCACAATTTTCATAGATAAATTAGGTGATCCGGTGACGCGCACTGCGTCATACGATTCTGGAGCGCCTAAATAGGCTTCCATGTGCAGCTTGATAAGGGGCTGTCCGCTGATATAGCCGATACCATCTTGAATAATGCCGCAGACCTGACCCCGTTTGACAGTGAGAAATTCACTGGATACGGGTTTTGAGGCAATTTTAGGTGCAATGTCATCGGTGATGTACTCTAATTTCCAGCCCATTGCATCGGCGATCATCGAGATAGACTCGGCTAAACCGACATGACGCACACTGCCCGACTCTACCTTCTCCAAAAATTGTTCAGGGGTGAGACCTGCACCAATTTTAAGTTGAAAGGGCAAACGGCGCGTCCGTGCATCCTGGATGCGATCAATCTCAAGGGCGTCTACGCGCTCGCAAACACCAGTCAGGGTGATGGGTAGCGCATCCATAACAAAGCCGGGATTTACCCCGGTGCCTAAGACGGCTACTCCCGCCTCTTGAGCCAGCGCATCAATGCGCCGCGCCCATTTACGATTAACGGAGGTGGGATAGGCTAACTCTTCGGTGGTGGATACGATGGGCACCTTTGCCGCGAGAATCGTTTCAATTTGTGGCAGCACTCTGGATAGAGACGATTGAGTGCAAAGCACCACAATATCGGGCTTTAAAGTTTCTAATGCGGCGGCGGCATCAGCCGCCACTTTCGCGCGCACTTTACGTTCTAAGCCGATGACATCCCCCACATCTTGCCCGACTTTAGCCGGATCAACGTCAATGCCACCGACAATCTTAAAGTCGCGCCGATTCGCCACCTGACGCGCCACGGCACAACCAATCGGGCCTAATCCAAAATGCATAACACGTATCGCCATAATTTCCTCTATGATATAGTCTGTTTAATTGTTTTAGCAGGAAGACAGGATGTAAGGAAAGCAGGAATCAAGAGATGCTCTGGCTTTACCTTTTGTATCTGCTCAATGCCTTACACAACTCAAGTTTCTTCGGACGGATAGCAGTGTCATTCCGAGCGCAGCAAAGCGGAGTCGAGGAATCTTTAATGATGCTTAAAAGATGTAACAGCAAGATTTCTTGACTCCGCTCCTTACGTCGCTCCACTCGAAATGACTAACTACACCTGTAGCATCTGGCGTTTAAATACTTCTGTTGAACGTATTATAGAATGCCGTCTACAATCCACACCGTAAATGGTAAAGTATTAACAGTGAGGTTTACAATGACTTTTTATACGGCATTAGCGGCGGGAATGATGCTAACTTTGTGGTTAACCTGCTCCTTAACTGAGGCCAGCGATACGGTTCCCCCCTTTGCTCCAACTCAAAAGCAAGAGCCTGCTCCGCAAAACCATTTGTCAACTTCTCATTTCATGGCTGTGCATGATTTCTCACATTTCACAGCCACCACTACGCCAGAGGGAAAGCTGGTACTATTATCACCTGTGTTCTCAGCGCCGTTAGACTGGGATGAGTTGGTCGTGTCCTGGAACGCTCAATTGCCGCCCGCATCCTCTCTGCAAGTCGAGGCTTGTGGCATCTACCCCGACCACACTACCAAGTACTATACAATGGGAATTTGGTCGGATGACCCCGCACGCCACCCGCGCACAAGTGTTAGCGGGCAGCATGACACGGATGGTACTGTGAACACCGATACTCTGGTTTTGAAGCGACCTAACGCACAAGTGCAAATTCGCCTGACTTTAGGCTATGACCCCGCAACAGGCACCGCAGCACCACAAGCCGCAGCCACCGCTCAGGCCGCAGGCGTCAAGACGGTGGGTGCAGCGACATCAAGTGTCAGCACACCTCAAACTGAGACCGCTACGCCGCCACAAAGTATGGACAATTTGCGCCAGTCGCTCAAGTTCATGGGGTTATGTTTTTGCAATGGCAAAGCGAAAAATGAGCCATTGGAGCCAAATCGTGCCGCCTGGGGCAAAGTGATTCCAGTGCCGGAACGCTCGCAGGTGAGTTATCAAGGCGGTGAGGGCTGGTGTAGCCCCACCTCCGTCTCAATGGACTTGGCCCATTGGTCGAAGGTGCTCAACCGGCCCGAATTAAACAAAGATGTGCCGGAGGTGGCGCGTAGCGTCTATGACCAAACCTGGGGCGGCACGGGCAACTGGCCTTTTAACACCGCTTTTGCTGGCTCATTCCCTGGAGTGCGCGCTTATGTGACACGGTTCAGTGATGTCTCCGAAATAGAAGATTGGATTGCTGCTGGTATTCCCGTTATTCTCTCGGTTTCTTACGATCTGCTTAAAGGCAAAGCTGAGAGTCAGGATGCTGGGCACTTAATCGTTGGCGTGGGATTTACGGAACAAGGTGATATTATCGTGAATGATCCCTGGGCCAGATTAGAAAAAGGCGAAACCGTCCGCAAGACTTTCTCACGCCGAAATCTCATCGCCGGTTGGGGCAACTCGCACAATACGGTTTATCTGGTCTATCCCGAAACCGCGAAGATACCACAAAACCGCCTGGGCCACTGGGATGGCGATTAGGTCAAGCTAATTTCAATAGTCGGATTGCCCTGAACCCTTAAAACCAACCGTCCTTTATCCTCATTATATTGATGGGTCGTGGAGAGCGATACTGCCTGCCCATTAATGCGAACATGAGGGGCGTGGTTAAACCCGTTCAGCAGCAGGTAATAAGGTTGGTCTATCCAGCCGTGAACGGAGAAGGCAATATGCTGCTTATCTTCCTGTGTGACCGTAATTGCACTAGGGGCATGAAGCAGTAAACCAGCAGTGCGAAAGGCATGGAAGCCGTAGAGTACCGGGCCTTTTAAAAGACGAATGGCATTGGTTTGCACCGTGCCAGGGTTAATCGCTGGGCCATCGCTGAGTTGAGGCCGCAGGACATAAGAATCTGGTAATAATCCTTGACGGGCAGTATCACTACGCGGCCAGGTGAATTGAATGCCCGTGGCCGTAATGCCATCGGCCAGGCGTTGCCACGGGCCGGTGGAGTCGTAAGGTAAGAGCCGATAGAGGGCATCGGAATAAACCAGGCCGCACCACTGCACTGGTAAGCCCATCCAAACGGGAGCCTGCCAGTTGGTGGCACCTAACACGGCGATAGTGCCATAAAGCCCAACGCGCTGCC
Source organism: Abditibacteriaceae bacterium (assembly GCA_019239895.1). Classification (GTDB taxonomy): domain Bacteria; phylum Armatimonadota; class Abditibacteriia; order Abditibacteriales; family Abditibacteriaceae; genus JAFAZH01. Next base: position 52,599 of record JAFAZH010000033.1, on the reverse strand, counting down.
CTATGGGATTAATGAGATAAATGAACGGCACTCCCGTCCAAGCCCAGTAGCGAGCTTGATCCAGAAAGTGTTGGTCGCCCGTAAGTTCATACCCTCTGGTATAAGCTCGCACCAGATAGGCGGAGGCTAAAATGTCGGGGGTATGCAGTGGTACTTCCCAGGTCTGAGCGCCACGCGGCGCGGTATTGGTGAATTTATCCAGAGCGCGCAGTTGGCGTAGACCAGCCTCAATCAATTCCCGATTGCCAGAGATGCTGGCCCCGTCTAACACACTCCACACCGCCTGGGCGGTGAGACCATTGGCATCCGGGGCAAAGTGCGTTTTGCCGTAATTAGGATGGCCCTCACGCACCTGGTAGAGAATCCGGCCATCGGGGGTAAACTGCTTTAAAGTATTGCGGGCACTCTCTTCGGCGCGCGCCGCATTTTCCTCGACATACCCATAGATAAGAGCCGGGGCCGGGTACGTGACATGCGAAATGGCCGCGAAGTTGTAATCCTGCGGGCCGACTTTGGCAAGAGCGGATTGAGCGACTTGGTGTAATCTTGCGGCAAGCTGTGCATCTGTCGTTTGGTGGGCTAACCACTCCATCAGCATCGGGGCATCGGCGGCAGGATGCGGCTCAAAGCCGGGCCAGTAGGCATGGCGAAAAGTATCGCCCTCGCGGATTTTGGAGTCGAGCCAGCCGCCTGCGGCGAGGGCTACATAATCCTGCTGGCTCATGCCAATATTGGGCACGGGTGGTAAACCGCGCATTTGCACGTATTGCTGCATGGCGGAAATGACGCTGTTGCCCCGTCCGCCCATAATTGTGGCTCGCAGTGTCAGGGGGCGCTTACTCTTGAGCAGTTCTCCCTGATAAGGTAGCAGGTTGCCCTCCACCCGATTCGTGCCATCTGAGCCGGGAAATAGCACGCCCATGACATGCCCCTGGGACTTAAACAGGCGGTCTGGAGAATCAAAGACGGCGCTGAAAGTTGGTTGGGCTTCCCAACTCAGGCCAACATAGCGATTATCCGCCTGAATCGCCATTAAGGGCAAGGTAATCTTGAGCGAATCGGGTACCTGGCGTCTGGAAGCCGGGCCAATGATATCAGCCTCGGAACTGCTTGGCTCGTTGTCCAGATACTCCAAGCCAGCAAATAGCCCCTGTCCCTTGCTTTCTCCAAACGACTGCACCCCCGGCAGTAACATAAACATCGGGAGAAAAACGACTTCACGGTCGTGATCTACGGTGACTTCTGTCACTACGTCAATGGTGCCTGTGATCTTGCCAGGGGTGAAGTTTTGTCGGAACTGCCAGAGCGCACCATCAGGGTCGCGCAAATTGGTGATGGCTTGCAAACTGCGCCTCGTGGCACGGATTTCAGGGGCGCGCGAATTTTGTGTTGCATTGAGGGCATCTATCCAGCGCACCGTTTTGCCCATCATGTAACCAATAAGAAAATGATGAAAACCGGCGGCCATCGGTTTGCCTGCGACATTAACTCGAAAATCTCCGAGTCCGCCTGTGCCATGTATAAGGCTCAACTCGCTGGACTGAAGCGAAAGAGTTTTGCCCGTGGGGCTGAGACAGAGCGGAGTGATGGGTGCGGGCCAGGTCGGCTCTTGCAAGAGCACACGCGGCTCAGAGCGAATAGAACTGATGATCGCTTGGCCGCTCGTGCCAGGCGGGTCAAGACGCAGGTGATAGCCAGGGCCTAAAGCGGGCAGGGGCAGGCGCACTTCCTGCCACACTCCCGCCTGGGCTGGAAAATGCACTGAATTCTCTTCGGTGGGGGCATCATGAAAATAGAATACTTGCCCCGTCCCCGCCTGCTCCGACTTGAGCCGCAGATGCAGCCAGAGGGGAACGCCAGCCGGGTAATCTCGCGCCGGGCCAATAATATAAGGATCACTGCCCGTGATAGAAACCACTAAGCCTGCTGCATTACCCTCCAATGGGCCAACATCATGCGCTGCTTGCCAACCTTGCCGGTCGGGTGCCTGGGTGAAGTCAAACTTGGGTGCTTCTTGAGCTAAAGTGGCACTGACAGTCAGCAGCACAGCCACAGCGAGAGTCAATAGAGATGAGGTGAGGGACATAGTCTCTATCTTAACGAAGTTTTGGCCGCTGTTAACAGAATTTTTCCTGCCCGAAACGCTGCTGAAACCGAGAAGTGGTTAATTTAAATAAAGAATGTTTAAGAATCGAATGTTAAGGGTATATTTAACATATTAGGATTGTATCAAGGAGCAGGGTAGTTCACCATTAGAAGCTGCTCACTAAGCTAAAGGAGAAGTGAAAGATGAATGCAACACGATGCTTTGGGTCAGAACTGGACTCTTACCGCGGGAGTAAAAGTTCCAAGTTAGCGAACCCAGTTCCTGAAAATGTGTTCGTTAGCAAATATGGCAGGCGGTCAGGATTTACCTTAGTTGAACTGTTAGTAGTTATAGCCATCATAGCAATTCTGGCCGCTATCCTGTTTCCCGTCTTTGCCACCGCGCGGGAAAAAGCGCGTAGCACTGCCTGTCTAAGTAACATGAAACAGATGGGGACTGCAACAATGATGTATGTGCAAGACAATGATAGCACCTATCCCGCCTGGGATACCTACTGGGTCTGTTACACAGACGGAACGCATCAGGGCAAAAACTTTGGGGCAGGAAGTTGTGGATCATCCGGCTTGGCCGCAAATATGTGGGATGCCGCCATTGCGCCTTATGTAAAAATGGCCGCACCTGCGGCAAACGATCATGGGGGTGTCTGGCACTGCCCCTCTGGTGAGCAAGAGAATGATAAGACTAGCTATGGTTACAGCACAGGATTCATGTATAGGTCTGTTAATCTGCCCTATGGCAAAGTCTATTACCTTTTTCCCAAAGAAGCAGCACTTTGCGATCCCTCAAAGACTATCATGTATGGGGATAGTGGTTATGATGATCGCTTAGGTCGGACGATAGACTATCAGGGTTACAATGATAAGTACGTCAGCAAAATACAAAACTACTATCGTGAGGCCCCGTGGCGGCATCTTGATGGTGCCAATTATGTCTTTTGTGATGGTCATGCCAAATGGATGAAGGGTGATATCGTCTATCCGCATCCATCTCCCCCCAGCACGAACTATTCTGTATCTACTCCTGCAGCTCAATGTTCCCGCGCCACCTATTTTGCCCGGGAGCAGGATGAGCGGAACTATTATTTAACCCAGGCATATCCTGGCTGTTCCCCATGATTGATTAACATTGCATAAAACCGGGGTTTACAGAGTGCCTGCCTAAATTGATTAGGCAGGCACTCTGTTGAATAACGCCTTCCAAAGTAGCATTTTATAGCTATACAAAATTGCTACGTGTACTAAACATTAAAGTTTTTGGCAACCTCAAATGTTTATAAACTGAAGGTTATGGGTAAACTTAACATATCAAGATTGTATCAAGCGATCAGCGCCTAATAGAATGGGTGTTAATCATCAACGCAAAGGAGAATTAACAAATGAAAGTAAGACGATGTTCTCGCACAAATCAGCACTATGCACGTCGGAACGCAGGTAACATGAAATATAATAGGCGGGTGGGTTTTACCCTGATTGAGCTTTTAGTTGTTGTGGCTATCATAGCAATTTTGGCGGCTATTCTGTTTCCCGTCTTTGCCACGGCACGAGAGAAGGCGCGGATGGCTGCTTGCCAGAGTAACCTTAAGCAAATTGGCGTAGCAGTAATGATGTACTCGCAGGACTATGACGAGACTATGCCGTTATGGGCACAGGGCAGTTCATTTAATCCAGGAGCCTATATCAACTGGCTTCTTGATCCCTATATCAAGGTGCAAAGCACAGATTTGACAGTGACCGACAAAAAGGCGATTTGGCGCTGCCCATCTACTGATCGTTCAATGGTTCAAGAATCGTACGGCTACAATTATACTCGCTTGGGGTATTTTACCTCTTCCACAGGTTACTATGCGAACTATCAACGACCAGCAAAATTGGCCGCTCTACAAGCCCCATCTCAAACTATTTGCTTTGCGGAGGGCACAACTGTCGTTCGCGCTCCGTATGCAGTCTTTAATTTAGGTTCACCTGATACGGTGGCCGCATGGCACCAAACAACCGATGTGAAAGGTGGTCTCGATCCCGAAGGATGGTGTAATATTCTTTGGTGTGATGGACACGTTAAACCTATGAAACGTAAGCAGTTAGTTCCTAAGAATGTGAAAGGCGAAGCCTGTAGCGATGATCTCTGGGATCGTTATAAGCCTTCTACATGGCGAATTGGCACCTGCCCTTCGACTCTTTAATGTCGTTATGTTAGATACTAAAGCTTTACTTTTGCTGCCCACTGCTAATTCGGTAGAATATTTGAACGCCATGCCTAATAATTAGGCATGGCGTTTTGCTTGAATCTGTCGTTGGCTTTATTATAGGAAGCTATGCAACCTCCTGGTCATTATTCCATGATGCGCTTTTTGATCCCTTATTTATTGTTGATTATCCCTTTTACCTTATTTACAATAGAGGCACAGTCAGCAACACCGCTGCAACCGCAGTCCAGAGGGAGCATTTGGGCACCGCAAGAGTTTCCCATTAGCTTCTGGTGCGCGCCGCCAGATGAATTTACGACTGTGGAACGCTACCGGGAAATCAAAGCGGCTGGCTTTACCTATGTGATGCCGCCCTGTGGGGGTGCCGCCGCACCGGAGCGTAATCGCAAGATATTGGAAGTGTGTGCGGTGGTGGGACTCAAGGCGTTTATTCAGGACTCACGGCTGCCCACCTCCATCGGTGGCAATGCGGCGGCCAAAGCGCAAATAGACGCTGTTATCCGCGATTATCAAGGGTATGCAGCTTTAGCAGGTTACTTCCTGGGAGATGAACCCGGCGCGCGCGCGTTTACAGGATTGGGCGAAGTCGTGGATTATCTGCGTCAGCACGACCCGCAGCATTATACCTATCTCAACCTGTTACCGAATTATGCCACCGCCGGGCAACTGGGCGTGCCGACTTATGAACAGTATGTGCAACAGTTTGCAGAGCAAGTGCAGCCCTTTGTGTTGAGTTATGACCACTACCACTTTACGACTGGAGGGGATAGAGGACTTTTCTTTTCTAACTTAGCCGCGATGCGCGAGGCGTCGGCTCGCTTTCACCTGCCTTTCTGGCAGATTGTGCTCTGTGTCCAGCATGGCCCCTATCGCAACTTAACCGAAAGGGAATTGCGCTATGAAGCGATGCAAACGCTGGTCTATGGTGGTAAAGGCTTGATGTGGTTCACCTATTGGCAGCCCAATGATCCAAGTTTCAACTGGGCACACGCCATGATTGATGTCAAAGGCATTCCCGATCCGCATTACACAATGGTGCAGCGCATCAATGGTGAAGTGCAGGCTATAGGCACTGAATTGCTGAAGGCTCATCCCACGTATATTTTCCATAGCGGCACCCTGCCCCCTGGCGGGGTGCGACGTGCGCCGGGAACACCCTTAGATGTCATTGGCCCCGGCAATCTCACGGTCGGTATTTTTCAGGATGCAGCAGGCCATAATTTAGCCTTAGTCACGAACGGGGATTATCAGCACGAAGTAACAACCCAGGTAGCAGTTCCCGTCAAAAAGAAAAACCTGCGGCTCTTTGATGTGCCGACTCGCCAGTGGAAGCGGCTAGCCACTGCTACGACACAACATGACAGCACAACTGATGTTACTCTGCACCTGCCTCCGAGCGGGGCAGTGCTTTTGCGCTGGCCTGTACACTAACCCGCTCCTGAAGGTTACTGAATGCCAGCAATTTCCCTCGCCTTTAAGACAGCATGGGACGGCAATTATTGAATTAAGGTCACGCCCGCTAAAACTAAACTGGCTTCCGCATCTACGGGCACGAAGCGGATACGACTGATTTCTCGTTGTGGGTCGGGGTTTTGCCAGCGCGTTACGCGCAGGGCAATGGGCGTGCTGGCAGGCGATTTGGTTTTGCGACCAATAGGAGCGTAAAGGGCCGGACTATCTTGTTGCCAGGATGCGGTGTTGCGGCCAGTAACTAAATCCATTGTGCGTTGGCTGCCATCGGCGTAATCTACCAGCATCCGCGCCGCGATGGTGCCGTTGGGCACACTCCAGACGGTGGCGTTCAAGAGAGCCAGGTGGCGTGCTTTACGATGAACTTCCACCGTTAAACTGCTCAGCGTGCCCGCAGGTTGCAGAGTATTCCCTAATACAACGACTTTATCCTGTGGGATGTGGAAAAGGATACCATCGTAATCAGATGGAGTCTGGGGTTTGTCGGATGCTGGGAGCAGAGATGCCAGTTCCCAGCCGGGGCCAAGCCCCAGCCAATCGGTGGCTGGCACCTGCGCCGCAGGGATAAGATTAACCAGAGTGCCGGGGCGGGTCTGTTGCGTCTCGCTAAAATAAGCATCGCGGAACACTTCGGCGGGGTCATAGGGTAGGGCAGCGGGGACTTCGGTGCGCCCCGTCCAGGTATATTCAGCGGCCAAAATAAACGCCGAGAACTGGCGAAATTCGCTCTCCAGAACAGTTTCATCCGGGAAATATCCGGCCCAGGTGGTTTGAAGGAGACCCCATGCCTGGGCTTGGCGCGCGGCCTGAGTGAAGCGATAGATGTTCTGCGGATCATACCAGGTGCAGGCGATAGTTTGCAGCCCGACGCGGTGGAGAAGTTGCTGGCTCGGAAACTGGGTGCCGCTATATTGCCAGTCGGCTACCGTAATGTCTTTGGGCAGGCGCTGACGCCGCTCCTGTGCCGTTTGTGGGTTGAGTGCATTCGCGGCGGCAACTCCTTCCTGGCCGGATAGTAGCATATCACCCCAGATCATCATGCGAATCTTGCGCTCGGCCAGCCATTGATCCAAGCGAGTGGCATGAGTTAGCACCAGATCAGTCACACTCTGGTTGCGGCAGCGCGGGTCATCAGGATTGGGGAAACGTCCGCGCATGGTCACTTCATCATGGCCCAGGTGAAAATAGGATGGTTTGAAAACCTCGATAGCCTCCCCCAGAATGTCTTTAATGAAAGCATCGCTACGAGGATTGTTGACACAGTAGGCATAAGGGGTAGACGGGTCTTCGGCTAAATCTAAATGCTGTCCATTGCGAAACATCCACTCCGCATGGCCAGGCGTATTGATTAAAGGAATTGGCTCGATGAAGTTGTGGCGACACAAAGCGACCAAGGCTTGCAGATCGGCTTTGTAAATCGAATTGGGCGCGGCGATTTCTGGGTGGCTTTCCCATCGCGCCGCCTCGCACTGCATCACCGCCGCATTTAGCTTATAGCGGGCCATAATGCGCTGGATAAGCTTTTTGTCAAAAGGCACCCCTGAAGCTGAAGGAAACCAGTGCGCGCCACGAAAAGAAAACGTAGGCCAGTCTTCAATAATAACAGTGGGGCAGTGCAGGGTTGGCGGCGTAGCAGAGGAGAGTTGCAGAACTTGCGCTAGAGTCTGCACTCCATAAAAGGCACCGGCGGCTGTCGGGGCTGAGATGGTGATGCCCTTTGTATCAGCTTTCAACCGATAGCCCTCCGGGTTACGCGCCCAGTCGAGTTGTTGGAGTTGGTTTGCCTTCAAGAAAGTGCCGCGTCCAGCGTTGCCCAGTTTGATGACCGTCCACGCCTCAGGATGGGTGTAGATATGGGGAGTCGGCACTTGCAGGCCAAAGCGTTCCTGCATCAGTTGGGTGATCGCATCTGCCACCGATGCTGATGATTGCGGCCCCGTCACCGACCACTGCCCTATGCTCTTGCGGAAATTGACATCTCCTACATCGGAGTTGACTGCTGAATTATAAGACTCCGCCCATGAAATGCGCTTGGGCTGTGGAATGATTTGTAGACTGTGTTTGCCTGGCCCCTGCGCGATTGGGGCTTCCTGCACTGATGGCTGTAGCACCAGTTCCTGGGGTTGTGGTTCAGGTATCGGATGCAGCGAAATCAACATCTCCAACTGCACAGGCTTATTCACTTGGAGCGGCCAACTGCCTGCCATGAGGCCACACCAGAAGACTGGTGCTGCTTTGGCCCAGTCTTGTGAGTCACGACGGGCATCAAAGAAGGTGACCTGCTCGGCGCACTGCACTTCAACTTTCATCTGGCCCAGACGACTATCAAAATCCAGGCTGGTAAAGTTGGGTGCTAAATCGTTTTTTGATTGCTCGTCACTGGCTGGGTAAACGGGCACAACGCCCTGGATAGTGCCAGCTTTGGTCTGCGCCTGATAAGGACGCCCGGCGATCAAGTTGGCATTGAAATAACCGGCGGCATACTCAATGGCAGCGGGCACATCTTGTAAGAGTCGGCCTTCAAAGCGAATGCGAAAGCTGCTTTCATTCACTGCCTCGAATTGATATTGAGCGCGAAAGACGCTGTTCTCCCCCGTTACTGTAAGTTTGGGCAACTCGCCGGATTGAGAGCGCGTAATGCTCTGTTTCTGAGTGCGCTGGTCATAGAGCAGACCGGCCCAGCCTGGCTTAACAATATACAGGGAAGACTGGCGAATAACGGGCACGCCCCGGTATTTAAGGGTTAAACCTCGTGCCCCATTGAAGTCCACCTGCAATGGATTCTCAGCGGCCTGGGGTTTTAAATTGGAAATCATGGAACAGAAAAAGAGCAGGCAGCAGCGGGATAAAGTGGATAGGTTCATAAGAGATGAAATTTGTAAAGTCAGTATAAGCTCAGACTGCTAACGAGAGTGGAGTCGAACAGTTAAAATAATAGCTAATCTCAGGATGCCCAAGGAGTCACACCCATGAACCCAGCCGATTATCAAACTTACCGGGGGCTGCCGCTTCTGGCCGGAGTCTGCTCATTAGAAGAGGCAATGCGGCCCGGTTTGTCCGTCGAGGAGTGTGTGCGCCGTCTAAAGCGTTATCATTATGCCTTTAAGCGGCTGCACCAAATCTTTACCGCGCGTATTACCGCTGAGCCGATTTACGAACTTAAAATGGCTTTTAGCCTGCACGCTTATCTATGCGCCGAGCATGTTGCCGACTTGCGTAAGCGGGTATCAGAGATGCGCGAGCCACCACTGGGTTTAGAAGCGGTGCCTGACCCGAACCTGGAGATTTTCTTTGATGAAATTCTGGCGGCTCCCACGACAGAAGAACTCCTATTGGGCGTTTATGGCAAAGCCGTGCCCGCCTTGCAGATGGCATTGCAACGGCATCTTTCTGATACCAATCTACTGGTAGATCACCCATCGGTGCGCCTGTGTCGTTATGCCATGCGCGAGCTATATGAGGTGGCGGAATATGGCGCGCAATCCATCGCCTGCCTGGTAGATCAGGCAGCGCAGGAAAAGGCAACGGAGTGGCTACAACTCTTGGATGATTGCCTGGCCGCAGCCGGGGCTTTAGATGGGGTTGATACTATCGAAGAAAGAGTTGTCGTGCGTCGCTACTCGGCTACCCCATACGTTTACGATGGCGTGCCCCGGCGTGATGAGCGATTTCCTGATCCGTATAACATGGGTGTTAATGCCGAAGCTTTTATCTATGATGAACAGTATCCGCCTAAGCCCAAAATTTTGATGCTGTTCTATAAGCGGCTGCGCGAGATAGACGTGCCGGAAATGATGGCCAGCATTATCACGGAGACGCCGGGTAAACCTTGGGGTTATTACCTCGATATGACGCGCCAGTTGTGGGATGAAGCCCGTCACGCCATGATGGGCGAAGTCGGGTTTGTCAGCTTGGGTATAGATTGGCGCAAGGTGATGATTAACTACACCTGGTCACTCGGCCTCAATACACAGTTAGAGCCGTGGGAGCGTCATGCGGTTTTGTATTACATTGAGCGTGGTCTGATGCCTAATAGCGGCAAACGCTTCGAGTGGGAAGTGGCCCTGGCCTCGCAAAATCCCCTCTCGGCTCTCTTTCAGGACTATGACTGGGCCGATGAAGTGTTGCATTCCAACATTGGGCGTGACTGGTATGTGCCAGAATTTAAGAGCACCCAGGAAGCCCTGCGCTATGGTGATGAATGCTGGTCGAAGGTGCTTTCCGATTGGACAGCCTGGCGCGAGCAAGGTCTCACTCAACATCGCAACTGGTGGCCCGAAGTCTATACCCAAGCCTGTGAGCAGTGGGGCGTAGAGCCTGACCCAAAGGTATTGGCTTATAACGAATCTTATGAGAATAAGCGTGCTGATTTGAAGAGCGTTTCCGGGTAAGATTTAAGGTTTCTAGCGGGACTTGCGCCCTCTTTCGATCATTGTCTCATAAACTGTTGGATTGGAGGAGGGCGCAAGCCCCGCTATCCTGACTATAGCGTTGCGTCCCATCCAAACTAATCCCCGCCATAATACACGTAGCGGGTCGAGCCGCGAAACAGCAAGGCCGTGAGGAAAATCAGCACGACTGCTAACGACCAGGCGAGGGCGCACGCATAGCCCATTTTGAAGAATTGGAAAGCGTTCTGAAACAGGTATTGCGCAAAAAAGGTGGTGCTACCTGCCGGGCCGCCACCGGTCATCACCATTGGCTGCGCGAAGAAGGACGATACGCCAATCAATCCCATCACGGAAGCAAAGAGTAGGTGGGGACTCATAAAGGGTAATGTCACATGACGCCATGAGGCATAAGACCCAGCCCCATCCAGGCGGGCAGCTTCTTGCAACTCGACGGGCACATCTTGAAGACCCGCTAAGAAAATCACCATCCAACTACCCACACCCCACATGCCCATAAGCGCCAGGGCTGCCTTGGCCCAAGCGGGGTCAGAAAGCCAACCAGGGCCTTGAATGCCCACCGAAGCCAATGCCGTATTGAGCAGCCCAAACTGGGGATTTAGCACCCAGACCCACAACACCGCACTGGCGACCGCTGGTGTGACGCTGGGCAGATAAAACGCCGTGCGAAAGAAGGCCATGCCTCGCACTTTCTGGTTGAGCAAATTAGCCAGTAAAAACGCGGTGATAATGCCAGAGGGAATCGCCATCGCTGCATAGATGACCGTGTTCTTCAACGCCGCGCCTAGCTGCGAGTCGTGCATCAGCACTTGATAGTTGCCCCACCCAACCCAATGCGGCGGCTTTAGGACACTGTAATTGCAAAAGGAATAGTACAGTGATGCCAGTACAGGATAAACGGTGAACATCATCAGCCCGACAATGCCGGGGAGACAAAACAAAAGCCCGCTCCTTAAATGCTGCCGTTCCATCGCCGTCATTTTGAGTTTGGATGTCTGATTACTCATGTATCATTGTGGTTACTGCTATGCTATCAACTGCTGAGACCCGATTACTGGACTTTCTTGCCCGACACCAAATCCAACTCGCGCTGTGTTTCTGCAGTGGCTTGATCCATTGCTTCTTGTGGTGTTTGTTTGGCGTAAATGGCACGTTCTACGGCACGGTCGAGGGCACCCATGAAGAAGGCTTGCACCGGCATCACCGGGCGTTGGTGCTTGGAGTCTTCGAGAATCTTGACAAACATACCGAGACGCGGATCGTGCTTGACTTGAGCAATGGCGGGTGAGCGGCGATAGCCGGGTAATAATCCGACCTCCCTCGCTATGGCAGCCGTGCCTTCGGGGGTGGCGCAGGCCCAATGCACAAAATCCCAGGCCGCGTCCGGGTGCGCGCAGCCGCGTGGTAGGGCCAGGAGCCAGCCCCCGACCCAGGAAGAGCCAATCTCGCCATCGGGTGTGCCGGGAATGGGGGCGATGCCGTAGTCGAGGTTAGGGCCATAGCGCGTTAAATCCTTAAGTGTCGAGATGTGGACGCATCGCATGGCCAGGTTGCCAGTAATGAACGGATCGGATGCGCCCGAACCCCAGCCGGAGGTGGCGCTATTCACACGGGTTATGCCTAACTTCTTCGCATAGCTCGCCATCCACTCGACTGCTTTTACTACACGGGGGTTGTTAGCCGTGATGCGACCATTCTTTTCATCATAAAACTTGCCGCCAAAGGCCCAGCCCCAGGTGAAGACGCTATTGGCCGAACCATATTGACTCCACGGAATGATGCCTAATGATAGCAAACGACCATTTTTATCTTGAGTAAGCTTTTGTGCCATTGCATCTATATCCTCAATAGTGCGCGGTGGTTGGTCGGGGTTGAGGCCAGCTTTGCGGAAAAGCTCTTTGTTCCAGCAAAAGGCGAAGTTGGGATCAGCGCAATATGTCATAGCCCACACTTGACCTTGATATTGTGCCTGCTTCCAGCAGGGATCGTAATAATCGGTGGGTTTAATGCCTGCCTGTTGGATGTATTTGTCTAAGGGCAGCAGTGCGCCCCATTCGGCCCATTGCGCCACCTGGGTGCCGTCTACAAAGCTGGCATCAGGTGGTTTATTGGCCGCAACAGCCGTAAAGAACTTTTGATTGGTGCTCAGGTCAGTTGGTGTAAACACCAGGCGCACCCGCACCCGGTTTTGGCTGTGATGATAGAGATCAACAATTCTTTGCAGGCCCTTGGCTTGGTCGCTGCCCCACGGATGCCAGAGCGTAATCTCCACTGGCCCCCCGGTTTGCACCTCGGTCTTGTGGCACCCACTGAGTATCAGCAAAATTGCGATTATAAGGGTGCCACAGCATAGCTGTAACAGATTGATAGCAAGGGCAAGCAGGCGAGTTTGCTTTGTTAGAGGTTTAGGCATGAATCCAAACACAATAGCAGGCACGCAATGTATAGCAAATAAAGGGGTGCTACAGAGTATGACAAAAAAAGAGACCGCTTGCTGTTGCAGTAGGTCTCTTTTTTCTTGCCGTCTAAACTTTAGGTCAGGTTCACATTTAGCGTTTGTCCCTGGCGCAATATGACGGCATTATCAAAGGTGATGGCTAAACCATCAGTGGTGAGCCTATTGCTAGTGGCAAGACGCTTACCCCCTAGCTGGGCCTGGACGCGCTTAACCCCGTCTGGTGCATCAAGATGCAAGAAAGCTAAGCGCAGATTGCCTTCAACGGCAGTAATCTCATGACTTTGTCCTCTGCCATCGCGCGCCGTGTTACGAGTTTGGCTGATACTGCCCCAACCTTCGGGGCCGCTCCAGAAAGTCTTGAAGTTGGCGGGAGAATAACGTGGCGCAAAGCGCAGCGATTGAGCCATGCCGTCGTAATGCCAGCCACTCATGGCTAATAAAATAGACCAGGACGACATAGCTCGTGCATAATGACCGCCACATTCAAATTCGTTCCACGGGCTGCGCGGCATGGGCGCACTCGGTATACCATCATAGCGGTCGCGGGCACCTTTGATAATGGCAAACGCTTCGTCCACCATGCCCTCGTAAATCATATGTCCAGCCACTTGATATTCGATGCCAGTCCAGACTTCATCCACATACAGCATCGGGTTAGCAGGACGACCACCTTTAGGCCAAGTGCAAATGAGCAGTCCTTTATCTCTGCCCCCAGCGAACTTGCGCCAGTTGTGCTGCCAGTTGGTATGGTCGGGGAGCCAGTTGTATTTAAAAACGGACTTCAGCGCCTTCTGCACCATCTCTTGTGGCAGGACATAGCCCAGTCCGAGTTGATGCGCCCACCACTGGCCAATCAATTGGTCGCTCATGCAGCCGGGGCCAATCTCGCCGTTACGCTTCTCATAGTCGGTTAGGTGTTGTTGGAAATACTCCCCATTCCAGCACAGATCAATTAGTCTCTTTTGCCCCTGCTCAAAAATGGAGTGATAACGATTGGCCGCGGCGTTATCGCCGCGCCTGCGCGCTAATTCTTCCCCGGCGCGCAAAGCCGCTAAATAATACGTGCCGATGAAAGTTGTAACGCCATGTAAGGCTTCATCGTAGGTATTCCACTGATCGTCTTCCAGAATGCCGGTCGGCTTACCGCCGGAAGTCGCGGCATCGCGCTTAATGAGATACTCGACAGCCCGCTGAATACCCGGCCAGTATTCGCGCAGCCACGAATCATCAGGATGATTGAGGGCCTCCCGATAGGCTTTGAGGATGCAACTGGCGTGACCATCCACAAACGGATGCTCGCCGCTGGGTTGCGGTGGCGAGGGCACCGCTGTGCGGTTGTTAATGCCGCCATCATCTGACTGTTGATGTTTGTAATCAATGCGGCGCATCTCTTTTTCCAGGTCAGGAAAGAGACGGGCTAATGATTGTTCATAACCCCAGACATGGGTGCAAGTGGGATCGCAGCAACCGTTCGAGCCTTCCCAGCCATAGATGTCACTGTTAGCGATACGGAAAACGACCCCCACATGGCGGATGGTACTGGCTTGAGAAGAGATACAATCCAGCATCCAATAGGGAAGTGGACTATCATAGAAAGTTATGCGGAACTGCTCCGTTCTCGCGCGCAGCGTTGAGAAGTTCGCCACTGCTTCTTGCATCACAGCCCGCGCGTTGGGCCATAGGGTCGTATAATGGTTTCCCACATGGGTGTCATGGCTGTATTTGTTGGGATAGTGCCAGGTGAGGAAGAATGGCACCTCAACCGTCTGGCCTGGGGCAACTGTGACAGTACTGGCGAGCGCACCATTAACGGTGTGGCCGGGGGCAGTTGGCGGAAGTGTAAGCCCGGATACGGAATAAGCACTGCGTGGCGCCTTAGCATTTAGAAATCGTCGCCCTGCTTGCCAATCGGTGAAAGCAACCATCCAGTCAGCGAAAGCCTCCATGCCACCTGCGTTCGGGCCAGACGTAGCCAGGGCGAGAGTGCCAAAGCCGGGCGCGGTGGGCAAGGTGCCGTTGGAGGTGGTAAATTGCGCGCCTGCCAATTCGCTGACTAAAGCATAGGCTTCCTGCCGTTCCCTGGAGTAAGGTTCTCCCCCGGCTCTAATCAGTGGGCCAGCAGCCAGAGTAACCTGGCCTTTGCCGACAGCATGAGTTATGATCTGCAAACCGTTGTGTGTTGTGGATTGGTGGCTTCCGGCCAAGAGTTCCAGGTTCTGGAAGGTTACGGTGTTCGGGGAAGTTGCGTTAGCTGCCTGAACACCGCTAAAACGAGCTGGTAGCAATTCTTGTAGTAATTGCATAACCGTCTGACTCCCCGGCACGTCGGTAAACTGGATGTGGTCTACGTTAATGTGTCCCCACGGGCCTTGGCTGTCATCCACAATTTCAAGGTGTGCCTGCTGGCCGGAAAAATCGCGTACATCCCACAGCGCGGCGGCTAACCGCTCCTCATTGCGCCCGGAGGCAGTTCGCACCGTTTTGCCATTAAAGATGAGACGAATCTGCGTGCTTGGTTCCGAACCGCCGCCCACGAGGAAGCGAATAAAGTCGCGCTCAATGGTGAACGGTTTGCTAATGAGTCGTCCGGTGACACCATCGGTGCCACGATACGAGTTCACCAGGCGCTTCCCCTCGAAACCAGAGACAACTTGCTGATTGGGCTGTGTTCCGGCGGGTGGTCGCTCCCCAAAGGCGGTGCCCTCAACTGTCCATTTCGAGTAATCTGTTTCAAAATCTTCAAAGAGAATATCAGGACGCCCCGCCGTGTTTTGCAGGGGCTTGCCGCCGGTTAATTGGCCGTAGGTATGCAGGAGGGGCATTTCATGACCGGCAAAGACCAAAGTTGCTCCCGCTTGCACGGCGTCATGGATGGTGCGCAGCGTGGTGTCAGAAAGTTCAGTGGGCGCGTTTTCCAGCCAGATAACCGTGCCGGGTGAATTGCCGGGTTCCGCCCCAGTGGGAATGCGATCTAGTGCCTGTACCGTGAGATTCTGGGGACGATCAACGGGTGGCGTATGGAGCGCGGCAAGGTTGAGATTGGTGTAGAGTTGAATTGGTTTATCTAAGGTAGGTGCTTGCCCCGGCACGGCCCGCATGGAAAGCACAGTCGCATTGCCTTCGCTCGTAATCTCATTAACGTTGCCGCCGAAATTCGGGTGTTCTACTCCTCTTATCTCGCCTTGGGCATCGTAACCCACCGGGTTTTGCATAAAAGCGGCGAGGGAAACCTTCTGGAGTTGTGAAGTCGGATTATGCACGCGAAACACAAAAGCAGCCACGGGCATGGAAGACAAGCGCGAGTCCAAAGGCGCAAAAGGCGTGAAAGCGGTTAATTCCAATTGCACTGGCAGGTCGGCATCCCGGAAGCGCAGGGTGGCCAGCGGATACTCGCCCGTCATTTCAATTTGCCGTATGCGCGGCCAGTCGGGGCCACCTGTGGTTTGCAGCAATTTAGCGGTATTCCCGCTGCGCACGGCGAAGTAGAATGGCACATAGCCATCGCGCAAAGTATTGAAAAGCTGCCAGTTGAGAAACTGCCCATCCACGCCGATGTCAAAGTTGCCGGTGCCAATGCCTCCCAGGTGCATTCGGGCATCGGTGTGGGTATCGGAACGATACAGTCGCGGCGCGGCTGGCTCAAAAAGTGCCTTCTTCCAACGCGCAATTTCTTGTGTGGTCACTTGCGTATCAACCGTTTGTGCCGAAACAGGCCGCGTCTCCGCCGCCTGTGCGCCAACCGTATTGTGCAGCAGCAACCCGGCGGTTCCGGCTCCCACGAGGGTAATGAACTCCCGTCGTGTCACGCCATCTGCGCCATCCTGCTGCGGCCCGCAGCCACCAGAACAATTACAATTACGTGGCATATCAATACCTTTCTGTTGCCCTCTCTTTTCAACACAAAGGACACAAAGAAGTCACAAAGGGCACAAAAGAAGATGGAGAATAGAGGATGGAGGATTATAACAGCAACATGTCTCTATCTTCAATCCTTGCTCCTTAGTTCCCCTCTGTGTTCTTTGTGTCCTTTGTGTTGAAACCCGATAAAGCTAATGATGATAATTGGCGACTTCAAAATCCACTTGCGCCCATACTGGCACTGGCCTTTTTAATGGTTCATCCTGCTGGATAGAGGAGAGCGGAAATTGTGTTGTGACTCCCTCTGCACGCAATATTAATGTATGAGCACCAGGCGCAAGATTCTTGAGGGGCAGGGCATAGTTGGAACCTTGCAGACCTCTCGCCACCACTTGCCCATCTACAGATAAGGTAAAGCTCTGGGCCGCTTTGCCGATGGTGTTCCATTCCACGGGAAGGGTTTCTCCGGTTACAACCTGCTCGTGAAGTGGATGAGCGATGGAGAGCAAAGTCGTTTCCGGGGCAAGGCCATGATATATTTCCACCAGGGCGCGGGTGAGATTCTGATAATAGAACCCCCAGCCGCCACAGCCACGATAAGAGCAGGCAGTAAGTGAAGTCGGCTCAATGTCATCACTCAGTTCCACATTGTAAGTATCTACATATTGATCTTTATTAGGGCCATAACCGGTGCCTTCCGCTTGCCCGGCAAATTCGTTCCACTGATTCAGCAGCAGAAAACGAGGGCGATGTTGCAGAGCCGTTTTGAACTCTTCTAAATAGGTCGCCCCACCACGCCGCCCCATCGCTTGCGGATAAGTCCAACCTCCATCGCCAAAGAAGGCAGGCGTGACAGTGAGGGCTTCGGCCTGTCCGTTATGGTAAGTGGGAATCGGATGCACCACGCCATCCATCCACGACCAGTAACCATTGCGCTCCGCATGATTCACTTCAAAGCGTGTGCTCATCCAGCGAATGGTAAAGCGTGAGCTATCTATCGCCGGGTTAGTCGCTTTATAGGCTTGCCCCCCGCCATCAAAGGGGACGATTAGTGGCTTGCCCTCGTAATAAAGCCACAAGCCTTGATAACGCGGGTTGCGCACGTAGTTGTCATAAACCCACTGTAGCTCTTCATTGAGAGCGGTCATGGTGGTTGTGGGGCCATTATCCAATCCCAGGAGCAAAGTTATTTGCGGCACAGGAATGCCTTCTTTGCGCATCTGGGCGTAAGTATCCAGGAGCAGCGTTGTGCCGCGCATGAGTTCATTAACGCCAGGTGCGCGTTCACTCCAATGTTCCTTGCCCCACAGGTTATTCGACCAATCTACTAATAGGAAATTGACACCGGCTTCGGTCATCCAGAGCGCGTGCTGGCGAATGGCATCCGTATTGAAAGAATCATAGTTGCCCACGAGGGGCACCGCTTCGGCAGTGTCCCAGCGGGCGTTGCGCGGGGTGAACCACGGTTCCCATTCCATGCCAACTAGATGCTCCGGGTCACGCACATTGTTAATTGTGCGCCGATGCACCCGGATAGAGAGTGGATTAGAAGTTGAAGCACCTTGTGGTAGAGGGGTGCCAACGGGAAAGTCATTCTGCGGGCTAAGGCCAGGCCAGCCTTCCAGTCCGCTGCCCCAGGCTCCCTCGCCGACTGGTGCCACTTGGGAGGCGCTCCGACCAGGTGCCGTTGCGTTATTCGGCCAGCCAGTGGGCTGGGTGTCGAAGATTTGCCATGTCCTATCAGTGGCAATCACCTGTTGGCCTTGAGGTGTTGTAATCTCTAAGCGAGCCAGCAATCCTGCCGGGCCAGAGGCATTGTGTGTCTCTACAGCGAGCGTGTTTTCCCCTGGTTTAAGCCACTGTGCTAAGTTGGTGATGAATTTGACTTTTTCCCAACCACCACCTTCGCCAATATCATGGCCGTTCAGGTAAGCATGAAACATATCATCGCCTGTAATATGCAATGAAGCCGCGCGCACTGGGGCAGTCACGAAAAATGTCTTGGTGAGGTAAAGCGTCTGATTGTCTTGGGGTGTGTTGGCCCAAATCCAGAAGGCATTAGATGATGGCTTCGGTGGACGCACAATCGCCTGAATGCGTGCCCTGCCGACATTAGGCAAGGGCAACAGAAAAGTGGCGTGGCCTTGTGCATCGGTGGTGGCTTGTGTGCCCCAGCGTCGGCTATTGACATAAGGCCATAATTCTAAACCAGCCGCTGCTCTGCCACCGCGTGTTGCCGTCGCTAAGACGCGCACCGTTTGTCCCATGCCAACGGCAGTCCGGTCGGCTTGCAGATGAATTGAGGGAGCCATTTGCACCGCTAATTCCCCGGAGGGAACGGGCAAGCTAACACCGCTGGGCACGGGATGACCGAAGTTGGGTGTGCCATCGGCATTCCAGGTAAATTTCTGAGCGCGTGTCATGCGGTTGGCCCAGCCACCCTTATCCGTATCTTTGCCGTGATAGATGATCCAGTCTTCACGGCCATCCGGTGAGCGGGTAAAGGAGTTGTGTCCAGGCGCGTAAAGTGTTCCTGCCGGGCCAGAGTAGGTAGCAAAAACGGGTGCGGGAGACTTTGTCCAGGAGCTTGCATTCAAGACGTTGCCATCGCTGTTGGTCAACATCCCCAGGCAGTAATCGGGTAGCCAACTGCCATTCGCCGAGTAAACAATAAAAGTCTTACCCCCACGTTGAAGCACTTCCGGCCCTTCATTAATCCGACCTTCCCACGGCAGTTCTGGTGTCGAAAGCAAAACACGCGGGCCGCTAATTGTCCATGGGTTACTCATGGGCGCAATATAGATGCATTGCTTGCGGTCTTCGTCGCCCGGCCAGCCCGACCAGATCAGATAAAGCGAGCCATCGGGCCGCGCTAAAACGGTGGCATCAATGGCCCATTTATCTTCGCCTGGCACTGCGATTTTACCCTTATCAACGTATAGCCCCTGAGCATCATTTGAAACGCTTTCCAGCACATAAAGGCGATGGTGGGCATTCGGCCCATCATCAGCGGCGTAGTAGATATACCACCGGCCATTGAGAAAATGCAGTTCCGGTGCCCAGACATTGCGGCTATTTGGCCCAGTGGGTGGCGCTTTCCAGACGGTGACTTTCTTTCCATTATCAATGCCTGTAATGGTGGGCGACTTCCAGACCGCAATATGGCCGCCCCCAGTCGAGGTGAAGTAGTAGTAACCGTCTTTGTAAATCATCCACGGGTCGGGTGCAGTCTGTGATTTGACCAGAGGATTGGTAAAAGTCTGCGCCTGGCTCACCTTAACCGATAAGAGACACAGAATGAAGCCAAGGTAAAAAAGGCGACTGAAGTGGATTCGTTTCACCGGGCGCTCAATCCTCCATCCACATAAATTGTTTGGCCAGTGATATAAGCTCCGGCCTCACTGCAAAGCAACAGGGCGATTCCAGCGCAGTCTTGCGGCTGCCCCACACGTTTCAGTGGCACGAAGCTCTCACCACGTTTTTTCATTTCTTCTTCCGTTTTAAACTCGTCACGGTTGCGCCAGGTATTAAAGTAACCGGGGGCCAACAAATTGGCGGTGATATTGTGCTTAGCTAAATCACGGGCAATGGCTCTGGTCATGTGCTCCATCGCTGACTTGCTGATGGAGTAGGGCAGCATTCCAGGGTTGCCACCTTTACCTTGAATCGAGCCGATATTGATAATACGCCCAAACTCTTGATCTCGAAAAACTTTAGCTGCTTGCTGGCAAAATAATAAAGGTGAAACCAAATCGGCACGCAGGTCTTTTTCGATGTCCTGTAGAGTGAGGTCAAGCCAATGGATAGGATGCTGAACTGAAGCGTTGTTGATCAGGATATGCAAACCGCCCAACTGTTCCTGCGTGGCAGCTATCAAGCGTTGAGGCAGCATCAAATCTTCGATATTGCCATCCAGAGCTACAGCGCGGCCCCCTTGCTGCTGAATGTAATCTACTGCTGCTTGTGCCACTTGGAGATCAATATCTTGAATCGCCACGGCACAACCTGCCGCTGCTAAACCCTGTGCTATGCCAAAGCCAATGCCCCTCCCGGCTCCCGTAACGAGAGCTACCCGTTCATCCAGCCGAAAATTCCTTAAATCAAACTGTGGTAAATATGTGTCCATGCAATAAAGAGTTCTTTCGTGTTGTTAATGCTGTAGTAAATAAACCACAGATGAACGCTTAGAGGAACGAGGATCGAAGATAGAAGATCGAGAATAGCGTCCCAGCGTGCTGTTGCAATTCTTACATTCTCTATCTTCGATTCTCGTTCCGGTTCATCGGTGATCGCCATTTGACATTACACTCCGCAGGGTTTTAGGAGATAAAGTAATTTGAGTGCCGTTTATAGTTTTAGTGTGAGCCTGGTCGCTAAAGTTGTGCAGCATCACTTCACCATTAGCCAGCAGAGTGGCATAAACACCATCCCAATCCGTGTCCACTTCGGCAGCGTCCTGTTTAGTAGAGTCGAGTTTGGAAAGGTTATAAACGACATCGCGGGCGAGTTCGTAAAAGGTGTGGCGCGTTTGATCGCGTTCAGGTGAACCGGCCCAGGCAATAACCCAGCCTTTTTCGTGTGGCATCGCCCATGCTGCGGGACGACCTTCGGCAGTGGCTAAGACAATGGCTTTACTTTGCAAGGCGTGTGCTTCGCCACTGGCCATCGGTTCCTTACGCGCCGCAAGATGACGGAGAAAACCAGATAACTTGCCACTGGCTGCGGTGTTCAGGCTGATGAGGTTGGCTGTTGTGAAGGGATGTGCAGTGCGTTGAACGCCCTTGCCAGAAGATAAGCCTAAGAGTGCCCGGCCCGCTTGTTGGTTGCCGTCTATGGTTTGCATCACATCATTGCCACACCACAATAAGGTGCCGCCACGCTCGACCCATTGAGTCACACGGGTCAAGGTTTGCTCATCCACATAGGTGCCATCTAACCACAGCAGCACGCGATAGTTCTTGAGAGCGTCATCGGCGATGAGTTCTTCATCCACAATATCATAGTCCATCACATCGCGCAGGTCGGCCCCCATTGCGGCTAAAGCGGGGGGATAGTCGAACTGTGGGTTTAAGCGGTGATCTGTCGTGGGGAAGAAGAGGGCCACATCTACCACGGGCTTTTCGCGGGTGAAGAACTGGGAGTATTCACGAAATACATCGGCTGCCCCCACTGGATTATTACCCCAATCCCAGAAGGCCCAGTTGCCACAGGAAAGAGCTTCCATAATGCGGCTGACCTCGCCTTCAGGTGTGATATTGCCGGGTGGCTCTAACCAGTGCGGCACGCCATAAATTTTGCAGGGTGTGGCAATCTTTTTGAGCATCGCTGCATAGCCATTGGGGAAGGCAGCGTAACCGCCATGTGTCGAGCGAATATGGACGCCATATTTTTGAGCAATCTTGGGAATGGCGGTGGTATCCTGGCCAAACAGCACGTTCTCACTGCCGCCACCAACGGGCAACATCAGGAGCGAACGGGGGAAATACTGGCGGGCAATGCGGCAGACTTGCTCGGTAAAGTGGGTCATGCTGGCATCATACCACTCCAAAAAATCCAGCCAGTAGCGCCGCTGCAGTGGGGTAATAAGCAGGGCTGTCTGTGGTGTATTCGGCGGGATTTTGCCATAAGCTAAGGCTGGATAGTCAAGGGCATCGAAGCTGACGAAATTGGTGCCCCAGGCAGTGTTCAGCTTGCGTAAGCTTCGATACTTCTGCTGAATATAGTGCCCGAAATCAGCCCGCGCATAGTCATCGGCACACCAAAAGTCGGGCGCACCGGCCCCGCTTTCGCCGAAGCGTTTGGTTTCGTCCGGGTGCCAGCCCATCGGAAAAATGGTCTCGCCAAAATCACCGTGAACGCCTAAATAAATGGCGGCGACAGGATCAGGGCCATTGCCATAATGTTGCGCTAAGGCGGCATAGCCATGTTCATACCAACCTAAGATGTCGGGACTCCAAATGGAGATGCAGGGCAATTGTTTGCCCGTACGCAACCCAGAGCAGGGCACAAACTTATCCGTTTTGCGATACCACTCTGGTGCCCAGTGGAAGTGCGGGAAGTATTGCCATTGCAGCCCGGCGCGGCGGCACGCTGCCAGTTCCGCATCGGCGCGTGTCCAATCCCACTGGCCAGGTGCAGTTTCATTAACGTTTAAGTGATCGGAATCCGTTTGCGAGAGGCTAAAGCCCAGGGACTTGACTAAACGGTTCCGCCCATCGGTCATGACACTGGTGCCCATGAGCATCGGTGGCCCGGGTTTGCCAGCACGCGGCACTGGCGGTGGCGGCGGTGGCTTGGGCAGCAAGTTCTTGACATCGCCACCGGTGACTAAACCATATGGGTAGACATCACGCGGCGTGATGAGAATGGCATCGAGGTAGAGCAAGTAGGCGTGCTCATTGTTATCGCGTCGCTCATTGACGCGAATGGTGAGTTGATGGATTCCGGCATCCAGAGGTTGGCTGGTTAATTTTATCCAGCCCATCACATTAGAAACGCCATAAGTTTGAATCGAGTTTTCATTGTCCGGCGTGACGTGATTCCACTCGCCATTATCTAATTTCCACCAGAAGTTGCTGGTCGCCGGTGGTAGTGAAGCCCCAATCCAGATATGGTAAGTATCGGCCAAACCAATGCTAAAAGGGTAAGCCGCCCGGTAGCCATCGGCAGGGGGATCATTGTTTTCCCAGAGGCGTAAAATCCTATCCCCACTGACAATATGATCGAACCTCACTGGCCCGGAGAATGAGCTATTAAAGTTGCCTTCGGCTTCAATAAAAATATCGCGCGAAGTGTCCTGTGCATACAGCGCCACCCCAGAGATAAGCAGGAGTGCCAGGAGAAGAGCGGGAACTTTTACGCTAAGCATTGCTTTCATTGGAAATCCCTGAAACGGTGCAGTGGCGGAATTTTGCTATCTTAATTTCACTAGGGCAGGAAAAAAGATAGAATGACATTACTTATACCGAAAAAAGAGTGAAGGACACAACATGGCATCAAAGATAACCGTTTATGCGGGCACGGTGGGCCAGGGAGTCTGGCGCAGCGGGGATGATGGCGAAACCTTTCAACGCGCTTGCGCTGGTATGTTCATGGAGGCGACGGTGCGCGCCCTGGCGGTGCATCCGCAAAACTCCCAGGTTTTATATGCAGGCACGGATGCGGGGCTGTATCGCACCGAAGATGGCGGTGCTCACTGGCAAGCGGTCGAGGGGCCATTTGCCTCGGCTGATGGCTGGGCGGCACCAATGGCAATTTGGTCATTGCTGATTCATCCGACGCAACCGAATACAGTTTTTGTCGGCACCTGCCCCCCTGCCCTTTATCGCGCCCAAGATGCTGGGGCTTCCTGGGAGAAACTGGATGCCGATTTAGTGGCAGAGTGCGGCCCGATTATCTACTCGCGTGTGACCTGTATCACCGCTGACCCGACAAATGCTAACATTATCTGGGCTGGCATCGAAATAGATGGCGTGCGGCGCAGTACTGATGGTGGTAATACCTGGCAGCGGCTCGATACGGGTTTAAGCTCGTCGGATATTCATTCTATCGCGGTTGTGCCAGGCACGCCGAAAACAGTTCTGGCTGCCACTAATAATGACTTGAATGTCAGCACCGATGAAGGTCAAACCTGGCAGCCGCAGCAGGTGAAAGAAAAGTTTCCCTGGGGCTACTGCCGGGGGATTGTCGCCAAAGCTGATGAAGCCCACACCTTGTTCTTAGGCAATGGCAACGGGCCTCCAGGCACGGCAGGTGCATTGCAAATTTCTCGTGATGGCGGACAGCATTGGACGAACGCCGATTTGACACCTGCACCCAACAGCACGGTCTGGACATTTGCCATCAATTCTGCTGACCCAAATCTCATCTTTTGCACTGTCATCAATGGTTATCTCTACCGCAGCCGTGATGGGGGGACTGCCTGGCAAAAGTGCCAGCATGAGTTTGGAGAAGTGCGTGCCCTCGCCTGGACTATGCAATAAGACAGCTTTAGGCTGCTTGCAATACTCTCGCCTGCTTAATGTCATTGACGTGAGTGATGAGCAGCGCAACGGCCATGAAGGGGAGGGCTGGCAGGGCACGCGGGCCATAAAGAGTTGAAAGCAGGCCAATGGCTAAGGCGAAGCACATGGCATAGAGTGTTTTGTGTGCGGCCCAGCCAAACTTGCGCACGCCCGTAAAGAAGAGGGCTAAGAAAATGAAGTCGCCCATGCCGATAATAGGAGAAATATCGCCCAGCCCTAGGATGCCCCACTGAAAGGACAGGTAAGCGAAGGCATCGGTCGTGATAAGGTGCTTGGTTGGCCCCATAAACACGCTGATTATATCGGTTGCGGCGGCTACGATAGCGGCCATAACAAGATAATTAACCTGCCGCATTCCCTGAGCCACGATCAAGCCAATGCCCACAGCAGCGAAAAGCATCCCAACATTGGCAACGCCAGTCAAGACCAAAATAAGGGCATGATTAGGCACTCCCAACCAGGATGAATGCGTGAGATAATTGCTAATCCCATCCACGGCGCTCCCTAATATGAAAAGGAGACCATAACGCTTCCACGAAGTTTGCCATTCCAGCTTAATGCCAGTGAAAAAGAAGATCAAATAAATAGCGACAAAGGCCCCTGCAATTGCAGAAAGAGCCAGCCATGCTTTATCGCCTGGGGAGAGTGCCGATTTACCAACTACCACCGGCACCAGAGATGAGCCAACGGCAAAACAGGTATATAGAAGCGCATACGTCAGCAGCACACAGGCTCCCAGTACGCGCCGTCGCTGGACTGCATTATCCGTTAGATGAGAAGACATTTGAGCTTTTAACATATTAATGTCTGAGCGCAGTGATTTTGCCACATCATTAATCAAGCTGAAGCAAACCGTCTGGTTGGTGGAAAATGAAGGCTTGGTTCCATCCAAGGCCACTCAATGTCTATGCTCTAGGCTTGTCCGCGTGGTGACACTAATAATGCGGCTTGGGTAGAGTAGAGCATGTAAACTTTCACCTGCTCCTATTTTAACGACTATTTGGAACCACGAATAATCTAATTTCCGAACCACGCCCATTAGGAAGCGGCTATAAGCATAATGCCATGAGAGAAAAAACAAATAGCAATAATTTAGGTAGAGCAGCAGCTTATCTAATCACTTATCGCTGCTATGGAACTTGGTTGCATGGTGATGCTCGTGGTTCTGTTGATCGCCAGCACAATGTGCCAGGGACAGCTCTTGTAGATTTAGATAGCGAACGGCAGTGCCAAGCGCAAAGGCAGCTTAGACACCTGCCAGTAAATCTAAATGCAACTTGCCGCTCAGTCTTAGAAAAGGCTATTCGAGACGTGTGCGCTCACCGAAACTGGACTTTACACGCCATTGCCGTGCGTACCAATCATGTGCATGTGGTAGTGACTACAAATACCTCACCTGAATTAGCAATGAATTCTTTTAAGTCTTGGGGCACTCGTGCTTTACTCACACAGAGATTAATTCAGCCAGGCACTAAATTGTGGACGCGCCACGGTAGTACTCGTTATATTTGGAAGGCTGAATCTATTGAGGCAGCTTGTGAGTATGTTATGCAAGGACAAGGTTGTAATTTGCCCTTACAGGATTGGTGATTTTTGAATGTGTCCGCTCCCTGACGGTCGCGGTTCGGAAAACAATTACATGGAGGAATTGCACAATGGCACTAACTGATGATTTGCGTTTTGCCTTTGATGTGCAGGGTTATTTGCATTTGCGTAGTGCCCTAACGCCTGAAGAGATCACTGAATATTCGCAATGGATGGATGAGGTAGAGCAGACTGATTTACAAGCTCTCAATGCCCATAATCCGCATGGCATGAAGCCTCTGATGAACCGTCCTGTCTCGCGTGTGGTTGATGCCGATACTCGCTTTGCCCGATTTCTTGATCATCCTGTGGTGGAACCGTTACTGATTGAATTCTTAGATGCCGACTATCGCCATATAGACAATGAGCTTTACTATACTTATCCCGGCTATGCGGGTGGTAGTTGGCATCGTGGTGTGCAGGCGCATCCGACCGGGCATGTAGTGGATGGCAAATTCATTTGCCCGATGGTTAAGGTCTTTTATTGCATGAGTGATGTTGGCCCCGCTCAGGGCGAATTTGAAGTTGTCCCTGGCTCCCATCGCGCCCGCTTTAGCATTGATTTTAAAAGACGAATTGACTTACCCGCCCAGCATGTTTTTGATGATGTTAAGGCGGGGGACATTATCATTTTTAATGAAGCCCTCATTCACAATGGACGGCCCAACCCTTCATCGAAAACACGTAAGACAATCATTATGAATTTTGGTCGCAGCGATGCTGGCCCGTGGCCGGGTTACACACCTGCGCCTCAAACTTTAGAAGCTGTAACTCCGCGCCAACGCGAGATTCTTTCCAATACTACACCTGTCTGGTCTGAGCCGCAGATAAGCGGCATGTTAATATGAATGCGTCTAGTGCCGTGCTACACTCTGTTTGAGGTGGTGACAGTTGGCAGCTATTTAATGTGCAGGTGTGCGTATGCGCTCCTTAATACTCATGGCAAAATGCTTTTCAATGATGGGAAGTTGAACGAGCAAGTTGATTTGCTTTTGCAGTAAATTGTGCAGGGAATATGGTAACAAAATGTCTAAGATGAAACACTATCCTAAAAACATTAGAAAGCTGCTGCGCGAACTCAGCGCCGCCGCGTATGAAGCAGAGTTGAAGCAAGAACTTATGCAACTGGCAGAAAGTTTTGATGCCTGGCGACAGGAGAAAATGAGCAGTGGGGAGTTAAGCCATTTAATTCACGAATATTATCGCGGCCCCGCACGGGAATTGTTCAGTCACTACAATAACTGCCCGGAGGATATACTGGTGGTGATGGCCGTAGTGCGTGGCCTGTTTAGCCTAGAAACTATTCCCTCTGAGGTGCTGCCCTATATTCAGCCGCAAATTGAGATTTACCGCCATGCGCCTTAACAACTCTTATGCAAGGAGGAGCAAAAATGCCTACCGCGCCAGCAGGAACTGGCCATTCAATTTATCAACTCAAAGTCACTTTGGCACATAGCAAGCCACCCATTTGGCGAAGAATACAAGTGTCAGCCGATATGACCCTGTATAAGCTTCATCACGTCCTACAGATTGTAATGAGGAGGGATGATTCCCATCTGCATCAGTTCGTTGTTAAAGGGGATTACTACGGCATACCGGCTCCCGACTGGGACTTGGATTTGATAGATGAAGAGACAGTGAAATTGAGCCAGTTATCACTTGGCGAAAAAGCAAAGTTCATTTATGAATATGATTTTGGTGATAGCTGGGAACATCAGATTGCAGTCGAAAAGATTCTGCCCCCAGACCCATCACTAAAGCACCCATTGTGCATCAAAGGTAAGAACGCTTCTCCACCAGAAGACTGTGGCGGAATTTGGGGCTATTATGAAATGTTGGAAGCTGTTCAAAACCCGGCGCATCCTGAACATGACCATTGGGCAGAGTGGTTGGAAGAAGGTTTTGATCCCGCCGCTTTCGACATAGAGGACATTAATCAGCGGTTGAAGAAACTCAAGTAGCATTTAACAGTAGGCCAAGAATGCTGTAGGATACAAATTTACCTGTCACGCCACGGCCAGAAACACACCTTAACAACTTCTTGTTTCTCTAAAAGCTCAATGCCCTCATTATACCTTTCGAGCGGCAAGTGATGCGTTACAAGAGGCTCTAAATTCAGCATCCCCGATTCGAGCAATTTTATGGCATATTCAGCGGCAGAGCGGCTGTGTCCGGGATAGCCACACAAGCGTAAGCCGGGAGAATAGTGGCGGGGTGCATAGGTGTAATCTTCCCTTTGCACGCCAAATAGTGCCAATACGTCTCGCGTGCGATCCATTAAAAATTCAACGGAAGCCTTTGCACCGACGCAGTCCACGGCACTATCAAGTGTGGTTTTGCCAGGACGTGCGGGAAACTGTTCACGTAAATCATCACGCGGATCATAGGCCGCATCCACGCCGAGTGTCAGAGCACGCTCACGGCGGCTGGGTGCTAAATCAAATCCGATCACTTCAGCAGCCCCCTCAGCGCGGGCCATCTGCAAGGCGATTAGTCCGGCTGGGCCAAGCCCAGAGATGCCAATCCGTTGTTCTCCCAGCACATCCATTGGTTTGAGCATCACAAACGTTGCACCGACACACATCGCCAATTCAACGGGTGCCGTGGCTTCGGGGCTGAGGTGCTGCGGCACCCGTATCACGTTCTCACTTTTAGCCACCACATACTGGGCATAGCAGCCAGGACGCTGATGCCCGGCATCACGCCAGATACTCACCCGCTCTCCCACAGCGATATTGTCTACGTCTGCCCCAACTGCTGCAATCTCGCCTGTGGCTTCATGACCTGGCTGACCTGGTGTGTAGGGATACTCGAACTTATGCCCGATAAACATCGGCTCATTGTGGCGCAAGTGCAAATCCCATTGGGGGCAGGTGGTTACGGCTTCCACCCGCACCAAAACTTCACCAGAGCCAGGCTTAGGGGTTGGCACGTCGAGTATTTCAAATTCCTGCGGTGCAGTGACTTGTAAGATTTTCATATAAGTTCCAACTCTGATTACTAACTCGTTGCTGGTGCTTTCCTATTCCCAATCCAGCACTATGCCCAGAAAAGGTTCCTGCCGAGTCAGTATGAGATTGAAGGCATCTGCCGCCTGTGCTGCGGGAAAGCGATGCGTGATGAGGTGTTCGGTTCGTAACAAGCCATCGGCCATCAGTTGCAATGTAGCATCCATGCGCTCTTGAGACCAACCCGCCGGAGCGTGCAGGGTCAGTTCTCGGTCACGCATCTTTTGAATATCAATCAGCCCCCTGGGGCCGTAGAAGCCTGCCGATACCAGATGCCCGTTGCGCCGCATGATGGGGTAGAGGGCTTCGATAGCATGGATAGAGCCGACTGTATCCGCGACAACTTGCACGCCGTCCGGTGCCCAGGTGCGAGCCGCATCAAGTGGATTCTCTTGGTTAGCATAAACTCTGCGGTCTGCATCCGTGGCAGCAAAAAGTTGCAAGCGTTCGTCGTGGCGTCCCACCATCATAACTCTTGCGCCACGATGCTGCAACGTCTGCGCAGCCCAGTGTCCCACCATGCCGTCGCCAATCACAACAGCGGCATCCCCCGCCGTCAGGGTAGGACGAATACCGACGTTATAGCCTACTTGAGTTAGCACCAGCCCGCTGACAGCGACAGGGTTAAGATGCTCTGGAAGCTTCCAGACTTGAGAGTGATGGGTGACTGCCGGAGAAACATGACCCCCGCTAGAATAAAACATGCCTTCGACTTTGGACATGGTGGCAAAAACTTGGTCTCCTGCTTTCAGGTGAGACACATTTTGGCCGACCCATTCCACAACTCCGACTTTCTGATAGCCCGGAACGTGCGGGAAGGGCAGGGGATCAGATGCGGCGCATGGTGTATCGCCGGCAATGCGTTCGCCGCGCACAAAAGAACCTTCGGTGCCGTTGCTAATCCACGAATGATGAACACGCACTATCACATCCTCCGGTGTTGGCTCTGGTACCTCAACGCTTTGGAAGGCGACCTGATGGGGGGCAGTGGCTACGACAGCTTGAGCTTGCATAAGATTCAAAGAGACTTCAATTTTCCTGCGATAGATTATTATAGATGATTAACGATGGAGAGGCACGATGGTCTGTCCCGGCATTAATGGGCAGGGCAAAGCACGCGGCTGGAGAACCGTAGATGGGGATTCTATCTTTTGTAGCAGCATTTGCACGGCGGCTTCGCCCATCTGATATTCAGGCAGATACATATAATGCGTCTGCATCGTCATTAAAACGACGCCCCCCCAGTGAAAGGTGAGTAGAGATAAGTCTTCGGGAATTTTTAAGCCCAGGCTCAGGGCTGCTTGCGTCACCGAAACAGTTTCCGCTTCGCTATAAGCCAGCACCGCAGTGGGGCGTTGCGTCTGGCCGAGCCATTGCCTTGAAAGAGCTATCAGTTCTTCGGGTGGAACAGCTTGCTTATTCTCGATGATGTGCGTTTTGCAACCAGCCTGTTGCATGGCGGCGGCATATCCGGTGCGCCGATCTTGCACACTGTAGTGTAGAGCTGCGCCGCCAGAGGTGTAATCTACAAAGGCAATTTTGCGATGTTGCAAGGATAACAAATGGCGAGTGGCGTCATAAGCGGCGTCCACATCAGCCGGATGCACACAATCTGCGTCACGACGTAAATTGAGCCAGATCGAAGGGATTTTATAGTCGGCAATGAGATTAATCAGGCGCGTTGGAACATCGTAGATGTAGTTAATCAATACTCCATCACAGGCCCACTCGCGCAGTAGTTTTGGCACGAAGCCTTCGCTGACTAACTTCTCATCGGGCAAGCGGGCGAGGGTGAGATGATAATCGTGGCGTGCCAGTTCATCATGAATTCCAGCTAATAGCGCATCCGGCAGCCAGTTACTGCCGCCGTTAGTGCCCATCAATAAAGCAACCGAGCCAAAGCGTCCGCTCTGCATGGTGCGCGCAATGCTGTTGGGCCGATAACCCACTTCCCTGGCAACTTCTAAAATGCGTTGGCGCGTCTGCGGTGCTAAACGGCCTTTGCCAGTCAACGCGTTGCTGACGGCCTGTCGTGACACCTGACACTGCTCGGCAATGGTTTTGATACTGGCTGGCATAATTTCCATGTTACCATGCTGGTGCAACTTCTCTCTTTAGGCTCTATCTAAGTATAATGGTTTATAGTTCAACCAAGTTGGTAAAAAAGGAATTAAAATGTTGGCTCGCAGACTCAGGGCTCTCAGCGGATGCTGCTTAACCATAATGTTATGGGGTCTATCAGGCGTGGCTTATGCCCAGCAAAATGCAGGTACTGGCAATGCTGGCGCTGGCAACGCGACGGCCCAATTACCCGATCTCAAGCCCGATGCTATCGTGCATCCTCTTTATCGCTCAGTAGTAGCTGAGGTGCAGAACCTCCATCCCAAGCTGCTCTTGCTCAACACCGACCCTGACGCGGCTCTGGAAAAGTTTCAGCGTAATAGTGTCAGTGGGCGGGCGAACTTTTCTCTCGTGCCTGTGGTGGGAATGCCCTTTAAGGGGGCGATGCACATTGATACCGAGCGCAAGCCCCAGGAGTGGATGACGCATATCCAGTCGTTTACCAAAGAGCCTATCCACAACGGCGATGTGTTGTATGTTACGGCGTGGGTGCGGGCGCTACGCATTACCAATGGGAAATCCGAAGGTGAAGGACGCTTGTATGCCAGTGGAGAGCGCGGCGGTAATCAACACGATTCCAGTGGTCTGGGCGTGGCTGATTTTGCCATTCCACAACAATGGACACGCATTCATATTCCTCTGCGTGCCGAGCGTGATTTCACCGATGATGACCAGATGAAACTGATGTTCACCTTCGGCCAAACCAGCCAGGTGGTAGAGTTTGGTGGCTTGACTGTCCTCGACTTTGGGCCAGGCGTTAGTAAGGAAAATTTGCCTCACGCCAAACTGCCTTTAGATTATCCTGGCCGTCAATTAAATTCCGCGTGGCGGAAGGCGGCGGCAGAGCGCATTGAAAAGTACCGTAAGGGGAATTTAACGGTTGTGGTGACGGATGCCGCAGGCAAGCCGGTGAAGAATGCCGATGTGAAAGTCAATATGACCCGTCACGCTTTTCTTTTTGGAGCGTCCACGCCAACGGGAATGCTACCGGGGCAGGATGTGAAACCGTGGAATGCCGATTTTGCGCGCACGGCGGGAGCATCTGCCGAAGATAAGAAGAAGTTGCAGGAAGTGTTTTTGAAGCACTTCAATTCCACCACCGCGAGTGTGACCTGGACGATCTGGAATGGTGGGGATGCTCGCATCTCCCGCGATGATATTATTGCAGGATTAAAATGGTTCAAAGACAACAACATCCCTGTGCTGAATTCGCAAGTGGTTTATCCCAGCCCGGAGTTCACCCCTAGTGATATAGTCAAGAACCTGATGAACAAGGAGCACGCAGGGGAGTTTGGCAAGGCGGTAGATGCCTTTATTGTGGAGCAAGTGCGGCCCAATGGCCCACTGGGGCCGTATCTTGCTTCGGTGGAGATTGCCAATGAAATTGAAGGGCGTCTGCAATACACGGATATTTTGGGGCGTGACGCGGTTGCGCACTGGTTCAAGGTGGCACAGCAGGCTAACCCGGCAATGGGCCGCGAGATCACTGGGCCGTATTCTCTGGGAGCAGGTACGGTGCAAACCGAGAATCGCGGGGCACAATGGCCTACGCAGAGCGAGGGCTTACAATATTATTATGACCTTATTGCTTACCTGCTGAAGCAGGGAGCACCAATTCAATACATTGCCTTTCAGAATCATGGCGGGTTGGGAATGCCCGGCCCGGAAGCCGTGTTGAAGTCACTCGATCAGTTCTCGACTTTTAAGCTGCCTTTAGAAGTCACGGAGTTTGAAGTGGCGCTGCAAAATGGCAGCGATGCGGAACAACGCCAGTATCAAGCCGATTATGTGCGAGATTATTTCACTGCAGTATTCAGTCACCCCTCGGTGCGGGCTATTATCCTACAAGATTTCTGGCAGCCAGGAGCCTGGCAGTATGAAGGCGCAAGTGCTTTCTTTAACAAGGATTGGAGCATCAACCTGCATGGTAAGGCTTACGAAGATTTAGTCCTTAATCAATGATGGACGCGGGTTAATGGTCAGACTAACGCCAGAGGGCAATATGCAACGCGGGGTTTTCTGGGTGATTATGAGATCACGGTTACGGCCAATAGAAAAACACAGACTGTTAAAACGGCTTTGCCGAAAGCCGGTCAAACGGTAAAGATTACCTTATAAAAATTTACAGGTTCTTAACACCCCTGTAATTCGCGCTGATTATCCTTAATCATAGTGGTGGCTAATGGCACGAGCCAGCCCGGTCTTAAACGCCCTATGGAAGCGAGGCCAACTATGAAAGGCAAGAGAAAAGCAGAGCGCAAAAAACAGTTAGAACCTGATGCTGCCCCCGCCGATGAAAGTTGTCTGGAACAGGCTAACATTTGCTGCGAGCAAGCGCGTACTGCGGCTCGCCTGAAACGCTATACCGCAGCGCGTGGTCTCTTTGTGACAGCTATTGCCTTATGCCACCGCGCCATTGCGCTAAATGGCACAGCCCGCTCTCAGGCCGAAATATGCCTGGGCCAGCTTCACAATGAAATGTCGGCCTATTCCGAATTAGCGCGTAGCATGGAGCGTCCTTTGCTGGCACACCCCCATATGCAGAGCCATCAACATACGGAGTTTGCTGTCACAGTATGATTTATCAAGGTGATCTATCCTCCGGCCAACAGGTCTACATTGAGAACAATGATGGGCAGACTATCGTAACGTTGAGCCAGGGTAAAGAGCATCAGCAAGTTCAGCGCAGCAGTTTTGAGACGGGCGAGTGGAAGGAAACTCCCACCTTATTCAAAGCTGAGGATGGGGCTATTCTTTGTGCCAAAGCGGGCAATGAGCAGTTCTTCTTCTGCTTGCAGCCCACTGGTATTCACACCCTCCATGAGCCACCTGCTTTAGCCGATACTGACAAACTGCCACTTCACGAAACTAAAGAGGTGCCAACTTTGGAGCCGATGCGACCTATGAAACCAATGGAGCCGATAGCACCCCTTAAACCAATAAAGCCGCTATGAATTAAGCTGTAGTTTGTACTCTAACTATTTAAAGCGAAAAGCCTGCTTTCAACGTGCCCTGTGGGTGCTATGAAGGTAGGCTTTTGGTATTTTAGACGCGGTTGACATGCTGCTATGAGGGGTAGACTATACTCACTCAATTTAACTTGCTCAATTAAGGAAGCTCTGTGAATCTGAAGCAATACATTTGGTCACTTTTGCTCGCTTTATCTTTTGTTCTAAACCTGTTAACCTCCGGTGACGCTACACCAACGGAAAACAATGGTATCCGTGTGCTGCCCGCCCCCGGCAAAGTTGCTGTGGATGGCAAAGCGAATGATTGGGATTTATCCGGTGGCATTTTTGTTTGCGATAACGTCGAAACCCAGCGTGATAAATACGCGGTGTGGCTGCACGCGATGTATGATCGGGATAATCTCTACATCCTGGCTCGTTTTATAGACGCAACACCTTTAAATAATCCTGGTCAGACTATTGCCGATTATGGCTTTGCCGGGGATAGTCTGCAATTACGCATTATCACGGCCCCTGGCACCCCTCAAGAGCGCGGTAATCATCTCACGGCCTGGCATGGTGCCGATGGGCGCGATGTGATTAATCTTGAAGGTGGCACGCGCTTCAATGAACCCAATATTAAAGATGCCAAGACGCAAGGCGCGCAGCAGGCATTTTCTATAAATGCTGATGGTAAAGGCTATGTGCAAGAGATAGCGTTGCCGTGGAAACTCTTGACCCGCGACGGGCAGCCTTTGAGTGCTGGCGCACAGTTCACCATGACAGCCGAACCCAATTTTACTGTCGGGCAAAAGAGTCGCCTGTCTATCAAGGACATTTTTAAGCCCGGTATCACCCCAGATCGCGTGTTTACTTTTATGGCTCCCCAGGTGTGGGGGCCAGCGACACTTGAAGCCACGGGACATGTTAATCCTCAACCTGTGCGCCTGGCTGGTGGACGGTTGTTTCCGGTGTATCTGGAAAACGGCTTGCCCTCCGTGGATTGGACAGGTTTAATCCAGGTCAAGCAGATGCCGGGGTTTAAGCCTATCGCTTTTACCATGCCTGCGGATGGCTATATTTCTTTAAACATCAAAGGAGCGGATGGCCGCGTGGTGCGCCACCTGCTGAATGGAGCCTTCTACACCAAAGGCCGCCATGAGGTGTTGTGGGATGGACTCACGACGCCCAACTGGAATATGCCGGGACAACCGGTAGCTCCTGGCACTTATACCTGGAGTGCCTTGCTAAATACTGGCATCGGGCTGAAGTTGCGCGGTTGGGCCGCCAATGGTGGCACGACACCGTGGGATAATGGAGCTAATACGAACTGGGGCGGCGATCATGGTATTCCTGTGGCAGCGGCGACAGACAAGAGTCAGGTTTACCTGGGCTGGAGCATGGCAGAAGCCGGTAAAGCCCTTATTGGCTGTGATCTCAATGGCAATGTGAAATGGAGTAACAATCGTGCAGGCATTGCCGGGGTTAAAGCGTTGGTTGTAGATAATGGTGTGGTTTATGTGTTGGGTGGCGCGAGTGGCCCTGCCGCTGAGGGGGCTGCTCTCTATAAGCTGAACGCCAAAGATGGCACTTACCTCTCCTGGGGCGACAGCACGGATGCGGACTTAATGGTCAAGGGGCTATGGCCGGATGCTACTGGCAAGCCTGAAAAGGCCGATGGCATCGAAGCTAAAGATGGCACGCTTTTCCTGAACTTCACCTCCGCTAATCTGATCGCCATCGTGGATGCTAAAACGGGCAAGCTCTTGCAGATTGTCAATGTGCTTGCACCGAGTGGTATGCGAGCGACTTCGGTTGGGTTTATCGCCGGGCGGTCGCCTTCACATATCTATGTGCTTTCTGGTGGCACCAAAGTTTTGCGGGTGAATCCGTGGAGCGGTCAGACCGAGACTATCATTGATGGTTTGACCAATGCGACTTGTTTGACAACGGATGACAGCGGCAAGATTTACGTCGGGGTGGGTGAGCCGGATAATCAGGTCAAGGTCTTTAATGCTGATGGACACGTAGCAGACACCATAGGCCGCGCAGGTGGACGTGCCTTGCAGGGCCAGTGGCAACCAGATGGAATGCGCTTTATTCATAGTCTTGCTGTGTCTGGCGACGGCAAATTGTGGGTGGCCGAAGCTGATGATGCGCCCAAGCGCGTGAGTGCCTGGGACATTCGTAGCGGCCAGTTAAGTCAAGAGTTCTTTGGCCCGACCAGCTATGGGGCGACTGGTGGGGCCATTGATCCACTTGATCCAAATATTATGGCGGGGCAGGGATGTGAGTGGCGGATAGACCCAACCACCGGGCGTGCTACCTGTCGGGCTGTCATCACACGCGATGGGATGGGTAATGTTCGCTTTGGCGTTGGCAGCAATGGCCGCTTATATCTCGTCGTTGCCTCTGCTGGGCAGTTCGAGGCAGGGAAGATTAGCATCTTTGAGCGAATCAGTGATGCTAATTATAAACTACGCTCCCAATTCACTTATGATGGCAAGGGCAACGATGCCCGCACAACTTACTGGGCTGATGCCAATGGCGATGGCCAGCGCCAAGCCAGTGAAGAGAATACCATTCCCGGCACAGTGCGTTTTAGCGGCTGGTATATGTGGGTAACGCCGGACTTAACGCTCTATGCGGGTGCTGGCAACTACTCGCAATTTAAAGTCAAGGGCTTCACGCCTGCGGGTGCGCCGCTCTATGATTTGCAAAACCCGATTCATCTGCCGAATGCAGGGGAGCAGGGTGGAATGGGCGCGGGGAATGGTTTGGGTTCCGCCGATGGTCGTCTGATGCTGTATAATGGTGCCTACGGTGTAGACCGCGCCTGGTTCGATGCCTACGACATTGCTACGGGTAAGATGATTTGGAGCTACCCCAATAACTTTGTCGGTGTGCATGGCTCGCACAACGCGACACCAGCCGAACCCGGCCTGATTCGTGGAGCCTTCGACATTACGGGAACGGCCAAGCTACCTGCCCCCATCGGCAATATCTGGGTGATTCCCACCAATGTCGGCGAGTGGCATATTCTGACGGGTGACGGCTTTTATCTGACTCGCCTCTTTCAGCCTGATCCCCTTCAGGTGCAATGGTCTGCCCAGGCCGTGCCTGGCGCTGATGTGAGCAATGCTCCTCCTGGTATGGGAGGAGAGGATTTCGGCGGCTCCATTGCCTATACACCCGGTGATAGGAATAATCCCCTTGGCCATCTTTACCTGCAAGCGGGCAAGACAGCTTTTTGGAACGTGGAAGTCACAGGCTTAGAAAGTGTTAGAGCGTTGCCAGGTGGCACCATTCGCATCACTGCGCAAGATGAACTCCGCGCCCAAGCCATGCACGATGCGCAACTCCAGGCAGCGGTTGGCACACACCAGATGACAGTTAAGCGCATGACCCCAACATTCACAGGTAATCTTGATAATGATTTCAAAGGTGCTGAGCTTATCAGCTACAAGAAAAGTGATGAGGCGGCAGTGCGCTCAGCGGCGGCCTGGGACGAGCAGAATCTCTATTTAACCTGGGATGTGAAAGATAATTCTCCGTGGCTCAATAGTGCTGCCGACCCAACGCAACTGTATCTTGGTGGTGACACCGTAGACTTCCAAATCGGCACCAATCCAACAGCAGATAAGAATCGTGGCGAAGCGGCACTGAGTGATTTACGCTTATCCATTGGTAACTTTCAAGGCCGTAATCTGGCGATGCTCTATCGCAAAGTGGCACGCGACAAGAAACCTAAAACTTTTAGCTCCGGCGTGATTAAGGCTTATCCAATGGATTTCGTAGATGAAGTGCGCGATGCTAAAATCACCGTGAATAAACGTGCTGATAGTTATGTGGTGGAAGCTATAATTCCCCTCACTGCATTAGAACTGAAACCTGTTGACGGATTAACACTGCATGGAGATTTCGGTGTCACGCACGGTGACCCGGCAGGTGGAAGAACGCGGCTACGCACCTATTGGAATAATCAACATACTGGCATTGTGGACGATGCCGTCTTTGAGTTGCAGATGGAGCCGAAGAACTGGGGCGAATTGAATTTTAAGCGGTAGTCAATTCTTTTAAGTGGCACGCGAGTTGCTTTGAAGCCATTGCATTTTAGGTCGGAGAGTTAACCTGGAGTTGTAGGAATGCTAAAGAATCGAGGCGAAGCGCAATGAATTCTGAACCTGTGTTGGAAGCCATTAATCAGCAGGAATGGATTGAACCGGTGGCTGATGGTCTGGGGAGTGCGGTGCAGGGCGCCTATAAAGCTGGCGGAAGTGCCGGGCAGAAGGTCAAGAACTTCATGCACGGCACCTGGCTGGGGCATCAGTTGCACCCGGTGATAACCGATGTGCCCATTGGTTCTTGGACAACCGCTTTTGTGTTAGATGTGATTGAAGCCGCTACTGGCCGCAAAGAATACGGCAAGGGTGCCGATGTCGCCGTTGGGCTGGGTATTTTAGGGGCGTTGGCCTCGGCAGCGGCAGGTTTAACCGACTGGTCAGATACCGATGGCCGCGCCCGCAAAGTTGGGGTTGTGCATGGTTTGCTCAATATAACGGCGACGGCACTTTATATTGCCTCATGGTTTATGAGGAAAAGTGGCAAGCGCGGTTCTGGTCGCACTCTCGCCTGGTTGGGCTATGCCATTTCCGGCAGTGCCGCTTACCTCGGCGGCGCTTTGGTCTACACCGAAAAGATCGGTGTAGACCACGCGCCGCGTGAGGAGATGCCCGATAACTTTATTCCTGTCCTGCCCGATGCAGATTTGCCTGAAGGTAAATTGGTGCGTGCCGCAGCCGGAGAAGTAAAAATACTCCTGGTGCGCCGGGGTGAAAATATTTATGCACTGTCTGAGACCTGCTCCCACTTAGGCGGCCCCCTGGCCGAAGGCAAACTGGAAGGCGATAGCGTCGTTTGCCCTTGGCATGGCTCGCGTTTCACCCTGCAAGATGGCAGTGTCCTGGATGGCCCCGCCACGCATCCCCAGCCTTGCCTTGAAGCGCGGGTTCGTGGCGGCTATATCGAAGTGCGTGTGAACAAGGAATAGCAAGCCCTCTCCCCGCTTCTCTGGCACAGGTTTGGCAAGTTTTTAGATGGGGCCTATTCTCTCTTAGAGGTGATAAGTTATGGCAGATGATCAGCAACAAGCAACAGCCAGTAGTAGTGGAACACAACAACAGGATGATACGGGGCCATCTGAAAATGAGATGCCGGATGCCGAGGCTATTGACCAGCGCATTCAGAGCGGCGAAGATCGGCGCGATGCGGAAGCGGCTTTTGGCAACCAACAGAGTGGGGAGTCCTCTGTTAGGTAAGCGGTAGCATCATTAAAGTCCTATCACAACAAGCTGGTTCAGCATCCTTTCTGCTAACGGCAGTAGACGAGTTCCGAGCCAGCTTGTATTGGTACTGAGGTGGGCCAATATCTACCATGACTAAGTATTAGTGAAACTCGACTTGTTACGCACCACCCGTGTCTTGAGTCACGGGTGGTGCGTAACAAGTCGTCCTACGGCGACTTGAAGTCCGCGCAGGCGGGCTTGGTCTTGCAGCCCGTGGTTTTAACCGCTGCCTGGCCAAGGCAGCAAGTTGAGTTAATAAGTCATATGCTTTGAATACAGTCCTCTTATGCTGATATAGTCAATAGCATGGGGTTATCACACATCCGCACGCTGTCGCCGGATCAACGCAATACCTTTATCGCCAGTTTCCTCGGCTGGACATTGGATGCCTTTGATTTTTTTATTCTGGTTTTTGTCATCAAAGATGTGGCTAAAGAATTTGGCACGGATAAAACCCATGTCGCTTTAGCCCTGACCTTAACTCTCGCCTTGCGACCGGTGGGCGCATTTATCTTTGGCCTGGCGGCTGATCGTTACGGGCGGCGCATGGTCTTGATGGTAGATGTCATTCTCTACTCGATTCTTGAGTTACTGTCGGGTTTTGCCCCGAGCTTAACGTCCTTTCTGATTTTGCGCACCCTCTTCGGGGTAGCGATGGGTGGCGAATGGGGCATCGGCGCATCCCTGGCGATGGAAACTATTCCCGCAGAGTCGCGTGGCTTTTTCTCCGGCGTTTTGCAAGAGGGCTATGTCGTGGGCTATATCCTTGCGGCTATTGTGTTCCCCTTAGTAGCTCCCCATTGGGGTTGGCGTGCCATGTTTTTCATTGGCGCATTACCTGCCTTGCTGTCATTGTTTATCCGCGCTAAGGTCAAGGAATC
Source organism: Abditibacteriaceae bacterium (assembly GCA_019239895.1). GTDB lineage: Bacteria > Armatimonadota > Abditibacteriia > Abditibacteriales > Abditibacteriaceae > JAFAZH01. The sequence continues at coordinate 12,183 of JAFAZH010000033.1, read as the reverse complement.
TCCCGTCTGGGAGCGTCGCCAGCAACCGGCACCCGTTAACATGGGTGCGGCGGTGCGGGCCAACGCTGGCCTTTTTGCTTATCTGGTGCTCTTGATGACGGCCTTTACTTTTATGTCTCACGGCACGCAAGATATTTATCCCACGTTCCTCCAGGTGCAACACCACTTTGAACCCGGCACTGTTTCAACCATCGCTATTATCTATAATATTGGGGCACTGATTGGCGGCATCTTTTTCGGTAGCCTGTCGCAGAGAATCGGGCGACGCAAAGCCATCATTATTGCGGCGTTGCTGGCCTTGCCGATGATCCCCTTATGGGCGTTTTCTAAAACTGCGGCGATGTTAGCTCTGGGGGCGTTTCTGATGCAGTTCATGGTGCAAGGCGCGTGGGGCGTTATTCCCGCGCACCTGACAGAACTTGCCCCCAATGCCCTGCGTGGTACCTTTACTGGTTTTGCTTATCAGTTGGGCAACTTGTTGTCGGCCATCAATGCCACGCTCCAAACCAATCTCGCTGAGCATCATTATCATAATGATTATGGGCGTGCAATGGCTTCAGTTGTCGTCATCGTGTTCATCAGTGTGGCAGTGATTACGGCGCTGGGGCGTGAAGCGAAGGGTGTGTCGTTTAGCGAAGAAATACCCGACTTAAAACCTGCCTGATGGTGCGCGACCCGCCGCTAAAGCAGCGGGCTGAACCTTGAAGCCCCCTGAACGGGGCTATGGGTTTGTCCGTAGCCCCGTTCACCGGGCTTTTGCCCTCAGCCCACTCGTTGACGGGTGGGTGCTACATCAGACCTGCATATAATTACCTGTTAACCGCTAACTATTCTACCATGAAAAAATCTCTTTTATTGCTCTCAACACTTGCGCTTTGCAGCGCCAGATACGCCATCGGGCAAACTGCGACTACAGCACAACCTGTGAAGAAGTATGAAGCGAACTGGGCTTCCCTGGATAGCCGGCCGATACCGCAATGGTATCAAGATGCTAAGTTCGGCATCTTTATTCACTGGGGCGTTTATTCCGTGCCCTCATGGGCACCCAAGGGCACCTATGCCGAGTGGTATTGGCACTCCATGCAAGATAAAAACGGCGCGACCTGGAAGTTTCATGAGAAGACTTATGGCGCAGATTTTCCTTATGAGAACTTTGCACCTCTTTTCAAAGCTGATCTCTTCAAGCCAGAGCAGTGGGCCGAGGTCTTTGTGCGCAGTGGTGCAAAATATGTGGTGCTCACTTCCAAGCATCATGAAGGGTTCGCCTTATGGCCTAATCAGGACGCCAGCCGAGACTGGGGCCGCCCCTGGAACAGTGTAGAAGTTGGCCCCAAGCGTGACCTGTTGGGTGACCTCACCACGGCGGTGCGGGCGCGTGGACTTAAAATGGGTTTCTATTATTCGCTGTATGAATGGTATAACCCGCTTTATAAAAATAACTTCGCCAAATTCCGCGATGAGCACTTCTTTCCCCAGTTCAAAGATGTTGTGACGCGCTACAAACCTTCGATTATCTTCGCGGATGGTGAATGGGAGCATACTGCTGCCGAGTGGCACTCGCCAGAATTGCTGGCCTGGCTGTACAACGATTCGGGATGTGGCGCTGATTTAATCATAGATGACCGCTGGGGCAGTGATACACGCGGCCATCATGGTGGCTACTATACGACGGAGTATGGTGGTGGCACTGACTTTAAGGCTGGCCCCGGTCATCAATGGGAAGAGAGTCGGGGTATTGGTGCTTCCTACGGCTATAACCGCAACGAAGATTATGACGATTACCGCACCCGTCAGGGTTTAATTCAACTCTTAATCCAGATGGTTAGCCAGGGCGGGAATCTGCTGCTCGACATCGGGCCAACGGCGGATGGGCGTATTCCAGTGGTGATGCAAGACCGTTTAATTAGCATGGGCAACTGGTTGAAGGTGAACGGCGATGCCATCTACGGCACCGGGCCAAGTCCCTACGGCAATCGCAAATTTGATTGGGGTGCCCTCACCACCAAACCCGGTAAGATTTTTGTGCATCTCTTCAAGCGGCCAGGCGATACTCTGACCTTGTCCGGCCTCAAAAACCAGGTCACTGCTGCTTATTTGCTGTCCGATGCCACACACAAGCCATTGGCCGTGAAAAGTAACGCCTCCGGCGTTAATATCAGCTTGCCCGATTATCTGCCCGATGAGAATGCTTCTGTTATCGTCTTAGAAATCAACGGCCAACCCAATGTGGATTTAACTATAGCGCAACAGGCCAACGGTACACTTAATCTGGAAGCCAACACTGCCGATATTCATGGTACTTCCCCCAGAGTAGAAAACCGCGCCGCCGGGGGCAACATTGGTTTCTGGAACAATCCCAAAGATTCCATCAGTTGGACGTTTAACGTCACGCATCCAGGCGAATTCCAGGGCGCTATCAATTATGCGTGTGAGAATGGCGCGGGTGGCAGCGAATACGTGGTGAGTGTGGATAACCAGCAGTTGGTTGGGCGCACGCGGGACACGGGTGGTTGGGATCATTTTGTACGGCAGGATTTAGGGCGCATCAAGTTTTCTCAGCCCGGTAAATATACACTCACCATGCAGCCTAAAGCCGAACCTGCCTGGAAGATGATAAACGTGGAAAGCATCACATTGCGACCCGTAAAGTAACCACTCTGTTACCGCCACGTCCAGAGACCTATTCTGTAAAAACACAGGAGCAGCAAAAAGCCCACACCGACAGGCAATAAAGCCAACCAGGGTAGGGGAATCCTGCTAGCATGAGCGAAGATAAGTGTCACCGTCGCCGCAACCATCGCCATCATTCCGGCGACGAACCGGCCACAACTATTGTCGTGAGCCAGTGATGGGGCTGCGCCACTTTCTGCTTCTGTGGGAAGTTCATTGTCCTGGTCATCCAAAGTATTCATGTCGGTTGGCTGCATTCTAAGTGGGCACGGAACGTTGCGTTTGTAGCTGGCATTTGGCGCGTGGTTTTAAGTGCCCATTGTCAACCCCCATGTATTCCTGTTGGATGTGATAACTTCCATTAGCTTGCGGTTGGAAACTCACAAAGGCCAGGGAATTGCCAAAGAGCAAATCCTTGCACACCCGTTTTTCTGCCTTTTGCCTGTAGCTGGCGTACAGTGGTCTGATGCATGTTTGCAAGCCTCCATAACTGCCTTGCTGCAACCAGGACTGGGCCAGGATTTTACGGCGACTGCGCGTGCCGAGTCTATTGTCAATGGGGGAACAGACAAATTGTAAAAGACGGGGACTGGATTTATGAACTGCTCCATCTGAAGCATCTGTTGCCTTTCCCGCCTTCAATCGGGCTTCCATTGTGTAAGAGAAATGCACATCCCCGGAAAGCACCAAAATCTCTTGCGGTTGGGTCTTGAGAAGATCAACTACTTCGTCCCAAGTTTGGGCAAAAACAGGCCAGTGGTCGAACTGTGCCTTCTCCCCGAATTTCTGTTGCAGGTGACCCATGAGATGCGCAATCAAATGCCAGATACGACTGGATTGCGGCCCGAATCTTCGCCCCATCACATACTCGGCGAACCCGATCAGCGGCGGTAGCAACACAGGCACCGAGGAAACGAGGACAGCAGGCTGAGCCTGGTGGGTAGCGAGCCAACTTTTAAGCATATCCATCTGCTGCTGGCTCATAATACGGTTAGAAGTTTCCGCCCCTGGCTCGATGGGCTGTGGCGCTAATCGCTCTTCGCGGTCAGTACGCGCATCGCTGACGAAGAGGGGGGGCGAGGTGGGAATCGAATAATACCACTGCAACCGGGTCTTCCCATAGATCGACTGGCGCATACAGGTGCGCAGTTCTTCCAGGGCGTCCCCGCTTTGTGCCGCCGCTGCCATAATTTGCAAACGAGGATCATCCGCAGGTGCTTCATCTGGCGCTCTCGGCTTATCCTCCACATTGCGCTGAAGCAGATTGCCCCACCCCTGATAAATCCAGTAAGCGACCAGGCCATCCACTAACAACTGCTCGTTACCCTGCTTGAGTTGTGCGGCCCGCCAGAAAGGGACAGTGTTCCAGCCATTGGTAATTTCATGATCGTCACAGATCATATAGGTTGGGACGGTAGCGAGAGCCTGGCGCACAGAGGTGTCATGCGTCCAGGAAAACTCATAGAGAGCGGCGAAGTTGGAGAAGTCCCTGGCTCCGCCGCGCAAGGAGGCATGTTGCCGTATCGCCGCAGAACTTGGCGCGTCCGCATAAATTTGGTCACCGATCAGCAACAACAATCGGGGCCAACGATTTTCCCGATCCTCATAGTGCTGCACCAGCCAACGCCCCAGAGCACTTAACGTATCCTGACGAGGATTCACTAAGCGGCGGCAGGAACCATAGGCCAGGGTGAGGGCGTACTGGCTCGCCGGATTATCTAAGGTGCGGAAACACTGGTGCGGCACGACCCGTTGAGGTTGAGGTGCTGTGGACTGATTGTTAGTAGATTGGTCGTTTTGGGCCTGAATCGTGTAACGATACCAGGTGGCTGGTTGCAAGCCTCTTAACTGGGGCGCTGCGTAGTAACGATTGCCTACACATACCGTTCTGGATGTCACAATGTGAGCTGGCGTTATTGATTCGGCAGACGTGTCTCGTTCAGGCCCGTCTACCGTTGTCTCCTGCTGTGGTGTCGCAGTAATCGTAATGGTGCCTGGGTGAGATAATTCAACCCAAATAACAGCAGAATCAGCACTGGTGGCTCGCACGAGAGGCCCAACACGCAGCGATAGCATAGTAGATGTCCTGTAGCTGCAAGGGGGGTGCCACTTTCTTCTTTTGCGACACGCATGAGCTGTTAGTGAGCGACTTCCTCCGGCGCATCTAATTTGCAGTCTTCGTTAGTGCTGATTATTTAACAGTGTCGTTAAAGACTAAATGCAAATAGGATGAAGCTATCAAATGTCACATTTATTTACTCCTCTCACCATCCGTGAGATTACCTTGCGCAACCGTATCGCTGTTTCTCCCATGTGCCAGTATTCCAGCGTGGATGGATTGCCCAATGACTGGCACCTGGTGCATCTTGGCAGTCGTGCCATCGGGGGCGCGGGACTTGTCTTCACCGAAGCCGCGGCGGTAGAAGCACGCGGGCGCATCACACCTCAAGACCTGGGCATTTATGATGACTCGCACATTGAACCGCTACAACGCATTACCAGATTTCTCCATGAGCACGGCTCTGTAGCCGGTATTCAACTCGCTCATGCTGGTCGTAAAGCCAGCACTGCCCCGCCGTGGCAGAGTGGCCATGCAGTGGGTGAGGCTGCCGGAGGCTGGGCACCTGTGGTTGCCCCCAGCCCACTGCCTTTTGACACTGGTTACTTAACACCCGAAGCGTTGGATGAAGTGGGCATCAAGCAAGTTGTGCGAGCCTTTGGCAATGCGGCGGAGCGGGCGCAGCAGGCGGGATTCGAGGTTGTCGAAATTCATGCGGCGCACGGTTACTTATTACACGAATTTCTGTCGCCTCTCAGCAACCAGCGTGAGGATCAATATGGTGGTGAGTTTAATAATCGCGTGCGGCTTCTACTAGAGGTGGTTGAGGAAGTGCGGCGACACTGGCCTGAGCGTTACCCTCTGGTTGTACGCCTTTCCGTTACGGATTGGACAGAAGGTGGCTGGGATATTGAGCAGTCGGTGGCCCTGGCCCAACAACTCAAGCCGCTGGGGGTAGATGTGATTGATTGCTCTTCCGGTGGGGCAGTGCCCAAAGCGACTATTCCTGTGGGGCCGGGCTATCAGACTGAGTTCGCGGCCAGAATCAAACGCGAGGCGGGGATTCTGACCGGGGCCGTGGGCATGATTACCGCGCCCTCGCAAGCCGATCATATCATTCGCAGCAATCAGGCGGATATGGTGCTATTGGCGCGTGAACTATTACGCAATCCCTACTGGCCCACTTATGCGGCACAGGAGTTACGTCAAGAAAATCCGGCTCCGGTGCAATATGAGCGCGCCTGGCCACACCATTAAGCGATAGACCGCCAGTAATTGTAACAGATGCTTCGTGTATTCAAGGAAACTGCAAAGGAATAATGACGAGTTTAGATGAATTGCAAGTGGATGCTGCTAAGGAGCAAGCAGGTAGTTCTATTAGGAACGCAGGCACTTTAGAGCAGAGTGCTCAGATCACGCCGCAGCCACATGGTATAGCGCGCAGTTTATTGTGGACAATGGCGATTGCCAGTGGCCTGGCGGCAGGTAATCTGTACTATAATCAGCCACTCTTAGATCAAATCGGGCGCAATTTTGCCGTGACGCAACGACAGGTGGGAATCCTGCCCTCGCTATCTCAATTTGGCTACGCGAGTGGACTATTCCTCCTGGTGCCGTTAGGTGATATTCTGGAACGCCGTCGTTTGATCGTGAGTTTATGTTGCCTCGTCATTCTCAGTTTGATCGTTGCGGCATGTGCGCCGACCTTGCTGATTCTCGCGCTTTCCACTTATGCCATTGGGCTGCTGACTATCATGGCGCAGGTGCTGTTACCCTTTGCCGCGCATCTGGCCGCGCCGGAGGAACGGGGCAAGATTGTCGGCAGCATTATGAGCGGGTTACTGATTGGTATTTTGCTATCCCGCACCGTGAGCGGCTTTGTCGGTGACCAATGGGGTTGGCGCACCATGTACTGGTTAGCGGCAGGTTTGATGATGATAATGACTTTTGCCTTGCGAGTGCTACTGCCGCAAGACCAGCCTGCGGCGGCACTTTCTTATCGAGAGTTATTAGCATCCATTTTTCAACTGGTGCGCGAGCAGCCCATCCTGCGTGAATCGGCGCTCAGTGGTGCGTTGGTGTTCGCGTGTTTCAGCGCCTTTTGGGCCACCATGGTGTTTTTACTGGATAGTCCTGCCTATCATTTGGGAGCGCGGGTGGCCGGGTCGTTTGGTTTGGTGGGAGCCGCCGGTGCTTTAGCGGCTCCCCTGGTAGGGCGCTTGGCTGATAAGAGCAGCCCGCGCCTTTTGGTGCAAGGTGCCACTTGCCTGATTCTCCTGGGCTATGTCATATTTTGGTTATTTGGATTTCATATCTGGGGTTTGGTGCTGGGGGTGATCCTGCTGGACTTGGGTGTGCAGTCGGCTCACATATCCAACCAGACGCGCGTCTTTAGTTTGCTACTTGGTGCGCACAGCCGATTGAACACGGTGTATATGGTGTCATATTTTATTGGTGGCTCAGCAGGTTCTTATCTGGGCGCGTTAGGCTGGAGTTTGGGGCAGTGGCATGGAGTGTGTATGGTGGGAGTCAGTTGCTCCCTCTTGTTGCTCGGTTATTTCTTAGTTAGTTACCTGCTCGCTGGTAAGCGAGAGTCGGCCACAATGGTTAGAGATTCAGTATAATTTGAGTCCCGGTGGAGGCTATCATGGCGCAATTAGAAATCAGTATCTTGGCTCTTGGCAGAGCGGGCACTAGTGCATCTGAATATATTGCGGAAGCTATCAAGCGTGCCCAGGAGAGTGGCCTCAGTTACCAATTGACAGCAATGGGCACGATTTTGCAGGGTGACTTAGAAGACGTACTGCGTGCGGCGAAAGCAATGCACGAAGCTCCTTTTGCAATGGGGATTCAACGCGTCTATTCCGTCATTAAAATTGATGATCCCCGCGATGCAGAGAGTACCCTGGAAAGCAAAGTGCGCTCTGTCGAAGAAAACTGGGTGCTTAATCAGGCAAGAACCAGAACAACGCCATGTTGAGCGGAGCGAAACATCTCGTGCGTCATAGTTTCCACTCACTCATAAGTACAAGATGTTTCGCTCCGCTCAACATGACGGGTAACCCTTACCGCTCCGCTTAAATCATGTGATTAGAGCCTTTCATCTCTCTTCCTTAGAAAAGCTTCAACGGTAGCCCGGTTGGGAATGCCTGCCTGTCCACCTTCGTGAGTGGCTTTGATGGCAGCCGCAGCGGAGGCGAGGCGAATCCGCTCTTCCAAATCCATGCTCTGCGCCAAGGCTGCGGCATAAGCCCCGTGGAAGACATCGCCGCACCCTGTCGTATCGGCAACGGCGACCTTAAAAGCGGGCCTATGTACTGGCTTTTCGTAACCGGAAGCATGGTAAATGCACCCTTCATCACCGCAAGTAATTACTACCGTCCCCTGGGCGTGTTGATAGAGTTGTAAAGCCGCCTCAGCAACATTTGCCTGCCCGGTAAGCTGCCGTGCAAAATCGGCAGAGACAATAAGATGATCTACCCATTCCAGCAATTCTGCGAAATGTGGCACATTCTGCCGTTCCAGATCAGCCACGACCGGAATGCCCGACTCATGGGCGATGCGCGCCGCACGCAGGTTGCCCGTCATCCCATAGTGGTCAACAAAGAGAACTTGTGCCTGACGGATTAACTCGGCCCCCGGGAGCATATCATGAGCACCGGTGCGGCCTCCGATATGGAACAAGATACTGCGCGTGTGGCGTAAGGTATCTACGATAATAGTCGAATGCACCGGATCGGCTTCAGGGTGGCGCACAACCGGATCAAGATCAATACCTTCCTTGATTAAGGTCTCTTCGACATACTGGGATAGCGGCCCATGTCCTAGTAAGGCTCCATAAGCGCAACGTGCGCCGAGACGTGCGGCTGCGACTAAAGCTGTGGCGGTGAGGCCACCACATTGGCGGACAGCACGCACCACCGGCGTTTTGCCATCTGGTTGTGGAAACGATTCCACATACAGCAAGTCATCTACGGCGGCACAGCCAAGGCCAAGGATATCCCATTGCTTCATCTGAAATCCGTTCCAGGGTTAAAAGTTAGCACCGAACTTGCACAAAATCTTCTTGAGAAATTGTGAACAAGCACGGTTTTTTGCAGTCTGTAGTTTCGTAAGACGAAGCGACATTAACAAACAAGAAAATGTGGTTAGCGTCTTATGAATCGCTGTGGAAAAAATAGGAAAATGCAGGAGGCAATATGAACAAGAATCTAAGTCGTACCATTCGCATAGCTGGTATAGGTATTGCGCTTGGCGTAGCGAGTGCTTCATTAGTAGGCTCCGCCACCCCAGCATCTGCGGCCCCTCGTTATGAGCGAGGCTATGAGCGAGGCTATGAGCGCAGTGAGAGAACCTTTACTGGTGTCGTCCTCCATGACGTACATGGTGATACTTTCGACATTCGCACGGAGCGTGGCCGCACCGTAACCATCGAAACCAATCGCAACCATAACCGGCTCGAAGCTGGCGATACGGTCAGTGTCCGAGGTTTCTGGGAAGGACAACCGGGCAGGAGCCACTTCCATACTACCAGCTTTGATGTAATTAGCCGTGCATATCATGGGAGACGGCGTTAATCTGTCAGCAGGCCATAGGCTCGGAGATTGGGACTGCCGTTTACAGATAAGTGCAACAAGCTAAAAGAGCTATCATGCGGGAATGCATGATAGCTCTTTTGCTTAGGCCAGTTTGAGTGTGATACGGCGTAAGTTCATGACGGCACCGTGCGGCATGGATTGAACAGAGACACGCAAGGTTTGACTGCCTGCTGGCAAGTGCAGAGTCCCCGGCAAAGTCTTGGTCTGGAATTTATCCCAGCCGCCGGTATCCTCTACCATGCCAGTGATATTATCGGGGGCACTATCTATGCCGATGCGATAAGTGCTGCCAGCGGTATCGGGGGGACAGGCATATTCGAGTTCCACATGGTAATCACCAGCTTGCGGCACTTTGATGCGCCAACTGGCCGTATCTTTTTGATCCACCCAGTAACCAATGTTCGGAATGTTATCGGCCTTGGTTTCAACATTGGCCCCGCCTTGAATCACCGCATCGGTAGCTGTGAGTGCCAGGCTGCCATCGGCTCCCGGTGTGATAAGCGACTCTTCCGCTTCTGCTGGCCCGGCCAGGCGCAGTTCAATAACGGTTGCTAACGGGTCTAGATGCGCTGGCTTAGCGATAGTCAGCCCATCCGCATTCTGGACGATGGCAAGTTTTGCTCCGCCGTCCAGGGCGCGGGCGCGAGTGGCGCGAGTCTTTAATCCCGTCAACCGCAAGCCTTCAGTGGGCCAGTTAAAAACTTGCAGATAAAGGGTGTTGCCCTTAGTCGTGCAGCGACCATCGAAAGATAGTTTCTTGAAGGGGTTTTTCGTGGTGCCATAAACGCTGGGGCCGTTCACTTTCATCCATTGGCCTACGCGGGCCAGGCGCGTAATGGACTCCTGGGGAATCTCGCCCATTTCTGTTGGGCCGACATTGAGCAGGAAGTTGCCGCCCTTGCTGGCAATATCACAGAGCTTATGCACCAGGTCTTCCGGTGACTTCCAGTTGTGATCGTTGCGGTTATAGCCCCAGTTGTTGTTGAGCGTCATGCAAGTTTCCCACAGACGACCTTGAGCCAGGGCGCTGGCTGGGATAGATTGCTCTGGCGTATCAAAATCTTCGGGTAGTCCGGTGCGATTATTGATGAGAATATTCGGTTGCAACTGGCGAATCCATTTAACCACTTCTAAAGAGCGTTGCTCGACAGGGTTATGTTCCCAGCCGCCATCGAACCAGATAACACCGATAGGGCCGTAATTAGTCAGCAACTCGCGCAACTCGCCTTTCATGTAGTCAATGTAGCGGTTGAAATTGGCTCCATCCGCCGGACGGGTCTCGGTCTCCCAGGCGCGGCGTGGTAAATAATCGGGATGATGCCAGTCCATAATAGAATGATAGAAGCAAAACTTGATGCCTTGCTTTTTGCACTCAGCGGCTAACTCTTTCATGGGGTCGCATCGAAAAGGTGTGGCTTTGGTAATGCTATAGTTGGTCAGTTTGCTGTCAAACATCGAAAAGCCATCATGGTGCTTGCTCGTTATCACGATGTATTTCATGCCTTCATCTTTGGCGATTTGCACCCAACGATGAGCATCAAAATTCACAGGGTTAAACTGAGCCGTATATTTTTCATAGTCGGGCACCTGCATCTTATGGTTGTTCATGTGCCATTCGCCATCGGCAGGCACCGCATAGACGCCCCAGTGGATAAACATGCCAAACTTCGCCTCACGCCACCACGCGGTGCGTGCTGCGAATTGAGCCTTGGTTTCGCCCGTTTCTGGATTCACCTGGAGCATGGTGGCCTGCGTTGCTGGTGTGGCCACTGGATGTTTAGCACGAGCACTTGCCGCCTGGGGCAAAAGGCTTAATGCCAGCCAGGAAGCAAAACCTAATGGAGAGAGTAGGGCAGAGGAAAGTTTCATGGCAGCAAGTATACTAAGTTGCACGCTGCGCTTATAGCGCGGCGCACTGCTCTATCAGTGTGCTGGAACTGAAATCCTAAGGTTAGAAGCACACCCAAAAGCTAACGCTATAGATTTTATTGCTGAGGAAATTTCATGTTTAAAATTTTACGTCCGCTCAAGTTTCTCTATCTCTATCTTTTGTTTATGGTCGTTGCCGTGAGTTGCTCGGTTGGCGCGACACCCATCAATACAGACGATTATAAGGGCACCATTCGGGTGGCTTGTGTGGGCGACAGCATCACCTATGGTGATCACATTCAAGACCGGGAACACAAAAGCTACCCGGCGCAATTGGGCCAGATGCTGGGGGATAAGTGGGCCGTTAAGAACTTCGGTGTGAATGGTGCAACTTTGCTCAGCAAGGGAAACGCGCCTTATAACAAAGTAACAGCTTATCAGCAGGCACTCGACTTTAAACCGGATGTACTCATCATCATGCTCGGCACCAATGATAGCAAGCCAGAAAATTGGCAGCACAGAGACGACTTTACCTCAGACTATAAACAGATGATTGCCACGTTTCGTAAAGTCTCGCCAGATGTAAAGGTCTATACTTGCTTGCCCGTTCCGGCTTTTCCCGGCCAATGGGGCATCAACGATACAATAATCAAAAATGAAGTCATTCCCCTGGTGCAACAGGTTGCCAAAGACACCAATGCTACTGTCATTGATCTTTATAGTGCTTTGTCTGGCAAGAAAGAATTGTTTCCTGATACCGTGCATCCCAATGCTGAAGGTGCGCGCTTAATCGCTATTCGCGTTTATCAAGCCCTTACGGGCAAAGCGGCTCTGACCGAGGCCGGGTATTGATGATCTTTGACAATCTAATCCGTTAGTGTCATACCTTAACTTGAGGTGATGACCCATGCGACAACGCACATTGGATTTAGCCGTGTCTGAACGCGCTGCCTTAGAGCATATCCGCGATCATGACCGCCGCCCTTA
>JAFAZH010000015.1 GCA_019239895.1 Abditibacteriaceae bacterium | reverse complement strand
CGTGGCCCGCAAGTTGGCAAGGTTGGCTTGGTCGCTGCATAAACATGGCACCGCTTACGATCCGGCGCGGGTTTATCAGCAAAATCAGTCCTCACCTCCTTGACAGCAACCATAGAATCTCTCCCACTGCGTAGGCGAGGGGAGCACAGAGGATAAGTTGCTCGTGAAAAATGGAAGAGACGCAGAGGGCACAAAGATTTAAATCTAACTCCGCGTGCTCTGCGTCTCTGCGGTTTGACTCTTTCCTCCAGCAAGTAGTAGTTTGCGCTCCCCTCGCCTACGCAGTGGGAGAGGGGCTGGGGGTGAGGGTTATATCACAGGCGTAAGCAAGTCACCTTGGCGTTCGGTGCGCATGACGGCTTCGGGGAGAGAAATGCGGAGTTGGGTGCCAGCCAGGGGAGGGCCTTCAAAGGTGCGGCGGTGGTCTTCTTTGCCGTGGTAGATCATGGAGCCGGTGCCGGAACGAAAGGAGACTCGGCCATTGTAACGTTTGGCGATTTCTAACACACGGGGCAAGCCACCACCGTGACCACCGGTGGCGAAGCGGGATGCGCCTGGTTGCACGGCCACGCCCAGGGCTTGCGCGTCAGAATGGAGGCGATTCGCCAAAGCCGGATTTGCGGCCAGACTGCGCCGGATGCCAATACCCGCATCGCCAATGCCCATCACGATATAGCGGGTGCCTTTACGGTTGCAATAGGTTTGCATGGCAGCCACGCAGCCGAAGTCGCTTTGTGCATGGAGCAGCACATTCGAGCAAAGCTCCGATAAGACTTCCAGGATGTGGCCGCGTGCGGGAACCGTGTAACTCAAATTCTGCAAAATCTCGCCCGTCTTGCGCAGCATGGCGCTAATCGCTTCGTGGGTGCGCAAGATGGTAATTTCAATCAGCACGTTGCGATCCACCACCCGTGCCGGGCGGACGGGCAGTTGTTCCGGCTTAACATCCAGGGTGGGTGTCACTGCATCCCAGAAGTTCATACGTGTCAGGTAGGCGACGGAGCCAGAATAGAGTCTGGAAGCAGTGCCTTCATCCCCCGGCCAGTTTTGCAGTGTAAGATGCACCGGCAAAGAGGCGGGTGGCAGATGGTTGAGGAAAAGGGTCAGCCCGGCCATGCCGTAGGGGTCTATAAACTCCATGCTGGACAGGTCAAGTTGGAGCGGCCCCGGTTCGTGACGCACCCCCTGCCATTGCTGGAGCAAATCATCATGCGCCGCAACAGAATAGGTGGAAGCCGAGGAGCGGATTAACATGGGGTTTGGGTTTCAGGGTTTGGGGTTTGAGGATCAGAACAGATATATGCTGTAAATTTAAGAATTACGGCTAAACCCTGAACCCCAAACCCTAAACCCATTAAGTAATGCCACGGCGATAATAAGTCTGATTGAAGACACGGGCACAGGTGGCGAGCGATTCGGGTGAGGAATCCATCCGCCAATCGGCTTCCTTTTGGGCCTCAAACCAGACCACGCCCTGAATCTTGGTGAAGGTCTTGCGTAGCGAGTTATCCATTGCCTTAATCCAGGCCACTTTATCGCCTCCGACTGTGGCGCAGCCAACTTCATTAATCATCACTGGCTTGTTCGGGAACTTTTGGATGACCTTGGAATAGGGAATAGCGAAGACTTCATCAAAAGATTCCCAGTGTGAACTGGGCAAAGCCGTGCCGAAGTTATAGCCATCAATGGAAATCATATCCACGTAGGCATCGCCTGGATAAGCCAATAAGGGATTGTTCCAGGCCACGTTGGGCACAGTTTCGGCGTTGATGCACCAGACCCAGCGCACGTTGAAGGCTCCTACCCGATTAAAGCGGTCGCGCACATGGCGAAAAGCCGCCGCATAAATCTTGGGGTTTTTATTGTTGGCGACAGTGGCCCACGGATACCAGTTGCCATTGAATTCATGGCCCCAGCGAATCCAGACTTCGTTGCCAAAGGTTTTGGCGGCATTGGCCCAGCTATCTATATATTTGTCGTATTTACCTGCCACAATATCTTGCAGCTTGATAGGGTTCACATAATTGAGCCACGGTTCCCAGGTGATTTGCAGGGTCTTGGCCCGCACCCGTGCCTCTTGCGCATCGGCTAAGGGGAAGGGTGTTTTGAAGTCCTTGAAGATAACAATGGTGGGCACGCGGCGCTGTAACAGTTCTTCAAAATCGGAAGTCACCTGTGGCCAAGCATAGCCCTGGGGCCAGGCGACACCTAAATTTACATTGACATTGCCACCAAGATTCGGCAGGTTGATGCCTTCTGCCTGACGCTGCCTCTGGCGCTCCATTTCACCGGCACTAATGTTTTTGTCACTACTCAGCTTGGAAATATGGGCCGACAATTCTCGAATCTTCTGTTGGACTTCCTTGCGCTTGAACGAGCTTTCGATACCCTCAGCGCGAGTGCCGACCAAGCGTGGTTGAGAGAGCATCCCAAGCTGGCGGTTCAGTTCCTTACCTATTTTTTTGTAGTGGTTGACTTCCGCCTGTTTCTTTAAGATGTCACCGCGCAGCTTATTAATGAAAAGGCCCGATAAACCCAGCACCAACAGAAGCGCCACGAAAGCGCCTTGCCAGCGGCGGCGTGCTTTCACCGTTTTGAGACCAGCGCGCACTGAGGCCGCTTTAGCTTCCTGGGCACCTTCATCGTATTCGCAGCCGAGCCATACATTGCCACTATCGCCATCGTGGGCGACGTGGCGCACGCGACTCGTGATATATTCTTCGCTGCCGATGTTGGGCGCATCAAAGCGGAGCAGGCACGCCACGCCGCGATCTTTGGCATCGCGCCACTTCACTTCTTCCACCGAGGGCACGAAGACCTTCGAGCCGCCCATCGAAAGGTCGCGGGTGTAGCCCAGTGACCAAGGCATCGCGCCAGGCCGGTCGAAGTCTTCTTCGAGAGCCAACCACACTGGAAGCGAGACTTCCAGACGCCGAAACCGCCGCTGTTCTGCGAGGTAAAGAGTATCTTCAGTCTGAGGAATAGCCATAATTCGTGTTATTCAATTTGCTAAGTTTAACGCGTTTATAGAGATTTGCGCATGGTAATTGCGCACTGGTTTTACCTTTTCGCGCTGGCTGCCCCGCGCCACCGAGTTGGATGCGCTTAGTATAATGATTTAAGGAATGTCTGCTGCCAATTTACGTGACTTTATTACCGAACTCGAACGCCGCAAAGAGCTAAAACGCATTAAGCACCCCGTCTCGGCCAAATTGGAAATCGCGGAAATCGCTGACCGCGTGGTCAAACAGGCTGGCCCTGCTCTCCTCTTTGAAAATGTCAAAGAAGCACCCCAGGTGCCCGTAGCGATTGGGCTGTATGGCTCACACTCGCGCCTCGCCCTCGCCCTTCACGATAAGCCGGAATATATCGCTTCCCGCATTGAAGACATCATTAAAACTGTGCCGCCCGAAGGTCTGCTGGGGAAACTACAGACTGGCATGAAACTTATGCCAACGCTGCGCAGCCTGGGCACCAAGTCCGTGAGCGATGGCCCCTGCAAAGAAATCAAGCATATTGGAGAGGCCGTTGATTTAGGCCAACTGCCCGTTTTGACCTGTTGGCCGGATGATGGCGGCCCGTTTATCACGCTGCCGATGGTATTTACCCATAATCCTAACACCGGGCGGCGCAACGTTGGCATGTATCGTATCCAAATTTATGACCGTAATACCACCGGGATGCACTGGCAGATTCATAAAGTGGGAGCGCAACACCACCGTGAGGCTGTCGCCAGGCAGCGATCTATCGAGGCGGCCATCTGTTTGGGCGGCGACCCCTGCCTGCCTTTTTGCGCCATAGCCCCCTTGCCAGAAGAGATAGATGAAATGATGTTTGCCGGTTTCCTGCGCGGCAAGCCCGTGGACATGGTGCCTTGTGAAACGATTGATGTGCGCGTTCCCGCCGATTGTGAATATGTGATCGAAGGCACTATAGACCCTGCCGAGTCACGTCCCGAAGGCCCATTTGGTGATCATACTGGTTACTATACGCCCATCGAAGATTATCCGGTGTTTCGGGTGAAGTGCATCACGCATCGCAAGAATCCTATTTATCCAGCAACTATCGTGGGCATCCCGCCAATGGAAGATGGCTACCTGGGCGGCGCGGTGGGCACGATTTTTAAGCCGCTCATCAAGACGCAGGTGCCCGAAATTGTGGACATGCACCTGCCCGTGGAAGCGTGCTTTCATAATCTGGCTATTGTCTCGATTAAGAAGCGGTATCCTAACCATGCCTATAAGGTGATGCACGCCCTCTGGGGCTTAGGCCAACTGATGTTCTCTAAGGTGATTATTGTAGTGGATGACGATGTGGATGTGCATAATCTGAGCGAGGTTATTTGGCGTACCACCAATAACATCGACCCGCAGCGCGATGTGCAAATCGTCAAAGGCCCGGTAGATTCGCTCAACCATGCCGCGCCAATGGTGGGCTATGGCTCCAAAATGGGCCTCGACGCGACCCGCAAATGGCCCTCTGAAGGCCACACCCGCGAGTGGCCCGAAGTCGTCAAAATGGATCGCGCCACCGTCGCGCAAGTAGACGCCCTGTGGGACAAACTCGGCTTAGGGCCAAAAGTAGAAAGTCCTTCGGTCGAAGGGCATATCGTAGCACCGATGCCTTGAACTTGAATTTGGAACCGCCGATGAACACAGATGGACACGGATGAGAACGAGGATGGAGGATAGAAGATAGAAGGTTGTGCAGCCAGCATCCAGTATCTTGTATCCAGCATCCAAATCATCCGTGTTCATCGGTGGTTAATTAAATTTATGGAAATAGATAAAAGCGGCACGCGGGTGCGCGAGATGTTCTCGGCCATCGCGGGACGCTATGACTTACTGAATCATTTATTATCGGCGAATCAGGACAGGCGGTGGCGACGGCGTGCGGTGCGCCTGCTGACACCACGACGGGGCGAGAAGATTCTGGATTTGTGTTGTGGCACGGGCGACCTGGCTTTCGAGTGCCTGCGCCAGCAGCCAAGGTGTTCTGTTGCAGGAGCAGACTTTGCTGTACCCATGCTACAATTAGCAAACAATAAACGAGCATCAAATAATCCACAATCTACAATCCGCAATCCGCAATTTCTGGCGGGTGATGCCTTACGCTTACCGTTTCCTGATGCGGCCTTTGATGCGGCGATGGTGGCGTTTGGAGCGCGCAATTTTGAAAATACGGAGGCTGGCCTGCACGAGATGCGCCGGGTGGTAAAGCCGGGTGGCCGAGTGTTGATATTAGAATTTATGCGTCCTACTTCGCCCTTGGTGCAACAGGGTTTTGGCTTATTTTTTAAGCATGTGCTGCCAGTCATTGGCCGAGTCGTTTCACAGCATGGTTCGGCCTACAATTATTTGCCCGCCTCAGTAGATGGATTTTACACGCGCCGTGAATTTGAAAAACTATTGGCGCGAGTGGGGTTTAGCAAGGTGCGTTCATTCGATTACAGTGGTGGTATTGCCACCGCCTTCATCGGCCACAAGCTGCCGGAGTTAATGAGCAAGAATACGCATCAAGTCAATGGAGTCCAACGTGCCAACCCCTAAACCCCAACCCCTGAACCCTGCCGTTTATCTCGTCGGTGCCGGGCCGGGCGACCCTGGACTGATTACGGTTCGCGGGCGCGACATTTTGATGCGGGCCGATGTCGTGGTTTATGACCGTCTAGTGGGTGCGGAGTTGCTGGACTTGTGCCGTCCTGATGCGGAAAAAGTCTATGTCGGTAAGGAAGCCAGTCGCCATGCCATGACACAGGATGAAATCAACGCTCTATTGGTAGAGCGAGCCAAAGCAGGCCAGAGCGTGTGCCGCCTGAAAGGTGGCGATCCGTTTGTCTTTGGGAGGGGAGGGGAAGAAGCTCTTTTCTGCCGGGAACATGGCATCGCTTTTCAAATTGTACCGGGTGTCACCTCTTCGATTGCGGCCCCGGCCTATGCTGGCATTCCGGTGACTCAACGTGAAGTGGCTTCCAGTTTCGCCGTGGTGACGGGGCATACCAAAGATGAAGAGGCCCCTCCACCTGCGCTACCAGTAGCCGATACCATTGTTTTCCTCATGGGGGTGCGGGCGCTGCCAAAAATCGTGGCTCAATTGGTGGCGCGTGGTGACTCGCCAGATACCCCGATTGCTCTCGTGCGTTGGGGCACAACGATGCAGCAGCAAGTGGTAACGGGCACGCTGGAAACTATTGAGGCGGAGGTCGCACGGGCCGGGTTGAAGCCGCCAGCTTTAATCGTAGTGGGAGAAGTCGTGCGGCTGCGCGAGTCGTTGCGCTGGTTCGATAGTCGCCCACTCTGGGGCCAGACTATTATCGTGACCCGCGCCCGTGAGCAAGCTTCTGGTCTGGTCGAGGGGCTGCAAGAGTTGGGGGCACGCGTCATCCAGTGCCCCACGATTCGAGTGGAAGCTTTAGAAGACTATTCAGTTTTAGATGGGGTGCTGGGCGAATTAGATATTTACGATTGGATTGTCTTTACTTCGACCAATGGAGTCGAGCAGTTCTGGAATCGTTTGCGAGGACGCAACCTTGATACCCGCGCTTTGAGGAATGCACAGGTGGCGGCGATTGGCCCGGCTACAGCCAATGCATTAGAGCAACATGGATTGTACGCTGATTTTGTGCCGGAATCATCTATCAGTGACGACGTGGCGCAAGGGCTTCTCGAACACGGAGTGCAGGGTCGCCGTGTTATGATTGTGCGAGCGTTAGAAGGTCGAGAAGTATTGCAGGAGAAACTCAGCGAAGGTGGCGCTCATGTCACCGTCGCGCCGTGTTATCGCACGGTGCCCGACAATTCCAATGCTGCAACAGCGCGTGAACTATTGACGGCTGGTGAGGTGAATTGGGTAACGTTTACATCCTCCTCGACGGTAAAGAACTTTGTGGATGCCATTGGCGCAGAAGTTATCCAGCAAGCGCGAGACTCTTTCCGCATTGCCTGCATCGGGCCAGTGACGGCGCGCACGGCCAGGGAATGCGCCCTTGAGCCAGACGCTATCGCGCCAGCAGCTACGGTGCAATCATTAATAGACGTTATTCGGTAAAGGATAATAGGATTCACCACAAAGGGCACAAAGGAGAGAGGAATACAGGAGATAGAATACAGAAAACGAATCAATCATAACTAGTGAGTATTCTGCTTCCTGTATTCTGTTTTCTCTATCTCTTAGTGTCCTTTGTGTCTTTGTGGTGAATCCGAAAGATATTCAGGAAGGAGACGATGAAGCTTAATTTAGGCTGCGGTAACAAAAGAATGCCGGGCTTTATCGGTGTGGATTTGTATCCGTGTGAGGCGGCGGATATTCTCTGCGACATCACCGGGCGGCTTCCCTTTCGAGACAGTTCCATTGATGAGATTTATTTGGATAATGTCATAGAGCATATCCGTGATATACCAGCACTGATGAAAGAAGTTGTGCGCGTCTCGAAAAACGGCGCGCAGATGACCATCATCACGCCACACTTAACTTCGCTCTCGTCCTGGCGTGATCCAACGCATGTGCATCATCTCTCATACTTTTCCTTCGATCATTTTGAAAAGGCATCAGTCACGCATTATGTTGGCGGGGGGTTAAAAGTAGTGGGCCGCAAGCTTTCATTTGGTGGTGGCGTTTTAGGGTTGACGGGTCGCCTCATCTTTACCCTTAGTCCCAAAAAATATGAAGAGAAATACTGCTTTATCTTTCGCGCCAGCACGCTGACCTTTTACTTAAAGGTCACCAAGTAGAGCCGCCACTAAGTTCCAGTGCCTCCCCTAAACAGCAAGCGACATGCGAATTCTGCAAAAGGCTCTGCGTAGCTATGAAAAGAGGTTAGATAAGAGTTACACCAGAATATGGCGTATCTTTGGCCCCCTTGTTGGTGTCTCTATCGGCAAAGGCACCATTATCCGGCGCGGCGCACTGCTTTCCACGAAATACGGCGGCTCCATCCACATTGGTGACTCTTGCGAAATTCTCCCAACCGCTAAGATCTTGACCTACGGCGGCGCGGTGCGTCTGGGCAATGCTTGCTCCTTAAATTATCATTCCATCATTTATGGGCATGGCGGTGTGACCATTGGCAATGGTGTGCGTATCGCGGCTCATTGCGTCCTGA
Source organism: Abditibacteriaceae bacterium (assembly GCA_019239895.1). Lineage (GTDB taxonomy): Bacteria > Armatimonadota > Abditibacteriia > Abditibacteriales > Abditibacteriaceae > JAFAZH01. The sequence goes on along the minus strand of JAFAZH010000015.1, from coordinate 121,176 downwards.
TTCCAGCCAATCATACCTATGACGATCCCAATACATTTATTTATAAGCAGCCGGAAGAGCGACAGGGTATCACCATTAAAGATGATGTATGGCTGGGGGCCAACTGTACGGTTTTAGATGGCGTTTGTATCGAGCAAGGTTGCGTCGTTGGGGCCGGAGCTGTGGTGACAAAATCAACGGAGCCAATGGGGATTTACGTGGGTGTACCCGCCCGCAAAGTTAAATCGCGTTAGTAGGTTAGTGCCTTCTCTTCCAGATGGATGTTGCCTGTCGTCATCTTAAATGCGGCACTTAGAGGGTGGTCTCAGTTAGCGACGATGTTAGGGCCGCCACCATTGGGACGCGGCGTGGAGGGCGGATTCTTGATGTTATCCGCTGCGGTTTGGAAGTCCGATTGTAGCTGGTTGCCCAGGATGACCAACCCAGCTATAGTCACCAAAGCAATCAAAGAGATGAGCATGGCATATTCAACCATCGTCACCCCCCCTTCCTCGGTGGCCCAGCGCCGGATGAGTTTCATGGCAAAGTTCACTTTTAAACTTTAGCTCCCTGGAAATGTGCTGCTATTATAGCAGCTTTTTCGAGTAAGCAGCATCATCTGGTTATCGTCATGTCACTGCTGGCATATTGCCATCTTAGGTGGTGGATGATAACTTATCTGCCGAGAGACTAAAGCCCACCCGTAAGGCGCGGCCCATAATAGTCATAACGGCCACCGTGACCAAGCAAATCAAGGACACCAGCAAGCCATACTCCACCAGCGATTGGCCTTCTTCTTCTCGCCATAATCGTTGTATCAAGAGGCTGCCCCCTTTCCCGGCCTAACCTTACTTCATAAACGCTTTTATACTGTCCGGGTAATACTATTGTGACACTTTAAACGGATTTGCGCGATATTCATCTTGCATTGAGGTTGCCTTTTACTAAAATAGCTGGGGCGTAAATGCAAAGGGCAGAGTGCATAACGCCACACTCTGCCCTGAGCCAACTTTACAACGGAACTGTTTACTTACCGGCAATATAACCTAAGGCGGCTAAAAAGGCCACCGAAAGACCGAATGCAATCACAGCTATCTCCTCTCACGCAACAAAAGGCAGAAGCCCCATCAAATGGCTTCTGCTGTAATAAGTGACTCTTCAGGCTGGCTCAGGCTCCCCTTATTCTTGAGGGCGAGCCTGGCGACTATGCCTCCAACCGCAGGCGCGAAACTATGCAACCGAGATGAGATTGTAATGTCTAATCTCGCAACTCTATTTTGAAAGACAGCACGACTAAAAATTCCATCTTACTCGCTTGCTTAGTGGCAGCTTTGCTCCCGTTGACTTTTCATTGGTTACCCCTGGCCTGTGCCCAGAATCCTTTGCAGAATCCTTCATCTGCCGCTTCAAAAGTCCTCCTGGATTTTAATAATGATCTTGCAGATCGCCTGAAGTCCACTTCCAATCAAGTCACTGTAACTCCCAGTCAAAATCCTGCCGCTCCGGGTATTTTGGTTACGATTCAGCCGGGGCCGGAAGGCTATCCCGGCATCAACATTAAGCCCGCTGGTGCTCCCTGGAACCTGGCGGGTTACGGTCATGTGGAAGCGCGGGTTGTCAATACGGGCGCTAAGCCGATTTCGGTAGCTCTGCGAGTTGATGGCGCAGGGGATTGGAAAGACAATCCGTGGAACGCGGAAAGCGTTTACCTCCAGCCGGGGGCCACGGGCACGGTCACCACCATTTTTGGCTACTCTTATGGACATAAGCCCGGCTATGCCCTCAAGCCCGAAGCGGTCGTGAATATGATGCTGTTCACGACCAAAGCGGACGAAGTGCAGTCGTTTCGCGTTGAATCCCTCGTGGCTGGTGGGCCAGCGGGCGAGAAGCCGCCCGTTGCGCCAGACGATGTTCGGGTGCAACCTAAAGATGGCATCCTGTTAGGTGCTGGTGTGACTCTAGATGCAGAGACCCAATTGACGAATAAAAATGCTGATTCATCCCTGGTGAATATGGATGGGCAGCAGGCTCTACGGATTGCGCTACCTGCCGTGCAGGGCGATGCGGCTAAAGGCGAACAGGAAGTGACGTTAAAGCCTGCCATCGGGCGCTGGGATTTGCGGGATGCTCTCCAGGTGCGTGTCAAGGTGCAGAACGCTGGACAAATACCAGTCGTGCCTCGTCTTCGCCTGGAAAGTAATGGTGGCCCGTCCGATTGGATTACTCCCACCGCTCCACTGGGGCCAGGTGTTGAGCAAGAAATCGTTATTCCCTTTGCCAGCGCGACTATTGCCAACCTGGGACAAAAAGGCACGGGGAGCCGACTCGTCAACGATGCTGTCTCCGGGCTTACCGTCACAGCGGATAAAGTCAATGCTGCGCGGGTGCTGTTGGTCAAGTCCGTGCGCTCTGAGATGCCGCCAACGCCGCAGTTACCCGCCTGGCTCGGTCAGCGCCCGCCAATAGATGGCGACTGGGTTAAGACCTTGGATGATGAATTCGATGGCACGACCCTTGATCAGACTCTCTGGGATGTTTATGGCGCAAACTACTGGGATAAGCAGAGCCACTGGAGCAAGGACGATGTGCTGCTGGGCGGTGGGGTCGTGCGGCTCCGCTACGAGAAGAAGACCGGATTTAACAATGATGATCCGACTCAAGCTCAGACTAATTATGCTGCTGGCTACCTGCACACTTATAACAAATGGGCACAACGCTACGGCTACTTTGAAGCCCGCATGAAATTGCCTAAGGCTCCTGGCTTATGGCCTGCCTTCTGGATGATGCCGGATCGCGGTGCAGCCGTGGGGCCACAGTGGAAGCGCCAGGACACGGCCAATGGCGGCATGGAGTTCGACATCATGGAGCACCTCACTCGCTGGGGTTCCAACCGCTATAACATTGCTATGCACTATGATGGCTATGACAAAGATCATAAGAGCATTGGAGCCGACAAAATCTATGTGCAGCCTGATAAAGAGGGCTTTATCACCTGTGGCTTGCTGTGGACGCCCGGTTCCGCCATCTACTATTGCAATGGCCAAGAGGTGGCGCGGTGGGAAGACCCGCGCATCTCGAATGTGCCTTCTATTTTGATGTTCACTTTACCTATGGGTGGTTGGGATAACAATAGTCTGGATGATGCGCAGTTACCGGCTGAGTTCGTGGTTGACTACGTGCGTGTCTGGCAGCGCAAAGACTTGGCATCTGCGGCAGACGGCAAGCAGCCTGCTTCTCAAGCTGAAGTCCTAGGCACCGGGCATTGAAATACCCGGCGGGGAGGCTAAAGCCAACCGTCCTCGCGGACGGCTCTGACTATAACTTTGTCCTGGTGGCGTCCGGTAGGACGCTTGGCGGCTTGACCGCCTCCCCGCCGGGTATTTCAATGCCCGGTGTGGTAGCAACCCGGCTTATTTAATCCAATCAAACAGATTGGCTACTACTCGCCACGTACATCGCCTTTGCGCCAGTCGCTACCGCTGGTGAAGCCGCCATCTACATACAGAATCTGGCCCGTTACAAAGTTAGAGGCATTAGACGCAAAGAAGAGGAGGGCACCGCAAAGTTCAGTCGGTTCGCCCCAGCGCCCGGCGGGAGTGCGATTTAACACCCACGCATTGCGCTGATCGTCGCGCACAGGTTGGGTCATGGCAGTGCGGAAGTAGCCCGGCGCAATGGCGTTGACCTGCACATTGTGGTCAGCCCATTCGACTGCCAGCAGTTTGGTCAACTGGTTCATGCCACCTTTGGCCGCACTATAAGGCACGACGGTGGGTAAACCTAAGAATGAAGTCAGCGACAGGATGTTGATAATCTTGCCGCTACGCTGCTGAGTCATGACTTTGCCGCATTCTCGCGCCAGGAAAAATGCCCCTTTGAGGTTAACATCTATAACTTGATCCCACTGTTCTTCACTAATTTCGAGGGCAGGCACGCGAAAGTTGATGCCAGCGTTGTTCACTAGAATATCCAGTCGCCCCATCTCATGCACAATAAAAGGCACGACCTTTTCAATCTCCGTCACCTGGCCGACATCGGTAGCAATCGAAAATATCTTGCGGCCCGTCTGGTCGTGGATGCGCCCCGAAACCTCATCCAGTGTTTTCTGCTCGCGCCCCAGCAGCACAAGGTCAGCCCCCGCCCCGGCCAACGCTTGGGCAAAGCTTTCGCCTAAGCCGCGACTGGCCCCCGTAACAATGGCCACCTTCCCAGCTAATGAAAATTGATTCAAGGTTTGATATGGCTCGTAATTTGGCAACGGCGTACCTATTTCAGCGTTATTCATAAAATTCTCCTTTTAAGCTTTTGATTGAACCACAGAGACACCGAGGCACAGAGAACAAGAGAATTGAGGATGGAGAATCGAAGAAAGAAAAGAGAAACTATAATAGCACCTGCTGCGGCTATTCTCTATCCTCCCTCTTCTATCTTCAAAATCTCTGTGCCTCGGTGTCTCTGTGGTTAGATGAGCGATAACCAATTCAAATAAACTAAAAGATATGGCATTTCCGATTCAACGTCTACGCCGTCTGCGGGCGAATCCTACGTTACGTCGTATGGTGCGTGAAACAAAGGTCACGCCCGATGACCTCATTGCCCCACTTTTTGTGCAGCTTGGTGCAGGGGTGCGCGCCCCCATTCCGTCCATGCCCGGCCAATTTCGCCTCTCCCCCGATACAGCGACGGAAGAAGCGCGGGCGCTCTGGCAACTGGGTATTCCTGCGGTGATTCTGTTCGGTATCCCTGAACACAAGGATTCTTCTGGCCGTGCCGCCTATGATCCCGATGGGCCAGTGCCCACAGCCATCAATGCTATTAAATCCGCTGTGCCAGAGATGTGCGTTATTGCCGATGTCTGTGCCTGTGAATACACCGATCATGGACACTGTGGTATTTTACATGGCCAGACAGTACATAACGACCTGACTCTCGAACTACTTAAACGTGCCGCCGTGTGTTATGCTCGCGCAGGAGCTGATATGGTTGCCCCTTCTGACATGATGGATGGTCGTGTGGCGGCGATTCGGCAGGCGCTGGATGAATTTGAATACTTTGATACGGTTATTATGAGTTATGCGGCTAAGTTCGCGGGTGCCTTTTATGGCCCGTTCCGCGATGCCGCGGACAGCACGCCCCAGTTTGGAGATCGTCGCTCCTACCAAATGGATATTGCCAATCGCCGTGAAGCCATGCGCGAGATGGAAACCGATGTGGAAGAGGGCGCGGATATTATCATGGTGAAGCCCGCCCTCTTTTGCCTGGACTTAATTCGTGATGCGCGTGAGCGTTTAAATCAACCTATCTGCGCTTATAACGTGAGCAGCGAATATTCCATGCTTAAAGCCGCCGGACAAAATGGATGGATCAATGAAGCCCAACTTATTGATGAAACTTTGCTCAGCATCAAACGCGCCGGAGCAGATTTAATCATCACCTACCACGCCCGTGAATGGGCAGAATCTCTATTGAAATAACCACAGAGACACCGAGGCACAGAGAGGAGTTTGAAGATAGAAGATCGAGGATAGCCACTGTCACAGTAGTTAATACGATCCTCTATTCTCCATCCTCGATCCTCTAACTCTTCTTTGTGTCTCTGTGGTTATTTCTCAGACTCGCCGCGCACTTTAATCGGACGCGCTAAAAGGTTAGCGAAGGATTGGGCCAGTTCGGGGATGACTTCTTTGACCGTCTCCAACGTCGAGGCGGCGTCTGGTTCACGCAGGCGCGGGGCTACGACAGCAGCATTAATGATGCGCAGGAGCAAGGAGCAGAGGAACAGAACATGATAATTAATCAGGGTTAGTCCCAAGAAATGCTCATGCATTCCATGCAGAAATTCCGCTAATCTGCCGCCTAATAGCGACGCGATACCCATACTCAAACCCGCAGCAATAGAAAATAAGGCCGCCAGAGTGGAGCGGGGTATGTGGGGCGCAAGGCCCGTCACTAAGTTTTGATTCGAGAGGTCAATGGCCCCGGCGACAAAGCCGGAAATAAAAGTCACAAAAGCCAGATTGAGACACTCGTTCGGTTGGGCCGTTAGCCAGCCAAAGGGAATGAAGATAATGCCAACCGAACAAAAGCGCATGACGGGTCGTGTGCCGTAACGCTTAATGACACTACTCCAGAAGGGCATTCCACAGGCAATGCCCAGCAACGGCATACCATTGACGACTATTCCGGTAACGGTTTTCGATAAGTGGAGATACTCCAGCGCGTGCAGCCATAAGAATGCACCCTGGATGCCATAACCTGCCATCAACAGTGACACGAACAACAGGAAATTTCGCACCCCGCGATCCCGCAGTGGCTCGCGCAGGGAAGCCAAGAGCGGGGGCTGCACAATTTCTTCGGCAGGCAGGAAAGCTCCATTCTCATCCAGGCGCGATGAGGATGGTGGCTCCTTAACACCGATGAACATGGCAATATCTATGACACCACAAACCGCAGCGATGGCGAGGATAAAGCAATAAATCTCAAGGGGCTGAAAATGCTGAGTAATCCAAGAGACCTTTTGGAAATTATCGGCAATGAGACCCGCCAGAATAGAAACCAATAAAGCCGTCAGCGTGCCGACTTGCATCCGTCGCGCAAAGAAAGCGGGACGCACTCGCTCAGGAACTAAATCGGCCATCCAGGAAAAAAAGGCGGGGCCGGTAAACGCCTGAAACACGCCTGAAGTTGCCACACAGATAAGAATCAGGGTGAAGGTGCCGCTTTTTGAAAAGCTATGGGGAAAGCGTGTCCATAGCAGTGGGAGCAGGGCCGAGACCAGCCATAGAGAACGACCAATGAGACCGCACACCACCATCAGCCGTTTGCGGCGACCGCTTCGCTCTACCATGCGCGCGGCCATCACTTGCAGAAAGCTGGTGAGTGGTAAGGCCGAAGCCAGCGCGCCAAACAGAAAGTCGCTGGTGCTGAGTGAGCGCACAAACGCGGCATAGATAGCGCCCGCCGTCACATTAAAAAACGCCGCGCCAAAGCCCCACGCTGCAATCGCGCGCACCACTGAGATGCGCACTTGATCAGACGGTAAACGCTCCGGCACAACGGGCAGAGGACCATTATTTGAAGGGACATCCTGTGCTGCTGAGGTGCCGGTGGGGATTGCTTCCGGCTGGATGATGTCGGGAGCAACTAGGGGTGGAACGGAGGATGAAAATTCCGTTGGAGCTTTGGGTGTAGTGCTCATCACTCTTATATGGCGTTCAATAAAATGGTCTCAGATTGCCCCGTTAAAATCACTCGCCAAAATACATACCTCAAGTTGCTATAACTTCGCCTTGTCATGCCGAGCGTAGCGTAGCGCAGTCGAGAAATCTTGCTGCCAAGGCGCTGGGGGCACTCTCCCAAGATTCCTCGACTGCGCTACGCTACGCTCGGCATGACGGCGCTCGTGAATAGCAATTTGAGTTAAATCACCAAACACAACGCGAAAGCGGAAGTTTCCGGGCAGAAATGGAACTAAAAGGCCACTTCTATCGAGATACTTCCGCTTTCTCTTCTTCTAAGGGGCATCTTACCATGATGCTGCCATTCGTCAACCCATAAGCTGAAATTGAATCGAAAAGCCAGAAATTTTCCTGTTGCACCCGCTGTTAATTGTGTTACAATGCCCGTACACACGCACCGAACTTCCCAGCCCTTGCTTTTGACCCGGTGTGGAAACCCGATTAACCCATTGCAGGGAGGCATCTATGTTACGCAAGTTTCTGCTGATGGCGGCTGTTGTAAGCGGAACAAGTTGGCTTTGCCAAGCTGATACGGTAACGCTCAAGGTCGTTGGCTCGGACGGGCAACCTCTGGCGGGTGCTGAAGTTTTTGTGAACGTAGGTAAGGAAAATCCTACTTTGAAAACAGATGCGGCAGGCAGCGTAACCTGGGATTTAGATGCGCCCAAAGCAGGGTCTAACAGCTATGGTAGAGCCACCGCCTACGTGCCGGGGCTAGCGCTTGGCTCAACCAGTCTCAATAAAGGTGAAAACACCGTTCACCTGGGTCAACCAAGTCAGCTACAAGGTACCATCACTGATCCTCAAGGTCAGCCTGTAGCGGGAGCTAAAGTCAAAATTAACTATCTCTTTAGTAGAACGATTAAAAAGGGCCAAAACTCCAATTACGTGTGGCTGCCTGAAGCTTTGAAGGAGAGGTTCACGGCCCGTACCGACGCCCAAGGCAACTGGATCATTAAAGATTTACCTTCTGGTGCCACAGTGAATGTGGTGCTTGATGATCCACAGTATGTGAGGACGAATGCTCAGGGAACAGTGAAGGCCAGTGGCCTAACTCTTGAGCCGCTGATTGCCAGGCGCGGCGCAACCGTGACGGGGCGGGTCGTCTATGAAGATGGTAAGCCTGCATCTAGTATGCAAATCTCCATACAGCTTTCGGCTCCAAACATGTCAAGTGGCTGGGGAGGTATTCCGACCGAGGCTGATGGGTCTTATCGCCTGACGGGTTTGACCACCGGCAAAGTCAGCGTATCGGTGCTTGATCCGCATAACCAGTGGGCGGCGAATCTGATCACTGGCATCAAAGTTAAAGAAGGCGAAATGACTCAGGCGGCTGATTTGGTGCTGACCTCCGGGGCTGTCATTGAAGGGGTAATTAGCGATAAAGACACTGGCGCACCACTGCCTGATATTCACCTGGCTTTAACGCAAGGCGAAGGCCCGGCCAGAATGATCAGCGGCACTCCCATCGCCAGCGATAAAGAGGGGCACTACAAGCTACGTGTTGCGCCTGGCAAAACGTGGCTGCAAGTGACTGGGCCATTAGGCACTCTCCCTCATGGTTACTTGGGCCTGGATAATGATATTGAGGTGATGACGGTTAAAGGTGAAACAAAAAATGTGCCAATTCAACTCAAGCGTGGCCTCACCGTCTCTGGTGCGGCGGTGGACACCACTGGCGCTCCGGCGGCAGGTGCCCGTATTTATCTCATGAAGAAGTTCGAGCCAGGTGTTAATTCTTTCGGTGGGCGGACTTTCGACAGTACGAGCGATGCGCAGGGACAGTGGAGCATGGAAGGCTTGCGTCCGGGGCCAACAACCTTAGGACTTTATGATCGGTCGGACTGGGAAATCGTCTCGCCTAAGGAAATTAATTTACCTGCGGATGGCCCCATAAAGATCACCCTGCGGAAATTGGAAGTTGTCCCCCTTAAAGGTCGTGTGCTAACGCCGCAGGGTAAGCCCGTTGTGGGGGCTACCCTGCAAATGTCGGCTTGTATAAAATCAGGTGACAATGGCACGAGTTGTAGTGGTGATCAAATAGAGAGTGATGAGCAAGGTGCGGTGGAGACTCCTAAAGTGCGCGCCGATGCGGAAGTGACGGTGACTGCTAGCGCACCAGACTATAAATATGTGAGCGGTGGCACCGTAACGCGGCAAGGCGCTAGCCTGGTCATGAGTGACCTGATATTAATGCCCTTTGAGGCGCAAGTGGAAGGCATAGTGCGCGATGAGCACGGGACTCCGTTGGCCGGAGCAAAGATATTGTCGCCGGATGGTAATGTGCAGATGGAGGCGCTCTCCGATGCAGCAGGGCATTTTACACTCAAGGGTTTGCCTGAAGGTGAAGCCACGCTGCTGGCTGGTTATAAGGCTCAATTCGCCTCAGTGCGGGCGACCGCCGGGGCCAAGCCCGTCGAGATTCGCTTGCTGCCGCTTAAAGCTGCGCCTGGCCCTGACCTGCAACGCGGCTACAATTTATTGCAAGAGTTATGGGAGGCGGGGCCGCGTGGTGTAAATGAACGTGACCCGCAGAAGTATGAGCAACTTAAAGAATTGTGGGGTGGATCAGAAAGTGGTCAATCGAACCGGAGAGCGATTCCTCTGGGGCTGCTACCCAATTACCCTGATCTGGCCTTAAAACTAACTCAAGAGCCGGGCGCGCAGCCTTCCGATGCTGTGCTGTCTCAACTTATTACCTCTTTGGTCAATGCTGACCCGGTGCGTGCGGTGGAGTGGGCACCGTCTAAGTTCGCACTTTTTGAGGACTCTAAAAATACCCTTTATCCCAAGTTGGCTTTGGCGACTGTGGCGCTGGATATAAAGCCGGAACTGGCCCGCAGCCTCTACCCTGAAGTGCGCGACTTGATTACCGACCAAATCGCGGCTCACCCGGAAACTAATTATAGCAACGCGTCGTTCTACATTTCATTAGCTAAACTGGCGACCCATCTACATTTGGATGAAGCCGCGCAGTGGCGCGAAAAGGCATCCGCTGCTATTAAAACGGATGGGCAAAATGCTTCGTCCCTCACGGGCAGCTTGATTGCCCTCGCCCCTGGCGACGCACCAAAACTTCTCGCCGGGCTACCGGAACGTGAGCGGATTAATGCCCTTGCGCGAGCTGTGGCTGACCTGGCCCCGCGGGATTTGCCTGCCGCCTTGAAACTTATGGCCGAGATGGAATCGAGCAAGAAGCGGTTAGATGCCGACTCGTTAGGCCGTGTTCGGAATGGAGGCTCATCTTATTTTGCTTTAATTCCGGTTATTAAAGCGATGGGCAGGGAGCAGCCCGATGCGGCCTTAGCCCTGGCCCGTGAATTTCAGTCGTCACAATATAAAACGGAGGCTCTTGTCGCTATCTTGCCATTTCAGAAAAAAGATGTGGCGTTGGCTCTGCTGCATGAAATCGTGGAGGCTCAGGGGCAAAGTTACGACTCGTCAACTTTTGGTTATGCTGCGGCACTGGCCTATGAATTCGATCCTCAATGGGGGCTGGAGCTTTTGGAACGGGATAGAGCGAGAGCGTTGCAGATACAACGGCAGCGCGGTGGTGGATTCTCCTATCAAGGGGCCGAGCTTGCCAGTCTTGCTTACTACTACAGCCGCGTAGACCCGGCGGCCAGTCGGTTGATGCTGGAAACTCTCTTTGCTCACCAATTGCCCCATCTAAAGGATAAGAGTAATATGTTTAGCGGGCCTAACCTGATTTTGGCTGACATCGCCACCGCTATGGCTGCGATTGACTTAGACCGCGCCCTGGAGATGGCTTCTCAATTAGAAATGGATAGTTACACCCAAAAGGGAATGCGCTATGGCCCCAGTGCGCATTTCCTCGCCCTGCGCCAGATTGCCAATTACATGGTCACGCCAGAAGCCGTGCGCCGCACTCGACCTTTCAAGCAATGGAATGCGGCGGCTAATTATTGAGGTTATTTCTAACAAATCGGGTCAACGCATGACACCGCCCTACCGGCGTCATTCCGAGCGTAGTGGAACGGAGTCGAGGCATCTTTAAGGAGTAGTTCATAGTGGTGTCTCAAGATTCCTCGACTTCACTGCGTTTCGCTCGGAATGACACTTTGTGGCGTAATCTCTATCTCTAGCGAAGTGCTTGGGGCCGCTTACGCTCTGGGTTCATTAGTTCTGTAGCAGCCTTACTATGACTCTTTTCCACGGGATGAAAAAACGTGAGGAAGGCGGGCTTTCCATTCATCGGGGGCTAGCACGTCCAGGATGTCATCTACCGTTACCACGCCCAGCAGTTGGCCATGCAGATCAAGCACGGGCAGGGATAGTAAATCGTATTTAGCAATGAGCCGCGCACACTCTTCCGCATCGGTTTGGGGGTCAACCGTCACCAGTTCGTCTCGCAAAATGGAGCCAATGATAGTGCCTGTGGGCGCGATCACAACTTCGGCTAAGCCAACAACACCGACTAATTTGCCGTCATCATCTTCAACATGGAAATAGTGCAGGGTGTCAGGCGCAGGTTGTTCGCGGCGTAAAGTGGTGATGGCTTCATCGGTGGTGATTTCACGCCGCACTGTAGTGACATCGGTTGTCATAAGGGCACCCGCTGTGCCTTCTTCATAGCTCAATAAATGCTTGATGTCGGCGGCTTCTTCGGGGTCGTCCATTGCCTGGAGAATCGCTTCGGCAGTCGCGTCCGATTTAATTTCGCCTAAGACATCAGCGGCTTCGTCCGGGTCCATTTCTTCGATAATATCAGCCGCTTTCTCGTTATCCAGGCTCTGTAAAATATCGGCAGCGACTTCGTCGTCCACTTCTTCCAGGGCATAAGCCGCGGTCTCGACATCTAACTGCTCCACCACTTCTGTGCGCTCAACCGGACTCATCTGCTGCACAATGGCGGCTAAGTCGGTGGGGTGCAGCCGCGAGAGCTTATCGGTGGGGACTTTGAGTTGAATCTGCCCCCCCGATTCGGTGCGCATTACTTCGACCTGATTCCAGGGAATGTGCTGGCGATTCATCGGCCAGCCCATCTTGCGGGCTAAAGGCACAATGCGGTCTTCCATGCGAATGCGGCGCAGCAAGCCGCGCAGGGAAACATCCACGCCCACAGCGCGCAATTGGTCGTTATCTTCTAACAAAAACACATCGTTGACGCGCACGAGACGATAGTTGCTAATATCGAGAATCTGCTTGTCAAGCACATCCCGCCGCAGATAAATCTCACCTTCCTTTTCCTGGCCGATAGTCAGACGGGCGCGGGGTTCATCGAGGAGACAAACGTTGCCACTGCCCACCGCATTTAAGTCAGCGATTAATTCCCAACGCAGGCGCAAATTGGCAGACCCGGCGCGCACGAGCACGAGCGTCACCGGTGGAAAATCGCCGCCAAATGGTTCTTCCACGGTGATCGCCAGATCAACGATGTGTCCCATCGCCTGGCCGACAGAATCCACGACGCGCTTGCCCAAGATGTGCGATAAATACGGCATGGTAAAATCACCTTATCTCTTCTATGAACATATTTTAACGAATTTGCTAATACAACTGGGATAGGTAGAGGTCTTTAAGGCTTTTAGCAGGAAGAGAGGAAATGAGGAGAGTAGGAAGAAGAGATTAGTGCTGAGGACTGAGTGGGGAGCCATGAGTCATAAGTTAACATTTTTACTATTTCATTCCTTTACGACTTTGCTCCTTTTTCCTGCTCTCCTGATTTCCTCTCTTCCTGCTAAAAATTAAAAACATCATGAGACAGCGAACTCTCAGGTTGCTTTGGGACATTAAATAAAGGGTAGTGTATGCGTTTATTGTGGATTATGCTGGCGGGCGCACTGGGCACCGGGGCGCGTTATGGCTTTGGACTGGCGGTGCAACGCTGGCTCAGCAGCGGCGGGGCGCGCACGGTGGTCGGTACAACTGTCGGGGCCGATTTTCCGCTGGGCACACTGCTTATCAATGTCACCGGTGCGCTCATCTTAGCGTTTGTAGCCACGTTAGCGATGCGCCACGTAGTTAGCTCTGATCTACGCCTTGTCTTGGGCACCGGATTTTGTGGTGGCTATACCACATTCTCCACCTTTGCATTTGAAGCAGACCAATTGTTATCCAATGGCGATTGGCGACGGGCAGTTCTCTACATTGGGGGCAACTTGTTGTTAGGGTTGGTCGCCATCTGGATAGGACGTTTTCTGGCCCTGCGCTTGATGCCCTAAGATGCCTAATCAGGATGCATTATGAAATTCCGTTATCTTGGCATTCCTCTGTTTATAGCGATATGGGCTATCGTGTTCAGCGTGCCCAGACTACGGGTGATGTGGCAGGCGCAGGTGTTTGGCAGCACCTATATGCTCTATCCCTGGACGCACTTATTCCAAACCGATAAATTTTCGACAGACGAATTGGTGCAGCAGTACCCGAATGATGTGCAGGTGCTGGCCACCGACGCTGACAAAAAAGACGGGCGCTTGAGGACACGCGCTTATGATAATCTGATTCAGCGATTTCCCAATCAAGCCTGGCTCATCGCCAGCCGCTTACGCTATACAACGACATGGTTGAATGATGACCGCTTGGCCGGTGCTTTCGAGAGTCCGACACGGTTTCCACGGGGCACTACCGTCGCGCCAGAGCGGTCGGCCAAGCCGCCTACGTTTTCACCGGAGGAGTTACAACAGGCTATTGTCCTGGCGCGGCGCGGACGGCAATTAGAGCCGGATAACTGTTTCTTTGACTGGATGCTGGCCACTTTACTCTATTCCGGCTATCACGACGCAGAAGCCTTGCAAGTGCTGCATGAAGGCTCCGTTAAACCACGTTATGAAGATCATAGTTACGATAATGCTCAGGCGGCTATGGCAGCCTATGAAAAATCGCGTCCGCTCCTGATAGAAGAGAAAATCGCTCTCTCGGCTATGATCGCATTTCCCGAATATGCACGCCTTCGCCATTTTGCCCGCTTGTTATCGTGGGATGCCTGGAAATCTGAAAGTGCAGGTGATCACGCTCGCGCCTTGCGGATTCGTACCGACTTAGCGCGTATGGCAGGGCCGATGATGCAGGGGCGGAACACCTTAATTGCCGGATTGGTGGCAGTTGCCTGTCAAGCCATAGCGTGGGCTGGCAATCCGGCGCGCAAGGTGCCCCGCAGCGCCTTGATGAAATTGCCATCAGCGGCTGCCACCACTGCTCAAGCCCAATACTTTGCCAGTTACGCTCTAGCACATGGCCGCGCTGACTTAGCAAGGGAAACCATGCAGCTAGGACAACGCAGCGCGCAGTTTCGCCGTCAGAGTCAAAAGGCCATAGCGACTAACGACTTTTATGGCATTCCCACGACGGTGATGTTTAACCTATCGAGCTTATGGTTACTCTCTATTGCTGCTCTGGTGCAGATAGCCTTATGCGTGTTATTTTTCCTTATCCTTTCCTTACTCCTCATACGTTCCCACCCAGCAGTCGTGGAGGGCCGCGATCTGCGTAATAGTAGCAGTGTCCTTTGTGCGCTGGCTTTGCTCTTTGCGTCAGGCACGCTATGGGGTGGGATTGGCCAGTATTTTGGCCTTTTTGCCGGGTTTGGTTCAGGTTCTATAAATCAGCGCCAAATGGAATTAGCCGGGTGGAGTTTTATCCTTTTTGCGCTAACTCCTTTTATTTTCGGTGCACTCTTTTGCACCTGTGTGGTTGGGGTGCGGATATGGCGCAAGCGTGCCGAGTTGTTCCCGCGCACCGAGCCAGTTTACGAGGGCATTTCCGCTCATTACATACCGCGTGATATAAAGGCCACCGTATTAGCTTTCGTGACCTGGGCCAGTTTCGGCACGACGGCGTTATGCTGGCTGCTGGCTATAGTGGCTGTTGCCACCAATGCCTCACATTGGAAGCTCCCCCTGCCTCCACTGCCGCCGGATATGTGGATTCCTATTGACAGCCCGGATGTTGTGTTGAGCATTGCCGCCTTGGTGCTGACTGGCCTCTGCTACATCGGCTGGATTATTAAATGGCGCTGGCTGATTCCCCCTCTCCTGCGCCCCTTCGCGCATTATGCCCTGCGCTGGCACCGCCAAACCCTCGCCGTTTGGTTGGTGGTAGCGAGTGTCTTCTACCTGGCCTTCTCCCAGGCCGCGTTAGGTGGCCGTCAAGAAGCGGATGCTCAATTTAACCGTTATCTGCAACTGGGCGAAATTGGCGTGCTGCAAGCTAAGAAATAGGGAATTTACAAATTTGTTCGGTTGCTTTGTATCAAAACATTAGATGTATTGCTGCGCTTCAATAGCGGTATACTATCGAGAGTTAAGTGAAAGATATTTAATTCTCCGATAAATGCCCAACTCTGCTACGACTCAAACTCACTCCTCTGATGAAGCCGTTCAAACAGCTCTATGGATTCTCAATGAAGTCGCGGGCGCAGGTTTAGTGCATAAAGTCAATATCCAGTTCTGGGATGGTACGCTCTGGCCGGATGCTGCGCCGCGTCCGACTACCATTCATCTCAAGCATCCGGGTGCCATTCGCGGGATTTTTAAGCCGCCGATTGCGGTGAGCATGGGCGAAGCGTATTTGCGTGATGACTTTGATGTAGAGGGCAACTGGGAGGATGTTGGGGAGTTGTTTGAAGCCCTGGATGTGGCCAGCCTCAGTTGGAGTCAGAAATTACAGGCAGGTTCTAAACTGCTGCGCCTACCCGGTGGCAAAGCGTCTGAAAGCGTTAAGATGCCGATGCAGAGTGGGACGCAGTTGCGGGGCAAGCGGCACTCTATTGAGCGAGCTAAGCAAGCGGTGGCGTTTCACTATAATGCCTCCAACGATTTCTTTAAGCTCTGGTTAGATACCCGTATGGTTTATTCATGCGCCTACTTCCGCACCACACAGGATGATCTCGATACGGCGCAAACGAGCAAGCTGGATTATATCTGTCGTAAATTGCGGCTGCAACCGGGCCAACGCCTACTTGATATTGGTTGTGGCTGGGGTGGCCTGGTGATGTATGCGGCGCAACATTATGACGTGGATGCCACAGGCATTACGCTCAGCCAGCCGCAAGTAGATGAAGCCAATGAGCGCATCACCAAAGCAGGCTTAACCGAGCGTTGCCGTGTGCTGCTGCGTGATTACCGGGAGATGAATGCCCCAGAGCCGTATGACGCCCTGGTGAGTGTAGGTATGTTCGAGCACGTTGGCGCGGCGCTATTGCCCACTTATTTTCAACAAGCCTGGAAGTTGCTGCGCCCGCAGGGAGTTTTCTTAAACCACGGCATTGCTTTCAATGCCACCCGCGAGGCTCCACATGGGCCAAATTTTGTGGAAATGTATGTATTTCCCGATGGCGAGACCGTACCGATTCATGTCACCCTTCGAGCCGCAGAAGAAAGCAACTTTGAGGTGCGCGATGTCGAGAGCTTGCGTGAGCATTACGCCTTGACCCTGCGCCACTGGGTGCGCCGCCTGGAAGCTAAACACGAGGACGCGTTAAAGTTTGTAGACGAGCCGACCTATCGTATCTGGCGGCTCTATATGTCCGGTTCGGCCTATGGCTTTGCCACGTGCCGCATTAACCTCTACCAAACCCTGTTAGTCAAAAACGACGAACGCGGCCACAATAGCTTACCCCTCACCCGTGAAGACTGGTATTCATAATCGGCGTGCAGCAGTTGAACCAGGGGGAAATAACGAACCCAGAGCGTAAGCGACGGGCTTTTGATGTGGGGTATTGGGTCTGGGGTTTAGGGTGGGGTGCAGGGGAACTGCCACAGCATTTCAAACTCTGAACCCTAACCTCTAAACCCTCTTTGCAGTAAGCCTACTGCCTGTGCGCCGCCTGCTACTAATTCTCGATAGACATCTACTAATGGCGTGTGAACACGCTCTAGGGTATCCGGGTCTAAATTCCATAACCCCATTTGCACCACATAGTTGCGCAAGGGGTCACGTCCTTGCCGATAAGCCCAGGAAATAAGGGCGAACATCGGCCACCAGGTGTAACCGACTAAAGGGATGCCCTGCTCGCGCAGACTCTTCATATCCGCTACCGAATCGCGTAGCCAGTTGAGACGATGCGATAAGCGACCGCGCCCCGCAGTTTCGGCTATCATGAGCGGGCGCTGGTAACGCTCCCAGTAGAGTTTCACGATTTGCTCCAGCATCCCGGAGCCCCCGGGTGGAAAGCCGATGCGCAAACGCCCAGAGCGAGTCCGCACATACTGTTTTTGTGACAGCATGGGATAGAGGTTGATGCCGATAATGTCTAAATCCATGCGATGCGCCAGAAACCATTCGAGAACCGCTGAAGGGATACCCTGGCGCAACAGCCACGGCCAGAGCCGGTGCTTGTCATCCACCCTCCTGCTGATGAGGTCGAGCGCCAGAAAAACAATATCACGGCGAAACTCAGTGAGAGCGAGAAGAGGTTCATCGGGCGGTAGGGGAGGCAGCCAGAGATTGGAAGCATCCACATGCACTAGGACGTTTTCTGGGTCAACGCCGCGCAACGCTTCATCGGTGCGAATAATGCCCTGACACACAGCCACTAAGACGGTGGCAAAGCCACTCCACCCGCGACGGCAGGGCGGCCACCATCCGACTTTGCCACAGTTCCAGGCCGTGATGCGCGGCTCGTTCAGGGGTGTCCACCAGCGGATGCGCCCCTTGAAGCGTTCCGCTAAACGAGCGCCAAAGTCTGCCATGTGCTGAGCAAAATCAGGATGCAGAAAGGCATTATCCATCCATTCCGGCACACCGTAATGCACTAAGTCAACAATGGGGTCAATGCCCAGTTCGAGCAAATAGGAAAGTGGCTCATCCGCCCAACTCCAATCCCACTGCCCCGGTGCCGGGCTGATGCGATGCCAGGGGATGCCATAACGGGCGGTTTTGACACCTAACTGCGCCATCAAGTCGAGGTCTTGCTGCCAGCGTGCGTAGTGCTGTGTCAGTTCATATTCATCCATGATGCGCCCCGTCTGTGGCCAGGGCGTGGGGATAAAAGAATCTTCAATGCCCGTAGCCCACCAGAAGGCGTCGGGTTGCGTAAGTAAATGCAGTTGTGACCGTGGCAGTGCTATGAAACTACCTCACAAGATTGTAATGAATGGGACGCAGAACTCCGTTACGCTATGCTGCGCAACTTAAGAACGCGCTATTTAAGCAATAGCGTTTCATTGCGCACGAAGTTAACGTTGCGTTAAGCGTAGTGCCCCATCTGCTCCGGTTAAACATCGCAATTCATGGGCCTTGAAGTTGTTGGGGTGGCGGGCCGGGACTGAGTTCAAAACGGTTGAGACGCAAGTAGAGGGTAGTATCCCGAATCGTGTCAGGAATTGGCACGTAACCGACTGCGCCAGAGAAGTTCGCTAAGTCATAAGGCTGAAAGCCTAACAATGTATAATTTTTTATTCCCGCCTGGCGCATTCTCTCAAAAAGTGGCGGCGCGGGATGATCGGGGTCGCCTGCATAAAGCATCTGCTTGTCCATATAGATGGGAGCAGCATTCATGCCTGCCCACCACACGCTGCTGACAATCACCTTGTCTGGTGCAGCCGCGATAGCTTCTGACAACTGATGATTTTCCTCATGCATGGCATCAATAATTTTAAAGGCATGGTATTGCAACGCCACCGACATCACGAGGAGCATTCCCATACCGGTTAAAAGCACGCCCGATTGAGGCGACAAATAGAAGGTAGGTGACTCTTCGGGCAGCAGGCTTTCTACTGCCGACCACGCCAACAGCGTCAGAATGGGGACGATTACCAGCAAATGCCGTGAACCCCATTCTGTGCCGCCCAATGTCGGCTTGAGCAAATTGAAGAGCGTATAAATAAATGTAAACCAAACCAGGATTTGCCACAGCAAGCGCGGCTCATCAGTTTCGTCTTCAAGCGTTTGTTGGCGGGGCGTGTCATTGCGAGTGCGTGAGAAAACCGTGGGCCAGGAAGCGGCAAAAGCCAGCGCCAGAAAAGGGCAGGCGAGAAAGACGCTGTGCGGCCAGTCAATGTGTTGATAGACCCAGCACCCATTGAGAAGCAGCCCGGCAAAAAGCAGCAGGGAAATAGCGGCTCCGCCCCACCCATCACGCCAGATACGCGCTAAAGACAACACGATCCAGCCGATAACGGGTACCGCCATGAAAATGGAGACATGGATTTGAGCTTGTAAGGCAGGCCACGGGTGAGCGACCCAGTCCTTTAATTCCCAGGTAAAGCCAGGATTAGCATTACCCCACGCAAAGAGCGTATAAATCGCGCCCAAGCCCCACTCTCTGGGGTTCTTCAGGAAGTCCATAATGGCACCTGACGACCCCAGCCGATTATTGCTGAGGTGTGGCCCCATCAACGTGCCATAGACCGATTTATTGATGATGACTAAGGGCGCCAACAGCAGCGCCACGCCCAGTATGAACAGCCCACTCGAAACTATCCAGGGGGTGCGCCGTCGTGCCCACCACGCCGCAAAGACCAGAGCGGGTAGGCAGGGAATCAGGATTTCATGAAACCACAATCCGGCTCCCAACACGACTCCCGCAGCAAACCATAATCGAATCTGCCGGGTCGCAATAGCGCGCAGGCAGAGATACAAGCAAACTGTGGCGATGCCTGTGGTCAGGCTATGATCCCAAAATACAATGCTGTAGATGATGAGGGGCGAAGCTAAGGCCACTATCAGCATCGGTGCCAGGGGATAACGCACCCGCAAGAGACGAGCGATGCCATAAGTTCCCACCGCTGTCGCCAGACCACCTAGCACGGATAAGAAGGACAACCCTATAAAGCCGAAATGCTGAAAGAGAAACGCCGAAATGAGGGCAAAGAAAAACGAGTAGAAGACATAGATACGGTCACCATGCCGGAACTCAAAAAAGTAAAGTGGGCTATTGTGATGCTCTGGGTCTAAAGCCTGCGCGGGATAGGAAACCCACCAGTGCGGCCAGTGTTGCAGGATAGATTGAATCTGCACAAAACGTGCCCCGCAATCCGGCGACCAAATCGCATGGTGGGAAGCGATGCTGGCGGCTCCGGCTCCATAAACTATTAAAATGACGAGCAACGCAGCGTAGAGAGGTAGGGGTGAAGTTTTAGTTTCCTCAGCAGTAAAATTCAAGGCATCACTTTGCAGTGGAGCCTCGTGCGCTAAAGTAGCCGGTGAGTCTGATCGCTTAACTTCTTGTCTTACGGCAGATGTAAGAGGTTTGGCGCTGATGGGGAAGTCACCTCAGTATGCTTTGGTATGCTTTTGCAGGTCTACAACCTGTTGTGAATGATTGCTGCAAATTTCATCTTACCCAAAAGTAGCCTGTATATAAACCTAATACAAACCAAAAGGACAGCCACATGGGATTGTGACCGCCCTTTGCCTGTTATTCAGTTGTTGCTGGCGCAGATTTCAATTAATAGAGAATCCGCTGTGGATGGTGCATCCGCTCGTTCGGCTTACCCTGTCCGGGCACCTCATTAATTTCATCGGCCCGCTGTTCTTGGACTTCTTTATTCTCCTGCATCACGGCCTGCTGCTGGCGCACCATCTCTAAGGGCGTCTGCCCCGGTTGATCGTTGTGCTCTTCCTGCTGCTTCTCCCCCTGCACTTTTTCTTTATGGGTTCGACCCTGTGACATTGTCTTACTCCTTTCAGGACAACTGCCTCTCATAAGGGGCAAGGCGTGTGCCAGTTATATTTATTAAGGCAATAAATCACAGAGATCAGCGATAAAGGCTTTGACATCCTGCTCGGTCGTGTCCCAAGAACACATCAGGCGGCAGCCGCCTTTGCCGATGAAGGTGTAGAAGAACCAGCCGCGCTCGTGTAGACCATCAATAATCGGCTGGGGGAGTTGCACAAAGACCGAATTAACCTGGCGCGGGAAGAGCAGGGTAGCTCCAGCCTCGCGGAGACCTTGCTCTAACAATTCTGCCATGTGGTTGGCATGGGCGGCGTGGCGCAACCAGGCACCGTCTTGCAACATGCCCACCCAGGGTGCGGAAAGAAAGCGCATCTTAGACGCAAGTTGGCCCGCTTGCTTACAACGATAATCAAATTCATAAGCCAACTCATGGTTGAAAAACACCACGGCTTCGCCTACTGCCGCGCCATTTTTCGTGGAGCCTAAGCAAAGGACATCTACACCCGCTTCCCAGGTGATCGCGCGCGGCTTAACGCCTAGTGCGGCGACGGCATTGGCGAAGCGTGCACCATCCATGTGAACACGTAAACCTAAACGTTTGGCTGTCTCACCTGCGATCTTTAATTCATCGGGGGTATAGACCGTGCCTAATTCTGTGGGTTGAGTAAGGCTTAAAACGCGCGGCTTGGGGTAATGAATATCGGTGCGGCGCTGCACCATGCGCTCGATAGCTGCCGGAGAAACTTTGCCATTTTCGCCTTCGAGTAAAAGCACCTTGGTGCCGTTGGAAAAGAATTCTGGTGCGCCGCATTCATCGGTCTCGACATGCGCAATTTCGTGGCAGAGGATACTGTGGTAAGACTGGCACAGTGAAGATAATGCCAGCGAGTTCGCCGAAGTGCCGTTGAAAACAAAGAAAACTTCGCAGTCTGTTTCAAAAGTGGCGCGGATGAGGTCAGCCGCTTGCTGAGTCCAGGGATCATCGCCATAACTGCGCACATGACCTTGATTCGCTTCGGTCATTGCCGCCCATGCCTCTGGGCAAACACCTGCATAATTGTCGCTGGCAAATTGATGTGCTCTCTGACGCTGAGTCATGCAAATAGAACCCTATAAATTGAAGTAGCTGCTTATTGCAGTATAAACCAGTGTGTGCCGCGCACGGCAGGCAAGGAAATGGTGTAGGTGCTGTTGGTAGCAGGGAGTGGAATGGAATCCAGTGCTGTTCCATCAGCCGCCAGAGGTATTAGCTTGAGATTAGGCCGAGCATGAACTGTGATGGTACCATTGACTGGCTCGGATAGGTAGGGCATCTTTTCGCCGGGGCTGGCGACGACACGAGCGATAGCTGTAATTAAGATGCGGTGCGATTGGGCAATGGGTGCGTTATCCAGGCTGGTGACGGCAACCGTAGCTTTGGGTGTAGTGATGTTGAAAGTGACATCTTTCAGAGATTGAGCTTGGCCGCCAATCCAGCCGCTGGCGCATTGCGTTTTGGGAGTGTTGATGGTCTGGATGCCTTGCTCCCAATCGCGCCGGAGTTCTCCCGTATCCGATTGCACAAAACTTTGATTAGCGGGAATAAAGTCCTGCTGCGGATCAGTGATAATCCTTACGCCCGGTGCCGGTTGGGTAACTTTGTTCCAGGGCAGTTCTTTGATCGCAGGCATTCCTACTGTAAGGCGGCTCTGCTCGACGAGAGTGCGAATCGCGGCGGAACGGTTGGGGTCAAGGTTGCTGTTGTAAAGTTGGTCACGGCTCAGTTGCAGGCAATAAGTATTGCGTGCGGGGCTGATATGGCCTTGGCGGAAAGCGATAGCAGCAGCAGGTGTCAAAGCATTCAGGCCAGGGTCATAGAAAGTAGACCATTTATCAGCATTCCCCGGTTTATCGAAGCCGCGCTGTGAATAGTTGTACAGCATGGGCGCATCCCAGCCTTGCAGGGCAGCAATGCTCATCAGATACATGGGGCCGGTGAAGCGATCAACCGAGGGATATTCGACGTTCCACTCGGTAATGGTCAGGGGCTTGCCATAGACTTGCGCGGCACCAATCCAGGGAATGAAGTTGGCACTATAGCGCGGATTGACACTCAGAGCTTCAGCTTGCCCGTAAGAATGGACATCAATCATGTCGCCATCCGTGAGTGCGGGCAGGCTATACAGTCCATCATTGCCCCAGTAGTTGGTGGTGGAGATCGGCACTTTAACGCCCAGTTGGTGCAAGTGCGTAATCATGGCTGCATTGAACTCATGTTCTTTCTGGTTCAGGAAAAGCTTGCTTGGCCCCGGCTCCCAGGTGTGGCCGGTTTGCTCCACGGACAGGTTCTTGGCGGTGGCAAAATTCTTCACTTGCTCGTTGAAAATTGCATTATGCACCGGGTTGCCCTTGTCACCCAGCATCATATTGCCAAAGTGGTGCGTCACATCATTTTCATTGGTGATTAAAAGTCCCATGATGGCTGGGTCATCTTTATAGGCTAAATGAGTGTAGGGGTTGACGTGGTTGAGATACTGCGTGTTGAAATCCTGCATCAACTGCTGCACGCGCGGGTTGAAGTAGTTAAAGCCTTTGCCCTCGCCATGCTGCTTACTAATTTCATCAAAGCCCTGTGGGATGTTATCGCCCGCTTTAAACTGTCGCCCGACATGCAAGTCGAGCCACACATAAATACCCTCATCTTGCAGACACTTAATCCACCAGTCGAGCTTATCCATGCCCTCAGCATCCAGGTGCTGCGAGTCGTTTAGCTTCTTATCAATGACGGTGGGACTGACCCAGGCTGTGGAATCGTGATGATGAATCCGCATCAGGTTATAGCCCAGTTGCGCCATGCGATGCGCCTGTTGCTTAATGTCGTTTTTATCGGCAAAGACAGCATAAGCCGCAATCACGCTGCCCCAGAACTTGGCCGGTGTGCCATCGGCGAAAACAAAGTTATCGCCCTGCGCTTTTAAGAAGCCGTGCTTGCCAGCAGGCTTGTCATTGAGAAAGCTCAGATCAACGGGTGAGGTGTTCCAGGCAAAGGCGTCACGATACCATTTGCTGGTATCGGGTTGCCCGTAACGTTCGGCAGCCGATTTAGCGACTACACCTCCGGTCGGCAATTGCACTCGCATCATAAAATCTTTGCGGCCCGCAGCAATGCTCTTGGCATAAAACATGGCGCGGATCGTATTCTTACGCCCCTGCTCAAAGTAAACATCCGCAATTGGCTCACTAAAGGTGACGCTAATGTCGCCGTTGCCCACGGGCCATTTCCAGCCGGTGTGGTTTTCTAAGAGAACTGGTTCCGGGGCTTTGCCGCCAAAGGCCGGGGAATCGGTGTGTAGATGAAACTCCAGCCCGCCGCCAATGACATCGGGCATATCCTTCTCGGCATTTAAGGAATAGGAAAACTGAAGAGCATTTGGAGTCACTGGCTCGGAGACGGCACCATTGATTTTTAGTCCTAAATCGGGAATATCAGCCGAAAAGGGGTGGCCCTGTATATTCGGATTGAGCATCTTAAAAGGGGCCGACACCCACTTCCAATTTTGCCCCCAGAAGATGTAATTCGAGTCCACAACGGGCGCACCTTTATAATTGATTGTCACCGTCGCATCCTCTGAGGTCATCGTCCAATCAGCGGCTTGAGCGATTTTCGTCATGGCTGAGAGGAGTAGTGCTGTAACGAGTAAGCTATAGACGGAAAACTTGTTCATGATGATTCCTTTTATGCCGGGCATTGAAATACCCGGCGGGAAGGCTAAAGTCAAACGGCCTCACGGACGGTGAGGGCACGATAAATCATGCCCCTACGGGGCGTCCGGTAGGACGCTTGGCGGCTTGACCGCCTCCCCGTCGGGTATTTCAATGCCCGGCATTCACCAACCTGATACTGTGCAGGTTCATTAAAGCGACCTTTGGTTTGTCTACGACTTTGACTGACACCTCAACTTTGCCTGCTTTGGGAATGGACACTGTGCCGACTTCAAACTCCTGATATTTATACCAATCACCGGTAGGTTGCACTTTCCCTTTGAGAGTCTCATCACCAATGCTCACCGCATAGGTGCCACCATCTGTGCCAGTTGGGACGCCATAACTCATTAGTACACGGAAGCGGCCCGGTTGCTGGAAGTTTAATCGCCAACTGGCCCAGTCATGGGCATTGACCCAGTGGCCTAAGTCATCTTTAATTTCCGTCTTCTCATAGAAGAGATCATCGCCATTAATGAAGGCTTTAGCGGCGGGTAAAGTGAAACTGCCATCGGGTGATTGAGCCATTGTCTGTTTACGTGAACCGTAGAAGTTGACGCGTTCTGGCTGCGCGGCTACGGGTGCAATGGTGAAGCCGGGATGTGTGCCACGCGGATAGAGCAGGACAGTTTCCCCTTTATGCAAATCGAGCTGTGCGACATTCTGACTGAGCATCTGCACCTTAAAGGCGCGACTGCCACCCGCTTGCCACGGCCCACTAAAATCGGCTTGCACGCGGCAGGGTTCATTGGCCAGGCTGGTGATGGAAACCCACTTCGTATTGCCGCTGCGTCGCACGGCACTGACGAGAAATGCGCCTTCTGCCCGCATATTGTGAATCGTCACATCACGCCATGAATCCGGCACGCCAGGGAAGATGCGGATTTTATTGCCCCAACTTTGCAAGAGAATTTCTTGTAACGAGGCAGCCCCGGCGAGAGGCGTTTCAATCACCGGGCCAGCTTCGAGATACATGGTGTTAGGTTTGACGTAACTATCTAAGAACTGGTTGAGCAAACTGACGGCTGCATCGCGTCGTCCAATATCGGCGGAGATAGCCGCTGCGCCCGTATAAGAATAGCCCTGCAACGCACCCTTAAAGCCAATCCAGTGGTCGAGCGATTTGGTAATGAGGTCTTGATGTTCCGGCTGCTCCCAGTTCATCAGGTGCAACGGATAGATCATTAACAGGTGCGAGAAGTGGCGGTGCGATTGCGCTAAGGGCACATCCCGTCCAATCATCAGCCCGGTTTTCTCATCCACCGGATACGGTGTCAGGCGAACCAGGGTGTCTTTCCAGCGTGGCAAGAGCGGATCATTAATTTTGAGTCGCTCGCAAGTACTAATCAGAGCCGTGCAGCCCCAGCGCAGCAGCGATAGATCGTAATTTGTATCAGCGGCCTCTTCGGGATATTCGGGTGAGATGGCAACCGGTAAATGCAGCTTGCCATCAGCCCCCGATTGTAACAAGTGCAGGTAATAATTCACACTGCGGCGCAAAAGGGGAAACAGTCGCTCGCGCAGCATGGCATCATCCATTGAGTAGCGATATTGCAACCAGTAGTTATGACACGCCCAGGTTAAGTTGCCGATTTCTTTCCAAGCTCCACCGCGCAAATCATAGCTGCTCACGCGCCCAATGGCTGCCGAGTCGTTGCGGTACTGTTCGGGAGCATTGTGAATCAGGTTCGGCAATCCTCTATCCAGCGCATTGGTCAGCGACTCTCCGAGTTCCAAATGATTAGAAGCATAAACCGGCCAGTAGGTCAGTTGGATGTTGAGGTTCCACCAGATAGCGGCCCAGGGCGTGGTGCGAAACCACGGCCCCATCAGGTCAATGGGTAGACCCGTAGCGCGGGTTGCTGAACCAAGCTTGTACATCTGAATCCAGTAGAAGCTTTCCAGGCGCGTATCGGAAATAGAAATGAAACTGGCCGGATAAAATTTATGCCACCAGTCGCGGTGCGTAGTAATAGAATCATCAAGGGGCGTGGTCGCAGCACTATTCACAATTCCGGTCGCCCAGTAGCGGCCACTGGGCGCACCCGGAGCAGCTAAACTCTGTGAAGCGCCAATACTGAGATAGAGCAGGCGGTGATTAGCTTCCAGGGTGACTTCACGCCAAACCGTGGTGTAATCACTCATACCCTGGCCATTGGAGTTCAACGCCTGGGTGCAGTAACTCACTTCATCGTCTTTGCCTAGCACGGGGTCAGGATTCAACTCATTGGCCGGGATAGGCTCCTTTTGATACACCCGGCGCGGGTCATCGGCGCGTTCGGGGTGAAATGTCAAGGTGCAGCCTGCTTCGCCTGGCGAGGTTTTTAGTTCTACTACCATCAGTTGACTTTGCGCATGGGTAAAGGCCCGCCACTTAATCTCGCCTTTGTCCGTCGTGATGCTGCCCGTCGCCTCGGCATTCCAGAGATCAAGCCGCATGGTGCCGCTTTTCACTGTCCCCTGTGGCTTGAGATACAATTCGCCAACGGGCAGGCGATGGCCCCGATCAGTGATGTTGCTGCTGTTCAAATCAAAGCGCAGTTCACCCTGAGCTGTGTTATAAATCATCGCGCCCAGTGCCCCGTTACCGATAAACGCGCCTTCATGCCACCGCTGGGGTAGCGACTCCCAAGTCAAATCATGTCGCGCCATAAATTGGGGCCAATTGATGCGCTCAACGATTTGATGTTTTACGGTGGCACTGGGCATTGCATTTCCCTTAATGATTCTGGCGTGCGCTCTAGAACCTGTTAAAACGAGTAAGCTAATGATAGCTGCCACTCTAAAGGATAAGATGGCTTTGGTTGTCATAATGTAAATTATCCCTGATGCTGCAACGCGAATACCCTGGTTTAGTGGGCAGCGTGTTTTAAGGCCCATGCCACCGCATCACCCATAATTTTATTGCCCTGCGGTGAGTCGAGCAGAGTTGGCCAAATATAGAGTAGTTTGCCACCCTTAGCCGGGCCGGTACCAAACTCAATGTAAAAGGCGGCATCGCCATAATCTTTACCGTGTGCGTCTTGCACCGAGATTAAGGGAGTGTAGCGATTAGCCGGATCAACCAGAGCGCGTGTGGTAGCGCGCAGGCGCGGGTCGCCAGAGGGAAAGGGAAAGCTTTCCGGCACGGCTTGCATAATCTGCTGGTCAGGTGCGCGTAGCATGTGTAAGGTTGTCGGGGCTGTCTCAAAGGCCATAGAGAGAGGCAAGCCGATTTTGGCGAAGAGCGGGTCAGGTGGGCCCGTTTGTCCGTTAATTCTATCCCCATAGAAAAGCGGGTAGGGTTGTGAGCCAAGCACGATGAGGGTGCCGCCTTCGGCTAAATAGCGGATTATCGCAGCCTGTGCGTCGCCCGTTTCAAGCACCGTTTTGATGTATCGCTCGCCACCCAAATAAAATGCGACGGGAAAACGTTGCGCGTTGAATTGCTGTGGGTCAATGAGTTGTGGTGCAGTTATGGGAATTGATTTAGCGCGTAGCCCGGTTAAAGCCATAAAATTAGAAGCGCTACCAGCCATTACACCGGGCAAGATAGCAATCGGGCCAGGAGCAAGGGACGGTAGACTGCTTTTGAACGTGACAAGCAAGCGGAGGTTGTTCCTCTCTTGCTGATAAATAGTCGCGGCAGCACCCATAGCGTGGAGAGTGGTCTGGAGGTCTGTCATTCGTCCCCGAAAAGCTGTCACGCCCATCAACTGATTACCGGCGGTGGCAACGACTTGTTGCACGGTATGACCGGAAGGAATAAGAGCATAATCCATTAGCACGACGCGTTGGAAACTCGGCGGCCAACCGCGCCAGGCGGGAGCGGCTTGGCCAGACAATCTAATTGTTTGGCCATTATCCAGCACGAGGTGCGGTGGCGCTCCCACCACGTCTATTGACTTTGGAGCATAGAACAAAAATATCGCACGCGCTCCGCTAATCTTAGTGGTGATTCCACCTGTATAACTTTTCTGGAAATAGGGCACACCATAAGTCCAATGGAGGCCCTGTGCTAATCCTGCAAATGAAGCTAAGTCATTCCAATCTTGAGATAGTTTGCGGGAAGAGGTGGAAGATAAGGGAATGATGTCAAAGTCTGATGAAACACCTGAGTATTTCGACACGTCGTCATTGTCCTTATAGGTTAAGGGTATTGTGATATTGATGGGATGTCTGGCTAAATTAGCTGCGCCGATAAAGATAGTGTCACCATTGCGCAGGCGTGACAGGTAAAGCGAACTGAGTGCTTGTGGCGGGTGACGCACTGCAGCGGCCGTCAGTGCTTGCAATTGGCCGTTGCGCTGTAAGTAGACTGGCAACTGGGAAATGTCAACGTAGGGATAAGAAAAGCTGACATCAAATTCGTCTTTCAAAGTAGAGACGATGCGGAAAGAGCACGCGCCTTTGCCATCGGTCTGGTAATCGGCCAGGTCAGAATGCGTGCCATCCTTGCAAAAGGCAATAGCCGCATTAGCTCCGGCGACGATGCGCAGCTTTGAGTTGCCAACTGGTTCATTGAGAGGTAAAGAGTCGGCGTTGCCATAGTTATAGCGTCCGCCGCGCCCCGGCCCTGCGCCATCGAATAAGCCCAAGCCTTCAGTCATGGAGCCGGGGCCATACTCCGTTATCTTATCCTCATATTCAGGTCGGTAGAGGGCGGGCCAGCGTTGTAAAATACCCCGCAAATAGTAGCGCATCCGCGCATCACCCGTATGCACGTAGACCTGGGTCAGCGTATCAATGACCCAGAACATCTCATTGGCGCAGGCCAGTCCTGCCCAGTCACGTCCACTGTTAGGTTCGAGCAAGAAAGAGCTGTCGAGGAGACCATCGGCGCGATCCGAATCCATCGCCCACACTGGCAGATAACGCCAGGTAATATGGTCAGCGAGTTTGAGGGCTAATTGTGCATTCGTGCCGCGCTGGGCATCATCCTTAAACGTAAAATAATAATCGAGCAAGAAAGCGATGCTGAGCGTGCCGCCAATAGCAAAAGGGGAAGAAGGCACGTCAGGAAATTCATTGCGCGTCCAGACAAAATGCTTCGCCCAGTTAAAAATGCCATCAATGGCCTGGAGGTATTCGGGGTTGTCATGGCCGTGAGCGCGGTCATAACGATAAAGCTCGACGAGGACTCGCGCTGCATACCAGGCGTCGGTATTATGCAGCGTCCGCACCGGCGCACCGCCCCACTCAGGACGCCATGCTCCCTCTAATGGCTTCTCCCAGAACAGGCACTCTTCACCATTTACTGTGACGTGTTTGGCATACTGATGCAGGAGGGATGCAATAGCAGTGCGTGCCTGCTCAATGGCGGCATTATCGCCGCGCCGCGCTGCGGTATCAATGGGCATCTCACGATGGCCCGTCCAACCACGCATAATTAGGGTGCCAGGTAGATAGAAAGTGGACTCCATGCCTGGCCCATAGAGGTCTAAGCTCTGCGGCCCCACGAAGTCTTGCAGGCGCACGCCGCCCGGCAGCCACGAGAGGTCATTCATCGCGGGCACACGCGGCAGAGCATCTTGGTAGTGGGCAAAGAGACGAGTTTGAAAGCGTTCGTTGGGGTCTTCGGTATCTGGCAGATTGGTGTCTATAATGAGACGAAAATGTGAGGCTACTACATCACCGCTTTTAGGATAAATTAACTCGCCATAACGCAAACCGCCATAGGGGAAAGCGAGGGTAATAAAGCTTTTGTCCTTACCCTGCTGCCAGCAATAGGCAGTGGAGACATAACGTTCCGATTGGTCAGTGGCGCGGGCTTCTTGAAAGTCGTAACCAACATAGAGTCGCTGGGCCGGGTCCCAGACTCCAATCATCGGAATGGGATGCGCGCCCAGGGGACAAATATAGCTCCAATTGCGATTCCACAGGCTGGAGATTTCCGGGGCCTGAAGATGCACATCGCCCAACAAGGGAAACGGGTCGGCATTGGGTGTCGCATTTAACCAGCCGCGTTGGTGCCATACTTGAGCCGTGGGCATCGAGCAAGACAAAAAATGAAAAGGCGCTTTGCCACCCGGTAGGAGAGCTTGCCAGTGTTGGGCATTGAAGTGACGCAAGCTGAGTTTAAAACGCACCTGCGGTTCTGAGGGTGCGTTGGAGAGAGTAGTGGTTTTAGCAGATGTCGGGTGTGGCAAGGCTGGAGGAGGCCAGGTGACACTCACAAAATCGTCAGGAGCAAAAGTGGCAGCCTGTGGGTCTTTACAGCGTAAACCCGATAAACGCAAGCTATGAGCCGTGCTTTGCACCTGACTCGCGGTGATGATGCCGTTAGTTGAAAGGCGAATAGGGGCCACTAACTTGCCTCCAACCCACACATCAAAGCCCTGATGCCCGGCAGGTTTAACGCTCAACACAGGCTGGGCATGGGTCAGGTGGATTGGCAGCAGTAGTAAAAACAGGCTGGCCAGCAATGTGAGATGTTGATTGCAGGATTTCATGGGGTTTGTTACCAATGTAATCGGATTCTACTCAAAGCTCAGGCTGATGCAAAGAGTATGGTTGAGTGGCTCTAAGAGACCCGAACACAATGCATTAAGCTGTGGTGCAAGGGCTACCTGTCATGTTGAGCGGAGCGAAACATCTTGGGCCGAAGCGTCCCCACTGACCCATACGCACGAGATGCTTCGCTCCGCTCAACATGACGTGGCTCCTACTATTACGCTATTCTTAATTTTATTTAGGACGCTAAATCCCTCGGTGGCGAGCAAACACTGTGTCTCATTTCAATTGGACTTTTCCTTACCCCTCGCAACGGATGCCCGTGCTGGCGCAGAATGTGGTGGCAACATCACAACCTCTGGCGGCTCAGGCCGGGTTAAGAATGCTGTTGCGGGGCGGCAATGCGGTGGATGCAGCGTTGGCTACAGCCATCACCTTAACAGTTGTGGAGCCGACTAGCAACGGTATCGGCAGTGATGCCTTTGCACTGGTGTGGGATGGCGACTACTTGCATGGGTTGAATGCCTCCGGGCACTCGCCAGCCGCCTGGAGTCCTGAAGTCTTCGCCGGTTTAGCCACCATGCCGCTTACTGGCTGGAACGCCGTTACGGTGCCGGGGGCGGTGTCGGCATGGTCAGCCTTATCACAGCGGTTCGGCCAGTTACCGTTCCCCGATTTGTTTGAGCCTGCTATCGAATATGCCCGCAATGGTTTCTTAGTTTCGCCCATTACCGCCACCAGTTGGCAGCAGCAGGCGAAGGTTTTTCAACAGTTCCCGGAATTCGTCGCCGCCTTTATGCCTGGTGGTCGCGCACCTCAAGTGGGGGAGAAGTTTGCCTTCCCGGATCAAGCCAAAACCTTAGAGCTGATTGCCACCACCGGGGGTGAAGCTTTCTATCGTGGCGAGTTAGCCACGAAGATCGTGGCTCATGCCCAGGCCAATGGTGGCCTGATGACGCGCGAAGACCTGGCGGCGCACGAGCCAGCCTGGGTCGAGCCGATTGCCCAGAGCTATCGTGATTATGCGCTCTACGAGATTCCACCCAATGGTCAGGGATTGGCCGCTTTGCTCATGCTGGGTATTTTGCAGCAGTGGCCGATGGCCGATTATCCGGTGGACTCTGCGGCTAGCTTGCACCTGCAAATAGAAGCCATGAAATTAGCCCTGGCCGATGCCCATCGTTATATCGCCGACACCCGTAATATGGACATGACAGTATCCCATCTCCTTGACCCTGATTATCTGGCGCAACGGGCCGCGCTCATTGATATGAAGCAGGCGCAACAGCCCTCGTTTGGTGTACCGCAGCGTGGTGGCACAGTCTTGCTCTCGGCAGCGGATGCCAGGGGCATGATGGTGTCCTTTATTCAATCCAATTATCACGGTTTCGGCTCTGGCATAGTGGTGCCTGGCACTGGCATCAGCCTGCAAAATCGCGGTTACGGCTTTAATCTGATAGCGGGGCATCCCAACCAAGTGGCTGGCCGCAAGCGGCCTTTCCA
The DNA here is from genome assembly GCA_019239895.1 of Abditibacteriaceae bacterium. Taxonomy (GTDB): domain Bacteria; phylum Armatimonadota; class Abditibacteriia; order Abditibacteriales; family Abditibacteriaceae; genus JAFAZH01. The sequence continues at coordinate 88,701 of JAFAZH010000015.1, read as the reverse complement.
TACTATTATCCCCGCCTTCGCTACTCACAATGGTAAACCGGCCATGAGTTTTGGTATGATGGGTGGCGCGATGCAGACTCAGGGCCACGCGCAGATGATGATTCGTCTCGCTGACTACCATCAAAATCCCCAGACCGCCTCCGATGCCCCACGCTGGCAGGTCATGGGCGGACTGGAAGTGGCTGTCGAAGCCGGATTCAAACCGGAAGTATTACGCGATCTTATGGCGCGTGGTCATCACATCACGCAGCATGAGGCCGCAGCTTTTGGCGGCGCGCAACTGATCTATAAATTGGAAGATGGCTATATGGCGGCGTCTGACCATCGCAAAGATGGACAGGCCGTAGGATTTTAAGTTTGTCGTTGCCCTGAGTTGCTATTACCTCCTTGATGATGCGAAAGGCGAATCGGGAAACTCCAATGGTGGTAACTAAGCTACCGTTCCCAAACGCAGCAACTTGGGTTAAAACAGAGATATGCTAAAACGTCCCCAACTTCTCGTAACAGCCAGTGTCTTTTTGTCGCTGTGCCAGGCGCAAGCTATGAATTTATACATCACTCCAACGGGCAATGATGCGTGGTCGGGTCAAGTTACCCGACCCAACCGGGCGCGCAGTAATGGGCCGTTGGCGTCCTTAAAAGGGGCGCGGGATGCGATTCGCGCCTTGAAAGCGCGCGGCCCCTTAACCGAGCCAGTGCATGTGATCGTCGCCCCTGGCACCTATGCCCTCACAGAGCCACTGGTTTTTGAGGCGCAAGATAGTGGCACGGTAGCGGCACCTATTACCTATGAAGCGGCTCCGGGTGCCCGCCCGATCTTCACTGGCGGACAGCGCATTACTGGCTTTCAACGTGCAGCGAATGGCATGTGGACAACGCAGGTGCCGCAGGTGCAGGGCAAGCCGTGGTATTTTGAGCAGTTATGGATTAATGGCCGCCGGGCGGTGCGCGCCCGCACGCCCAACAAATTCTATTTTTATGCGACCGGCAAAGTGCGACCAGGTGATGACATTACCAACGGCAACCCGGCAGATTTAGACCGACGGGCCTTTAAAGTGCGTCCCGAAGATATTGCGCCACTCTTGCACTACTCGCCAGAACAGTTGCATAACGTGACGGTGGTAGCCTATCATGCCTGGGAAGCTTCCCGGCATCACATTGCCGCCATTGACCCTAAAACAAATACAGTGTTTCTCACTGGCCCCGCTCCCTGGGCCTTTTTCAACTGGGGCAATGAGCGTTATCAACTGGAAAATTTTCAGGAGGCTCTCGATACCCCAGGTGAATGGTTTTTGGATGGTAATAGCACGCTTTTCTATAAGCCTTTGCCTGGTGAAAACATAGCCCGCGCCGAGGTTATCGCTCCTGTAACCGAGCAGTTTATCCAGTTCGCCGGGCAGCCAGAAAATGGGCAGTGGGTTGAGCATTTAACCTTACGCGGCCTGGCTTTCTTACACCAGCAATATGTGCTGCCCCCTGGTGGGCACGCGGATGGTCAAGCGGAAGCCTCCATTCCGGCGGCAGTTATGGCCGATGGCACGCGCGATGTGGCTTTTGAAAACTGCGAAGTCGGACATATCGGCATTTATAGCATCTGGTTCCGGCGCGGATGCACCAATTGTCGGATTGCGCATTGCCACTTGCATGATATGGGCGCTGGCGGGGTGCGTATCGGCGAAACTGAAATCCGCCGCAACGCAGCCGAGCTAACCAACCACATCACCGTAGATAACAACATCATCAATGGTGGCGGACGCATTCATGTCGGCGCGCATGGCGTGTGGATTGGGCAAAGCGGCGATAACCAGGTCACGCATAACGAGATTGCCGATTTCTTTTATACCGCTGTCTCCGCCGGGTGGCGCTGGGGCTATGACGAGGCGTTGGCGCAACGCAACCATATTGACTTTAACCACATGCACCACTTGGGCCAGGGCGTGCTCAGCGATATGGGAGCCGTGTATACTCTTGGCCCCTCCGACGGCACTACCGTCAATAATAACCACGCCCACGATATTTATTCGTTTAGCTATGGCGGTTGGGGGCTATATAACGATGAAGGCTCGACGCACATCACGCTTGAAAACAACCTGGTGCATGATGTCAAAACGGGTGGCTATCATCAGCATTACGGCAAAGAAAACATCATCCGCAATAATATCTTCGCTTTCAGTAAAGAAAACCAACTGCAACGCACGCGGGCCGAATCTCATCTCTCGTTTACCTTTGAAAACAACATTGTTTACTGGGATAACAGTAGCAGCCCACTTTTTGCAGGCACCTGGAAAGACCCTAATGTCAAATTGCAAAACAATGACTACTGGAATGCGGCGGGGCCAGTGACTTTTGAGGGCATGACTTTACAGCAGTGGCAGGCGACAGGCAAAGATGCAGGTTCCGTGATCGCCGATCCGCGCTTCGTGAACCCCGCTGCGCGTGATTTTCGCCTGCGGCCCGATTCTCCGGCTTTGAAGATGGGCTTCAAGCCTTTCGACTACACGCAGGCGGGGGTCTATGGCGATGCGGCCTGGCGGCAACTGGCGCAAAGCCTGCCGATGCCAACTCTCGAAATTGCCCCGGAGCCACCACCGCCACCACCTTTGGTCTTTAAGGATGACTTTGAAACTACACCCGTGGGAGCCAAGCCTGCCGAAGCCCAGGTGAATACGGAGAACAGGGGTGACTCTGTTCTGGTCACTGATGAAGTAGCTAATGGTGGCAAGCACAGCCTGAAGATTACGGATGCCCCGGGGCTCCAGTTCAACTATAATCCCCATTTCTTTTATCAGCCGAACCATCGCAATGGCATCACGCGCTTTGCGTTTGACCTGCGGGCCGAAGCCGGGGCGGACATCTATCAGGAATGGCGCGACTCCAATACTCCCTACCGGGTTGGCCCCAGCCTCACTATTCGCGGTGGTAAGTTGCTGGTAGCGGATCGCGTGTTGCTCAATATTCCGACCGGGCAGTGGGTGCATTTTGAAGTGACTGCTGGATTAGGCCAGCAATCCACGGGCACCTGGAACCTGACGGTAACGCTGCCTGACCAGCCGCCGCAGCGATTTACGAACTTAAAGAACGGCAGCCCCGATTGGAAAACCTTGACCTGGTTAGGCTTCTCCAGCGTAGCCACGGATAAAAGGGTTGTTTATCTGGATAATCTGGAACTCAGCAATCAGGCGCAGTAAAATTATAAGAGAACATCATCGGATTATTTCGTCTTAGACATTACAGACAAATTGAAGGTAAAAGCGGCGCTCTTGTCATTCTGAGCGCAGCGAAGAATCTAATATTAGTGTTCAGGGATAAAGCATTTCCCTATTCTTCTATGGACACTGGGAGTAGATGCTTCGCTGCGCTCAGAATGACGAACTCTTACTTTAAATAACTAATTGCAGCTTTTCTCATGGGAGTACTAATGAAAAACACCAAGCATTTCGTTGCTAACTTTATTCGTGTGACCTTAGCTGGTTTACTGCTAACCTGCCCTGTTATGCCTCACGCTCATGCCGCAGGCCCTAAAGCGGTGACACCGGTGTTGCCCAAAGGCGATGCCCCGCAAAATCCGCTGCCTTCGGTGGCAGTGCTTGACCCTACCGAAAAAGTGTGGTCACTACAAGTCACTGAAGGCAGCCGCCTGCTCGTGCGCAATGGCGATGTCGTGGTGAATTCCACCCACAACAATGCTATTTGGAACGCTAAATCTTCGATTCAGGTGCAGAATGGGAAACTGTTGGAAATCGGCGGCTATTACCGTCAGGGCAACGCGGTGGCGAACCCGGCTCCGCAACCCCTCGACCAACCGGCGACAGACCCAATTCCCGCTTTTCAGTTGCCGCGTCTGCCAGTGGTGTCCAACAAGAAGTTATTTATTCAAGATAACCAGGAGATCACGTTACAGCCTGGCGTTTATAATGAAGGTATCTTTGCCACTGGCAAAAACTTGCACATTATTCTGGCACCGGGCGTTTATGAGATGAACAATGGTGATTTCTTTATGTCGGGCTGCCGCGTAGATGGGCAAGGTGTCACCATTGCACTAGTCGGTAATACCCCAGGTGCATTCTGGGGGGCTATGGAAGCTCAAGTCAATCTTTCTGCCCCAACCGAAGGTGATCTTAAAGGGTTAGTTATCGTGAGTGCCGCTAAGGGCTGGAACAAAGTGCAGCTTGGCACGACTAGAGCGAAGCTTGTCGGCACGATTTATGTCCCCGCCGGTGGTGTGGATGTACTGCAAAATTCCCTCGTTTCGGCTACTCGCATCATTTGCCTGAACTTAGGCGTGAATATCTCTTCATTTTTGGAAGTTACCGGGGATGTTAAGGCCGATACCGCCGCCGACCAAACGCCAGCCGATCAAGCTTCCGCCACACCCGACCCCAATGCCCCGGCGGATAAGTAGCCGGGTATTTCAATGCCCGGCACTCTAACGTCGTCCCGGTGGCCACAGAATATCATCGGCTGGAAACTTCTTGTTTGTGCCTCCATCATCGCGGCGGTTGGGGCCGACCCCATAAAGCTCGAAGCCATGTGCTGTCAGCTTATAGATAAAAGGTTGATTTGAATGCGGGTCGAGTGGTAACTTGCTGCCCCAGATCGGTATGACTTCAGCCAGATGAGTCGGGTAATGCCCTGTTTGGGTGCGATAAACGCACAATGCTACTGCTACTTCGGACAACCGCTGCTCCACTTCCGCTTCATCACGACGACGGACGACACTCTCATAGACTGGTGCTACGATGCGCGTAAGGACTGCATAACGGGGAATCTCCTGATCGAAGTCGTATCTGGTCGTGGGTTGCGGTGCAAACGGTGGCTCGCTACAGATTGAGACAACACGCTGCATATAGTGCAAGTATTGAAGCTCATCCAACTTGGAAATCGGAGACCAGAGTAAACCCATGACTTTTGCCATAAAAATGATAAACATTGAAGGTCTCTCTGAATGTTCATCGCCGCCAGAAAGCATAATGATGCCCTGTGAGGGATCTCGCCGGACTGTTTCAAAGCCCCAAATACCGAAAACGCGTTCCTCACCCATGACTCGTGGTAAAGCCGTTTTCCAATCAACGAGAGGCAAACTTTGCAGTAGGGCATGGCCTTGCTCGGATGTAAGCTTGGCGATTTTCAGAGTTTTCCCCAAGGTCTTATAAGCAACATTTTCTATAGCATTGCGCGTTAAGAGGCCAATTAAGGTTGCCTCACCCTTTAAGTGCTGGCTCATCTGGAAGATAACCTGCACATCGCCTAATGCCTGCACTTGTTGGCCATCGGCGGCTTCTTGCAACGCCTGGGCACACATGAGCCGCTCTAAACGGCGCATCATTTCCAAATGGGGGTAACGTGCTGTGAAGGGGTTGTCTCCGATAGGCACAAAACGACAATCAGGAAGTCGAACAGCTTGGCGGATTAAGACGACAGCGGCATGATTTTTGGCTAATTCCTGACGATTGAGCGTGCGCGGCAAGCCATTGAAATCCAAAGGTTCTCCGCCAGCCAATATCTTTTTTATTTCGGGGGAAAGCAGATCGTTAGCCTGTTGATAGAGCAACGCTGCATTGCGCTGATCGGAGAGGGTTGGAGGGGACAACTCTTGAAGTGTCAAGGGCTGACCCTGGTTGCGCAAGTTCATTAACTCACGGTTGAGACGAAGGGAAGCCCAAAGATTAACCCCAATATGTAAGGCCACTATCAGCACGCAAAGCCATAGCAGGATGCGGCGTGCTTTCCGGCCTCGCTGCCAGAGGTTTTTCGGTAAACGACCTAACTTACGAAAGGTGGGAAAGTTATCGTTTTGCTGGAGTGTGGCCTGAGGTGGATCATCCATTTTTGGCTGTTGGTAGGGGATGGACAGATGGGTCGTAAGGGGTAAGGGTTGGCTTTGTGACATAGTAGGACTCCTCCTGGAAAGCAGGTGCATCGTGCGTGTCCAACAGCAAGGCCAGAGTATGGGTGCGGGCCTGCAAAGTGTTACGGATGGATTGAGTTGGTAGGGGCGCGAAAGCCACCAGAGTTGGGGTAGTTGCGACTGTGTGTGGTGGCCACAGCAACATCGCCCGTTGTGCATCCAGGTAGGCGGTGGTTAGCCATTGCGCCAGGAAAAGGCACGTCAAGGCTCCGGCCCAACGCCAACTGGTCTGATGCTGGTGCCGCACGGTAGCAGTCTGGCGACGTTGGCAATCCTGTAACACGCGCCCCCGCAAATGCGTTGGCAGCACTGGCATACTGGCGCGTAAGGCTTGTTCAAGCTGCTCGTCCACATAATCGTTTTCTGTGTGTTCACGATGCATAACGATAACCTTCTATCTATTGACTTCGGCTGAGTTCTCTTCCTGCCACCAACTGCGCAATCTCTCGATGCCATAGCGATAGCGGCTGGCGGCGGTGTTGGGTGAGATTTTAAGTAGGGCGGCGATTTCGGCAAAGGTCAGGTTCTCCGCTACTTTGAGAGCAATCACTTCCCGTTGCTCGATTGGTAGTTGTTGCAGAAGAGCCAGGAGGTCGGAGCCTAACGGCTGATTCCATTCTGGTGTAGGCAACTCGATTGGTTCTCGACTATTGTCCTCCTCTAAAGGCCATGCCTGCTCTCGTTTACGGCGGCGCAAGATACTAAAGGCTTCATTGCGCGCTGCCACGAAAAGATAAGCGCGCAGGTCACGCGCCTGCTTTAGCCGTCCTCCGGCCAATTTAGCGAAGACTTCTTGTAATGCATCTTCGGCATCAGAGGTAGAGCCGAGCAGAGCGCACAGGGTGCGATAAAGCGATGCGGCATAAAGGTCATAGACTTCTGCCACGGCGTCCCCTTCGCCAGCCGCCACCCGTCGCGCCAGTTCCTTATCTTCCTGGCAGGCAACTTCAGAAGAAGTAACAGGCTTGCGCAACGCCAGACGCGGAAAGCTCAAGTCGAGAATCATGGCCTTTATAGTTAAAGACGTGGTGAAGGGACGCTTTTGTCTAATCTTGACAGAAAAAAGCAAAATGAACCCCTCATTCGTGTGATGGGTTCATTTTTATAGCACCGATAGGGACAATAATGGTGAACAGGAGGTTAGTGCAGCAAGAGAGCGATTTCAGCGAGGATGTCGTTTAATTGTTGGGGATCAACGGGCTTGACCAGGTGGCGATTGAAGCCAGCTTCCTCAGTGCGCAGGCGATCTTCGGGTTGGCCATAGCCAGTGAGCGCAACGAGATAGATTTGGTCATCAAACTTAGCGCGCAATTGCTGGGCGACAGAGAAACCGTCTATGCCCGGTAGTCCGATGTCTACCAGAGCCACTTGGGGCGGATTGGCGTAAGCTTTTTCTAACCCCTGAGTGCCATCTTCAGCCGCTTCAACCTGATGTCCTGCCATCCGTAGCAGCAGTTGCAAAATCTGGCGGCTATCTTCATTATCTTCGATCACTAAAATGTGCAAGCCGGAGTTTGTTTTCGCTGCGGGTGTTGGTGGTGGCTTGTGCGATTGCTCTTCTGGTGTGACGGGACTTTGATGTGCTTCAGAGAAGGTTTTTACCTGCGGTGCTGGCAAGCTAGTATCTGGCTCCTCGATAGCGGATAACTGGTGGCGTTCCGGGTCAGCCAGAACGGACGGAGCATGGGAGGTAGTCAAGAGTGGCAAGCGCACTACAAATTCGCTGCCCTGGCCTAAGCCTGCGCTGGCTACGACAATGCTGCCGCCATGCATCGTCACGAGACTATGCACCAGAGTGAGACCAATGCCTAAACCGCCCTGGGCGCGGTCGGGAGAACGCTCGGCCTGGGTGAATAATTCAAATACACGAGGTAACAGTTCCGGGGCAATTCCCAGCCCGTTATCGCGTATGGTAAGAGTTGCCTCTGGCCCTCCGGTTGCGACTTGAATCTCAATATGCCCCCTGGAGGGCGTATATTTGATGGCATTCATCAGCAGGTTGGTGGCAACTTGCTCCAGGCGCACCGGGTCACCTGCCACGAAGGTAGAAGCAGCGGGTGTGGTGAGGGTCACTTCGTGTTGTTGAGCGCGAATCGCAGTCTCTAAAGTTTCTACGCTCTTACGGGCAATTTCATTGAGGTCAACCTGTTGCTTTTGCAGGTGAACCTTGCCCTGTGTCACCCGCGAGACATCAAGCAAGTCGTCTACCAGGCGTGCCAGATGCTGCGTCTGGCGCGCAATGACGGCGTGAGTTTGGGCTGCGGTAGCGGGGTCGGGATCATTGTCTTGCTGCAAGAGATGAATGGAGTAATTGATCGCTGCCAGGGGATTGCGTAGCTCATGCCCCAGCATGGCCAGAAACTCATCGCGCTGGCGCACGCCTCTGCGCAGTTCTTGCACGAGGTTGCGTACCTCGTATTGCCGTCGTCGGGCGCGCAAAGCCGATTGCACGGTGCTCAGGATAGTTCTCAGATGGAGGGGACGCTCCAAAAGGGTAAGGTTGGCGCGTGGCCCCAGCCGATCCAGAATGTTCTGACTGCGCGGCGTGGTTTGCCTGCCGCCGGTGGTGAGCAGGATAACGGGGATGTCCGACCACGGTGGTTGTTGCTCTAAGGCGGCAAGCAGCAATTCTAAAGCAGATGGCTCTGACGATGGTGAAGATGGAGTCCCATTGCGTATAATTTCTGGGTGCAGAGCTTCTTCAGTAATGAGCAGCGCCCCTGCGCCCCTTGTCAATTCATGACAGAGCGCCTTCATGTCAGCGCAACTTAAGGCTCCAATACCGGCTTGCGCTAAGACAGATTCCGCCAATAAACTATCGCGCCCCAGAGGGGCCGTGATAAGAATGCGTTCGCTAGATTGCTCGTCTGGCAATAACTGTGGTGAGGGTGAGGCGGCGTCCACGGGTTGGGGCTGAGAGGTCTCAGCGGTTATAGAATCAGGAATGGCCATGCTCATGGAATTCTTTGGCTGCGCCCCTATTCTCAATAGGAATTTCTTATAGTAGCGGTTGCTGCTTGCCCACATACTCAGGCACGCCCGTTAGCACGCCCTGAAATTGGCGCAGTGGTTCCCCAACTTGAATGCCCCTGTCGCTAATACGATATTCGCGGATGGTGCGCTCGTGATTGCCACTGCGCTTCTTAACCACCGAAATCGCTTGCCGAATGGCCCCTTCAGATTCAAAATGACGCAACAAGATGACGGTATCGGCCAGGTAGCTCACATCCACCGGTGACTGCATGGTGTTACCTAATAGGCCATATTGAGCCATAATCAACAGCGTTAAAACTCCCTGCTGATTTAAGTAAGAAAGCAACTCATGCAGGTGTAAGAGCAAAAATCGCTCCTCCGGCATGGCATTTAAATAACCGCTCAGGCTGTCTATAATCACGGTGCCGACACCTTTCTGCTCCACCGCCTGGCGAATCTGGTAAGCGAACTCTCCCGGTGAGAGTTCGGCGGGATCAATCTGTTGCAGCAGCAGTTGCCCGCTCTGGCGATAAGGCTCGATGTCCATGCCTAACGCGGCATTGCGCGCCAGCAGGGTGCCGAGACCTTCTTCAAAGGCGAATTGTGCCACTGGCTCATGGCGCGTGAGAGCCGAGAAAGCATAGTGGCTGGCCAGGGTGGATTTACCAGTGCCCGCTGCTCCCATCAGCAGGGTGCAGGTGCCACAATCCAGACCACCCCCCAAGAGCTGATCTAATCCTTCGATCCCACTGGCAACGCGCCCCTTCATAAAATTTTGCTGGTGTTCTGCCGCAACCAGACGCGGATAAACCATGAGGCCACCAGTTTCAATGTTGAAATCGTGATAGCCACCACGATAGCGGGTGCCCCGTAACTTGATGATCCGCAGCCGCCGCCGCTCTGCCCCATAATCGGGAGCCAGATGTTCCAGTTCGATGACACCATGCGCCAGGCTTTGGAGTTGCAACTCATCCACCCCTTCGAGGGTGGTGGTGCGGTCATCTAACATCAGCACGGTCGCTTCACGCCTGGCAAAGTGTTGCTTCAGCGCCAGAATCTGGCGACGGAAACGCAGCGGACTCTGGGCCAGGAGGCGCAACTCGGAAAGTGAATCGAAAACGATGCGGGATGGCTGCACGCGCTCGGCTTCATCCAGGAGGGTCTGAGTTACTTCCGTTAGCTCAACCTCTGCCGGATGAAAAAGGGTGTTCAGGGCTTCGGCCTTCAGTTGCTCTTCATTGGCGACCAGTTCAAAGATGTCCAGCCCTTCTAAAGACCAGCCATGCGACTCCGCCACGGCCAGCAACTCTTCTTTCGTTTCCGACAGGGTAATATAAAGACCCCGCTCTCCCTTTTTTACCCCTGCCAGAAGGAACTGAAGAGCTAAGGTCGTTTTGCCCACGCCCGGATCGCCCTGCACCAGATAAAGGCGGTGGCGCGGCAAACCTCCCTGCAAGACATTGTTTAGCCCCTCGATGCCGGTGCCTGCTAATGCACTGGCATCTGTAGTTATGCCCTTAGACGATGTTCCTGCTGACTCGCTCGATGTGCTCATAGTTATGGCTGCTGCGCCTCCTACTGAATTCTCATCTCATTTATTTTGTGGTAGCCCTACTGCAAGTTTAAAACCACCCTGTAGGGGCATGATTTATCGTGCCCTGACCATGCAACGCGCCTCATCTGGTGGGGTTAACCCTGCACAACATCTCCCAACACCATGATGTAGCCGACGCGCACGGCAGTCCCCTCATACTTTTTAGGATCAAAGCCAGGCTTATTCTTCTCGACGTTGACCACAGAACTCCGGTCAGGCTGCTCTGGCTGAATCTCTACGGAGACGGTATGAACCGTATCGGCCAACCCCTCGGCAATAGGCAGGGAGGCCAGACGATGATAACTGGAATAACTATCAAAGCGTGGTTGAGGTCGGTTGCTCTTGCCATCTACCGTGCAGATGACTTGCCCGCCGTCTGGCCCTAAGATGTCGTAAAGCTTAACCGCTGTGCCCGTGAACTTGAAAGTGATTTTTTCGCCTGGTTTGGTCGCTTCCCACATTTCCGGTAAGCGGTCATGAAAAGTTTTTCCTAATCCCTCGGTTGGGCTGAGTTTATGCCAGCCAGAACTAAGCATAGCCGGATTCAACGGTACTAACTTCGCATTCTCCCAATTGTCGGCAATAAAGGGTGGCCGCAGATGATGTGGCCCCGGTTGTGAAGTCGGCTCCATTTGCTTGAGAGCGTCGGTGATAACTTGTGTATAAACTTCATGCCCCGCATCAAGGGGATGCACGCCATCAGTGGAAAAGAGGATAACGCCTGGTGGAGTCGGTAACTCTTTGCCTGCTGCATCTTTGTGTGGCGTGTAAATCAGCTTGCCCTGACGTGCCAGTTCTGCTGCGCGCATCGCCATATTAATCGAAGGAATACCGTAATAATCAGCGAGGATTTCATCCGATGAAGCCGCACGAGCGCAGACCCCTTGATCCAGACTCTTCTCCTGGCCGACGGCAAAGGTATAGACATAACAAATATCCACATCAGGATCAGCTTTCCATGCCTGGCGCACAATACCTTCCATCCCCCGCCAGATATTCTCTGGCGCGGCTCCCCCGTCATTGACTGAAAACTCAACAAAGATTAAATCAGGCTTATGACTTAATACGTCCTGCTGCGCCCGATAAACCCCCAGGTCCGAGCCAGTGCCGCCAATGGCCGCGTTAATCTCGCTAACCTTAGCTTGGGGGTAGGTATCACGAAACCACTTCAAGGTCTTAGGTCGCCACCCTTCTTGCGCCGTAATGCTGCCCCCAAAGTAAGCAATGCGTACTTCCTTACCGGCTTTTAATTTCGCAAAGACATTCCCCAGTCCATTACGCTGCCGGAACAACTGCGCTGGTATTGGCCTCCATTGCGGTGCCTGTTCAGCCGCCATTGCTTTAACGCTCATAAGAGTAAACCCCATCAAGACAAAATTGGTTCTTGCCCACAAATGTAATTTCCGACTCATCGCAACAACTCTCCTATTTCTTTATTTTTGTGATGTGCAAGCAATCAAGTGTTAATGCAACTGCTTATTCGTATGAACACAACCCCATAGAAACTGCGTGACGCGACGTTGATATTCGTCGGGGTCAATGCTTGAGGCTTCGATATGATTTGCGCCATTGATCAGCCACAATTGCTTGGGTTCTCCGGCAGCGGCGTAGTTGCGTTGCGCTTCGCTAAACGGGATGAGGCTATCGGCGCGGCCATGAATAATCAGAAGGGGACGCGGACTGATAACGGCAATGTGGCGGCGCGGAGCAACCGAAGCCAGTGGAATACCCAGTTCCAGGCGCGTATAGAAGTCTACCAGGCGCGGCATCAGATGATTAAAACCTAACGGTAAAAAGGCCATTTGATGTTCAAGCACGGTGGTTATATCGGCAAAGGTGCTATCCACTACCACGCCCTGCACCATCGGCAAATTCGGCATGGCGTGCAGCAGCGCCGAGCCACCCATCGAGAAAGCATAAGCCAGGATATGTTTGATTTCGTGGCGCTGGCATAGATAGGCTACAGCTCCCCGCACGTCTCGCGCTTCATAGTAGCCAAACGAAATGGTGTGCCCGGCACTGTCGCCATGTCCGCGAAAGTCGAAGATGAAAACATTAAAACCCGCATCGTGTAAGAGCGGCACGAAGTTGAGAAAGTTGCCTTTGTTGGCCCCAATACCATGACACAGCAAAACGGTGGTATCGCTCTTCTGGCAGGGAATATACCAACCACTCAGCGGCACATTGTCCTCAGCGGCCCGGAATTGCACGGTTTCGTAGGAATAATTGTAAGCCCGTTGCGGACTAGTGGCACCCGCGATTTTGAAGCGGTGGACATTGCAGGTGGTAAAGACGTAGGGCGCAAAGATGATAATAGCGAGGCCCTTTTGTCCCAAGCGCAGCCACCAACCTCCAGGCGCGTCCATCCGATCCTTCACAGCAGGCACCAGTTCAAAGAGCCAAGCTAAAGCCGCGTGCAGGAGCATGTATAGTACGGCCAGACTGCACAGAAAAAGCAGCCACCACAACGGTTCGCGCCAATCAACGCGCCCGCCCAAGGCGTTGGCCTGCCAGCCAATCAGTTGCCACATGAAGAGGAACACTGCGCAGGCGGCACCGACGACCAAGCCCCAGGCAGGTTTTGTGGTGTGTCGCTGATAATAACAGAAGTCGGTTATCCAGAGACATGGCACCAGGATATGAAAATGCTCGGAAGGGGTGGCTGGCACGAATAACAAGAGCAAGCCCTTTAGCAGCAAAGCTGTGGTGGCCAGTAAGCCAACACGCTGCCAGAGAGATGGCTGTGTCGGGCCAGGTTGAACCTGTGCCGTGTTTTGAGGAATGGCCTTCAAATTAACAATGAGGGCACACATATTTAGCTCATGTACTCCCGCCGCTAAAGCAGCGGGCTGAATTTAGAAGCCCCCTGAACGGGGTTGACCGAACCCACTCATCTGATCGTTTGTGGATAGGTGTGTAAGTCTTACATTTTTGCCAGCTAACTCAACAACGCGTTCATGCAATAGCTGTGGTGCGTGCGGCACGTATGGCATTTTCCAGTCGTTGCGTGGCAGCGTTGCGTTGTTCGCGTTTTGGTAGTGAGGACAGATCATCAAAGCGAATGGAGATGCCAAAATGGATGCGGAGCGGTGCAAGGATAGGGTGTGGCTTGAGGGTCGGGGGTGGCATAATGCGATTGGTGCCACTTATCCCAACGGGCACAACGGGCACCTGGGCATGGAGCGCAATCATCACGGCCCCTGGTAAAATTGGCCCCAGCTCGCCAGTGAGAGAGCATTGACCTTCCGGGAAAATAACAACTGCTTCGCCTGCGCTTAAAAGTTGCTCCGCATAGCGCAACGCCCCACGATCAGCACTGCCGCGATCTACCGGGAAAGCCTGCAAAAAGCCGATCATCTGGCCCAAGACTTTGAAGTTAAATAGCTCCTGCTTGGCCATAAACCACAGAGGTCGCGGTGTAACGGCAAAGAGATAGGGCCAATCCAGGTCGGAGATATGGTTAGGAGTTAATAACACGCCACCCCGTCGAGGTACATGATAGCGGCCAGAAACACGCAAGCGCGGCGCAAACAAACCGCCGAGAACCCCTAAGCTGGCACGTAGCCACGGGTAAGCAGTTTGGTAGGCAGGCGAAGAGTGCAGGGGTGGCTCTACTGCTTCCATATAAAGCTTTGTCGTATAAGAATGGGACGCTAACTGCGTTCGCTCATTTCATGCGCTATTTACGCGCTACAAATTTCATTGCGTCCAATCGCGCCGCGCAGCGTTGCGAAACAAAGTTTTGCGTCTCTTTAAAATGAGTTATCGTGCCAGCCGACTTGCCACTTTGATAACAGGTTTAGCCGGTGTGGACTTAACCAAAACAGGCCGCACTTCATTTTCGTAGTAGATTTGTACCCGCGAGAGCATGATGCCGTTGTTGAACGTCCAGAGGGCAAATTGTCCTGTGGTCAGGGGCTTGGGGTCACGGTAAGTAAACAGCAGCTTATTATCAAGCCAGCATTCCAGTCGTGGCCCGATTTTATTGATCTTCACATACCACCAGCGCCGGTGCAGAATGTTCAGGTCATCAGGAAAACCATCAGCCACGGTCGGCAACAGGGCTTCCTTCGCTTGCGAATCGGCCACGACTTTATCCTGCCGCCACAAAAAGGTGTGGGTATTATTATCGGCTCCAATGATGAGGTTATAGCCGGTGCCGATATTCTTGCCATCCGCGCAGAAAGAAACGCCTGCATCGGCCAGGCGATAGCGCCAAATTTCCGGCACAACGGGAAGTTTGTGCTTGAAAGCAAAATAGAATTGAAGACTAAAATCACCCTGGAAGTGATGCTTATTCCAAGCCACAGCCGGTTCTTCGGTGGTGCCTGCACTGCGTCCCCCAAACCAACTCCAACCCGGCGAGCAGCTCCAACGATTAGTCATCTCCCAGATGCCACTTTGCACCCACCAATCGGTTGGTGCGGTGGTGAAGGTGTAATCATAAACGTGCGAGTTCTCAATCTCGATATTCTTCACGTCTGGCAAGGAGCCACTAAAGGCGAGGGCTTCGGGTGCAGCCTGGGCTGGTTGAAGGGAGCTTTGTGCTAAAGCTGCTAATAACGTAATGCCTGCTGCCAGCCGTATCGAGAGATGACGGAGATTTTTCATGGATGAACACTTGTTGGAAAGGTGCTTGGAGTATAGCGGATTCAACGGCTGCGTAGCACTGGCTTCAACCTTTGACTGCACCGGAAGTCAAGCCAGCGATGAACTCTTTTTGCAACAGTAAAAACAAAACAATAACGGGCAAGATGCTGAGGAAGGTTCCGGCCATCAGCGCACCATAAAGTTGCGATTGTGGCCCGACAAGGGTATTGAGGCCAATCGGTAAAGTGAAGTGTTCATTACTGTGCAGAATAATCTGCGGCCACAAGAAGTTGTTCCAGGCTCCCATAAAGGAGATCAAACAGAAGGCCCCTACCATCGGGCGCGAGACGGGCATCACAATGTCGCGGTAGATGCGGAATTCCGAGCAGCCATCAATGCGCGCCGCGTGCAACAATTCATCGGGGACTTGAAGAATCGCCTGCCGAAACAGAAAGATGCCAAAGACACTGACCGCACTGGGAATTAGTAAGCCCGGATAGGTGTTCACTAAGCCCATGCGGTAAATCAGTTCGTAAAGTGGGGCCATTGTGACCTGGGTCGGGATCATCACCGTCGCCAACATTAAAAGTATAATCAGCTTTTTGCCACGGAACTCATATTTCGCTAAGGCAAAACCGGCGAGCGATGAAAAGAACAGTTGAATGATAACAGTGGTGCAGGAAATGAAGACGCTATTGAGCATGTAACGCCCGAACGGAATCGCGGCGAACAATGCCTTAAAATTATCCACCGAAAATGGCTTGAGCAAGGCGAAGTTATGACCGAACAATGACACTGGCCGCGTGGCGAAAAACGTATAGTGCAGCAGGTCATCTGAGTTCTTGGTAGTGGCTGCCACAAGCCACACCAAGGGCATAAGCATTAACACGGCGGCTAAACAGAGCAGGACATAAACCAGAACCCGGAGCAGTCCCTCACCGACTCGCCCACTATCTTGGCGAGGGGTGTCACTGGGGTGCTGTTGGCCACTGGTTATAGAAGGCTCTTTTATGGCTGCATCTTGGGCGTTGACTGAATAGACAGCGGGTAGAGTAGGGGAGGTTGGTTCTTTCATTCGTTCTCCCCTTTGAAGGCTCCCGTAACTCGTAACTGAATCAGGCTGATGAGCAGCACGCCAAGAGCCAGCGTCCACCCGACAGCCGAAGCATAGCCTAAGTCACCTGTCACAAAGCCAGTATTGTATAGATACATGACAATCGTTAGCCCTGATTGATTTGGCCCCGGCCCATTGTTGAGCAGAATGTAAGGTAAATCGAAAAGCTGAAACGAGCCAATAGTGCTGGTGAGCAGCACAAAAATGGCAACCGGACGGATGCCTGGCAAAGTCACTGCCCAGAACTGTTGCCGGGTGTTGGCCCCATCTACCTGCGCGGCTTCATATAAATCTTTATCCACCGCCTGAATCGCCGCCAGTAAATAAATCATGTGCAAGCCGACATAAAGCCACAGACCCGCAAGCACTAACGCAGGCATGACATGGGAAGCATCTTCCAGCCACTTATAATCAAGTGGAAAGTGGCTCGGCAGCAGGAAGTGTAGAACGGTATTAATCAAGCCATACTGAGGTTGAAATAGCACATTAAACAGCACCGCGACAAAGACGCTGCCAACCAGATATGGCGCAAAAAAAGCGAGGCGAAAGAGGGCGCGGCCTCGCACCCACGGCTGGCTGAGCAGAATGGCTAAGCCCAAGGCTGTGGGTAATTGCAACACAACCGACCAGAACGCGAAAACCGCCGTGTTTTTAACGGCAACATGAAAGTCGGCATCGGAGAGAAGAAACTGAAAGTTCTTCGCCCCCACGTACACCGCATCTTTCGGGCCATTGGTGGTATAGGTGGAGAGCACCAAACTCTTAATAATCGGCCAAGCTCCAAAGAGCACGAACAGAATCAGAAAAGGTGAGACAAATAAATAAGGCGCGAGCCGATGCTGCACCCGGTGCCATTGTGAGGCCCGTTGCGCACTTGGCTCAACCGCTGAATGTTCAAGGGTAGTCGTGGTCATTGCTGAAATTTAGCTCTCCCCATTTCAACACAAAGGACGCAAAGGCAGAACGAGGATCGAAAATAGAAGATCGAAGATAGTCTGAGACACGCTGCCGTTACGATCCTCTATCTTCGATTCTCTATCTTCAATGGCTTTGTGTCCTTTGTGTTGAAACTGTCTGTGTATGAGGGCCTAATCTAATACGGGTTTCTGGCGGCTAAGGCCCGCACTTGGTCGGCTTTTTCTTTGAGTGTGGCGCGGACAAATGGCTCGAAACCGTTATCGCCATTGGCATTATAATACTGCACACACGCGACTAATGCCTCGCCCAGTTTATCTTTGGCTGTGGCGATAAAAGGACTGGTATATTGGAACGGCACATCGGGCGCAAGTTTCGCATACAGGGCACCGATAGGTTGATTGCACCAGTAGGGGCGCGGCTGGCTGAAGCTGGGTTCACTCCAGGCGGCGCGTAGGGCAGGCAGAATGTTGGTGCCTTCGTAGCGTTTGCCCAGTTCTTTTTTATTGAGGTAAAGATGCAAGGCTAATTGCCACGCTAAGTCTGGATTCTTGCAATGGCGGGTAATGCCCAGCATGGTGCCGCCCCAGGTGCTGGTGTGTCGGCTGTTGGCAGTCACGGCGGGGAGCGGCATCAACTTCATTTTACCCGCCATGCGCGGAATGTCCTTTTCAATGCTCTTCGAGCGCCAGTCGGGACATACCAGGCAAAGGAAATATCCATCCTCAACCGCCTGAGTCAAAATTTGTCCACTGCCAATGCTGCCCGCAATTTTATGAGGGCCTGCCACGAGGGGCACAAACCACAGCATTGTCTGCACTCCAATGTCGTTATCGAAGATGCAATGGCCCTGCGGGTCGAAATAGCCGCCACCGCGCTGAAACATGCACGCCTCTAAATGCGCCGAGCGAAAGTCATATAACTCCAACATGTAGCGTTTATTGGGAATGGTCAACTTGCGCCCGATGCGGATAAAGTCATCCCACGTTTTGATTTTGCTAACATCTACACCTTCTTGCGCGAAGATGTCGCTGCGATAGGCCAGTTGCACCGGATGCACATCATGCGGCAGGCCAAAAATGTGGCCCCGGCTGGTATAAGGCGCAAAACGGGCTTGCACCATCTTATCCCACAAGCCCGCTTGATGAATACGCTGGGTGAGATCAATGAACCCCACATGCTCCAGGGGGCCACGAAAGAAAGCCGGGGCAAAGTCAATGGGAATCTCCACTAAATCCGGCACATCCACATCGGAGAGCATGGCTGCTTGCAAGCGCGAAGTGACGGCACGGGTATCAACCAACTGCAAATCCACTTTGCAATGGTGCTGCTGCTCAAAAGTGGGTATGGTTTCGGTATAAGGGTCGTAGTGAATTTTGGTAAAAGTCCAAAAGGTTAAATCAGCTTGCTTCTGCGCCGCCGGATGCAGCCCTAACCACGCGCCCGACACAATGCTGCAAAACAGCATTAAAAGGGCCGCCGTGCCAAAAGGAAATGTACGCATCATAAGCAGGAGAACCGTCGAGTAAAGCCCAGTATAGCATATTAGGCTCTTCTTCTCTCAAAGAAATAACCACAGAGACACAGAGGCACAGAGAAGAATTTGAGGATCGAGGATAGAAGATCGAGGATAGCCACTGTAGAGTCATTAATACGATCCTCTACTCCCTATTATCCATTCTCATCAATCTTCTCTGTGCCTCTGTGTCTCTGTGGTTATTTCTTTGAGAGAAGAAGGGTTGAGGGCTAATCCACTCGCCCGTCGCGTAGCGTCAGTTGGCGTTGTGTAGCCGAGGCCAGAGGTGTGTTGTGCGTGACTACTACAACAGTTAAACCGGCTTGATGGAGTTGCTGGAACAGGGAGATGATGGTGTCGCCTGTGGCGGTGTCAAGGTTTCCCGTTGGCTCGTCGGCTAAAAGCATTTGAGGATTATTCACCAGAGCACGGGCAATGGCGACGCGCTGCATCTCGCCGCCGGAAAGTTCATGTGGACGATGATTACGCCGATGGCTGAGGGCTACCTGCTCAAGCAGTTCATCTACCCGCTGGGCCAGGCGGCGACGGGCAAAGAGGGTCGGGAGTGCAATGTTTTCGGCCACAGTGAGGGTGGGCATCAGGCCGAAGTGCTGGAACACAAAGCCAATTTGCTCCCGCCGCAGGCGCGTGCGCTGCTGGTCGGATAAACCCTGCACCTCTTGTCCGGTGATGCGCAGCGTGCCGGAGGTAGGGGCGTCCATGCAACCCAATAAGTTCAACAAGGTAGATTTGCCAGCACCGGAGGGGCCAACCACAGCCACGAACTCGCCGCGTTCGATCCGAAACGTCGCCGCATTGAGTGCCCGCACTTCTTCCCGGCCCCGGTGGTAAATTTTGGTGAGTTCAACTGCTTCGACAACTGGCAGAGAGGGAGAAGTTTGCGATGGCTTAGGCGGTGAGGGCATTCACATCTGTCCTCTCGATGCGCGCATCGCTTCGCAGGGCGATAAGCGAGCGGCACGCCAGGCGGGGAGTAAGCCAGCGGCACTTCCCAGGATAATGGAACAGGCTAAACAAACGTCTGCAATCCACCACTCCCAGTGAATGAGGGTATCCGTAGGAGCAAAGGGCAGACGCCCGCGCAACCATGCTTCGAGAGTGCGTGAAGCGGCAAAAGCCACCACCACACCGATGCCGCCACCGACCAGGCACACTTGCAAAGTTTGCAGCCAGAAGATGCGGAAAATATCGCTATGGGATGCACCCAGGGCGCGCATAATGCCAATCTCGCGGGTGCGCTCGACAACTGTCATCAAGATAGCATTGCTTACCCCGGCTCCGGCCACTAACAGCGCAATGAGGGCAATGCAGCCCAGCAAGAGACGCGTTGAATTGACCAATGATTGAATGGTGCGAAACAGATGCGCCAGAGGCACCACGTTCATTTCCAGCCCGGCGCTACAGCCATGCAGTTGAGCGACCGTGTTTTCCAGATCATCGGGGTCTTTGAGTCGCACCAGAATATGCGTCAGTTCGTTGGGGTGCTTGAACAAGTGCTGTGCATCATTCAGACCCATATAAATAAAGCTGTCATCCGCGCCTTGTGTCGGGGCAAGAATGCCACTGACCTGGCCTCCTTGACCTGGCACGTTCGGTAAATTGACCTGTTGGCCTAGATGCCATTTCATGCGCTCGGCCACGGCTGATCCAACCAGAAGCTCATCGCGTCCTTGGGGAAAACGTCCCTGGATGTGCCAGCCACGCTTGAGCGCGAGAATGCTTTTATCCACTCCGACATAAACATTCTGCGCGCCCGTTGCATCATAAAAAGCGGTCATAAAAGCTGGGGCTGCTGTTGCTACACCTTGTGTCGTTGCCACCTGTTTTAGATAACTTTGCTTTAAGTAACACGGCCAAGTGGCCCCATGCAGAGCAATGGACGCCGCATCATACGGACAGCCTTTAGGTACCACTAAGATATGCGCTCCCAGGCGGTCTAACTCGCTCTGCATTCCGTCCTGATAGCCGCGCTGAAAGGAGAGCAGACTCCAGAGAGCCGCAATTGCAATCGCCACTCCGGTCAGGGTGATGCCCGTGCGTAGAGGGCGGCGTTGCCAATCTTTAAGCGAAAGAGAAATCCAATTCATGGTATTGGAGGTAAAGGTTAGTCCATTTTAACCGCATCGGCTGGATGCAAGCGACTGGCTTGCCAGGCCGGGTATAAGCTAGCACCAATGCCGACACCAAAGCTAATCAGTATGCAGCGTAGCATAACCGACGAGGTGAGTGAGAGTAATGAGCCACTCGGAGCAAAGGGCACCCATTGCTTCACAATATTCTCAAACCCATAGCCTAAGCCAGCAGCCAGCCCCATGCCACACGCGCTCCCTAAACCAGTGAGTAACAACGACTCAATCGTGATAAGACCAAAAACCTGCGAGCGTGAGGCACCCAAAGCGCGCATAATGGAGAATTCCCCGGTGCGCTCGACGACTGCTGCTAAAAGTGTATTAAAGACGCTCAAGGTGCTGATAGTCACGGCTAAGACGGCAATCGCTAAGAGTAGGGTGCGAACCGAACCCACCAAGTTGAGAAATGTGCCCATCATCTCGGTTAGCGTCACCACTTGTGCGCCGGGGATGCGTTGCAGGCGTGTGGTGGCCTCGCTAATTAAGGCCGGATCACGCAGGCGCAGAGCAATCGCGGTGAGGCGTCCCGGTTGATGGAACATCTTTTGAGCCGTCGCTAAAGGCACGAAGAACAAGCTGTCGTCGCTGGTGCCGCTACGCTCTAAAACGCCTGCCACTCGCAACGTTTGCCCCGTCTCCGGGCTGTAAAACTTGTCGCCAGGTTCTCGCGCTTCGGTAACGGCGGCTTCGGCTCCCAAGATCACCGAATCGTCGCTGGGGAACCAATTAGAGCCAGGCGTGACATGGCTTTTCATGCGCCACCACGGTTTAAGTGGCAAGGCTGCACGGTCAAGCCCCACCCACATATCGGTGCGGCCCTCGCTGGGACGCGGCAGCGCCACCATTAAAAGCGGGGCTGCCACCGCTACTGCCGGATCATGTTGCGCTAATGTTAAGGCAGAAGCGGGTAGGGAGTTGTCTAAGGTCTTGCCTTTTAGCACCCGTGCCGCCGCATCGTAAGGGCAGCCCAACGGTACCAGCATAACCTGCATTCCCATGCGGTCTAATTCACTCCCCAATTGGCTCCGATAGCCCTGCCCGAAAGCTGATAGGCAAGCCAAAACAGCGACCGCCACCGCTAATCCAGAAAGCGTCAGTGCATTGCGGAGCGGACGACGGGTGAGATTGCGTAGAGCGAGAAGCAGCATGGTTTGAATGGAATTCAGAGAATGGGCTTACGTTCTGCCACAAGAACAGAATAGATCATATATGGCATAAGAGTTTGTCATGCTGAGCGCAGCGAAGAATCTACTACCAGTGTCCATACAGCCTTGGTTCAAATTCTATGGGGACTACTACCAGATTCTTCGCTGCGCTCAGCATGACAAACTTCCAGATTATGCTGATTTTTAGTTATCGGATGCTCTTCCAATTACGTCTTGTTATGACGAATTACATCTAACAATATGAGCGAACTGCGCACGCCTTCGACGATGGCTTGCGCCGATGGTTGAGCCGCCGCACGCACTTCCGGCACCGCTTCGCCTAAACGCCAATGGCTATCGGCTGTTTGACCTTCAAAAGCTGCCAACCAGTGGGGGGATCTCAACGTTTGAGCGATAGGCTCCGGTTCGCGTAACCGTTGCAATTTGAGGCCACGTACTTTGCCCTGTTCATCAACCGCCAGGACAACTTCAATCGCGCCATACTCACCTTTAACCCGCCGCACCAGAATCGTGCCTAAAGGTTGCTGATTTCGATAGACGCGATGCAAGTACAACGGGTTTTCATCGGGAGTCAGCCATCGCCCCAATCTTTCCTTTATGTCAACGAGTAAGCTACTCAAGATGGGTGATTGTGTATCATAGCGAGTGGCAGTTGGGAAAAACGCATGAAGGTCAGCTTCTGGTTGTCGCCACGGGCACAGCGACGCCCCTTCAATGTGATGGCGAAGCGGCAGCACCCGAAAGTCCGTGAGGGGGACACGGGAGGCGCTTCGCCATTGCACCAGCAAGGCCGTGCTTAAAAGCAGACCAACGCCGACGTACCAGAATTTACGCTGCGTCTTGGCCATTAGTAAGTCAAACTGGTGGCCTGAATCATTTTATCTGATCCGTTGCTGACCACTTTACCGGTTACAGTCATGGATGTTTGAAGCGGAACTTCGGTGACAGTAAAGCCAGCCGCTTTGGTATCCACTTTAATAATGCCCGTCTGGTCGTGGAGCTTAAACCAACATCCCGCCACTGGACACTTCTCCACCATTGTGCCCTGGATACTCACCGGTGTGGCCAGTTTTAAGTGCTGCACTTCGGCGATGGAGTGCTGTGTTTTCCTGCCAGTTTGTTTACCTAAGAGAGTGCTTTGCTGCTGCGAACACCCCACGAGCATAATCGAAACAAAGAGAATCAAAACAGCCGATGTTAAACGCATTAAGAGACGCATCTTTTCTCTCCGTTATGGCACGGATACATATCCAGTATCCGTGGGCAGCGATGGGACTGGTACGCACTGCGCGGCGATCCCTTTTTCCGAAGCAATCTTCGCATGGCCGTCACAGTAATAAGCGACTCGCACCTGTGCATCACTTTTAGCGGCCACGTAAGTCGCGCCATTAGCCGGGTGCCAGGGGAAGATTTCTGCGCCCATGTAAGTCTCAGCGGGCAGTTGAATAGCCGCTTCGTGCTTTAATCTTTCCACAACCACGTTCACGCAGTAACTGCTGCCATAGAGTTGTGCTATAGATTCTGGTTGCGGCGTTGTGGTATTGAAGGGGTCAGCCGCGAAAGAAGCCGGAACACCTACATCACTGGGGCACACGAAAATCTGGGTATTTTTAATGTAGGGCTGCACCTGCGTCTTCCAGAGGCCCCCATCGGTACGGCAGGGTTTGCATGGGTAGCTGCCCCCCGCCGGAGGATCAGCCGGGCGTGGCGGGAAGTGGTGGTCGTTATCTGAAACATACATCAACATGGCCGTGCCCAACTGCTTAACGTTTGAGACACAGGTTGTGCGCTTGGCCGCTTCCCGTGCCCGCGAAAAGACGGGGAAGAGAATCGCTGCCAGAATTCCTATAATGGCAATAACCACTAAAAGTTCAATAAGCGTAAATCCTGGCGTGTTGCCTCGTCGCGCTCTGCCAAGTCTCTCCGACGGGTGTGTATTATCTTTCATTCCTTATCTCCTTGTCAATCATAATCATCACGTCCTATGCCCAGTGCGTCGGCCACACGGTTAATGTAGTTAAACCAGGACGCGATGAGCGTAATTTGCAAAATAGCTTTGTCATCATAGCCTACGCCATGCAGCACCTCATGATCGTGACGCGAAACCTGTGTCGCATCTTTGGTCAGCTTCACCACGTAATCGAGCATGACCCGCTCTGGATCGGTAATGGGTGCCGTCTTGTAGTCACGGCGCAGGGCCACAATCAAATCATCGTCTAATGTCACGCGACGCAGAAACTCTGCGTGGGACTCAATTCAGTAATGGCAACGGTTAGTGACCGATACCATCGTGGCAATCATTTCGTGCTGCCGACGTTCGAGCGGCAGATCGGGCGACATCAGCACGCCGAAGGTTGAAAACGCGTGGTAGAGCGCGTCGGGCAGTAAGGTGTGCGAGGCCACAATGCCCGGCAAGTCACGCTTCGCCGGAGCATCCACGCTGGCTACTGGTGCGCCGTATTCCTGCGGATAAAGTTGTTGCTGCGCCGCCAGTAATTGCTGCAAACGCTCATCGGCTTCTGCAATGGGAATTGTTTTAATCCATGCCATAGTAATATTGCTCCGAGCGGGCTATTACTTGCCCAAAATGCGCTCCTGGTTGTCGAGAATCTTCTGCTGATTGGCTTGAATCGTTTCCTGGTTATTCAGCAGTTCGTCTAACTTGTCCTGATTCGTCTGAATCTTGGTCTGGTTGTCAATGATGGTTTGCTGGTTCGCTAACAACTTCTCTAACTTGGCTTGATTGGCTTCAATCTGCTCCTGGTTCTTGAGAATAGCAGCCTGGTTGTCGAGAATGTTTTGCTGGTTTGCTAAGACTTCGTCGTTCGTCATCAGAGTGCCCTTTTAAATGGAATGACTCCATCAGCAATGGAGCTTACGGCAGCCAAGCATCCCCCGGCTGACTTCAAGCTGTGCCGTGTACCCCTTGATGGAGGAACTGTGGTTCCAACCCCGTCCCCCAGAGGTGACAGCATAATCATGCAGCGTTTCAGAAAAGTGGCCGCGCTGCACGGTTCTCACCATTGGCAGACATGCTTTGCCAGGCAGTAGCGTGCCACCGTGATGAGCTAAGGTATGAAGTTTGTGCTGGTGTGACACTTGGTGAATCTAAAATAGGTCGTTAGCCGGGTAATGAAATGAGGAGTTGGCAGTAAGAGATTGCTGCGCTTTACGCAAGAGCAATACCTGTAGTGCATTCTGTCATTCCAAATTGTAAAGGCTAACGCCTCAACAGATTGCAACTGCAACCTGCGGACTGCTCCTTGGAGCAGCGGTCTGACGGGGGCGAGAAGAACGCCTGTTGGTTGATGTGCCATGCAGTGTCGGAAGATTCGCTTAACGAGAAAGCTGATCCTTCTCATCAGAACTGCGTTGGGCTACACCTTCATTATACCCTGTCCTGCGAAATCTTAAACATCGCCAGCAACTTAGAGGGTTTGACAAAATAAATAAAAAGGTAAGCAGGATAGTTTGTCATGCTGAGCAGAGCGAAGCATCTACTCTGCGGGGGCGTAGGGTAATGGGTTTAGCTACTCCGCTATGGACACTAGCACCAGATGCTTCGACTCCGCTAACGCTGCGCTGAGCATGACATACTCCTCTGCTCGCGCATAACTTTAATTTGTTAGCGGCTCTTAATGTTCGTTTGGTTCTGATTGTGGTGTTGAGGTGGCTGTTGTTGAAGGTGGGGTGTTGCTCCCTGGCTCTGGCAAGCGCAAGTTGGGTGGCATCCAGCCGCCAGTTGGGTAATCGAGGCCGTAAGAATCGGCCATGCGATTGGTAAAGGCAAAAAGAGAAGTAATGAAGGACGCTTCAAAAATCTGCTCATCCTTCCATCCAACCAGGCGCAGCTTTTCTACATTTCCATCATGCACCTTGTATGGTTCGAGGGTCAGCACCTTGACGTAATCGAGCAGGGCCTGCTCTTTGGGGCTAATTTTAGACTGCTTAAGGTTAAGGGTGGCGACGGCATCCACATCCTGGGAGTTTTGACCTTGCAACTGCAAGTTATGCGCGTGCGAACCCAGTCAGTATTTACATTTGTTCAGGGCCGAAACATAGGTGGCGATCATTTCCTTGGTGCGGCGATCCAGAAAGCCATCGGTAAACTGTGCCTTCATCGAGAGCATGATAAAGCCTTGCAGATATTCCGGCTGCAAGGTCATAGTGCGCAAGATGCCGGGAATCTGCTTTTGCCCGCCCATCATTTCCCGCGCTGCATCCAGGCGTGGATCACCCTCTTCAGCCCAGTCAATCCGCATCACCCGCGCTGCTTGTTGCACAAGGGTCGCAATTTCATCGGCATCGCTACTACGTCCCACCATGCGCCCGCGCCGGTCATAAATAATGGCGGTCGGCGTTTCTTGAATATCATATTGTTTGGCGACTGGCTCATTACCGGTTTTTAGCTGCACTCCGAAAAAGCCGACTGTGCCATGAATATCCTGCTGCAACTTCGTTACAAAAGAGCGTTCGAGGGTACTGCTGGCTTTGAAAAACAGGAAGACCGAAGGGTGTTCTGGCATTAAGTAATCAGCCAATTTGACCTTGTTGCCAGAAGATACAACTTCTATGATGTCTGGCTGAGTGGGCTTATTTTGTCGAGGCATAGTTGGTTGTGGCTTAGGCTGTGACTTAGGGCTAACTGGGGCTGAACTGACGGGGATTATGCAGGCTGTGGTTGTCAGCAACAGTAACACTGCATGGGTAAATTTGCGCATAATCTCCGCTCCTTCACTTCGCAAACATATTGAATTTGTCCATGATCTTCATCTGGTTATCAATGATAATTTGCTGATTAGCCTGAATGCGATCTTGGTTAGCAATAATAGTATCGAGGGTGGAGAAGAAAACATCCAGACGATCTTGACTGCTCTTCAGTTGTTTCTGGTGGACTCTGATTTCACGCAGGACGGCTTGCACTTCTTCCTGATTATTGAGGATCATCTGCTGATTAGCCAACACCTCAACATCCAACTTTTCCTGCTGGGCGTTGACTTGCTTTTGGCCATTCCTGATCTGCTTCTGGCTAATCAGCAAGCGTTCCTGATTTTTCAGGATCATGTTGTACAGGGCATTTGTATCCTCAGCCATTACCACCCAACCTCACCCAATATAATTCACTCCCTCGGCAACGTTAGACTATCGCCTGTTCAGTTTCCTTATTGAAAACATGGGCCGCAGCGGAATCAATCACAATATCCAACGGTGCGCCTTCTTTGGCTTTGGTCTCGGCGTCTACACTGGCGAGAAGGGTCTGGCTGCCCGAAGTGAGATAGACAATGGAAACGGCTCCCATCGGCTCGATAACGTCTACGTTAGCACGTACCACGTTATCCTTATCTACAGCCGAGGGGGGTGTCAAGGTTTTGTCGTGGATGTCTTCGGGCCGGATGCCTAGCACCACCGATTTGCCGACATACTCTTGCAGTGCCTGCGCCCGTTCTTCCGGCAAATGCACCTGGAAGGTTCCGGTATCTATCAGCGGACGTGATCCATTCTTGGCAACCTGGGCGTCTATGAAGTTCATTGAAGGCGTGCCCAGGAAGCCAGCAACGAACATATTAGCGGGAGTATGGTACAGCTTGAGTGGCGTATCGCACTGTTGGAGGATGCCATCTTTCATCACCACGATGCGCTGGCCCATTGTCATAGCCTCCACCTGATCGTGCGTCACGTAAACAGTCGTTACGCCCAGGCGACGGTGCAGCTTGATAAGCTCGGCGCGGGTCTGCACGCGCAGTTTGGCATCTAAGTTGGAAAGCGGTTCGTCCATTAAAAAGACTTCGGGGTGGCGCACAATAGCCCGGCCCAGAGCGACGCGCTGGCGTTGACCGCCAGATAAGGCTTTAGGCTTGCGATCTAACAGGGCATTAATATCGAGCAATTCCGCGGCTTCGCGGATGCGTTGGTCAATCTCGCCTTTAATCTTGCGCGTTTCGTCCATCTTCGTGAGTTGCTGGAAGAAGTTGGGCAACATACGCAGGCGCAGGCCAAAAGCGAGGTTGTCATAGACGCTCATGTGCGGATAAAGCGCGTAGTTCTGGAACACCATCGCAATGTTGCGGTCGCGGGGTGGCACATCGTTGACCAGGCGGTCGCCAATACGAATTTCTCCCGAACTGGCTTCTTCCAACCCGGCTATCATGCGCAAGGCTGTCGTTTTGCCGCAGCCCGACGGCCCGACCAGCACCAGAAACTCGCCATCGCGGATTTCCAGGTTCAGGTTCTTCACCGCATGGACTTCTTTTTTCGTTTGCGCGTCTGTAAAGACTTTATTGAGATTGCGTAGCTCGACACCCGCCATAAGGGTTCTATACTCCTTCGTTTAACTTACTGCCAGCGAATAAATTCACGGCAGGAGGGCTAAAGCCAGCAGTCCGCCTGCGCGGACTGTAAGCTCCATTATTTAAACTTTAATCCTTGTAGCGCCCGCGCAGGCGGACGCCCAGCCGCAGGTTCCTCTGCCGCGAATTTATTCGCTGGCCTACTTATATTCACCCTCGCCCACTGGCTCTTGTGAACTGGCCAACCATGCTAACTGGCATTGGTCATCGTACATAATGGTTAATGGCTTCTCGTTGCGCAGCACATTGAGCACCGCATCTAAGGCCACGATAGACAAGTGCGCTTCAGTGCGCCCATTCTCGTCTATCCGGTCTTGCTTGGTCGCTGCGACCTCTGGCTCATAGAACATTAAACGTCCCACGAGAGGCCCCTGCGCAGAATTCTCGGTGCTAATGAGAAAAATCTCAGCCTTGCGGTCTGTATCATCAGCCGATTGGCTATGCCCGTAAAAGTGAAATCGATAAGCGGCGATTTGATGAGCCGTCACAGCCATGATTTAGTTCCTTTATCAGCGTGAGGCGATAAGCTGCTCATAAACATCTGGCATTAACACCATTTTATTGATTGGCAAGGAATATGATACCAAATGTTGAAAGTCTCAGATGTAGAGTTGGCTCATTATAGTCCGGTTCGCGCGCACTTGTCAATAAAAGGGGTGATGGAACCGTTCCAGAGTGTGGCTTAGCCGTGACTATCGCGCACATAAAGATACATCATGGCCCCGCCTGCGGGTGCGCCTTTGAACTCCGGTGTGAATGTCATCCGCATCACACTGGAGGCCAGTCGCGGCGGCACGAGGTCGTATTTTCCATCGGCGCGCAGGCAAGCCAGTTGAGCCGCATCACCGGCATCACTGTTGATGGCGTTGGGCACTCCGAACGCTTGCCAGAAGTGCTGCACATCTGAGACCATCCAGCCACCACCCATCGGCATTCCATAATGCAACGCCTGAATGCTGCCACTTTCACTATCGGATTCTTTGACAAAGAGCAGATAAAGGTGACGATTATCTTTGCTCCAACCCAGAGAAGCCCGGCATGACTTCATGTGGTCGAAGTCAGGAATATAACCTGCTTCCTCGGCAGTAGATTTGATTGGCTGGGGCACCGGCGTAGCGCCGGGTGGAGGAAAAGGCTGCACTTTTAACGGCTTACCATCTTTGATAAGACACTGCGCGCTGCCCGCTGCATAATCGAATTCCCTGGCCATTGTTTGAGGGTCAGGCAGAAAGAACGTCTTGAAAACTGGGTGGCCGTGCTGATATTTAACGCCAAAAGTCCAGCGATGATTCTTGCCGGGGTAATAGACCTTGCCACGCAGGACTACCGGAGCCACATGAAAGGCGTAGCGATTATGGGACTTGCGGTCATAGCCAAAGAATAAACCATTCCAGGCGGCCAATACTTTACCTTCATGCGCTGCTGCAAACTGGGTGTTTAAGTGGCGCACGGCTTGGCCCACTCCCAAGGCCCAGAAATCCACCTTATTATCAAAAGGAGTCTGATCTATCTCATCCTGGTCGAAAATTTCAAAGCGCAAATTAGGATTGGTGCCAAAGTCGAAATCGAAAAACTCGACTACAGTGGCATCTCCATCGCGGGTTATCCAGTGCGTGACTCCCCGATGCGGCGTGTCTCGCTTCGCTTTGGGCCACGGCCAGGTTGCTAAGTTGCTGGGCGTATCTATTTTGACGGGCCGAAAAACCGCTGAAACTACGGGGCGCAGCGGTGTATTACCCACAAAGCGTTGCTTGAGATAAGAAAAGGCAGTGACCAGAAAGATTAGCAGGAAGACCGCACTGATACGGCCCCGCGCAGAGGAATGGCTTGTCATGCAGCGACCACCATTGAGTGCAAGCCCAGCTTTGCCGTTTGTGTCGTGTGGTGCTGAGGCTGCACCAGGACAGGCTTGCCATTGCCTTTGGTGCCTGGATAGCGGAAATGCCCAATAATCTTCCAGTTGGTCAGGCAGTCTTGCTCCACGCAGATATAGCCATTGTGGATTACAAAAGGCACCCCAGCGTTATTGCAGCTATCCGAAATGACACCTGTGTGCAGAGTCTTGCCACCAATGCTCCAGTAGACGAAATCGCCGGGTTGCCACTGCTTCAAGGTATAAGGGGAGACTACAGTAGTCAAACTGACGCCGTGCCGCTGAAAGAAGCACATTTGATTCGGGACACGCCGGTGGTCAATGTTGGCATCAGGATGATCTAAGCCCCATTTGTGGGGATAGGCGTTGAAGTCACTCGTAATATCTTCATGGATAAGCTGCTGCAAGTCGTAACCCGCATGACGCAGTGCCCGCACCACCACATCCGTGCAGGCACCATGATCGCGGGGCACATCGCCGTTGGGATAGGAGATAACTGTATAAGCGGCATTATAATGTGTCCCCACCTGCGATTTGGCCCCGGCCACAATGCGTGCAGCGGTGCGGGTGCGGGGATGGAGTGCATGAGCATGGCGCGGTGCGATATGCTGCCAGTAGAGAAACCAAATCGTCCGTGCTTGCAAAACTGCCAAAGCACACACCAACAGCATAGCGGCTAACCCTATCGCCACTCGCCTTCGGGTGCTGCTTTTACTCCGTTTGGGACGAGTAGTGATGACTTGTGCGGTATCTTCTGGGGACGGGAATTCTGCTGGCATAAATGCCTCCGTTACAGGTGATTACAATCCATAAAGGCTTCTAAATTGCAGTAAGAAGGTATATTGATATTATAACTTAATCAAATAGCCGTAAGTTCAAGATAAAGTGGAGGACACTATGTGCGGACGTTTTACCTTACATCACACGACCGAAGAGATCGCTGACCGTTTTCAAGTGCAGCAGATAGAATTTTCCCCAACCCCGCGCTTTAATATCGCGCCATCACAGCCCTTAGCGATTGTGCGGCAGGAGAAAGAAACCGGGGCACGCCTGCTGGAAGGCTATCAGTGGGGTCTCATTCCCTTCTGGGCGAAAGACCCAAAAATCGGCCAGCAGATGATTAATGCACGGGCCGAATCGCTGGCAGATAAGCCAGCCTATAAAAGTGCCCTAACGCGCCGCCGTTGCATTATTCCCGCCGATGGCTTCTACGAGTGGAAAAAGCTGGATGCCAAAGCCGCAGCCAATGGCAATGGGAACAGTAACGAGTCAGACGGTAAGAGGCCAAAAGCCAAGTCTGGCCCACGTCAGCCAACTTTGATTGGCCTCCATGACGATAAGATTTTCGGTTTTGCTGGACTATGGGAAGAGTGGCATTCACCGGATGGCTCGCCCATTCGCACCTGCACCATCATCACCACCAGCCCCAATCAATTAATGGCTTCCATCCACGACCGAATGCCAGCTATCCTTCGCCCGGAAGATGAAGCGATATGGCTGGATACTAACGAAAACGATGTGCCAGAATTAGTCAGTTTGCTCCGGCCTTATGACGATGAGGCAATGCGCGCACATCCCGTGGCTAAATTGGTCAATTCGCCCGGTTTTGATACGCCAGATTGTATTCAATCTATAGAAGGTGACTGAGGCTGAAAAATCCTCTAAGTTGCTACACCGCGCCGATTCCAGTTATCTTTTGCAGTAATTGAGCATTGGCCGCCGGGAAGTCGTGGTCACTGAGTTCGTGGGGTGCGAGCCAGCGTAAATCGGCTGCCTGGAGTGGTTGTGGTTCACCCTGCGTAATAGCGCAGTCAAAGGAATGCAGAGTAATGCGGCGTTCAGGATAGGTATGAATGACAGGCTCGTGCTCGCCCACTATTTTAACGGCAATGCCGACTTCTTCTTGTACTTCACGCATCGCACAGGCTGAAGGCAATTCGCCATCGTCACATTTGCCGCCCGGAAACTCCCACAACCCTGGCAGATGATCGGCATCATCGGGTCGCTTGGTCACCAGAACCTTGCCATCACGCCACACGATGGCAATAGCAATATGTAAGTGTTGCATAGGCGTCCTTGAGGGTCAGTCAAATTTAAAAGCAAGAGGCAATCTTTGAATTTGGCTGAACCCTATTTTGCTTTGTAATTTTACCTTGCCTAATCCAGTGGACGCAATACCATGCCAGTTACTAATTTAGGATAGAAATAAGTTGATTTTTGCGGCATTTTGTCGCCAGCGGCAGCCACTTCACGCACCTGTTGCACGGGTGTTGGGCGCAATAAAAAGGCAGCCGTGGCCTCGCCTGAAATGGGTTTCATGGCTTCTGCTGCATCAATGGTGTAGGCAACGCGTCCGCCCGCGGCCAGGGCTTCAGGGCCAATGCCCAATTGCTTATCCAAAATTAGCGTGTGCAGAATGGTCACGTCTAAGGCATTGTAAGCACTGCTGCGCTGAGCATCCATGTCGGCTAAATGCCCACCGCCAGGACGGAGGGTCAGCAGGTAACTTGCGCCATGACCGTCGGCATAGTTGAGTTGCATCCCCAGTCGAGCCGGGTCGCCTGCACTCTGGTTGATGCGCTGTGTCA
Organism: Abditibacteriaceae bacterium; assembly: GCA_019239895.1. Lineage (GTDB taxonomy): Bacteria > Armatimonadota > Abditibacteriia > Abditibacteriales > Abditibacteriaceae > JAFAZH01. The sequence goes on along the minus strand of JAFAZH010000015.1, from coordinate 55,967 downwards.
GTTCAGCGGCTTGCGCAGCAACTTCACCTTGATCCAAAGTTTCGATGTCGAAATATGCTTTCAAGCTTTCCAGAAGCCGCGTCAGGTCGGCATCCTGAATACCTTTGACGACGCGGTGCGTTGGCAGCACGATGAGGCCGTTATCATTGGTGGAAACGCACATCATAAGAACGGCGTTGGCGGCTTCCCCTCCGCTCCACTCGTGCCTGGCCGCACGCTGTTCATTGCGGTAGTTCAAGGCCGTTTCATAGCGATGGTGTCCGTCCGCAATCAGAATCGGTTCGTCTTCTAAAGCGGCGACAATGGCATTGACCGATTCATCATCGGTGAGCCGCCACAAGCGATGAGTAATGCCTTCAGCATCGCGGGCTTCGGCAATGGGACGCTCCACACAGACGGCGGTGAAAACAGACTCCACCCAGCCATCGTCATCGGCAAATAAGCCGAAAATGGGTGATGTGTTAGTGCGCGTGGCGCGTAAAAGCTTGAGCCGATCTTCTTTGGGGCCGCTTAAAGTATGTTCATGCGGCTGCACACCCTGGCCGAACTCTTCCAAAGTTAATGCGCCTAAAATACCGCGCCGTTGCTTGGTCTCCCCGCTGCCAGGCACCGCGAATTCCTGCTCGTAGATGTAAAAGGCCGGATCATCACGCACCAGCACTCCATCGGATTTCCATTGTTGCAGCAGGTGCGCGGCGTTTTCATATTTGGCATCGCCCTCGCCTTCAGGCAACTCGACCCCGACCACATTATAAGAGCTACGCGCCTCTAACTCGGCACGCATAGCGCCTTTGATGACATCATAAGGCGGAGCTAATACGTCAGCCAGATTAACTTTAAGCGTATCGTAGCGCAGACCATGAAACGGCAGAAATTCAGCCATAATCCTTTGTCTTTAAATCCTTTTTAACCTCTCCCCGCCCTCTCGCTCCCAAATTAATAGGCGGCGAGGGGACAAAGGACGACTCTATCGTCACAACTCAAGGTGCAGAAGATGCAAGCTTGAGACTAATCCAACAATTCTCCTCTGACACCCCTTCCCGTTGCGGGAAGGGGACGGGGGTTATGTGGTCACTCCCGCCAACTGCTGCTGGCGACTCGGCACAGCATCCGCGAGTTGCTCAAACACCTGTCGCGCCTCATCCAGAGTTGCCGCCGTAGTTGCCGCTTGCAAGGTAGCCACATCACCGCGTTCCAATTCCTGGGCGGCACCGATGATCTCGGCGATTGACAATGCAGTATTGGCAGGTCGGGCATCGCCACCGGCAAAAAATTCATCTTCATTATCCAGACCCACAGCGGCCCCGGCCTGTTGTAAGCGGTCACGCAGTTGACGCCGTTGGGCATCTTGCGCGGCGGCTAAATCATGCAGCACATCGCGCACATTTAGGTCCTGAAACTCGCTATCTGCCGCGACTGCCGCCATTGCGTAGAAAGTATTGGAGGCGGTAGTAAGCGCCAGGGCTTTCTCCAGAGCGGCGACTAACTCCTGAGTGCCAGGGGCTAAGGTGGCAGCTTTGTCAGAGGCTTGGCCCGGCGTGGACTGCCTTAAATCAGCGCCCGTCATTTCAGAGGATGGTAGCAGACCCATCAAACCGAGTAGGGTAGGGGCCACATCTGCCAGGCGACCGCCAGAGCGCAGGGTGGCTTGCTCAAAGCCTTTACCGACAAGGATACAGGGCACCGGGTTGGTGGTGTGAGCGGTGTGAGGTTCGCCTGTTACATAATCAATCATCTGCTCGCAGTTGCCATGATCGGCAATGACTAAAAGTGCGCCGCCCACTTCATCAATAGCTTTGAGAATTTCGCCTAAGCCACGATCTACTTCTTCCACTGCTTTGATAGCCGCTTCCAGCACTCCGGTATGGCCCACCATGTCGGGGTTAGCGTAATTGAGGATAATCAGGTCGAACTTACGCGAGCGAATAGCCTCAGTCATTTTATGGGTAACTTCGGGCGCACTCATTTCTGGCTGCAAGTCGTAAGTGGCAACCTTGGGGCTGGGCACGAGGATACGTTCTTCGCCCTGCCACGGTGTTTCGATGCCGCCCGAAAAGAAATAGGTGACGTGCGGGTACTTTTCAGTTTCCGCCATGCGAAGCTGCGTCTTGCCCGCTTTGGCGACCGTTTCGCCCAATCCATTGCGTTGGGGGCGCGGCTCGAAAGCGATGGGGCAGCTTAGAGTGGCGGCATAGCGCGTCATGGTGGCGAAATGGGTGCGTGGCCACACATCGCGTTTGAACTTTTTGACCACCGGCGGATTCTCCGCTTCGGTTGCCCCTGGCTGCTCGGAGACTTCGCGCAATTCAGCATCGAAATGCGGGTCTACAAAGCACTGGGTTAATTGACGGCCCCGGTCGGAGCGGTAATTGAAGAAGATAACGGCGTCTTCGTGGCCAATGCGGGGTCGCGGCTGGCCCTGCGCATCTAAGACCACCGTTGCGGTGATAAACTCGTCATTCTCCCCTCGTGCGTAAGCTTCCTGCACGGCAGCCAGGGCATCCTTGGCCTGATGGCCCTTGCCTTCGGTCAGGCAGTCATAAGCCTGGCGCACGCGCTCCCAGCGATTGTCTCGATCCATCGCATAGTAGCGGCCAATGACAGAGCCAACGGCCCCCACTCCCGTAACGACCATCTGCTTGAGCAGGCGAGCGATGAAACCCTCGGCGGAGCGGGGTGGCGTATCGCGGCCATCGGTAAAAGCATGAACAATGACTTGATCGGCTTTGAGTCCTTCTTGTGCCGCCATTTGCAGGAGGGCGAAGTAATGGCCTTCGGAAGAATGCACGTTGCCGTTAGAAACCAAGCCCATCAGGTGCAGTTTGGTATGGTTATCCCGTGCATGATGCATCGCGGCCAACAAAGTCTCATTAGCGAAGAACGAGCCTTCCCGGATGACGTTATCTATGAGGGACGAATCCTGCCAGACAATACGCCCCGCGCCAATATTAAGATGGCCTACTTCGCTGTTACCCATCACGCCTGCTGGCAAGCCAACATCAATACCAGAGGCACTCAGTTGGGTGTGGGGGCAGGTTTCCCAGATATGGTCGAAGTTTGGATTGTTCGCCATTGCCACCGCATTGGCATCATTGCGCGGGGAGAGGCCATAACCATCCAGGATGCAGAGCATGACCGGGCGCGGCACAGGCGAATGGGTTGGAGGGGAGCTTGCTTCAGGACTTGCAGAACTCAATGACACGAGCGAAATCTCCAGATTAAAAACAATGGGTTCTGTAACAAGAGAACCTTAGCAATGATACATCACAGAGGAGCATCCGTCGAGGAAAGTGGGGTTTAAGCTTTGTTAATCAGTCGTATTATTCATACGCTGTGGAGGAGAGGTTGGGTTGTGGCCCCGGAACCGCAGTGCCATTGGCCTCTTCGCTGTGCCCGTTGGCGTGGACGGCCCCGTTAGAAGCACCATTAGCATGGGTAATCGGTGCTAAGGGATTAATGTTTTGCACTGGGGCAACATGCGCCAGTGCCGCTGCAAATTCGCGCAGGCGCACGCCTTGCTCCGGGGTTAGCATGGTTTGGGGTCGGGCTTTGCGCACGGCGGCAATGGCATCCATGTGGCTCATGCCCTGGCTGATGAGGTAGCAGGCGCACAGCAGGGGAGCGCGACCCTGACCCGCCTTGCAATGCACAAAAACGCTGCGGTTGATCTCTTCGGCCCCCTTGATGAACTCAACGCCCATTGCCAGTTGCTCTAATGTCGGGGCTAAACCGTCGGGGGCGGGCAGCCAGAGATAGCCTTCCACCCGCTCGCTTTCATCGAATACGTCCTGCTGCTCTTGTTGGAGGTTAATCAGCATGGACACCCCCGCCTGCTGGAGCGCGTGCCAATCGTTGGGGCCAAGCTCACCGCCCACGAAAAGGTGGGCCGTGACCTGACCACAGGTCAAGCCTCCCGGCCCCAAATTGTTAAAAGGCGAGCGCCTGCGCCGCCCGCGCATCCGAAACGGAAACCACCCCAGCATAATCACTCAGTTTAGTGACTTAGGCCGGTGCGGTCAACGAGGCGACCTAACCCCCCGTCCCCCTTCCCGGCACGGGAAGGGGGTGTCTGAGGCAAAGTGTCGGATTAATCTCATCTTGCATCTTCTGCACCGTGAGTTGTTGCGATATCGTTATCCTGTGTCCCCCTCGCCGCTTCGGCGAGGGGACAGGGGAGAGGTTCCTCCCTTACGCATAAACCACGTCTTCCCACTCTTCTACCGCCGGTTCTGGTGATTGCATGGCAAATTCAACCGCTTCGTCCACTTCATGCAGGACTTCTGCATCCAGAGCGTGCAGGCTCTCATCACTGAAGTGCATTGACAGGCGCAGCTTTTCAATGCAATCACGGCTCTGCCACTCGGCTTCTTCTTCGCGGGTGCGATATTCACGCTTGTCACTCTTGCTATGGCCATAGTAGCGGTAGGTTTGCATTTCGAGGAGAGTTGGCCCCTCGCCTTGACGCGCACGCTGGACGGCACGCTCACCAGCGGCACGCACGGCAAAGAAGTCGGTGCCATCCACCACTTCACCGGGGATGCCATAGCCCGCCGCACGAGCGGCAATGGTCGGGGTGGCAAACGCTTCATCGTAGCGCGTGCTCATAGCATAAAGGTTGTTTTCACAGACATAAAGAATCGGCAAACGCCAGATGGCGGCCATATTGATGCTTTCGTGAAAAGTGCCCTGATTTGAGCCGCCTTCTCCAAAAAATGAGATCACACAGTTCTTTTCCTGGCGCAGATGAATGGCAAGCGCGGCCCCTGTAGCGATAGGCAGGCCACCCGCTGTAATGCCATTGGAACCGAGAAAGCCAACGCGGTAATCCGCAACGTGCTGACTGCCGCCGCGCCCCTTAGACGGGCCAGTGACTTTGCCGAACAGTTCAGCCATAAGAGCTTTTGCATCGCCACCCTTGGCTAAAAAGTGCCCGTGTCCACGATGCGTTGAGGTAATGTAATCCTGGTGGGTGAGAACCGAACAGAGGCCAACCGCGACCGCTTCCTGCCCGGCATAAAGATGCGAAGTGCCTTTAATTAAGCCCGATGCAAATAGCTCATCCAAACGCTCTTCAAAGCGGCGAATGAGCAGCATCATGCGCAAGTGTGGCAATAGTTCCTGTGGTGATAAATCCATGACGAATTAGAGTCTAACGAGAGGCTGCAAGTTGCTGTAAGCCTTAAAGATGAAACGACAAAGGGCACAAGAGGGTTGCTACAACCCCTTGTGCCCTTTGTCCCCTGAAAGTTTTTACTATGCCACCATCACCATCTACGACACGCCGAACTTATTGGCGACCTGCCGAAACTTGATGCCCAGAACATTGGCGTCAGCGGCCTAGGAACCTGGCCACTGGTGGTCAGCAGGTCGAATAAACGCTTCGCCGCAGCATCGTTGGCCACGTTGAGCATCAACGAAGAACCTCTGGTAAGGTGAGTACTCGCGTCAAGACGTTTTGGCGGCAGGAGTCTCCGCATCATAAGCTGCCCGCAGAGTTCCGATGTCAATTTTTTCCATTTGCAGCATCGCTTGCATGACGTTTTGCGCTTTGTCTTTGTCGGGGTCTTGCAGCATTTGCCCCAGCGCGTCGGGGATGATCTGCCACCATACGCCGAATTGGTCGCGTAGCCAGCCGCACTGTCCTTCTTGACCGCCCTGTGACAGCTTTTCCCAAAGCTCGTTCACTTCGTCTTGCGTTTGGCACTTGACGAAGAAAGAAATCGCCGGTGAAAACTTGAATTCCGGGCCGCCATTGAAGGCTATGAATGGTTGCCCGTCCAGTTCAAACGTCACTGACGTGACGTTTCCCGCAGGTGGTGGCCCGCCCACGCCCATGCCGCTGCGCGTGACTTCGCCAGCCTTTGAATTGGGAAAGATCGAACAATAGAAAAGCATCGCTTCTTCTGCCTGGTGGTCGAACCATAAAAACGGCGTAATCTTAGACATGAAAATTCCTTTTGTTAAGCATCGGTGCCACATGAGTACTCATGCGGCGGTGGTTATTGGCTCCAAAGTACTCTGGACTGAGGGGTCTTGAGGAGTGCCAGTCGCGGGCATCATAGATCGTCTGGATGAGCGTTTATAGCGTTATCCTTTTGCGTTTTGCAATTCGTGCAGATAATTGTTGAGGAGGTCGAAGGCGCCACTCCAGCCTTCGGCGTGTCCATCACGCGACGAAGCTGTCGCTAGATTCGATTGCGTGAACATCATAATTGTGCGCCCAGCCTTTTCTTCGAGTTGCACTGTGACGAGGGTTTCGTGGCCGTCATGGATTTCATCTTCTTCCCAATTGTGTGTGAACACCAGTCGCTCCGGCTCTATGATCTTGCGGTATTTGCCAAACATGACGTATTCCCGTCCTTCGGGCGAGCGCATTCCCACGCGCCAACCACCGCCAGCACGCAAATCGCTTTCGCTGAAAAGCACGATGAAATCTTTGGGACATGACCAGCGCAATAAATGCTCGCGCTGTGTCCACGCTTTCCAAACCAGGGCGCGTGGTGCCTCGAAAGCGCGCGTGATAACGAGTTCTTGCGCCGTCGGCTTAGCGACGTTTTCGGGTGCTGCGACCATCTTTTTTCTCCTTGCTTGTGGCTTCTTCGCTTTGAAGTTCCTTGAGGTAATCGTCCAGGCGGTCAAAACTTTCATCCCAGAACTGGCGATACTGCTCGATCCAGGCGGAAGCGTCTTGCAGCGGCTTCGCTTCCAACTTGCAGGGACGCCACTGTGCTTCGCGGCTGCGCGAAATCAGACCAGCGTGCTCCAAAACTTTGAGGTGCTTGGTGATGGCTGGCTGGCTCATCTCGAACGGCACCGACAACTCCTTCACTGGGGCTTCGCCCATTGCCAGCCGTTCCAGAATGGCGCGTCGGGTCGGGTCGGCTAAAGCCGCAAACGTGACACTGATTTGATCGGCGGACATCGTGTCGAACCTCCTTATATAACCTATAGGTTAATTAACCGATAGATTAATTATAGCACGACGATAGGCACCGCCAAGGGCTTGAGGCGAGATTTTTTCGGTGCGTTGGGGTCGAGTCGAAATCGGGGTTCCTATCGATTTGTTAGATGAAGCGTTTCATGGCGGTAAAACGGTTATCACAGAAAAATAAAACCTTTTTACCCTTGACAAGCATTAGAGAATATATTAATTTACTTATTGGTTAATTAACCAGTAGGTAAAATAAGATGGAGACCGATCAACTCAGTACTATTTTTGCGGCTCTTGCCGATCCCACTCGCCGGGCGATTCTCGCGCGCCTCGCCTCTGGTGAAGCATCGGTCAAGGAACTGGCTGAGCCATTCGAGATGACTCTGCCTGCCATAACCAAGCACCTCAAAGTGTTGGAACAGGCGGGCTTGATTACGCGGAGTCGCCATGCCCAGTGGCGACCCTGTCGTCTCGAAGCGAAGCCACTCCACGACATTGCCGATTGGGTGGAGCAATACCGTCAGTTTTGGGATGAGAGCATGGATCGCCTGGAGGATTACCTCCGCGAAATACAAACACAGGAGCAGAAAAATGACAGCAGCCAACCCTAGCCTCGAAACCACCGACACCGAACCTTGCCCGTTGGCGCAGCCTGCGTCAAGCGTAAAAGAAGTCGTTATTACCCGCATTTTAGATGCGCCCCGCCACCTGGTTTTCAGGCTGTGGACTGAGCCGGAGCATGTGGCGCAATGGTGGGGGCCAAAAGGCTTTACCAACCCCGTCTGCGAGTTGGATGTGCGATCTGGTGGCGCTATCCGTATTCACATGCAGGGGCCTGACGGTACCATATATCCAATGGGAGGCGTCTTTCACGAGATTGATGAACCGGAGCGAATCGTCTTCACGTCCACGGCCTTTGAGGATGAAGCGGGCATTCCTGGCCTGGAAATAAGCAATACCGTCACGTTTGACGAACTGGACGGCAAGACCAAAGTCACGATACAGGCCATTGTACTCAAGGCATCGCCCGCAGCCGCCGGAGGGTTAGCGGGGATGGAAGCGGGCTGGAATCAGTCCATTGAAAAGCTTGAGGCGCACCTGGCGAGAGCTTCGGGGGTTGAGCAGGCGGCGTTGACTGCCAGCGAGTTTCTTATAACTCGCGTCTTTGATGCGCCGCGCGATCTCGTGTGGCAGGCGTTTACCGAGTCGGAGCGTCTCATGCAATGGTGGGGGCCAAAAGATTTCACCATGCTGTCCTGCAAGGCAGACCTGCGTCCCGGTGGCACTTTCCATTATGGTATGCGCTCCCCGGATGGCCATACTATGTGGGGCAAATGGGTCTATATTGAAATTGCTAAGCCAGAGCGTCTCGTCACCATTGTGTCCTTTACCGATGAGGCAGGCAACGCCGTCCGGCACCCGCTCAACCCGACCTGGCCGATGGAAATGCTCACCAGAATGACGCTCATCGAGCAGGCTGGCAAAACGACTCTCATCATTCAAGCGGTGCCCCATGCCGCGACCGAAGTGGAGCGCAAGACCTTTGTGGACGGGCACAAATCAATGGAGCAGGGCTTTAACGGCACGCTAAACAAACTCGCCGCATACCTGGCCGGTGCCTGAGTCTTGCAGTGCCTTTAGCCCAATGTTGATGGTCATTGCAAAAGGCGAGAGAACAACCGTCGCACAAAAATTTAATAACTCAAGTTGCTACCTATTAGTGGCATTGCCATTCCAAGCAGAGCGACAGAGGTGGCAACTTGAGTTGAATAACAACCCAACAGGAGCGAAATTAACATGACACAAATTAATGCTTACTTGAACTTCAAGGGCAACTGCCGTGAAGTTATGACATTCTACAAGGAATGTCTGGGTGGAGAACTCACCCTGCAAACAGTTGAAGGTTCGCCAATCGCAGACCAAATGCCCGCTACGGAGAGGCAGGCTATCGTGCATTCCAGCTTAACTAAAGATGGGTTAGTGCTGATGGCTTCTGACATGATGAGAAATGGGGTGGTAGAGAGCAATGCCATTTCTCTTTGCCTCAATTGCAGTAGCGAAGCAGAAATTAAAACCTTCTTTTCCAACCTCGCGGCGGGCGGACAAATCATCCACCCTTTGGGAGACGCATTTTGGGGCGGAACCTTTGGCCATCTGACCGATAAATTTGGCATAAACTGGTTGCTTCTCTATAATCAAGAAACGAACGCATAAGAGTCAGTGCAGGACAAGGACGGATGGAGGCTCGCTAGGAGCTATTCGAGGTAAAGCGCGATGTGTCGAAATATTAAACCCCTGTATAATTTTGAGCCGCCAGTCACCGAGGCAGAGATTCACGCGGCGTCACTGCAATTCGTCAGGAAGATTAGCGGCTTTAACAAACCCTCTGCGGTGAACGAAGCCGCCTTTAATGCAGCGGTTGAGGACATTGCCAGAGTATCAGGTCAATTGCTCATGTCGCTACAATCCAATGCAGCACCGAAGAACAGGGAGGAAGAAGTGGTTAAAGCCAAGGCACGCTCCGCTCGCAGGTTTGACAGGTGAGTGTATCCCCCGCCATCAGTGGCGCAGGTGCGAGAGTCGGAACATAAAGCCTGCTTAGTTGTAAAAGGGTATCAGCATTAATCTGCTGATACCCTTTCTGCTTTCAGCGGGAAAATGTCTGGCTTTGGGAGACCCACCGCTAAAGCAGTGGGCTGAGGGCAAAAGCCCCCTGAACGGGGCTACCGCCGCGTCGTGAACACCCCATAGCCCCATTCAAGGGGCTTACCAGTGGTTCACCCCGCTCCCTTTAGGGGCGGGTTAGTTTGATGTTCGCCATAGTTCTTGGGTCAAGGTCTAGTTATACTGATACCTGTTGATCTGACTTAACAGATTGGCCGGGCCTGGGGTGCTGGTAACACCGCCAGGCCATCCCCAAAACAGAGTTTTAGTCCCTGAATCTGACGCCTGCTAACGGGCAAGCTGTTATTTCAGGACTGAGACTGTCTGCATCAAGTCGGAACCTCTCTATCCAACCTTCGGCCCACCGTGCTGTCAGCGAGCCAGCTATGGATTGCTTACTTGCCTGGGTATCATCGGTTTCAACGATAGCTTTCATGCCAACTGCTGTGCCACCATTTTGAGGAGATGGTATTCGACGCATGAACTTCTCACTTTAACTAACCAGGACAATTGTGAGGGCCATTGATGTCGGTGGCCCACAGACAAATATCGCCAACGACTTTGTCCCAACGCAGGGACTTAACATGGCCGTCAGCGAACAAGCAGTTGATGGTTTCTAGGTGACGTTGGGGCAGCAGGACTTTCGCGCCAGCGGCATCAAGGGTGCCACCGCCCCACGACCAGTTTGCGTTGCCAATATTTTTCCAGTAGCTGACGTACTGACTGCCTTGGGCGTTCATAAAGGTATCATCAGGGCAATCATTGGCACCGCCCGTGCAACTGCCACCACCCGTAGATTTATAGTTCGTGCGAAGACCGCTCTCGTTAGTTGTATCTGGCCCGGCTCCATAATAGGTGGCGTCCACGACGTTAATGGTGCTTGCGGGACGCGTCAGACCTGCTAAATGAACACTGATGACAGGAGCGCCCCCGGCAAACGGGCCAGCCGGACTGAGCCAGGCGTCGTTATGGCCATAGCTATTCTCTGCACCATAGCCTACACCACTACAGCCAGGCCCACTACAACTTATGCCATCATCGTTAGAGATGACCCAACCATTGGGGTTAGAAGGGCAAACGAAGACTTGATAGTTCTTGGTGTAAGGTTGCAGTAGAGTTGGCCAAAAAGTTTTGTCTCGCGCTCCACCACTAATAGATGCCCCTTGCGCCGGGCCACCGTTAGCCGGTAGCAGGGGATTACTGTTCGTGCCGGAGTTATAACGATGGGCATAAAGTCTTTCATCAAAGTCTTGCGCATACTGCATAGTAGCTAAACCAATCTGTTTCAAGTTGCTCAGGCAGGAGGCGCGGCGCGCATTTTCACGAGCACGGGAAAATACCGGGAAAAGAATAGCGGCCAGAATTGAAATGATGGCAATGACGACTAATAGCTCGATGAGAGTAAACCCCCGGCGCAGACGCTTTCTTTGTACCTGCTTTAAGACTTGTTTTTGCTGCTTCACTTTCTGCATAAATTTTTGGCTCCTGTAAATATACATTCGCCGTTCATTATGCGTCCGCTACTTTAAGCCCAGGTGAAGCTTTCTTTAAATTACTGTTGCGGCTATATCAAGTTAAATATGCATCTATATGCCGTGTTGCGAGACAATCGAACTTTCCCGCTGCTCGCTTCATCTAAATGAAAACGTGGAAGCAACCGGCGAGTAGGTTGGCCCTGCGCCATAAGACATAGAGCCATGAGCAAGAACTTAGGCAAGCGGCGTACGATGGACAAAAGCGATTGTCAGGCATCTTAGGCGTTAAGGAGATGTTGCCATGAAAATAATTGTCACTCCGCCCAGACTGTGGGTGGCGCTCAACCTGGCGTCCCTGATTGCTATACAACCAGCACCGGGCCAGACAGCGGCCACCCCGCCCAATAAAGTCCTCTATTTCACCAGTAGGGTGGGCAGTTATCGATCCAGTATCTGCGTGATGAACCCGGACGGCTCCCATAGCGTGAATCTAACGCAGGTGTCCAACGACAAGATTGACTCCACAATAGGTAATCAGGGGGATGCCCCCCACTTAAGGAGATTGACTGGTAAACGAGATATTGATCCTGCCTGGGCACCAGATGGTCAGCAGATCGCTTTTACGGTATTAAACGGGGCTGGACAGGGCGAAATTTATCGGATGAAGGCGGATGGCACCCAGCGACAACGGCTAACGCAACTTAACACCCTGGCGGCCTGCCCCGCCTGGTCGCCCGATGGACGGCACATTGCCTTTGGCACCTTTAATACCCAGACGGCAACAGGCCGAACCACAACTGACATTTGTATCATGGAGGCCGACGGCAGCCATATCCGTGACCTGGGTGAAGGCTTTCTGCCCGCGTGGTCGCCGGATGGACGACAAATTCTTTATACCATTGTAGACCGACCCGGCCCAGCCTATCTCTATATCATGAATGCCGATGGGAGCGAGGCCAGGCAGATGGTCGCGGAGAGCGCGGCTATGGGAGCGTGGTCTCCAGACGGGCAACGTATCGCCTATGTTGGGGAGGGTAATGACAAGGGTTGCCACATTTTCGTAATGAACGCCGATACTTCGCACCGGACGCAACTCACTGGCCCCCGGCGCAACATAGATTCTTCCCCGCTCTGGTCGGTGGATGGTCAGCAGATATTCTTTACCAGAGAAACCAGAGACGGCGCTCCCGCTGCGGTCTGGGTGATGCAGGCGAATGGTCAGCAGCCCATGCCGTTAACTCCAGCGGGCACCAGGAGCTACCTTGGTAGTGGTGTGCTAGGGATGATGGTGGGGCAGTTGAACGAATCACTCAGTAATTTGCAGCAGATTGGCGTTGCGCTGCATAAGTATGCTGCCCAACACGAGGGTGCTCTGCCATCCCTGAAAGACCAAGCGGCTTTAACTAAGGAATTGCTGCCCTACCTGGACGATGCCGATGTCCTCCTTCAGCCAGACACTGACACACCGTATCTCTGGAATACAGCCTTCTCAGAGCAGGTGTTAGAAAACTTCTCGAAAGGCGATGAGACCATTATCGTGTACGAAGCGGTTCCCCCTGCCGACCCCCAACGTGCCAACCACCAACGCAATGCGCTCTTTTTAGATGGACATGTGGAGGGCGTCCGAGAAACAGACTGGCCACGGCTCAAGACTATTTCGCATTTAAAGTAGCCAGCACTACCGAGCATTCTTATAGAACTCACGCTGGCGACCTCCCCTAATTCCTCCCACGAGAAGGGGTTAGGCGAGGTTCAATTATCACTTTTGCGTAAATCTATAACTGATAAGCAGTTACGAAGGCGCTGGGGGTAGGGGACGGTGCAGACCTCCTTCCTTTTTGACTTGAGCCAGTCGTCTTAACGCTCCGGCCACTGTATAGAAACCCAGGAAGACCACGAAGATGCCAAACATGAGCCGAAGAATTGGCCCGGCTAATTTATTAGCGCAAATCGCCCCTAACCATGCGCCCAGGAAAACTGTGAAAGCCACCACCAGCGCCGCTTTCCAATCCACATTGCCATTGCGGTAATACTCTAAGACGGCTCCCAACCCGACCGGCGGCAGCAGGATAACCAGACTGGTGCCCGTCGCCTTGTGTTGGGAAAATCCCAATAAGTAGATCAGAGCGGGCACGATGATGACACCACCGCCTATGCCAAATAACCCCGAAGCAAAACCTGCCGAAAGGCCAATAGTGATAAGCAGTAGCAGCGAGACATCTACCTTCATGGTGGCTTCCTTTCTCTTAAAAGCATTGGCAAATTATGTAATTAAATGCTATGGCTACTAACGCACATCCCAAGCTAGGTTCGACAAGAGATGGCATCTGTCACATTTGAAGTCGAACTTACCATGCACTGGCTCCGCTAAAAACCATTCTTGATGGCAAGAAGGGCATAAACGACTAACTTCTTCCTCTCGGCTATTTCCCTTATCACGATAAAGGTAATAAAACGTCGGGATGGTACTGGCTTGCGTTATCTTTTTGCAAATTTTGCGACCTTGGCGGGATAGGGAACTGTTGAGTTGAGATAGCTGCCGTGTGGCACTTCGTTCGAGGGTTTGACAATTCATTTGTAATTGATCACAGGCTTGATAATCCGCCTGCCAACAATGGATGTCATAGTATTCTGCATCATCATAAGTGGGTGCGATGCGGTATAACGCGATTGGCCCAAAGCAGTTGCCACAATGCAGGGGGGATTCGAGGCTGAGATAAGTTGTAAAGAGAATATACCAGTCGGAAGTTGCGCAAGTGCAGGAATCAGCGGCATCAGTATCTTGCCCAATAATGGTAAATTCAGGCGCTACTAAACCAATCTTTTTGAAATCTTCAAGAGACTGTTTGGCGTAACGATTATAATGTGCTGCATCTAGAGCATCTTCATCCGGGATCAAGACAAATGAGAAATACCCTTGAGTAGCAGCTAACAGAGAAATTTCTGCCCCGCAGAGCTGTCCATTCCCCCGCAGTGATCCCAAAAACAAGTTAATCGCCTCAAGGGCCTGCTCTTCATCAGCTTCAGAAGGCATGGCGAAACGAATCTGGGCAACGTACACGGTATGACCTGCTTTGCAAATTTCCTAATAACTTACCCATTACGCTCTTCAGGACGAATATGCTTTGTCAACCACTCATAGTTGGCGGTATTGGCTTCACGGGGCGATTTACTGGTCGAATCCAACTCATTGACAATCCAGCCTTGGTAGTTGATTTCGCGTAGCACATCCAAGACCGCATCTAAACCGGCATCGCCAAGCGCACCCTGTCCCAAAGGCCAGAAAACATGGAAGCCGCGCTTTTTCTTATCGCGCAGCGCGTTCTTTTCCGCAATAGGCATCGCGGTTGGAAGAGCTGGGTTATTGTCCTTAATATGAACGTAACCAATGCGGGTGCGCCATTTGCGGAATGCCTCGGCTGGTTCATAGCCACCATAGGCTAATTGGGCGGTATCGAATCCGGCGAGAACAAAATAAGGATCGGTTAGCTCCATGAATAAATCTACTTCGTGGGGTGACTCAATAAGCGTCCAGGCATGGTTATGGAAAACGCTTTTGACGCCATGTTTTTCATAGCACTGGCGGGCACACTCGTTGACGCCATCAGCAAATCGCTCGATGGTTTCATCAGGAAATTCGCCCTGCTGTGTGCCCCTGCCCCCGGCACTGAGAATAATACGATCACAGCCGAAGTCGGGCAGGGCAGCGGCCACTCGCACAATCTTAGTGATTAATTCGGGCAACTGTTCGCTATTTTCAAACGCGCCAGAAGTATAGGCGGAGGCGCACTGTAACTGGTTCTGTTGGATCAGGTTCTTAAGTTCCTCTAATCGCTCTAAATAAGCTCCGACGGGTGGCTCAACGCCCTGGAAACCAATAGCGGCAATGTCTCGCACGGCAACCTCAAAGCCGCCATTCTTGCCGCTCCACGTTAAAGGATTACAACCTAATTTAACTTGCACTTTCGATTCCTCTAAATTGTTGAAATTTGATTAACCACAGAGACACAGAGGCACAGAGAAGACTTGAGAATAGAAGTGGAAGCTATCATTATTATCCTTAATAATCTCTGCTAACTTCGTTTTCTCTGTGCCTCTATGTCTCTGTGGTTAATATGGTCATTAAGCAGATGTAAAGCCAGGCATAATGCGCTTTCTGCACCGCCGCAATCGCCATAACTACTTCTGACGGCTGAACGGTGAGTAATAGCTGCTTCAAAAAGCGCCTCATCTACTGGTGCTATAATATTTGCGCCACGTTGCGTTGCGTGCTCCTGTTCTTCTAATAGAAAGAACGCGGCGGCTTCGCCTGACCCTGCGGCGTCTGCTGCCGGGGTTTCACAAAGTGTGCGGGTCGGTGTGATCGCTTCCACACCTCCGGCTAAAACAGCTTGCGCATGGCCCAGGCGAATCGCATTGTAAGCCGTGTGGACGGCTTCTAACCCGCTCTCATGACCGGCGCAGCAGGTGGTGTGATAGCCTTGCAGCCCAAATTCAATCGCGCACAAAGAAATCGGCGTATTGAAATAGGAATGCGAGAAAAGCAACGGGTTGGCATGACGCACGCCGCGCTCCATTGCTTTATCCCAGAACCCCTTCATGGTTTCAATACAGCCCAAGTGGGTGCCCAGCACAATACCAAAGGCGTGGGCGTCCCAGCCATGCTCCGGCACTGGCCATTCTACCCCAGCAGCGCGTAAAGCCAGAGCACTACCCGCTAAAGCCAGAGCCGTGCAGCGATCCAGATAGGTCTTTTGCGAGGTTAGATAATTCTCGATTTTGAAGCCTGTGATGCCTAAGCTACTGGCATCTGGCGCAACGTTGTCGGGCGCGGCAGGAATTGGTGATGGATGCGATGTCATATCACCACGGGCTGTCACCGCGCCCAGGCCAGTGATAACGACAGAATGGAGTTCATTCATTGCTTTTAAATTATGATGCATCTTACCAGGCTGTCCAATCGTCTATAGCCTGGCACCACATCTGGAACAAAATACCTTAATCGTAGGTCTAAGTAAAATTAAGAGCCAACACGTTGAGTTGGGCCTTGTTGTGTGTCGCTAATCAGGCTGTCGTTGCTACCAGATAAATGTTGTTTTCTCATGAAGCTGCAACAGTTTAATTTATTTTTTCCTGCTATTAAGCTTAGATGCACAACGCCCACTTTAGGTGTGCTATTGGCCATCTTAATTTATAGCTATGCCCCGCATTTGGCATGGGCGGGGCCAGCCACGACCCGCATTCATACTCTGGCACAGCCGGATGGCACCCATTTTTTGGTGCGGCAACGGGGTGATGAATGGTTTCACTGGCAAGAAACCCTCGATGGTCACCCGGTCGCCGTAGACATGAAATCAGGTTACTGGGTTTATGCTCTGCCCGGTGGCCCTGGCGTTTCCCGCCGCTCCACTTCCGTCGTTGGCAAGCAGGCACCGCCTACGGCTCCCTGGCACCCTACATCTCCCTGGATTCCACAACGCCTCGCCGCCGCCCGCCACCGCACAGCGCAAGGATTCTCCACCCGTTCCGCACAAGGCCGAGTCGGTATCGCCAATATCCCCGTTATCTTAATCAACTTTCCTGACCGCAGTCCCTCCTACCAGGCGAACGATTACTATAATCTCCTGTTTGGCACCGGTTGGAGCATGTCACGACTCTACTCGGAGATGTCGCACGGTAAATTTACCGTTTCTCCCGGCCCCAATGGAATTGTCGGTTGGTTTACTGCTCCGCACCCGCATGATTACTATGGACAGAATGCGGGAAGTGGCAACACCGCAGTTAAAACGGATGGTGCCAGCTATGATGCTCATCCGGGCGAACTGGTGGCGGACGCGGTTGCGGCGGCGGACGCGGCGGGATTTGACTTTGCGCCTTATGACCAGGATGGTGACGGTAAAGTGGATGTCGTGGAGGTCATCCACCAAGGCACCGATGAGGCTGATAGCGGCGTGGCAACTGATCTGTGGTCGCACGAGGGCAGCTTGGCCGATGATGCTACTTATAATGGAGACGGGCCAGGAGCCGTTACAACCAGTTCTGGCGTTCGAGCAGACAAATATATCTTAGTGCCAGAACTTTCCCCCAGAGGCATCGCCACGGTGGGCGTCTTTTGCCATGAATACGGCCATGTCCTTGGCTTACCTGATCTCTACGATGTAGATGACTCGTCGGAAGGATTGGGAGCATGGAGTCTGATGGCTTATGGCGGCAACAATGGTTTTACCACGCCCGGCGATACTCCGGCGCACATGGATGCCTGGTGTAAGATGCAGTTGGGCTGGGACAATCCTGTCGCGCCTACCACTAACATCCAGGGGGCCAGTATCCCCAATGCGGAAAATAACAGCTTGATTTACAAGCTGTGGAGCAATGGCGCACCTTCCAACGAGTATTATCTGGTGGAAAATCGCCAACGGACAGGCTTTGATAGCGCCTTGCCTGGTGCTGGACTCTTGATCTATCATATTGATGAATCCAAAGCCAGCACCTCAAATCAGGATAACACCCAGGAATGGTATCCTGGCCATACGAATGCTGGTCACTATCGAGTCGCCTTAGAACAAGCGGATGGGCTTTTTGACCTGGAGCAGAGTGCGGCCTCAGCGCGGGATGCCAATCTAGGCGATGCTGGCGATCCCTATCCCGGCTCAACCCAAGACCGCAGTTTCTCTAATGTATCCATCCCCAATTCGCGTTCTTATGCCGGTGCAGTAACCAATGTGGCGGTCAAAAATATCAGCGACCCCGGTGCAGTCATGACAGCCGACATTTTTGTGCAGCCATCGCAGGCTCCTTCCAATGATAACTTTGTGAATGCGCTTACCTTTAGCGGTAATTCCGGGCGCATTTTCGGGACGAATACGGATGCTTCCAAGGAGTTTGGCGAGCCGTCCTATAAAGGCAATGGCAAAGCGGATGGCGGCCATTCCGTGTGGTATCGTTGGACCCCCCCCGCCAATGGACGCATGACTTTAACCACAGCGGGCAGCAAGTTCAATACTCTGCTGGCCGTCTATACCGGAAACGCAGTAAGTGCGTTGTCTATGGTTGCCAACAATGATGATGCAACCGGACGCACCGATGGTGCCAGTAGTGTTATTTTCGCCACCACTGCGGGACAGACGTATGACATTGAAATTGACGGTTCCAATGGGGCCACCGGGAGTTTTAGCCTGGCCTGGACTTTTGTCTATCTTACGCCCCCTAACGATAACTTCGCCAGAGCGCAAACCTTAACGGGCACTTTACCGGGTATTGCCAATCATGTCTTAGGCCATAACTTTAACGCCACCAAAGAGCCTGGAGAGCCTAAACATGCAGGCAATAGCGGTGGCCATTCGGTATGGTATCGCTGGACGGCCACCGACGACGGCACCCTGTCGGTGGCCACGACCAACAGCAACTTTAATACTCTGTTGGCAATTTATACAGGCAGTAGCCTAGCTGCGCTTAAACTTATTGCCAGCAACGACAACGTTACATCGAACACTAATACTAGTGCCGTGACAATTCGGGTAGCCAAGGGCAGAGTTTATTCCATAGCTGTAGACGGTTTTAATGGCTCGACCACATCGTCTAAGGGTGAGATGGGTAACATCGTCTTAACTTGGCTTTTTACGCCTTTCTTCAGGCCGACACCTACGCCGACAGCGACACCAACCCCAACTCCTACACCAACCCCAACTCCTACACCAACCCCAACTCCCACCGTGACACCAGGGCCAACGATAATACCCACGCCGACAGTAGGCCCCACTCCAACACCAACTCTGCGCGGGCCAAATGAGTTTGTTGCTTCGCGCACGGTCTCTTCCACTGGGTTATCGCAGGCAGCGGCGTATGCGGTGACCGACGCGGTGGAACTTCGCTTCAATGGTGCCCTCGACGCAGCAACGGCCAGCGATCCCACTCATTACACCATACAGGTCAATGGCCACCTCATCGCCGCCGAAAGTGCAGGCTATAACGGCGCTTTGCATAGCGTCACGTTAAGCTTAGCGCCCGGAACTTTAAGAGTTGGGGATCAGGTAAAGGTGATGTGGAACGATGTCTATGATGGACAGGGCAGGCTCACTTCCGGCCAAATAGGGCTGATGGTAGCTCGCTGATAAAAGTTCTTTCAGCCTTTCTGCCCCTTTACACCACTCTGAGAATCAGGCTGGCATTGTTGCCGCCGATGCCAGAGGAATTTGAGAGAGCGACCCGCAGCGTTACCGGGCGTGCCTGGTTCGGCACATAATCCAAATCGCATTCTGGGTCAGGAGTTTCGTAGTTAAGGGTGGGCGGAAGTTTCTGCTCAATGAGAGCCTGCACTGTGGCGATAGCTTCCAATCCACCTGCTGCGCCCATTGTGTGGCTGGTGGCGGCTTTAATGGAGCTAACTGGCACCTGCTTCGCATGTTCCCCCAAGACGGCCTTAATCGCCTGGGTTTCTGCCAAATCGTTGTAGGGCGTTCCGGTGCCGTGAGCATTGATATAATCAATCTCCGTCGGACTGATGTTGGCATCCCGAAGGGCGGCGGACATGACAGCGCGTAAGCCCGCTCCATCTTTATCGGGTGCGGTTAAATGGTAGGCATTGTTATTCACGGCCCAACCCACGACTTCCGCATAAACCTTGGCATTGCGCCGCTCCGCCGAAGACCACGTTTCAAGCACTAGCATGGCTGCGCCCTCACCAAAGATGGTGCCGTTGCGGTTCTTATCGAAAGGACGGCAAAGTTCTGGCGAAATGGTGCGCAAGATAGAAAGGCCAGCCAGGGAAGATAATCCTAACCCGTCGTGCCCGCCCGCTAAAGCGATGTCGCACCGACCCACCCGCAGCCAGTCGCAAGCGAGGCCAATCGCGTTGCCGCCGCTGCTACAGGCATTAGTCAGGGTGACACGCGGGCCATTAATATGGAGCCGCCCCGCCGTGTAATTGGCTGCGTCTTCCAGGGTGAACTGGCGAAAAAGCTCAGCGTCAACTTCGCCCGTATCGGGAATCATGTCACAGACAGTTTCCCAGGAAGCCGCGCCGCCGAAATTAGTGGAGAACACCATTCCCGCCTGGGCCAGAGCCACATCCGAGAGATGGGCGTCGGCAATGGCTTCATGCGCGGCGGCAAAGGCGAATTGCGACGCTTCATCGCAGTCGCCCTCTTCGCCGTAATCACTCCAATCGAAGTTCTGCACCTCGCCCCCGGTCGCGTTACGCAAACCGGAAGTATCAAGTTTGGTGAGAGGCCGAATGCCACTTTGACCTGCTATAAGCGCCGCCCAAAATGATGGCACATCATTGCCTAAGGGACACACACAGCCCATACCTGTAATAACAATTCGTTCCATAATTCTTTTGTTTGACTGTGAACCTTACTCCGAGTGGCACAAATGGGAATTTTGCGGTCTTAAAATTAGTGAAGATTCTGGGTGCGGAGTAGTCATCAATCTTTGTTACAATGCCGCAATTACCAACAAAGATTGACACCCTAAATTCGGTCTTGGCATGATTTTTGGACTAAGCAAAGCTGTCACCTGCTTAACAAAATTTGCACCCAAGAGTCTGAATTCTTACAATCTAAGAACTGAAAACAATTGACAAAAATTTGTCTTTGTTGAGGGTGCTTTCTATGGCATAATATAAAGTAGTTCCTGTCTGATGTGATAAGCCAGGAATTGAGGCTGCCCCATGAAAAAGAAGCAAGCCGCAACTGTCGTAAATACAACCTCTGATTGCACAACCTATCAGGATTGTCTGGCACAAGCTGAAATCTGTCGTGAACAAGCCCGTATCGCTGCCAGCCTCAAACGATTTAAAGCCGCGCGTGGTTTATTTTCTACTGCCATTGCCCTCTGTCGGCAAGCGATGCTTTTAGGCGGTGAGGCGTGCTCCGACGCCAAAGATCGCTTGCGGCAACTGAACGATGAAATGCTGGCTTATACGGAATTAGCCAAAAGCATGGAGCGCCCACTCTTGATGCGCCCCGAAGCGACTGTCCAACGTGGCATATCAGTCCAGCCTACTATGCCCTCTGCGTCAGAGTTGCGGCCTCTTAAATAGCTATCCTAAAACCAAAGTAAGACAGAAACAACAACGCTGTGGAGCATCATGCTTCGCAGCGTTGTTGGTTTGGTCTATGGAAGAGTGGCACTTGAACTTTCATCTGTTATCCTTTCGCCTTCATCCTTTCTCTTGTGGCATAATATGGAACAACTCTGTATTGGAAATGAAGGAGACGTAAGAATGCGACAGTGGCTTAAAACGACCCCGATAATTTCACTCCTATTAATGACAGTGGCTCCAGTACTGGCGGCTGAAACCGAAGCTCCTGATGAGACGCAAACGCCCGCTAAAACTCAAACGGCCCCTGACTCTCCAGCGGCCCCTGACTCTCAAAACGCTCCTGAAGAAGCCGCCGCTAATGACACTCGCACTGGTGATATTCAAAATGTCACATCCGGCAAAGCGATGCCCCTGACCCTCAAGCTCAAAGACCTGGGTGGCAATTGGCGGCAGCTTACGATTAGCTCCGAAATTGAGACTGATAAGAAAATTGGCCGTGAACTGAATAACACGCTGAACCGGACTGATCCTGATGAAGAGATGCAAACTTTAGTTTCCCTTTTGGCCAGTGGCCCAGGGGTTTATTTTACGCAAGGCCAGACGGTCACAACCGGTAACGATTCATTTCTGGTGGCGTATCATGCGCAGTTTGATCCGCAGGAATTTAAGGCGCTTTTTAAAGAAGGCGATAAAGAGCCAACGCCCGATGAAGTGACGCAACTTCTAGAGGATTACCTGCGGGAAAGAACGCTTGACCTGAGCCTGCTGAACCTGCGCCAGGTCGGGAGCATGAGCAATATTCGGCCTTTTAATTTTCAAGACCAGGTGGCCAAAGTACGTGCTTTTGTGACCCGCTCTTATGCAGCGCATAAGGCATCCACGGGCACCGACGAGCCACCTTCGGCAGCACCCCCGCCCGCCATTGCCACCCCTCGCCATAATGCTGCGCAGGCGATTACTCCCGTGACGCCCATGCCTCCGGTGGATGCAGATGCGGCGCGTGCTAATGCCATTAACGGGGCCTCGATGGATAACCTCAGGGAGTTGGGCGCGGCACTCAAAAACTATATCGAAGATAACGATGACACGCTACCGCCGATGAAAGATGCGGCGACGGCCAAAGCCGCACTTAAACCCTATGGCAGCGAGTCCGTTTTTGTGCATCCTGCAACGAAGGAAGCCTATCGCCCGAATCCGGTGCTGTCTATCAAAAAGTTGGCGCACATTACCAACCCGGCGGCGATGGTCGCGTTCTTTGAAGCCAACGCCACACCGGATGGCCGCCGGGCACTGCTGTTTCTGGATGGTCATGTCAAGCGCATCAAGGAAGCCGAATGGCCGCAGGTCAAGCGGGCCTCAAAAATACCCTGAAATACGTGAGTCGAAACCCAATTATTGAACTAACTCCGTGTCGTGCAGCATCAAAGTCCTAGGTCTCAACAGGAGAGCTTGATTATGCGACGAACAATCTGGAAACTGCCGTTGTTGATATGGGGGCTGTCGTGGACGTTGGCTCAGCCAGCCCGCAGCCAGAATGTTGATCTGCCTACTGTGCTGGCTGGCAAGACGGTGCCGCTTAACCTCACTCTCAAAGATTTGAACGGCGATTGGCGACGCCTGACAGTCAACGGGCAAGCTGACATGAGCAGCTTTCTACGCCTGATGATGGGAGCCGGGGCGACCAGTGATGTTTATTACACCAAAGGCCAAACCCTGACCGTGGGTAGTGAGACTTATATTGTGGCCTATCGCGCTAAAATCAAAGGCCCCGACTTTATGTCTCTGATGCGCATGGGGCCAGATCGAGTTCCTCCCATGCAGGAAAAGCTAACGCCTGATACGCCCCTTGTGCTTTCTCTCCTCAATCAGCGCACAATGGGTAGCCTAATTGACATTAAGCCTTTCGACTTGCAAGATGAGTTGGCCGATAATAAAGTTGCCGCTTTGCCAGACACGCCTGCTGCCGCTGCTAATGGGCAGGCAGGCGCGTTAGACGCCCAGGCTGCGAACACCGCTT
Organism: Abditibacteriaceae bacterium; assembly: GCA_019239895.1. Taxonomy (GTDB): domain Bacteria; phylum Armatimonadota; class Abditibacteriia; order Abditibacteriales; family Abditibacteriaceae; genus JAFAZH01. The sequence continues at coordinate 32,835 of JAFAZH010000015.1, read as the reverse complement.
CAGTCAACAATCTAAAGCAGTTAGGGCTTGGCACCATGATGTATGCCCAGGATCATAACAATATATTGCCACCCCTTAAGGATGCCGCTGCGTTCAAGAAAGCCGTGTTGCCGTATGTCAAAGCCAATGAGATGTTTGTGTATCCTGCGACGGGTGAAGCATATCAACCCAACCCGTTTTTGCGCGGCAAGAGTCTGGGGGATTTTGCCAAACCAGGCGAGACCATTATTCTAGCCGAAGCCAATCGTGCCCCCGATGGGAGCCGCGCTGTGCTTTATTTAGATGGTCATGTACAACGCCTCAGCGGGCCAGCTCTGGATGCCTTCGAGCAAGACATGAAGGCGCAACAACAACGTGTGCTACAAGAAGCTAAATAGCTCTAATTTATACCAACTGTACATCAACCATCGTGTTATGACTAACTCTTCTGTATTATCTCTGAAGAGAAGTTTTAGTGGCGATTGTCGCTTGGATTAATTGTATTAACTGGAGACACCATGATTTCTCTGAAATCCTCCCTGAAACTCGCAGTGCTGGCAATGTCCTTAGTAATCGTCTATCCAGCCTGTAGCCAGAACGAGCAAGTTGCTCCCATGAAGGTAGAAGATGCCCTGGCGGGGCGTGCTTTCCCCATTGCCCAGACGCTCAAAGATTTAAAGGGTGATTGGCGGCGCATCACGGTAAACGGGCAGAGTGATATGGGTGGCTGGATGATGGCAGGCACCGAGTTTGAAGCGTTGAGTGGCGGAGTTTTTTACACTAAAGGCCAAACCATAACAATGGGAGGCGCGACCTATCTGGTGGCCTATCGGCCCCAGATTAAGGGGCTGGAAATGTCTAAGATGATGCGTGGTGGTATGCCAACCGCACCAGAGGCCATGACTGCTGATACCCCGATAGCCCTCTCTTTATTGGACTTGCGCACGGTGGGCAATTTAACCAACATCCAGGCTTTCGATCTGGATCAGGAAATCGCAGCGCACAATGATGCCCTGAAACTCTTCCAAAGGCAAGCGGCGATGCCTCAACCCGGTAGACCAGAACCGCCAACCGATGATGCATCCACCGGTAATCTCAGTGCAATTGGCACCGCTCTGGCTCAATATGCAATGGATCACGGTGGTCTGTTGCCGCCTCTTAAAGACCCAGTCAAGATGAAAAAGGCATTAGAGCCTTATATCCGTAACACAGGCATATTTACCCAGCCGGGAACTCAAGAGCCTTATCGCGCTAACCTGATGCTATCTGAGCAGTTGCAAGAGAACTTCCAGAACGCGGCAGGAATAGTTATCTTTTATGAAGCCAAGCCCGCCGCTGATGGCACGCGAGGCGTATTGTTTTTAGATGGCCATGTCGGGCGCATCAAAGAGACCGATTGGCCACGCCTGAAGAAGATTTCTAAAATACCTTGAGACCTCACGGTATTCTACTTCTCTTTCGCAAAGGGGTTAAACTCCTCCTACTTAACTCGCGCTTTTCCACAGGATGAAGTTATGAAACGGGCCAGTCGCGTAACGCTTACCGCTATAGCCGGTGCCTTTACTCTCACATGGGCGCGGTGGTGTTTAGCTGAGCCTGCGCTAACCATCTATAACCAGAATTTCGCTGTTGTGCGCGATACGGTGCCGTTGGATTTGCAACGGGGCATCAATCACATTAGTGTTAACGACACCACTGCTTTTGTTGAGCCGGATTCGGTGGTGCTGCGCGACCCGGCAGGCCAGCGCAAGTTGCAAGTCCTGGAACAAAATTATCGCTCTGATCCGGCGACGCAGGAGAAGTTACTCTCACTCTACGAAGGCCAGACCATTGATTTTCTGGTGCCCCATAAGAATAGCATAGAGATCGTCAGGGGCAAAATTGTCCGCAGCGGCTACGCGATTCCGATCAGCCAATCCTCTAATTATGGCGGTTCCAACCCTTCAGCGGCCAGCAATCAGCCTCTCCTTGAAGTGGACGGCAAACTGCGTTTTGCTTTGCCTGGTACACCGTTATTTCCCACGCTACCTGCTGATACCATTCTAAAACCGACCCTGAATTGGTCGCTGAATGCGGATCAGGCCGGGCCACTAAACGCCGAACTTTCTTATGTCACTGGTGGTATGAATTGGGAAGCCGATTATAATATCGTATCGCCTGAACAAGGTGACGTTTTAGAGATGGTGGGTTGGGTGACATTTAAGAATCAGAGTGGGAAGAGTTTTGAAAATGCTCGTGTAAAGCTTATGGCGGGTAAAGTCAATAAGGTGCAGCTCAACGCTGTTTTAGCAGACACTAGACCTGTAGCGCTGATGGGTTTCCTACGTAGTATGCCGGAAAATGAGCCTACTGTGACGGAGAAAGCATTCGATGAATATCATCTCTACAACATCGTGCGACCTGTGACTTTGCGCGACCGTGAAACCAAACAGGTAGAGTTTGTACGGGCCGAAGATATTAAGTCGCAACGCATCTATGTTTATGACGGTGCGAAGCTAAATATTCGTAACTCTGATTATTATAACGGCCAATTGCGAGACCCTTCTTATGGCACTGGATCTAACCCGCGAGTGTGGGTGATGCGCGAATTCAAAAATAGCACCGCTAATGGTTTAGGTCTGCCCTTGCCGCAGGGCCGGGTTCGTTTCTACCAGCGTGATACGAATGGACAACTGGAATTTACCGGGGAGAACACGATTGACCACACGCCTAAAGATGAAACTCTGAGCATCTACACCGGTGATGCCTTCGATATTGTGGGAGAACGCAAGCAGACAGCCTATAAAGTGGGGGAGCAACGTAGTGCCTGGGCTGATGAATCCTTTGAGATTAAATTGCGCAACCATAAGGCAGAGCAGGTGCAAGTGCGGGTTGTAGAACACCTTTATCGTGGCCTCAATTGGAAGATAACGGCTAAATCCAACGCCACGCTTAAAACCGATAGCACCACTGTAGAATTTCGCGTACAAGTGCCGCCCAAGGCTGAAAAAATTATTACTTACACCGTCCATTATAAATGGTGAGGCAGTAAAATTTTAGGGAGAGACTATGAGGCGTATTAATTGGGTTTATTTATGCTGTAGCGGCGTGTTGTTAAGCGTGCGCTCCAGCCAAGCCGCACCTGCCCTGACCATTTACAATCAAAACTTTGCGGTGGTGCGCGACACCCTGCCGCTTGATTTGAAAGAGGGCGATAATCAGGTGCAGGTTACAGACACGACGACCCAGGTGGAACCTGATTCAGTTGTCTTGCGTGACCCCACTGGACAACGCAACCTTCAAATTTTAGAACAAAACTATCGTGCCGATCCAGTGACTCAAGATAGATTGCTCGCGCTGTATGAGGGTAAAACTATTGATTTCTTAGTGTCGCAGGGGGATCACAGCCAGATTGTGCCAGGCAAGATTATTCGTAGCGGAGGTCAAGTCTCTGGCCCCCAGGGATATAACTATAACGGTTACGGTTATAACAACTCAGGCTATAGTAGCAACTCGCCTATTATCGAAGTGGATGGCAAGTTGCGCTTTGTTTTACCAGGCACACCACTGTTTCCGGCTTTGCCCGATGATACGATTTTGAAGCCGACGCTCAACTGGCTCTTGCGTAGCGACAAGGCCGGGCCACTCCAGGCCGAACTCTCTTATGTCACCGGAGGCATGAATTGGAAGGCCGATTATAATTTAGTCTCGCCCGAACAAAGCGATACCTTGCAAATGGTCGGTTGGGTCACCTTCAATAACCAGAGCGGCAAGACTTTCGACAATGCCCACATCAAGCTCATGGCTGGTAATGTCAATAAAATTCAACCGCAAAATGGAGCATACGGCACAACATTTAGCTCTGGTGGAATGATGGAAGGGTATCCGCAGTCGCCGCCAGTAACACAGAAAACTTTTGACGAATATCATCTCTACACTGTGGAAAGCCCAGCCACTCTGCGTGACCGGGAGAGCAAACAAGTGGAATTTGTGCGCGCTGACCAGATCAAGTCGCAGCGCGTTTATGTCTATGATGGGGCCAGGCTTGACCCCAATCGTTCCAATTACAATCGAGAGGCCAGTTATGGCACGCAGTCAAACACGAAGGTGTGGACGATGCGCGAGTTCAGGAACACGGTGGACAATGGCCTGGGTATTCCGCTCCCCCAGGGCCGGATGCGCTTTTACCGCAAGGACAGTGACGGGCAACTGGAATTTACCGGGGAAAACACCATTGACCATACCCCGGAAAATGAGACCCTGCGCATGTATCTGGGCGATACCTTTGATGTTGTGGGAGAGCGCAAACAAACCGCCTTCAAGTTAGACCCACAACGCAATGGCTGGGCGGATGAAACCTTCGAGATTAGGCTGCGCAATCACAAAAAGGCACCGGTCGAGGTGCGGGTGGTGGAACATCTCTATCGTGGGGGCAATTGGGAGATCACGGCTAAATCTGACCCGCTCTTAAAGTCTGATAGCACGACTGTGGAATTTCGCGTTCAGGTGCCGCCAGATGCCGAGAAGTCCATTACCTATACCGTCCATTATTCCTGGATAAGCAATGGGTTCTAAGTGAATAGCTTTATGCGTCCTTTATCCACAGGAGTATTACCATGCCTGCGAGCTGTATTCTTATGGATGCTGAACCCGTTGATAGGTTTATCTGGGGCACAGGCCGCCCCAGTGCCGCCACTACGTTTTGATCCCACCCCCATGCCGTTAACAATGCGTGATGCTACTGGGCGGGTCTGGGGGCATTACGGCTACTCTGGTCAGCAGGGAGTATTTTACCAGGTAGGTAACAGTTGGCAGCACGAGTCCTTTCCGGCTACAGATGGAGCCGAAACAATCTCGATGCAGAAACGACCTAATGGCAAAGTGGTTTGTTTCTGGAATGGAAAAAACCTGGCGGTGGGAGAGAAGATTCCACGTATCGGAAAAGCGGCTACCAAACCTGCTCTGTCGGATAGCGACTCCACCAATGGCGAGCAGCAAGACATGGGCTATGTGTTAAGCGAGCATTGTGGCACCACCTCGCGCCTGTTATGTAGTTTTAGGGCGCAGCCTTATAGTGTCTCTTTTTCTGTAGATAACAATAATGCGTGGATCATTATAGAGAACAAAGAAATCTACCGTGTTACCGAAGCGGGGACAATTGAACACACCTATTCCATTACACCCGACCAGGAACAGCGCCTGGGTAATGCGGCCTTGTACAAAGAAGTTTATAACAACTTGAGCACTATTGTGGACGGTCAAGGCCACACCTGGTTTTGGTCGAATTTCTGGAGTGAAGGCGCTAATGCCTATCTGCTGCGGGGTTTTCTTATCTGGGATGGGCAGAAGATGGCTCGCTATGCGACACTTCCAGGATGGTCAGCCAAAGGCCCCTTTGCGGTGGACACTATAGCGCCCAAAGATGCGACGCATGTGTGGATGGGCGTGGATGAGCATGGGCTTTATAGCGTTGACTGTGTGACTCTGCAAGCGCAGCCCGTCCGAGAGCCAGCCCCTAAAGCCTTTAAATATCTTCAATATATCACGCCGCGCGGGGGTAATTGGTATGTCGTGGCCGGAGCACGGTGGGGTAATGAGGCGACTGACGCGGCCATTAATACAGGCCAACTCTGGCGTTTGCACAGCGGCAAATGGCAACTGCTCATTGATGGTCTGGATGCTGATACTTCCTGGGGCTGGCATTTAACACGGCCCTTATTAGAAACTCGCGCAGGTCTATGGGTTGCTGGTAGCGGCGTGGGCCTCTGGTTCATCAGCCATGACCAACTTGAGCGGGCCTCAGTTACTCCAACCGCTGGGCGGCAAGCACTTAAGGTTGTCCCCATTGACTGGCGACGTGGCTTTGTTTTACAGTCGGTAGAAGAACTTGATAGCGAACCGGATGGTTCCATTGTAGCTGTTGACTATCCGGGCCGTGAAACCATAACTAATCTGCAAGCCTTGCTATCGCTCCAGCCTTCGCCACGCGTGCGTGCTTTCCAAACGGTCGTCGGGATCACGCAAGATAAACAGCGTCATTTATGGGCAATGCTATCACTCCGTGCGCGTGCTCTGAATGAATGGAATGGCGAGCAATGGCTATCTCATGCGCTGCCCAAGACCTATAAAGCCGAGAGTCCAAGTGAGTTAGCTCTGGATAAGTTGGGGCGGGTCTGGTTGCTCCCCGATAGCAATCTTGGCCAGACTGCTATTTTTGATCCTGCTAAACCGGCTCCTGTGGCCTGGCAAATCTTTGCAAGTTATAACCAGGCACTACTCGCACAACGCCGCGAGGTCAATGGCCATTATGTCGTCCTCGCGCCGCCACAGTTTGCTCGCGTCCGCTCTGAATTTAGGATTCACCCCTTCATGGCCCCCGATTATAGCCGTGATGGTCGCATTTGCTACCGTTCTTATATCAAACAGGTGCGCTATTATGATGGTAAAGTGTGGCATAAGTGGAGTGCACAGCAAATCTATCCCACTTCCAAAGACCATGTTATTGATATGCCCGCCCCACCCTTTTTCGACCATTCTGGCGCGTTGTGTGTCCATCTGGATGGGGACACCTGGCAATGGCATGAGGGCAGCGGCTGGCAAAAGCACGCATATGAAAGCGATCCCCGACCAGAGGCTAAGGTGCCTGATCCCACCTCAGTAGAGGTGCCCCGCGAGCTTATAAAGCAAATTAATAATGAATCGTCGAAGCGTATCGGTGACAAAACCGGGACGGTCTGGCTGCTGTGGCGCAAGCAACTCTATAAGATCAGGGGTAATTTATATGCCCCTCAGTTCGCGGCTGGCGAAAATCATCCGTTTCTCACTGCGAACTATTTGCCCCAGGTCTTCGTAGATGGCCGAGGCAATAGGTTCTTCAAAACCGGCGACGATCCCTATAATTATGCGATGCTGCTGCATTCCATGCCGCCTGCCACTCGCGTGCAAGTTAAAGCCAATGCAGTAGATTCGTTTACCCTTTCTTTCTCCAGCCCCACGTTAGGTGCTAAATGGTTCAAATGGCGTCTTGATAAGGGACAATGGAGTAAGCCCCAAACGGTATCCCTTGTGCGTCTGGACGCCCTACCGGGAGGTCGCCATGAAGTGCAAGTGGCTGCTATTGACCGTAATTTAGAAGTTGATCCGACTCCGGCAGTAGCCACGTTATGGGTGCATATTGATCCGGCCCAACAGGTTGCCCATTATATTACGGACTTAGCAGCCACAAATTATGAACTTCGGGAAGCGGCAGTGAGGGGATTGGCAAAACAACCAGTGCGGGCATTAACTGCCTTGCAACATGCCCTTGCTAAAGCCAATGATGATACGCGCTGGTGGATAGACGCTGCCATTCAGCAATGCCAGGAAAACCTGCGCGAAGGTAAATAATGCAGGTGTCGTTTCCAGGTTAGCCTCTTAAAGCATTAAGCTCAAACCGGTACCGCAGCTAATCCCTCGGCGGGCCAGTTGTCCCGTTCGCAACTGTATTTTCATCACCTGTTGCTCCCGGAAAAGTTGGGCTTGTGAGGGTTGCTGGTTCCGGGCCTGCATTAGCAGTCAGTTTCCAATTGCCATCGAAGTAACCAGCGGTCACGGCACGGTTGCTGCTATCGGAAGGGTCAACACTACTGTCGTAGACGATATAATCGGGCAATAAATCGAACTTGTGGTTAATGGGCAGGGAATTGCCCCAGAATACGCCCGACTGCACCACTACCATCCGCTCCTGGCTAAAGGGCGAGGGATAACACAACTGCACACCCAGGTTGTTCGGCCTCTGAACTGTATATTGTTTTTCGCCCAGCCGATAACCTGTTGCAGTTAATTCGACGGGTAGTTGATCAGCGATTTGAGCCAGAATTGTGTTCGACTGGCGTGTGCCGAAGAGAATCAGATTATAGCGTTTGCGGTCGTCCTCAGTCACATCTTTATCGGCTTTAATGGGCGGGACGCCATCGGCATAGCGATCCCACTCGCGGGAGAAACGACGGGCACTATCTTCATCCGGGTTGCCTGTGGTGGGGAATTCTTCAATCCCAGTCGGGAAAGGATTAGTGTCATTGATGCCATTCGACGGGACGTTTGACTGAGCGCCGGTATTTGTTGTGGCATCCGCTTGAGTCTTCACCGGCTGTGGTCGCGTTTTAGGGGCTTGCAGGGTGCCGTAGACAAGCAGGAAAGCATCACGGTAGCAAAGTTTGATGGGGCCACAGCGTTGCGGTGTCTTGATAGGAGTAGTGGTATTTGTGGCCTGCGGTACTGCACTCCACTGGACGGGCTTAGTGGGGTCAAACGGGGTAGGCAACGTGCTGCCGTTGACCTGTAAGGTAATCTGATGATTGGGTTCAAGAATAGATGCGGGTGGGGTTAAAGTGAAACCTGTCACGTTATCAGTCTTCACTTCAATCTTATTTCCTGGTTGCACCTGTGCTTCAATTTGCGCCAGGCGACTGTAATCGGCAAAGCTATTAATCTCGGCCCAGTAAGCATGATTGTCATGCAGGCAGCCAGTGGTATAAATCACCCGGCGTGGCGTGGCTACATGACGGAGTTTGCTCGCCCAATCGAAAGCTGTTTCATACGGCAAGTCTTGCCAGTAGAGATAGTGGTCGGCATCGGCGATTTCCCGATAGCGCACGGCATAGTGCAGCGCCTTCAGGTCATCATAGAAGCGGCGCGAGTGTTCCGGGTCTACAATCGTATCCAGTGCGCCGTGCTGAATATAAAAAGGCAGATAAAGCGCGTTATATTTAAGGTGGCGCGGATCGTCGGCATCATATTGCAGTCGCTTCCAGAAGGGGACTTCGTCGCGGTTGAGCTTGAACCACAAATAGAAATCGGTGCGCCCGGACATCACTGCTGTCGCCGCCCAAATATCGGGATGGTGCAAGGCGACCGCATAAGCGCCATAACCACCCATTGAAGCGCCCATCATATAAACCCGTGAGTTATCTACGTGGTAATGCGCTTTGACGGCGTTGGTGACAGTTAAAGTGTCATCTTCACCAATGTCAACGAAGTCAGAATTGCGCCGTCCATAAGGAATGGCCAGAATAAAGCCGCGATCTGTGGCAATACTCCAGGTTTTATCGCCTGGTATCCACGGCTCAATCTTGCTGATGTAGGGGTCGTAGCCATGTAAAAAAATCGCCAGGGGGTAAGCTTTGCGGGCGTCATAATTTTTCGGCACAAAGACCCAATAAGGCTGCACGGAACCATCGGGCGCGATGTAAGCCCTCTCGTGAGTTTGTGAAGGAGCAGGAAAAACCGCGTCGCCCAGGGCATGGCTTACCACCGAAGCGCGTTCTATGTCAGCCGCCAGGGCGCGTTGTGCAACGACCGGAGAAATGGCTTCATCGCGGTCTATGATGCCGAGCAACATGCGCGCTTGTTCCAGCTTAAAGCGAAAGAGCGCCAGATTCTGCGGGTCAGCTGGAGCCTTGCCTCCCGCCAAACGCTGCTCTAGGGTTTCCAGCCGTTTGCGCAAATCCAGCAGTGAAGGCAGCGCCTTGGTCGGGTCTTGTGGTGTGGCAGGCGTCGTAGTGGTCGCCGCCGTAGAAGGCGAGGTGGCAGAATTAATTGGCACCGCTCGGACAGCAAAGCTGTGAGTACCAAGCACGACGAACAAAAGACTAAGAACAGAATGACGGCTAACAGTGTGCAACGTGAAATCCCCTTCTAACCTAACTCGTTAAAATCACTGTAACAAAACGATCAAGTTTCATTCAAGCGTGGCCTGAAGATAGGTCACATCCTTAACCCACCATCAATCGCAAAGCATTGGCCTGTGATATAAGCCGCTTCGTTGCTGGCTAAAAAAGCCACTAATGCCGCGACTTCTTGAGTCTGGCCAAAACGCCCTACAGGGACTAATTTAAGCTGCACTTCGCGTTTGGCCTCATCGGTGGCTGTCATGTCCGTTTCGATAAAGCCTGGTGCCACTGCATTGCAAGTGATGGCTGAACTGGCCAACTCACGGGCGGTGGCCTTGGTTAGACCAATCAGGCCAGCTTTAGCGGCAGAGTAGGAGGCCCGCATCACATCTCCCATTTGCCCGGCTTGCGACGAAATATTGATAATGCGCCCCTGTTTGCGGCGGCTCATGGCGCGAGCGGCGGCCTTGGAGAGTTGAAAAGCCGCTTTAAGGTTGACATCTAAAACTTCGTCCCAGGAGGCTTCTGAAGTCATCGCCAAAAATGAGTTTTTGAGCATCCCCGCATTATTGACAAGAATATCAATTTGACCCAGTGCCGCTTCGCTTTCTTTCCATAAAGTCTGTAAGGCATCGCCCTGCCGCGCATCAGCGGCAAAGATAAAAGCGCGACGACCCAACTGCTCCACCTCCGCTGCCACCGCACGGGCCGCATCTTCGCGGGTGTTATAATGCAGGGCAATATCCGCCCCCTGACCTGCCAGCGCCAGCGCAATGGCCCTACCAATGCCCCGGCTGGAGCCAGTTACTAAAGCAGTTTTACCTGTAAGATCGAACATGATGGTAATTTACCACAGAGACACAGAGGCACAGAGATTTAAGAGAAGTGAAAATAAAAATTGCAGAATCATGAGTTAATGAGAGCAACTATCTGCCTGCCTGTAACCTTCTTATTATCTTCTCTTAAATCTCTGTGCCTCTGTGTCTCTGTGGTAAATCTACTCCCCTTCAAAGATAACCACCGCCACAGCGACACCACCGTCATGAGTTAAAGAGACGTTGATGTTGCGCACACCCATTTCGGAGGCGAGTTCGGCGGCGCGGCCATGTATGCGCAGAAAAGGTTTGCCACTGGGATGGGATGCGACTTCAAAGCACTTCCAATGAACGCCCAATCGCCAACCAGTGCCCAAGGCTTTGGCGGCGGCTTCTTTGGCGGCGATGCGGGCGGCGAATTGCTCGGCGTTGTTGGCATGGCGCATACAATAAGCAATCTCTTGTGGGGTAAAGCAGCGTCGCGTAAAACGCTCCCCGTAACGCTCGACATAACGGGCCACTCGGTCAATCTGGCAGATGTCTGTGCCTAAGCCAATGATCATATTAGATGTTGGAGGCAGGGGAATTGAAGCTGGGATAATGCATAACGCTAATTGAGCTAATCGCTAACAGAACCGCTTGTTAATCAAGTCCCTAACCTCAAGTCCCCAGCCTCTACTATTGAACAAACTTCGCCACGTCTTCTTCACTCAGCACCTTGCCGGGAAAGGCCGCCGCGACATCTTCGATGGCGACCTCTCGTTCACGGGCGGCACGACGGGCAGCAGGGGTGGCTCGCACACGAGAACCTGCTCCACTTGCGCCACTGGTAGCAGCAGGAGGGGCAGATGCAGCAGTAGTCGAAGCTGGAACTGCTACGGAAGGCACACTCAAAGTCTCAGTGCCCGCATCAGGAGCTTGTTTTTTGTTCTGGCTGACAGCCGCATTCTCCGTATCTACATCCGGCAATTCTTCTTCGGGATCACCAATGATACCGATAACGAAGCCGACGGGCACAATAGACTTTTCGGGTGAGACAATCCTGCGCAAAATACCCGCGCCCTCTGCTGGTAAGTCAAAGGTGGTTTTTTCGGTTATTAATTCGCAGAGTGGGTCATCTTTCTGGACTGTATCGCCCTCAGACTTTAGCCAGGTGCCAATAGTGGCTTCCTCCATATTCTCGAAAGCCTGAGGTATGACAATGCGCGTAATCATAGATGGTTATAGTCAATAGCCTTAGCGGTCATCCGTCAATGGATGCAAAGAGGTCGGGGACTGGGGCTGGATGCTTGAAACTGGATAATTTGCCTTACGCTTCTCCAAAAGTCAATACCGCTTTGTGGAACAATGATCCAGCGATAAGCATCCAGTCTCTAACCTCAAGTCTCCAGTCTCTTTAAGAACTACTGCACCCACACGGGAATGTGGGCTGGCTGACTCCATTGGCCAGAGCCGTTCTGCGCCCGGACATGCAGCCAAACGCGACCTTTACCAGTGAATTCAATCTGGTTGGCTGGTTTGGCTGTGGTTGGCGGTAAGGTGTTGGGCTTGTCGTCTTGCACCCAGGAAACCGCTTGTGTCCCAGTAATGTCCTTGAGATGTACAGTGGCATGAACCGGGCTGGTATGAAGTGCAGGCACGAATTGGAAGTTGTCGAACCAGCACTGCACGCCGCGCGCATTGCCCATCCAGCCAGTGTCGCCCAGCGCCAGCCAATCTACACGATAGTTTCCGGCTCCGGGGCGTGCTTTGCGCAGCAGGTCGGCTAAATTTATTTCGGTGTGATGCCACTGGTTATCGGCCACTACGTTTGGCACTGTGCCCAGGCGCGGCATCACATTATCACGGTCGGTGAATTGAATATCGAAGGTGCCACCCTGGAAGCCGACCAGGAAATTCGTGCGAATTTGCGGTGAAACCTTGTAATCAAAGGAAAGCACGGGATACTGATTGGCATCGAAACCGGTCTGGCGAATCCACGCGCCAAAGGGCATCGCCGTCGCCGGACAGGTTAAGCGCACCGAACTCTGGCCAGAGGCGGCAGTCGAGGTATCCCGTTCCACAATCGCGCCACCATCGCCGCGTGTGCCCCACTCATCGAGAGAGTTTTCAAAGGTGCCAGTGCCGACCAGGTAATCTTTGTCGGCTACGGGTGCGCCAAAGTCAACTTTTACATCCGGTGCTGGTGGCGAAACTTGATGCTTCGAGTAATCCACTGTTACGGCTTCGGATTTGGCGGGTAGGGTGTGTCCCAGGTAGTCTTTGACGCCATCCACCTGCACGGTTACTTTTTCATTGTCCTTCCATTCCAGGCCCGCATCGGCGGCGTTAAGGTCTAAGGTGCCTGCCGCGCCATCCCATTTTACGAAGGGGGATTGGGCATCGAAGGTGCGCCCCGCGATGGTAAGGCGCAAGGTTTTGTTATCTATGCCAGCCGATGACGCAATTGGTACTTCGAGGGTATTACCCTTTAAATCTAACGGCCCCAGATGTGGTGGCGTAGCGGCGGCATAAAACCCATAGGACGCAGCGGGTTTACCGGCTTTATCCAATACCTTTAGAATATGGAAGCCGTCGGGAGCGGGCACTGTCAAATCACTCCCCGTAATTGCTGTGGCCTCGCCGCCATCCAACGACCAACTGTAATTATTGGCTTGAGTTAAGGGGGTGCCTGGCTTATCGCTTAATTGGAACTTAGCCTCGCCGGGGCCAACGCCAGTCAGGGCAAAATTATCCATCCACCAGGTCGCACCTGCGCCATTGCCGCCGATGCCAGCCATCAGGTAATTGGTATTGTCCCAGTTGCCGATTAGCACTTCTTCGACGGGAAAGGAATCGTTGGTAGGGTAAACCTTGCGCAGCCAATCGCGCAAGGGGATGTGGGCACGATGCCATTTATCATCAGCTACGACGTTTTCAATTTTGCCCAGGGCGATGCTGCCGGGACGCACTCGCTGTGGGCCGCTAAAGAGAGCGCCATGATAGACGCCATTAATCTTAAAGAAAATGTTGACTTTAACATCTGGGCTAAGGCGATAATCAAAGTAAAGATGCCCCAGTTGCATCGCATCGAACGGCTTGAGCTTGGTATCAATGCCAAAAGAACCGGCATGGACATTCACTATCTTGAGTGCGCCGTTTTCGACGGCGAAACTCACACCCGAAGAGACGCCTCCTGTTGGCTCATAAGCGGCGAAGGGCACTGTGGGTGAGCTGAAATCATAGAAAATGTTATTGGGAGAAGTCGAGGAGGAAATCGTAACAGCACGCGCCGGAGCCATTATGAAAGCTGCGGACGCGCAGGCTATAAACAGGGGCGCAGTGTGTCGCCAGGACACGGCTAAAGGCCAGGACAATCCAGGTAGCGACCCGGATAATTTCAAATTGGAAACTGCATCGGTTATAGGTTTAGGGAATTTCACGATGCTTTTAGACGCCCCGCAGCCGCGTTAGTGTCGCTTTTTAATAGCAGCTTAAGAATATTTCCAGGCTGATAGCTCTAAAAGGCCCAAAGAGAAAGCCATCTCCTCCAGACCTACACCTGAAAACCATGAGTTAAATGGCTTCGGATGCAGCTAGAAGAAGATGGCTTATTTGTGCCTGTTAATATAACCGACCTAACCCGCTCGCAAGACATTGGCCCTCACCCCCGGCCCCTCTCCCAATACTGGTAGAGGGGAGCACAAAGGCCGACCAACTCGTGCAGGCTTAAGGTTCCTTTATGCTATGAGAAGCGTAGGGGTGTGACCTCCCCTCTACCAGTATTGGGAGAGGGGCCGGGGGTGAGGGCGGTTGGAGGGTTCTACTTATATGCTGAAACTACTCAACTCCCTGAACTACCAGTTAAACCTTGCTCTTGGGCGGCTGTGGTGGCGGCATTGCTGGCTTCCTCAACAGCACGTTGGGCGACGTGCTGAACTTTTTGCACGGTATCTTGCGCGACGTTCTGCGCTTTATCCACGAGATTATCACGGGCCGCACCCATCAATTGTTGCTCTGGTTGCGTGCTGGGCACTGAAAGGCCGACCGCAGCGCCTAACGCTAAAGCCACTACCCCGATGGCGAGGGGACTGTCTTGCAATGTTTGCTGGAAGCGGTCTTGGGTCTGATAAGCTGTCTGGTGAACCGTTTCCCCCACATGACCCACCTGTTCGCGGGCTGAACTGGCTAGGTGGCCCGCTTGATCGCGGGCCTGGTGCGCCAGATCACTGGCCTGATCCACTAAATTTCCGGCCTGGTCACGGACTTGCCCGGCATATTGGCCCACGGTTTCCTGCGCATTGTCAACCGTGTCGCTGATGGTATCGCGGATACTGCCCTGGCTGTTGGAACCCCAGGCTGGCGAGTTATAATTGGTAGAGCCATAACCAGCCGTACCTGTGCCACTGGAGTAGCCTCCTCCTGAATAACCACCGCCTGAGTAACCACCGGAGTAGCCGCCACCGGAGTAACTACTGCCGGAATAGCCACTACTTGAGTAGTTACGGGTGGTGCCCTGATCGCGTTTGAGTAAAAGCCACCCAATGCCAAAGGCGGCCATTGCTGCTGGTAAGGGGTTTTGCTTGATAACATCTACGACTGAGGAACTATTGCTTTTCACCGTATGACCAACTCCTCTGGCGGTATCCGCCGCTTGACCCGCAGTCCCCGTGATGCTGGAGACCGCGTTACTGGCCACTTCCGCGACCGTGGACGCCGCATTGCTGGCGGCCTCTACCGCAGGTCGCGCTACATCACTAATGGTATCGCTTGCACTCTGCATGAGTTCTCCTGCCTTCCCTAAAGTTTCTCCGGCTTTGCCCAGGGTCGCTTCGCGCACGGTGTCTTTAGCCGTCTGGACATGCTCGTGAATCTGTTCCCGCACTTGCTCCCCTATTTTTTCTTTGAGCGTGTCGGGGTTGAGTTTTTCCTGTAAGGCGTTGATGGTGTCGCTAATTTCAGTGCGGGTGTGCTCGATATTGGCGCGAATCTCTTCGGGGGACTCGGCCTCATCACCGCTGGTTGATGTGGTATCTACCGCTTCCACTAAGAGGGCAGCGGTGTCTTGAGTATCACTGTTGTCAATTTGCCGATTTGATTCATCGGCTTGATTCATTTGACTTGTTGTTTGGCCCATTGGGCATCCTCCTTGAGCGTATCTACAGTCTGACGTGGCACGAGGTCTTGATTTTTGAGAGCATTAATGCCCTTCATGACGAGCATCATCGCCACGATCAGAATGACGACGGCCACCAGTAAGGCCGCGCCCCAGTCCGGCAGCACTCGCGCCAGGCCCAAAATGGCGGCGGCTTCCAGGCCCAGCAGCCCGGCAAAAGCCAGGACGCCGCCAATCACTATGGAAACCAGATTCTTGCCAGTTTGAGTTGCTTTCTCGGTTAATTCGGTTTTAGCGAGTTGCACCTCTTGGCGGACGAGGTTGCTGACTTCGCGGGAAAGGTCTGCGAAGAGTTCGCCAACCGAACGCTCTTGCTGGTTCTGTTGCAGCATGATTTCTTCTCCTTACGGTATCCCTGAGATTTCATACTGCGGATGAACCCGCATCGAATCCAATATTTACGTCGCCTGCATCATCGGATTCGCTAGCGGAGGTGTTGAAGGCTGGCGTCTGATAGTTTGAGGCCCCGTAACTGGGAGCCTGATAACTGGTGGTCGGGAGAGCCAGCGTGGACATAGAGCCTGCGGTTGAGCTACCGGATGAGGTTGAGGCAGGGGAAGAGGTTTTGAGGAAACGTGCTCCCAATAGACCTAACAAAAAAGCCCCACCAATAAAGAGGGCAGGCTCACGCCGCGCAAAATCTTCGACTTCATGCACGATTTGATTGACATCGCGTTCGCGCAGGTAATTCGATACTTGTTCCACCTGGTTGGCTGCCGCTTCGCCATACTGTGCCATGTATTGGGTAACGACGCTCTGATCGTTATCCCGCAACTGTTGGCCGGTTTGACGCAACGACTCTGCGACACTGCCCAGACCTTCCGCTGCGTGTTGCTTTTGCTGTTCGATACGCGAGGTCGCTTGCTGCTGCACTTGACCAGCGATCTCGCCGGTTTTCTGCTGGGCCTGGCTTACCATTGGCCCTACTTTATCCTTCACCTGATCGGCCACCTGGCCCACTTTGTCCTGAGCTTGGTTGAGCACGCCCGTGCTGCTGGTCGCGCCGTTACTAAACGAACCGCCGCTTGAAGCTGCCCCGGTGTTGGTTTCATTGTCTAAGTCATCAACCAAATCGGTGGTTGATGTTGCACTGCCCGTGTAATCTTGTGGCATAGCTTGAACATCCTCCTCATTACCATTTGTCTCCCCTGGAAATTCTCTTGAGCAAATGAACGGCCAGCATTAGCTATTAAAGAGAAGATGGAAGCGAATACTTGTAGAATGTAAGTGTCATGAGAAGTCGCAAAACCAAACAGCCAATGGGGTCGAGTTCTCAAATTAGGCCCGTGATGGGGCGGCAAACTCTTGGCGTTTCAGTCATTATTCCAACCCTTAATGAAGCCGCTAACATTGCCCATCTGGTTTTGCGGCTGCGTCAAATGGAAGGTGTCACTCAAGTTATCGTTTGCGATGGAGGTAGCGATGATGACTCTGTGCTTGAGGCACGGGAGGCGGGCGCTGTCGTTGTAACGGCAACCCGTAATCGAGGCGCACAGTTGAACACAGGAGCAAATGCGGCGACGGGGACGGTGCTTTGGTTTCTGCACGCGGATGCTAAGCCGCATCTACACAGTGCGCGCTCTGTCTTGCGAGCTATAAGTCAACCGCGCCGCCAGCCTATCATTGGCGGTAACTTTCGCCTGCGCTTTGATGTGGCGACTCCGGCAGCGCGAGCCTTTGAAGCCATTGCGCGAGTGCAACGACGGTTAGGAATATACTATGGCGATAGTGGAATATGGGTGCAGAGAGAAGTCTTCCACGCTCTGGGTGGCTTTCGGGCGGCGCCATTATTTGAGGATTACGATTTTGCCCGCCGCTTAGAAGCCTATGCGCGACAGCACCGCTATCGCACCCTGCGTTGTGCGTTACCTATTACAGTCTCGGCGCGTCGTTTTTACCAACGCCCCTGGCGCACATTGGCCCTTTGGACAACACTGCAAACCTTATATTCAATGGGTGTTCCGCCGCAACGATTGGCCCAGTTCTATCACTGGCAAAAGAAGCTGGATTAGGAACTGAGACCACCTCACATTGAGCCACTTGAAGATTCTTGCACCGTAAAGATTCTGCCCTTCCGAAGAAATTGGAATTTGCTGCTCCCGTGCATACTACCAGTTCTTGATTGAATCTTGACCCGCTAGATGCCTGTGAATGCTTGACCTGCCCCTGTCTATAGATTATCTTCGCCAGAGTAGTGACATAGCCAGTGGCGATTGCGTTCATGGAATTAAGGTTCTTCTTAAAGACTTGCCCAAGCAATTCTTGCCAGATTGAATCTAAACTGTGAACGTGGAGCGCGTGGCTAAATCTTCGTTATCTGAGAGAGTTCTTATCGCCCTGTGGAAATATGCACTGGTGGCTGTTGGTGTAGTTGTCATCAGCGGCATCATCGCGTTTATACCTGGTGCCGAGGACGTTTCCAACATAGCGATGCTCTATTTGCTCGTTGTGATTGGAGCCGCTTATGCTTTTGGTCGAGGCCCGGCAGTTCTCGCCTCGTTTTTATCGGTTGTTTGTTTCGATTGGTTGGTGCAGAAGCCCCGTTATTCACTGAGTGTTGATAATCCGGCAGACTGGTTAGAACTATTTATGATGCTGGTGACCGCGATTGTTATCAGCCAGTTAACGACGATGTTGCGGCAGCGGGCTGAGGAAGCTCATCAAAGCGAACGCGAAGCAGCTATCTTGTCCGAGATAAGCTGGGCAGTGGCCTCCCAGGTGCATCATGATCGAGTATTAGCCGAGGTGTTACGGCGTCTCACCGAATTAGTCCCCTGCACCGTTGCCGCGATTATTACGCAGCAGGAGGAAGCATCGCCAGAAGTTGTGGCAGTGAGTGGTAAAGCAGAGTTATTGCCCGATTTTAATGATGAACCGGCCCGTTCTTTAATCGAAGCAGTGAGGCAAGAAGCCCATTCTTTGCGAGATAGTCCACGCTTAGTGCCAGGCACCAAAGGAGGTGCCACCTTTATGCCCCCATCTACAGGAAACACTTATCCAGGGGGCACAGATAAAAGCCAGAGTAATGGGCTAAGCGCAGGTTCATTGTGGCAGCACGAAGCTGAAACAGGGCACGGTGCAGTCACGTACTTACCGCTAACAATGGAGAAACGTGTGCTGGGAGTACTTTACTTAAATCTGCCGGAAGCTCATTTGATTGCTCATGCGCAGCGCCGTATCGTCGAATCTTTAATTAATTATGCGACGGTGGCGTTGGAACGCCAGCGATTGATACGCACTGAATCCCAGGCGCGGGCTTTGGCCGAGGCGGATCGCTTGAAAACCGCGTTGCTTTCGATGGTATCGCATGATTTTCGGAGTCCCTTATCTTCGATTAAGGCCAGTGTGACCGGGCTTTTACAGGAAGGTGTGCCGTGGGATAACAAGACGCAGCGGGAATTGCTGTTTGGTATTGACCAGGAGACCGACCGTCTCAATCGTATGGTGGGCAATATTCTGGCGCTGTCGCGGCTGGAAGCAGGCGACTGGCGTCCTCAATGTGAATTGGTGCCCCTGGATGAAGTTATTGGCGCGGCCTTAGATAGTTTTGGCCCTAAAGATAACTGTCGTATTCACACTTCCCTGGATGCTTCGCTAGTTGAGGTTTGGCTTGATAGCGTGCAAATTGTGCAGGTTCTCCATAACTTGTTGGAGAATGCTTTAAAATATTCCCCAGCCCAAAGTCCGGTGGAACTGCGCGCCCGTCAGGAAAATGAAAACCTGATCCTGGAGGTGCTAGACCGTGGCCCTGGTTTAAGCATTGAGGAAAAAGACCAAGTCTTTGAGCGTTTTTATCGCTCCCCCCAATGGCGTGAAAGTTCGTTGCCAGGCACGGGCATCGGTCTGGCGATTTGCTCTGGTCTGGTCGAGGCGCATCAGGGGCAGCTAACCGTAGATAACCGTGAGGGTGGCGGCACTATTTTTCAAATCACATTGCCGTTGCGTCCGACTGTAACAGCGCACAAATGATGCACCCGGCGGTTGAAACCGCGTCTCATGGCCGCTGGCCGACCGTCCCCCTGCGGGGACGGAAAGCGCATAATCTATTGTGCCGTCCGCGCAGGCGGACGGTCGGCGGCACGCCCGGAGCCGTGACTTTAGTCGCCGGGTAGTCTCACCAATGACAGGTTTAATAGAGAGTTGCTATGAATGTTTTAGTGATTGATGACGAGCCGCAGATTCGCCGGGCCTTGCGCGCTGGCTTAGAGCGCAATGGCTATGAGGTAACACTGGCGGCGACTGGTGAGGAAGGCTTGGATGCAGCGTCTCTGCAACAGCAAGACATTGTGATTTTAGACCTCGCCTTGCCGGGCATGGATGGCTTGCAGACCTGCCAACAACTGCGCGAGTGGAGTAAAGTACCCATCATTGTGCTGTCGGTGCGCGAGGGCGAGCGTGATAAGATTGCCGCTCTGGATTATGGGGCTGATGATTACCTGACCAAGCCCTTTAGCATAGATGAATTACTGGCCCGTATTCGCGCCGTATTGCGTCGTATTGGCAACGAAGCGGAGACTAACCCCTCGACAGTGACGACAGGAGATTTACGGGTTGATTTTGCCCGCCGTCGCGTCACAGTCGGTAGCGCCGAAATTCATCTCACGCCTATTGAATATGAACTGCTGAAATACATGGCATTGCATCCTGACCGCGTGTTGACCCACCGCCAATTGCTGACTACCGTGTGGGGCAACGAGTATGCCGAAGATACCCACACACTCCGAGTTCATATTGCGAACCTGCGCAACAAAATCGAAGCCGACCCCGCCCGGCCCCGTTATCTTCACACCGAACCACGTATCGGCTATCGCTTCCGGGTCGAGTTAGTGCAGTGAGTCAGGATTTATTAGCAGGAAGGCAAAAGTGGCAGTAAGCCAGGAAATTATGCTCATTGCTAAAACACCGGAAAGTCCATAAAGGTGCGCCTGTCATTCTGAGCAGAGCGAAGAATCTGGTATGAGTGTCCAGAGAGCCTTAGTCAAAACTCTATCACAGCGCAAAGTAGATTCTTCGCTCTGCTCAGAATGACAGGTCTCTATTACGCTAACCATCCTAGGATAGACAAGTGGCATTTTGCACAGGGGCTTTTGCTTGAATGGATAAGAGCATTGTACCCCTGCAAAAATTTATACAGGCAACCTGCGGCCCTATTTAACTGTCTATATCTTTACAGAATTTTAATGGGAACTTGGTTGACGATGACGCCTGTTTTCACTATCTTTCTTACTGCCCTCAACGATAATAACGTCATAAATTCTAATGAGCATTAGATTGGTCTCATGATAGAAGTCGAACATCTGAGTAAGGTTTACGGCGCGGCTCTGGCGGTGCGCGATCTTTCATTTCGTGTCGGCAAGGGAGAAATCTTGGGATTTCTCGGCCCGAATGGTGCGGGTAAAACCACCACGATGCGTATCCTGACGTGCTTTATGGCACCCACGGCGGGCACGGCGCGCATTGCGGGGCACGACATTTTAGAAAACTCTCTTGAAGTGCGCCGCAATATTGGCTATTTGCCGGAAAACGTGCCGCTCTATCCCGAAATGACGGTGCGCGATTATCTCGGTTATGTTGCTGCCCTGCGCAGTGTGCCTCAAAACAAACGCGCTGAGCGCCTCGAAGCTGCTTTAGACGCGGGTAAGCTCGAAGACCGCGCTGATACCATTATTCGCAAGCTGTCCAAGGGTTATCGCCAGCGGGTGGGCATTGCCCAGGCGGTGATCCATGACCCGCCAGTGCTGATTCTTGATGAACCTTCGGCGGGTCTCGACCCGCGCCAGCGCGTGGAAACCCGACAATTTATCCGCTCGCTCTCGAAAGACCACACCATTATTCTGTCCACGCACATCTTGCCCGATGTGCAGGAGACCTGCTCTCGCGTTGTGATCATCAATAAGGGTGCTATTGTGGCCGAGGATACGCCAGAGCATCTGGGGGCTACTCGTGGCCGCAGTACACGCTTAACTCTAGCTGTGCGCCGCCCTGCGGGGGACGCGGCGCAGAAGTTACAAAAAATAAAAGGTGTCACCGCTGCCCAGCGACAGGATGGCGACAAGAGTGCCGCAGGTGGCAACGGTAACGGGCGGGATGCTAATGAACATACTTTTTTGCTTAATGTCACACCGGACGCCGATGTGCGCGAAGAAGTAGCGCGATTAACTGTCAACGAAGGCTGGGGCTTGCTGGAACTGCACCGCGAGCGCAATAGTCTCGAAGACATCTTCCTGGAACTGACAACATCGGGTGCCGTTGATACGGAGGAGACGTAGTTTCAAATTATCCTTTGTCTCCCTCGCCTACGCAGTGGGCTGGAGAAGGGTGGCCACAGGCCGGGATGAAAGCTTAAAACGATTATGGCTAAGATTGGTTTAATCGCCTGGAAAGAACTGAAAACCTATTTTACCTCATGGATTGCCTATGTCCTCATCACGGGCTGGCTTTTCATTGCCGGGCTATTATTCCTGTTGGTATTGCAAAGACCGCAGGAGTTTCAAGTCAGCCCCATTTACAACATTTTGGTCACTATTATGCTCTTCATTGCGCCCTTGGTGACGATGCGGTTGGTGGCGGAAGAACGCAGTTCCGGCTCATTGGAGATGCTCTTTACGTCACCCTTAACCGAGTGGCAGGTGACGTTAGGTAAGTTCTTTGGGGCGTGGGCCTTTATCGGTATTCTGCTCTTAGTGACCCTGCATCTGCCCTTCTTTGCCACTCACTACGGCTCCATTGATACTGGGCCAGTGTGGGGCAGCTATATCGCTCTGCTCTGTGTGGGGGCGGCGTTCATGTCCTTTGGCCTGTTTTGTTCGAGCCTGACTGAAAGCCAGGTCGTCGCCGGATTCTTGACCTTTGGTGGCCTGATGATTTCATGGATGCTGAACTGGCCCGCGCAAGAAATGCCGACTAGCGATGTAGCAGGCTTTATTGGCCACTGGTCGGTGTTCTCACACTTCCAGGATATGATGCGGGGCGCGGTGGACACTAAAGACCTGATCTTTTTCCTTTCTTTTACGGTGCTTTTTCTTTTTGCTACGGTGCGTGTGTTGGAGAGCCGCAAATGGCGTTAAATCAACCTCAAGATACAACGGAGTCCCCATTGGCCGAGACAGATGCGACGGGGGCAGAGGCATCACTGGATAACGGTCACTCCCCGGATGATAAAGAGCCAGGGCGTGGGCCGTCACGCCGCTCCACGCCCGATTCAAATGAGTTGATAGCGATGCGGGATACGCCACCTTTAGCTCGCTGGGCCGGAGCATTCCTCGTTTTAGCTGTGCTATGCGCAGTCGCGGCGGTGATGGTATTTGGCTCCATTGGGCGGCAAAGTCCCTGGGGCTGGGTGTGCCTGGGCATCGGGTTTATTGCGTTGGCAAGTTGGTTCTTGGGGCGTCGCCAGGAAGCGCAGATAGTGCAGCAAATGGGGCGCGATGCCCATGCCCGACAGCGCATTCTGTTGGGCACCAACGCCCTCACCTCCGTCCTCCTATTCCTGCTCCTGTTAGTTGGTATCAATTATATTGCCACGCGGCGGCATAAGATTTTCGACCTCACCAGCAACCGCGTCAATTCCCTATCGGATCAAACTTATAAGGTTTTGCAGCAGTTGTCGGGGCCAGTGAAATTAACCAATGTTTATGTGCCCCATGACCGCAGTGGACAACCTGACCCGGCTATCACAACCCTGCTTAATGCTTACAAGAACGCCTCTGATAAAGTGCAGGTTGAGTATGTAAATGCCTTTGCTGATCCGGGGCGATTCGACACCCTGCAAGTCAGCACTTCAGCCCGCCAATTGATGGGTGGCCAAGCCCTGATTATAGCCCAACTGGAAAACGCGGGTAAAAACGCTAAAGCGGGCGATACCAAAGCGGCAGCCAACAACAAAGACCGTCAAGAAGTTACTGTCGCGGATGAGCAAAATGTGACCACCGCGTTGATGCGACTGGAAAATCCAAAACCGCGCACTGTTTATTTTTTGACGGGGCATGGCGAGGCGACCCCCGATAATCCCACTGGTGGCATCAGCCGTGCTAAAGCTGCTCTCGAAGCACAAAACATCATGGTCAAAAACACCTCGCTGGCGACTGCCAAAGGGGTGCCTGCCGATGCCGGAGCCTTGATTGTCGTCGCGCCCCAAGTTGACCTGACAGCAGCCGAGCAAAAGACGCTTACCACATATATGGCGGGTAAGGGCCACCTGTTGCTGTTGTTAGGCCCGGCTCGTGTGTCCATGCCGCACTGGAAAGCGGTGGCTAAGTCTTTGGGTATTGAAGTTTTGGATGGGTTTGTTTTTGACACGGAAAGTGAGCAGCCGACCATTGTGCGGGCTGCCGTCAGCGACCCATCGCAGCAACCCATTTTGCGTGGTGTGAATGGCGATGTAGTCTTTCCGGCTGCCGCCCCGCTTAGCATCGCCAAGCCACCGGCAGGCGCGCCCCCGCCACCGGGCAGTGCCACGCCAGTGACGCTCTTTCAAAGCTCGCCCCAGAGCCAGGTCGTGCAGCCTGGGCAGCGCCCAAACGGGAAATATAGTTCGTATGTGCTGGCGGCGGCGATAGATCGTGGGACGCCTGCAACGCCTCAATCTCCCGAAGCTCCGGCCATGCCAGCAGTTGAAGGCGCGCGGGCTGTCGTGGTGGGCAACTCCTATTTTGTGACTGACCAGTTCTTTGAACTTTTAGGCAACGGTAGCTTCTTTACCTCGGCGGTGAACTGGGTGGTGGGTGCGGATAAAGCCATCGCCATCCCACCCAAGCCGCCCGTAACCAATAGCATCACTTTAACGCCCGAATCCGGTCGCTTTATTATTTTGCTCTCCCTCTTCGCGCTACCTTTGCTCAGTCTCTTCATCGGCGGTATTGTGTGGTGGAACCGACGCTAGTTATTCGTCCCCTGTCCTTAGTCATCGGTCATTGGCAGCAAAAACCAGGGGCGAATGACCAATAACAGATCGTTATGAAGAATTTTGCTTCAACGTTTATCTTGCTTTTAGTGGTGGCGGCAGTTGGTGGTTATATCTACTTCAACGAGCGTGGCCCAGTGGCCGAAACTGGCTCAGCCGTATTAATGCGCGTAGACCCCACCACCCTGACCTCGCTGAAACTAACGCAGCCAGGTGGTAAGACTGTTGTGCTGCAAAAAGCCGGGGAGAACTGGAACGTGCAACAACAGGGCAAAGGCGCGCAGGACAGTACTCCTGCGGTGCCTGCCGATGCTGATACGGTTAAGGGCTTGCTCGATCAATTACAACTGCTGCAATCGGCGGCGGCTATGTCAAGCGACCCCGCGAAGCTAAAAGAGTATGGCCTCGATAAACCGCAAAGCACCCTCGCAGTGGGTGAGCAAAAGGTAGAATTCGGCAAGAAGCCCAGTTTTGATAACAGCAAGATTTACGCACGGGTGGGAGACACCAAGAATTCTCAGGTGGCACTGCTGCCTGCCTCACTAGAAGCAACCGTTACTAAATCGTTCGATGATTGGCGTGATAAAGCCATTTTACGTGTTGCTCTTGATGATACGACACAGTTTGACATCACCGCTCCGGCTTTAAGTGCAACCTTCCTTAAAGAGCCTGCTAAGAGCAGCGAGGCGGGGGCTACCTGGAAGATCACCAAGCCTGTTGCAACAAGTGGTGATACGACCACCGTTGAAAGCTTTATCAACCAGTTACCTCAGACGAAAACTCCGAAGTTTTTAGATGACAAGCCTACTTCCGCAGCGCAATGGGGCTTGGATAAACCTATTGCCATCGTTAAAGTCGCTACCACCAAGGGTGAACGCACTCTATCTATCGGCAAGCAGTTGAAAGACGGCTATGCAGCGCAAAATTCAACTTCGCCTTCCGTCTTCCAGATTACAACTGCTACCTATGGCCTTATTAATCGCGCCTTGCGGGAGTGGCGTGCTAAGGAAGTGGTGAAGTTAGAACTTGCGGACTTGACGCGACTCCAAATTACAGCGCGGAATGCGACCCGCAACTACTCGAAAAGCGGTGATAAGTGGCAAGCGGCTGGCACTAACGCGGCAACTACCAATAATGCCGCTTCAACCACAGCCGATACCGTCAATCAAGCCGTACTGGATACCATTTTAGACATACAAAACTTAAATGCCCAGGACTTCATTGATAAGCCCGTCGCACCAGACATCTATGGCTTCGATAAGCCCGCCGCACACTTCACCTTCACTTCCTCCAAGTCCAGCGGCCCTATTACCGTGGAACTAGGCTCAAAGAGCGGCAAAGTCTATGCACGCACTGGCACCAACAGTACCTTCTCCCCAACCGTTTACATCCTGCCTACTACTGCTCTGACTAACTTCAAAGGCCCCTTCGATACTCTATTCGGAACTGCTAAACCGCCAGCTAAAAAGAGTTGATTAAGCAGGAAGTGGAGGAGCGTGAGAAGGGGAGAGAGGAGTCGCAGGAACTAGAGAAGACTAACGAACCCAGAGCGTGAGCGACGGGCTTCCGTAGCAGCTTCTGGTGACTATCACTCTAGCCCGTCGCTCACGCTCTGGGTTCCATAGTTCCCCCTTCTCCTTTTCTCCCCTTCCCCCCCTCTCCTCCCTTCCTGCTAAAATCCTTCTAAAAGGTTTGAATCTATGAAATTTGGAATTTGCTGTGGCCCTGGTTCGTTTGCGCCCCAGGTGGAAGGTCAGCCGCTTTCGGCAGTGCCGCCCTTGATGGAAGGTTTGCAAGCAGCAGGCGCGGATTATGTGGAGTTTGGTGTCGGTGCCGTGATGCCCGCCGGTGGCGAAGCGGAATTTGAAAAATTAAGGACTGCCCTGGAACCATATCCCCTGAAAGTAGAAGCTTTCAATAGTTTTATTCCCGCCAAGCACCGCATCACGGGGCCGGACGTGCAACTTC
This sequence comes from Abditibacteriaceae bacterium, assembly GCA_019239895.1. Taxonomy (GTDB): domain Bacteria; phylum Armatimonadota; class Abditibacteriia; order Abditibacteriales; family Abditibacteriaceae; genus JAFAZH01. Next base: position 6,387 of record JAFAZH010000015.1, on the reverse strand, counting down.
AAGAAGTGTTAGATTATTGCCGCACGGCCCTCACTCGTTGCCAGGTATTGGGGGGCGAAGTGGTGGTGTTAGGTTCTGCCGGAGCGCGGAAGGTGCCAGCAGGGTTTGATCCTCAAGAAGCAGAGCAACAGTTTATCCACTTCTGCCGTGAATTGGGGGCAGTTGCCAGTGAAGTTGGCATTGACATCGCCATTGAACCACTCAACAGCCAGGAAGATAACCTGATTCTCACGGTCGAGCAGGGGGCGCGCATTATGGATGAGGTAGGGCATCCCCGCATTCAGTTGTTGGCTGATCTTTATCACATGATTGAAGAGAATGAACCCGTTACAGCAGTCGCGGCGGCAGGTAAGCGGCTACGCCACACCCATGTAGCTGACTTAGGTCGTGTTGCTCCCGGTTATGCCACTGAGGGCGAAGCCGATTTTACTGGGTTCTTTCGGAACTTGCGCCAGACAGGTTATGATGCGCGCTGCTCATTTGAAGGTAAATTTGATGACATCACTGCGCAATCGAAGCCACTCATTGATTTGCTGCGACAACGCTGGCAGGAAGCAGCGACCTAAACGAAGTGAGAAACCGATAGAGTCATCCTTTGTTCCCTGCGCCGCCTATTAACTTGGGAGTGAGAGGGCGGGGAGAGGTCTAAACGAGCAAGCTAATTAGTAAGGCCACCCGAATTCGGGTGGCCTTTTGGTTATCGAATTTCAGCTTAAAAATAAATTCCTGGCTGGCTTGGAAATCTTGGCACGGCCTTTGCATCTTATACTTAATGGCTTAGAAAAGTCGTAACGGTGAGTGCCGTGAGCACTCAAAGGGGAAAGCCAAAATGGCTGAAGAGTCTGGATCGGGCTATTTGCGTGGAGTAATCACAGGATTACTTTTTGGTGCGGCGGCAGCCTTACTGCTGGCTCCCAAGCCCGGAGGAGAGTTGCGTCAAGACTTAGCTGAAGGCGCTTCTAAACTCAAAGATCGGGCCAGTGACTTAGGGGGTAATGTTGCCGAATCCGCAAACGACTTGAAAGAGCGCGGCGGGGAGTTACTTTCCAGTGCGCGTGCTCAGGGCAGCGATGCTCTGCAAGAAGCGGCGTATTATGCTCAGGATGCTAAAGCCAGCGTCCAGAGCAAAGCGCAGGACTTAGCAGATAACGCCCATGAACTTGCAAGCAGTGCCCAGGACAAGGCGCACGATGTCGTAGAAAGCGTTTAGCATAGCGATGCAATAAGAGTTGGATGAACAGAGCTTAAAGCTATGTGGCGGCGCTTTAAAAGTGAATTTAAACCATTGCGTCGGAAATATCGTTAGAGCGATGACCTAAGGAGGTTATTATCATGCTCAGAATCATTGCAGGCGTATTGTTAGTAATGTGGCTACTTGGCTTTATCGGCTTTAGTAGCGCCGTAGGCAGTTTCATTCACATCTTGCTCGTATTGGCGATTGTGATGTTTGTGGTTGACCTGATTTCCGGTGGCCGCACCCGCGTTGCCTAACTGGAAGACCCGTGATTAAAAACTGAATAACATGAACATAGCCCGTCCAATTTTGGACGGGCTGTGTTGTTTCGCGTGTCTCTGGATGAAGCCGGAGTAGATGACACCCTCATCTATGCCTATGGTTGGAGCGCCTGGGGCCAGGGGTGTTTTGGTGAACGCCTGGGGCACTGCACCCAGCGTGTCTCAACGGTCGCGGCCTGGTGTGCGGGCCAAGTGGTGGCTCCCTTGACCTTTGAGAGCTACTACGACAGCGCCCTGATTGAAGCTTGGTGCGAGCAGCAGTTATGCCCCGCCTTGCGTCCGGGGCAGGTGGTGATCTTAGACAATGCCTCGTTTCATCGCTACGCCCGCCTGAGCGAGTTGCTGGCTCAGGTTGGCTCCTGGCTCTTACCCTTACCCGCCTACTCACCCGATTTGAACCGGATCGAGCCACTGGGTCACACCCTCAAGAGTCGTCTGGCCCACTCAATCCCGCACTATGCTACTTGCAGCGAGGCCGTAGATGATGCTTTCTTATAGCCTTTATCTCTCTAATTGCTATACCAAAATCGTAGAGCCAGCCATCGAGTTGAAATAACTCTGTTTGACTCAGGGTAAAGCCTAACATTCCAGTGGCTAAAGTTAGCCATCAAGGCCACAGCCATTTTTGACAGCTCGTTTGAATTCGCTCCCAGTTGCCACCAATAGTGACTAATGCGGCCAAAGCTAATCATAACGGAAGCCCTACTGCTTGATTTGGGATAATGGCTTGAGGCACTGGGTAATTGTTAGCATCAAGTGCCCCGTGGCCTCACGAAAAGGATACCTCAATCAAAGGCAAATGGATGCTATTCCAAGGGCACTAAACCCTTTTGAATCGCATACCGGACAACCCCGGCAATGTCCCGAATCCCCAATTTTTTTCACGAGTTGCCCCCGGTGCGTCTCCACTGTCTTCGGCTAATAAAGAGTGTCTGGGCTATCTGCTGGGTACTATAGCCGCGACCAATCAATTCCAGAATCTCTCGTTGCCGTGGCGTCAAGGGGGCAAGGATACTGGGGAAGCAACGAACGACAAGCCTGTCACCATTAAGCGTGTTCTTGACCAACCAAAAGAAGATGTTCAGATTGATCTGGTAAAGGATCAATATACGCCGGTCCATCGTACTATAACGTTTGTGCGAGGTCAGCAATTGCCGTTCTGGGCAGCATTGACACCTAAGGAAGTTCCTGGCCATAACGAAGGTACTGTTCCTAACAATCCCATTCCACCCTTTAAGTATCTGTGGAACTCAATGGCGGTAGACACCACCCTGGCGGCTTTCAGCCTATCTCGTGACGGTAAGGTCAAGGCAACGGTAGATAACCACAACACAATCAGGATTTGGGACACCGCGTTGGAGCAGCTCAAGAAGCAGTTTAGCGCCGATGGCGAGGTTCTCGATTTGTCCGTGGCTCCCGATGGGCAGACGGTGGCGGTGGGTTACGATAATGGGGAAGCTCGTATCTTCAACACTTCAACCGGCCAGGCGATCAAGACCTGGAAGGCCGATGCCAAGAGGGTAACGGCGGTGTCTTTCTTGCCCGATGGAACAAAACTGGCTATCAGTGGCGACGACAAAATAATCCGTCTGTGGGATCTGAAGACCAGCACGGCCCAGGAAATCCTGGGGGCGTAACCAGGAATTGTAACGGCACTAACATTCTCCACCGACGGGAACTATCTCATCTATGGGCTGAAGTTCGAGAAAATCCAAAGAATTACTAAAATGTCGTGGTCGGCGGCTTCCCTAAAACAGAGACACGGGAAATTAAGACTAAAAGTGGTGAATTATGGCGTGTGGAAACGGCAACGGGACGCACGGTGAAGACGGTGCCCCAAGATGGCAGTTGCGTCGTCACCTTGTGCCTCTCGTCCGATGACAAAACATTGGGCGTCAAATCTTGTGATGGGCCGCACCAGTTCTTGAATGCCGAGACGCTGGAAACCATTTCTGCTCTTTATGGTTTGGGTCTGGCAACAGTACCAAAGTTGCAGCCTGAAAGTAACACTCAGGCTGCAACTTTTGATGTGGTGAGCCACGACATTATGGCGCAGCGATATTAAACATGCGGTGGTTCAGGCCAGGCTGATTGGAGTTGTGGCAGTGGACAACACCAGATAGGTCACATCCGCTAGGGTCGCCTGGGTTGCGGCTTCCAGGCCGGGGCCGGATTCATCTTTGCTGTCTTGCGGTACCAGATAGTTTTGTTTAAGGGTCAGCTTGCCCATCCGTTGCTCAAAAGCAGAAGTATGCGCCCACGGCACGGCAATATATTTCGATATTCCTGAGCGCAAGTACAGCGGCTGGACATCCGTTAGATTCAGTCCTGGCGACTTCTGTAAACCGTCTTTAGTGACCGCCAGTGGGGTGTCGGCCGCTTTGTAAAGGTAGTGGGTGCGGCGGGCGTCTAGGGCATTGAGAATGCCATACATTCGATCCGTGGCGTGCAAAGCAGTCTCGCTAATCGCGGGAATACCCAGGACTCCGACTAATCCGGCGACTTCAGTGATTTTCTGCCCCAGTTTCAAAATCCTGTCAAAAACTGATTCATGGGGCCTTTCCTGTACAAAGAGATTCAAGGCCCAATAGCCTGTACCCGCGTTGAACATGGCGCGCTGAGATGACCCCCAGTAGTCCTTCACATCTAAAAGTCTCTGAGTACAGGCACTAGTTTATTGCCCGGAGTGTCGAGGCCAGCAATTGTGCTCCAGGAAAGCGGCTCACCAAAAAAAGGGAGGGCCGTCGCCTGACGCACATCAAAGCGCAGTGAACCCGATTTGATACGGCGTTGGAGGTCGGCAGTAGCTGGCTTAAAGGTGTTAAGGGCATAGCTTACAGCGATGTCGCCTTTATCAAATAATTCTGTCTCCTGTATCTGCGAGGTCTTACGAATGCCTGCATCGGGCGTCCACACATAGAACACTGGCATCAGGCTGCGCTCTGCCAGGTCTGCCGTTGGCCTCTCCAGACTGGGGGCACGCTGCTTATCCCGCACCCCGCCAGTCCAGAAATTAAGGAGATGAAGGTCCAAGACTTCCGGGGCAGCCTCTGCTGGCTCTGCGGTTGAGGCAGCCTCGGCTGTGCCCTCAATCCCACCTGTAGCCAATGACAGTCCTGCTGTCGAAAGCGCCGTCAATAAAAGTTCGCGCCAGTTGAGATTCATATTTCTCCTTTGCTATTCATTACTAATACAGTTTGCTATCCGGTAGAAGAAAACCGTATTTTCCTCATTAGAGGGCGACCAACCTCACCAACCGGGAGAATACATTCAAGATACCATATTAACTGTCTACTGTCTGCGTGCTGTACTCTACATATGCAACCTCATGGTGGCCCATAAGTGCGACTTTCACCGCTGAAGTGCTGGCGGTGAGCTTAGCGGCGGCAGCTTTCCTGTGCGGCAATCTCAACCAGAGTTGGCACACTAATTTAAATAAAGGATGTTGCCGTGAAGCGATAACCTCGCGCATAAGTTTCTATTATGGCATTATTCAGTAGAACTTGGGCAATTTTATGCTGGTTGTCGCGCACCGCTTTTAAATTGCTTGCTCAGTGATGGGAGCTGTAACAGAATCTGGGTTTGATTGGAATCGCCTACTCAGGTTGCGTGAGCGACCCACACAGCATTTGCTCAATGGCCTGATATGACCCTGCTTTATTACAACCAAGCTGTGCTGCCTACTCTTAAGTTTTCATTTTGCCAAAATTAACGTCTCTTAAAGCACATTCCGGCCACCTGCATTCGCTTAACACTCTTCCACTGCCAGGTCTCAATTCTCTGCGCTTCCTCTATCCAATACAACCACCGCAGGTCGGGAGAATTTATCAAGAAGTTATCAAAGCTGATCATGGGCAGTCGTGGTTGTAGTGTTTTTCTCCTTGAGCCGATCTAAATTGCCGGGCTATGTTGCACCGGCGCTGCCCGCGTTGTCGTTGCTTGTTGAAGTGCGTTGCATGGGAGAACCGACCAGTCGGGAACAAGCGGAAAATACGCAGCAGGAAGATGCGCGGCAGGAGAATCTAGGATCGTCCTGGCCAGCCTTAACCAAGTGGGAAATGGCTCTTATAAGATTAGTAGGATGGTTGCTCAGCGTAATATGCTTGAGCCTGGGCCTATTAGTCTGGGCTTGGGCCAAACAACCCACGGCTACCCTCTGGGGTAAAGTCATCGCTACCCACACGGTTGAGGTGGTGACACTGTTTACGCCAATGATGCTGGCGCTGGGAGTTGTCTTGCTAATAGGTTCGCCTTTAATCGTGTTCCAACGAAGAAAATCACGAAGAGATCTAAGGGTGGCGCTACTCATGAATGCCAGCGCAGCCATGCTATTCGTGCATCTGGGGCTTCCTGTTTGGAGCAACTATAACATCGCTCCGCTGCACAATCTGGGGCGGCGGGCGCTGCCCGCTTTAGAACGTGGCGATTCACTCGTCATCTACGCATTAAAATCCGGTCGCACCAGCCTCCGTTTCGTCTTAGGCCATACCCCTCAGATTACGGAGACGGCTCAATCAACCAAATTATTGCGCATCGTGCAACAGACGGGGCATGGCTATATATGGACAACCCGTAAAATGTCATTGCCAGCTTTACCTGTGCCACTGACGCTGCACCAAGAAGCTGCTACAGCAGAGTGGATGCTGTGGTCTTATGGCAAGCCGCCGCAGGTGGCGGCTGGTGAGGTGAGTGAGGTAACGGAGAAACTGCATAAAGACCAAAATTTACCCCCTAGGATTTAGAGCGTGTTATGAACTTCTTATATAAACTTTGCGGCTATGAACCGCAAGCACTATCCGAGCGATGTGAGCCATGAGGAATGGGAATTCGTCATGCCCTATTTGACGTTGATGACGCCTGCTGCGCCCCAGC
>JAFAZH010000060.1 GCA_019239895.1 Abditibacteriaceae bacterium | reverse complement strand
CGTGGCCCGCAAGTTGGCAAGGTTGGCTTGGTCGCTGCATAAACATGGCACCGCTTACGATCCGGCGCGGGTTTATCAGCAAAATCAGTCCTCACCTCCTTGACAGCAACCATAGAATCTCTCCCACTGCGTAGGCGAGGGGAGCACGAACTCAAACTTGCTCGTAGAAAGAATAAACCGCAGAGACGCGGAGGACGCAGAGAGTTAGAAAGCATTTCTCTCTTCCTCTGTGTCCTCCGCGTCTCTGCGGTTCTTTAGCTTAACGATGCAGTAGTCCTGTGGTCACCCCTCGCCTACGCAGTGGGAGAGGGGCCGGGGGTGAGGGCTATCCCTACACTTATTTAAAAGCGGCGGTGTCGGGATCGGCACCGATGCGTCGGCCCGCGTCCATGCCTTCAATGGCTTGCATCTCGCTGTCGCTTAACTCGAAGTCGAAAATTTCAAAGTTCTCGCGGATACGCTCGGCCCTGACTGACTTGGGGATGACGATGAAGCCGCTCTGGATATGCCAGCGCAGGATAACCTGGGCCGGAGTTTTGCCGTGTTGCTGAGCCAGTTGGGTAATCGTTGGGTGCTCTAAAGCCTCGCCCGCTCGCATCAGAGGGCTATAAGACTCGATTTCGATGTCATGTTCAGCACAATAGTCGCAGGTTTCCTTTTGTTGCAGCATGGGGTGCAATTCGATCTGGTTGACAGTGGGCACGACCTCTGCCCCCTTGAGCAGTTCTTCCATATGGGGCGGCTTGAAGTTGGAGATGCCGATGGCCCGCACGCGCTTGTCGTTATAGAGCTTCTCCAACGCCCGCCACGCCTCGGTGTATTTGCCTTCCATTGGTAACGGCCAGTGGATGAGGTAGAGGTCAATATAACCGCAGTCGAGTTTCTTCAGGCTCTCCTCAAAAGCGGGCAGGGCCGCCTCGTAAGCATGGTTGGCGTTCCACAGCTTGGTGGTGATAAAGATTTCTTCGCGGGGCAGGCCGCTTGCCTTGACCGCTTTGCCCACGCCCTCCTCGTTGCCGTAGATGGCTGCTGTGTCAATTAGCCGGTAGCCAGTTTCAAGGGCGGCGCGCACGGCTTCCTGCACTTCGGCTCCTTCGGGAGTTTGAAAAACGCCTAAGCCGATTTGGGGAATCGTCACGCCGTTGTTAAGGGTAATGTCGGGAACTGCCGATTGACTCATGATTGGTATCCTTATAGATGTGTTAATTGCCTTTGTTGCTCCGCCAAAGAGTGCAAGTGCAAGGCCCGACTTAATTGCCCTTGTTACACAATTAGCCGCACAATCCTTAATAACATAGAGGTGGCTTATCGAAAACCAGACCCCCAACTTATTTGATCTAACTGGTCGTGTCGCTATCGTGACAGGCGCGGGCCGGGGCATTGGCCGTGAAATCGCGCTGACTCTCGCCCGTGCCGGAGCGGACATCGTTGTTGCAGAGATCGAATTAGACATCGGAGCCGCTTGTGTGGATGAGATTCGTGCTCTGGGCCGTGAAGCATTGCTTATTGAAACGGATGTGCGCCAACCACCCAGCGTTGAGGCGATGTCCAGGCAAGTGGTAGCGAAGTTCGGCAAGATTGATATTCTGGTCAATAACGCTGGCATCGCCCGCAACACGCCTGCCGAGGACACGCCAGATGAAGAGTGGCTGCAAATTATGGACATCAATCTCAACGGCGTTTTCTGGTGCTGTCGTGCTGTGGGACGCCAGATGTTGGAGCATGGTTCAGGCGTGATTGTAAACATTGCCTCTATGTCGGGTTCGGTGGTTAATAAACCCCAACCGCAGGCGGCTTATAATGCCTCGAAAGCGGGCGTTGTGATGTTAACAAAATCGCTGGCGGCGGAATGGGCAGAACGTGGCCTACGCGCGAACTGCATCTCGCCGGGTTACATCGGCACCGAGATGACCAAGCGCGGCATGAGCAACGAAGAGTGGAAGCGCACCTGGCTGGAGATGACGCCAATGGGTCGCGTCGGGGAACCGGCGGATGTCGCCCATGCTGCCTGGTATTTGGCCTCGGATGCCGCCCGATATGTCACGGGCACCAACCTTGTGGTGGATGGCGGCTACACCTGCTGGTAAAGATTGGCACTGAAGACCGAATAGGTGTTTGGCCAATAGAGAACTCAACTTGATAGCCACTTCCGGCGGTTGCCTTCGCGTCTCCTGGCCCCTGGCAACAAAGAGCCGGGGACATCAATAGAGCAAGCGTTGACATCAATGGAAGAGGCGAGGACATCAACGGACGCTGCGTTAATATCCCCGCGCCTTTCGTTGTTGTCAATGCGGCATCCGTTGATGGCAATCCGCCTTTCGCTGATGGCAATGAGTCCTCCGTTGGTATCAACGCGCCGTGCGTTGCTGCCAGGCTTGTCTCCGGTTTGATTAGCTGCCACACTTTTTGGCGATAGCCACACCAGGAGTCGTTATTTTATGGGGAGCCTGCACCTTTGAGCCTTGCTACTTACATTCAGGCGCTGCGTGAAAACCGTGCCGTGGGCGTTAAAGAAACTTCCAGTTATGGCGCGTTGCAAAGCTTGCTGGACGAAGTCGGCGCGACTTTGAAGCCACCGGTGCGCTGTATCTTGCATCCACAGAGTCAGGGGGCAGGCATTCCTGACGGTGGCTTGTTCACCCGTGACCAACTGCAACCGCTGGGACGCGACTTCGACCCCAACGCGGCGCTGCAAATGATGCCTGCGCGGGGCGTCCTCGAAGTCAAGGGCACCGGGGCCAATCTCAAAACTCTCACGGCCTCGGCGCAGGTGCAGAAATACCTCAATCAATATCGCAAGGTCATCGCCACCAACTACTATCAGTTCGCTGTGGTCGAGCAGCAGGGTGCTAAGACGCGGGTCTTAGAAACCTTTGAGCTGGCCGCGTCGGAAGCTGCGTTCTGGGCGGCTACCAACGACCTCAACGGCTTTGTGGCGCAGCATGGCGAACGCTGTACGGCGTTTCTGGAACGCGCCCTGCTCTATGGTGCGCCGCTCGCTTCGCCCGAAGCGGTGGCGACCTTTATGGCGTCGTGTGCGCGGGAAGCGAAGCTGCGCGTTGAAGACGCAGCGGTGCCCGCCCTGGATCGCGTGCGCGCGGCACTCGAAGCGGCGCTCAACGTGGCGTTTCAAGGCGACGATGCAACAGCTTTCTTTCGCTCGTCCCTGGTGCAAACCCTTTTCTATGGCGTGTTTTCGGCGTGGGTGTTGTGGTGCCGCGAGAACGCGAGCGGCAGTGGCACGCGTTTCGACTGGCGACTGAGCGCGCATTACCTGCGGGTGCCCGTCATTCAGTCGTTGTTCTATGAAGTCTCTAACCCGCAAACGTTGCAATCGCTCAACGTGGTGGAGCCGCTGGATTGGGTGGCCGATGCCCTCAAAGGTGTGGATCGAGATGAGTTCGAGAAGCGGTTCAGCGACGGCAGCGCGGTGCAATATTTTTATGAGCCGTTTCTGGCGGCCTTCGACCCCGAATTGCGCAAGCAGCTTGGCGTCTGGTATACCCCGGCCTCAGTGGTGCGCTACATGGTGGCGCGGGTGGATGAAGTGCTCAAAAGCGAGTTGGGTTTAGCGGATGGCCTGGCCGATGAACGAGTGGTGGTGCTTGATCCATGCTGTGGCACGGGCGCGTTTTTGGTGGAAGTGATTCATCGCATCCAGCAGACGCTCCAGGCACGCGGCGCGGATGCCCTGGGCGCGTCTGATCTCAAAAGCGCGGTGTTGGGTCGCTTGTTTGGTTTTGAACTTTTGACCGCGCCCTTTGTAGTGGCGCATCTACAACTGGGCTTAGTGCTGCAAAGCCTGGGCGCACCGCTTGGCCCTAACGAGAGAGCGCAAATCTTTCTGACCAACGCCCTGACCGGCTGGCAGGCCCCGGATGGCGAACAATTAAAAATTGACTTGCCGGGCTTGCGCGAAGAGCAAGAAGCCGCCGCAGCGGTGAAGCGTAAGGCGAAGATTCTGGTGATTCTGGGCAATCCGCCGTACAGCGGCTTTGCGGGGGTGGCGATTGGCGAAGAGCGCGAACTGAGCGAAGCTTATCGCACCACGCTGAACCCCGCTTTGCCGCGTCCCGAAGGCCAGGGCCTTAACGAGCTATATGTGCGCTTTTTCCGCATGGCCGAACGCAAGATTACCGAAAGCACCGGGGAAGGCGTGGTGTGCTTTATCTCGAACTATTCATGGCTCGATGGCAAGTCGCACACGGGAATGCGCGAAGCCTATCTGAGCCGCTTTTCGGGCCTCTGGATAGACAACCTGAACGGCGACCGCTATCGCACCGGCAAAGTCGCACCCGATGGCACGCCCGATCCCTCCATTTTCTCCACGGCAAGCAACCGCGAAGGTATTCAGGTCGGCACTGCTATTGCCTTGATGGTCAAGCAGCCAGAGCCAAGCGCTGGGGCCAGCCTGCACTTCCGCGATTTGTGGGGCACCGGCAAGCACGCCCAACTCGAAGCTGAAACACAGGGTAGCGTAGTCACTGAATACGCCGCTTTAGAGACGCCTGTGGCGCTTGGCCTGCCATTCATGCCGACTTCAACGGGAGCCGGTTACACCACATGGCCACTCTTACCTGAACTATTTCCCTATTCCTCTCCTGGTGTGACGACAAGTCGGGACGATGTGGTTGTGGACATTGATCGTGAACGTTTAACGGCGCGAATGGAAGCCTATTTCAACCCCAACGTGTCCCATGAGGAAATGACGCACCTCTCACAACGAGTCATGGAAGACACATCCGGTTTTGAAGCGCAGCCAACACGAGAGCGTTTACAGCAGCGTGGTTTCCTGGCACAAAATATAGTGCGCTACTGTTATCGTCCCTTCGATGTGCGATGGCTTTATTGGGAACCAGACACCAAATTGCTTGACAGAAACCGCGCCGACTACTGGCCGCATGTCTTTGAAGGTAACTTGCATATGGCAGCGATTAAGGCGAGCCGCAAGGGATTTGAATCTCCATATCAAACGCCTTTGCTGTGTGCTTATCCCGTCATCGAACGGGGCGCGAACTTGTTCCCGCTTTACCTGCGTGACACCACAACGCAAAACCTGTTCGCGGTTGGTGGGGAAGTGGTGAAGAAACCAAATCTCACGACGGAGGCCGCCGCTTATCTCACGGCGCTGGATGCTGAGGCGCGCACCCTATTTCTACACGCTTTAGCGATTCAGCACGCGCCGCGCTATCGCCACGACAACGCCGATGCCCTGCGCCTTGCCTGGCCGCGTGTGCCGCTACCCGCCACGAAAGAAACCCTAACAGCATCGGGCAAGCTGGGCGAGCAGGTGGCAGCCCTGCTGGACGTGCTGCAACCTGTGCCGGGCGTCACGGCGGGCACCATGCGGCCCGAATTGCGCGTTATCGGCAACGTGACAAAAACGGGTGGCGGCGAACTTGATCCGGCGGCGGGCGAACTGGCGGTAAAGGTGAACTGGGGCTATCGCAATCCGCAGGGAGCCATTATGCCCGGCAACGGGCGGGCGGTGGAACGTGACTGGACACTGGGCGAACGCGCCGCCCTGGAAGCGAGCGCGGCGGCACTGGGTCTCGATTTGCCCGGTGTGCTACTGCACTTAGGCGCAACCGCTTTTGATGTTTACCTGAACGACGTAGCCTATTGGAGCGGCATCCCGGCGCGGGTGTGGAGTTACACGATGGGCGGCTATCGCGTCTTGAAGAAGTGGCTCTCCTACCGCGAAACAGCAGTCTTAGGCCGCGATCTCACGCCCGCCGAAGTCCGCGAAGCTCAGGGCATTGTGCGCCGCATCGCTGCGCTTTTGCTGTTAGAGCCGTCCCTGGATGCCAACTACGCCGCGTGCAGCGCCGTGACGGTGGAACTTGGGGCTTGTGCCGGGCATTGAAATACCGGCAGAGAGGCTAAAGCCAAGCGTCCTCTGGACGCGCTCAGGGGGGCGGCTGACCTGGCTTAATTATGCTATGGACACTCTTCTATATTGCATCGCGTCCGGTAGGACGCTTGGCCAACGGCCTCCCTGCCGGGTATTTCAATGCCCGGCACAGGCCAGAACCACAACAGGGGATGCTTATATGAAATACCATTACTTGTCCATCCTGCTGCTATTCTTCACCCTGAGTAGCATGGGCTATGTCCAGGCCGACCCATCCCGGCTATCGGGTGGCGGCAATTTTACCAATGGCGCGACTGATGCCACCGTGCAGCAGCAGTTCAACGCATTGGCGGAAGCCGGAGCGGGTGCGGTGCGACTGAACCTCTACCCCGGCGAGTACTTCGCTAACAGTAAGCCTTTGCCCTCACACCTCGACGCTCAAGTCTTGCTGGCCCACCAGCATGGTGTTCAGACGATCATCCTGCTTTTTGAATATTATGGCAGTTACCAAAAGCCCGATGGCCCGCCGCACCAACTGGGTGGCTACGCCAAATGGCACGACATCGGAGCCGCTTTTGCGGAACGCTTTGCCCCTAATAGCGCGTGGTTAAAATCAAAAGGCATCAACAACTGGGGCATTACCATCTTTCAGGCTTTTAATGAGCCGGATGCGGAGAAGAGCATTCCTCTCACTGGGGAAGAAAGCTACTACAACGCTCTGCGCGGTTTAGCCGATGGGGTGCATTCGGTAGACAGGCAATTAGCAGTCATTCCCGGCGGCTTCATGTCCGAGAACGCTGCCAGCGATCACAACCTGCGCGGCTATGGCACCGCCATCGCGCCACTCTTGAACGACGGTACGTTGAGTGGGCTTGACCTCCACACCTACAACGATATTTTCTACGCTCCCATCCTCAACCGCGAGGGCCGCGTCACCTTTGACTTTTCGCCGCAGAGTGATTTCGATTCGGTCAAAGCGGCGTGCCATATCACGAGGGACATCGCCTTTTACTCAACCGAATACAACTTCAAGGCCAACGAACAGGGCATTGATGAAGCCCTGGCGGCGCGGCGCTTGCTGACCTGCATCTGGGCTAATTTAGGTGTGGTGGGGGCCGATAATAAAACTTCCGCGACGAAGTTGGCCCTTATTTGGAACCTTTTCAACACCACCCAGGCAGATCGCACCTATGGTCTCAACTGGCGACTCGACCCGTGGGTGCCCACCGCACGAGGCCGCACCTTTCGCCTGGTAATGGCGATTTCCAAAGGTATGGAGTTCACGCGGCTCGATCCCAAAGGACGTGGCGACTTTGTGCTTGAAGGCAATAGGCGGAAACTGTGGGTATGGCAAAACTACGATCAGTGGAGCAACATGCACGGCACTTCCTACACGGTGGAAGACATTCCGCTAGGGGCCCGCAAATTGGAAGTCTTCGGCTGGGATGGCCTGCGCCGCAGCATTGATCTGGCGGGGCAGCAGAGGCTATTGGTTGAGGGCCTACCCCAAAACGAAACCCTGATGTTTCTGGCGGGTTCGGGCGCAAGCGGCATTGTTTACTGGACAGAATCTGTAAGTAAACGCAGCTTATCAGTAGAAACTTGAATTACTTAAGGTACCGCTTGAATAATGTATTACTCCAATAACTTCCTGCGCCGGTGCGTCTTGCGCTGTTTTATCTCTATCACAGTGCTGTTGGCGATGGTTGAGTTAGCTCCGGCGAATACCAATGGTGGCCCCAGCGTTCCACTGTATGGGCTGACCCCTGGCACTCTAGTGCCAGGTCGTGGCATAGCTTACTCGTATCATCTGGCTAAAGAGGCTAATGTAACTCTGGGAGTCTATGATACCCACGGTCACCTGTTGCGCACCTTGGTTAAGGACGCCCATCGGCGGGCCGGGCACAATACTGAATACTGGGATGGCAAAGACCAGTTTGGCAATGCGGTGAGCGCAGGTCAGTATCAAATACGGGGTATTGACCATCCTCCCATTGAGCTGCAACATGTGGTTAGTATCGGCAATCCCGGCACTCCGCCCTGGCCCACTGCGGATGGACGGGGCGACTGGATTAGCGATGAGTCGCCCACGCAGGCTGCCGTTACCGACGGCACCAATGTTTATCTGGCCGCACCCGGTTCCGAAAAGGGCCATTCCATTATTGCCGTCGGGCGGGATGGTAAGCGAATTTGGGGTTATGATGAGAGTGCTTACCCGCGTTGCGTGTCGCTTGCGGTGCAGGGGCAATATCTCTATGCCCTCTTCTCCGGGCCAGAGCTAACCTCGTCTGCGGGAGGCTACAATGGCTCCAACGCTATAGGGCGGGCCTTTGTTGTCTGTCTGGATAAACGCAGCGGTGCTCCAGCCCTTTTTAGCACGCAAAAGACCGATTTTCGCATCGCCACCTGGCCCTATGTGGATCACACTTCGGGCTTGTGGGACTTGCGGGTTAATAAGAGTTTCACCCCCGCTAATTACGAGGGGCAGCCGCGCTACTTCGCCAATGATCTGGGGGAGCCAACCGAGGCGGTGGGCATTGCTGCGGTTGCCGACCGTCTCTACGTCTCAATGCTCACGCAAAACCAAATTCTGGTGCTCGACGCCACCACCGGCAAACAACTCGACACCATACCAGTGCCACAACCCGTCGGTCTTTATGCTCTTCCCAACGGAAAAATATTGGGCATCAGCAATGGAAAAATTGTAACCATTGATCCCTTATCCAAGGCCGTCACCACGATGATTGAGCACGATCTCGTTGCGCCCCATGATGTTACGGTGGATCGCGCCGGGCGTATCTATGTCAGCGATTGGGGCAACTCTTTTCAGGTTAAGGTGTTCTCACCACAGGGTCAGTTGCTGCGCGCCATTGGCACTAAAGGGGGACGACCGTGGGTCGGCCTCTGGAATCCCAACGGGATGCTGCTGCCGCGTGGCCTGGCCGTCACCGATGACGGCAAGCTATGGGTAGCCGAAGATGATGCCTCCCCAAATCGAGTCAGTGTTTGGAATGCCGCGACTGGCGCACTCATCCGCGACTATATTGGGCCAGCGCCCTACGGCGGTGGCGGGCATTTCTGGGCTGACCCCACTAATACTGCCACCATTTTAGCGGAGGGCGTGCTTTTTCATGTGGACTACACACGGAAGACCTGGACTCCTCTCTCGACCCCGTACCGTCGCATGAGCATGACAGAAGCTTTCACGCCTAACGGCATGAATGGTATGCCGGGCAACCGCACTGTCACTCATAATGGTCAGCAGTATGTATATGTATCACAAGGCACCTATTGCATGATTGTGTTTCGCCGCGACGGAGTCTTGTTAAAGCCTGTGGCGGCAGCAGGATGCCTGGGTCGCTTTACGACAAACGATGGCACGGGCCTGGTGATCTGGGACAGCGAAATCGGCAGGCACATGATTAACAACTACTATCCGGCTTTCTTTAAAGATCATAAGGGGGACAACTATGTCTGGATTGATCGGAACGGCGATGGCCAAGTGCAAGCGGAGGAGATGCAGTGGTCGCCCACATTGAGCCGGAGTGATAAATATGTGGCGGGGATGCTGCCTGAGTCAACCGTAGGCTGGGGTTTTGGTGTCAGCCCGGCGGGGGACATCTACCTGGGCGGCTTCTGCGGCGACCGCAATGTTGTGAGCCGCCTCGATTTAGGAGGCTGGTCGCCTCACGGTGCGCCGTTATACGACCTGAAAGCGGCTCAACCTGTTGTCCTCAATGCATCGGCGGAGGGTCTGCAAGGACTCTATGTGGACAGCAGCAATCACCTCCTCATCACGCGCCCTTATGAATGGAATAAAGTCAAAAATGCACTGGACTGCTATGACCGTAGCGGCCACTTGTTGTGGAGCCTGGCCGCTCCGACCGACCACCAGGAGGCCGATGATTTTCTGGGTGAGAATATCGTTGGGGAATTCCGCGAGCCGAATGGCGAACATATCCTCGCAAGTTGGCTCTGGCACGCTAACTATAAGCCATATCTTATGACCGCTGATGGTTTATATGTGAGCAGCTTGCTCGATGAAACACGCCTCGGCCCGACCGCCACCTGGGATGAATCGTATAAAAATTATTTTCAGGCACCAGATGGCAGTGCTTATATTGTCAATGGAGCTAATGATGCCTACCATATAGACAAAATCATTGGTCTCGATCATATCCATCGCTTCACCGGAACGCTTGCGGTCAGCGAAGCTGATCTCAAAGCGGCGGCCTCGACTGCGGCGCAGGCAACAGCCACGCCATTAGCGCCACCTATCATTCGCGTCTCCTGGCTGGCCACGCCACCTGCCATTGATGGCAATCTGAGCGACTGGAATATGAGCAGCGCAGTCATGTTGCATGGCAGTAAGGGACGCTCCGCTCGTATCGCGCTGGGACGAGACCAGAATAAGCTGTATCTGGCCTACGCCGTGCAGGGGGCGAAACTAATCAACAAAGGCGGCAACTGGCAGACGCTGTTCATCTCTGGTGATGGTGTTGACTTGATGCTTCATACGGGTCAATATAAACCGCATTTCACCCCGGCACAGGACGATGAACGGCTGCTCTTGAGCCTCTATCAAGGCCATCCTATCGCCGTGCTCTATCGCCCGGTGGTGCCGGGAGGTGCCTCGCCCACTCGCTTAATGGGGGCCGCTATTGACCAGATTATTAAGCTCACTTCCGCTCACATTGCCTATAAGAAGTCTGGCGACGGTTATACCTTAGAGGCAGCGGTGCCACTCTCGGAAATGGGGGTTGATCCAGCAACCACTGATATGTTGCACGGTGATGTCGGTGTGATCTATGCCGACGAGACGGGGGCGAATCGCTCCTTGCGCTTGTATTACTACAACCATGACACCGCCATGACGGCAGACCTCACGACTGAAGCAACCTTGCAGCCTGGTAACTGGGGCGACCTCGAATTCCCGCTTGGCCCCAACCTCTTAAAGAATGGTGACTTTGAAGCACCCCTGGTGACGACGCCCAATGATGGCTGGGCCGTTGGTGCCGTGAATAATGGAGGGGCAGCTACATTGAGCGATAATGTAGCGTATTCTGGTAGTCATGCGCTTTTGCTACAGCAGACGACGCCTGTGAGTTTTACCCCGGAAGCTTATAATTTGCCCGATTACAGTGCCTTTGTGAAATCTGCTAATGGCGGTAAGGGTGGTGGTTATGTGGAAGTGCGACAGCGGGTGCCCGTGACTGGGGGCAAGAAATACAGTCTGCGCTTCCACTTCCGCACCCTCGACTTTTCCGGTGGTGAAAAGAAGAACCCCGGCCCTAACCGGGGCTATGTTTCACTCCAGGTATGGCTACGCTGGGAAGGCGCTGAGAGCAGCCTGTGGGTCGTTAATCATCAGGACACAACTCCGGCCTGGGCCACGCTCAAGGATGCCCGCTTTAATTACTACAGTGTGCCTATCCCGTATACCGCGCCCCTTGGGGCCAAATATGTAACCGTGCAATTTAGCCTTGCCGATAACTTCGCGCAGAAGCTGCCTAAAGCTTATGTGGATGATGTAGAGTTGGTCGAGGTGCCTTAATAATTTTCAGATTGCTAAGGTATCACTAACGAAACTGTGGAGCTGGCGACGGCTATTGGGTTTCATCCGTCAGGTCGGTGAGTGGCCCGTTGGCACCGTTGGCCTGCATCTCCACCACAAAGACCCGCACGCCCAATTCTCGCGTGTCGTTGTTGCCGGGATACAGCACCGATGGCGACCAGGGTTGGCCGCGCAACGCTACATCCACCGTATGCTGATTCATGGTTGCCGCCGCTGGAATCTGTAGCATAGTCGTTTCTGTTTTGCCCACCACTAAAGGCGCTGACCCGCCACGCGCTACCGATACGGTTTCCGGTGGTGTGTTAGCACGCGTGGTATAGGTGAGTTTCAGCGTATACGCCTGACCAGGCGTTACTGGCAGCCGTAGCATGGCATTGCCGTTGGTCCACCGCGCTGTGGTGATGGCGGGGCCGAGCGCCTCCGTACCATCCTGCGCCTGTTCGCTGCCATACCACCCGGTGCCCAGGAAGTCGGCGTCGCCTGCCGCGCCGATCTTGACGCGGTAGTGCGAGAGGCTAGCGACTGGATACTCGCGCGGCCCCTCGTTCATCCCAACCTGGGCGTTAGCTCCAATTCCATTCTCTACCATAAGCCCACCAGATTGGAGGTTGCCCGTAATGAGGGCCGCTCTTGCTCCCGGTTGCAGGACAACTGCCGCCCCGCCGCCAGCAAAGCTGCAATTGGTCACCGCCACATGACCTCGATTAGCCACGATAACTCCCGGTTTTGCAGCATCGGCAAAGTGGCAGGTATTAAAGGTCGCCTGCACGTTGCCATGAATCACCGCCGCTCCGCCTGGCGTAGACCAAAAATTACAGTTCATAAATTGCATCGCGCCCACCACTCCGGGCGAGACTAGAATGCCGGAACTGGTGGGGTGGACAAAGGCTGTAAATTCGCCATTGGTCACCTGAATGCCGATGGGCTGGATGGCGTCCACCTGTAAGCCTACATCACAGTAATCGGCACCGATGCCCATAAACTGCCCGTTACAGGCTCCGTCGGGCGTCTTAATGAACCTGTAGCCAATGCGCGCCCCCCACACAAACGTATTGAGGACATATTCCCAGTCGGTGCGCCCGAAGATAAAGGCTTCCAGGTTTTGCGTGGTATATTGGGGCACCACTTGTCCCGGATTGCCACCCTGAATACCGGGATAGCCGCTACGCATCCAATAGTGGGTATTGAAATGAACATTTTCGATGCGTCCAATGTCGCTGGTCGAGTCAATAAAGATACCGCGCCGCAATACACAGCCAAAGACATTGCGAATCAGATGCAGTTCACTGAAGGGTTGGCCGATCTTGATGCCCTGATAAGCGTTGACAAAAGTGACATTCTCCACGGTGTTGTGCATTCCCACGCCATGTATGGCCCAGGGGTAGGGGACAATGTTATCGGCGGTTTCTTCAGGCCACAGCATGGTAACACCACGCAACGCGCTGCTTTGTTGTAGGGTAATCGCCGCCTGGCCATTCTCCTGTCCACGCCCTCCCGTGAGCAGTAGCGTTGTGCCTTTATCCCATGCGCCGTGGTGGGCCTCATCCCAACTACCGCGCACCGTGACGCCCGTGGGCACCGTTAAAGTGCCTGCAATCAGATACCGTGCGGACGGCAAGAACACCTCACCACCAACCTTACCCGCCGCATTCAATGCCGCCTGGAGAGCCACGGTGTCATCCGTTTTTCCGTCCCCCGCCACACCCACAGGCTTTACCTGCGCCTGGGCACTCCCACACGCTAAGACCATCAGCAACGGCAGGGTGGTGAGCAGTGTTTTGACAGCATGATGTAGCTCCAGGTTGGCGGTGAGCAACCGCAATCGTTTAACTGTCATAAGTTCTCCTTTGGCTTGCAGAAAAACGGGTAAGCTGTTTTGTCAAGAGCGAAGGTTCGCCGGATTCAATAGAGACTCATCAGGCCCTCGGCGCCCGGTGGCGGTTGGCGCTCGAACTCTTCGGTTATCCAGCGAGCGCGGGAAGTGGCCCCCGGGTTACGGTAAGCGTAGACGACGGCCCAACGCGTCTCGCTCTGGGGCTGGCGCGGTGTCACCGCATGAGCGGCGTGCGTCCACATCAAAGCCACCGTACCGGGTGGCGCATCCAGGCACTCAATCTCTAGAGGCTGCCCCGTGTGTGGATGCTGCTTTCCGGCCAACCAGCTTGCCCGAAGTTCTTCATCTGAGGCCGCGCGCAGTTTAGCATCCCGAAACAGATGGCTGCCGGGCACGACTTTTAGTCCGCCATCATCTTTAGTGAAACCATTGACGTAAAAGAAGATACGCACAAATCCCAGTTCGGGACGATCATCGGCATAATCATGGCTGTGCCATTGGATGCCTCGATCCTCCGGTGGCCGATTGAGACTGACACAATGATCAAAGCGAATGTCGGGGCCAAGCACCTTATGGGCCAACTCTAACATTTGAGGGTGCGCGATTAAACTAGCTAAATAGGCGTCATATTCGGCTGAATAACGCTGGGGAGGCTGATCGTCGCGCCCCCTCAAGCCTGAGAGATGCGTTAGGGATTCGGTGAGGTGCAGGCAAGCCTGCGGTGTCAGTAAGCCGGGCAGCAGAAAATGGCCTGCTACATCCAAACGCTCCTTCTCCTCCGGCCCAAATTGATAAGTTTGGAAAATAGGTTCTCGATGCATATATCTATAACAACTCAAAAAAGCCTGTGTTGTCAACAGATGCGTGGTAGTGGATCACCGACGGAGAAATGTGAATACGGTCAGGGCTATTATATGTCAAAGCCTTTAGATAGTGAGTCCACTGAGGCTGTAATTAAAACTCATCCGAGTGGTAATGATGGCAGGCGTATCGTCAGATTAACTTTCGTTGCGTCGTTAGCCGCCAGCAATGGCCCCTATAATTAACAGAGGTTCAGTTCCCCGTGCGACTGCATCGGGGAGCAGGACATCTGGCAATTCATGGGATAAATCCTGCTCGCAGGCGAAGAAACGCAGGAACGGGCGGCGCTGCTGCGTCACATGGTCGCGGATTGTCCCGCGCAGCACCGGGTAACGGGCTTCAAGGGCGTCGAGAACCGAGCGGAGCGTGACTGGCGCGGCCACCTGAATCTCGACTTCACCTTCCACTCGCGCGAGCGTGCGCAGGTGGGCCGGGAGCACGACGCGTATCATGATAGGGTCTGCACTTCGACTGAGAGGACGGCGGGTAGATCGCGCACAATGGCCTTCCAGCTATCGCCACCATCCGCCGACGCATACACCTGTCCTCCGGTGGTGCCAAAGTACACGCCGCACGCATCGAGCGAATCAACGGCCATTGCGTCGCGTAGCACATTCACATAGCAGTCGCTTTGCGGCAGCCCATTGGTGAGGGCTTCCCACTCGTTGCCGCCCGTCCGACTGCGATAGACCCGCAGCTTGCCATCCGGCGGAAAATGCTCAGAGTCGCTTTTAATCGGCACGATGTAGATGGTCTCTGGCTCGTGTGCGTGGACATCAATCGGGAAGCCAAAGTCCGATGGCAGGTTGCCGCTGACTTCTCGCCACGACTCCCCGGCGTCATCGCTACGCATCACGTCCCAGTGCTTTTGCATGAACAGCACATGCGGACGCGACGGGTGCATGGCCAGACGATGGACACAATGACCGACTTCTGCCGTCGGGTCGGGAATGTACTGAGAATGCAGGCCCCGGTTAATCGGCTGCCAGGTCTCGCCTCCATCATCGGTGCGAAAGGCGCCTGCGGCTGAAATGGCGATGAAGATGCGCTGGGGATTGCTCGGATCAAGGATAATCGTGTGCAGGCACATCCCACCCGCACCGGGCTGCCACCACGGGCCTGATTCATGGCTGCGCAAGCCGGGCAACTCCTGCCATATCTGCCCGCCATCAGTGGTGCGGAACAATGCGGCGTCTTCCACCCCGGCATAAACGGTATCGGGATCAGTCAGTGATGGTTCAAGATGCCAGACGCGCTTGAATTCCCAGGGATGCTGCGTGCCATCATACCACTGATGCGTGCCAGGCGTCCCCGCGTAAGTGAACTCGTTGCCCACCGGTTCCCACGTCTGCCCACCATCATTGGAACGTTGAATCATCTGCCCAAACCAGCCGCTGGACTGAGACGCATACAGCCGGTTGGGGTCAGCGAGCGAACCCTTAACGTGATAAATTTCCCAGCCCGCAAAGTGAGGGCCGCTGATGTCCCACTGCTCGCGCTTGGCGTCCGCTGTCAAAACAAAAGCACCCTTGCGCGTCCCGACCAATACCCGTACTCCGCTCATCCCATGTTCCTTTCTCGTGTCATAAATTTGTTCGGCAAGTAGCGCGGCGACTCACAGTATAATCGAATACGCCGATAGTATGTTGATATTTTCCTCAACTTAACAACCGCTGACAACTATTATTAGGTATGACCGTCTGGCGACTGGCGAAATGATAACATTTGCACAGTTGCAATTCAAGCAGTGTAGATTACAATTAAAGACACATGGATTACTCACTTGCCGACATCTTTCAATCCTCCGATTATTCGCTGGACATTTTTAAGCCCGAAGAGTTAGCCGCACTCGAAATCTATGATAAAAAGGGGAAACCTTACCTCAAAGACTTCGCTACTGGTAAAGAGCGGCCCGCCAAGCCGGAAGAAATTGTGCGCCAGCTTTATGTGCATCGCCTGATGCACCGCTATGGCTACAAGCCGTCGCGTCTTGAAGTGGAAAAGGGTATCTGGTTTGGCTCAACCATTGCCGAAAAACGCGCCGACATTGTGGTGCTGGACGAGAAGAACCCCGAAGAGGTTTACATCATTGTCGAGTGCAAAAGCCCCGCCGCAAAGATGGACTGGAGCAACTGAAATCTTATTGCAACGCGACCAATGCCGCTGCCGCCGTATGGACGAACGGCGGCGAAGACATCATTTTGCATCGTGCGGGCCGTAACGATTACCAATCACTTTCTGATTTGCCCGCTGCTGGGCAGAAAATCTCCGATGTGCTGAGTGAGCGCATGAGCATTGAGGAATTGGGTAAGATCAACAAGCTCGTCACGCAAAAATGGACGCTGAAAAAGATTATTCAAGACCTGGAAGACCTTGTATTGGCTAACGCGGGCGTGGATGCGTTCGAGGAAGTGTTCAAGCTTATCTATGCCAAGCTTTACGATGAGGCACAAGCTAAAAAGCGCAAAAACCACACCGTCGAGTTCCGCGTGTACGGTGATTCCGATTCGCACGTTCGTGAGCGTATCAATGATCTTTTTGACGAGGCCAAAAAGAAGTGGCCCGGCGTTTTTGGGGGGTGACCGCATTGACCTGATGCCCGACGCCCTGCGCACCTGCGTTTCGTTCTTACAAGACATCAAGCTATTCAACTCGAATTTGCAGGTCATTGATGATGCTTTTGAATACCTCACAGTTAAAATCGCCAAAGGTGACAAGGGCCAGTATTTTACGCCGCGCTATGTGATTGATATGTGCGTCAAGATGCTCAATCCGCGTGATGGAGAATACGTCATTGACACTGCCGCCGGGTCATGTGGCTTCACAGTGCATACCATGTTTCATGTCTGGGGTGGTGAACTGACCTCGGATGGCCCGACCAAAGACCAGGCTGATTACGCCGCTGAATACGTTTATGGTTTGGACTTCGACGCCCGCAGCATCAAAGTGGCACGGGCGTTGAATCTGATTGCGGGCGATGGCCGCACCAATGTTTATCGCGTCAACACGCTTGCCCCGCACACCTGGGATGAGGAAGCGCGGGTCGCGCTCAAGAAGCGGTTACGCGCTTTGCCAAATGCGAAAGCCAACGCCGACAACCTCGACCGGATGCGCGACTTCGACTTTGACGTGGTGATGACCAATCCGCCGTTTGCGGGAGATATTTCCGACTCGCGCATTTTACATCTTTATGAACTCGCCAAGCAAGCGCGCGGCATTGACATTGAAAAGTTAGACAATGAGTATGAACGCGATAAATACGCCGATTCCCCTTTTCGCACCGTGTTTCAGGAATCAGGTAAATGGCATGAGCGGCAGTCGCGTGATATTTTGTTTCTCGAACGGAATTTGCAATTTCTGAAACCAGGTGGGCGGATGGCGATTGTGCTGCCCCAAGGTCGCTTCAATAACGTCTCTGATGCGCGTTTGCGCTCTTATATCGCGGCTCATGCACGCATTCTGGCTGTCGTGGGGCTGCATGGTAATACCTTTAAGCCTAACACCGGCACCAAAACTAGTGTGCTATTTTTGCAGAAGTGGGATGAAGATGACAAGTCGCCGACCTACAATCCGCCGCGTGATGATTACCCGATCTTCTTTGCTACCAGTGAACGCGGCGGCAAGGACAATTCCGGCGATTACATTTATCTCAAAGATGACGATGGCCAAAAGCTGCATGATTTATTCGGCCATGAAATCGTTGACCAGGATTTGTTCGATGTGCGCCGTGTCCTGCAACAACAACTCGACCGCTTGCGCCTGCGCGACAAAGATAACCCCGCACTTATCAAGGTGCATGAAGAGAAGCTATCCGAACTGCTGGAAAAGCTGCCGCAACACCCGACCATTGCCGAAGCGTTTGAAGCCTTCGCCAAGCAGCAAGACTTCTCCTTTGCGCCGGAGGAGGACTAATGGCGGTTTGGAGCGAGGTGAAGTTACCGGAACTCAGTCCAACGATGCGCTTGGACGCAGAGTATTATCAGCCCCATTACGTTAAAGCAGTCGCAAAATTAAGGGCTGTAGAGGCTGTTAAAATCGCGTCATTCGCTGACGTAACAGACGGCATTCACGCTTCACCAGAATGGGTG
The DNA here is from genome assembly GCA_019239895.1 of Abditibacteriaceae bacterium. Classification (GTDB taxonomy): domain Bacteria; phylum Armatimonadota; class Abditibacteriia; order Abditibacteriales; family Abditibacteriaceae; genus JAFAZH01. The sequence continues at coordinate 122,679 of JAFAZH010000060.1, read as the reverse complement.
GAGGATGGGGGAGTGCGTTATTTGTCCGCAAAGTCTGTAAAAGATAACTACTTTGTTATTGAGGACGCCGGACACATCAGCGCAGCACAGGACGCGGCCAATCCGCGCACACGCGCACGACTCAACGACGTATTGTTGACAACAGTTGGAACAATTGGAAATGCAGCAGTCGTCTATGACGAGATTATGCCAGCAAATATGGATAGGCACTTAGGCATTATCCGTGTTCGGCCCGACCGAACAGATGTTGATCCGTATTACATTTCGCTATTCTTCAACACTTTCTTTGGCCGCTCTCAAACATTACGAGAAGCTACTGGCAATGTCCAACTCAATCTGTTTATCGAAAGCATCAAAAATCTGTTGGTACCTTTAAGTGATGACTTGAACAGGTGCGGACAGATGGTGCGCAAATCCTATGCTAAACGTGCCGAATCAAAAACAATCTACGCCTCAGCCGAAACGCTGCTGTTGGATGCATTGGGCCTGAACGACCTCGATACGGCGCACGCCATTGCTTACGAGCGCAACTTTCAAGAAGTCGCTCGCGCTGGTCGTTATGACGCTGAGTATTTTCACTCTCGCTATGTCGGCGTGATTGATGCGGTGAAAGAATGCAAACACGCACCGTTGCGCCGTCACGCCACCATTCATTCCGGTTACGCATGGAAAAGCGAATACTTCTTGGAAAGTGGTGAGCCTGGCGAACCTTTCGTCCGCATTCGTGATTGCAAGCCTGGCACGATTGACAACCTAGAACTGTCTCGCTTAGACACCGAATATGCATTGAACGAGAATGCGACCAAAGCCGAATCTGGTGATTTAGTCGTCGGCATGGATGGTGTAGATTATTTCAACGCTGCCCTTTTGCGCGAATCATGCTTTGTCAATCAGCGGGTGTGCCGTGTTGCCATGCATCTCGATTCCCCTTTTTCGTCTGAATACGCAATGCTGGTCATAAACAGCCGTGTCGGGCAGTCGCAACTTTTGCGCGAAATGACCATTGCCCAAACAGTTGGTCACATCACCAATGAAAACGTGCGCGATCTACTGATTCCGCTACTATCTGACGATCTGCGTAATGAATTATCACAAAAGGTTAAGGCTTCCATTACAGCAAAGGACGACGCACAATCCCTACTTGAAACTGCCAAGCGACGCGTGGAGGAACTGATTGAGCAGGGGGCTTAGATTGCCCGCGCCTGTTGTTTCATTGAGGTGGCGGCAGGTCAAACAGTTTAAGGGTTCGGATTATTAAAAATTCCGTTTGCACTGTAGAAGGTTAGACTACGAGCATGGTGTGGGCATCCGCCGTCTCTTCTTCCTGCACCCGCACTTCGACATTGCGGCCCAGACGATTCAAGATGCTCAGCAGCCGATCTATGGAAAAGCCCGCCAAACGTCCACGCAGCAAGGCGGACACTTTAGGCTGTGGTAAACCAACCAGCGTCCCCAGTTCAGTTTGAGTGAGTCCTTTGGCCTGCATCACGCGACGAATGCAAAGCGCCAGGTCTGCTTTAAAGGCCCGATCCTTCGGGTTGGGTAGACCTAAATCGGCGAACACATTGCCGCTGCCAGACTCGACAGTGATGGCCTCACCATCTACCTCATAAGTGCGGACTTTGCTCATAGCTTTCCTCTATGTCAGGCTTTTCACCGACCTGCACCAAATGCAGCGCATAGCCAAATTTCATCCTGGATGGCTTCCGGCATGGCTTTTAAGTCTTTCTTGGAAGAACCAACCCACTCAATGCCTTTAACCACTCGCATATTAATCATATATCTTATTTGGTATAAACAATCCCATAAATAAACTATGGGTAATTTCCTGTATCGTCAGCGCGGGGCTTGAAAACTGTGGCTCTTTGGGTCGTGACGAGGCCGGATGCAGGGCGTAGCTGATCACGAAATCATCATCGAATCGAATACCACAGCCCGCATCCAGGAAGCACATCTGCTGTGTATCCACTTGTGCTGTGAAGCTATTGACGAAGCATTTGCAGACTAAGACGACGTTTGACCCTGTTGAGCGTTTTAGATGCGCCATATCTTTCCACACTGCAACATCATGCGCGCCATAGGCTGCCGGGATCCCACTCGCGGAACGGTTTGACGAAGCGTTCAGACTCGGGCAACAGCAGGAAGAGAGCGATGTCGCGTTGCGCCTGGAACGGGGGATTGTTGTGCCCATCGGTTTTTCTGACGGGTATCCGCCGTGCCAAAGCCCAGGCCCGGTTCGGGTCAACAGCCACCATCGCCACCGCGAGTTGACTCAAGTGCTCCACCTGTTGTGTGTAGACGGCCATCTGCTGAGCGTTCGTCGCGGCACCATCCGGGGACGCTTGAACGTCCACCGGTTGTCCGTTGGGATCCACCGGTAGCTGGTTGAGCACTGTCGCGGCGTCCTTCAACCTAACTTGCGTTTGCGCGAATTCATCTTCCAGCCATTGACGACACCGCGCCGGATCAATGCGGCTATAGTAGAATGCGAAATTGGCAATGGACGGGCCATTGTCGCCGTGCTGGCGCTGAGTTGCCGCACCATCAAACCGCTTCTTCGCCACCGCGAACAGTCGGCGGCCAATTGTGGGGTCAATGGAGTAAGCAATCGCCGCCACGTGAGCCGGCACATCGAAGCCACTGGTTGGGGACTTCAGTAAAGCCTCCGCTTCCCGTAAAACCTGCAATGCGACATCGTGGGGCTGATAAGTGGCGGCTGTCGCCAGCGCCACGGGCTTATTGTACACGTCGGTGTCGCTGATGGAGCGCGCGACTTCCAGCGCCATCGTCGCATTCGACTTATCCAGAGAGCGCACCAGCAACTCTCCAGCGACGCCGTTGGGAGATTCAACTGTATCTGGCTCGGCATCGGGCGGGTTGGGGTCCTGTTGAGTCAACGCTGGAAGCACGCTATTGAACAGCAACCAGGCACGCGGCGGATCGAAGTGGGCCGCAATCATGGCGGCGAACCGGATCGCAAGTGCGCCCTCATTATTCCCAGCCTGCCGATCCGGGGCCGTGACTTGATTCAGCAACAGTAAATCCGCGCGCGGCGCCAGCGCGTACAGTTGCTGCAAGGCCCACCACGGACGAGACCGCATCGCCTTGATTTCACGCACCAGGGCATCGTCGTAAGGCCGGGCCTCGTCGTCCCCACGGAGCTTATGCGCCAGCCAACTCAGGGTCGCGAGACGCTCCGCGTTATTGACATGATTCACCGGCGCTTTAGCCATCAAGTCGCGGTTGACGCTCTGCGCCAGCAGATACAGATCGGTCGCGACTTTGGGTTCTTTGGCGGCGAGCAGCACGGCGGTTCGCGCCGTCGCGCGAAACCGCCAGAACGGCAATTTCAGTTGTGGCAAGCGGTCGGGCGCCAATCGGGCGGCCCGTTCAGGATCGGCTTCGGCCAGGGCCACGATGATCGGCCCCAGCCTCTCATCCGGTATCGCGTCGGCGGAGCCGGCCGCTAATTGGAGCGCTGTGTCAGGGTCCCCGTAGGCCATCGTCGCCAGAATGCTGGCGCGATAGAAGTGGGTGGTTTTGGTCGTGGCCCACAGTTGGTTCAAGATCTCCGCGGCGGTCACTTTGCTGGCGGGAACCGGGCCGGCGGGAACCGGCTCCGGCGCCACCGCAAAGGCTCCGTTTGTAGTGTCGGGAACTGTCCCGGGCGCGCTGGGGCGCAACGCGGGAGCCACGGCTACCGGTTGCGCCGGCGGACTAATTGGCGCCGCCGCAACGGACGGCGCGGGCGCGAGGGGCGGGGCTACAAGAGTGGTGGACGGCTCCAGTCGATAATCGAAATGATACTGGCCGGCCGACACCCGATTCCACACCGCGATATCACGTGCGGGCAGGCTCTTGCCGCTGCCTAGGTCACGACCCACAACAACCGCAAACACGCCGCTGCCCAGGTTCTGCAGCGCGTCAAGGCTGACCGCCTGCTGCTTCGCATCGCGGGCGTGCAACCCTGTCGTAGCGTTCATCGTGATCGTTTTGGGTTTGACCGGGTTCAATTCATGAGTCTTACCATCCGGCAAGGTAAAAGCAGCGACTTCCAGCACCATCACTCTCTGCTTCACATCCACAGAACGGATACGCCCCTCTACCTGAATTTCACCGATTTTGATCTTACCGTTCAGGCTGGCGGAATTGGCCGCGCCCTTGGCCTTGCCAGGAGCCTGCGCCAATCGTGTAATTTTGTGCCTATCGAGAGTGCTCTGTGGCGCGCGATGGGGAACTGTCGCATGACCTGTGGGGGGCTGGGTAGCTCTGACCGCAGATGGCACGCTACCCCATGCGAGATGGGCCAATTCGCCCACCCCACCCAGCGTCAAGACAAGACCCGCGCACGCTGTAACACCGATCTTGATATAGTTCATAAGCATCGTCCTCAAAACTCTTTCCGCCAACGACAATACCCGCACATTTATTTCGTTAGTCGTCAAACCGGCACTCAGTCCGCCGCCCAGACCACTACCAGCACTGCCTGCACTGGCGCTGGTGACAGCACCAGCCACACCACTTCCCGGCACGGCCAGGTATTGGCCTAATTGCAGCACCGCAGCGTGACACGAGGCGGGAGCCGCCTGCCCTGCATGGTCATAAATGACGCCCACCAACACCGCCGCGCCGACCGGGAAGCCGTGACGGGAGAAGAAACGGCGCATCTTCTCCACCGCGCGTACCACGCGCAACCGCGCCGCGTCCTCAGAAATGCCCATTGCCTGACCAGTTTGCCGCAGGCTTTTGCCCTCAAAGTAGCGCAACAATACCGCGTTGCGGTCATCGGTGTTCAAATGCTCCAACGCCTCGTGCAGCAATGGTTCAATGTGCTCCCAATCAAGATTGCTGCTGGTCTGCCCCAGGTTCTGTATCATCATAGCGGCGGCTTTTTGTTCCCGTCGTTGGCGGCGGCTCTCATATCGAATCACATCCAGTGCCACAAAGCGTGCGGTATTGAAAAGCCAACTGGCGAGGACTGTGCCCGACCGTATGGTGTGCGCCTTTTTTACCAGAATCAAGAAAACGACCTGTGTGGCATCCTCGGCCAGTTGCGGATTCTTAATTTCGCGCAGGCAGGTGGCATACACCAGGTTGATGTAGCGCTCGACGACTTCGGCAAAGGCCGTTTGTGAGCCGGTGCGCAGGTAGTCGGCCAGCAACTCCCAATCTTGCATAGGCACTTCTTTCCCTCCTCTACGGTTTCACGGATTCAGTAATAAACTGTCGCCCAATCCAAAACCGTACACACTTTTGAGAATTGGTGCGCCTATTCAATTACTACTGCACTCCCACCAGGAGGGACGACAATGAAACCTTAGCTCAGTTTATCGGTTAGCGCGTTATCGCCTAACCCTAGACCCCTGCTGATACGAGCCTTGAGGCAGTTTGGGGCAAGGAGGATAATGGGCTTCGATACTGAATCTCTGGAGGTTCGCAAAAGCATCCAAAAGCCATTCCCATTGGTTCGAGGTATTGGTGGTTTTACTGTCCCAACCCGCGTAATATAAAATAAGGAAATCTATGAATAAACAGACGTTGGCTCACTTGTTACTTCTACCTCTTGCTGTACTGCTGTTAGCTTCCTCTAACCATTCTGCCCAGGCCGATGCGCTCTCGGATCAATTGAACCAACTCGTGTCGCAGCAGCGTACCGTTGTGCCCTTAGCGGATTGGAAGTTTCAACAATCCGCAGCCGAGGGTGGCGCGGCAGTCGGTGTGGATGATTCAAACTGGCAGACCGTAGCGCCGGGTTTTGAATGGCAGGGCGAACATTCTCAGGTCTGGTTTCGCACCCGCTATGTGGTGCCAGCGCAAATAGGTGGCGTGTCTACTGAAGGCGATGAGCTGCGCCTCGAAGTGGGCATAGATGATGAGGGGCAGATTTATCTGGACGGCAAACCCGCTGATCGCTTCCTGTGGGACGATGGGCATTTAGTCTTAGCGGCCCATGCCCATCCTGGCCAGGTTTTCAATATTGCCTTGCGGGGCCTCAATACCGTCGGCCCGCATGGTGGCCTGCGCAAAGCGCAAGTGGTGTATGATGCGTTGGGCAGCGTGCAGCCCGCGTTGGAGCGTTATCAAAGGGACTTGCAATTTGTGCAAGGCGTCGCATTGCAGGGGGTCTCTCCGCTGCCACAGCAGGTTCATGCCATTATCCAACGTTCTGAAGCGCAGGTGAATTTAGCGGCGTTGCGCGCTCATGACTGGCAACAGGCTGGCCCGGCATTAGCCCTGGCGCAGCAGACGCTCACCACTCTGGCACCCCTCACGCGCCAGTATGACCTCTATTATATCGGCCACAGCCACATTGACATGAACTGGCTCTGGACGTGGCCAGAAACGATTGATACCTGCCACCGTACCTGGGATAGCGCCATGAAACTGATGGATATGTTCCCGGACTTTGGCTTTGTGCAGAGCCAACCGGGAGCCTATGTGCCCATCCAGCAAATGTATCCCGAAGAGTTCCGGCGGATGCAGCAGACCCAACAGCGTGGGCAGTGGGACTTAGTCGGCGGCCTGTGGGGTGAATCCGATACGAATATGCCCAGTGGCGAGGCGCTCGCTCGCTCCTTCTTCCTGGGGCAACGCTATTTCAAAGCCAACTTTGGCCGCTATGCCACCACGGGTTGGCTGCCCGATTCGTTTGGTCATTCCTGGCAGTTGCCGCAGCTTATGCAGGGCGTAGGGATTCAGAACTTCTATCACATGCGCGGTGGCGACAACCTGCACTTTTCGTGGTGGCAAGCGCCCGATGGTTCGCGGGTGCTCAAAGCCAAGACCGATAACAGTTATGATGAGCCGATAACCCCCGATCAACTGCTGCGGCCCTGGCAAACCGAGAAGAGTCTCGGCCTCAAACAAGACGTGGTGATTTTCGGAGTTGGCGATCATGGTGGTGGCCCCACACGGGACATGATCTTAGATGGCAAGGAGTTTCAATCCGACCCGCTCTTGCCCCGCGTTCACTTCCTCACCGCCGATGCTTATTTTCAGCGTTTGCGCAGTGAGGCCCAACTTGCGGCCTTGCCCGTTGTAGATACCGACCTGCAATATGTGGCGGTTGGTTGTTACACCACCCATGCCGATATGAAGAAAGCCGTGCGGCAGAGTGAAAACAATCTTTATGACGATGAAGTCTTCGCTTCTCTGGCAGCGATGTCCGGGCAACCCTATCCCGTCGCGGCCTTTGAAGAGGCGTGGAAGCCGACTGTGTTTGCCCAGTTCCACGATATTATGTGTGGTTCGGCCATCCACTCCACCTATGATTGGATGCACGAGCAGTTGGCCTCGGCATTTGCCTTTGAAAGTGCCCAGGCCGACCAATCCTTAGCAGCTCTGACAGCCAGTGTGGATACCACCGGAGGTGCCACCAACGGTCGAGCGGCAGAGCGGCCCGTTGTGGTATGGAATGCGTTATCCTTCCCGCGTTCTGATGTGGTGCGCCTCACGGTAGATGATGCGTCTCAATTTGCTGCTGTCCGTGACGTGCAAGGCACGCTCCTGCCGCTGCAAGCACTGGATGGACATACCCTCGTCTTTGTGGCCAGGGATGTGCCAGGCTTTGGGCACAAGAACTATTTACTGAGTGCTAGTGCTCCTCAAGGCAATAGCCAACATCAGGTGACAGCGCAAGAGTCCGCAGAGCGCATCGTGCTGGAAAACGAGTTTATGCGTGCTTCCATCACTCGCATCACTGGCCTTATCACCAGCTTGCTCGATAAGAAAACGGGACAGGAGATGATTAAGCCCGGTGAGGCGGGCAACCTGCTCCAAGTGCTGGGCGATAAAGCCAATGCCTGGGATTTGGACTTTACTGGCGAGCAACATCCGCTTGCTGCCGGGGCGCAGGTGCAGCTCATAGCGCGCGGCCCGGTTTGCGCTATCGTGCGGGTGCAGCACAGCTTCAACAAATCCACCTTCTCGCAGGACATTACGCTGTGGAACGACCTGCCCCGTCTGGATTTGCCCACGACAGTGGAATGGCATGAGCATGGACAAACCCTTAAGGCTCTCCTCCCGCTCAACATGGCACACCCGGCAGCACGGGCGGGTATTCCCTATGGCAGCATCGAGCGCCCCACCTCCGGGCAGGAATATCCCGGCCAGAAGTGGATGGATGTCACTGAACAAGAAATCCATCCGGTGCAAACCGGGACTCCCCTCCTCCTCGATGCCCTATTCAACAGCCAGAGCACGGGCGATTTCGATACCGAAAAACGCGGCTATGACTCGGCCTCACTGCCGCCACCGGGTCTCTATCACTTGGGCGCAAACCATATCCCATTTCGTCTGACGGGTCACATTGGATCCGACAATATCGCCTGTAACGGCCAGGTTATTCAACTTCCTCCCAGCAGCCGCGGCAAGACTTTATATCTGCTCGGCGCGGCGGCTCCCGGTGATCAGGGCGGGTTATTCTCGGTAGAAGGAACACAGGGCCACCTGACGCGGCTGCCTGTGCGTATGAATGACTGGGTGCTGGGTGGCAGTCTCCATAACGAGGCGGCTTTCACTTTTGAGCGCCAGCACACTGCCGAGGGCCTGCGCGCTATGACAACCCATTTTTGGATTACCTCCCTACAATTGCCGTCTGACCAGCGCCCGGTGCGCCTGCGCCTGCCCTATAACACCAACTTGCATCTGTTTGCCGCCACCTTAGCCGCCGCCTCATCCACCACGCCGCGCTATGGCCTGACCATCTTGAACGACTGCAAATACGGCGCAGACACCCAGGGCAACCGCTTCCGCCTCACCCTGCTGCGCTCTTCCAGCAATCCTGATCCCAACCCCGACGAGGGCACGCAAGTGTTCACCTATTCTCTGCTGCCTCATGCGGGTGACTGGCGATTGGCGCAGTCGGAACAGGCCGGACTTGCTCTCAACATTCCTCTCCGGGGCGTAGTCACGGAGAGACATCGTGGCCAGACTGCGCCGCTTCCTACCTTCACCCTGGAACCGGCTACCAATGTCGTTGCGGGCGCGCTCAAACATTGCGAGGATGGCCCCGGCTACATCTTGCGCCTGTTCGAGACCCAGGGCCGCAACACGACTGCGCGCCTTAGATTCTCGCAACCAGTTCGCGTTGAGGAGACTGACATCTTAGAACGCCGTCTCGCCAGGCGTCGTTTGCGTGTGCAAGGACGCATCGTTACTATGCCCATCGGCCACGACCAGATTGTGACGCTGCACATTCTGGGGCTTCCCGATAACTGGTCGCCATTGACTTCATCTTCGGCTATCAAACTAACTTCATCCTCGGCCATCAAACCGATTAGTTCGCCTTGAAAGGTGCCGTAATAAGTTCCTAACAGCAGCAAATGCAGGGCTGGCTTTCCTCTTCCAATAGTTGTCCCCCACTACTCGATTAGAAGAAGCCAGCCCCTTCAGATAAATTCTTAATACCCCTCTTGACAGACTCGTCTATTTGACACCATAATGGTATCAAATAATGGGTGATGTTATTCATGAATAGTCATTTTGTCCTCGCTGTCCACTTAATGTTAGTGATGGCACGGCGCGGTACAGAGCCTATGACTTCGGCGGACGCGGCGCGCAGCATTAATTCCAATCCGGTTTTTCTGCGGCGCGTGATGCGGCAGTTAGCCAGGGCAGGTCTGGTTGTGACCCAGACCGGGCCAACGGGTGGCTCGCGCCTCGCCCGTGCCGCCGCCGAGATTACCCTGGGCGATATTTACCGTGCTGTAGAACCAGAAAATCTCTTCGCCCTACATGCTCAGACACCGAACCCTAAGTGTCCTATTGGCAGCCGCATTCAACGGGCTTTGCTGCCAACACTCTCCGAAGCGGAGCAGGCGCTCCAGCAAACTCTGGAGCGCAAGACACTGGCCCAGCAGTTGGAAGAGTTACAGCGTTTGCCCCGCTAGTTAGCATCTAACATGAGAATCAAGGATCAGCGAATTGTCCCAACACGCCACTATTTGAAACTATATCGGTTCTAAATTAAAGATCGAGAGGAAAAGCATGTTGCAGAAAACAGCAGGAATTGAGGAGTATGGTAGTGATGCGGTTAAGAGCATAAGTCACGCGGTCGTAGGGGTGGATAATGTAGAGAATCAGGCGTGGCGTTTTGGATTGCTGCGCTGCCTCTTAGCTTCAGCATTTTTGCTTTTCTTCCAGAGCTACATGATAGCGCCCTTGATTCCTTACTTAGCGGCGAAATTCGCGGTGTCCCGCGAGACGGTGGGCTTGATGGTGCCAGCCTATCTGCTGCCCTACGCCTTGGGAACTTTCGCCTATGGGCTGCTGGCAGATCGTTTTGGACGGCGCGGCATTCTGTTCGTTTGCCTGATGGCATTCGCGGTCTGCTGCGCCCTAACAGCTACGGCTCACTCAGCGCACGACATGCTAGTGTGGCGCATCCTCACCGGATTTGCGGGCAGCGGAATCGCTGTAACCGCCTTGACGCTCATCGGCGATACCTTTGCCTTCGCTGAACGTGGACGGGCACTGGGGTGGCTTTTTGGGGCCATTGCTGGTGGGCAAGCATTCGGCACGACACTTGGTGGACTGCTGACACCCATCATCGGCTGGCAGGGTCTATTTCTGGGCATTGGAGTGCTCAGTGTCCTTCCGGCTGCTGGAACCCTTTATTATTGGCACCGCATTCCACCAGCCCCCGCCACAGGCCATCAGTTTTCCCTGAGCAAAATCATCAGTGGCTATGCTCATCTGCTCGGCACAGGTCGGGGTCAGCGCACCTTTGGTTATATCCTGTTCAATGGCTTTTTCCACTCCGGGGTGTTTACCTGGCTCGGCGTCTATCTCTTCGACCGCTATCATCTCAGTGCGTCAGGCATTGGCCTGGCGTTGCTGGGCTACGGCATCCCCGGCTTTTTAGGTGGCCCGCTCATTGGCAAGGTGATTGACCGCCACGGGCGCGGCAAATTACTGCCCTGGGGTTTGGCTCTCGCGGCCCTTTCTGGCCTCGCCTTAACTTTACCCCTGCCTCTCATCATGGCGGTAGTGGTTATGACTACGCTATCCCTGGGATTCGATATGTCCCATCCCCTGCTTGCTGGTATTGTAACCACGCTGTCACCTGAACGCCGGGGGCAAGCGATGGGCTTAAATACATTTACGCTCTTTCTCGGTTTGGCACTGGGCAGTCTGACCTTTGGATGGGGGATGCAGCACTGGGGCTTCGGCGTGATTATGACACTATTTGGTGCCGTTCAATTAAGTCTTGCCCTGGCCGCAACGAAACTGTTTCGAGCCGAAGTCCCTGCACAAAACCAGGTGTAACGCTCGACGGAAAACCAATGTGTTGCGGTGCTCTAACCTCGGCTGCGGCGTGTTGGGATAGTGATAATTAAGGGATGGTCGCTCAACGTCAAAGCGAGCGAATCACTTCTAACGGGCGTCTGGACAGGTGTCGTGCCCACAGTCGGATCGTAAACCTGGATGCCTGCATAGCGATGGCCCAGATGGATGGTGACATTGCTGCTGCCTTGAACCTGTTCACCCCACACTACCAGGGCTAGGGTGCCATCACTTTTTTGTAACAGCATGTCATGCACAGTGGCGGGTTCTTCGGGAATGGTGTAATTCAGTTGACCCAACTTCGCCCCAGAACCGCTATCTGCCAGAATGGTCGTCAGGTTGTGCAGATAAACCGCCGCTTTGCGCGGTGTGTAGTCCGGCCTATAGAAACCGAATTGCTGATTGCCGCCCTCGTCTACGCGGTCGCGGAGCAAGTAGACATTGGTATAGCTCCACCCACGCTTGAACTGATCCAGGTACATGCTGAGCAGATTCAATGCGTGGATTTCTTCTGTAACACCATTGCCGATGGTCGTGCCTGTTTCTGTGGTCACGCGGGGCAAGGTGACAAGATCAGTCGTTGAGTAACCGAGATAGTGATGCGCCCACGTCACACCATACTCACCATAAAGTCCATCTACCTTGCAGGCTGGGCCAGGGTCAGCGGCATTCCATGTCTTATTGTCCTCGACGTTGGGCGAGTTTGGATGATAAATATAGTTGTGAACATTGGCGTAGTCGGCATATTTGGTGCCCTCCGGCATCGTGGTGCCCGCGCCTTTAGGGATAGTCAGAAATTGTAAGCCGACGTTATCCTTCTCCGCACCATTTTCGCTGATGGAAAAGACAGGATAATTTTTCAACAGTGGATCGCTTTTAACCGCCTGGTAAAGATCGCGTTGTAAATTCGCTACGGGAACCCACGACTGGTCTCTGCCGCCCGTCTGTCCTCCATAGGTGATACCCCAGTTATTGGGTTCATTTGGCCCTTCAAAACCCAGCAGCGCACCCGCTGCCGCCACTTGCCGAGCGGTCTCGATAAGCTTGGACAGGTTGGAGCCGCCGCTGCCCAGCCCCCAGCTAAAGCGTAGTCCGGCTTGCTGATGCAGGTCAATGTACTGCTGAATCGGCACATTGCCCTCGACGCCAGCCCGGAACCATCGCGCGCCAAGGTATTTGGCACACTCAATGGTCTTCTGGAAATTCTCGCCCCGCACCGAAATGGCGGATTGGGTGCCGATGCTATTAAGGAAATCATTGGCCCGGATGGCGGTTGTCGCGGCGGCTTTAGCAGGCCGCGATGTTGTAACCAGCGGAGTCAGCAGGAAGAATGGCAGGCACCAGAGTGTGCGAATGGAGTTATGGGAGGTTATGCATTGCTTAGATTCTTGAGTGAGTTTTATAACGACTCCTTAGTGCTGATGGATTATCTCACAACCGCTGGAAACATGGATCATCCACAGGATTGCTAAGAGTTCATACTCTACTTTTTATATTAAACCAAAGCAGGGTGCACCAGCACAGGCAGCCAAATTAAAAGCAGAGTGAACTGGAGCGCTGCGTAGTGTCCAACGAAATCGCCCAGCGCGTCCACGCGCGGCACCAGCCCGACGCCTGCCTTGTCGTTGCAACGAGCCAGGGCATCGCGCGAGAACGCGCATCGTGCTGTTTATGACTACTTCGCTCGTGCCTTCTTCAATTGTCCTCAACCCAGCTTCTGCCTAATTCCTGCGGCATATTGTGCCTTAAAATCTTTCTGCCCTGTCAACTCTGGGTGCCGTTTGACGCCGCGTGCCCTGCCTGCTATGCTTTCGCTTTGTGCTCCGTGCAAAGAGCGAAGGAACTTACCCATGAACACACTTCTGCATACCCCTGAAGAATTTATGCGCGCTGCCATTGCAGCGGCCCGCAATAGTGTTACGCGTGCGGCGGGCGGACCATTTGGTGCGTGCATTGTCCGCGACGGCCAGATTCTCAGCGTGTCCAGCAACCACGTCTTAGCCAATCACGACCCAACCGCGCACGCCGAGGTCATGGCCATTCGCCGGGCTTGCGACAAATTACGCTATCACCTGCTGGAAGGCGCGGAAATCTACTCCACAACGGAGCCGTGCCCCATGTGCTTCGCGTCTATCCACTGGGCACGCTGTAAACGCATCTACTACGGCACCAGTATCGCCGATGTGGATGCACTGGGCTTCAACGAGATGTCACTCTCGAATTTTCAGATGCGCGAGTTGGGCGGCTCGCCAGTCGAGATCGTCCCCGACTTCTTGCGCGATGAATGTCTTGAACTGCTCAATTTTTGGAGTGGCCTGGAAAGCCGTCGCACCTATTAATGCTGAGTACATCACGCAACGCCAAGAGGTGTTTTAGCCTGAAATTATCCTCAGTGCTCAAATTCCACCTGCGTGTCTCCTGCCGGAAACGCACGCGTGCAGTCATCCATCTTGTTCGGTAAGGCTGAGCAGTGGGGTGTAACGTTGGGCAGAGGTGGCACCCAGTACCACCCGGCCATCATATTCGACCCACGCATGGGCCTGCAATTGACCTCTATTAGCCTTGGCCACCCCGATATGCAATTGGGATGAGTAGCCGTTATGAGCCAGTAAAGCCTGCATTGCTATTGCTTGTACCAGGCAAGTGGCGTGCGGTATATAACGGCTCGCCGTCATAACCGCCATAGCTATTTGGTCGGGAGTTACCTGATTGTGAACTACCTGAGCGGTCTGGGGGGTTGGACAAATGCTCAAGGGAGCCTGGTTTGGCTGAGCAAAAAGCCGCCGAATCGTCGCCAGGGGCAGACAATACAGACTCAACCGTATTATTGATACCTTCCAGAATGCCTGAAGTAACAGAGAACGCCGCATCGCTGGCATTCGGTAAAGCTTGATGAAAGTATTAGAGTTAGGAAGCAGCATCGGCTTGGAAGGCTATGCGCCACGAAGACAATAATTAATGTGGCTTAATGTGATTGCTTGAGCCATCACACAAGGTCTTGTGAGCAGCGTTCTGGTGCCACTTCGTACTCCTGCAATTAAGCCGTCGCCAAAGGTAAGCACCCACTCATTCCCCAATGACCGCATTGGTGATAGGCCATTCCAGCCGCTCGCGCTGGGAAGAGTTGATTAAAGGTTCCATTATTAACCGGCTGGTGCGAGAACTGCGCACGGTAGATATTCTCATTGTTACAGAACCCAAGACCCCACTCCGCTAGAACAGGTTTAATATAATTAAATTCGCAATATTGGATACGCTTTATATCATTATCCCTGTTCCATCGTGGCCCCTAGTCACAGTCTGACCGAGTGGGCCTTAATTCTCACCGCACGCGAGTAGTGGTAATTGGTGTCAACATCTGCTCCGGTTTCACCTCAGTACTTCGCACGTTCGTTTAATGCTTTCATTAAATTTTCATATCCACCTGGTTCGTATAAGTTCACACAATGCAAATGCTTAAGTCGTTCTGGTAGATCGCAAGGTTCAAGTCTCGCGGGAACAATATAGATAGTTCCTTCGGGCTGTTCGTCAGCAATATCCAACGCAATTTTTATTTCCTTCTGAACATAACCAAACTTGTTTACTGAGTTCTTGGAAAGACAAACAAGAACAATATGGCTTTTACGCACTTCTTTAGGAATAACCACTTTCCATTCCTGCCCAGGAATAAGATTCTCCTCGTCAAACCAAGGTCTGACTTTATCTTCCACTAATTTGTAATAGAGTTCACGCACTATAGGTTTGTCTTCCGTTGCGTGACAGAGAAAAACTTGAAGCTGCTCATCTGCAAAATCTTTCATAGTCTTTTTGTGTGGAGAGTATTGTGGTCAAATTCCCAAACCTGAATGATAGAACTGGATTTAGAAATATCAAGAGACAAAGCAAAAAGAGAAAAAACAGGATTAAAAATAAAGTTGTTAACATTCTGTCCACAAGTCAGGTAGGACACAAACTCCCATTCACCTGTTTGCCAAAATGAAACGCCACCTTTTACTGTTGCTGCAAATAGACTTGCAGCGCAAAAATCAAATTTTCCGGTAAATGGCCTTGCAGAAATTATCTTTCCAGTATCTGCCCCCTCTAATCGCTCATTTAAAGAAGCTTTTGTATCCCATATCCGAATTGCATGATCCTTTGTCAACGCAGCCAAAAAGCGACCATCTGGTGCCCAGCGCAATCGGGATCTGGTATCTGAAGGCATCAGGGGATGTTCAAAACCTCTTTCGTAATTCAACAGCTTAATCGCACCACCCCAGTAACCAATCGCAAGAACGTTTTCCTTAGGCGACCAAGCAATATGATGGGGAATATGAGTTCTTGTAATGCTTTTTAGGAGTTTGCCCGTGCATCCATCCAAAAGCTTTATTCTCTCAAAGTCTATACAAGCCAACTGACTCCCGTCAGGAGACCAACTTATGCCCTCATATGGGGTGGCACTTACTTGCGATTGGATTAGGCAATCCTCTGAAAAGTCATAAATTACAACCTTCCCCTTCTCATTTACTGTTGCGAGTTTATTTTGTTTTGACCATGCAACACCAACACCACCAATTTGCTTATTAAAAATACGCGGGCGTTTACCCTTACCGATTGGCCATAATCGTGTTGCAGCTTTACGCGTTGACACAGCCAGAGTTGTCCCATCAGGCGACCATACAAGATTGCGAACACCTGACCTTGAACTTACCCACTCATCAATCAGTTTAAAACCAAGTGGAGGAGGTATCTGAGTTCTTGAAATCATTGAATTTCAATCAACAGTAATAGAAATTAGTGGCTCACCAACGTATGACTTCTTGCCTTCTGTCAAGGCAAGCCTGACTTTTTGTCTAACAGATATAGCGCATAATCATCTATCGCATAAATCAGTGTATGATAAAAGTTTCTAATATCGGCATTTGAGGGCATCCGACCTTAATTTCGGACTGAAAGTAACTATGATAAAGGCAAAAATGTCAACGGTTACAAACGCCATGTGCTAGTGGACACAGTGGGCTTGCTCTTGGCCTTAATCGTCATTGGATGATGGCATGGGTCAAATATTAGATCAGAGTTTTGAGTACCTAGACGACTCTTCTCAGATTCTCTTGCACAGCTATTGTCTGAACACTTGCCGATGCAACCCGACATATAAAATCGCTTCTCTCACTGCGAGGCAAGAGTGTCCTGATGCTTCTGTTGCAACCTCATTGGCTATAAAACAGGCAGGCGATGAATTGGCCTTGAGGGCGCTTCATACTCCTCACTACAAAACAGATATTGTAGAGTAGGGCCTACTTTTTCAGCGCAACGGTGAAGTCAGGCATGGTTTTGGGCTTGCAGGTAGTTGGTGTCTGGTTGCCCTGGGTGAGAGTTTGTACGCTCTGCGCGATATAGAGTTCAAGGCCAGCGACGCTGATTTTGCCGTTATGGAAGAAGTCGGCGTTGCCCTTTACTCCTTCGATCAGTGCTTTGGTGAAGGCACCATTGTTCCACTCTGGGTCTTCAAGGGCGACCTGATGGCCTTCGGCGGCAGTGTACACCACGACACCGTTTTCGGCACTGGACAGTTCGTTGACGGCACCTGTAGTATCGAGTGGCTGCTTGCCCAAGACATTGCCAGAGTGGCAACTGTCCAGGAAGAATAGCACTTTACCAGGAATCTGCTCGACGCCCTGGCGGAAGGCGGAGGAGGGCACGCCGCTCGTTTTGATACTGGACGCATTCACATCCACCGGCACGTAATAAAAAGTGCCGTCGGCATCGTTGGTGCCATGCCCGGACAGAAATACCATCGCCACATCTTTGCTGGTCGAGGACTGCTGAATCCATTTCAAGCCAGCCAGAATCGCCGCGCGCGTGGCCTCAGCATCGGTCAGGGACTTGACCTGGACATCGCCATACATCCCGCCGTTTTGAGCTTGAAAGACGGTCTGGAAATCGTGCGCATCTTTGGCCGAAAATTGCAGTTCCCAGTCGGGCTTGGGGTATTTGCTGACGCCGATAGCGAGGATAAATAACCGTGGTTTAGCATTGTCGGGCGCGGCTTGGCCTTTCCAGTGCAGGGGCACAGTAACTGGTTCGCTGGCCGCGAAGCGGTTGTAGGCAATAACCGAAACGAGGCAATCGCGCATGGGCACATTGACGGTTGCCTCGCGCATAGTGTCATCGGCAGCCACAAGTTGGAAATCGCGTGTGGTGTCAATAGGTCGCCCATCCACCAAAATCTTGACTTCGGTCACAGGTTCGCCCGATGGCGTGCGGACAGTGTAACTTAATTTGATAGCAGTTGTGGTCACGTCCAAGCCGCCAGGTGGCGCAATGATGGACACCACGGGTGGTAGGATTTTGGCAATGGGTGGGTGCGTGTCGGTGCGCCCGGCGGCGTCATCGGCCAGAAGCACCGCTGCGACTTCATCGAGAGATGGCAGCACTTGCGCGATGACATCGGGCCGGTAGTAGGTTGAGCGAAAACGCGCTACGGAGAAGAAATCGGCGGCGGCATCCGGGCTACGGTTGAGGTGCCAACCAATAAGCTCCTCACCTCCGGGCGACGTATCGTAATAGCCCGACGGTGTCCACAGCACCCAGCGTTTTTTATCTATAGCGGGAAAGAAGTCACATAACTCCTGGCCATCACTCATGCGATACCAGCGCAACGTGCCATCGCCGAGCGCCGCCACAGCGACTTTCCCATCGCCAGAAATATTGACTGACCATGTAGTAGTGGGCACCGGGGTCTTCCACAGCGATTTACCTGCTGGATCGTAGCGGCGGATATTCCACCTCGTGCCCAGCACGAAACTCTTACGATCTGGCGCGATAGCGAGGCTATGCGAAACTTCCTCCTCGTCCATCTTAAGTAACGCGCCATTTAATTTCACGTTTTGGCTTTCTTGCCAGTCTGTGATGCCCAGTCCATCCACTTGTGGTGGCAACAGCGGGGTAGCGACGCGCGTTCCTTGCCCGCCATCCCACAGGCGACGATCTTTGATCGAAAAGCGTGCCGGGGATTGGCCAGTGATGGCATAGGCAAACTGCACGACAGAACCATCTTGAGAGATGAGCAAGTTTTGCAGTAAGCCCCGAAAATCAGCGCGTTGCGCGGCTTTGAGGCGGATCGTGTCATCCGTGCCGATCATGCCAAAGGCAGGTGCGGCAGAAGCAAAGGCTACGCCACCGGAGAAAGGGATTAGCTGGCGGATAGTATCGGAAGCCGCTACCAGAGTCGCGCGTTGACCGCGCCCAGCCGCGGCCCATTTCAGGACATTCCCCGGTTCCTGGCCATCTCCTGATGCATAGAGCGTTTGACCATCTGCCGACCAGGATACCGCTTTCAAATTAGCGAATTTTGTTCCACTGGTGTCGGGTGTGTAGGGATGGGAGAGATCGGTGCCAGACAGCACCACAACACGCGGTGCATCATTAAAACCAACCGCAATCTTCGAGCCATCCGGGGCAAAGCTAACCTGGGTGGGGTTGCCAACTGCCGTTGGCTTCTGGCGCTCCGTCAGCACCAGGGGCTTATCACTGTCGGGGCGAATGGCATATAAGCGAATGTAGTTTTCATTGGAATTGAGATACGATGCTGTAGCCAAACGCAATGGCTGGCCTGCTTCCAGGGGGCCAAAATCCAGTCCGGTACACGCCCCCCCATAAACATTGTCTTGGCCTACCATCTGATAATCCGCGGTGCGATAAAGGCGTATCCCATCGCTGCCACTCATGCCCGCCGCTAAGAACTGACCATCAGGCGAAAAACGGAGTTGCAGCACAAAGTTTGGCAAGTTGCCAATTTTACGAAATAGTTTGCCGTTGCTGCGACTGAACAGATAAATCGCGTGCGCGCCATCCCATTGAGAGCCTGTTGCGCCAGCACAGGCCACTGTCTTACCGTCTGGCGATAGTGCCACCGCGAAGATGGCGCCCTCATCGCTAGCGCCGATAGGAGGTCGCAACGTCTGCAAGAGGCCGTTTGTCGCCACATCCCATACGCGCACCGTCTTGTCCTGCGCGCCGGTGACGAGATAGCGGTTGGCGGCATCCGTCGCCACGGACCAGATTTGCGACGTGTGCATTCCGGTTTCGATACGCAAAATCGGTTCGTGCGGCACATCGCCCGCTGGCGCCGCGCTCGCATACCATAAGAACAGCGCCAACGCGCCGCAGAAGGCAAGAAAAAGTCGCTTCATAGGTTGGTTCGGGTTTTTAAGTAACTCAAGTGGCGTGGTGCTGTGTCGCTCTCTGGCACTCTCATGGTGTGACGCTTTGGGGGCAAGCCATTATTATCCGGCAGTCAGTTCACCCCATGCTAAGATCAACATCGTGTCGCTTTTGCGCCACAATCCCTGAATCGCTTTAGCGCCACTATGGGCGCGGAAATAGGTTATGGCTGCGCCGTCGTTGGGGGCACTGGCCTCGGCGATAAAGCCAAGCTTTTGCAGACGTTCCATAACAGCACCCTTAATGGCGTCCGCTTGGTCGGGCTTATAGGCGTCGCCCTTCCAGGCGAAGACTTCGACGTTCGTCACTTTTTTCTGGTCGGCAGCGGCAGCACGCTGTAACAGGGTGGTCAAGGCATTGACGAGTGATTCCGTCGGCACCGCTACGGCATCATTAGGCAGGGCAATGCCAGTCAGAGCCGAAGGTACCCCTTGTGCCACTCCCCCCGCGCCCGCTGGCGTGGTCGGTGCCCAGGCCAGCATCAACGAATGTTCGCCAGGCGAGAAACGCCACATGCCTTCCAAATTTTTGGGGCCACCTGTCGTGGTAAAATAGGTGTAAGTAATGCCATTTGGCCCTGCCTGTGGAGCACTATCGCGGTAGGTGTAACCCGCCTTTTGCAGGGCAGCCACAACTTCCTTCACATTACCTGGGGCCGTCACTTCATCAATGGCCGGGCCACGCCAGCCCATCGCTTCAACATCGCCAACGACTTGCGTTTCGCCCGCCGCTTTTTGCAGCATTTTAGTGAAGATTTTGCGACTGTCTTCATTGTCAATGCGATCAGGATTGCCCGGTATAACAAAGCTAGTGACGCGGGATACTCTGGTAAAGGCGTCCTCCTTTGGCGTGGTTTGTCCTGCGGGCGCGGTTTGTGCTGTAGACCCGGTTTGCGGTGGGGTGTTCGGCTGGGTCGGGGTCGTCGTGGCGGCACCACCGCCCGCCGTTGGCTTCAAGATGCACCAACCGAGAAACAGACCCTGCTTACCCAGTCGCCAGGCTCCCAACAAAGACTTGTCGGCACTTTTAGCTGTAAAGAGCGTAATCGTCGCGGTCTCGGTTTTTTGAGGCGTGGCCGGAGTGTAGGTATAATCGGCGCGGCGCAACTTGCGTGCGACAGCATCCATGATGTCTGCCGCCTCATCCGGCTTGGTTGCCGGGTCGAGCCAACCCCAGGCTTCGGTACCTGTGGCTTGAAGATTATTTTTGTGAGCAATAGTATTCAGCAGGTTCGTGTAGGCAGTGACGAAGCTTGGTGTAGTGACAGCAAACGCGCCTTCTGGCAGACGAATATCGGCGAGGGGTGAAGTCGGCGTTGCGGCATCATTGGCCGGGGGCGGATTACTGGGCGCAGCAGTCTGCGCCCACACTGGTGCGGGTGCGTTAGCGGCAATTAAAGCCGGACAGAGTAACACAGCGGTGAGCGTCGCGCGTCGAAAATGGGTGACGAGTCGGGGGTTCATGAATTCTCCTTGTCGAGCTTAGCGCGTGGCGGCGCCGAATCTAATGCTACTGACCAGCATTATCCGCAATTTGATCAGCATTGAGCACTTGCATGGTAATGTCAGAGGTAAACCAGTCATCGGCGCTGACCATGATAAAATCGCGCGACCGTTGGCCTAAAGCCCTGGTGCCTGTATTGAGGGTAGCGAAACCATTGCCTTCGGGCGCGTTGAATTTCTTTAGCAAGTCAGTGGCGGGCACATCGCGCGTGAAGAGAATCGCTTTGACGTATTCGGTGCCGGGGCGGTCATTGGTAATCGCCAGTTCTTTCTGGGGCGGAATCGAAACCGTCTGGCCCGCTTTGACCTGGGCGTCATCCAGTTTACGGCTCATGGGAAATAAGAGGTTGATTTTGCCGCTGACACCACGTTCAAGAATCACGAGGTAACCATCTGTACCAACTGTAGTATCGAAGCGAAACTTCTCGCCAACTTTGATGGGCGCTTTATTAGGCGTCATGAGTAGCGATACTTTGCTGGCATCGGCATGGCTGGTATTATAAAGGTTCCACACTGGAACGGGAGCGGGCTGGGGGTCGGGGGCTGGTGCGCCCTCATTATTTTCAAAAACCAGAGTCTTAAAGAAGCTCCGTGATACTGTGGGATGTTGCAGGCTATCCGTTTGGGCTGCGACATCGCCGCTAACGGAAGTTAAAACATCGCCCCAGCGGACGCCTACACCCTCCGCGCCCGCGTTGCCCAGGGCGGCCTTTTTAGCCGCGACAACGCCGAGTTGGGCCGCCACGAAATGCGAGAATATCCCCGACGCCGTGCCGCTAAAATCGTTCTCTTCGGCGACTTCTTTACCACTGGCCGCCGTAAAATAGCAGATGCCCGCCTGCCCGCCGCTGTCCCACTGATTCGTATTATCCTGATTATTAACCGGCTCCGGGGTGATTTTGGTGTCTGGGTCGGCTGCCGTCAGCACAAAGTCTTTCGTGCTCCGCCGTTTATAAAAACGAGCTTTACGGTATTTAACCGGATCGCCGGGTCGGTTGAAGGCCCGCGACATGGCCCCGGAGAAGCAAGAGTCCAACACGACCGAAACTGACTTGCAATGACCTTTGAGTTCCTTCAACTGTGCGAAAAGCGCATCTGCGCCCAGGTCAGTGGATTCGTCCTTCGCAGAATCGTTGACCACCAAAGCCCCTTTGCCATCGCTATGCTTGGTGCCGTGCCCGGCAAAGGAAAAGACAAATCGCTCATTCGGTTGAATCTTCCCTTGTACTGCCACAATCGCGTCCAGAATCGCCTGCCGCTTCGCCTGTCCATCGGTCAATTTCGTGACGTTAAAACCCATCTGGCTGAGAGTCGCCCCCATGTTCGAGGCATCGTTGACGCAGCCAGAGAGATTAGCGCCTGGTAACTGAGGATATTGATTAATGCCGACCACAACCGCCTGATCCGCCCGCACCGCCGCGCCGCCAGTTGTAACCAACGCCAGCGTCAAAACACGGCTAGCTGCAACCCTTGAAAAGTTTCTTTGCAAAGAGAAACACCATCCTTTTGTTTTCGTTTAAGACTCAGAGTTTCTAATGATTTAGCAGGAAGACAGGAAAAGAGGAATTTAGGAAAAAATAGAAGTTACGACATGCTAAATCATTAAAAAGGTTCGTTTAGCGAATGGGAAAACGGCTCGTAGCGGGTGGTTCCACGGTGATGTGGGGTGTCCAACCGAGGACACCCGCGTTTTTGGTTTCCTGAAGTGGCCACTCCGGGCCGGGTTCGCGCGGGTTCATACGCGCCACCGGGCCACCAGGCACGAGTGCCCAACCGTCCGTGCCATAATCATGCACGAAGTCTTCGGCGAGCCACAGAAAGCCGCCATCGCCCCACCGCTCGCCCCAGGAATTAACCATACGAAACGCCTTTTTAGCATCATCATAGCCGATAATCGTAATCGCATGATAACCTGCCATGTTTTCGGGCTTGGGGTCAACAGTCAGATTATAAACGAAATCCGGCAGCACCTTATCGTTGGGGAAATCTTTATAGATGGGGATCGCCATCACGAAAGGCTCTTTGACCTCGGCCAGAAAAGTCTTCAGGACCTCCAGGTCGGGCGCGGGCTGTTGGTATGGCTTGCCTTGAAACAGCGAGGCGATGAGCCGCGCATGATATTGGTCGGCCTTCGCGGTGGCGGCTGTGCTGGGTGGTGTCTGAAAGTCCTTTTCATCATAGGGCATTTCGGCGAGGGTCGAGCAGCCCTTCTGCTGTAAAAGATGGAAGGCGGTAGCCAGCCCCATGCCCTGGTCTTTGCCACCATTGCCTAAATGATAAAGGAAAGCGGGACTGAACTGAAATTCAGGTTTGAGGCGTGCTTCGGGGGTCAACTTGCGCTGCTTGGCGACGCTGTAGCTATAGCAATAGTAGGCTGTGGACCAGCCTACGCATGAACCTTGCTCGCCCTGCTGGGCGATGGGTGGCAGATAATCGGTCAGCAGCACTTGTGGTGGCCGCGCATCACGCGCCAAGGCGCGGATCACAAAGCGCGAACTGCGCCTAAAGTCTGCTGCTGTGGATGGCTTAGCGCCCATCGTGGGAAACTGTGGTGACGGTTTAGCGCCCGCTTTGAGTGCCCAATCGTTAATCACTGCCGCCGGGTTATCCGTGACCGCAGTTTGGGCCAGCAAGGAAGGTGCCCCCACTATAGATAGAGTGCCACTCACTATCAGCCTGCAAACCCGTTTATGCTGTGCATATTTCATAAGTGCTCCTAGCGGTAGTCTATGATCGGGTTGAGGCTTTAGCCGACTACCGATAACCACCCTACCAGGGCCTTTGATTTGTTTCTAAGAGGGGCTTGACGCCAAGCTCATCTAAAGCGGCGCGGCCTGTGCTGCGGATGAGGATGCGCGAGCCGCCGGTGAGCGGTGTCTCGAATACGTCCAGCCCCGCAGCCTGGGCATCTTTGACTTCATCTTCCACCGGCGTGTCATCCGCATCGCGGTTAATGGCACGCACGCGGTTGGTGTTGGAGAAGTGTAGCACACTCGCTGGGCGGCCATTGACGGTGACGGCAGTCGCTACGAGGCGAGTTTTATAGCCGGAGATAGCTCCTGTGGCCAAGGTCTCTGCCGTGCCACTAATTGTGACAGGCGCATCTATTCTTAAATTGACGGCTGTCCCCGCTCCGGTGCCGCCCGCCGCGCCGCCCCGAAATTGGCTCGGCACGCGCACGAAGGTGGTTTTGTCTACCACAAACGCCACGACCTGGCCCGCTTTGTTAACAACGACATCGGTCAACTTGCCGTCTACCGTTGTAGCGGCACCATTTGGCACAGTGACATCAGCCTCTAACATATCAAGGTCACTGGTTGTATAAGGCTGGCTAAAGCCATTGGCCGGTTCAGCTTCACCGGTTCCAACCAAATTCCATTGCTGCGCGTCCGATTGGTCAGCCGCCGGTGCAGCGGGTGTGTCCAGGGGTACGACCCAGGCTTGCATTTCATTGCCGACTGGGTAAGCCGTCATAAGCTGTTGCGCGAGGGTCGGGGCGAAGTGGATGGTGGCGACATTGCCGGGCGTCTGGACATCCACCGCCGTCACGAGGCCAGCGCGATCTGCATAATAGCGCAGGACATTACCAATGACCTGGAGCGGCACCCCCCGCTCAATATCACGACCTGCACCAATATGCACGGTGGTGGCGGCAGTTGTGACAAAGTGATTGTTCGCGTCATAGACATAGACGCGTACCCGCTTGTAGCCAGCGCCGAGGCCATCGGTATTGACTTCGACATCATGCGCGCCGTTGCCGACTCCGGCATAGACAATCTGGTTGTTAATCGCCAGATAGACTTTTGGCTGTGGGACATAAGATTTCACCCACATGCTGAACTTGGTCGTGCCCCTGACGCGCTGACCGAGGAGGACGAGACGGGGCATCACGATTGAGATGCCCGACGCGGTATTGCGCACTGGGATTTGATCGAGATAATAAGGCGAGTCAATGATGTGCTGATAGGCCGCCAGGACATTGCGATTGTCCGTCAGAGTGTAATCGTTAGGCGTGCCGGGCACCTGGTGTTGCAGCGCGTTGACATCGAACCAGCTCACCATTTTAATGCGCGGGTAGAAGCGCGGTAGCGCCTCATACAGTAGCGCCATTTTTTCAATGGCGAACTCTGGGCGTGGCACTTTGTCCACCGCTGCCATGTGGCTGGCCCCATACTCGCAAATCGCAATCGGCTTACGATCTTTGTACATTTTGTAAATCGGATCAATCCAATGGAGCGGGCTATCTTGCAACCCAGGGGTGCCAGGATTATTGCCGTAGAAGGGCACACTATAGACATCTATGCCAACCCAATCGCAACCATCGTCACCCGGATAATAGGAAGCAATAGTCTCAAGCGGCACGCTATTAACACACCACACGGTGGCCACCTGGGGCGCGTAGCGGTGGAAAACCTGATGCACGAGGCGAAACTTTTCGCGGTAGAGTGCTGGGTTGCCATGCCAGGGCGTCCAGGCGCCATTCATCTCGCTGGCATAGCGCAGGAAGATTGGCCAGTGTAACGCACCACACGCCTGGGCAAAGTTGCGGAGATACTCATCATCTTTGACATCGTTGAGGCTGCTCGGCTCCCAGGCCAATTGCGGAATAGCGCCTGCATCCTTGCATTGCTGAAGCCATTGCAGCGGTGCCGATTTGCCATAAGCGATATAAGTAAAATAAGAAGTGTGGGGACGGCCAATCAGCTTCGTGAAGTCTTTGACATTACGGTGCGTGCGAAACTCTTCATCTTGCCAGGTATCCGTAAGGACATCATCCTGGTCAATGTGCGCCCCAATGTAGGTGCCAATCGGCGGCTCGACGGGCGCTTTGGTATCGAGGTGAGCGACTTCTTCGGGAGTTACGGGGCGGTAGATAAAAATACGCGCTTCTGTATCATAGCGTGAGGCGCGTTGCTCCTCGACGAGGGCAGCATCCTTCAAGCCATTGCGTCGAAAGAGAGCAGCTTCGCCACGATAGGCTTGCGCGGCCTCGTTATATAATCCATGTTGAACATACAATTCCGCTAATTCACGGTAGCCCGCATACGTGGGCAATCTATTGAGTCGGTGCTGAATCTCGTCAATACGCGGGTCATCAACTGGTGCCCTAGTGGCAGGGCCGGGTAATGATAATGGTAAATCCGCATAAACCGGCAGCGAGTTACTACCGGTAGCAATAAGGACGTTTAACCCTAGCAACAAAGCCCAACGACGTTTTAAGGTAGTGGAGATTCTTCCCATAGGTCTGTGCATCCTGTAATTGTTATAGAATGTGCGTGATGTCCGATGGAATGAGTGTCCGTCTAAGAGTTAAGCAAGTGCCAAAAGTCTAACATCAGTCAAGCTCGCTTGCTATGCTGGCAACCTCCTGCCTCCGCTCCGTTGTGGCCTTTGCCCTGCTCGTGCCTGCCTTAAGGAAAAACATACTAACTGAATTATCATGGCCTGCATTGTCGCTGCAAGCGGGGAAGCCACGATGCCCCTGGCGCTTCATGATAAAATGGCTAAATAGCATGAGCGAACCCCTCAACATTGACCAGTACCTCTCGGCCTTCAATGAGTCTTCTCGCCGCACTATGGGCACCATGAACCTCTTGTTAATTGCCAGCGTAGTTGTCTTCTGCGCCTATTGGAATGTGCGTCCCAATGGGTGGACAGCTTCCCGTATCGAAATCGCGGAGAGTGCCTTGAAGTGGTATGGCTGGGACGCTAAAACCCGTGCTCAGTTATCAGCAGCGGAGCAAAAGCAATTTGATGATTCCAAGCGATTCGCCTCCATGTTCGGTCTCACCAGCAAAGACCTAATCGAGAATGAGATCAAGACTCAAACCGCACGCTACCGCGATCATACCTTCATTAAAATCCCGATTTTTAATGTGGACATTGACGTGTCTGACTTGAGCATGTTAGGCGGATTCACCTTCGTTAATATCTTGATTATGCTGCGTCTGAGTCTGGCCCGCGAGCTTTCCAATTTGACAGTGGCTTTTCGAGAAGCGCAGGAGCGCCAACAAGTGGAAGCGGTCTATGACCTACTCAGCATGAGACAAGTTTTTACAGTGCCACCGCAGAAAGGCTTCTCTCCAGGCCGTTTCTGGACGAAACTGCATCGCGCCCTGCTCCTGCTTCCCCTGGGTCTTCAATTCTTTGTTTTTCTGAATGACTGGCAGACTAAAGAGTACGGTTGGGCGATTAGCCCGGCCAATACTTTGACCCAACTGATCGCAGGCGCGACATTTCTGGCGCTGATTGGAGTGCTGACCTTCTTTTGCTTTCGGACATGGCTGCTCTATGAAGCTGAGTGGGCACACCAAGCCTTAAATTTGGGCGAGCAGCCGGATCATGGCACAGATGATGCGCTATAGCCACGCTATCCCCGCAGAGGTTAAATAGTGCAACGGGGTAGCAGCAACGCATCATGCACGGCAGTTTAGGCGGAGTGGCTGCCCCAACCATCGTAGTATAAAACCAGTTGTCCTGCGGCTCTCGCACCGCGTCAATGGGGTAGTCAATCGGGCCTTATCCCGGTTCTCCGATCATTTTCCTGCTACGCCGCAAACTTTGGGAAGTCCCTCGTAACTAAGTTCAAGGTATCTGTTTTCATCCTCATCATACGCTTTTGATCCGAAAATATCAGTAATCGAAAATTATGGCACAATCGGATGGCAATCTCATCCGCCGGGCTGGCATTAAGAGTCATGGCTTTGACCCAGTTGCAGGCATTTGTAGATCGCGGTCAAGTGCTGCCCCGTCAAAGGGAATGACAATGACCTTGCTGCCGTGATTATCATTGCCCTTTTCCTGGTCTTTTTCCACATCAATCGCGGCTAGGGTCACCGCAGCCACATGACCGTTCTCCATATAAATCCCTGGCCGCTCAAGCTTGTTCCAGTGGTTCACGGTGCCATCGGGGTAGCGGACAATCGCTGCACGGGGGTCATACGCTACGCCACGATTGGCCCAGTCGTGAATCCCGTCGGCGGAGGTGAGATGATAAGCCTTACGCGTGGACCAGGAGTTGACCACAATGTGATACAGACCTCCAGAATACCAGATGCAGGGGTCTTCAAGGTTGGGGATGCCTTTGGGCAAAACCGAGGCTCCCTGACTCTGGTATGGCCCAAGGATGCCTTTATCGCTGATGAACACCCGGCCATCGCGCTGCGTCAGTTCAAACTTTCCATCCGGGCGAACCATGATGGCGACATTGGAAGCGTGCCATCTGGGTTCGCCTGCGACGGTGATGGTGCCCAAGTGCTCCCAGGGGCCGTCGAGAGACGTGGAGACGTAGACCTCACAGGGACGGGTTTCGCTGATAACGATGGCATAACGGCCATCGGGCAGTGCCAGGGCGGTGACGTTATGACCCTTGCCGCCCTGATCGTTGGGCCAACAAAGGCCCATGTCCACGTAAGGCCCGATAAGTGAATCGGAGACAGCATGGACGGCGACAGAACCAAACCAACCGTTGTGGCCGCGCGACTGATCCCAACGGCTGGCGAACATGTGGTACTTGCCATCGGGGGCCTTGATGATCTGGCCATCCCAGTAGCAGTATTGTTTCATGGTGGTGTCTTCGAGGCCGTTGTTAATATCGCGCGGCAGGACGTTGTCGGCACCCCACGCGTCGCGTGTCAGCTTACCTAGGACGGGCGTGGGCAGAAAATAGTCTATGAAGGTCTTAGGGTTCGTGGCGTCCGCCTGGGCGGACGCTGCCGCGTCAGGCACCTGGGCCAAGGCTGGTAAGGTCAGTAAGCTAATTACGGCGGGAATTAAGAGGCTATGGTAAGTCATGTGATAGTTCCTTTCGCGTGGCACAGAGAATCTGCTCCTGCGCATTATGACTTTACATGTTGTAGTGAGTAGCACTCATGCATCAGAGAAGTTGTGGGACAACTGGCTTAGCTTCATTAACATAGTTATTTCCCTTAGCGTGGCGTGAGTCGCCACTTCTGTCCCGGTGCGCCCCACCAGGTATAGGTTTGTAGATTCAAGGCGGCGTTCAGGGTGGGGCTTGCCTTGCCACTCGGGTCGGGCGGAGCCGGTAGACCTGGAGCGGGCAATTGCACGTCCCCTGATTTCGCTTTGTTGGCGTAGATGGTGCCGCCCGGCAGATCGAGAGTCTGGGTCGGGTTCAGGACGGGAGCGAGCCGATAGTTGCCATCGCCCAGGGAGATCACGAGCCACTGCTGACCGAGAGCACCCCCATAGGTGTCGAGTTGCACAGCCGCATCGTCCTTGAGGCTCGCATTCGCCACATCCACAGCCACACATTTGCCGGGGGCATTCTGCGGCTCAAGCCAATACGTGTTGTTGCCCAGCGGATGCAGGCAGAATTTCTGATTGGCGGCACCGTTCCAGCGCGACAGGCCAAGGCGTGTGCCGTTGGCGTCGGCCTTAACGTTGCCATTAGCGTTGGCGTCCGCATTGCCGCTGACCTGCATGGTGAGGTTGAGATCTTCCGACGGAGAAATCTCATAAATGCCTGCGGCGGGGCCAACCGGAGCGATAGGCGCTGCCTCTTTATACGACGGGAACCATTGAAAGGCTGCCTGTGTCCCCTGTGGACTGCCCAGGGTGGTATTCGCCAGACCTGCTTTGAGGTTGTCGAACAGATCACCGACCATGCCAACCTGGAAACTGACATTGCCCTGCTGGTCGAACATGGTGCGAACGGCGTTGCCAAAGCCTGCCGTGCTGGCGTTAAAAAGCCCCTGATAGCCCTGGCCACTGTTCGGACTCCAGGCCAGTTCGGTGATAATCATCGGCGCTTTGTCGGCGGCAGGCTTGTAATTGGTGTTCCACAGATTCCTGACCTTCGTCGCGTTGTCGTGCGACCCACCGTAGGCCGGATAGATGTGCGCTGCGTAACCGATGTTGCCGCCATTGACGGGATATTTAGCAAAGCCAGCATACTGGCCCTGCCAGCCCAGTCCCGGAATCCAGATGATATTGTCTGCACCCTGCGCGCGGATCGCGTCTGCGACAGGCTGCATGAACTTCGTGATAGCCTGATCGTAGGCATCGTTGCCCATGCCCCAGTCGCCTTTGCCAAAGCTGCTTTCGATGGCGACGGGTTCATTGCAAATCTCGAAGTGCACGTTATCCGCGCTCTTGAGGCCAGGATGAGAAGCGACAGCGGTCCAGAACGTGATGAGGTTCTGCTGATACTGTTGTGTCATGTTATGGCCATGATCGGGCTTGCCATCTTTGCCGGGCGGGAACGCCTCCGACGGATTGCCGACCAGAATCACGTAGAGACCTCGGGTGCGGCAGTGGTTGACGTATGGCACCACCACGTTGTCCAGCCAGGCTTTGAACTGTTCCGGCCTGGCCAGTTTGCCTTCGGCATCCCAGCCAGGGCCGAAATTTTCGGGGGCGCTGCCGTCCCCGATGAAACGCACATAGCTGCAATACCACCCATGATTCTGGCCGTAGCGCGGGCGGGGGTCCGACATGATGTTCGCCACAGCATTGTAGTAATTGAGGGCCGGGGCGACCTTCGCCGGGTCCGTAAAGTCTTTGGGGTCGGCGTAGTTGTGCCCCTCGCCATTGAACCAACTCGCAGCCGGCTGCATATAGCCGTAGAGGGTGACGTTCTTACCGTTCGAGTCTTGCAGGAAGCGACCCGTGACATGCAGTTTAGGCGTGGGGTTATCACCCGGCACCATACCCTGCCAGGCACGGGCCGCGTTGCTTCCCAGTTCCATAGCCATCAGGCTGACTACTGCTAACGTGATTCTCCTGGCGATAATGCCGCCCCTTATGCAGTGCTTTGCACAGTGCTTTAAGCAGTTTATGTGCACGTTGTTAACTCCTGTTGTTAAATCCCAATAGCTGCTCTGAGACACCTTTTTAGCGGCTCCTTAGCGGCTCGCGGCAGGGCTATTATTAAGTTCTTTGTGCTGGTGACGACAAGCGGGCAAATGGCCCCAGGTAAGTTCCGACGAATCCTCCCGCCGCCTCCGTGCTTAAGATGCTGCCGTCCACGTTGGCTTGCAGAGAAACCCAATCACCCTCTGGCAGGAGATAAGAGAAGCCATATGCCCTATCGGCGCCTTCGACTTTGAGTTCCACTTGATGCACCCCTGCTGGCAAAGTGACACTCGCCAGCAGCTCTGGGCCGGTGGATTTATTTGTGTGTCGCTCCAGAAAAACCTGATGGGCACTTCCCTCATTAATACGCACGCCCAGGAAGAAATAGTTCGTATCGTTTTGCAGCGCGGCCAGACCCGCTTCGCAAGGAGCAGTCGCCGGATTTACCACCAGCGTAGTCATGGCGCTAAAGTCCCGGTGCTGCTGACGGCGCGTGATAAAGGACGGGTTCCCATTGGCGTTTACGTCCTTGCGGGGCACTGAATGCAGAGACACGGCACGGGGAGCGATGAGCAGGGAGCCAGGTTTGACCGTCAACGACCGCCACTTCTCGCGCGGTGTGCGCAAGATATTCCAGGCATGGTCCAACGTCTCAACCTCAAAGTCGTCGCGCCAGGAGAAGGAACCGGTCAGCGGCATGGATGGTTCCGGCGCGGCGGGTAAGTTGGGCTTCGGCACAATGCGGGGCACCACCTGGCCACGTTCCAGGATCATCGGCCAGTCGTTCTCCCAGGTCACCGGCAGCAGAAACGTCTCACGGCCTATATTGTAGAAATTACCCTCATAAGGCCGACAGCCTAGAAAAACAGCCCACCACTCGCCCTCCGGGGTGACCACAAAGTCAGCGTGTCCAACGCTGGTCACCGGATCGGGACGCGCCGGGTCTAAATCGCGCTGCGTCAGGATCGGATTGCCCTGAAATGGTTCGTAAGGCCCGCCCACTGCCCGGCTGCGAAAAATGACCTGCGAGTGCCAGGTGCTGGTGCCGCCTTCCGCCGCGCACAGATAGTAATAGCCATTGCGCTTGAAGAGGTGCGGGCCTTCAATCCAGACCGGTTTCTGGGCCAGGTCCGTCCCGCCGTTGACAAGAATACGCCCCTCGCCCTGGACGGCCCCGGACTGCGCATCAAACTCCCACAGCCAGATGGCACGGTGACCGTCGTAGAGCGGCTTGTTATCCGGCGGCGGGCCATTGTGCATAAGGTAAGCGTGCCCATCATCGTCCCAGAAGAACGACGGGTCAATGCCATTTACCTGGGGAAGCCACACCGGCTCCGACCACGGGCCAGCCGGGTCGCGGGCGGTCACATAGAAATTACCGCCTGCATCCACCATCGTGGTGACCATATAAAATTGACCATCGTGATAGCTGATGTCGGGTGCGAAGATGCCACGCGAAACGCCTAATCCATCCAGGTTAAGTTGCGAAGGCCGGTCGAGCACATGGCCGAGTTGAGTCCAATGCACCAGGTCGGTGCTATGGAAAATCGGCACACCGGGAAAATAGGAAAAGGAGGAGTTGACGAGGTAGTAATCGCCTGCGACGCCGCAGATACTCGGATCGGCATAAAACCCGGCCAGGATAGGATTCAGAAACTCCTCGCTTGCGGGCGCTAAACGCTCCGCGACTCGATCCCATCCTTCATACTCGAAGGACGTGAACTCGACCCATGTCATTTCTGGCTGATTGGCTTTCATGGTTTGACTTTCATCGTTTGGCTTGCACCTGCTCGCGGCAGGTTCATAGCTATTTTAAGAGCTACTTGGCAGCGAAGGCCATATAAGAATGTGGCTGAACAGTAATGGTAAACGAGGTGCGCTGTGGGGCCGCCGGACGACGACCACCAAAGCCACCGAACCGCCCAAAGCCGCCGCTGGGTTGAGGCACGGGAGTCACGGTCTTACTGGTCAGCAGGTCACGAAGTTCAGTCTCATTGCCTGCTACCGAAACGCTGACTTCGGTGGCTGTCGGAAGGTAATTCTGCACAATGAAGGTGTTATTGTCGTAACGGAATAAGGCGACCTGCGCCGGAGCGTTCTCGATACGTATTGGCTCGGACGAACCGATGGTGGCGCGGATGACGGAGAGCACCGTGGGGGGCAAGGCATAAAGGTCTGCCGGATCGCCGGGGATCGTCAGCACATAGAGCTTACCTTTGGAGTAATCGCACGACAAGACCATCGGATATGTCGTGCCGCCGGGTGAAATGCCGAGGGCATCGCCCCACGCATCATGGGTGAGGATATTATAATACTTGAGTTCAGGAATGAGAATGTCCCGTTGCGCTTCAAAGGGGTCGGGCGCGCCGGGTTGAGGCGCCGGGCCGCGCCCGCGGAAAGGAGCGCCTGGCCCACCTGCAAAGGTAAACCGCCGCACTGGCACCGTGGCTCCGGTGGTTTCGAGTTCACAGATGTCCTCTATGCCTTTGCCTTGCATGGCGCGCACGAATCCTGAAGTCACGCAGACCGCTTTGCCTGCCTGGAGTTGGGATTTAATTTTCGAGATGATGTTCGGATCGTGCTTCGCCTGTTCGGTCAAAAGCACCATGCCTGCATCCGTCGGGAATTGAGGCAGAATATCCATCGGCAGCCCGATCATGCCCAGGTAATCGTGCAGGAATTCTTCACCAGTCGCGTGATACGGCCTATAGGTCTTGATACCGACTGGCTTGCCCACTTGAGACAACACCTGATCGGCCTGACTCAGCGTGTAAGCGGCGATATCGGCAAAGGTGGTATTGCCGTCATTTGTATTGAAACTCTTCTGGAGATCGGCCAGATTCAAACTGGTGGGCAAGTCGCCCCAGATGCGATTGGGGCCGCTACGGATGGTGCCCAGCATCCCGGCATAGTTGAAACAGCACATCTCCGGGCAGCGCGCAAACACCGTGTCCAGCAGTTGCTCGGAGTAGCGGTCAATCGGATTAGCGCCGCCCTGATCCACCCAGCCGCCCTTATTCACACCCGGCTTCAAATTGTCCATGAAGCGCATGATGTCGTAGCTCAGGTAGGGCTGGAGGTGCTGTTCCTGGCCGAACCAGAGACGCGACTCGGTGCCTGAAAACATGCCATCGGCGATGGAAGGCACTTGCTCGGTGTCATTGCCCATCGCGGCATATTGGTCATACCAGTTGGCCATCTTGATGATGACCTTGCATCGGGGATTGACGGCTTTAGCCGGTTTGACGATGAGATTGCGAGTCACGTCGCGCATGGTCTCCAGACGATACTGCGTCCACGATTTATTCTTCTTAGCCGCAATGTCATAGTCGGTCTTACGGTCGAAGAAGTAGTAGTCATCAAGTAAGACTTCGTCGAAGTGACGGGCCGCGAGTTCGACGGCTTTGCGGGCGAACTCGCGGTTCTCCGGGTCGGCATAATCAAAACCCTGATAGCCGTTGGACTCACTGATGCTGTAAGCGAGACCGCCGCACACCTGCACGCCCTGATCCTGGAAGAACTTCTTGAGCTTCTCAATGCCGTTTTCGTCCACGAGGGTATGATTGCGCATCACTTCGATATAAACCTTATCCACCTTGAGATGGCGCGTGAGATTGGCCCACGACCCAGCCAGGTCCATGTTGCCATTCATCAAAGCCTGCGCGGTGCCCTGAATGATGTAGGTGGAAACGGTGAATCTCTTGTAATGCCCTTGTGCCCTGACCGGTAGCGTCAGGGCACTCAGCGCGAGCAGAATAAACAGCGTTTTGAATGTTTTCATTGTTTGTTGCTTGTTCAGTTCTTGAAGATCAATTGTGCGAACTGATAGAGGCTGCGACGCCACGACTGCCACTCGTGAGCCGTGAGCGGCGATTCGTAGTAGTAGCTGTTAACCCCCGCCTGGCGCAGGGCATCCGCGTTGGCCCTGGCCGACGTCGCGCCACCTTCGCGGCTGCCAAAGCTGAAGAACACGACCTTCACCTTCTTCTTAAAATCCTTCATATCAGCTATCTCTGTCGGAGCGATGCTGCCCCCGCTGAAAACGCCGATGTGGGAAAATACGTCGGGATGCGCCAGAGTAATCATTCGCGTCTGCATTCCCCCCATCGAGAGGCCCGCCATCGCGCGATACGGCTGTTTGGCCACCGTGCGGTAGTTGGCATCAATATAGGGGATTAAGTCGTCAATCAGCACATGTTCAAACCCACTGAAGTTGAACCGGCGTCCACCCGACCCCACGCCGCCGCGGGGAGGCCCACCGGCAGGAGGCCCACCGGCTGGAGCAGCGCCACCTGGAGCGCCCGGAGGAGGACCTGCCGGAGCACCCGGCGCTCCGGCGGGAGGCGCAGGCGGACGCATGATGTTGCCGCCATTTTCCATGACGATGATGAAAGGTCTGGCTCTGCCCTCGGCAATCAGGTTATCCATAATCAACCCGGCGCGGCCCTGATGGCACCAACCGGTTTCGTCTTCGCCCGCGCCATGCTGCAAATAGAGCACAGGAAAACGCATTTTGGGTTGAGTGTCGTATTGAGGCGGAGTGTACACGTAGCAATGGCGCACGGAGTTGCTGCTCCTGGAGAAGTAGCGCACTTCGCGCAGTTGGCCATGCGGCACGTTCTTAAGAGCGTAAAAATCCTGATCCTTCGCGGGCACTTCCACCCCACTGCCCCAGCGACCAGCACCATAGAAATACAGGCTGTTCGGGTCTGGGACGAAGGCGCCATCAATCACGACCTGATAGTAATGGAAACCTTCGTCCTGGGGCCGTGAATCGCCAATCCATGAGCCGTCCTCACCTTTGGTCAGCGGATACTTCACGCCACCGATATCGAGTTGCACGCTCTGGGCCTGGGGAGCCATGATACGGGCGCGGACGCGGCCTTCCGAGTTGACCTGTGGATACTGGCGGCCATCTTGATTCGAGGTGGACGGTTTCCAGTCATCGGCAGGAGCAGTCACAGGAGCCTCTCCCTGAGATGTCGTCTGGGCCATGCCCATTCGACCCGACGCAACGGCAGCACAGGCCAGCAATACGAGTTTTATTTTCATAATTAGTTTTTACCCCTCACTGTGATGGAAATAGCCGGAATTAGATTTAATAGTAATCTACGATTCAGGAAACATAATCTGAGCTGTCTGGTAGAGATAGCGTCGCCAGTTCATCCATTCATGGCCACCGGAACTGAACGTCGAAAAGGTGCGAATTCCGTAACTGTTGAATACAGCCAGAGTTTTCTGGCTATTGGTAAACGCAATATCGGTTTCACCTGCCGCGAAATAAATGGGCATTCGGAATTTGTCATTAATGGCCGGGTCGCTGAGAATGGCTCTGGCATTCTCCTGAAAGGCGGCGAGGCGGTCGGGCCAGTATCCAGAACTGAACACATACAACTCACCGAATGTGTCGAGGTGGCTTAGTCCGGTGTTCAAAACGACGAAGCCGCCCATAGAAAGACCGGCCAACGCCCGGCCTTCGCGCGTGGGCTTCGTGCGGTAATGTCCATCCACGAACGGAATGATGTCCTTCAAATACTCGTTCGAGCAGGCGTCCATGACACCCGGTTTGGGGAAGTCTCCAGAGGCGAGGTCATGTGAGTTAGGCATGACAATGATCATCGGTTTGGCCTTGCCCGCGGCA
This sequence comes from Abditibacteriaceae bacterium, assembly GCA_019239895.1. Taxonomy (GTDB): domain Bacteria; phylum Armatimonadota; class Abditibacteriia; order Abditibacteriales; family Abditibacteriaceae; genus JAFAZH01. The sequence continues at coordinate 86,232 of JAFAZH010000060.1, read as the reverse complement.
AGGAGGTTGTCCAGAATCAAGTTCGCAAAACCGCCTGACCGGGGACTGGTAGCAGTCCAATGTGCATCGTTTTCACCGCCGCCGTGATTGAGGTATAGCACCGGATAACGCCGTTCTGTATTGGTCTTATAATCTGGTGGCAGATACACATGCATCCGTTTTTCGGCACTGGCAGACGTTTTGTAGGTCACCTGCTCGACCTGACCATGCGGCACGTTGTTATTGGCGTAAAACGAGGTGTCCCTGGCATCAGGCAACGCGGGGAGAATGGGTAGCGGAAGTTTTGATGCCATAGGTCTCGGTGCAGTCGGTTGTGGTGCCCCACCGCTATTAGATTGCGTTGGCCCTGGGTTGGCAACCGCATTAATGGAAGCGGTGATTGGATAACCGAGCAATGTCAGCATCTTTTCTCCGTAGCGTTGGCCTAACTCTCGATAACCCGCCGGGGTGAAATGCAAATGGTCGGGGCGTCCAAGGCAACCTACGGAAGAGATCACATAGGAATTGGGGATGGTCTTCGGCAAATCGTCAATGATGGCATTCATGCTCGCACACGCGCCATGTTGATCGGCCCCTACGAGTTCACCAGCGAGGAGAGGCACTGCTTCGGGCTTGAGATTCAAGTCTTGGATCAGGTTGTCGTAAATGCCCTTGACCTTGTTTGGCCATTTCTTGTCCCCCGTATTGGACTCGCCCTGATGCAAAAGAATGCCTTTAATTACGCCATCCTTTTGTGCCAGTTTCGCCATGTCCACCAGATGCTGATAGGGATTGCCGCCATAGGCCGCAATGATGTTTTTCATCCAGGGCAGGGCCGTCTCTGCATAGGCCGTGTAGTGATCCTTATCAAATAGCTCAATCTTGCAGCCCGCCACAGCGACATTGATGACACCCACCCGGATGTTGGCGGGTAGATGGGCCACGAGCGTGCGACCAAAGTAATCCGCCGGACAAAGCCCCGTATTAGGTCGCGCCAACGGAGGAACTGCCGTATACCAGTGCCCTTGTTCCCGGTGTTGAGCCGGAAAATTAACAGGTGCTAACACCTGAAAACGCTCATCCACTGGCCCCTTATCTTGCTCTTCTAGGCCCGGATAGCCCTCCATATTCGATTGACCAAAGGCCAGAAAAATATAGAAGTTCTTATCTTGCGCAAAGGCATTCATGTTCAAAAAGAGTAAGGTGACTAATGTCAGAAGCCGTAACTTCATTTTGCGTAACCTTTCGGTATTGGAGACGGAGTTGGCAAGTTAGATAACTACCTCGGGTTCGGCACGTCGCTCTTGGCAGCTTGGATCACTGCGTCAAAGGCTGGTTTGGGGTTGTCATCACTATCAAACAACAGGGGTTTTCCATCGGCCCGCCAGGAAACACCATCGTTCACGCCCCACAGGGTAACAACCTTCACCGAATTCTTGTGCTTGAGGAACACTTTGAAGAGATTGGCATACTGAGTGGCGAGACGCTGATTGGCCTCGTTCACCAGGCCGCCTTGAGTCGTCGCCGCATTATTGGCGATGTCCGCCCCGGTACTGCGCTGGCCGCCCTGGGCACTGTTCACGTCGAGTTCCGTAATGTGGATGGGCAAGCCCAATGTTTCCAGTTCCGTGAGCGCCCGGTCTTCTTCTTCAAAACTCGGCCCTGAAACACTGACATGGGTTTGCGTCCCTATCGCCATCACCGGGACTTTCTGGGTCTGCAAATCCTTGATTAAGGTAATGAGTTTCTGGCGTTTGACTGGATTCTCCAGACCGTAGTCGTTATAGCGGAGGATGGCGTCGGGATCGGCTTCGTGGGCATATTCAAAGGCTTTAGCGATGAAGTCCGGCCCGATAATTTGCAGCCAGGGCGAGTTGCGCAGCACATTCGGGCCGCCATCAGAAATGGCTTCGTTCACCACGTCCCACACCTTAATCTTGCCTTTGTAGCGGCCCACGACGGTGTCAATGTGGTCGCGCATCCGTTGGAGCAGCTCGTCGCGGGACGCGTGCGGCCCACTCATCACGTCGAAGCCGCGTCCAAATCCGCCGCGTCCAAAGCGGCCACCGCCCGGATTTGGCCCCGCTCCATTGCCTGGCCCAGTAGCAGGCGGGGTCGGTGCCCCCACAGGCGGGGTTACAGGAGGTGTGACTGGAGGAGTGTTGCTTGCATTAACGGGGGGAGTCGTTCCGGCAAAGACCCAACGCGGGGTCTGGCCATGCCAGACGAGCGTATGCCCCACGATATACATGTTATTCTTCAGGCCAAAGTCCACGTAAGCATCGGCGGGGCCGAAATTATAACCGTCCGGGCCTTCGCGTGGCTGGGTGGCATCCCACTTTAAGTCGTTTTCTGGCGAGATCTGATTGAATTGTTGCTTGGTTAAGGCAATATCTTTTTGAACCAACTCCGCACTTCGGTTGCCGAACCGAGGTGCTTCCCCAGTGACAATGGGGCGACTGATGGCGACACCGATATAAAACTTATCTTTGTAAGCATCCTTCAGGGTGGTTGTATTTGGCATAGGGGTATTAGGTGTGGGGATATTGGGTGTGGGGGCATCGGCGGCTCGCAACGTCGCCCCAGTGGTTTTTAATTTTAAGACTGTAATTGAGTACGGCGGAAACTCGCGTGTGAAATTGGCGCTCAGGTTGTTCACCGCTTCCGTGCGTGGCACGACCTGTTTTGGCTGCTCAATCGAATTAGTATCGTCGAGACTGGCAGCCGCCAGCGTGACCATTTCGCCCGTGGGCTGAATGTTGTTCGCACCGTTAATTTGGATACCGATGGAACGTGCTGTGGCTCCCGTATTGACGACCTTCACGTAGATCACTTTGGCCTGGCTGTCATGTGTAGCGTTGAAGAACACCTCTTGAAGCTGGCGAGGTGGCGGTGTATTGCCTCGAAAGGCCGGTGGCTGCCACTGGCGCGTGGGGATGTTCTGCGCGCTGGTGGCGAGGATTTCATCGCCGTGCATCGTGCTGAACATCTTTTGCGCGTGATAAGCTGGCGAGCCATAACTGTTCAGAGCGTCGTAGCCAATTAAATCAGTGTTCCATTGCATGGAACGATTGCGTCCCTGAAGCTGGCTCACGTTGACCAGGAGCGGCGCGTAGCAATGCATCAAAACGATGTCCGAATTGCGCTCCATGCCCGTCATCCACGCGGCATCACCCAGGGCACCCGCCATGTTAGGCGTTGGCGCACCCACGCGAGTGGCCCATTCACCGACAAAGATTTTCGATTTTGCATCGCGTGGATATTTGTCGTAGTCGAACGCATGTTGCATCATGTCTTCCATCGAGCGGTAGTAGTGCTCGTCCACCAGATCGGGCACGCGGCTCTTAACCAGTTGGTTGCCGTGCTCGTTACCAACGGAGGAAATAATTTGCAGGTTGGGATACCTGGCCTTGATAGCATCATAAAACTGCGTGAATCGCCCCTCGTAGCTGCCACTGCGGTCGAACCAGTCTTCGTTGCCAACCTCGACATAGTGCAATGGGAAAGGCTGAGGATGCCCGTCCCTGGCACGTTGTGCGCCCCATTTGGTATGGGCATCGCCGGTGACATATTCGATTTCTTCGAGGGCTTCCTGCACGTAGGGATCAAGACCGGGGCCGGGCTGAATATAAGATCGGTTCAAGTTATAACCCGCATATACGGCCAGCAGCGGCTCCATATGCAAATCCTCACACCACTCCAGGAACTCCAACAATCCGAAGCCATCGGTTGACCAGTAACCCCAGGGACTACGATGTCCGGGGCGCTGCGCCACATTGCCAAGCGTTTGTTTCCAGTTGAAACGCTCCTCCACCGTATTGCCTTCCAGGTAGTTGCCGCCAGGGAAGCGCAGGAACTTAGGCTGCATATCGGCCATCAACTGCATAATGTCCGGGCGCGTGCCGTTTGGACGATTGTGGTAAGTCGGGGGGAAGAGCGAGACGTTCTGGAACCAAATCGTGCCGGGCTGGGTTGTCATAATGGCGAAGCGATTATCTTTTGAGGTCTCCCCCGGCCCGGTGCGCAGGGTCACTTCATACTTCTGCCAGACCCCCGATATTTTCGGCACTGTCGCGCTGGCGAACACCCTTCTGCCATCGTTGCTCTCAATGGTGAGGGTCAACGGCCCGGAAAAGTTCTCGGCCCGTGCGTAAAACGAAGCGCGATAGATGGTACTCGGGCGCACCGGAATGCCCCAGTAGCCCTCATTGGCAATACCAACGGGGGCGGCTGTGGACGCCTTACTCGCATCCAACTTTAAACTCACATTCAACGCAGTATTGAGGGGCTGGTTCGTGTCCAGCGTCATCGTTGCGTCCCCAACCGAATTCCAGAAGATGGGATTCTGTGCGTCGGCTTTGAATGTGCGATTGCGAATCAACTCCGCGTAAATCCCGCCTTCGTAAGAAAAATTGATTTCCTCCGTCATCAGCCCATAGAGGCGGGGACTAACGCGTCCCGCTGTTTTGCCCGCGTCAATAGTGAGCGATGGTGCTGGTTGAACCGCCGATTGAACTGGCTCTTGGGCGCGGGTGGAGGTGAAGGTCGAAAATAGCAGGATAGGTGCTGACAACAGTACCCGCAAATGGGAAGTGAAGTGCTTCATAATGAAATAAATGGATCTGCTCCCCGCCCTTTGAAAGGTGACAACAGTCTGCATAGGGGTGAGGGGCCAGCCACTCCTCTTGACGGAAATTAGGTACTATGATGACACGATTCATCAAAAGTTGCAACTTTTGATGAATCGTGTCATCATAGAGGCTATGATTACCATGTCCGACGTGGCTCGTAGGGCGGGAGTCTCTCGTTCCACGGTGTCGCATGTATTAAGCGAGCACCAGGGCGAGACCGTGCGTATACCGGATGCCACACGTCAGCGGGTGCTGGAAGCCGCGCGTGAGATGGGTTATCGTCCCAATGCCTTAGCGCGTTCGGTGCGTTCGGGCAAGACGCGCATGATTGGTTATCTCGTAGATGAGCCGCGCTATGAGCCTTATTGGAATATTATGGTGGGTGCTCTAGAGGCCGCCGACGAACTGGGCTTTACCCTGAAGATTCTCTCGGTCAGCCACCCTACGTTGGCTGACCGTGTCCGCCAGTGTACGGAACTGCGCCTGAGTGGTATCATCGCACGTCTTGCTGGTAGCAAAAGGTTGCTTTTTGAGGAAGCCAATCACGCCCAGATTCCGGTGGTCACGGTAGATGAAGGTATCCCGCAGCTCTTTGGTACGCGCATCACTTCGGATGATGCACTCGGCATTGGCTATGTCCTGGATCATCTCACCCACTTTGGTCATCGCAAAATTGGATTTATTTCCAGCGGTTTTCCCAGACTGAATCCGGTGCGTAAAGACCCCGGCGACATCGGCACGGCGCGTGAAGAACTGTTTCGCCAGGAGATGGCTGCGCGTGGACTCCCACTGCCGGAAGGCTACGTGACCCATGACACTGTGATGGTCTTCGGTTGCAAGGCCGAGGTGACGATAGATAGCTCATCGGCTCAGGCTGCAACGAACGCTCTGCTCCACCACCCCCAGGGACGCCCCACGGCGATTGTCTGCTGGCGCGATGAGACGGCGCTCCTTGCAATTCAGGAGTGCCATCGTCAAGGGTTGCGCGTGCCGGAGGATATTTCCCTAGTGGGCTTTTCCGACATCAGTGCCGCCCGCCTGTGCGACCCGCCTCTCTCCACCGTTAAAACCCCCTGGGAAGCGATGGGGCGATTGGCCATCCAGGAGTTGGTGCAGCGAGTTGATAGTAACTTTGATCCTGCGCCTACAACGCATCTGGTGCCGACCACCTTTATCACACGCGCTACCAGCGGCCCTGCGCCTCGCATAAAGAATTCCCGACGCTGACAATTAAGACAGGGGTTAAGGCAGAGAACGAATACGCACTGATTGATATTCAATTCACAAGAGGATATATCCCATGCAGAGGACATCAAAGACAGCCCTTTGGGTTCAGGTGATAATTGTTATGACAACTCTTTGCATCAGCTCCGTGAGCCATGCTCAGCAAGCGCAGAATCCCATCATCTGGGCGGACGTGCCGGATATGGCGATGATTCGCGTCGGTGACACGTACTACATGAGCAGCACGACCATGCATCTGAGTCCAGGCTTGCCCATCATGAAGTCGAAGGACTTAGTGAACTGGGAAATTGTGAACTATGCCTATGACATTCTCGATGATATGGATGAACTCAATCTTGCTAATGGCAAAAGCTCTTATGGACGCGGCTCCTGGGCCAGCAGCTTGCGTTATCACAATGGCACGTATTACGCCTCGACGTTTGCTCAAACCACAGGCAAGACTTACGTTTACACAACCAAAGATATTGAAAAAGGCCCCTGGAAAGTCTCTTCCTTTCGGCCCGCGTTGCATGACCACTCGTTGTTCTTTGATAATGACGGTCGCGTTTACATGATTACTGGCGGCGGCAACCTCCGCTTGATTGAGCTAACAGCGGACGCTGCTGCCATTAAACCGGATGGCTTCAATCAGGTCATTATTCCCAATGCGAGTGCCGTGTCTGGCCCCAACATCGGTCTTCCGGCGGAAGGTTCCCAACTGCTCAAGCATGATGGCAAATACTACCTGTTTAACATCACCTGGCCGCGCGGTGGGATGCGTACCGTCATTGTGCATCGTGCGGACAAGATCACCGGCCCCTACGAGGGACGTGTGGCGTTACAGGACAAGGGCGTGGCGCAAGGTAGCCTGATTGACACGCCGCAAGGCGAGTGGTTCGCTTACTTGTTCCGCGACAACGGCGCGGTAGGCCGCGTGCCGTATTTAGTACCCGTTAAATGGGAGAACGGTTGGCCAGTGTTAGGGGTAGATGGCAAGGTGCCCGATACCCTTAACCTGCCCGCCAGCAAAGGCCCCCTGCCCGGCATTGTGGCCTCGGATGACTTCGAGCGCCGCGCGGGGGAACGGGCGCTTCCCCTCGTCTGGCAGTGGAACCATAATCCTGACAATAAGCTCTGGTCACTCACCGCGCGCCCCGGTTATCTGCGCCTCTCCACTGGTCGCGTGGACAATGATTTTCTCTCAGCCCGCAACACCCTGACGCAGCGGACATTCGGCCCTGAATCTTCTGCCACCACCGCCATTGATGTGAGCAACTTGAAGGACGGTGACTGTGCCGGTCTCGCCCTACTGCAAAAGAATTATGGCCTTGTGGGTGTGCAGGCGGAGGGTGGAGCGAATTACCTCGTGATGGTGAATGCCGGGTCAGGTCGGCCCGCTGAAGCAGAACGCATTTCGCTGCGCCAGACGAAGGTGTATTTGAAGGCCGAGTGCGACTTTAAGAACCGCGCGGACAAGGCACATTTCTTTTACAGTCTCGATGGTCACTCATGGACATCCATCGGCACGCAATTGCACATGAGCTACACCATTCCTCACTTCATGGGTTATCGCTTTGGCCTGTTCAATTATGCGACTAAGACACCCGGCGGCTTCGTAGATTTCGACTATTTCCATATTAGTGACAAGATCACGGCTGGGAATGACAGGAAGGACGTAAACAATTTGAGAAAGGATGCAGCGATGGAGAACAATGGAGCTAAGACGGTGAATGGGGCAGTGTCCGCATCAAGCCCTGCGACCACCAACATTCCCGGCGCTGAATACCCGCGCATTGATGCCGATCTGCGGGTGACCTTTCGGGTTAAGGCACCTGATGCCAAGCAAGTGCAGTTTGAACTGGGTAAACGCTACGACGCGGTGCGCGATGCGGAGGGCTTCTGGACGGCAACTACCGATCCGCAGGTATCCGGCTTTCACTATTATTGGCTCGTCATTAATGGTGTGCAGGTGAATGACCCCGCGAGCGAGACCTTTTACGGAACGGGCAAGCAAACCAGTGGCATTGAAATCCCGGATAAAGATGGTGCTTTCTATGCGCCGCAAAATGTGCCGCATGGCGAAGTGCGCGAACGAGTCTATTTCTCTAAGACCACTGGGGCCTGGCGACGCATCTTTGTGTACACTCCGCCTGATTATGATACCAACCGCGCTGCCCATTATCCCGTGCTCTACTTGCAACATGGAGGTGGTGAAGATGAACGTGGCTGGCCCAATCAGGGGCGCGTGGCCTTTATCATGGATAACCTCATCGCAGCAGGGCAGGCGGTGCCGATGCTGGTGGTCATGGAAAAAGGTTATGCCCGCAAACCGGATGAGCCGCCGGTGCCCCTGCGTCCACCTGGCGGCGGGGCTGCTGGCATTCCTCCCGATTTCAGCCGCATGTTCAGCACGCTGGATGAGGTGTTTGCCAAAGACCTGATTCCCTTTATTGATGCCACCTATCGCACTCTGCCTGATCGGGATCATCGCGCCCTCGCCGGGCTTTCAATGGGCGGAATGCAAAGCTTCGTTATCGGGCTGGGCCATCTTGATCTGTTCTCTTCCATTGGCGGCTTTAGCGGGGGCGGTGGTGGTTTCGGTGGGGGCGACTTCGACCCGAAAACAGCGCACAACGGGGTCATGGCGGATGCGGAGGCATTCAACAAGAAAGTGCATGTGCTCTGGTTGGGCATCGGCACCACCGAGCCACAGCGGATGTATGACAGCGTGCATAACTATCACCTCGCGCTCGACAAAGCGGGCATCAAGCACGTTTATTATGAATCACCGGGTACCTCGCACGAATGGCTGACCTGGCGGCGCAGTCTGCACGAGTTTGCGCCCTTGCTGTTCAAAGCGCAAAGTCCATCTGTCGCTCCACAAGGAGCCAACGCAGAGCCTAATTCGACCAGACCGCAGGAGGGGCCGGGACGCGGCCCCGGCGGTGGGACGGGACGGGGCCAGCAGCCTATCGTGCTTGGCCCGGATGATAAGCCAGCGTTTCCGCCCGCACCCGCAGGCTACGATCAATTGCGCGACGACATCCCACATGGCACAGTGCGCCTCGTAGAATATAACTCCACTACCGTCGGCACCCAGCGGCATATGCTTGTCTATACCCCGCCAGGCTTTTCCCGGCGCAAGAAATATCCAGTGCTCTATTTATTGCATGGCATTGGTGGCGACGAGTGGGAATGGAAGAATGGTGGCGCTCCCGAAGTGATTTTGGATAATCTTTATACCGATAAGAAGATTGTCCCCATGATTGTGGTGCTACCCAATGGTCGCGCTCAAAAAAATGACCGTGCGGTGGGCAATGTCTACAGCACCGCCCCCGCCTTCGAGACCTTTGAGGGCGACTTGCTCAAAGACATTATTCCCTGGATGGAAACCAATTATCCCGTGAAGTCGGGCGCTAAGTATCGCGCCCTCGCGGGACTTTCAATGGGCGGCGGGCAAGCCCTCAATTTTGGTCTGGGGCACCTCGATTCCTTTGCCTGGGTCGGCGCTTTTTCTCCCGCACCCAACACACGTATGCCAGAGAAACTGCTGCCCAACCCTGATGAGGCGCGGCAAAAGCTGAAACTGTTATGGGTAGCCTGTGGGGATAAGGACGGCTTATTATTTATCGCGCAGCGAACCCACCGCTATCTCGCAGAACACCAGGTGCCACATATCTGGCATGTGGGGCCGGGCGAGCATAATTTTGTGTTCTGGAAGCAAAATCTCTACTATTTTGCGCAAGACCTTTTTAAATAGGGAGTCTCTCCGTTTGGTGGACAAATAAATAGGATTCAATCTGTGCCTCAGCCGAAGCAGAGTAGGGCGGTGCAGCGGAATAGGAAGCCTGCGTTTGTTACTTCAGGTAGTCCAGGAAGGCTTTCCAACTAACGATTCTCAGAATCGGGAAATACAACTGGTCAAGCGATCTTGACCCCGACCAGACTCGAACCACTCCTTCAGGTCAAGCCAGGCAGCCAACGAAAACATCAACTCACTCAAGTTGGTGTTTTCAGGTTAGTGTTTGCCTTTTGTTCGGTAGAATCTGCCCCAGCCATCGTAGTATAAAACCCGTGATCTTAGCCTCTCACATCAGGTTAATGGGGTAGTGACCCGGAGGCTGGCTCGCTTTGGCTACTTAGTCCGCGACTTTTGCGAGCCTGGGCGATGCGTTTTGAAAAAGAACTTTAAATCTTATCAGGCTCAACAGACACCCTTTCTGCATAGTAACCAATAACCTACAATCATGCCACATTACCAGGACAACTTACGCAGGTATTGGGAGGCGCTATGATAGGACGCCCATATGCGCTACTCTGGGCATTGTTCCCTCTGGCTACTTGCACTTTTACCATCTGAGGCCACCGCTATGAATTTTGGAGGGTTGGCGGCGGTGCAGCTTGCTATGCATTGCTACCCAATCTGGATGCTGCCCACTTGGGAGGCTTTTAGATTGACTGACGAACCGACAGACCATTAGACTGAGTAAGTTGCAGCGACAGAGCGAAAGGAAAGTTACATAAGGAAGGTTACATGCTGCCTGAGACAAATAAAGTTCGCGTCGCGGTGATCGGAGCCGGGGCTATGGCAAATTCGGTCCATTACCCCTCCCTGGCTTCCTTCGCGGATGTTGAAATCGCCGCCATCTGTGATCTCGATCCGCAACGCCTGCAAGCGACCGCCAACAAGTATGGTATCGAGCGGTGCTACACCGACTATCGGAAGATGGTCGAGGAGGTCTCGCCCCATGCTGTTTACGCCATCGGGCAGCCCCACCTGATGTACGACGTTTGGACATGGTGTCTCCTCCAGGGGCAAAACCTTTACATTGAGAAGCCGCTGGGACTCTCGATTCACCAGGCGCGGTCGCTGGCCTATCTTGCTGAGCAGCACGACTGCATCACCCAAGTCAGCTTTCAGCGACGCGCTTGCCCGATGGTCGTGCAGCTTCGGGAGGAGTGCCTGAAGCGCGGCCCCATCACCCACGCAGTCTGCGAGTTCACCAAGTGCAACCCGGAGCCGACCACGGGGCCACGCGACCACATGATGGATGACGGTGTCCATGCGATTGACACCCTGCGCTGGATGTGCGGTGGCGAGGTCCCCGAGATACAAAGCATCACGCGGCGCGTCGGCGTGCCTGACATCAACTTCATCGCTGCCCTGCTGCGCTTTGATAACGGCGCGACGGGCATTTTGCTGAACAGTTGGACAAGTGGGCGGCGTATCTTTCGGGTGCAGATGCACGCGCCTTGCATTAGCGCCGAGGCGGAGCACGAGCGTGAGGGTGTCCTTTACGCCGATGGTGACACCAATGGCCGCCATTACGACGCTCGCTCCGTCGCGGGCAGTGATGAACTGTTCGTCTTCGGCGGCTTCCAGGCTAAAAATCGGGAATTCATTGACGCCGTGAAGTCCGGTCATCAGCCAAGCTCTTACTTCGGTGACGCGGTCAAGACAATGGAGATCGCCGATAAGATGCTGGCGCAGGGTCTTCTCCGTGGTGAGTAAGGCAAGGAGGAAATCATCAGCGAAACATTAATGGATCAAGTTGCTCACGAGGCGGCCTCGCCAGCGCAGGTTGGCCGTCCGGTACGAGTTGTGAGCTTGAGTTTTCGCATCGGCAGCAAAAGCCTGGACGAGATTGCCGCCGTGATAGACAGGGAAGGTAAAGCTGCATGTGACCTGATTGCATTGCCAGAGACCTGGACTGGGCCAACCCCAGAACGAGTGGATGGCGCTGTCATAACGACTTTGGCAGCGCTGGCCGCCAGGCACCACACCTACATCGTCTGCCCCATTTACCGCCGGGACGGTGTTCAACGCCTGAACTCGGCTATCCTGTTAGGTCGCCAGGGGGAAATGGCGTGCATTTATGACAAGGTCTATCCCTACTGGAGCGAGTTTGAAATGCAGCCTGCGGTGCAGATCGGCTCTCACGTGCCGGTCTATGCAGCCGATTTCGGTCGCATCGGCATGGCCATTTGTTTTGATGTCAACTTTCCAGCGGTCTGGCAGCGACTAGCGGATCAGGGAGCGGAACTGGTCATCTGGCCCAGCGCCTATTCGGCAGGCGGGTCGTTGCAGGCTCATGCCATCAATTACCATTTTGCTATTGTCACCGCGACCTCAACCGGCGACTGCCAGGTCTATGACATTACGGGACAACGCATTCTGGATGAGCAAATGGATGAGCAGAGCGATGGCCTCAATATCAGCCGGATTACGCTCGACCTGGATCGTGGCATCTACCATGAAAACTTCAACCGCGACAAGCGGGACAGGCTGCTGCTTGAACACGGTGACAATGTAATGCAGGAGCAATGGCTGCCGCGTGAGGAGTGGTTCGTCCTCAAGGCTAAACGAGCGGGCATTAGCGCAAGGGCGCTGGCCAGAGAATATGGACTGGAAGAGCTACGCGACTATCTGAGCCGCAGCCGTCGTGCAATAGATGCCATGCGCGGTGGGGAATTTGGGGCGTTGTAATCTGGAGTAAAATATGAAAGTTCGGCGACCAGGCACCTTACTGGCTGTTATTGTTTGCATTCTGGCTGTGATGGGACTGGGTGCCGCTCAAGATGAGCATCGCGCGGAGAACGTATTCCCTGAAGGTGCCTTTGAGAACGTGCAGATTGATCCTGGCGGTCAGACTGGTTGGTGGGGCGTGACGGGCGAGAAAGTCAAGATCGTTGAAAACAACGGTCAACATTGGCTGCGCCTGGAAAACAACGTGGCTGGGCAGTCCGCGCAAAGCGGCAGGCGATTCCCGGTCAAGCCCGACTGGGATGCTGTGACTATCAAGGCACGGATTCGGGTTAAGAATATCAAGCGGGGCAAGAATCCGTGGGAGACCGCCAAAATTTACTTTGAGGTTTTAGATGCCGCGCGGCAAAGCATCCCCGGTGCCACAGCGACGATGAATCCGGTCACGACAGAGACGGGGTGGAAAGAGTACACGACACACCTTGAGCTGCCTGGCAACGCGGCTTATCTGCATATTATAACCTCGGTTTCGGTGGCCACCGGCGCGATGGAAATAGACGATCTGCAAATCTTCCCGGAGCAAACAGAGTTCAAGGAGCAGGCGCAAGATGCGGTGTTGCCAGCGGGACAAAAACTGACCTGGGGCGAGGAACCGATAGAAGTGTTAAGCTCCCGGCGCGAGCAGATTGTGCTCAATGGCATCTGGCAGTTTGTGCCCCTCCTCGATACGGCAGAAACGAAGCCGCCTGCGGGAATGGCTTACATTCGGGTGCCGGGATCATGGAGTCCGGGCAGCTTTTTGCCGGGCCTGGTGTCGGAGCGTGGCAAAGGGCCAGCCTGGAAACGCTGGGGCAACGGTTCTGGCCAGTGGGCCGCGTGGTATCAGCGGAAAATTAGGATACCAGCGCAATGGGCCAGTCGCGCTGTGCTCCTTTCGCTGGATCGAGTCAGCACCGATGCGATTGTTTACGTCAACGGCGTGAAGTGTGGCGGCATCAGTTGGCCGTCGGGAGAAGTAGACATCGGCCAGGCGGTGCGGGCCGGGGAGGAGGCCACCCTTTCGATCCTCGTCCTAGCCACCACCCAGGGCACGTCCGAGACGTTCCTGGACCCGGGCCGCGTTGTCACGCGCGCGTCTGCTTTGCAGTCGAAGGGACTAATCGGCGATGTACTACTTTGTGGCCGTCCGCGGGGCGCCCATATCAGTGATGTTTTTGTGCAGACTTCCACGCGCCGCAAAGAGCTAAAGCTGCAAGTCGAAGTTAGTGACGCGGCTGCTATTAGCCATGCGGCTGCCCTCGGGCCAGTGCAGTTCGTGGCTAAACTCATCAACAGCAACGGCCAGGAAGAGAAACGCTTTCAAGCTACGGCTCAATTAGAAAACACTAAGCAGCAGACAGTGACGCTGGCCTGGAACTGGGACAATCCCCGTTTATGGGACGTTGGGCAGCCCAATCTTTACACGCTCAAGCTGGAAGCGAAGGGGGCGGCGCTGGACGATGAGTATGCGCAGTCATTCGGTTTTCGTGAGTTCTGGATCGAAGGTCGTAAGTTCTTGCTGAACGGCACCGAAATCAAGCTCCGTCCGGTTTCTCATACCTGGGCGGAGTGGATGTTCTCCGGCTACACCCCGTTAATTGATGCCCACCTTGACGGCCTCGTCCAGGCAGGTTTCAATGCAGAGGAGCAGTGGCCCGTCAATCACGATGAAAGGGGCCGACCGTTGTTCCGTGACCTATGGGCCGACCGTGCGGATCGCAAGGGTGTGCTGCTGCTGGGTACGGCACTTCCGATCAACAAGAGTCAATGGGGTGAAACCGGTTACAAAGACCTCTGGAAGAAAAAACTCGACCAGGACTTGCGGCGCTATCGTAACCATCCCTCTATCATTATCTGGACGACCAATCCGAATTGGCTGGGGCACGGTTTAGATCAAGACCCGCACTATATTGGTCGCCATCGAGACATTCCCGATGCAGGTTGGAAGGCATCGGCAGCCATCGCCAATGAGTCTACGGCTGCGATCAAGAAACTCGATCCGACGCGACCCGTACTCAATCACGCGGGCAGCTCCACTGGCGATATCTACAACATCAACTGTTATTTGAATTTCATGCCCCTGCAAGAGCGCGAAGAGTGGCTCAGCGAGTGGAGCCGTTCAGGTGACATGCCTTTGATGTGTGTGGAGTTTGGCACGCCCTGGCGCTACTCGTTTATGCGTGGCCGCTGGGGCATGGACGCGGGCGCGAGTGAACCGCTGATGACGGAGTATTGCGCCATTTATCTAGGGCCGCAGGCTTACGCCCTTGAGTCCCCGGCTTACCGCCAGGCGATCAAAACCAAGTATCGCGGCGGCATGGCCTATACTGATTGGACTCAGGAGCCGATTATGGATTTTGATCCGGCCCATCAGCAATTGCAGGCACTCTTCAACCGCAACACCTATCTCAGTTGGCGCACCGCTGGCATCAGCGGCGGCATGATTCCCTGGGATTTCGGCTACGGTTGGGACATGTTCTGGAATGAACGCCGCCGCCTCAAGATGCCAGACCTGACGGAGCCACTTGGCCCGTTTAAGCCAGGAACCCGTGGCCTCTATAAAGCCACCGCAAATAAGAGTGACACCCGACCGTTCCAGGCGGAGGGCACCGCCATCTATCCATCAGGCGTGGCTTTAACAGGAGCCAATGGCCCAACACTCGCCTGGATTGCGGGCGGCAAGGCCGCCTTCACAGCCAAGGATCACAATTTCGCAGCCGGGCAAGAGGTGGATAAGCAAGTTGTATTGATCAACGATGAGCGCGCACCTCAGGATTACCTTTATTCCTGGCACGCGCAGGTCGCCGGGAAGACAATCGCAACCCGCACCGGTAAAGGACGCCTGGGCATCGCCCAGAAGCTTTTCTTGCCACTACAGTTCAAAATTCCGACCAGTCGCGGCCAAGGGAAAATCACAGGGACGATTACGCTCACCGCCACCATTGGCACACATCAGCAGCAGGACACCTTCCCCTTCCACGTCTTTGTGAAACCGGCTCTCTTGAAACAGACCGTAACGTTGTACGATCCGGTCGGCAAGACCACGAAGATGCTGGCCTCATTGGGAGTCACCACACGGGCCTGGAAAAGCAGCAGGACTCCCGATAGTGGCACTCCTGTTGGCGGACTCATCGTGATTGGGCGCGAAGCACTTTCAAGCGGCAAGCCGTTACCCTTCGATTTGGAAGCGACCGTACGCGCTGGTGGGCATGTGTTGATTTGTACCCAGGATCCGCAATGGCTGCACGACCACCTGGGGTTCCGCGTGGCGGCTCATCTGGCGCGTCGGGTCTTTCAGGTTTCCCCGGATCACCCCATACTGCAAAACCTGGACGCCAGCGATTTGTCCGATTGGGCAGGCGAAAGCACCTTAGTCGAGGCTTATCCTGAAGCGCCGCTGCAAAAACCGGCCTGGCGCTCGCCGGTTTACGGTTGGCACTGGGGTAATCGCGGCGCGGTCACGAGTGCGGCTATTGAGAAGCCGCATCGTAGCGGCTGGAGACCCATCCTGGAATGCGAGTTTGATTTAGCCTACTCGCCGCTTATGGAGTTAGATTATGGTCAAGGCCGCCTCATTCTTTCCACGCTCGATCTGGAAGATCACGTTGCTCTTGATGCCGGGGCCGCCCTGTTGGCCCACAATCTCATCGAATATGCCGCCACCGCCAGGCACATAGCGCGCGCCAATCGCACGATTCTGGTGGGCGATGACAACGACAAGAAGACGCTGGATGGCCTTGGCGTTTTGTATCAGACAGCATCGAGTATCCAGACAGACGCCGATCTGGTAATCATGGGGCGGCAAGTGAAGTTCGACGAACAGGAGGTGCATAACTACCTGAAGCGAGGCGGTAAGATGCTGTTTCTGGCACGCGACACCCCGGATTATGGCTTGGGCGTAAAATTGGAGCCAGCGGCGGCCTTCGCTGGCTCGCTCCAAGTTCCGGCTTGGCCGGAGTGCCAGGGATTAAGCGTCTCGGATCTGCGCTGGCGTGCGGAGTCGTCAGCCTGGCTGGTGCAAGCCGGAGCCGATGTCAAAGCTGATGTCGGTGCCGACGGACTGCTGGGACGAATACGCCAGGGCAAAGGCGTAGCGCTCTTTGCTCAGTTGGCCCCGGATCGTCTCGAGGCTGACAGCAAAACCTATTTCCGCTTAACCCGCTGGCGCCAGACGCGGGCGCTGTCACAACTGCTGGCCAATCTGGGTGCCAGTTTCGCCAGCGATAGGAACGCGGTGACTCTGACCAAGTCGGGGGCTGGATTATACCATCCTGACTATCGCACTGATTTTGAGATGGGTGATGACCCCTACCGCTATTTTCGCTGGTAGCAAGATTATCGGTTACGCTATCTAATTTTACTATCGCTTCACATTCAACTCTTTGAAATCTTGAAAGATGCAGGTGTTTGAGAAGGGGAGACCCGACGACTTCTGTCCCCCAGGATAGATGCAGTCTTAGCCAGTTCTGAACCCGACCAGACTCAAACCAATGTTTCAGGTTGGGTTAGCGACAACAAAAAACACCAATCTGTCTTAGCTGTCGCTATCAGATTGGTATTTGGCTTTTGTTCGGTTTACTGCCCCAGCCATCGTAGTATAAAACCTGTGATTTTGCGGCTTCCGCATCGAATTAATGGGGTGGTAAATCGGACACTATCTCGCTTCGTTTATCTCTTTTCCCATCCGTTGACATTGCCCTCTGGTAAGGCGTGAGAATATGTCCAGGTTCTCCCTGAGATTAGCGGTAATATAGCTGTGTGGCAGTTGTCTGTCAAACACAGACCCCCTTTTTACCTAAAACCTAAAGGCTGTTTCCTGCTACCAAAGCTGCTGCGCATGGTGGAGCCAAACCGCCTCAGATTAATGCTGCCATTGGCGGGAGCTATCGTGAAAATGGCTGAAGCGGCGATGCAGCACGGTATAGCAGGGGCAAGCTTTTTTAGTGAGGCCCGCACTATCTGAAATTTGAATGTGGCCCCGCGTGTAGCGGATTAACTTTTGTTCTTGAAGTTGCTGCGCGGCTACGGTGACGCCCGAACGCCGTACCCCTAACATCTGCGCGATACATTCCTGGGTGAAGGGCAGTGAATCGGATTGGGTGCAATGGCGAGTGAGGAGGAGCCAGCGGCAGAGACGTTCTTCGACACAGTGCAGGTGGTTGCAAAGGGCGGTTTGTGCCGCCTGGAGGTGTAAAAGCTCTAAATGCTGTAAAGCCAGGGTATGCAGGCGGTCATTGTTCTTGTATTCCTGTTGGAAGACTTCCAATGGCATTCGCCAGCCACGCCCGCCGATGTGAACGATAGCCTGGCTGAAACTGCGCACATCGCCCACAATGCCATAGGTGCCCACAATGCCTTCCCGCCCGACAATGCCGACTTCAACGCTATGTCCGCACGTCGAATTCAGCACGAGCGATACCAAACCACGGTCGAGAAAGTAAACAGATTGCAGCTTTTGCCCTTCATCATATAAGACCTGTCCGGCATTAAAAGTAACCGGACGCATCTGGGGCATCAAACGCTGAAGTTGGGGTGAGGGCAAGGCCGCAAGAATCCAATTCGTCGGTGTAGAGTCCATAGCAGAATGTGGCATAACAGAACGTACAGAACGTGGCGCAACAGAACGTGACAGAGCAGAACGTGACATGGGTTTTGTTTGCATGTGTAAACCGACTTTATTAATAGGCTGACGACACAATAACTGCTTCATAATAAACGCCCTTTGTAGTTTGAGATTTATCGAATAGGTTCAACAGCGGGAAATAGGGAGTTTGTGGGGGAGGGAATTCCCTTATGGAGTTTTGAATTTAAAGAGCAACATAGTCTGCTCTGGATATGACCAGTGTAAACGAGAATAGGTCTACTCACTCAAAACTCAACATTCAAAACTCAAAACTTTCTCTGCCTGAGTTCCGGCTCAATACAGCGGCATTGACAGATACCATGATTAAGCGAAACTGCATTCTATGGAAAAACGGAACATTATTGTCATGGGCGCTTCCGCTGGCGGGTTTGAGGCATTCAAGCAAGTCGTTGAAGCCTTGCCTGCGGATTTTCAGGCGTCGGTGTTTATTGTCTGGCACATGGCACCTGATATTCGGGGGGTTTTGCCGCAAGTGCTGAATCGGGTCAACACCATTTACGCGGCGCACGCTTATGACAATGAACCTATCGAACCAAACCGCATTTATGTGGCACCGCCGGATCATCATCTCTTAGTGGAGCGCGGGCGGGTGCGGGTCACGCGAGGCCCCAAGGAGAACCGTTTTCGTCCTGCCGTTGACCCGCTTTTTCGTTCGGCGGCGTATGCCTATGACCAGTGCGTGATTGGGGTGATTTTATCAGGTGCCCTGGATGATGGCACCGCCGGGCTATGGACGGTTAAACATCGCGGCGGGGTGGCTATCGTGCAAGACCCGAATGACGCCCAGGTGCCTTCCATGCCGGAAAATGCCCTCCGCGAAGTGGGCGTTGATTATGTGGTGCCCCTGGCAGAAGTGGCAAATTTACTGGTGCGCCTGAGCCAGGAAGCTATTGAGGAAACTGAGGAAACTCCTGAGGTCGTTATGCAAGAGGATAAAAGAACCGAACTGGAAATCCGTATTGCGGCGCAAGACAATGCCCTGGAAGGTGGCATCATGAAATTTGGCGAACTCACGCCGTTTACCTGTCCCGAATGCCACGGCGTGCTTTCCGCGCTTAAAGATGGCCAGCGCACACGCTTTCGCTGCCATACCGGACATGCTTTTTCCGCCGACGCTCTCCTGGCGACTGTGACGGAACAAATTGAGGAAAGCTTGTGGAGCGCGATTCGCGGCGTGGAGGAAAGCGTGATGCTGCTCAACCATCTTGGCGATCACTTTGCCGAAATGAACGAGACCCCCTTAGCCGCGCTGTATTTCCAGAAAGCCAAAGAAGCCGAAGCGCGGGCCAATCTCGTCCGTAAGGCTGTGCTGTCCCACGAGCAATTAAGCAAGGACTCGTTGAAGCAACAGGCTGAGCAAGAGGGGGTTTAGCCCTCACCCCGCCCTCACACTCCCAGGTTCATAAGGGGAGAGGGGAGGTCACACTGCTACTCTTCACGCTAATTAAAGAACCGCAGAGACGCGGAGGGCGCAGAGTTTTTAATATTGGCTCGGTGTTCTCCGCGTCTCTGCGGTTGCTTCCTTAACACCAGCAACTTATCCTTTGTGCTCCCCTCTACCAGCATTGGGAGAGGGGCCGGGGGTGAGGGCCAGCTAATCTACTCCTCCTCCACCAACTCGCGCCAGGGACGGTCGAAGATTCCATCGAACTGCGCTTCCATTAATTCCAGACATTCGCAGGC
The DNA here is from genome assembly GCA_019239895.1 of Abditibacteriaceae bacterium. GTDB lineage: Bacteria > Armatimonadota > Abditibacteriia > Abditibacteriales > Abditibacteriaceae > JAFAZH01. The sequence continues at coordinate 66,548 of JAFAZH010000060.1, read as the reverse complement.
ACCTTCGGCCAGTCCCTCTGGGTCGAGAATGCGCAGATTGCCCCGGCTGTAGCTGATTAATCCTGCTTTTTGCAGGATGTTGGCGGCGATGGACACCGTGGGGCGATGCACGCCCAGCATCTGGGCCAGGAAATCGTGGCGGATGTAAAACTCGTTGCGGCGCACGCGGTTATGAGTCAGCTTGAGCCAGCGACACAGCCGCTCGTCAATGGTGTGCAGGCGATTGCAGGCGGCTATGGTTGAGGTTATGACGAGAAAAGCGTGAACGTAGCGCGCAACCAGATCGTTCAGAGGCGATTCCACTTTTTCCATTACCTCGCGCCGGAAATCCTCGGCCCTCATGCGATGGCCCCGACCCGCCACTTGCACCAGCGTGCGCGTCGGTGTGGTGTTGCTGTGTAGCCAGAACTGAATGCCAATGAGACCTTCAACTCCCATTAAACCCGTTTCAATCGTGGCTCCGTCCGGTAATTCCTGAACGGTGGACGTAATGGCATCGAATGGAAAATAAAGATCGGTAATTGGTTCGTTGGCCTCAATCAGAACATCATACAGTGACATCTCTACTGGCTCTAAAAACGGGTCGAGCCGCCTGCGCTCCTCGCGCGGCAAAGTCGCCAGAAGCAAATTTTCCGTCATCGTTCCACCTCCCGCATAAAAACTGTGAGAGCCTCTTGACTCCTTAACTATACGTCATGTATATTACATAGTAGTTATATGTCATCTGCCTGACATAAGGCCAGACTTACAGCAATCATTATAGCCCCGCCGCGACTTTTTATCTGTCGGATACCGCACATAGTAATAATTTTTCCTGACAAGCTTTTAACTCACCCTGGGTATGACGTACCTCAACGACGAACAACACCTGCAAGAACTCCAGAGGCAGTCCGCTCATCTGCTGCGCGAGCAACAGCGGCAGCGGGCCTTGGCTGCCGAGAACGTAGTCCATCTGCAACAATTAATCCAGGAAACCCTGCAAGCCTATGCCGCGACGGTGTCGCAAAAAACCGAAGTTGTCGCTCGGTTAAAGGAGAGCAGAGCGAGGGAGTAGATTGGCCCTCACCCCCGGCCCCTCTCCCTTGCAAGGGAGAGGGGGGACGCCGGGATGACTGTATTGCTCAACCGAGAGTTGGTTTGGAACTGCGGCTGCTGAGGTGCCCCTCAAAGCAGGGAGTCAGCAGCAGTCGCATCTCATTTAAACCGATAGACTCGGCCCTCGTCCCCCCTCTCCCTTGCAAGGGAGAGGGGCCGGGGGTGAGGGCCAAACCCCAAGTTTCCTTTTCTTATAGATTTTGGCAAAATTTATACAAAAGAAAACCTTATGACGACCTCTGAACCTCAAATTTCACCCCAACCCTCGGCACAACTCTCGGCGACTGAGAATGAACTCACCGCGCAACCCGACCCGGATAAACTGCTCGTGGTCGGGCTGGGCGCGTCGGCGGGTGGCATTCAGGCGTTGCGGGAATTTTTCGAGCAGGTGCCCGCTGATTCGGATATGGCCTATGTGGTGATTCTCCACCTCTCGCCCAACCACGATAGCCAACTGGCGCAGGTGCTTCAGCAGGTGTGCCCCATTCCGGTGACCCAGGTCACAGAGCAGATAGTGGTGCAGCCCAATCACGTTTATGTGGTGCCGCCTGATCAGCATCTGGAAATGCAGGATGGCTCTATTATCGTCACGCCAAATACGCTCATCGAAGAGCGACGCGCCCCGGTGGATATTTTCCTGCGCACCCTCGCCGAATCGCATGGGCCGCGTGCGGTGGGCGTGATTTTATCGGGGACGGGGGCCAATGGCTCAATGGGCATTAAGCGTATCAAAGAGCGCGGCGGGGCGGCGTTTGTGCAGAACCCGCGCGAAGCCGAGTTCAACGAGATGCCGCGCAATTCCATTGCGACCAGTCTGGTGGATAGCGTGCTGCCCGTGGCCGAAATTCCGGCGAAGATTATCTCCTACAAGCAAAGCCTGGGCAGTATCGAAATTCCGGTCGAACCGGAAGAGCGGGCCGAAGACCAGCAACAGGCCTTGCGCGATATTTTTACGCAGTTGCGCATCAGGACGGGACACGATTTTTCCAACTACAAACGCCCCACGCTTTTGCGTCGCATTGAGCGCCGCATCAACCTGCATAACCTGCCCAACTTACAAACCTATGCGGCCTTCTTACAGGATCACCCGGAGGAGACACAATCGCTCCTGAAAGATTTGCTGATTTCGGTGACCAATTTTTTCCGCGACCAGGCGTCGTGGCTCACCATCGAAAACGATATTCTGCCGCGTCTCCTGCACCACAAGAAGGCCGAGGAACCGTTGCGCATCTGGGCCATCGGCTGTGCGACCGGGGAGGAAGCCTACTCTCTGGCGATGCTCTGCGCCGAGCGCACGCTGGGTGTCATTGACGCGCCCAAGGTGCAGATTTTTGCCACCGATATTGACGAGGCCGCCATCGCCACGGCGCGGGAAGGGCTTTATACCATTAACGATGCGGCGGATGTATCCCCGGAACGCCTGCGCCACTTTTTTGCCAGGGAGGGTGAACAATACCGGGTGCGGCGCGAAATCCGTGAAATGGTGTTGTTCGCCGTGCATAATGTCATTAAAGACCCGCCGTTCTCGCGCCTGGATTTGGTGTCGTGCCGCAATATGATGATCTATCTGAATCCCGTGGCGCAGCAGCGGGTGCTGGAAACCATTCATTTTGCCCTGAACCCGGCGAGCTTTTTATTTTTAGGCTCATCAGAATCGGTGGATGGCGCGGGGGATTTGTTTGCCATTCAGAGCCGCGAACATCACCTGTACCAGAGCCGCGAAGTTGCCGCGCGTCCCTATCCGGTGCCCGAAGCGGTGCCAGCGTTTCGCTATGAACCGCCACGCCTGCCCGAAGCGGTGTCGGATGGTGTTGGGCGGGCGCGCGAGCGCGTCACCTATGGCGATTTGCACGCCCAGCTTTTAGAGCAATATGCGCCGCCTTCGGTGGTCGTTAACGAAGACTACGACATCGTCCATCTGTCGGAGCGGGCCGGGCACTATTTGCAAATCGCGGGCGGCGAGCCATCGAACAACCTGCTCAAGCTGGTGCGGCCAGAACTGCGCCTCGAGCTGCGCAGCGCGCTTTATCAGGCCGTGCAGCGTCGCACCAATGTGGAAGCCCGCAACCTGCCGCTGCATCTTGACGAGCGTAGTGAAACCGTTAACATCCACGTTCGCCCCGTCTTGCGTCCCGATGATACGGCGCGCGGATTCCTCTTAGTGCTTTTTGAGCCAGCCACGGGCAGTCCGACGAATGATGGCGAAGTCGTGCTGGCAACGGCTGAGCCGGTGGCGCACCAGTTGGAAGAAGAGTTGATGCGCCTGCGAGCGCAGCTTCGCACCGCTATCGAGCAGCACGAGTTTCAGGCCGAGGAACTCAAAGCCTCCAACGAAGAGTTGCAGGCGATGAACGAAGAATTGCGCTCGGCAGCCGAAGAGTTGGAAACCAGCAAGGAAGAGTTACAGTCCATCAATGAGGAACTGACCACCGTCAATCAGGAGCTTAAAGTCAAGGTCGAAGAGACCACACTGTCCAGCAATAACCTGCAAAACCTCATTAACTCGACCGACATCGGCACGGTTTTTCTGGATCGCAGTTTCCGCGTCAATCTATACACGCCAGCGGTGCGTTCCATTTTTAACCTGATTCCCTCCGATGCGGGCCGCCCCCTCTCTGATATTACCAACCGGCTGGACTACGCCCATTTACTCGATGATGCCGAGAGTGTCCTGGAAACCCTGCACGCCGTGGAGCGCGAAGTCAAAACCGCCGATGGGCGCGACTATCTAATGCGCATCCTGCCCTATCGCACGAGTGACGACCGCATTCAGGGCGTGGTGGTGACGTTTGTGGACATCACCGAGCGCAAGCGAGCCGAAGACGAGCTGCGTGCCCGCAACGAAGAGTTGGAACGCTTCAACCGCGCCGTGGTAGATCGGGAGTTGCGCATGGTCGAGTTGAAAAAGGAGATCAACGCGCTGCTCACCCGCCTGGGTGAACCCGCCCGCTATACAATTGAAGCGAATGGCCCCAATGTTGCGCCAGAAGCGGGGTAAGGAGTTTTGAGTTGGCCCTCACCCCCGGATTAGCCCTCACCCCCGGCCCCTCTCCCAACCTTGGGAGAGGGGGGACGCAGGGATGACTATATCGTTAAGGGAGAGTTGGCTTGAAATTTCGGCTGCTCAGATGCTCCTCAAAGCAGAGCGTGAGGAGCAGCAGTCGCATCTCACTTAAACCGATAGACTTAGCCTTTCGTCCCCCCTCTCCCAAGGTTGGGAGAGGGGCCGGGGGTGAGGGCTAATCCGGTGGGTGAGGGCCAAATTTAAACTAACCCATACCTATGGATCATCCACAAAATGCGCAAACATCCAACTCAGCGGTAGAGGATGTCATTATCACCGATGAACTGGCGCGTCGCCCCTCCCATGCGCCGGACTACAAAGCTGCCAACGCAGCCCTGGTCGCTCTCGCGCAGGAGTTGACGGCCAATCCCCGGAAAGTTCTCCAGAAAGTCGCGGAGTTAGTTTTGCAGTTGTGCCATGCCGATTCTGCCGGTATCGGTGCGCTGGAACAGGAAGGGGGACAGGAGGTTTTTCGCTGGCTGGCCGCTGCCGGTGATTTCGCTCCCCACCTCAACGGCACCATACCGCGCGCGGCCAGTCCATGCGGCACGGTCGTTGCCCGCAATCAAGTGCTGCTTTGCACCGGAGTCGAGCGGGCCTTTCCCGCTCTGCGGGGTCTTCAGCCCCGCATGTATGAAAATCTCCTCGTGCCGTGGGAAGTTAATGGTCACCTCACCGGCACCGTCTGGGCCATCAAGCACACGCCAGACAGTCACTTCGACGCCGAGGACGCGCGACTGCTGGGCGACTTCGCCCGCTTTGCCGGGGCCGCCTATGCCCTCATGGAGCGCACCCACCGCGCCGATGCCCGTGCCGCCGAGCGGATTGCTGCGTTGAATCTGATGGAAGACGCTATCTTGGCACGGCAGGAAACCGAACTGGCCTATGACTCGTTGCGCGAGTCGGAAGAAAAATACCACACGCTGTTCGATTCGATTGATGAAGCCGTCATCGTCAACGAAATGATTTTTAATGACGAAGGCAGAGCGGTTGATTTCCGGTTGTTGGAAGCCAATCAGGTTTACGAGCGACAGACTGGGTTGACCGACGCGGTAGGAAAATTACAGAGCGAAATTGTTCCCCGGCTTGAGCCTTACTGGTTGGAAGGCTATGAGCGCGTTGCCCTGACGGGCGAACCGTGGCGCATAGAAAATTACAGCGTAGATTTAGGACGCTGGTATCAGGCTTACGTCTCACGCATCGGGGGCAATGGCAGTCCATTAATTGCCGTCGTTTTCGATGACATTACCGAACGAAAAAATCAGGAACGGCGGCAGGAATTTCTCTTGAAGTTCGCCGACGCGCTGCGTCCGCTCGCCGACCCGATTGCGTTGCAAGAAGTCGCGGTGCGGATGTTGGGAACGCAGCTCGGCGTTGACCGCTGCTACTATGCAGAGTTCGATTGGCCGAGCGACGTGCTTTACATTCACCACGAATACACCCGCACCGACGCGGTGAGCGCGATTGGCGCGCATCCGATTAGCCTATTCAACGACCTTCTCGTGCATAGTCATAAAGGCGAGCCGCTCGTCTGCGATGACATCACGACGCACCCGGTTTTCGGCGGGGAAGCCGCCGCCTATCGTGAACGCGGCACAGACGCCTTTATCCTGATGCCGCTGGTCAAGCAGGGAACAATGGTCGCGTGCATGTGCGTCACGATGGAAACCGCGCGGCATTGGTCTGCTGCCGAAATCGCGCTCGTCAAAGAGGTCGCCGAGCGCACCTGGACGGCGGTCGAACGCGCCCGCGTCGAAGCCGCGTTGCACGAAAGTGAGGCGCGTTTCCGCACCCTGACCGATGCTGTGCCGCAAGTGATCTGGGCCAACGAAGCGGGCGGCAAAGCCAACTATTTCAACCAACGCTGGTTCGATTACTCCGGCTTGAGCCTGGAAGCCTCGGTTGGCCCCGGCTGGCAGGCGATTGTGCATCCCGACGATGCTCCTGCTTCGGTTGAACGGTGGAACCGGGCCTTAGCTGCGGGCGAAATCTTCGATACGGAATACCGCCTGCGCCGGGCTGACGGCGTTTATCGCTGGTTCATCGGGCGCAATGTGCCGCTCAAAGATGAGGGCGGTCAGGTGCTGGGCTGGTTTGGTTCGGCGACCGACATTGAGGATATGAAGCAAGCCAATGCCGCGTTGCGCGAAAGCGAAGAACGCTTCCGCGTCCTGGTGGAAGGTTCGCAAGACTACGCCATTTTCCTGATGGATACCGAGCGGCGCATTCTCTACTGGAACAGCGGGGCCGAGCGCATCTTTGGCCACCGCCGTGAGCAGACCGTGGGACAAAGCGGCGACATGATTTTCACCCCGGAAGACATCGCCGCGGGCGCCCCCGAACGCGAGATACAAACTGCTCTGCGCGAAGGCCGCGCCGCCGATACCCGTTGGCACGTTCGTGGTGATGGGAGCCGTTTCTGGGCCGAGGGGATCATGGCTCGGCTGGGCGAGGAAAGTGATGGCGTGCGCGGTTTCGTAAAGATTATGCGCGACGCAACGCGGGAACGCCAGGCCGAAGAAGAGTTGCGCCGGGCGCACGACGAACTGGAGCAGCGGGTGCAGGAACGCACCGCCGCCCTGCGCGCCGAAGCCCAGCAGCGCCAGGCCGCCGAGCGTGCCCGTGAGCAACTGTTGCAGCGGTTAGTGACCGCCCAGGAGGAAGAGCGCCAACGCATCTCCCGCGAATTGCACGACCAGATGGGACAGCAACTCACCGCTCTCCTGATGGGCCTCAACGCCTTGCCAGAGCCAGATGACCCAGGCGCGCGCCCCCCTTCCCAGCCGCAGCAATTAGAAGTGTTGCGGAAGCTGACCACAGACCTGATGGAGCAGATGCATCACCTGGCGTGGGAACTGCGGCCAGCCGCTCTGGATACCCTGGGGCTGGGACCGGCTTTGCACCAGTATGTGCAAGAGTGGAGACAGCAGAACAAGTTGGAGGCCGATTTTGTCAGTCGCGGCGTGGCGAACCGAGAGCGTCTCTCGTCGGCCCTGGAAACCACCATGTACCGTGTCGTGCAGGAAGCCCTGACCAATGTGGTGCGCCATGCCCAGGCGCAAAGGGTCAGCGTGCTGCTCGAACGCAACGACAGTTTCCTGATCGCCATCGTGGAGGATGATGGGCGCGGCTTCCAGGTGGAAACCGCTACAGATGGCCGCCTGGCTCCCGTCGCCAACCGCCTCGGCCTGTTGGGAATGCAAGAACGCATCGAACTATTGGGTGGCACCCTTACCATAGAATCCGCCCCTCACCAGGGCACAACCGTGTATGCGCGGGTGCCGGTTTAAGCCCTCACCCTATCCCCAGCCCTTCCCCTTACCAAGGGGCAGGGAGCGTCACTGGTAATGTGTCGTTGGTTTTGATACTATCGCAATAGCTGGTTTAGGCTTTAACCCTATCCCCAGCCCTTCCCCTTGGTAAGGGGCAGGGAGCGAGACTAATACCGTCGGGATAGCAATAGAGTATGGAAGTATAAGAAGCGATCAAATCTGCGTCACCCCGACGGTGGGCCAACGCTCCCTTCCCCTTACCAAGGGGAAGGGCTGGGGATAGGGTTAAACCATTCCAATGACAAAAGTTTTCAATCGTCATCAGCAAAAAGACAAACGCCAGACCTTACGCAACTCGCGGCCACCGGCGGAAGTGCTTTTATGGCTGCGGTTGCGCGATGGACAAGTGGCAGGTTGTCGGTTTCGGCGGCAGTATTCAGTCGGGCCATATGTGTTAGATTTCTACTGCCCGCGCTTGAAACTTGCCATCGAAATTGATGGGCCAAGCCACGACGGGGAAGAAGTTGAAGTCTATGATGCCAACCGCCAGGCGCTTATTGAAAGCTACGGCATCCACTTTTTACGCTTTACCAACGAGCAAGTTTACAATCAGTTGAACGCTGTGCTGGAAACCATTGCCGCTAAAGCGGAAGAGTTGAGGTAGTTTAGACCCTATCCCCGGCCCTTCCCCTTGGTAAGGGGAAGGGAGAGTAACTAATACCGATGGGACAGCGCCTATGCGACAGCACAATATCCAACTCTCTAACTTGGGCCATGACCTGTCGGTAGGCCAACGCTCCCTTCCACTTACCAAGGGGAAGGGCCGGGGATAGGGTTAAACTACCATCACCATGAAAAAACTGCGCATTCTCCTCGCTGATGATCATGCCGTCGTGCGGGCTGGTTTGAAGCTGCTGGTTAACCAGCAACTGGATATGGAAGTCGTGGGCGAAGCTGGGGACGGTCTGGATGCGTGCCAGCAGGCTAAGACGCTGTGCCCGGACGTGGTGGTCATGGACATCTCCATGCCTGAAATGAATGGTGTGCAGGCAGCGGAGCGCATGAGGCATATCTGCCCCCAGGCCAAAGTCGTGATTCTCAGCGCCTTCGCCGATGAAGTCCACATCCGACAACTGCTGTCGCTGGGGGCCGCTGGTTATGTGCTCAAAAGCACCATTGCCGAAGAGCTAACCAGAGCCATTCGCGCTGTGGTCAGTGCGGGGATGTATTTAGACCCGGCCATAGCGGGCAAGGTCGTTGGCGGTTACGTCAATCCGGCCTTTAGAACTAAAGGCGAGGCGAGCCTGACTGCCCGCGAGCAGGAAGTGTTGCTTGATGTGGCACGGGGCTACTCCAACAAAGAAATCGCCGAACGTCTGCACCTGAGCGTCAAAACGGTGGAAGGCCACAAAGCCCGCATCCTCGAAAAACTCAATCTCAAATCCCGCGCCGACATCGTGCGCTACGCCCTGCGCCAGGGTTGGTTGCAGGAAGAGTGAAAGGCAATTTTGAGTTTTGAATGTTGAGTTTTGAATTCGCCCTGACCCCCGGCCTCTCGCTTGACAAGGGTAGGTGTTTATCGCAGCGCACGCGTGATCTGTAGGGGCACCCCTCGTGGGTGCCCGGTGTGGGGGTGCCCTGTGCGAGTGTGATTCCACACACCCTGGAGTTGCTCCCCGCTTGCAAAGCGCACCAGGGCACCCACGAGGGGTGCCCCTACCTCATCCGGCAAAACCTACCCCTGTAAGGCACCCCTCGCCTCCGCAATATTAACTTGGGAGGGTAAGGGCGAATTCAAAACTCAACATTCAAAACTCAAAACTCATAAGGGAATTCCCTCCCCACAACTTCGTATTTGCCCCATCCTGTATAGCCTCATCTATGATTTACACTCTCAAGGTCGTGGTTCAGAGAGGGTGATCTATGGGGAAAACGCGGGAAGTCATCATCAATTCAGCCACGAGCCAGTGGGAGTGCCATGATCCGGTTCTCCTCGAACGCCACGCCCCATCGGGAAATCTGAACGAAACAGGCCACATGGTAGGTAGCCCTGACATATTTAATCACCCTTGCTGCGACACGCCGGGAATCCGAGGCGATCAATGACGCATTCTCACTCTCATGATAAGGCAGATGCCCAAGATAAGCGGCGCTGCAAAAACAGCATCCTGGCGGCTCTGCCAGATGCTACCTGGGAGCGTTTAGCGCCCCATCTCCACCGCGTGCTTTTGCATCAGGGCGATGCTTTGCACGAAAGTGATGCTTTGGTCGAATACGTGTATTTTATTGAAAGCGGCATGATCTCCCTGGTGGTAGATGCTCCCGACGGGCAGCAAGTTGAAGCCGGTGTTACGGGCAGTGAAGGCTTGGTGGGCCTGGCCTCTGTCCTGTGTCAGCAACCCACTTTCCACCGCGCCGTGGTGCAACTGCCGGGTCAGGCGTACCGACTTCCTGCCGATACCTTTAGCCAGGAATGGCAGCGCGATAGCCAATTACAACAACTGCTGCACCATTATCTCTATGTGTTGTTTGCCCAAGCTTCACAGACGGCCCTGTGCAATCGCATTCACACCCTCGAAGAGCGCCTGAGTCGCTGGTTAATGACGGTGCGAGATCGGGTTCAATCCAATGACCTGGACTTGACCCATGAATTTATTTCGCACATGCTGGGAGTGCGCCGTTCGGGAGTGACCGTCGCCTTGAGCACGCTCCAGCAAGCCGGACTGATTGATACCAGTCGGGGCCACATTGCCATCCTGAATGACCAACAACTGGAAAACTGCTGCTGCCAGTGCTACCGTGTCATTCAGCACCAATTTCAGATGTTTACTGATCGCACTTCAGCTTAGTGCTATCATCTGAGTTGAACTTTTAGCCCTCATTTGCTTGCTGATTCCTGAGCTTTTGGCGTTGTTCGACCAGGTCATCATGACGCTTAACAAGGGCCGCAATCTCATCAAGAGTAGCCTGGATTTCCTCGTCATAAGCCGCGATGAGTTCTTCCGCCGGGATTTCTTCATCAAGGTATAGGTCATGTGCCTCCCCTGAAATCTCTCCCGCTTCCAGAGAAGTTCCCGCGAAGACCACTGAGACTAACTCCTCCTCCGGGTCAAATTCTTCCCAGTCCTCACTGCTGTCATTGGGTAACATTTCCAGTCCCGCCTGCGTTCAATAAGAAGGAGTATAAACGAGTCCTCTGACGTTGTTTGTACGATAGCGTACCTTAGGGGCGAACTGACGCGGATTCATAGCCCAACATACAAAAGCTGGCCTTATTGAATTAACTCTTAATGTGTATGAACAGGAGAGTCTGGGTTTTGCGTGTGTTCAGAAGAGGCAAAAGAACGCCAAGGGGGTAGCAGCAGAAAGTTATTGTTTCACACTTCATTGAGGGTGAATGGTACCAACAGGGTTAATCCGACCGGACTCGCACTTGCATTTCAGGTTAAGGGAGGAAGCTTTCCTCTTACGGTGTGAGTCTATTCGTTGTTGGTGCCACAAGTTCGGCTCTGCGTTGGCTCGCTCGACCCGTCAACGGCAGAAATCTAACAGCAGCCAATGGCAGGTAGATGAGGCCCTTCTCAAGATTGGGGCAAGATACTTTACTTGTTTTAAGCTGTGGATTAACATGGGCAGGTCTTGGGCATCCTACTGCAAAGTGGCAATAAACACGCCATTCTCCAGTTCTTCCGTAAGAGCCAGGCCGTCATCTATTCGTCGCCCCGGCCTATCGTAGAATGTTAAAACAGCAATTGTCGATTTGGAACCAGTTGGTGGGTACTCCCACTGCGGTGTAAAGAAAAGCGGATAAGCAGCCGTGCGCCTGTGTCCTTTATCCTTGCTGAACGCGTCAATTATGCTCCCCTTCGAGCGAGACATGAATTAATTTGACCCTACCGCGTGCATTATTGGTATCCTCGAAGTTGTTGGCGCACGGCAGCCGCTTCTTTATTCATGCCGAGACTCTGATACAAGTCGCCCAGTTCACGATAAGCGTCAGCTAAGGTGTCATCTTTTCCCGTCCCATGTTGCTTTCCCCACTGTATTGCCTGCTTGTAGTGAGCAAGAGCTGTCTGCCTGTCACCTTTAGCCCGATAGATTCTTCCGAGGGTCAGATAGTCATTGGCCACTCCCTCAACGCCGTCCTTTGACTTCATATCTTGCTTCAAAGCAGCCAATGCCTGCTTCTGCGCCTCGTTGAAGCGTTTCTCCAGGACGTAAACATTTGCCAGTTCACATTGGTCGCTGGTGAGAGGTAAGTCCCAGGCCACGTCGGGAGGCAGATACTGCTGACGCAAGTCAATGGCAACGACCCGCTCCATGAGAGGTACGGCTCTGGCGGCTTGACCAGTCGTTTTATAACACAGTGCCAGTTGCAGGTTAATCCACCGCCTGGCATAATCGTTCAGGCCCACCCGTTCTAAAGTCACGAGAGCTTGTTGCGCTTCTTGCAAATGCGATTTGTAATGGAGCAGAATACCGACAGCTTCCTCCAAAACATCGGTAATCCGGCTCCAATTCCAATCGTAATACTGGCTATCGAGTTGATTGGTAAAGAGCGTAACAAAACGCGCCAGTTCGCTGAGACTTGCGGGTGGATACCAGAAGCCCTGGTAGGTCGTCTTTCCTGACGAACCCTCGACCGCTAATACTTTTGCTAATGAGAGATGAAGCTGCGCATTATTTGGCATTAAGGCAATAGCAGAACGTAGATGTGAACTGACATTGTCACGAAATGCCTGATTATGGGCCTCCTTATTCCCGTATGCACGCACCAATGCCCTGGCAAGATTGGCATGGGCGATAGCATCTAACGGATTCTGCTGCACTGCCATTTTTAGATATTTAACTGCTTCATCCGCGTCTAGATCCGCACCACCAGCATTATAAGAAGTGGCAACCAGGCTCTGCCAGGCCGAAAGGTCGTGGGGAGCTAACTTGAGAGCCTGTTGGATTGCGGCGGTGGCTTGAGGGTAGAGTGCTTTACGGCGATAAACTTCACCTTTCACGAGGTAGAGGGGGGCTGCTTCTGGATACTCCCCAAGAGCTTGATCAGCCAATTGCAACATCTGATCGTGCAGGCCGTAACTATTATAGGTCAGTAGAATCTTAAAGTATTGATCCAGAGTCAGTGCTTGACTTTGCTTTAAGGGCGCTGCAACCTGATCCACGGTTTTCAGTTGTTGGGCAGTGAGGGTCGTAAAGAAGGAACTTCCCGTGTGGACCAACTTGTTGTCTGCACTGACCGCCATCACCTGCCAAAAATACCGCTGGCCCGGCATCAGGCTTTTTCCAGAGGGTGGAAACGTCACGGCGTTAGCCTCGGTGTTCGCCTCCCATACCACCTTGCCTCGCGGCGAGTCCAACCGCACCCGTAAGCGATAGCGAGTTGCAGCAGGAACCTCTGTTTCACCTCTCCAGTTTGTCCCTTGTCCCTTCTCCACTCCATTCCATTGCAGGGTGACTGTTCTCGCCAGTACCGCCGTGTTGCGGGGAGCCAGAATAAAGGCTTTAGCAGGCTGAGAATTGAGGTCATTATTAATGTGAGATTCAACTTCTGCCGCCGTCCAGGTTGCACGGAGGGCTTGGTCTTCGCCATTCTCACCCGCCTCGGCGGTAGTGATATAGCCGACTGCATTAATGGCCGATGAAGTCTGGGGAAGGCGGTACTCCTGACTTTTCTTTTGAGTCCCCTGCGCTTTAGTACACTGCGGTTGAGCCAACGCAGGTGCAAGTAAGGACAACATCACCAAAGCCGATACTATTGTCTGCGAGATAGTTTTCATCGTCATACCTCCTTATCCAACGCCCTTTCCGCAATCTCTGGACACTTGAGTGGTCAATCCGGTTTAACTCATTTGGCAGATTCCTCAGAGACTACAGAGACTATTCACTTATTGTAGCCGCTCTTAATGGAAAGAGGAAAGACGCCCCGATTCTAATGGCAGCTTGCATTTTATGATGGGTATAACGGTGTAAAAAATCTGCAATCTGTGCCTGGCCCTAGAGTCTTAACTATGGGGTCAACTGATAGAGCGTATTGATGCGCGTTATTGAGCGTTCGCGTTGCTGTACGCTAATGTGCGCTAAAGGTTGTAGCAAGAGGCGACCATTAATGAGGCAGAGTACATGGGCTGGCAAACCTTGCGCATCCGACACTAAACCTATTGGCTTCGCATGTTGCACCACAGGGCTTTGCCAGACTCGTTGCACCTGTGAGCCATCCCAGAGATAGAGTTGGATAAACTCTCCACCATTTTTATTTTTGCACTTCACAAGCACTGGAGCCATAGCGGAATGACCCGCGTAGCATACACTCAGTTGCGTTGGCTCACTTTGCAGCGTCAGAGCCTGCACGGGCAAGAAACCAAAAGCACTCCAATAATAAAGGGCAAGCCGCCAACGTTCTTGTTGACTATCTTTTTCGATAGCAACAAGCTCGCTAAGACCGTTGCCGTTAATATCCGCCAGCTTCGCCTCCAAGAAGGGCCAACCCAGGCTCGACCCCAACCATTTTGGCCATAGCTTATTGGCCGTCCAACCATACAGAAAGGGGCGGTTGCCAAATTGAGGATTAGCACGAGTCTGCTTCCACATACTCACTAAGACATCCGCTTGCTGATCCCCATCAACATCGCCACAGGCTATATCCCAGGCATTGTGACGCTGCCGTATATTCCGCATGAGAACAGCGCGGCCCCCTGGTTGCAGCGGCCAGAGAAAAAGTTGTGTCGCCCGCAGGTGATTTTGCTCCAGATGTCCCCCGGATAGATAGAGCAACGCTGGCGTTTTGTTTGGGGATGGTACCACCAAAGCCAGCGCCCGGACTTCACCTTGAGATTGTCCGAGCCGCTGCAACTCGTAGGTGTGCTCGCGTTCACGTACCAAGTAGAGAGCGTCACCCACAGCAAGAGCAGCAAGATAACCAGCGGCAAGAGAAGAAGGATGATGTGAAGTAGTGGCAGTTAAGTGTTTCTTCTGTGCTAAGTAAGTTAGCGGTGTCATCTTTGTAATTGCCGGTAGCCCATCGCGCTGCCAGACCTGCCGCCATAAGTCTTTGTCCCTGTCGTAGATTTCTATCTGATTGCTTTTCTGGTGACGGTGAGCCACGACGAGAACCCAGCCGGGTTTGTGTGAAGAAGGACATAATGCCACATCGTCTTCCGAACTGAGATGGACTTCGGCCTGCGGTGCTGGTAGTTGAACTTGGCCCGCCTGCAATTGGCGCGGTTGTGTTTTTAATTGAAGTGCTTGTGGTTGCGGTTCATGCTCAGGTTCGACCTTGATTCCCTCAACAGAGGTTTGTGCATTTCCCTTAAGATAGACAACCATCAAGGGAAAGAGACACGAAATCAGAAGGCGATGGTGCATAGAAAGTAAGACCAGCAAGCGTAGGTGAAGGCAGTTTCAAGCATAGGTTTACATGCGCTCATTCAAGTCCGTCGGACTTGTTGCCTCATTGGTATTTGCGACCTCACTGGCAGTTAAAACCTCACTGGCATCTATAATACTACGAACGACCTGCTCCGGTGGAATTGCGCCGCCTTGCTGCCAGACCACCCCGAATGTCTCTCCCAATGCACTCTTTATAGTCGCTATATCTCCCTCATAATCAGCACGTTCAGTTGCGGGCAAGGGAGCGCCGATGTCTTGCCTTAACCGATGGGAGGCCCCATACAGATATGCGGCCTGTTCAGGTTTTCCCCGCTTGAGAGCCAGACTCGCGTATGCTTCTAAAGACGACACAATACACTGTTTATCGCCCAGTTCACTAAATAGTGCCAGAGCCTGTTGCAGAAACTCGGTCGCCTTCTGGTAGTTGCCCTGTTCGCGCGTCAGAATTCCTAAGTTTGTCAACGTGCTGGCAATGCCCATTTTGTCCCCAAGGTCGCGGCGTATCTGGAGACACTGCTCTAACAGCCCGGATGCCGTCTCCGGGTCATCTTGTTGTAAGGACAAGACTGCCAGGTTATTGAGTGATTGGGCACTGCCCCATTGGTCACCCAGTTCTTGTTTTAAGGCGAGACTCTGTTCATAAAGTTCTTTGGCCCTTTCTCGCTCGCCTTGATTCCAGGCCACAATACCTAAATTATTCAACGTCTGCGCGATAGTTCGCTTATCTCCTAAGGCGCGTCTTAGCCGCAAGCTCTCTTCCAATCGGGCCTGAGCCATTTGATAATCACCCTGGCTGCCAGCGAGATTACCCGCACCATTGAGCACTTGTGCCCATGCCTTGCCCCACGCCACATCCGTGATGTGTGTCTCATCCTTGATTGGTTCCAACTGTGCTTTTGGTTTAGCTAAAGCTCCTTCTAAGCGTGCTCGACCTTCGGTTATGTCACCTTGAATTTGCCAGAACCGCCATAAGGCGCCAGCCAATCGCAGACCATCTAAGGCATTGTCAGAAGCCACTTGGCTCCAGTCAAAAGCAGCTCTGAGGTTGTCATGTTCCCTCTGTAGTTTAGCCAGCCATGTGGCTTGCTCAGGGCCACTCAATTGCGGCAATGCCTCTTCTGCGAGTTGCAAGAAAAATTCCAGGTGCCGCTGCCGCACCGGTTCGACTTCTCCACTCTCTTGCAGCCGCTCCCAGCCATATTGACGAATAGATTCCAATTGCTGATAGTAGACGCCGTCGGCTTGCTCCTCCCCCACGATCAGGGATTTGTCCATCAATTGTCCGAGCAGTTCCAGGACTTCCCAGGCTTCGATGTCATCACTTGCGCCCACATGTTCAGCCGCCTCCAAAGAAAATTCGCCCCGGAACACGGAGACACGGCGCAGTACAACCTGCTCGGTCTCGCTGAGTAGGTCATAGCTCCACTCAATCAGTGCCCGTAACGTTTGATGGCGCAGCATTGCCGTACGATTGCCGCCGGTGAGCAGGCGAAAGCGGTCTTCCAACCGCTGATTAATTTGCTCGACTGAGAGGAGCTTAATCCGCGCTGCCGCCAGTTCAATGGCCAGGGGTATGCCGTCCAGACGATGACAGACTTGCGCCACTGCCGGGGCGTTCTCATTGGTAATAGCAAAATCGGGACGCACGGCGATGGCCCGTTCAATGAACAGGCGCACCGCCTCATATTGTTTGAGCGTTTCGCTCGTGTGCGCTGGGGCAGAGCCTCCCTTGACCTGCGGCAGCGAGAGCGGCGGCACAGGATAGATACTCTCATTGATCCCCAACCTCTCGCGGCTGGTCGCTATAATGTGCAGGTGTGGACAGCTTCGCAGTAGATTATCGGCCAGCCGCGCGGATGCTTCTATCAAATGCTCACAATTATCTAAGATCAAAAGTGTGGTGCGCGACTTCAGGTATTCCGTTAATGTTTGCTGAAGCGACTGTCCCGGCACCTCACGCACACCTAACACACTGGCTACCGTTTGAGGCACGAGGTTCGGTTCCGTTAAAGGTGCTAATTCCACCAGCCACACGCCATCGGGATACTCTTCCAGTAGATCAGCCGCCACCTGGAGCGAAAGACGGGTCTTACCCGTACCGCCAAAACCCGTCAGCGTAATCACCCGACTTCCCTTCAGCAGGTCTTTGACTTTGCTGATGTCGTGCTCGCGTCCCACAAAGCTCGTGAGTTGGAGTGGCAGGTTATTAGGCAGATTGTCTAAGGATTTTAGTGGCGGAAAATCAGTGGCTAATCCGGGCTGAACGACTTGATAGACACGCTCCGGGCGAATTAAGTCTTTCAGGCGATGGTGTCCTAAATCACGCAGTTGGGTGTGGGATGGCAAAGCATCGCGGATAAGTTCTTGGGTCGGCAGGGACAGTAGGGTTTGGCCGCCATAACCAATTGCCAAAAGGCGAGCCACACGATTCAGAGGCGGGCCAAAGTAGTCCTCGTTACGCGCTTCAGCTTCTCCGGTATGCAGTGCAGCCCGCACGCGCAGCGGCCCCACTTCACCCCAGGACTCCACGGCCAGGCAATTTTGTGCCTCCAGTGTTGCGTTCAGAGCCTCCAAAGCAGTGGCAAAGGCCGCACAGAAGGCATCCCCGACAGTCTTAAAGACGTATCCACCATGACTTTCAATGGCAGTGCGTAAGATTTCATCATGACGAGCCAGAGCCACCCGCATCGCCTCAGGATATTGCTCCCAGCGTTTGGTACTACCTTCAATATCCGTAAAGAGAAACGTGACGGTGCCAGTAGGGACGTTGGCCATATATTGGATTTTATCTCACATGAGCGGGGCTGTGATTTTAGCTTGCACAGGGGCTATGTCTTTCCCCCTTACCTGATAGCATCTTGGAACAGCAGCCTGCACCCTCGCATCAACTTGGCAAGCATCCCAGTCCCACTAAAGATTAAGACACCTCATATTGCCAAAACAAAGACATAAAGCAGGCATCCATAGTTCTATCCATATCCATAGTTCTCTACTCCACCTCCTGATAGTCGCCACTGTCTGATTCTTCTACCGTGACGCTGTGATCCAGCATTAACTGCTGCTTTTGCTGTTGGTGTTGAAGGGATGCTTGATCCAAGAACGCGAGAACGCAGCACAAGACTACTGGGGCGACCACTAAGAGTGACACGATGAACATGTTGGAGGCATGAGTGCATAGCCACACCAAGACAGCTACTACACACATGGCCCAATTAAAATTGAATCTTCTCATCTGGTTATTCTGCTACTGGTCACATCAACTTATCCATACCCGCTATTATGCCACAGCCTGCCAGAGTAGAGGTTGAAGGGTGCTGTCAGACGGGGCTAGGGAGCGGGTGAGAGGAGTAGTCGTGGGTGTGCAGCGTTTGGTTGTGCTGCTTGTTGGTATATTTCAAGGATAAATCTTTTCCTGCTTTTCCAGCATAGCGATGAAATGATGAATGCGTTTTGCGCGGGTTTCGGCTTTCTTGGCCGTTTGGATTCTAAAGAGAATGGCATACCGATTTCGGCTGTTGAGAGTGGCAAAAAAGTCATTGGCCGCCGGATTGTTGTCCAACTCCAATTGAAAATCGCTTGGAACTTTCGCTTGACGCACTGAATCATAGGCGACATCCCAACGTCCGTCCGCCTTGGCGCGTTCAACCTCTCTTAATCCAGCAGGTTGCATTTTGCCGTTTTGAATGAGCATTGTTGCGCTTTCTTGATTAATTTTAGACCAGATACTTTTAGAGCCGCGAGGGGTGAATTTCTGAATCCAAGACTCGCTGTCATATGTATTTTTCTGACCGTCAATCCATCCATAGCACAGGGCTAATTCGAGTGCCTGAGCGTGAGACATTGAATGCAGTTGCGCTGCCTTCTTTGCGAATCTCAGCCAAAGACCTGCTGACATTGCATGATTCTTATCCAGCCATACAGCCCAATCTTCTGGACACTCAAACAGAAGAATTTCCAACTCTGCTTTCTGTTGTCTACTTGTTTTAGATTGGTCTTGCATATTGCTTTGCCAGTTTATCTTCATTTACTTGAGGCACTTAGACAGGCCGCGCGCAAGCCGCCGCGCGCAAGCCGCCGAGCACCAATCTTGTATGTTAAAGAAAGAGTGTCAGTGGCGCCCAGCCCAGCCCAGCCCGCCGCTCCCCCGCTCTCAACCGCTTCCACCGTGACGCTGTGTTAGGCTACGACTTGGGCGCTGTTAAGAGCCATCGCCGGGGCACATAACCAATGGCTCGTGAGCCAAAGCACCAATCATTATCCCAAGGACGATAAAAAGAGCCAACATGCACATGATGCAAATCATCGCTATGGGACACCCCCAGTCAGCATGGGCTGGAGGTTGTTTGCTCATGCGATTGTAGAAGCTCCAGGAAAAAATTGCAAGGGAACCAACACCCATAAGTTCTGTGCAGTATGCAAGGGGATTGAACTTGAGTGTATGGGGACTTAATATCTTAGGGATCGGATCAGCAATAAAAATGAAGGCCGTGCAGCCACACGTATCATGCCAGGCACCGCTCAGGTCGTAGGGCGGAAACAGGAGGATAACCGCCAACAAACTTAGTCCTAACAAGGCAACGTTCCTGCTTTTCTTGTTCATGGCCATACTCCTAGAGCTTGCGTGTCCTACTCCACCACCTGATAGCCGCCACTATCGGATGCTTCCACTGTGATGCTGTGGGCTTGTAAGTGTTGCTGCCCTTGCTTAACGCGGCACTGGAGGCGAATCAAGATTTCGGCAAGCAACCAACTCAGCAATTCTTCCATACCCGCTATGGTGCCACAGCCTGCACCAGTGCTCCTAAAAACAATCCCTAAGAAAATATTTCGCGCGAAGTAACCTACCTATGCACCTCACCATTTTTATCGAGGCAATTCACCCAGTAGCACAGTGACTGCGGTCTCTTCTGGAACTATGACTTGGGTTTATGCAATCCGGCTCAGCCTATTAGGATAGGCTTTTATTAAATTAAACACGGCGCGGTTGGATGAGGACTACCAGCAAGATTTGTGAACGGTGCGGGCGCGCCGATTTAACGAACCCGGAAAGCTATGCGCACTTGGATCGTATGGCCGCCCGCTGGCCAATTGTAAAAGGCACGCACTTCATAATCTCCAACCGGCAAGCCCTTGAACGTGAGCAGCCCGGACTTTTTTCCGCCGGTATAAAAGAATTGCCCCTCCGTCTCCGGTGGGGTGTTAGTGCCGACGATAGTTAGCCAGTCTTGGGCGTTGCCGGGCAGGTTGGCGAACTCCACCACGACATTCTCGTTCGCCGCATAAACGTCCTTATCCGTGCGTAACGTGGTCTGCGTTCCCTTAATCATTGACCGGGTGCCCTTCCACACCTGGTCCGCAAGAGCCGGGTCTGCACCACGATACCAGTAACCGTTGAATGATTTGCCGTCGGCGGCCAGCAGGAAACGCCCGCTGCCCTTACCGCCAGTCTGCGTCCATTGAAAACGCAACACGCTATCCGTAACGGTGCCTGTGAGTTTGCCGCCGTCATAGTCGTAGGTTCCGCTCACCTGGTTGCCTTGTTGAGTGAGATGCATCTCACCGAAGTCCGTAAACCACACCCCGTCGAAGGTATTCAGGTCAAGCGCGCCGTTCGGCTTCTGGCCGATTTCCATATACCGGGCCAGGAATTCGCCAAGCCGTAAAAGATCGGCAGCGTGCCCAGGATTAGTCGCCACCAGCACGTCCACCATTGTTTGGCCGTTGACGCCACGGCAATAGCTGATGACCGTCGAATCGCGATTAAATCCTCCGTGTGTGATGGCCGTCCTGTCATTAAGCTGCAAACCCGCCGCTAATAAGGCGGCCTCGGCCCGATCCAGTGCCTTGTCGGGTGCAATGTTTACAGTGCGGGGCCAGCCCATTAAGTCGGGAGAAGTCACTTGACGCTGAGCCATCACCGCAGCGGGGCGTAGCCCCGCGATTATTAAGACCATCGCCAAACCGAGCGAACTGTGAACCTTTCGTTTCATTGCCTGTCACTCCCCTCTTATTCATCTTTCCTGCACGGTCACGCATACCCGCTATTATGCCACAGCCTGCCAGAGTAGAGGTTGAAGGGTGCTGTCAGACGGGGCTAAGGGAGTGGGGTAAAGGCGGAGAGCGTCCCTTGCTACGCTTGGTTAAGCCGCTGTTAGGTGTCTTAATCAGCACCCGTATCAACACCAGTAATTTGGCTCGACATTCTTAGCCAATAAACTGGCCACAGACTACCTCAAAGTGCGCTTCTTTATCCACTAAGACGTTCCGGGATATCTTTAGGGCTTTTCTCGAATACTACTGTCTCTGACCAAAACTGTAGCTACTGCCGTATCAAGGTATCAAGTTATGGTCGTGGGCCATAGTGTGGCAAGGGACTGCCGTATTCATAAGCGCCCAGATCAGGAGCTTTGCCCGCAAAGCCATTATTAAAATTGGGCAATGCTTCACCAGCATCAATGGCTGCTGTGCCCCCCTTCAAGCGCAGATCAACTGTAGCGGGGAATTGCTTTTTCTCATCATCCGGTTGTTTGATCCCGCTGGCAAAAGCAGTGGCCTCTACCAAAGTGGCATGTTTATAAACAGGAGCCTTATCCTTTACTTCTTGAAGTGTGGCATAGCGGCCTTTATTCCACTTGAGAAACATCTCCCAGGGGCCACCACCGAAACCATCATAATCGAAGTCGCAATTTTCCATCGGCGCTGTAGTTTCATAGGCGTAACCCGCTTCGGTGCCGATGAACAGATTGTTGCGGTAAATACAGTTGCGCACTTTTTCACTCGTCCATAACACCAGAGGCGCACCTTTCTTAACGACGGTATTATGGAGCATCAAAGCACCGGATGGGCTATTGTGCATCTTGAATGGCTCCAGCGCCACGTTATAGAGCGCGTTGCGAAAAATATAAACCGGGCCGCCATAAATAGGCTGCACCGAGACGCCCTGGAACACATTGGTAAAGCGATTGAGGAAACAGCGAGTGTTGCGTTCGGAATAGTCCATCTCAATACCGTCATCGGTCATCTCGGAGATGTCATTATTGTGAAAATCTATACTGGCGCAACGCTGTGACGGAAACGTATCAATGGCATCGGCAAAACCTCGAATGCGGTTATAGCAGACCACATGGCCCTCGCCAGTCACCTGAATGCCGCGTGCGTCCTCAATGCCTTTGGTGCGTGGCCAGGTAGAAGGCCCTTCGATAACATTATCTGAGATAAAGAAATTGCGCACCGTATCTTTATCATTGTTCGTGCAGGTGAGGCCAAATTCCACGTTATATATGTGACATCGCCGCAGCACCAGACGCGCTGAATTATGCCCGACTAAGCCATAATCAGCATTGCGCATGGTGAGATTCTCAAACCAGACATCGTGAGTGTCCGACGCGCTGATCGCCCGCCCCGCACGCTGCGCGGCTCTACCCTGACCATCAATGATAGCTTCCCCATCACCGGCACCGCGCCAGATAATGGGTTGGCCTGGCTCACCACTTTTGCTGATGGTAAAGCTACCTTCATACATCCCCGCATGCAACAAAAAAATGTCACCGGCTTTAGCTCGCGCCTGGGCTGCCGCTAATCCTTTGTAAGGATCATTAGCTGTGCCTGTGCCACCACCATGGCCTGACACCACATGAAATTGAGGCGCTTTGGCAGGAGCTACAGGCTCGGCTAACGTGCGCGTCTGGAGGAATTTCTCGACATGGCCTCCATCGGGATCAGTTAGGGTTAGACGGAGGTCATAAGCTGTAGCCGGTGAGAGCATAACGATGCTGCCCGCAAACAGCCAGGCATCTTCGGGCACATCGAGTTTGCTCATCCCCTTTTCGTTCTTGTGCGCGCCTTTTTCGACGCGAAAGAGTGGCATGGCCTGTTGCCATGCAGCGCCACCCGCTGGACGGTATGACACTTCAACCTTAGCATTCTTGTTGGCATCACCACGCATTATCCAGTAAGCTCCCAAAGAATGCAGAGTCGGAACTTCCAGCACTGGCTCCCCTACAGGAGCTACGGCATTTTGAGCCGACGCTGGTTGCGCCGCTGCTGGTTGCGCCGACGCTGGACGTATAGCCACACTGCCCAAACACAATGCTGCGTAAATAATTGTGCCTGACACAGCAGCGAATTTTGGCAGCCTCGAAGATGTCATTGTGCCACCCTCCTCGCGCTCAGTAATTGGGCGCTACGGATGGGAGTCTTCTCATCCGGCAAGGCGATACGCAAATCATACGGCTCAAATTTAATGGCATCCAACACTTCAAGTTCCGTGCAATCGAAATTGCGCTTACT
The DNA here is from genome assembly GCA_019239895.1 of Abditibacteriaceae bacterium. Classification (GTDB taxonomy): domain Bacteria; phylum Armatimonadota; class Abditibacteriia; order Abditibacteriales; family Abditibacteriaceae; genus JAFAZH01. Next base: position 43,433 of record JAFAZH010000060.1, on the reverse strand, counting down.
GGTGACTTTATACTGCACATAGCGTGTCCGCACCGGCTGGGCGGGAATAAAGTGGAAGGTTGCGCCAGTGAGGGCTTCCTCATCGGGCAACATGAAGTTAATCGGAATATCGTTGCGCCGCAGATCCGTTTTCAGAAAGCCCAACGAAGTGTATTGTTTGCCATCCTCAGAAACTAACACTTCCACTTTGTCTTTGACCTCACCTTTAAGCGCGTCCTGCCATTCATAGCCGTGAAAGTTCATGCCGAAACTGGCACAGTTCATGGGGGCGCCCAGATCAAGGGTAATGACAGGATTCTTATTCGCGCCCCAGATCGTGCCATAACGATAGGATGTGCCACCTGAGTACGAGGGGCCAAAGACGCCATCGGTGAGTTTCTTACCATCCGGGTCACCGGCTTCCCAGGTGGTGTCAGAAGGAATGGAAACGGTATAGGATTTACCTTCGGCTAAATTCTTACCATAGGTGGCCCAACGGGGAATAAACTTCTTCCCTCCGACATCTTTGCCATCGGAATAACCATATTGCACATTGGCGATAGCGCCCTTTAAATTCGTGCGCAGTGAATTGACCACCGGATGATCTTCGCCACCCACGTTAATGGTGTATTTGAATGGCACCTGAGTAACGAGTTGGGTATGGCTGCGCTCGACGAGGGAATAATCTTTCTGTCGCTCGCTCCAGTTGAAGGTAACTTCTATTGGTTTGAAGGTGGTGTCGGTAGGCTTGTAATTGGCTTCCATGCGTATGGCATAAATGCTACACGCATCGGAACCGGCCTGGGAACTGTTGAGCAGATACTTAAATAATACCGATCTCGTGCGCGGGGGAATCTTGTCTATGGTTTCGTAGTGGATAACGTCCCACGGTGCTTTGGTTTCCGTTAGCGAGTAGCTCTGTGTCCAAGTTTTGCCACCATCGAAAGAATGCAGGAAATCTATATGCGATTTTGGCGCGCGGTTGTAAAGCCGACCTCCATACTGGATGCGAGTGATGTCCGTGGGCGCATCCATTTTAAAGACGACATAAGCCTCTTCATTGGCCTTGGTCGCGTGGAGTGTGCCCTGATAGCCGGGGTTCTCTTTTCTTGATGTGATATTCTTTTCTTCTACCGCATAAGGTTTGTATTGCCCATTTTGTAGTTCAGGCCAGTAGACAATGGAGTTGGTCTGATCGCCTGTGCCAACATAGATGGTATTCTTCCCCAACTGCAACTGTGGCTGCGTCTTGGCATTGAGCATGGTGGTGGTTGCAAACTCAATGCTCTTGAGCGTTGCATTTGTTGCAGCAGTTTGGCCCAACAAACTCACTTTGACCAGCACTTCATAAGCACCATTCACTTCATTATTGAGCTTTAATTCTGTTGTAGTTTCGCCAGTCTTATCGTTCTTCCAGATTTCTTGCCACGTCAGGCCATTATTCGTGCTCACCGCAATGCCATTCACGTCAGCATCAGTCTTACGCGCAAACACCGCCTTGATAGCGGTGCTGGCAATGACATTCGCGCCTTCAATCTTAAAAATAACCTCGCCGATTTTTCCAGCCTGAGCTGGCACCACGCCTGAAGGGGTGATGACTTTCACCCCCGGAGATACTGTAAGCAGTGCTGGCAAGATTCTGTGACGTCAGTAAAGGCTTAAAGATGCGAATGCCATTGCCACGCTGATTAAAGCGGGCATCGTCGGGGTCTTTATCGTGATTGGGTATGTAATAATCTGCTGTTTTGCCAAGACTTTGGTAGTAGCGTGTATACACTTCACCATCGCGTAAGTTGAGAATATAGCGGTGTCCGCGATCCCAGTCATAAAAATAGGAGCGGTATTTCAGCCCATTGGGATTGAAACACCGATACTCTTCATCCAGACTGCGCATGGTATCAGCCCCAGTCAGAAAACTATTCTTCCCTGTCGCTGTCAGGCAGTGATATTTGGCAATGTGGCCCGGCTCGACTTTGCCGCCGGATAATTCACACGAACCCGCTTTGCCGATGTCCTCCACACCGGCAATGGTCTTTCCGTCACATAAGGTATACAGCGCCGAGAGGCTGTTGTCATACATATGCCAGCGGTCATTATAAAAAACTTCGGCGACGGTATGGTTGCTGATGTCCCAGTATTTCGCTTTAAATCCCATCGCATCCCAAATGGAGCAGTTGATACCGGAAATGGTGCTGCACATGGTATAACCATAGTCGTTGAACTGGCGGATGGGATCGGTGAGGGCTGTGCCATGCACGATCATCGGGCTGGTCTGTCGCCGCGCAATGTGGTTCCAGTAGAACATGGCCCACAATTTCTCTTCCGGCTTCTGCCACTTGCTGCTGATGCTATGGATCATGCTGTCCATGTCATAATAATCGGGTGAAGCATCTGTTACAACTTTGACGTTATCCACTTCTGCTGATACCGCTGTCGCGCTTAATAAAGCAAGACCGATAACTGTTAAAAATTTCCAACCTTTTCTCATAAAGATGTGCCTCCTCCTACGGCCTTAGATGATTTATACGGTGCTTTGTTGTATTAGGGATGTGCTGCATTCTTACATTATGCACACAGCTAAAGTTCGAGCCAGGCTTCGCCCACGCCATCCGTAAGCGGCAGCGGGATGTCGTAAAGAGGGCTGCTTCAGTTTTGACTCGGATCGGACTCGAACCAGTTTTTCAGGTTAATTGGGGAGGCAACAAAAACACCCACCTGTTTTACCTGCTGCTTATCTGATGGGTGTTCGGGTTTTGTTTGGTACTGCCCCAGCCATCGCAGTATAAAACCAGTGATTCTGCGCCTCTCACATCATATCAATGGAGTCGTGAAACGGACATTGACGCGCTTCGTTTACCTGCTTGCGGCGACTGCTCCGAATTTAGAAGGTGCATCCTAAGGCATTGCATGGCGGCCTTATCAAATTCAATATACACCTCTTCTCCATCAAACTCAATAACCTATAATTACAGGAAGTGCTAAGAGCGAACAGGTAGAAAATGGATAAGGGGAAGCGATACAACAAACGCTAACGCAACTGCCGTCGTTGCTGCTCTAAGATGTCTGGGGGTGCGGGCTGATAAGTGCGGCCAGTGCAGGCCAGCCCCGGTCTCGCGCCCGCTGCACCGCTATGTGGGGATCACAAAGAGGCTATAAGTCTCAAGTCTCTTCTGATTTTACCCAAACATAGGGGGAGTTGGTAACGTAAGTTTCTTGATGGGGATCATAGGCTGCCTGAACTACTTCCAGTGTAGGTATCAAAGCCTGCACTTGCTCTAAGCGATGCTGTGGCGTTTTACATTCTAAAGCCATATGCGTGCGCTCCAGGTTATAGAACTGCTGCCATTGCATTAACTGCTCTGCCAAACTCGCAGGTGTGGTCTTGAGATCAACCATGGGCCAGAACTCGGCGCGATCCGTGCGCTGTGACCGTTCGACTTTGCCGTTCAGGTGCGGGGCTGCTGGGCGATTGGGACGAAACTTAATCTGTTGTTGGCGTAGCGTGTCTTGAAACTCGAAGCTAACAAACTCCGTCCCACGATCCGTCTGGATGCGCTGGATCGGGAAAGGGAACTCTACCAGAAGTCGTTCCCGCACAAAATGCGCCGCACTCTGAGCCGAACGAGCCGAATAAAGACCCAGCACCCGCAGTCGGGTGCAATCATCAATGGCGGTGAATTGATAGAGGCGCGGCCCAATCTTACAGTTGTCCACCTGCACGCGGTCTCCTGGCACCGGGCGCGAGTAGCGTTTGACCTTCTTGACTCGCGGCCCAGGGCGTAGCACAGAGACATGATGGCGAAAGAGCACTTTCCAAATGGTGCAGGTCGAAAACGAAATCTGGTGCAGTCGCTTGAGTTCGCGTTGTAGACCTTTAGGCCCTAACCGACGTGCCCGGCGCAGTTCTAAAATCAATTTTTCGTGGTTGGGGGTGACCTTACGTTCGCGTAATTTGTGGGGTCGGCGGCTCTGGGAGCGCAAACCTTCCAGGTCATCTTGCTGATAGCGTTGACACCATTTGCGTAAGGTCGGACGTGAGATGCCACAGCGTCGGCAGGTGAGGCCCGCATCGCCCGTTTGTTGGTATAGCTCAACCCAGGTGAGGCGGGCTTTGAGCACGGCTTCAGAATCTTGCATGATAGGTTCTTCCTCCAAAGGTTATTATGGCACTTGGCCCATCAACAATAACCTTCTTTGTGATCCCCACATACTGCAAAACCTTGAGACAATGCTGCAAACGACGTTGCTGATGTTTAGACATAGAGCCTCTTAGATTGCCTTCTGTAAAATTAAGCGCTCCATCCTGTGGCCGTGCCAATATTTATCGGATGGACTCATATTTAGATAAGCTGCTGTAATTAAGTAGGCTGTGATCAGGCGGGCTGCAATTGTTTTCGCAACCGCTGCGCATCCGGCGCATCATCACGGGACTGATTCATCCACAACAAGAGGCGCTTTTGCATTTCGCATTTTACATCTTGCGCAACAGGATCATCTATGCGATTACAAAGCTCGTAAGGATCGGTTTCCAAGTCATACAGTTCGTCTTTGTCATCGAGATGTGCGACATACTTCCAGTTGCGCCAACGCAGCATCCGTTGGAACACCCATCTCTCGTAGTGACCATGACTTTCCAGCATCAAATCCTCTCGCCAGGCGGGTGCAGATCCATCTGATTCTTGTATGAGAGGCAGTAGACTCTGGCCATCTCTATCACCAGGCGTTGCACCCGCCACATCGAGGAGCGTTGCCACGATATCTAGGTTGGTGATCAGAGCTTCACTCTTACCACCTGGCGTGACGCGCTGCGGCCAGCGCACGGCGAACGGAATGCGCATGGTCTCCTCAACCATCAGCCAGCCTTTATCGAACAGGCCACCGTGCGAGGCGAGGATGTCGCCGTGGTCAGCGGAATAGATGACCAATGTGTTCTCTCTTAAACCAAGACGGTCCAGCGTTTCCAGAATCGTGGACAGGGCGTGCTCAACGAGGGCAATATGTTCATAACAACGCGCCACAATCGGCTGCCATTCCTTCCACGCACGCACAGTCGCTTTTCGTGTGATCAACTCCTGGAAATCGCGGTGGTGGGCAGGCCGGTCTAATAGCGTGTGTGAGAAATTAGGGTAGGACGCAATGTCTTGGGGATTGACTGTACTGGCGAACGGTGCCGCGACATAATAAGGTTGGTGTGGACCCCAAGTGTCTACGCGTAGACAGAATGGCTGCCCATTATGAACGTGCTCTTCGAGGTAACGATTGGCCAGGTGCGCGAGAAAATACGCCTCATGCGTCTCGCGGGGAGAGAGCAGCACACCACACGATCCCATGCGATAAACCACATTGGGTTCTTCCATTAACCGCACGCGCCCAGTTTTTGATGGATCGTTCAGATGCCACTCCACATCTACTTCGGGTTGGGGCAACTGCTGCTCTTGCAAATACTCACGATATGCGGGTGTTGCATAGGGAAAGCCATAGCCTGGTAGTGTCCATCCGTTAAACCCATGATCCTGCGCTGTGCCGCTACCCTTTCCAACCGCGTGCCATTTGCCAAGAAATACCGGATCATAGCCAGCCTCACGGAGCGTGTGTGAGTAAAGCGGCGCATCCGGTTTGAAATCGCTGCGGGAGCCACCCCATCCCTCATTATTTAAGATACCGTGCCGGTGTGGATACTGGCCCGTGACCAGCGAGGCGCGTGCCGGTGTGCAGAGCGGACACACGGTGTAAGCATTCTCGCAGCAAAGTCCTTCAGCGCATAAGCGGTCGAACGTTGGGGTGTGGAGCAACTCACGGTGAAGAGAGAAGTGATGAGCGTAAGCATAATGGTCGGTGTTGAGCCAGAGGATGTTGGGTTTAGTGGCCATAGCATCAGAGTTTATCCTGTTATGGATTCGCCTGTGGCCCACCGACACCAGGTTATTCTCCAGAGAATTGGTATTCTCGCAGCATCAACATTTCACAAAATCCCTGGGCTATTGCATAAGTGGTTGCAAGCACAACCGCTATCATTAGCTGACGATTGATTGTCAGCACCAAAGAGTTAAAGAATGGATTTTGGACGAACATGGCAGACGACAATCGGATGTCTCACCTAAAAGTGGACGCCTTTATCCAACGCTGCATGTCTAACGTGCGTCGCCTCGCGCTTGATCATTAACCGCAGGCTGATTCACTGAAGAAGTCGTCTTCGCCTGGTCTGCTGTCTCAGCACTGGGGCCGCTCTCTCAGCACTCGGGCTGCTGTTATGGTGGTTGAGTTTGCTTTCGCTGCGTTGGACTGACAGGCGGGTTCATGAAGCAAACGGAGCATCGCTGCCCATGTGAACGGGGTGGATAGGAGTTCGCCTCTGGCGGCATAGTATCTCCTCTACCATCAGCGCATTCTCTTCCACCATATCATCCTTGTCGCCACGGTGCATCCCGACGTTGCACACATCGCCGGGCTTGATGTGGTCGAAGCAGTACTCCAAGGCCATGCGCGCATCGAGGCGGCCAGAGCCCATAATCTTGTAGGCGATACAGGGTTTGGCGATACGCTGGATGCACTCGTAGGCCAGGGGGAGGTCTTCCAGTCGGAAGCGTTCGCCATCACCCCAGTGGAGGCTGCCGCAGTCGAAGATGCAGACCACATGGAAATCCACCAGATCGAGGCTGTTGACCCAGTCGTGGACGAGGGGAGAATGACCAGCCACACCGACCGGCAGACCAAGAGCCTTGGCATGTGCCACCCACTGGGCCAGCGTTGCGGCATCTTGCTCCTTGTACAAGGCATCAACGTAGCCGCCATGAAAGTAGACGGCGCTGGCGCCGATGGCCTTGGCTGCGTCAAGGGCATCCATCATAGTCGAGTAAGAGCGCATGGCAATTTGGCCGATCCACTGCATCGGGCCACCTTCAGCCAGGTAGCGGCTCGTGGTATTAATGACGTGCTCGGTCTCGTTGTTGGTGACGAAGGTGTTGAGGCCAGCGTCCCAGGCGCGGGTCCAGGTCTCCAGGATACGTTCAGGTGTCGACCACGTCTTCATCTCAAGATCACGCTCGCAGTTTTGGTGGCTGAAGCCGCCGAAGGGGTTGGCCCCTATAAGCAAGCGGGTCAAAGTGAGGCCACAAAAGTCTACAGTGGGCAGCATGATGGGTCCTCCATGGCGCAGTAATGCCAAACTTTATTATAGAATAGGATGTAATAAACCGCAGGGCAAGAGTCTAACTTGGCTATGTCGCGGATCACATTCAGGTCTCGAATTATGCATCGAACCAATATGCTGGCACCACTGGTTCTGTCAACTGTTTCCTCGCTTAAATACTACCTCCCCAAACTCCTTCAAGGAGAGACTGCAATGAAGTTGGTGCGCCAGGGCCGCTGCTACCTGATTGTCCTTATTGTGTTGCTGGCTCTCTTATTGGTCAAGCGTGCGGAGTGTGCTTCTGTATATGTGGTGGATCAGGCGGCACCCGGCGCGGCTGACACCAATGCGGGCACGGAAGAGAGACCATTTAAGACCGTTCAGCACGCTGCTGACTTGGTCAAGCCAGGCGACACCATCTACGTTATGGCAGGCCAATATGCAGAACGGGTCAAAGTTAGGACGAGCGGCGCGCAGGGACAGCCGATCACGTTTCAAGCCATGCCGGGTCGTTCGGTTATCGTGGCGGGCTTTGATCTGCCAGGGAGTTATATCCGTGTAGTGGGCTTCGAGATCACAGCGGAGAAGCCGGGCACGGCGGTGCAACTGGGAAGTTACTGTGAGATATTGGACAATTACATCCACGACATGATGGTGGGCGTTGCCGGGACGGTGGGTGAGGTACAGGCTGACGGCAACCGAGACTACTCAACAGTGGCTCACAACCGCATCGCTTATAACAAGGTGTACCACAGCAACTTTGGCTTCGTGCTGGGCGGCAACGACTGGGTGGTAGAAAACAACGAGGTGGCGCGGTTGTGGATGTACCTGCCGGGACGCAACTACGATGACTGCGACTACACGCGGTTCTTCGGTCAGGGTTGTGTGCAGCGCTACAACTATTTCCACGGCACCACACAGCAGGAAATCCACGTTGCCCACGTAGATTGTATTCAGACGTTCACCAACAATGGCGAAATCGCCAGAGACGTGCTTTTGGAATATAACACCTGCTTCGATTATCATCAGGGCTGCATGGTGGAAAGCGCGCCCCACATCGGCAGCGTGCGAAACTGGACCTTCCGACGTAATATTTATTGTCCCAACTCGCCGACAATGCGAGGGGGCTGGGGTCCGGACATTATTCAGGTGCCTGAGGTGACGGTTGAAAACTGCACCATCTCACAGGTGCGGTGGGCTTGCATTGGCTTGCGTGGTCAGGAGTCTACTAACGGGCACATCCTCAACAATATCCTTTCTGATGCCGAGCGAGCCGTTGATGACCGCATGGACTTCACCCCGGCCAATCCGGTCATGGAATACAACCTGACTCATAAAACCTGGGCGCTTGCGGGGGCGACCAATATTAACGGTCAAGACCCCCTCTTTGTCAATCCCCAGCAACGTAATCTACGCTTGCGCCAGGGTAGCCCGGCGATTGGCGCGGGTAAGAATGGTGTGACCAATGGGGCCTTAGAATGGCCCAACGTCTACTATGTGGACCCTCGGCATCTGGCAGCGACGGATGAGCCAGCGTGGGGGTACCCGGCAGTACCACTGGCAACAGCAGCAAAGGCGTGTGCCCTGGCCCACAAAGGTGAGACAATCATGCTCCGTGGCGGTGTCTATCGGGAGACTCTGCGACCAACCAGCGACGGCGTGACAATTCGCGCCATGCGGGGTGAGCCAGTGACCATCAGCGGGGCGGATGTAGTCGCAGGGTGGCAGCGCGAGGCTGCGGTATGGCAGGCACCGCTGGCTACTAGGCCGTGGAAACTGCTCCGCGATGGCAAGCCCTGGAATCAGTTCTCCTATGACGGAGCGGGCAAGCGGATTATAGTGCGGGCCAGTGGCGACCCACGACTGCATCGCTTTGAGACGGTGGTACGGGCGCGCGGGATAGACCTGTCCGCTCGTAAGGACGTGAAGATTGAAGGCGACATCAAAGTGATTGATACGTTGAACGCACCTACTCGCCCGCTGTGAGATTAGCTACCAACGGAAGAAACGATACGGGTCATCCCATTCCTGGGGCTGATCCTGATACAGACCCACGAGCCACCGCTTCTCCAGTGAGTTAGCCCCGCCGGATGGCACCACTTGGTTATGGAAACGGTTGAGCAGAGGCGTGACGCTAACTGCTCCGAGATTTGCCAGCAGGCGTGTCATCAAGAAACTGGTGCGGCGATAAGTGCGTCTGAGATTCTCCTGTTTCGGATCCGCAAACTGCCAGGGGACTATCCCGCAGAAAACAATGTTCTGGTTCGCAGCGGTGGCGAGAACTCCGTCTCCCACAGGTTGCACGGAAGCATTGCCGCCTGCGACAAGGGACATTTCGCGCGGGTCGCGGTTATGCACATCCGACGGGCCGACACCCACCAGCGATGAGCTTATTTTAAATGGCTCAAAAAAGGCACCGATATGTTCGGCAGGCTTGATACTCACCTTGAAGGGTAAGAAGGCATTCGCTTCCGTCTCGTCCAGCCCGATAGTCAGCAGACGTCCGCCAGCCTGGAGCCAGCCACCGATGGCAGTGGCGCTGGCGGCCAATGGTTTGCCGCCTCCGGGGCCTACGACCAACAGCTTGTCGGGTGTCAGGCTTCCGGGGCTATAGGCACTGATGGTCACACCGGCATCCTGCAAGTAAGTTGCTCCGGCTGGGTCGCCGATGTACAGTGCCTGCCTCCGGGGAGGCGGCTTCCAGGTGGAGACATAATCCATGAGATTATGGACCAGTCTTTCGGCACCGGGGTCATTTTCGCTGCGTCCTGTCACGTCCACTTGGCAAAAAAGAACCATGCCTTGCCCCTCATGATACTCCATGAGTGGGCTATACTGGAGGCTAAAACCACCATCCAGAAGCGGCAGGAAATCACCCCGCGTCGGTTTCTCAATAAGGGCGGAGGCGATGTTGCCCTGGCAGCCAGCACGCCACACACGCGTTACATCGAGACCGCACCATTCCACCGTCGGAGCACCGTTGAAACGGGGATTAAGCTGATACTTCAGGCGCGGCGGGAGGATGGTAGCCTCGCCCTTCCAGTCACGTAAGTTTTCTGCTCCCAGCCCGGCCAGTGCGGGGTGATCGGACACACGCTTGAAAACCTGCCTTAATCCATAAGCTGCGACACGAAATCCCAATCGCTGCTCCAGAACTTCGGGAGTCTGCTCAAATACAATGACCTTTAAGCCGTCGCGCACCCGGCTCACGTCGGGGCCGGGATCATCTATGGTCAGGGCACGCTTGCCCACTATAAGGCATTGATAGGGAATTAAGTCCGTGTTGGCCTGAACCCGCTGATACGGCACCTGCATATGATCCAACAGGCTGGCTGTCTCACCTGCGGGATCGTAAAGCGCGATCCGAGTATTGACCTTCATGGATGGCGGGTGCGGCATAACGTGGATGTCAAAAGTGTCCTGCTGGCTTTCGCCGTTGCTGAACCGGACAGTAGCGCCGAGCTGGTAGGTGCCTGTGGTCACAGTGGCGGGCAGTTCAATCTGTATAGGGATGCGCTGCTGTTCACCCGCCGTAACGACGACTTTCCTGGTGCCCTGAATGGGCTTGGTGCCCTGCATGGGGCGAGGCAGGGGGCAAGTCCAGACGCAATCGCATGTCACGCGCGTGCGCGAGTTATTAATGAGGATCAGTTGCTTTTCGACTGTTGCCCCGGGATAGAAGTTATGATCCTTGCTGGTAAAGCGTGCGGCTTTACCGCCAATGTAGGCCAAGAGTGGGCGATTGTTGCGGAGTAGAGCCTGCGCCGCCACCGTGGGAATCCAGTCAGATCGCTCGAAGGCCAGATCCATCCGTTCGTAGCGCTGGTTCACATAGTCCGGGCTAAAGCCGGGCCGTTGCAGGTTATCCCAGTCTACCGGGAGTTCTTTGCGAGAGCGATCCACGCCATCGCGTCGTTTCCAGAATTGCCCATATTCCCACGGTGAATAAGCGGCCACGCCCCAGGTGCGAAAGGCCCGCCAGTTATCTGTGAGGTAGCGACCCAATACCAACTGTCGGTCGTCAAAAACGTTTGAGCCGACTTCATAGGGATAATCCCAGCGATACCACAATGCGCCAGCACGAAACTGTTTGGCTTCCCAGCGCAAGTTGGCCTTTTCCATGTCGGTGAGTTGGTAGGCGTGGTCACCGAGAAACTGGGCATCCCATTCCGCCAGGCAAAACTCCCACGGCACCCTCGCGCTGCCGAAGGTGCGTTGACCCTTGTACCAGCCGCGATACATGGTCCAGTCCCAGGTGAACGGCGCTCCGTACTCACACAGAAAGACTGGCTTCACGCCCTGCGTGGCCCAGTGCTCGAACCAGTCGGAAAGCTCCTGTATCGGTGTGAAGTTGGGATAGAAGTTGATGGCGTGCATAGAACCCAGATTACCCGATGCATGATGATAGACGATACGACTGGAATCTAAGCGTTGCACGATGGCTTCGGCTCGCAAGGCCAGTTTCGCATTATTCAAGGCCCACTGGTCACGCACGTCATGGATGCCGTCTATCAAATCCGGGTTCATGTCCTCGTTATAGCCGGTGGCATTGTGGCTCATGGCATAGGCCACGACGGACGGGTGGCCCTGGGCCACCTGGACGTAGAACCGGGCATGGCGCGCATAGCCATTGGTGCGATCCGCATCGGGGTCTTTCCATTCGTACTGGCTGAAATGCGGCTGGGAAAGCGCCACCAGCATACCCACGTCATCGGCGGCTCGCAGGATATCATTAAAGGCCAGGTGAGTGCCTGGCTCACACCCGTAATTGTGCGTGTAGACGAAGTTAATGCCGATGGCCTTCAGACGTTCCAGGCTCTCGCGTGCCCCAGCATAAGTCGCCCACGCGGCTCCCACCTGCGCGTTATCCAAAGGCACGGCGGCCAGAGTAAGACGGGTGCCGTTCAGATAGAAATCTCGTCCCTTGAACCAGAATTCACGGAATCCGCAGCGCACTGGGTAAGCGGTATCCAGTGTCTTGCCTCCGGCATCAAGGAGCGACAGGCTGATGTCATACGTGTTTTGCGGTGTCGCGGTGTCCCACAGGTGGTCAGGTTTCCAGGGTTTCTTGAAGGTTAGGCGTCCCTCTTTGATATCACCGGCGCTGAGGATGGGACTGGTGAACTCCTCAACACGACGCTTGTCCCGGCTCACGGTGGCACGTATAGCACAGCGCCCATCCCTAGCAAGACCCTGTACTCCTACGTCGAACGTGATCTCCCAACGGCGCACTGAAGTGCTGATGCTTATGTCGGTCAGTTGCGCACCTGTTGGCGTGCTGGTTAGGTAGACATCACCACACAGGCCGCGCCGCTCTACGGCACCCTTGACCTCTTTGGCTGAGGCGGTGTCACTGTAGGATAGCATGACAGCTTTAAGAGGCATGGCCTCGACCATCATACTGAGCACATATTTACCGCCTGGCTGGCACACGGGTGTCAGGTCTACCTCCCCGGATGGAAAGCGCATCTCGCCGACCTGCTTGCCATCCACATAGACCACAGCGTAAGAATTCAGGTATTCCGCAGTCACCGCGATGTGACGTCCGATCCAGGCGGTAGGAATTGTGATCTCACGTTGGTACCAAGCAGTCGTAATGCCACCCAGGTTTATATCTTTCCAGGACGGATGGGCAAAGACGGTCTGACAGTCTTTTTGCATATAGTCAGTGATGCCCGGCCAGCATCCCGGCACCTTGAAATAACCCCAATTGTCGGGCGGGACTAAGTCGGTCACCGCTTTAGCGGGCTGCCAGCGCCAGAGCCCATTAATGCAGATGCGCTCGCGTGTAGGCGTTGTCTCATGAAAAGCGCTGGTAACATCCCAGACCGCCTTCATGTCTTCAGGCACAGGCTTTAGAGATTGGCTTAGGCTCGCATGGGTCAACATGATAACGTATACCACGGCTAGAAGTAGAAGGTTCCTGTGGAATTTCATGCGCTGCTCCCTGGTGCGGCATTTCGCTACCTGCATCTTTAGATCTTTTCAGTAGAATGACAATTCATTTAACGCTCTGTCTTTTACCATAACTACTCGGACTACAATAGCAATCAGAAAGTATCGTCAAATTGACTTCGGCCTGACTTTCATAAAGCATAACTGACCCACTCAAACGGACAGGTCAAAAGGCACGAGAAGTTGGTCGTAGACTACCTTTCCTACTGTCCCTGCACGATTCCACACTGAGCCTAATCGCTCAAAATAGGCGGCATAGCTCAAAGCTGGTGGCAAAATGGAAGGGTCACTTGGGAATTCCCAAGTGAGTCGGGGTCATACCCTACATCTGCTACTAAGGTTTTAGCCAAAGCTGTAATGTGTGGTTGCCCTTTTGTTCTGGAGAGCGCGCACCAAGCTGTGCAATCGCGGAACTTTGGGAGAGATGATGCAGTCTAAGTCTAAATTTTTGTTTGGGAGGCTTTAGGATGAAATTAAGGTAGTGGGTCATATTAGGGAGATAAGCAGCGCAGATTATGCTCCTGCACAAAAAGACGCAAGCAAATGGCGTGCATCGCATCACTTTTAGAAAAAGATAATGTTTTGCGCACAAAGCGTCCTAAGCGTTGCCGTAACGTGTTATTCCACCACTCGATGTGGCTGGTCTGACCACTGCTTTTGTCCACCGCTTGGTGTTGCGCGGCGGGCAAGACCTGCGCCTACGCTTCCCAAAAGTCACTATACAGGCGGCTCACCCGATAGCCCGGCGGAATGCGTTGCCACAAGATGCGGCAGATGGCAGCACTGCGCCAACCAAATCCAGCGTTTGTTTTTACGATAGCTCACAAACGACCAGAGTTCATCCAGTTCCAACACCTCGGCTCCTTGAGCTGGAGCCAGGGTCTGCGCCAGCGACGGCAACTGGCGGACTTTTTTGAGCCAGGTGTTGACCGTATTGCGCGACACGCCAAAGATGCGCTGTAAGCCGCGTAAGGAGGTGCGCTCGTGATAGGCACGCAGAATCTCGACCTGACGCTCTAAGCTGTAAGCATTGCTCGAACGATTGGCGCGCAGGCAACGCCCACAGGCGCGACACAAAAAGCGTTGCTTGCCATTGGTAGTGCGCCCGTTGCACACGATCTTGGCACTGCCACAATGATAACAGGTTGTTGGATGCATAAATTACAGTTTACTTTGTCTACCTATTATGACCCACTACCGAAATTAAAAACTGTAGGCACCGCTTTAATGGGCATCGCTGTAGCCGCTCTGTTGACGGTTCCGGCATTGGCTGATGAAATTCGTGCCCGCATCAAGTCGGTAGATACTACCGCGAACACCGTGACTGTGACCGAAAATCACCAGGATAAGACTTTCAGCGTCACCGATGGCACCAGTTTCGTCAACGTGGTGGGCAAGCCCCTCGTTCAGGGCCTTAAGAGCAACGATTTGCGCGAGGGTCGCCGGGTCATCATTACCTACAAGGCTGATGGTGATAAGCTGGTGGCCAGCGAAATCAAGCTCCGTCCCAACGCAGCACCTGCGCCCAATAAAAAATAAGGCCAAGCCCGCCAGCATGAAAGCAGAAAGGGTAGCATCGTTAATACGATGCTACCCTTTGAGTTAGAGAACGCGCCTGGACTTGAAATGGATACAAGATCTGGTAGAAACCAAGATAGGGAATGACAATGTGCCATTCCCTATTCTGTATTAGGCTCTGTGTTTTATGGTCGCTATCTCCGGCATTGCCACACAGTCCTGGTTAATGAGCCAACGGAACAAGAGTGGTTCGCAACTACGGTGGCCGGGGCAGTCCCGAACATACGCCGAACACCAATCTGATAAGCAATAGGTAAAACAGATGGGTGTTTTTATTATTCCGCCGCCAAACTCCGTGCGGAAGCTCGGAGATGGAGAGTTGATCAGTTCGGAACGACGGTCCGCACAGAGCGTGTTGAGCGGAACGTGATGATGCTACGTACGGAAGGCCCTACAGAATGACTATCTCATAAGATTCAACGCCATGACTGGGCTGAATCTGGTTGGGGCGATGCAGTCTAATCAGTTCAGGCATAGTTCTCCCGGCGTAGCGTTAACACTCACTTTGGTCTCTGCGACAACAGGTTAAATCCACTCATCAGAGCGTTATGGAATAACATGAGTCAATAGGTTAAAGACAAACCCAACAAATAACACATGTCGCCAGACCCCTGCATGTTGTCACATAACGAACAAACCCGGCTCCCATCATTTGACAGGAGCCGGTGCTTTGCCTTCAAGGATATTGGTTTTAAACCGTTAAGTGCTTCTTTACAATCTCATCACTAAGTTCATCCGCACTGCCCTGCGCCACCACACTACCTTTATCTATAATGTAGTAATAGTCGGCAATGCGCGTGGCAAACTCCAGGCTCTGCTCGACCAGGAGAACCGCAATTTCTTTTTTCTTTTTGATGCTTTCAATGGCGTGTTCAATTTCCATCACAATCGAGGGCTGAATGCCTTCCATTGGTTCATCGAGCAAGAGCAGTTTCGGCTGGGCGGCGAGGGCACGACCAATAGCCAGTTGTTGCTGTTGTCCACCACTGAGGTGGCCGCCTTTGCGGTGTAGCATTTTGCCCAGCATGGGAAACATATCGAAGATGGTATCGGGCAATTTGTCAGTGCGCTGTGGGCAGGCTTCTAATCCCAGTATCAGATTCTCTTCCACTGAGAGTTGCGGAAAAACTTCGCGGCCCTGCGGCACATAACCGATACCAGCTTTGGCCCTTTTATCGGGTGTGGCATAAGTCATATCCCATTCATTAAAGCTGAGCTTGCCCTGGCCAGGGCGCAGCAGGCCCATAATACTTTTGAGCAGCGTCGTCTTCCCGACACCATTGCGCCCCATGAGGCAAACGATTTGCCCCGGCTCGACACGCAGTCCAACTCTACGCAACACGGTGCTGCCGCCGTAACCAACTTCCAGGTCGTGAATGTTAAGCAACGTCAGCCACCCTCCGTCCTAAATACACTTCGGCTACCTTCGGGTCGTTTTGCACTTCATCCATTGTCCCTTCACGCAAGATGTTGCCTTCATGCATCACCGTGACGGTGCGGGCAAAGGTACGCACAAATTCCATATCATGCTCCACGATTAAAATGGATTTATCGGTGAGGGTGTGCAGCAACTCGCCCATTTGTTCGGTCTCACGGTCGGTCATGCCTGCCGCTGGCTCATCGAGCAATAACAGCTCAGGCTCCTGCATCAACAGCATTCCGATTTCCAGCCACTGCTTTTCCCCATGCGACAAGGCACCCGCCAGTTCATTTGCTCGCTCTTCGAGTCTGATGGTTTGCAGGCATTGCATAATGCGGTCTTGCTCGTCACTATTCAAGCGTGCCCGTAAAGACGAGAAGACACCACGCCGCCCTTGCATCGCCAGTTCAAGATTGTCTAAAACCGTGAGCGAGGCAAAGACCGAAGGAGCCTGGAATTTGCGACCAATACCAAGCTGAGCGATACGGTGCTCCTGCATTCGACCCAGGTTGATGTTGCCCTTAAAATAAGCTTTGCCCTGCGTAGGCCGCACCCGCCCGCAGATAATGTCCAGAAGGGTGGTTTTACCGGCCCCGTTCGGGCCAATGAGAAAGCGTAACTCCCCGGCGTTCATGGAGAAATTTAGATTTTGAATCGCCTTGAAACCATCGAAGTCTACGGTCACATTCTCAGTAGACAGGATTTTCTGCGGCATCAGTGGTGTCACGGGCGGCGGCAGCGTCGTGCTGGCTGCCGGGGTTGCGACTGGCATGGGAAGTCCACCCCCTCGGCTCGGATTTCTTGGCACGCTTAGCGCGGATAGTGGCAGGCAAAGTGTTGAACCATCCCATCAGGCCCTGAGGCAAAAATAAGACGCTCACCAGGAACAGGCCACCCATCAGGAAAGACCAGATAGCTGGATAATTTTCACTCAGGGCATTCTCAGCCGCATTGACCAGGACTGCCCCTAATACAGCCCCGGTTAAAGTGGCGCGTCCACCCAGCGCGACCCATAAAACCATTTTGATGGAATGCACAATGTCCATCTCGGTCGGCGTGATAAGCCCCACTTGCAGCACAAATAAAATTCCAGCTAACCCGGCTAATGACGCCGAAAGCGCATAGATAAAGACCTTATACATCACGGGATCGTAGCCGGTATAGCGTACGCGGTTCTCGCCATCGCGGATGGCAATTAGAATCTTGCCCAAGCGCCCGGCCACCAGCCAACGCGATAGCAGATAAACTCCCACTAAAGCTAAGGCGGTGAACCAGTAGAAGAAGTGCTGCGTCGAGATGGAGTTCAGGTCATAACCAAAAAGCGTTTTATAGTTGGTCATGCCATTTGTGCCACCTGTATAACCCTGCTGCCCGACAAATAAAGTGACAACGACAATGGAAAGTGCCTGCGAAAGAATTGAAAAGAACACGCCCTTGATGCGACTGCGAAACGTGCAATAGCCGAGTATAGCGGCCAAGACGGTGGGCACAATAATCGCGGCGGGAATGGCGAACCAGGCGAAGCGGAAAGGCTGCCAGAACCAGGGCATTTTATCAACACCGCTCCACGCCATGAAGTCGGGCATCTGGCCCTTGGTGGCTTCAAGCTTGAGGTGCATCGCCATACAGTAAGCACCCAGGCCAAAGTAAACGCCATGCCCCAGGCTGAGAATGCCAGTATAACCCCAGATTAAATCCAGACCTAACGCCAGAATTGCATAGCAAAGAAAACGCGCCAACAGCGACAGCCGAAAGTCTGAAAGCACAAAGGGTGCCAGGAGCAACGCCAACACCAGTAATGCGCCCATGATCCACTGAGCTTTGTTGATAGTTCGCGCTTGGGTGCGCTCTGGTGCAGCCACCAGGGGCGTGCCAACCACCGTCGCATCGTTCATACCACGCACTCCTGATTCTGCAATTCCCATATCGTGAAGCTCATTCTGTAACTTCTCCCTCTAAGCTTTAATCCAATGCTCGTGTGCGCGTGGTAAACATGCCCATTGGCTTCCATTGCAGGAAGAGCATAACGCACACAAAAGTCAGCACCTTACCCAGTGAAGCGGTCGTCTCATATTCCCAGCCTGTGTTGAGCGCACCCATACCAATGGCTCCGGCCACTGTGCCGATCAAGCGGCCCACGCCGCCCAGAACTACCACCATAAAAGAGTCCACGATGTACTTGGTGCCCAGATTGGAATCAATGGAGCTTAAAAGCGTGAGGGCGCAACCAGCAATACCAGCCAAGCCTGAGCCAACGGCAAAGGCCAGAGCATCTATCTTGCGTGTAGAAATACCCAGACATGCAGCCATATCACGATTTTGCATCACCGCCTGGATGCGGCGACCGGTGTGGGAATAATAAAGAAAAAGATACATACCCGCCAGGCAAACCAGCGCCACCACCATAATAAAGACGCGATTGTAAGGCACCGCCAAGTGGCCCATCTGCCAATGACCGTCGAGCCAGGCGGGAGTCTCCACATTCACGCCCATAGAGCCGAAGATGGAACGAGCAAGCTGTTGCAGCATAATACTGACGCCCCACGTTGCCAGAAGGGTATCAAGCGGTCGTCCATACAGGCGGCGAATGACTGTCATTTCCAGCAGCCAGCCCATCACCGCAGTTACCAGGAAAGCGCAGGGCAAGGCCACAATTAAAAACCACCCGAAGAACTGAGCGGGGAGACGGTGAAAAAGGTTCTGTGTCACATAGGCGACATAGGCTCCAGCCATGATGAACTCGCCATGCGCCATGTTGATAACCCGCATCAGGCCAAAGGTAATGGCCAAACCGAGCGCAATAAGCAGCAGAATGGAACCTAAGCTGAGCGAGTTAAATAAATTGGATATAAAAGCATCACTGTTCATGATGGGTTTCACACAAAGCTTCGACCACTGAGGCAGGGTATCGGGTTAGAGTATCGGGTTTGTTGAACCCTAAACCCCGCCCCCCACACCCTACCTCAGTGGCCCAGGAGAAAGGAGGAGATGAGAGAAGCAATTATTTCTTAGGCAGTATGCACAAGTTTGTCTTTCAAACCCTTGCCCCAGGGATAAGTATCCAGGTACGGGTCGGGCTTAACTGGCTTGCCGCTGTTCCAGATTTCCTTGAACTGACCATCGGCTCCCACGACGCCAATACGTACGGTTTTCCAGGTGTGATGAGTTTTGCCATCAATTTTAATCTCGCCCTCCGGTGCCTTGAAGGTAATGCCATCCGAAGCAGCTTTGACTTTATCTACATCAAAGGACTTCGCTTTTTCCACCGCCGCCTTCCACAGATAGACGCCGAAGTAGCCTGCTTCCATCGGGTCATCGGTGACGGGAGTTTTCGGATTGGCCGCTTTCAAATCTGTGACGAACTTCTTGTTTTCGGGTGTATTGGTGGTCTCGAAGTAATTCCATACCGCCCAGTGTCCCGCCAGTTTATCAGGGCCAATAGCACGAATCTCCGGCTCAGCGATACTCACCGACATCGTCGGCAAATCTTTGGCAGTGAGACCGACGGCTTTCAACTGTTTAAAGAACTCCACGTTGCTGTCGCCGTTGAGGGTGTTAAATACTACATCCGGTTTAGCGGCTTTGATCTTATCTACCAGCGTACTGTATTCACGATGTCCCAACGGAGTATATTCTTCGCCCACGAGGGTACCGCCATTAGCTTTTAACTGCGCTTTAATTTCGGCATTAGCGGTGCGTGGGAACACATAATCGGAACCGAGCAAGAAGAATTTCTTCTTGCCGTTCTTCAAGAGCCAATCCACCGCCGGGGAGATTTGCTGATTGGTGGTGGCACCTGTGTAGAAGATATTGGGCGAAGTTTCCATGCCTTCATACTGCACTGGATACCACAGCAGGCCATTATACTTTTCAAAGACTGGTAGCACAGTTTTGCGGCTAACCGAAGTCCAGCAGCCAAAGACTGCCGCCACTTTATCCTGGGTTAGTAACTTCTCGGCTTTGGTCTTGAAAGTGGGCCAGTCGGACGCACCATCTTCCACAACGGGCACAATCTTTTTGCCCATCACCCCGCCCTTGGCATTAATCTCATTAATCGCCATCATTTCGGCGTCTTTCACCGAGACTTCGCTAATCGCCATCGTGCCGCTCAACGAATGGAGAATACCGACTTTCACTGTATCACCAGTAACGGCTGTTGAAGCCGTGCTGGTCGAAGTGGTAGTCGTCGTAGAACTGGCATCACTCGGCTTGCTGGTGTCGGGTGTAGCCGCCTGGGTCGCAGGAGGATTAGAAGAACAGCCCGCTAGACCAAACGACAAAGCTGCACCAGTCGCGGCGATAGCCATTAATTCCAGCGGGCGTGTTCTTCTTTTAGTGGCACCTCCTTCGCTGAGATTTATTTGAATTGAAGACAAATTTGAAACTTCCTTAATTTCCATACTGGCTCCTCTATGAATTTCTGGCAGATGATTATTGCACTGCAAAGCATTGTAAGCAGCCTATGTTTCAGAGAAGTTAAAGAGGCGTAAAAGTTGGATGTTGTCCGGGTTTCATCTGATAGAGGTGGGGTCTGGTAGAGACGCGATTAATCGCGTCTCTACGGGCGTTTCAGAAAGCGGAAGACGCACGTACTACCTGGCGAATACTCCCAAAAAGCTGCTGAATATCCCAGGCGCGATGTCCCAGCACTGATACCGCAACATCATGTTGGTGGGTGAAGCTCACGCCGCTCAATAATTGCGGATATTGAGCTGTCACCTGGCGTATGGCTTCGACGTGGCATTCACGAATTTGAGCGGAGAAGAGATAGCAGTTGCCCCAGTGCGTACAGTTGTGCCAGGCAGCCAGAGTGCGGAGGTTTTGGGTGGCAGGATAAAAGTGAGTTCGGTTGTGAAAGATTAAATTTCCTGCGTAATGCACCCGCAGCAAGCTTTCATAAGCACGAAATTGGAAAATCTCATTACGGGACACCCGACCAGCACACAGAATTTCCGAAAGCAGAAGTGTTGAGCCAGGATCAAGTTGCACATTGCACTCGGAATGCAAGGCCGCATCACGATAAAGCATCACTGGCTCTGGCATATATTCTAACAGCGCACCTGGCTTTAGTTTGATGTGTTGCGCTTGATAACTGCCCGTCACCAGTGAGGGATGAACTTTGGTATAAGCTTGATTGGTAAGGAAGACACGCGCCCCAGCATCCAGGCACCAGGCTAATTGATAACTGTCTCCTGTCAGCAGGCCCGGCGAGCTATCCATGATGCAGAGACCAATTTGCCCATCTTGCAGGGGAAAGGTTTTAGCAATTTTAAGTGGTGCGGCACAATAACTCTCGCGCAGTTGGGTCTCGCCACGCACGCACTCAAAATTGGCTGTGATGCGTCCGGTGACTTCAGGCGCTGGCATATTGATTTTCCAGCCAATGGACAATGTCGGGCAAGCCTTGCCCATTCATCATATTAGAGAAAACAAGGGGCCTGTCACCCCTCATACGACGCGCGTCATTATCCATCACTTGCAGGCTGGCACCCACATAAGGAGCCAGATCAATTTTATTAATCACCAGCAGGTCTGAACGCATAATACCGGGGCCGCCTTTGCGGGGAATTTTCTCACCTTGCGCTACATCAATAATGTAGATAAAACGGTCTACTAATTCCGGGCTAAATGCTGCTGCTAAGTTATCGCCACCACTCTCGATAAAGATCATATCCAGCTTGGAGAAGCGGCCTTCCAGTTCCTCAACGGCTTCCATATTCATGGACACATCATCACGGATCGCGGTATGCGGACAGCCTCCGGTTTCTACGCCGACAATACGCTCGCGGGGCAAAGCTTCGGCGCGCATTAATATCTCGGCATCTTCACGGGTGTAAATGTCGTTGGTAATTACGGCGAGGCTGAAACGCTCACGCATCTGCTTACAGAGTTGCTCGACGAGAGCCGTTTTGCCGGAACCGACCGGGCCACCAATGCCAACCCGAAAAGGCCGGTCGCGCTGGTACTGTGGAGTCTGCCATCCTCGCCCATTGTGCTCGTGATGATAAAAGAAATTACACTGAAAATAGTTCATCTGTTGTTCCAACTTTTAAGACATGAAGAGGCGGGAGTAGAGACTCTCATGTTGCATCATGGCGATTTCTGCCAGAGGATTACTATTATAAAATTGAGAGGGATCATACGACTCCACCTCACGCCACGCCTGCTCTATCTGTGGCAGCAAAGTCGCCAACAAGACTTGTGCTTCGGTTTGCCCCAACGCCATCAACCGCACCGCATTATTCATGGAAGCGATAAGACCGTTATACAAATAACCCTGCACAGCTTGCTCGACAGGCACTTCAAGCTGATAAGTTATCCAGCCATATACCACTGGATACGCGCCATAACACTGATGAGTAGCCAGGGCATCCAACAGAGGCCCCCATACTAAGCGGGGATACATCGTCTGCGATAGGCGTAGCAACCGCTTGCCCATCTTCTGCAACCCCTCACGAGATTCCTTGGCCATGCGTTGCACATGCAGGGCTTGATCTATTTCCCACAATTCCAACCATTGCTCTTGCGGCACGTATTCATAGACTGCCTTGATACCCATTGCATCACCCGCTGCCCAGGTTCCCCAGAGCATGGTCTCAACATATTGCTTCAAGTCTTCGGCATTCTGAATCTTGCCTTGTTGCACAAGCGTTTCTAACCCAAAGGAATGCGAGAAGGCACCAATAGGCAAAGCTGAATCGAGGAGTTGCACATGAGCGAGCCACATAAGCTTTAGAACATAAAATAGCGTTGTGCCATAGAAAGCACCTTTGCAGGCTCACAAGTGATGTGCTCGCCATCCACTTTCACTTCGTAAGTTTCAGGATTGACTTCGATATGTGGTGTGCCATCGTTATGCACCATATCTTTTTTGGATATATCCCGACACTTGCGCACTGGCTCTACCCGCTTGCACAGTTTCAATTGTGCGGCAAGGCCCGCATCGGCAGCAGCCTGGGAGACAAAGGTTAATGATGTGCTGTGCAGTGCGGCCCCGTAAGCAGCAAACATGGGTCGGCCATAAACGGGTTGTGGCGTCGGAATCGAAGCATTGGGGTCGCCCATCTGCGCATAAGCGATAGCCCCACCTTTGAGAATCATATCGGGCTTGACGCCAAAGAACGCAGGTGTCCATAGGACCAGATCAGCAAACTTACCGGCTTCAACCGAGCCAACCAAGTGTGTAATGCCGTGCGTGATAGCCGGATTTATGGTGTATTTAGCCACGTAACGCTTGATGCGAAAGTTATCGTTATCCGTACTGTCTGGGGCCAGGGGGCCGCGTTGCGCCCGCATCTTATCTGCGGTTTGCCAGGTGCGGGTGATGACCTCTCCCACGCGCCCCATCGCCTGCGAATCGGAGCTTATCATGGAGAATACACCCATATCATGCAGGATGTCTTCTGCCGCAATCGTTTCAGGTCGAATGCGGGAATCGGCAAAGGCGACATCTTCGGGGATGCGACTATCCAAGTGATGGCACACCATCAGCATATCTAAATGCTCATCAATGGTGTTGACAGTGTAGGGCCGCGTGGGGTTGGTGGAAGAGGGCAAGATGTTAGGCTCGCCTGCGGCACGAATAATATCGGGGGCATGACCGCCACCCGCGCCTTCGGTGTGGTAAGTGTGAATGGTGCGCCCCGCGATGGCGCGCAGGGTATCTTCGACAAAGCCCGATTCATTCAGTGTATCGGTATGAATCGCCACCTGCACATCATATTTATCGGCAACGCGCAAGCAGGCATCAATGGCAGCCGGTGTGGTGCCCCAATCTTCATGTAGCTTGAGGCCAATAGCCCCCGCTTCAACTTGCTCGTTCAAGGGAGCTTCAAAGGCCGCATTACCTTTACCCAGAAACCCCAGGTTCATGGGGAAAGCTTCTGCCGCTTCCAACATACGATGCAGGTGCCATGCGCCCGGTGTGCAAGTTGTGGCATTGGTGCCGGTTGCGGGGCCAGTGCCGCCGCCAATCATGGTGGTGACCCCGGAGGCAAGGGCTGTCTCTATTTGCTGCGGGCAGATAAAGTGAATATGTGAATCAATACCGCCTGCCGTGATGATTTTGCCCTCGCCTGCAATCACTTCGGTGGAAGCACCAACGACTAAGCTAGGATGCACGTCCTGCATGATGTCCGGGTTGCCTGCCTTGCCGATACCCACAATCATGCCATCGCGGATACCAATATCAGCTTTAATAATACCCCAGTGGTCAATGATAAGAGCATTGGTAATAACAGTATCTAATGCGCCTTCGGCGCGGGTGAGGCGACTCGACTGCCCCATGCCATCACGGATAACTTTCCCTCCGCCGAACTTAATTTCATCACCATAAACAGTAAAGTCACGCTCGACTTCGGCCCACAGGTCGGTGTCGGCCAATCGCACGGCATCACCAACGGTGGGGCCAAACGTCCCCGCATAGGATTTGCGCTCCATCTGGCTCATGGTGTGGTGGCCTCCCAAGCGTTCAAACGCTCGCGCACTTCATCGGTTAAGGTCTGCCCCGTCCCATTAGTTAATCCGTTGAGGCCAAACACCATCTGCTTGCCAGCCATTTCCACTAAACGCACTGGTTTCTCTTCCCCTGGCTCAAAGCGCACTGCTGTCCCGGCTGGAATATCGAGCCGCATCCCGAAGGCTTGCGCTCGGTCAAAATGCAAAGCGCGATTCACTTCAAAAAAGCAATAATGAGAGCCAACCTGCACCGGACGATCTCCCGTATTGGTCACGTTAATCTCCACCGTGCGCCGCCCCTCATTTAGCTCAATGCTACCTTCACGCACCCGATATTCACCTGGAATCATAGCTTCTCTTTCTGTGGAACCACGAATGAACACTAATGACACGAATGTTGAGAAAATTATTTGTGTTAATTCGTGTGCATTCGTGGTTCCAAATTAGCCTCGAATGGGATGATGCACCGTGACTAACTTGGTGCCATCCGGGAAAGTCGCTTCAACTTGCACTTCTTGAATCATCTCTGGCACACCTTCCATTACTTGCTCTGTCGTTAGTACCTTTGTTCCCGCTTGCATCAGTTCAGCCACAGTGCGGCCATCGCGTGCGCCTTCCATCACCTCGGAAGTGATGAGTGCCATGCTCTCCGGGTAGTTCAACTTCAGGCCCCGTTCCAGGCGACGACGCGCCAGGTCAGCCGCTACCGTAATCAATAACTTTTCTTTTTCGCGTTCAGTCCAGTGCATGGATTCAACTTTATCAAAATTCTCAAAGCCGTGATGTTAAGAATTTAACGAGTTCATGTTGCGTTAGCTTTACGCGATTGTTAATTCCATGTTTCGTAAGGCTCCCAAACACTTTAATCTATCTTCAATTCACCACAGAGGCACAGAGAAGATTTGAGGATAGAGGATCGCAGTGGAAGCCCCTATTTCGATCCTCGATCCTCCATCTTCATATCCTCAAACCTTCTCTCTTTCTCTGTGCCTCGGTGTCTCTGTGGTTTATCCCTTCTTTAACAGGGAGATTAGCTGAGGGTACTTAACATTAACCTGAGATACATGTAGCTTTTACCTCTTGGAAACAATTTGGAAACTTGGCTCCGTCAGAATTAATTCCGTAGTTGCACGGGCTTGAAGTATTAAGGTCTGAATCATGTAACTGCCAACGGCTTTAGGACCGAACGGAAGACAGTGGCTAGGCAAGCAACCTCTTGCTTGATAAGCTTCTGACCCACGACGATGCATCCTTGGCCCACAACCTACGAAGATGAGGGTGTGGCCTGAGATGAGGGTGGATTTCGCATTTGCCTTTAGACGCCACACCACTCTCCTTATCTCTAAAGGAGCATTTGCGATGAAAACATTTCGTGCCCCGTCGGCCCCAGCGACCATTTTAGGCTTCGCCGCTTGTGGCGTAGCCTTGAGCTTCTCTCTCACTGGTTGCGGCAATAATTCCGAGTCCTCCGCTCCATCCTCTTCAACCTCAGCTTCCACCGCCTCATCCGATAATTCCACCACCGCCTCCACCACGTCCAGCAGCGGCGCTGCCACTGGCGGCCCCATCACCATTGGCTATTCCGACTGGCCCGGCTGGACGGTGTGGGAAATCGCTGACAAACAAGGCTTCTTTAAAAAGGAAGGCGTAGATGTCAAGCTGAAATGGTTTGAGAACTACACCGATTCCATCAACGCGCTTTCGGCAGGCCAGGTAGATGGCAACAGCCAGACCTGGAGCGACACCATGCCCGCGCTCGCCAAAGGTCAGAGCCTTAAAGTTGTTCTTGTCAACGATAACTCCTTTGGCAATGATGCCATGATTGCCCAACCCGGCATCAACTCGGTGAAGGATTTAAAGGGCAAAACAGTCGCTACCGAAATGGGCACTTGCGATCATCTCCTGATGCTCAAGGCTCTCGAAGCCAATGGTTTAAAAGAAAGCGATGTAAAATACAAGCCCATCACGGTGCCCAACTGCCCGGCAGCTATGCTCTCGAAACAGGTGGATGCTGCTGTGGTGTGGGAGCCAAGCCGTACCAAAATTCTCAAAGACCTCAAAGGCTCGAAGATTGTCTTCGATAGCTCCAACATCCCCGGCATTATTCCCGATCTGCTTGTAATGCAAGGCGACATTGTCACCAAGCGTCCGGCGGATGTGCAAAAGATTGTCAACGCCTGGTATGATTCACTTGCTTTCTGGCGTGCCCACCCCGACGACGCGGTTAAGCTCATGGCAGCGCCCACCAAAACTCCTGTGGATGATTACAAATCGTTCATCAAAGGCACGCGCATCTTTAGCGGCACCGAAGCTCTTGCCGCGATGACCAAGTCCAGCAAAGTTACGTCGCTCTTCGTCAGTGGCGACAGCAATGCCAAGTTTCTCTTGAAAGCTAAACAAATTGATAAGCTGCCCGACTATGCGGGTGCCATTGACAATCAATTTGTCAAAGCCGCCGTCGCCAAAGGCATGGGCAAACAGCCGCCTTACGACTACACCGTCAAAGTCGCCCGTGCCGCGGCCCGCTTAGCTGTTCCTGTTAGTTGATGGTGTTGTTGATTGTATTTATGAGGTGAATATTAAGATGGAAAGAACACTACCCACCCCGGCTATTCAAGGCGTTACAGCAACCCCGACACGCCGCCGCAAACCAAGCCTATTTCGGATTGGCGAAGAAATCCCAGGGGGCGTTTACACTGCCATTGCTGCAGCTTCCTTTATCTTTGTCTTTGCTATCTGGTGCGCCCTGTCCTATGGTTGGGTGCGGGTGCCCCAGTCGCTTTCTTCCGATGGCTCAGGCCATGTCAGCAACTTAATCTTGCCCACGCCCACCGGTGTGCTGGCGGCCACCCATGATCTATGGCAGGACGGTTCTCTGTGGGGCGATACCAAGATTAGCGTTTACCGCATCGTGATGGGCTTCCTGCTCTCGGCTGCATTAGCCATTCCCCTCGGCATCCTGATTGGGGCCTACAAAACGGTGGAAGCAGCCCAAGAACCGCTTATCGGCTTTATCCGCTATGTGCCGGTGCCCGCTCTGATTCCCCTGGTGATGGTGGTAGCCGGACTGGATGAAGCGGCGAAAATTCTACTCATTTTTATCGGCACCTACTTTCAGATGGTCATCATCGTGGCTGATGTGACCCGCAAGGTGCCCCGCGACTTGCTCTCGGCAGCGCGCACTCTGGGGGCCGATCGCCGCCAGTTGCTCTTTAATGTCCTCCTGCCTGCCACCTTACCGGGCTTAATGGATACCTGCCGCACCATGATTGGTTGGGCCTGGACTTACCTGGTGATTGCCGAAGTGGTGGCGACCAACTCTGGTCTGGGCTTTCGCATCATGGTCGGACAACGCCACTTGCGCACTGAAGAGATTTACGTCGGCATTATCGTGCTGGGCTTATTGGGCCTTTGCACCGATATGCTGTTCAAACTGGCCTCGCCACGCTTACTGCCCTGGGCTGAAGTGCAACGGCAATAATCAACTGCCCCTGACACCATTTAAGGATTAATGATGAAAAGTGCCGTCGCCTCCTGGCCACAGCCATCGCTTGGCTACGCCGAATTACCCCTCACGACCTACGAAAAGCGACTTAATTTTATGGCGGAACCCATTTTACGCATTGATGGCATCACCAAACAGTTCCAGACCAAGAAGGGGCCATTGACTGCCCTCGAACCCACCTCCTTCTCGATGGATGTCACGGAATTCGTGAGCATCGTTGGCCCTTCGGGGTGCGGCAAATCCACCCTCCTGCATATCATTGGCGGCCTTTTGGAGCCGACCGCAGGTCACATGTACTTAGATGGCGTGGAGTTCCACGAACCGGGAGCCGAACGCGGCATGGTGTTTCAGGCTTACACCTTGTTTCCCTGGCTCACAGTGCGCCAGAATGTGCAATTCGGCCCCAAGCTGCGCGGCGCGGATAACAATAAGCGTAAAGAGTTAGCCGATCATTTCTTAGATGCCGTTGGTCTACACGGCTTCCGCGACCATTATCCCAAGCAACTCTCTGGCGGTATGCGCCAGCGTGTGGCGATTGCCAGGGCTTTGGCGAATTCACCCCGCATCTTGTTGATGGATGAACCCTTTGGTGCCCTGGATGCCCAGACGCGCGCCGTGATGCAAGACCTGGTGTTAGACATCCGCCGCAAAGAACATACAACCACGCTTTTCATCACCCATGACATTGACGAGGCCGTTTATCTCAGCGACCGCATCTTCGTCATGACCGCACGCCCCGGCCATTTCAAAGCCGAAATCACCGTGCCCTTTGGCCAGGAGCGGGAAGACGCCCTGCGCAATTCCTTAGAGTTTCTAGAGATTCGCAAGCAAGTCCATGAACTGTTGCATGAAGAGGGCAAAGCCGTTGTCGAAGCCGAAATTGCCGCCGGGAGGACAGAGTGAATAACGGGTTCCCCCAAGCTCAGGGGCTAAATGGCTTCCACTCTACAACGGTCGAGGATTTCGACCACACCCAACCGCTTCCCGGTCGCGCCGCCTTAATTGTGATTGACATCACCAAAGACAGCCTGTTGCCGCCAGAGATCAGTGGCATTGACCTCATCGGTGCGCCAGCCGCAGTGGCGAATTCGCGCCAGGTTATTGCCGCAGCACGCGCTGTCAGCTTGCCCGTTATTTTCATTCAAGAGCGGCACCGCCGTGACCTGGTGGACTTTGGCCGCGAGTTGGATGGAGCCGAAGGCGTACATTGTCTGGAAGGTGAACCCGGCGCGGAATTTCTCGATGATCTGCGGCCACTGCCTCATGAATATTATGTGCCCAAGCGCCGTTACAGCGCCTTCTTTGGCACCGACCTGGAAATTCTGCTCAAAGGGTTAAAGGTGGATACCCTGATTTTGATTGGCTTTCTCACGGATGTCTGCGTGCATTACACCGGCGTGGATGCCCATCAACATGATTACCGCATTCGGGTGGTTCGGGACTGTGTCGCCGGGTCGAGCTTGGCCGCGCATAAGGCGTCATTAAACGCTCTTGAATATTTACAAAGCGGAGCCGTAGTCTCGTTGGAGACGATGTTAGATGCCATTACCGCTTTGCAATCTCAGAAAGTAGCAGCTTAAAAGTTATGAAAATACCCAGACGTCTTGTTGAGCTAATAAACCATCGAAGCTTGCTCGTTTATAGCTGTGTGGCAACCGCCGCCGCATTGACTGGGTGTGGTGGTCAAAATTCCACCAACTCGGCCAGCAGCGACACTTCCAATACGACAACGGCTTCCACCACTGCCTCGGACAGTAATGCAACAACTAACACCGCAGCCGATAAACCTTCGGGCAAGCCGTTTCGCGTGGCCTATAATCAGTGGATCGGCTTAGTGGGGGTCTTTATTGCTAAAGATAAAGGCTATTTCAAAGATGCGGGTCTGGATGTGGATTTCAAGCAATTCTCCGGCCCGGCAGATGGTGTGCCACCCCTGATTGCAGGCCAACTCGATGCCGCATTAACGACCGCCGATACACCTATTTTACTCGGCAAACGTGCAGGTGATAATTCTCTCTCTAACGTCTATATCACCGATACCTCCAATGGTGCGGATGGTATTGTCGCCCAAAAGGGCATTGCTTCCATCAAGGACTTAAAGGGCAAGACCGTAGCCGCCACGAAAGGACAGGTCAATGAATTTCTATTGCTCAAGGGCTTACAGGCCAATGGCATGACGGAGAGCGATGTAAATGTCACCAATATGGATGCTGATGCTTCTGGGGCAGCGATTGTCGCCAACAAAATTCCTGCCGCCGTGACCTGGGAGCCGTGGCTTTCCAAGGCTGGCAGTGGCGGCGCGAAGGTTATCTTTAGCAGCAAGGATGCGCCTAACACTATTCTGGATGTCTGCACCGTTTCCAAGCGCACTTTAGACACCAAGGCAGGAGATGTGCGCGCTTTTGTGGCAGCATCCGCCAAGGGTGCCGAATATGCTAATGCCCACCCTGCCGAAGCCGCCCAGGTCGCATCCAAATACTTCGGCACCAAGCCCGCCGAAGCCAAAGATATGCTGACCAAGGTTAAGATTTACGGCGTGTCCGATAACCACCGCTTGATGGGCACCACGTCGGCTCCTGGCCCGGCGTTTAAGACAGTGGCAGAAATTGGCAAATTCTTCGTGAGCCAGAAATCATTGGATGCGGCCCCTGATACAGCCAAGGCTTTTACCGCCGACTATCTGCCAAAGTAATTGGTAAAGTAACATGACCCCACATCGCTTTACCACACGAGACGACTGGTTTGCCATGCAGCGAGTGGCCGATGGTATTTACCACATCACCGAACCACATTACCGCGCCGATTACCGCTGCAACATTTATGTGGTCAAAGGCAGCCAGCGCGACATCATTATAGACACGGGCTTGGGGCTTGGTTCTTTGCGCACCTTTGTGGCACCTATCACAGACAATCCCTTATTGGTATGCAGCCATTCGCACTATGACCACATGGGCAGCAATTTTGAATTTGAGGAGCGCGTCATTCATCCCGCCGAAGCCGATATTGTCGCTCATCCCACAGCGCAGAATACCTATGCTGATCCGGTGCTGGTGACAGAAGATTTCTATGAGTTGCCGTGGCCGGGTTTTGAAGCCCGCGACTGGGTTGCCGAGCCTGCACCTGCTACGGGGCTGATTGATGAAGGCGACATCATTGATTTAGGGAGCCGCAGCTTTGTCGTTTTGAATACACCCGGCCATTCATGGGGCAGCATTTGCCTGTGGGAAGAAAAGACCGGAGTCATGTTCTGTGCTGATACGGTTTACGAAGGCGAGTTGTTCGATTTTCTACCCTGCTCAGACATTCCGACTTACATTCAATCCTTTCAATGCCTGCTTGAATACCCCGTGCAGGTAGCTTATCCGGGACACGGGCCAATTTTAGATGCAACACGGTTTCGCACCGTTATAGAAACCTATTTAAGGCAACACCAATCATGAAACCTCTGCTGTGGGAAGAATTAACCTGGGAACAAATCCGCGATATGCGCAAAGAGGGAGTGGATATGGTGCTTTTCCCCATCGGCTCCACAGAGCAGCATGGGCCACACTTGCCGCTCAACGTGGATACGCTCAGTGCCGATATTGTGGCTCATGCCGTCTCTGCGCGCACCGGCGTGCCCGTCTTGCCGACCCTGCCCTATGGCTGTGCGCTGGGCCACACCCGCCACTGGCCGGGGACGCTTTCTCTTTCGCCTGCCACCTTGTCCGCAGTGATTAGCGAAATCCTGGAAGATGTTATCGCCTATGGCTTTACCCGCATTCTCATCTTAAGCGGGCATGTCACCAATGCCGCCTCATTGCGTTGTGCCCTGGAAACGCTGCGCGCCAAACACGCTCAAGTGCAAATTGCGCAAAAGCATTTGTGCGAGGCTTCTCTCCGCGTGAAAGATGCCTATCATAGCGATGCGCAAGACTGGCACGCCAACGCCGCAGAAACCGCCATCATGATGCATTTAGCGCCATCTCTCGTGCGCCCGGAGCGCATTGTGGATGACCCCGACCGCACGGGAGATTTAGTTTTCTCTTATACGGTGCCCCAGACCAGCCAATTAGGACACACTGGCACGCCATCGAAGGCCACGCCGCAAATGGGCGCT
The DNA here is from genome assembly GCA_019239895.1 of Abditibacteriaceae bacterium. Taxonomy (GTDB): domain Bacteria; phylum Armatimonadota; class Abditibacteriia; order Abditibacteriales; family Abditibacteriaceae; genus JAFAZH01. The sequence continues at coordinate 11,311 of JAFAZH010000060.1, read as the reverse complement.
GAGCTATTTGAAGCCCTTGTGACGGATTGGACTTATGTGGTGAAAAAAGCTCTCATCGAGAAGCCGCCCTTAAATCACCTGACTAAGAGTAAGGGACGCGCCACGCCCCCGGTGGCCCCGAAACCTGTGCCCCTGCCTGCGGTTAGCGCACCTAACGGTTCAGAAACACCATCCGATCTGTTTCGGGCACCCGCCAGCAGCAATGGTCATTAATGCATTCATAGTTCAGCCGAATTGCAGATTAACATTTTAGAGAAGGAATTTTATATGACGACCGATACACTGTTAGCGCCTGCCGCCCTGAATGGCCATAAGCCAGATGTGTCAGGACTCCAGGATCATCTCTCTAAGCAAGGGGTGCGCTACGCGATGGGATGTTACGTTGATATTCATGGCGTACCAAAAGCCAAGTGCGTGCCCATCACCCACCTCGACCACATGATGGAAGGCTCCGAACTCTTCACCGGCTATGCCCTGGATGGGTTAGGGCAACAACCCAATGATGATGAAATTAGCTCCGTTCCCGACCCGCGCTCATTGACGATTATTCCCTGGCAAAAGGAGGTCGCCTGGTTTGCGGCAGATAACTATTTTCATGGCGAACCCTATGCCCTCAGCACCCGCGTGGTGCTGCAAAAGCAATTAGAACGGGCCGCTTCGCTGGGCTATAGCTTCAACCTCGGTATTGAGGGCGAGATTTACGTGCTGGGCCAGGATGAAAATGGCAAGCTGTTTATCCCGAACAAAGATGATAACCTGGACAAGTCGTGCTACGATGTCAAACGCTTCTTCGATGCCTGGCCCTTCCTCGACCGCATGGTGACTTATATGCAGGAGTTAGGCTGGGATGTTTATAGTTTTGACCACGAAGATGGACAGTCGCAGTTTGAATTTGATTTCAAATATGCCGATGCCCTCACGATGGCCGACCGCTATATCTTCTGGCGTTTCATGGCGAAAAAAGTGGCCGCCGATTTGGGCATGGTCGCCACTTTTATGCCCAAACCCTTTGCGCATCTGACGGGCAACGGCGCGCACTTTAATATGTCCCTGGCCGATGTGGAAACGGGGCAGAACCTTTTCACCACTGAAGAAGACGCACGCGGTTGCGGCCTTTCCACTCTCGGCTATCAGTTCATTGCGGGTTTAATTGCGCATGGCCGGGGCATTATGGCGACCCTCGCACCAACGGTGAATTCTTACAAGCGGCTGATTCGGCGCGGCGCGATGGGCTACTATTCCTGGGCACCGGTCTTTAACTCTTACGGCTCCAACAACCGCTCCAATAACTTCCGCATTCCCATGAGCGGCGGGCGCGTGGAATGTCGCGGCGTAGATTCCACGGTTAATCCATATTTAGGAGCCGCGTTGCTCCTGGCCGCCGGGTTGGATGGCATTGAGCGAGGTTTAGACCCCGGCAATCCGCACCACGAGAATATGTATGAATATTCCGATCTGGAATTAGCGGCACATGGCATCCAGCAACTACCGCGCACCCTGGGCGAAGCCGTAGACGCCTTTGCCGAAGACCCCTGGATACGCGATGTGCTGGGCGATGGCCTGACCGATGAATTCATCCGCTACAAAAGGGCTGAATGGGAAGAGTACCACAACACCGTCAGCGCGTGGGAAATCGAGCGTTATGCACGGTTCTTTTAGACGGCAAGACCAATAATCAACAAAACAACCTCTACAAATAAAGCATTCGAGAGAAAGGAAGAGACAATGGGTTGGTTTCATTCACACGACGATCATGGACATGGTCATGGCCACAGTCATGGTCATGAAGAAGGCCCGACCGAACACCCCACAGAGAGGGAGTTTTCGGCCTTTGAATTAGGGCAAATGCACGAGAGCGATCCCACGCAGTTTCATGGCATGGAGGGCGCACGCGCTGAGGCGAACATTCCCAATAAGAAGTATTTGGAAGAGATTCGGCGTGGCCTGGAATTGGGATTAGAAGCGGCCCCGTCTATCGGTGACCGCACCATCAGCACCTTTGCACGGGGCGAGTTGCCGCACTGGGCCGGCATCAACACCTTCTTGAAATTTCCCTACTTAGAGGATGTCAACAAGGTGGGCGACTATGAGTGCGCTATCATGGGCGTGCCATTTGACATTGGTACGACCTACCGGGCAGGCACGCGCTTTGGCCCACAGGCCGTGCGTCGCATTTCGGCTCTGTATACCACCTACAACTACGAAATGGCTCTCGACCTGCGCGAGTCCCTCGACATTGTAGACCTGGGTGATGTCTTTACTTTAGCGAACATTGAAAAATCTTTCGACCAGATTTCCAAGGCTGTTTCGTTTGTCAAAGGCAAAGGTGTCTTTCCAGTGATGATTGGCGGCGACCATAGCATTGGTTATCCGAATGTGCGCGGCCTCGCGGAGCATGTGGACGGCAATGTCGGCATCATCCACATTGACCGCCACGTAGACTTGCAGGAAAAAGACATGGACGAGCGGATGCACACCACGCCCTGGTTCCATGCCACCAACATTCCCAATGCCCCGGCCACGAACCTGGTGCAGATCGGTTTGGGCGGTTGGCAGTGTCCCCGTATCGGCGTCAAAGAAGCGGTCAAGCGCAAATCCAATATCCTGACCATCGGTGATGTGGAAGAACTGGGCGTCGAGAAAGTCGCTGAAATCGCCCTGGAGACCGCCTGGAAGGGGGCCAAAGCCGTTTATCTGTCCTTTGATATTGACTCCGTAGATTGCGGGTTCGTCCCCGGCACAGGTTGGCCCGAACCCGGCGGCTTCCTACCCCGCGAGGTCTTGAAACTGCTGCGCTTAGTAGCAGCGCAGGGCTTGTGTGGCATGGAAGTGGTCGAAGTCTCGCCACCTTACGACACTTCTGATATTACGGCGCTCCTGGCGTTGCGCGGCGTGGTCGAAGTGCTGGGCACGCTCGTGGTAAACGGGCATATTGGACATGGGCGCTTTGCCGAGAACGAAGGTAAAGGCGCGCCCGATCATAGCGGTAAAATCCAGTAATCGGTATTGTCAAATTAACGGGTCAAGTGCTGAAGTAAAGTTGTTGTGTGTCATACTGAGGAGATGAATTCCTCTGCCGTCTCTTATCAGCGACATCGCTTTCCTCCTGAGATTATTAGCCATGCTGTCTGGTTGTATTATCGCTTTTGTCTGAGCTACCGCGATATCGAAGAAATGTTGGCGCAACGTGGCATCACGGTCAGTTACCAAGCCATTCGTTACTGGTGCCGTAAATTCGGTCTCACCTTTGCACGCGCCATTCGGCGACGGCAGAGCAATGTCAGCACTCCATGGTACGTAGAGGAGGTGTTCCTCAAGATTGGTGGTAAGCTACACTACCTGTTTCGGGCGGTAGATCAAGACGGGCAAGTCTTAGATATCCTGTTGCAAAGCCGCCGCCATAAGCGGGCCGCTCTTAAGTTCTTCCGCAAACTCCTTAAAACACAAGGTTATGCGCCGCTGTTATTTCGGGCCGCTCGTGTCTTTTTGCCAGTAATAGGACGGTGAATCTTCAGCGGTGGCTTCAAAGTATTCTTGTCCGCTTATTGGTATTGCTGATGAGCACTCTTCTAGCTGCAACGGACGCCAATCTGTATCACGCAGGAAATTCTGATCACGCAGGAAATTCTGGTATGCTTTAACGTCCAGCGGAATCTGCTTTATCCAGGTTTGTTGGGACTGGTATAGACTTTCTTTATTGGCTCCACCAGCCATTGCTGGCATTGCCGGAAAGCGAAGTTGGACATGGTCATCCTCCCAGCCACAAATGGCGCAAATACCATAACTGCCGGGCGGTTCAGCAAACATCAAAGAGCCACAGGAAGGACAGGGATAATCAAGTTGTGGTTCTTTGTTCATATTTGCATTATAGCGCACGCAACCAAGCTGCGCGCAGCCGCCGAACGAACAATTCACCGGCAGCAGCGGACGGGAACTTGGGACTGTCAACTATATGATGCTGCCGCAGTCAGGTGCGGCGGCTGGTTCGGCTTGAGCGTCGCCGCACAGACGTTTCCAGCCCCATTCCAGCACCGCAGGCAGTTCTTCGCCAGCGCAAGCGTAGATCGATTCCGTCGGCCCCAGGTGCCTAAGAAACGCGCCTCGGAAGCGATCAGCCGAGCTGACGTAGCGAACACTGACCTTCGGCATTCCCCTGCGCCAGCCGTCGCGGGGCACTGGGGCCAGCCACAACTCCGACTCGATGAGCGCCGGACACAATCGTGCCCACGGCTCCGCCCCCGCAAGCTTCTCGGTGGCCTCCAAGAGAGCCGCCGTGCGGCGCTGGCGCGGCTGGTTGGCCCGTCACCGCAGGATGCCAAGGACGCCAACCCATGCCTCTGCTAATTCCAGCTTTCCTGGGTCGTTCATAAGCCCCCTCAAGACAACGAGCCTGCCGCCGAACGCTCAACTCAGCGGCGGGTGCAGGCGCAGCGTAGCGAAGCCGGAACCCGTCCATTGCAGCGCCTGGTTCGGCGGCTGTTAAGTCGTGCTCAATTCATTCCAAGATGACTTTATCCCCTTTGATGAAAGGGGTCTGAATAACAAAATGCAGATAATCAGGAGAACTGTCGGTGAAAGTATGCACCTCCTGGGGTTCTACGACTAACATATCGCCAGCTTGCAGGGGCACGGCTTGGCCATCTACAATAGCCAGGCTGGTGCCTCTGGCAATGAGGTAAATCTCATAGATAGCGGCATGATAATGCTTTTCGTTGATGCCCTCGTTGGCGTAGCCAACAGGAATCGGCACGGCGGAGTTCCAAGGGCCAATAAACCAGCCTTTGGCGTTATCAGCAGGCGTAGCAGCATGAATCATTGAGGCTCTTTTTTATCTTAGCATTCCTTCCATTCTACTATTTAGCTCCGCTGTAGAGTTGCGCGCAGCCGCACGCTAAGGTCAGCCGCGCCTGGTTGAGCCGCTGTTGGTTACGCTGACTGCTGGCTATTTAGATAGAGGTCTTTCAGGAATTGCTTCTTTGTAGCATTCAAATGCGTCTCAATTAACTGAAGACTTTGGAAGTCTTTAGCCCGCCATTGTACCTGCGGAATCTCGTCCAGATTGCCTAGGAACTCAAAATAGAGAGCCTCCCAACTCACGCACCTGACATGGTAATCCTCAATAATACCTTGTTTCTGGAGCGGGCAGGAGCCGGGTGGGAAATGCTTAAAGTTATACTCGCCGTGAATTTCAAAGCACGGCTCTGAGTCTAGCAGGATACAGCCACGCCATGAGAGAAAACCGTAGTCCGTAAATTCGTGTTTGTCAAAACCCAATGTCCCGATGAGTTCTCGATAGGCGGCTTCTTGGCTTTTAGCAAAGACAATATCAATGTCTTCATGTTCCCTGGTGACTCTGCCAAGACGTGCGTCAATAGCCTAGCCGTTCTCAAGCCACAGGCGGAGGCCGCGATGTTCAGCTTCATCAAAGAGGGTTCGCATCACAGCCAATTGTTGAGAGGTCGTGTTCATGTTCGGTAAATCACTCTATATCTTGATACATCTTGTTTTTACAGCCTGCCCTTAATTTAGCCTTTCGACACGCGACCGAACCACGCGCAGCCCGACCATGTATAATGCCGCTCCCCCTCTAATCCACTTCTACCGTGACGCTGTGTTGTCAGATAGATGGCGTGGTATAAAGTAACAACTCACTCACCACGTAAACCCTTGATGCCGCCCAAGAGTGCTAATAGACCAACAGTATAGAACCAAACCGATGGATGATGCGGATCAGGTTGGAAATAGGTGTCTATTAACAGGAAACCACCCAGACCGATACATGCATAGCCAATGTGGCGTTGGCTCACTTGTCTGAGGCGTTGCATCTCTTGGTAGTCAACGTGCCTGTCCAACTTGTAGCCGATATAACCACCAAGGAGCCAGAACACCAAAGCCGTCAGGAACACCATAGTCTTCTACTCCACCACCTGATAGACGCCACTGTCGGATTCTTCCACGGTGATGCTGTGGGCTTGTTAGTATTGCCGTGGGGCCCACGGAGTCTACCGTGATCACGCATCTTTAATATCCCCACACTGCTCAACACCAGTAATACGTTTAAAAAACTACCACCGAAACCATAACAACATCCATACCCGCTATTATGCTACAGCCTGGATTAGTGGGGTTGGAAGTTGCTGTCAGATGTGGCTAAGAGAGTGGGTTGGAGAGCATCGTCCATCCGACTGCGTGGCGCGCAACAGAGAAGAGAGCCGTGCGAGTGCCTTGCCATTATCTGCGTTTGCATCTACTGTTACGGCGCTTTAGCCGCGCTATCGCTAAAGCGGCGTCCAGAGCGTTCCGCCACAAATGCTGCACGTAGTCTTTTTTAGATCCGATTGCGCAGCGCGACCTTTTGCGCAGGACGACCTTGGCCGAGGACATGACCCACGCTCCAGCCGGGCGAAGCGTAGGGCCTCGAGCTGCTAACGGTAATATACGCCCGGCATGAGTATTCACACTTACATCCCCTTATCCCTCTCATCGGCAATCCTGGGGTCAGCAATACTTCGGAGTCAGTAATACTCTGGCTTGCTTAAGTTGTGTAAGTTGTTTATGTCATAAATTCATTTATCAGTAGTATTTGTCTGATTATGCTGATTAGTGGACAGTACTAACCACAGTCAATGATTGATGCAGCCTGTCTCAGTCACTGCATCGGGAACGTCACTTAACCGCAGGATCCCATCTGTTAATAGATCGACACAATTAAAGAGGCAATAAAAAGACGAACATGATGCAAGATTGGCAACTTCTACAGGAATATATTGATAATGGTTCACAAGCTGCCTTCGGTACTCTGGTGGAGCGTTATGTGAACCTGGTCTACACGACTTGTCTACGTGAGGTAGGGGACGCAGCCCTGGCCGAAGATGTGACCCAAGTCGTATTCTTGCTCTTGGCCCAGAAAGCTCCTGCGCTGCGGAACAGAGCGGCGCTGGCTGGCTGGTTCTTCAACACGGCTCGCCTGGCCGCAAAAAATGCGCTGAAACAAGAGCGGCGACGGCGACAACGCGAATATAAGGCGGTACAAATGGTGCAGACTCCTGATACAGAGCAGACCGATTGGCGGGTCGTAGAGCCATGGTTGCATGAGGCGGTGGCCAGTCTCAATGCCAGCGAGCGCGAAGCCGTACTGTTGCGTTTCTTTGAACGCAAGAACTTTAAGGAAATAGCTGCGGTGTTCCAGATCTCGGAAGATGGGGCGCGCAAGCGAGTGTGCCGCGCGCTGGATAAGCTCAGACGCTATTTTCTGCGGCATGGGGTGGAGTTATCGGGCGCGATACTGGGCCTACTATTAGGGGAGCGTGCGGTTCAGGCAGCTCCCGCCGCTTGCGTTAGCAAGGTATTGCGCTTAACCGACTGTGTCCCGTCTGGTGGGGCCATGACCCAAGCCCTGGGGACGAGATTGCTCTCCGTTGTGGAGACGACCAACCGGGCCATGTTAGCGGCCCAGGCCAAGGCGGTTGTCGTAGGGGCTATATCGCTAAGCCTTGTTGGCCTAGCCACCAATGGCGTGGTGCGGCTGGCTGAGGCGCAAACCCCCGGCTCACTGATACCTGATAGCTCTGTGCCCCTCAGCGCCTTGATGAAAAGGCATGGCGCTAAACCGCGCCGGTCCAGGCCCATGATGCGGCCTCGTGACCACCGCACCGCTGCGGGTTCTACAGCGAGTGCTACCCTGGTCGCTACTAGCGCTGGTGCGGCTGGCAAAATGTGGCCTCGAATGTGGCTGCGGCTGAATTGGTCTATGACGCCGCGTTTTGCCAGCCTGTTGCCAGCAGTCCGTGCCTTGCCTACAGGCTCCCATTTTTCTTTAGCGACCCATTCTCTAGCCGCCCCCCAAGCGAGGGCTGCACGACCCTCGGCGCTAAGGAGTCCAGCTATCCGACCGGGAGTCCTAACCGCAACGCGGTTCACCCCAGTGGCCCTGTCGCCAGCAGCACTCCGCGCAGATGACACGTTAGCGTCAGCCCCAGGATTAGCGTCAGCCCCACGAGCGGCACCGGAGCATGATCCGGTGCTTGAACCACTCATAGGGCATAGCGGAGATGTGCGAGCCATTGTCTATGCGCCTAATGGCAAGCTCATCGCTACCGGTGGCGATGATAAGACTATCAAACTGTGGGATGCCCGGACGGGCATCTTGTTGCATTCCATTCCCGCTCACACGCAAGGCGTGCGGACTTTAGCCTTCTCGCCTGACAGCACAGAATTAGCGAGTGGGAGTGGGGAGAGGGTGGTGAGAATCTGGAATGCGCTGACGGGTGGCTTACTCCAGTCCTGGCCACAACAGAGCGGCGTGACATGTGTGGCGTTTGACCCGATAAAAGAGGACAAGGGCTATTCTCTGGCAGTGGCGAGCCAGGATAAAACCGTGCGGCTGTGGCAGGTGCCTGCTCCCGGTGTTGGCGCAGTTGAACCCTTATGGACCTGGCCCGTCGCGGGTGTCGAGACTGGGGTTTTAACTTTTTCGCCCGATGGCAAGTTGCTGGCAACGGGCAGCGCAGATAAGACGATTCGTTTATGGGATGTCCGTGAGGGCAGCCTGCTCCGCACGCTCACCGGGCACAAAGCGGGAGTCACCGCGCTGTCTTTCTCCGAAGATGGTCAGACCATAGCCAGTGGGGGTGATGATGGCGATGGCATGGTGAAATTGTGGGATGTGGAGCAGGGCCAGGAGATCCGCACTATGGAGAATCCCCACACCCCGGGAACCCGGAGCGATGGGCGAGTGTGGGCGGTTTGTCTGGCTCCCACTGGCGGGACGGTAGCTGGCTTCCAGGCTTTTGGGAGTGTGCATCTGTGGAATATCAATACGGGTCAGCTTAAACAGGAGTTGCCCAATTCCAATCCGATTGTGTGTCCACCAGGGCCGTTAGCTTACTCACCAGATGGCATCACGCTCGCGGGGGCGAGCAATAGCAGCATTAGCTTGTGGGATGCCCAGTCGGGCAAACTGCGTCAAAGGTTACCTGGCCAATTTCCATTGACAGCGGCACTCCCGGCCCCGGATGGCAGAACCCTGGTGTGCGGCGGCTGGAGCGGGCAGCTTCAAGTGTGGAATTTGACGACTGGCGCATTAGCGCGCGTGCTGCCTGAGGGAACTGGCGCAGCCAACCACATGGCCTTTTCACCCGATGGCAAAATATTAGCTAACGCCTGGACGGACGAGGTGCATCTCTACGATAGCCAAAGCTGGCGGCTCACTAAGACGCTCATCCACCCGCGTAAAGGCGGTTCTGGGGCCTTGTCTTTTTCGCCGGATGGCAGGTGGTTGGTGACGGGTGGTGGGATCAGCCAATCTATTAGCCTTTGGGATGTCGCTACGCAGCAACTCTTTTCGGTTTTTGAGACGCCGGGCGCCCAAAACGGTAACTTTACCTTTTCCCCGGATGGCAAACTCCTCGCCACGAGCTACAATAACGCGATTAGCTTATGGGACATGACCACGGCTGGCGCTACCACGGCTGGTGCTACTGCGGCTGGCGCTACCGTGGCTGGCGCTGGCGAGCCGCCCGTGCATTACAGTTTCGGAGACTATACCGATTTACCAGAGTATGCTGGCTTCCTGTGCGCGATGCACTTTCAGCCCACATTATTGCCGGGTGTGCCTGCCATGCCATCAAGACTGATGGTGGTTGTGCCCGGCAATCCGGCGGATGGCATCAAGCTGTGGAATTACGAAACGCGGCAGGTTCAGCAGACTTTAGCGGCGCCTCACGGTCGACTGATAGACGCCGTTTTTTCCCCGGATGGGCAACTCGTGGCGGGCGTCGGCAAGGCAGGGCTAGAAATCTGGGATGCCCGCAGTGGTCAAGCTCTGGCCACCTCACCCCCAGGCCAGTTTGACGATATGTTCAACCTGGCTTTCTTCGCTGATGGCAAGCGCTTAGTGACCGCAGGGCTGGACGGCATGGTGCGCCTGTGGCAGTTGGAAAACAACACGACCGTAACGCTCCAGGCGACTTTACTTTGCATTCCGCCTCCCGGAATTCCGCTTCCCGGAACTCAGCCCGCAGCTACAGCCGGGCTCATTGCTGGCGACGCCTTTATCATCTTCACCCCAGAGGGTTATTACATGGGTTCGCCGGGCATCGAACGCTATATTCAATGGCGCAAGGATAACCAAGTCCATGCGGGAGCCGAGTTCAAAGCTATTTACTTTCGGCCAGATTTGGTGCAGCGCAAACTATCTAACCCACAATGATTTACCCGTGCTGTAATAGAAGGGACAAAATTTCAGGGCGTCGGTTAGAGATTTGAACCAGAGCATCGGATTAAGTCCAGCGGTGGACATTAATAATGGAGCAGAGCCATGGCTGTGGCATCTGAACTTGTCGTGTGCGGCGTTCGACCGAGGATTAACGAGCCGTTGCCAAGCGTAAGGCTCCTGGAATTCCAGCATAACTTTCAACGTCGGAGTGCTACATGTTTTAATCCTGTGGGTTTAATGCTGATTCAGGTCTATTGTTGAAGTCTACCCCGTTGAAAGGTAGTGTCAGATTAAGTCGCCACGAGTGGAAGTAAGATAGCAGTGGGCCATACTCCATGCTATGGCCTCCTCTGCTGCCTCTTATAAACGCCACCGCTTGCCACCTGAAATTATTGGCCACGCTGTCCGGCTTTATTACCGTTTCACCCTCAGCTACCGCGATGTCGAGGAAATGCTGGCGCAGCGTGGGATGACCGTCAGCTATGAAGCTATTCGTTACTGGTGCCGTAAATTCGGTCTCACCTTTGCACCCGCCATTCGGCGACGGCAGAGCAATGTCAGCACTCCATGGCACGTAGATGAGGTGTTCCTCAAGATTGGTGGTAAGCTACACTACCTGTTTCGGACGGTAGATCAAGACGGGCAAGTCCTGGACATCCTGTTGCAAAGCCGCCGCCATAAGCGGGCCGCTCTTAAGTTCTTCCGCAAACTCCTTAAAACACAAGGTTATGCGCCGCTCATTCTGGTGACCGACAAGCTACGCAGTTACAGTGCGGCACAGTAGGAGAGCCTGTGGCGCAGTGAGCACAACACGCGCCGCTGGGCCAATAATCGGGCGGAGAATTCCCATCAGCCGACACGACAGCGAGAACGACAGATGCGTAGGTTCAAGCCCCCTGGCCAAGCCCAGCGGTTTCTGGCGGTGCAGGAGTCATCTATTCCTCCTTTTGTCCAGGCCGCCACCTGTATCCAGCACCTATATATCGGAAGGTGTTGGGTCAGCAGTTCACCGGTGGGTGTGAATTGACAGGTCTACCAGCTATGATCCAGGGACACTAGGGAAAGTAGCCTACGGCCAAGATGTCCTGCACTTTT
>JAFAZH010000039.1 GCA_019239895.1 Abditibacteriaceae bacterium | reverse complement strand
CGGGAAAGCGAGCGCGACGCGGTTTGGGTGGAGGTAGCAAAGGTTCGATGAGTTGCCATAAGTTATCATCTAAGATAGGCTTGGCCATAGGAACTCCTTTGCTATGGCGTAGGCGCAAGCTCTATGCCTCTTTTTGTTAGGAGTTCTAAGAGTTTGTCATGCTGAGCGGAGCGAAGCATCTGGTGGGAGTGTTCTGAGAACCGTAGTTCAACCCATTACCCTATAGCTCCGCAGAGTAGATGCTTCGCTTTGCTCAGCATGACAGGGCACACTTATCAGTAGCTTAAGGCTTTAACCTGCCTTCAATCTGCCACAAGTCATAGCTCCACTCCGCGACTTTACAATCGGGGCCAGCGCAACTACCAGTGAAGATGACGCCGATATGATGCGGGTCGGGTAGCGTGCCCGCCAGAGTTCGCAATAGCCCCGCGTTATGGTTGCGGGGCAGACCTGTCAGGGTCGGGCCAATTTCTCCTTCCACGCGCCAGGCACCCCCGCCGTGCCAGACGTTATCTGCCGCTATGCTGACTAACTGTAAGCTGACGCCGATGTAGTGCGGATAATCTTTGGGATATGGATGCTGCTCTCGCACCGCATAAAAGCGTCTTTGTTTTGGCGCATACGCCACATCCACATTATTAAGATAATCAGGCTGCCCATTGGCACCAGTTAGTCCTGTATTGGTGAGTTGCACGTCAGGGGTACTCTCAAAATGGGGCAGAGCAGCATTGGGTGAAGAGGTATCCCACAAGCGAATGTGCCGACAGAAGAGCCGCGTTCCAGCCCCGTCACCAGCAGTATAAAATAGCAGAACGCCGCCCGCCTTATCCCAACGGACAGCAGAAGGTTGACCGACGCCCCAGGTGCCATCATCGGCATGGAATACTAGAGGAATGGGACATTTAAGCCACGGCCCTTGCCGATGATTAGCGAAGGCGACACCAATCTGATTATGCCGACTGGCATTGACATCGTTGCCGGTATAGAAAAGCGCGTAGTGATAAAGGTGTTGCGCAAAGCGAAAACGTCCACCAATGACCGAAGGGTCGCAGACATGATAGCTGTCCCACGCGCCCGGTGCCCCCGCAGTAATAGCTGGCTGATTGACTTCAATGCGACCCTGGTGGCGCTCGGTTAAATAAACGCTATCCTTAATGAAACCTTCAGTCGCGTTCTGGCACGTCCAGCATTGCTCCGTTGAGCCATTAGCAATTGTGGCAGGGGCATAGCGATAGAAGTGCCCAGTGTGTGCCGCAAAAACACGTAGCGATTTAGGCTCCCAGACAACAGTAGCGTTTACCTTAGCCTGAATACTTCCTAACAAGAACACCAATAGCCCAATGGCAAGGCTAACTTTCTGGAGAGTGTTCATACTCGATCTAAGTTGCTGCCTGAGTTCTTAGTATGCTTAATAACGGTGTTATTCTCGTCATTTCTCATTTGCCGCCTAAATCCTATCCTGGCAAAGAAACCCCCATACAATAGGAGGGAGAGAGACCAAGCGATAAGAGGAGCATTTCTATCAAAAGCAAACGTCCAACGGGAGTCACTGCAACCTTCAAAAAAGAAGCCTAATAGAAATAGACTCGTTAGTATGCCACCTGCAAACAAGGCCAACCGCGCAGTGCGAAAGACAAAAATGGCAGCCGTTAAAAAGCCCAGCATTAAGCCGCCGAAAGCAGTTACATACAAAAAGGGCAGCCCTTGCGCGGCTGTCTTTGGGTCTGTAAAGCGAAATAGCAACAATGTTGTGTAGTAGGTTGCACACATGCCTCCGACACTACAGAGGAAAAGTGCCAGTAGACTCAGACACACTCTAAGCGGAGACTGCATGATTGTCACACCTCAGCCACAGCGTCGTACATGTTAGAGGAAAAGAATAAAGTCGCCAAGAATTTGTGTCTTATTGTCCCAAGAGAGAACGGGTCTCGTCAATCAGAATAATCATGCAGCTAATACTGGATAATCAAGCTTACGAGCGGCGTATTGAAGAGCCGCCTGCAAGTCTTGCTTTTCCAAGTCGGGCATTTCTTCTAAAATTTGCTCTGCACTTAAACTTGCCGCAAATAAGTCCAACACATCCACCACACGAATACGCATCCCCCGAATACACGGACGCCCTCCGCACTGGTTTGGATTAACTGTGATTCTAGCCCTCAAGTCAAGCATTTTGCTCATCTCTCTATCATCAAAAAGACGCGAGAGCATGAACGCCATTATCCAACACTACTTCGTCGCACCCTCAGCAGCAGCAGCCTTGACCGTCATGCGCTCGCGGATGTATTTGGCGGCTTCAGCCCGCTCTTGGTCGTCGAGTTTACCGTCACCATTTTTATCGAATATCTTCATTAAGGGCAGCAACGCCTGGCGTTGTAGGCCACTACCGCCCGCGCCAAAGCCGTTGGGGAAACCCTTGGCTTCTATACCTTTGGTTAACTGCTCGGAATCCACGGTATAAAAAGCGAAGGCGATGCACATTTCATCGGTCGTCTGCTCGCCCCAATTAACGGGGCGCGGTGGATTGCTGGGGTTCGTTGGGTTCTGGGCCGAGTTATCGTAACGCGCCGACATATCCAATCTTGAGCCAGCGGGTAGCTTGACCGGGTCTTTAAACGCGTAGGTGGTCTGCCAGTTGAAGTCCCAGTCGGGCACACGCACCAGTTTTTTCACGGTGCCATCGGGCAGGGTCGCATTGACGGTCATTTCTTTACCTATCAAGTGCATGTGCGGCATGACAGCATGAAGTGTTACATCAGCGGGCGTCGTGATGTCCGAATGCACTTGATAATTAGCGTCCCCCGCCGGAATGCGCAAGGGCCAGTGGATGATGGGCATAATGCGCAGGCGTTTATCTACCGGCGCTTTGCAAAAGTCAAGGGCAATTTTGGTCAGGTCGGTTTCGGGCTTGCCGCTCTTGTGATAATGCACCTGGAGGACAATATCGGCACCCTTGGGCAGCAAAATGCCCACGCCGTCGGGAGTATGGCGCGGCTCGTTACCCGGTGCCCAGCCGCCCAGCGCACCCTCGGAAGGATTGAACCCAACTCCGCCACCAGAAGAGGTGTAGCCAGGGCCGGGGTCTGCGGCATCTAACTGGCGGGCTTTGCCGCTGGTATCCAGATAGGCAATAACGTGGTGAACAACTTTGCGATTGTCGGGATGCACTTCAAAGGCGGAAACCCAACGGTCTTCCGTGTAGTTGGTAGGAATGACAAAGCAACGGTAAACATCAGCGCCATCCGCCGCCAGGGAATAGGCTTCTGTTGGCTGCAAAATAACATCGGGCTGCCCTAACTTCCAGGTCGAAGTGAATTGAGGCGGCTTCGGTAGGTCAGCAGGCTTACCTTCCGCGCCCCCTTCCTCGGCCCATTGTTTAATCATGCCGATCTGCTGATTAGTGAGGCGACGCGCATCCAGGAACTGCTCGTGCCCGGCATCTGCTTTCCAGGGTGGCATGGTGCGGTCTTGCGTCACCAATCCGATTTGCTTCGCCCGCTTTTTCACATCCGCATAACTCAGCAGCGAGAAAGGAGCGACTTCGCCGGGATGATGGCACGATGCGCAATTATCATAGACAATCGGGGCAATATCCTTATTAAATGTCAGCGTGCCTTTGGGTAACGGCACATAGGCGGCATCGGAGCTACTATTAAGAGAAGCAGCAACAGCACCCGTCGCCCCACTTTGAGCAGACACACTACCCTGCCCGGCACTTCCATTCACCAGCGCCTTACCGACGCCTGCGCCGCTCGCTAACGCTGCATAACTCATCATGGCAGCAAGAGCGAGAACTCCAGCACTTTTTGAATAACCTGATAATTTGATAGACGACGGCATGATAAAACCCCTGATAACTCTTTTAATGGCTGGTGGGAATAAAGCATCCAATGGCTTTGGTGATGGGATGCGCAATGAGTTTACCTTTTACGACAGCCTCTAGCGCAGCTTGCAGGTCACGTTGGGTCGGTTGCAGTCGCATTTTGCCATAGCCAGCATAGCGATTATCAATACGCCCACGATACCACACCTTGCCCTGCGGCGATAGCACCGCCACTTCTGGCGTCACCTCGACTTGCGTTCTTTTAGCCAGCCGCAGACCTGTATCCAATAAAGCCGCGCATTTATAACCATAGTCCTTGGCGTGGGTTTTAGCCTGCGCCAAGGTCAAATCCGGCTCTGCATAGACCACATAAAACGTGACTTGCTGGGGTGCGTAAGCCGCGCACAGACGGTTGATTTCAGGGGCATAACCGTTGGAAATTGGACAGTCATGCGCAATAAAAATCAAGACCGTCGCCTTCGCCTTCTGGCTCAATAAATTATGGCTGGCCCCATTGATGTCCTTGACTACTAAGGTTTCAGCATGGGCGCTAACTCCTGATGCGAGGAGGAGTAAGGGTATCAAGAGCCTAAGCAGGAGTCTGAAAAGTCTTTCAGGTTGCGAGAAAAGTGGGGGCTTGACTCCTCCCCTTACTAAGGGTAGGTCGGGTGGGGTCTGTTGTATGAGGACGGCGGCTCTCCACAGACCCCCTCCTAACCTCCCCCTTGTTAAAGGGGAGGAACTTGCCCTACGGTTTCTTATAAATTGAGCACTAAATACCATTCCACAATAATCCTGGGGAAACCTCACGAACCAGGCAGTATGAGGTTTTAGTTTTAGAGGCTGCGCAACACAAAACGTTCTACCGCCGCCTACGATTGGCGTGAACCGTCAAACCGGACTGACTTTTGAGCTTGGCTTGAGGTTGCGGATTATAACGGAGTTCTTCCAATTTCTTCTGTTGATCCGACGTGAGAACGGCATAAACTTGCTGCCACATCGCCTCGCGCACACCTTGCAGTTTGTCTTCTTTCACTTCCGGGGTTAAAGTTTTATTTTCCCGAATTTCTCTGATTTTGGGCAGCGTATCATCCAGCGATGTTTTTATTTTTGTTTTTTGATCTTCGGTCAGGCTCAGGGATTTCGTTAAATTGGCCAACATCTGATCCAGACGTATCTGGTCTAACTTCTGCTGCTGCTCGGTAGTCAGAATTGGCTCAATTTGCGCCCAGGTCGTATCATCTATTGCTTCTGATTTCGATTTTCTGTCCTCTTTGGTCAACGTGGCATCTTTTTCCAGAGCGGCCACCTGGCGGGCTTCATCGGCCATTAAGGGCTTAATCTTCGCCTTTTGATCGGCGGTGAGGGTAAGTTGCTGGCTGAGTTGGTCGAGCAGCGCATCGCTTTGCTTTTCATCCAGCCTTTGCTGTTGGTCGGGCGTCAGCAGCTTATCTATTTTGGTCCAAGAGGCTTGCTGAATTTCTTGTAAGCGATCCTGTTTGGCTTGCCCGGTGTAGTTGCGATTATTGCCCAACGCCAGGATTTGCTTTGCCTCATCTTGCAGCAGTGGTTGGATGGAGGTCTTTTGATCTGCGGTCAGGGTAACGGCTCCATCTAATTCGCCTAACATAGAGGCTTCCCACTCGCGGGCCAGTTCAGCTTCGCTTGGCCCTTGATTTTGCCCTGCTTTGCCACCACGATTAGAACGCTTTCGATTGGCTTGCTGGCGCAGCAAATTCTGGCTATTTCTCAAGCTCCAGAAGCTGCGGGCGCTAAAAGTCGGCACCCCATAGACTCCTCCCCGTCGCGTCGCGGCGTGGACGGGTTGCACCAAAGTTAGGATGACCCCTAAGCCGACAATCGCGTATGAACCACCAGTCACTCCATCAGGTCGTCTCATCTTTGCTCCTCCTGCATAAATAGACTGGCAATTTTAATTGCCTCTAGCTATTAACGCGTTTTTCGTGGAATTGTGTCGGCTTTCATGGCGGCTAATTTCTGGCGTTGGGCTGGGGTCAGGATTTTCTGGATGCGAGCATCGGTGGTGCTGCGGAGATTTAAGTACTTCGCTTGTTTCTGTGGCTCGGATAAGGATTTATTGTTAGCCAGGTCACGGGCTTGAACGGATGCCTGGCGGGTAATGGCGTGAATCTGGCTTTGCTGCTGTGGAGTTAACTTCAATTCCTGATTGAACCGTTCCTGGCTTTGCCGATGCCGTGCCTCATTTTGCACTGCCTGCTGTTGAAGCTGATCCAGTTTCTTACGCTGGGCTGGAGTTAAAATGGTGCGCACCTGCGCTTGCGCGGTTTTCCAGGCATCTTGCATCTGCGCCTGGGCCGCTTCTGGCGAGAGTTTGCGGTTGCTGTAAATGAGCCTGGCATTCACCGTAGCCGTGGTCAGAATGGGCCGAATCTTTGCCTTCTGCTCGGCACTCAGATGCAATGCCCGATCCCACATGGCAATCATGCGGTCTTGCTGTTGGGTTGATACTTGATTACGCCCCGCCTGAGCATAGATGGGATGCGAGCCTGTTATGGTTGCCCCCAGCATCAGACCTGTGACTACAGCCATGATAGAAAAGCGACTGCTTTGGTTGAACATGAATTTCCTTATTCCCTTTAAATGAGTTGTTTAGAGAACTGACGGGGTAATCGTCAGAAAGTTGCATGAGGCTTAAAGCGTAATGGGACGCAAAACTACGTTACGCTATGCTGCGCAACACAAACGAACGCTATTAAAGAATAGCGTTCAAATAGCGCATGTAATTAGCGTCGCTCTGCGTTGCGTCCCATCAGAGCCTTGAAGGATCACAATGTCCCAGTGGGGCGGATGTGGAAATCTTCATACATTCGCATGGGGCTGCCCCATTCGACTTGAGCATCTAAGATGCAACGCTCCAGGGGGCCATGCCGCAGCGCATCAAGAAATTCTCTTAAAGCTGTGGCCTCGCCTATTGCCACCAATTCCACGCGGCCATCCGTGAGATTTCTCACCCAACCTTGCATCTGCCATTGCTGGGCGGTCTGGCACGCCAGATAGCGGAACCCAACGCCCTGGACGCGGCCCGTGTAGAACACATGCACCTGTTGCTTAGTAGAATCCGCCATGGCTCCCCTGCACCCTCATTTCCATAACGAAAATTTTCGGCCTCAGTTCATATCTCTTTACAATTTTGACCAGAGAACAGATTGCCTGATATGTTACAGATGGAGTTTGGAGCCAATGGGATACCAACTTGGATTGATTCTCCGTCAGGCCATGTTGTTGAGGAGGAGGTTAGGAAGGGATTAGGAGGGGGTGGCTCTGGGCATAGCACACGCGCTTGACCCGGCCCTAAACGGCGCGGGAAAGGCCGGGGCTAATAAGGGGAGGTGTTTTAGGAGCGGGGCTGGCTTCCCTCTTCCAATAGTGCCGGGACAGGGAGGTGGATTGGAAGAGGGAAGCCAGCCCCGCTCCTACAGCTTATTTTATTTTTTGGGGTCAAAGGACAGCAGCCAATACCACCCTCTTACCCCTTAACACAACTAACATCACAGCCGTTATGGGTTACTATCGGGCTGATTACGCCTGTCGTCATCGCCATTCCGTCTATCAATGGGATGTGGGCGTCCATCGGGCAAGTGCTGCCGCCGCTCGCTCAAGCTTTGGCGTCTCTCTATCAGTTGCTGGCGTCTGTTAACCAATGCTTTAATATCCTCCGCCATTGCCTCAATCTCTTCGTCTAAGGCTTCTATTTCATAGGTGATCATATCGTCAGCTTCTTCATCTTTTTCATCTTTTAAATTAGATGGCATGGGCGCGGCGGGCATGGGCGCGGCGGGCATGGGCGCGCCCACAGGAAAATACTTAGCGTCCATTGCAAACTCCCATTCCTTGAACCAATCCGGCATGATGCCCCTCCTTTACAATATTGGCAGTGAACTCCCCCATTCCTGCACTCAGTGAACTTCTTTAGCTAAGTTGTAACAGAAAATGGGGAGCTGCTCTGTGCGATACCGTACATAAGTCCGCAAAAGCATTTAAACGCGGGGAGCGTGGAAAGTGTGACAATACAGATGGAAATAGATTCTGCTGCTGAAGTAGGCGGCAAAAGCCAGTGCCGGGGCATTAAGAGGTAGAGCAGAAGGAAAACAGCAACAGGTGGAGTTGCCTGTGTTAATGGGCGTCGGTTTGTAATTGCAGCAAGGTTTTAGCGAGTGATTTCTGCCGTTCGATTAGAGTCTCGCGTTGGGCCACTAAAGCCGCAATATCTTCGGCTAAAGCGCCAATTTCTTCGGTCATGGCCGCAATCTCATACGCTATCATTTCAGTTTTCTCTTGCATTGCTTGCCTGTCCATATACGACCTGTCTGTGACGACGAGTTTTATGCTTAACGACGACAAGTTGAGCCAATAGGCTCAGCTTAGATATTACACATCTTTGGCCAAAAGAGGTTTACTGCGCCGTGTAATCTCGGCGTAGCATTCGCAAGCGGCGTCTTCTAATTTTTGCTGATCGAGAATGGTGATATAGCCACGCCGATACTCGATAATGTTCATGTCACGCAGCGTGCCTGCCACTACCGTGACACCAGAGCGACGGATACTTAACATATCGGCGATAAACTCTTGAGTCAGTTCAAGCTCAGTAGAATCAACACGATCCTGCCAGCAGCAGCCAGCGGGCTAATCGCTGCTTTATATAAGACTTGTGCGTCTTTGTGTTAGTACTTCTCAAAAGCTACAGGCCTGTAGCTTCCTCTTATTCACGATAGCAGCGCACTTCCATTAAAGCCGCAGGCACATGGGTGTAGCTCTGCCGTAACTGTAACACAATTTGGCTTGTCGTGACGGGCGTATCAAATATTATGGTGTTGCGGGGTTGGTGATTATTCTCCCGTTGTGCCACGATACGCCCCGCGTCATCTAACACCTGATAGCGTTGGACACAGAATGGCATCACTGCTTCGGGATGACCCATCAATACCGATTCCATCGGGTGGTCATAATCGGTATCGAAGCAAAGCTCAAGGCGTGCAATGCTTTGTGGCGTGTCCCATTGCAGGGTGAACGATGGCTGCGCGTCCGACCAATCAGCAACCCAGGCATTGGGGCCACTGGTGGGCCGTTGTAAGCCATTGGTCACATTTGCAGGAGCGAATACTTCCAGTGGCGGCTCTAAAGTAAAGGCAAAGTTATGTCCATTGGGGCGGCGCTGCGGGCACCAGAACTCGAAAGTTTCCACTCCAATGTCTGCTGCGGGCTTTTGCGTATGCCGTTGTGCTACTGATAGAACTCCTGTAAGTCGCTGCTCGCTACAACGGACACTAACTTGCTCGTTTTTCATCAAGCAAAAGAACCCATAGCGCGGCTGGTCAAGGCGCACTGCGAAAGCGGCCCTGACTGTTTGATTCTGACTGGCCTGCAACTCCACGCTCTGTTTAGCCAGCAGCACATCCGGCGTATAGTTATCGGGCCGATCACTCGTACGTAGTTCCAGTTGTAAGGTAGTGGGCGCACTCACATCCACTATAAACGTTGCCTGGGGCACCGCCCCGACAGCAAGCGGCAGCATCTGTGCCCAGGAAGATTTAAGTGACAGCAAGGGGCCATCGGGTGCCAGAGTCATTAGACGCAACTGGCTGGAAGCGGTAATTTTGGCTTGCCGTGCCAGGTCTTGAGAGTCGTCTAAGTGAAACCCCGGAATATGCTGCCCGTTGCGCATAAGGTGCCGTTGTAACAGGCGCACGCGGTCGGCATCCGCCAGTTGCGCGGGCAGCAGTTTTTCGCGCTTGCAGATGGCAGCCGCCATGCCTACCGCCTGTGCAGCATGGGCACAGGTCGCCATCACCCGCGTTGAGCCAAAGGCCACATGCGAGGCACTGATAATGCGCCCGGCTAAAAATAGGTTGCGAATATTGCGACTGTAGAGGCAGCGATAAGGAATACCGAATATGCCCCGCGCGTGCCACTGGTTGCAGCCGGGCTTTTCGCTGAAGATGCCATCCGCCGGGTGCAGGTCTATAGACCAACCGCCAAAAGCCACGGCATCATAAAAGCGGCGCTGCTCCACCAGGTCTTGCTGGCGCAGCATGTAATCACCCTCGAAGCGGCGGCTTTCGCGCTTGCCTGGTATCTGCCCCACCCACTCCAGGGTCAGCGTCTCAGCTTCGGGGAACTCACCGGAGTTTTTAATGTGGTTCCACACGCCATAAACGACCTTCCACAATTCCCATTTAATGGTCTCAGTTTCATGCACGGTATCCAGGCGACCACCATATTCAATCCACCATAAACGACAACCGAATTCTTTCGCATTAAAGCTGCGATAGCGGGGAATCTTATGAATATCATCTAAAGCATAGATAGGCGGCACGAACTTCACGGGTTGGCCAGTATCTTTGCTGTAAAAATAAATCGAATGCCCTAACAACTCGCCATATTCAGCCGAGGGCGCGAACTTCTCTCCAAACTCATCATGCGCCTCAGCTCCCATGCGAAACGCAGCCCCGGCCAGAAAGCCCAGCACTCCATCGCCAGAGGCATCGCAAAAGAGGGGTGCGTGGACTTCATAGAGGGTCGAGTTCTGGCTACAAAAGGCCCGCACCGCTTGGATGGTGTCAGGATCAGCTTTACTCGCTTCGATAACCGCCGTGTTCAATAAAAGGGTAAGGTTTGGCTCGCTAATCACCTTCTCTAATAAAATGGTATCGAACAAGAGCGGATTGCCTTCGCGGTTGCGGAATGTATTCTCCACGAGCAGTTCATCAATCACGCCGCCTTCACGCGCCCACCGATTGTTATTGCTCATGTGAGCAGTCGCGCCCAGCACCCATAACCGCACTTCACTCGAAGCATTGCCACCCAGCACAGGCCGATCCTGGATAAGAGTAACACGCAGTCCAGCCCGCGTCGCAGTAATGGCGCAGCACGTCCCCGCCATACCGCCACCGATGACTACCAGGTCGCAATCAAGATGCACCGTTCTAAATTGACGACTTGTAGCAGGAGATTCTTTAAGCATAAGGATTAGGGACGACGCGGATTTT
This sequence comes from Abditibacteriaceae bacterium, assembly GCA_019239895.1. Classification (GTDB taxonomy): domain Bacteria; phylum Armatimonadota; class Abditibacteriia; order Abditibacteriales; family Abditibacteriaceae; genus JAFAZH01. Next base: position 98,917 of record JAFAZH010000039.1, on the reverse strand, counting down.
TAACCGCGGAGAACTACATTGTTTAATGTTATTAGGACTTACACAGCATAAAAAGAGCGTGTCATTCCGAGCGCAGCGTAACGTAGCGTTAGCGCAGTGAAGCGCAGTCGAGGAATCTTATGGACATTAGTCAGCATCCCAGTTCAAAGATTCCTCGACTCCACTGCGTTCCGCTCGGAATGACAGATTGCTCTTTACTCTATGCGTAAGTCCTACTTATTAAGAGTCTCAAGGAATCCCGCCCCTGAAGGAGCGGGCTGAAACTGTAAGCCCCTAAAGAGGGCTATGTAATGCGCCGTATGCCGCATGGGAGCCTCGTTCACGGGGCTTGTGCTGTCTCAGTCCGCTCCTTTAGGGGCGGGCCTCCATGAGACTCTTAAAATTGCGACTTTAGATATTCAGGTGGCACTTCATCCACCAGCCACACGCCGTTTTCAGAACGGTAGAAAGTAAATCCGGCAGAGCGCATAGCGGCGGCATCCACCGTGAAGATAAAAGGTTTACCGTGCCGCGCTCCTACTTTACGGGCGGTTTCAACATCGGGGGATAGATGCACATGATGGCGTCGCATCTTCATTAATCCATCGCGCTGAATCGCTGCCGCAGTATGGGCTGCTGTGCCATGATACAGCACAGGCGGTGGCCCCATTGGCTCTAATTGCAAATCCACTTCTGTACTGTGCCCTTGGTTGGCGCGTATGCGCGTGCCTGTCTCATCGAAGGAGAAGCGTTGCTTATCATTTTTGACAACCACTTCCTCCAATTCTGCACGGCTAATTGTAAAACCATGCGCCGCACAAGCACGCAGCAAAGTATCCACCTCAACCCAGCCACCGGGCGCTAATTGCAAGCCCAAAGCTTCCGGGCTATGGCGCAAGTGCTTACTCAGATACTTGCTCGTTTTGACTAAACGTTTTTCGTCCATGATCTTCAACCAAAATTTTTCTACCTATTTTCTTAACTCAAGTTGCTACCCTTTGCCCGGCGAATGAATTCACGGCTCAGGGCTTTCAGCCGACCGTCCGCCTGCGCGGACGGCAAGTGCAATCATGTTTGTGCCGTCCCCGGAGGGGGACGGTCGGCCACAGGCCAAGAGACGAGGTTTCAACCGCCGGGCAAAGGGTAGCAACTTGAGCTTCTTAATCAGAAGTATAGCTATCTACTCACCAGTCATGGCATCAGGTATGGCATCGCACTTGCCTGATGGTAAGGCATGACCAACACGACTCAAGCCAAACCAAAACGGACGAGGGCCAAAACGATTGAGTTGCCGGAAATCGTGACCGACCCGGTGGAATCGGCCAAAGCTGCCGGGCTGCGCTATGTGTCCGATGACGGCCTTGGCATTCAGCGCAAGAAAGCGGGCAAGAGCTTTACTTATCTGGATGTGAAGGGCAAAACGATTCACGACCCGGAAGAGTTAAAGCGCATTAGAGCTTTGGCTATTCCTCCGGCCTGGACAAATGTCTGGATTTGCCCATCGCCACGCGGCCACATTCAAGCCACCGGACGTGATGAAAAAGGGCGCAAGCAATATCGCTATCATGAACGCTGGCGCGAAGTGCGTGATGAAACCAAATACACGCGAATGCTGGCTTTCGGGCAGGCCTTACCCAAAATTCGTGAACGCGCCCGACAAGATTTAGCCTCACCCAAACTCACCAAAGAAAAGGTCTTAGCCACGGTAGTGCAGCTCTTAGAGAAAACCCTCATCCGTGTCGGTAATGAAGAATACACCAAGGCCAATCGCTCTTATGGACTGACGACCATGCGTAACCGCCATGTGGATGTCGAAGGCTCGCACATCAAATTTCAGTTCAAAGGCAAGAGTGGCGTGCGGCACTCGATTGACCTTAACGACCGCCGACTGGCGCGCGTCTTGGAGCGATTGCAAGACTTACCAGGACAGGAAATCTTTCAATATGTGGATGATGCAGGCGAGATTCACTCGATTGAATCCGCCGATGTCAATAACTATCTGCATGAGATCACCGGGGAACATTTCACGGCTAAAGATTTTCGCACCTGGGCCGGAACCGTGCTGGCTTCCCTGGCGCTACAAGAGTTTGAAAAGTTCGACTCTGAGACTCAGGCCAAAAAGAACGTCGTGCAAGCCATTGAAACCGTATCCGAGCGTTTAGGCAACACCCCTTCGGTTTGTCGCAAGTGCTATGTGCATCCAGCAGTGCTTGATTCTTACATGGATGGCTCAATGATCGAGACACTACAGCAAATTACACAGCAGGAGCTAATGGAAACCCTGCACGACCTGCAACCAGAGGAAGCCGCTGTGATGGGCCTACTTCAGCAACGCCTAGCCCATGAACAGCAAAAAGGCCAAGCTGCAACAGCGTAATACAGGTTAATCAATTATTACGCTGTAATAATCCGCCTAAGTTGCTGCGTTGCCAGGCGTGATTATCTCACGACCCAAGGCCTACGACATCACCACGCGTGATAATGCCTAGCAGTGGCTCATTTTCTTTACCCCGTTGAGTAATAAGCACGGCTTCTAAAAATGTATTCTCGTGGAATTGATAGGCTACCTGCTCAACAGCCATGCTGCGCCCAATAAAACTAACATTAGCGCGTCGTTGCTCCCTGGGTAGCACATCGCGTACGGCTATCTTAAAGTCAGTTGGGCGGCTGCCACTACTCACCTGGTGAGCTAACCAGCGAGTGATACCATTCTCTGTGAGAAGGCCGACAAAATGCCCGCCATCATAAACGGGTAGCCGAGAGTAGTTGTTCTCATTAATAAGAGATAGAGCAATGTCGAGAGAATCTTGAGGGGCAATAACAACGACATTGCGCGCAAACATGGGAATAACTTTAGTCGGATGAATAAAGCGATCACGAATGGCTTCCAAATCGGCAACGGTAGCTACAGTCGGCACACAGACATAGGTATAGGGCGCAGTCTTCTCGTGGACAAGCACATTGCGAAGTTGAGTATAGGTTCGCAAACGCTCGCCGTCGCGCCACCATTTGTGCTGGTGAGCGTAAACATCTACCAGATTGCGAAAGGAAGACTTCCCATCCTCGCCTAATATACGTTGAAGATGTTGGTCAATGGCGTTAAATGCCGCTATAAATCGCTCAATCAGGTCTACATCTTCGACTGGTGTAGTGGCGTCTTGGCTCATGTTCTCTTTGAAATTGTTATGTCAACCACCAATGGTAAAGACAACATCGTTATCTGGGTTGTTATCAGGATGACCCGCCGCATCAAAGTCTTCACTGGTCAGCACACTCTGATAAAAGCCTCCATTGAGGTCATCCATGCCACCCATAAGATTATGAAAGGTCTCTTCAGTTATCAAGAACCGACAATTGTAAGTTCCAGGCGGCAGCTTAACTTCACGGGAGCGACCCGCTTGATACTCATACCACAGCTTCACCTGGCGTGGCTCTACAGGATGCCCGTAACCATAATAGGGTGCAGTGGTGCTTTGCACGGTATAGTCGCCAGCCACAACCTCTCGCTGCCCTTTGGTTTGTTTGTCTTGCCAGCAGATGTGATAACTGTATCGGCTGCTGAAATCTACATCAGCGTTCCCCTGCTCGTCTGTGACAAAGGCCCCCATATAGAGATAGCCATAGATGGTGCGCTTTTGCCCCGGTGCCGCATTTTGGTAGTTCACTTCATAATAAGCATCATCTAGATTTGGCCCCGGCGGAGCCGCGACATCTTCCCACCACCGGCCCGCCTTGCCCAGTCGCTCATTACTAATGTCATCGCCAAATTCACCCCATCCCCGCTCACCAGACACGGGTTTGCCCAGCAATTTTATTTGATAAGCAAAATTCGGCTTTAAACTTCTGGCGTGCAGGTGGCCTACGAAATAGGGAGTATCAGGGTGGGTGGCATAAGTGAGCGTCACCTGTTGGTCATGGTAGATAAATTGACCAGTATCAATAAATTCCTGAAGCGGCTGATCATCAATATCCCAGAAGCGAGGTTTAGCCATTTGCCAGGGATCACGATAAGGGATCAGCTTGCACGTCGCTTGAGATGTAGGATTGGTTGATGAAATGGCGTTGGATGAACTCATATAGAAAGATTATAAAGGTTGCACCCGTGCGCTTCCATTCAAACCATACATTACGGCCTTATTTCATTGTTATCAATGATTTCATAAAACCTATAGCGGTAGTTCAGTTTAGTAGAGCCAAGTAATTTTGTGCAGGAAATTCCCATTCTTGCAGCCTTAAAGAGATGTTTCACGTGAAACATCTAGTAGCAAGACTACAGTGATTCATGTTAAAGTAAGAGAAACTTTATCATTCAAAGTCAACACTAAAGCATTCATCACAGCCTATAATATAGCTCACGCTGGTTATAAAGCCGATCATAAAGCCGATTCACACCAAATGCTGTTCAATCTAAAGGCACTAACACTCTATCCATGATTATCAGCGTCATCAATCAGAAAGGCGGGGTCGGCAAGACCACAACCGCTATTAATCTTTCCGTCAGTTTAGCTCAATGGGGCCACCCTACTCTCCTAATAGACCTCGATCCCCAGGGAAACGCCACCAGTGGCGTCGGATTGACCACAACTTTACACCCCTCGCTCTACGAAACCCTGGTGTCCAGCAATGGAGATTCGCCTCAAGACACTCTCCATCCGGCTGTGGCACCTGGCCCGGTGCCGAACCTTTCAGTGGTTGGGGCTTCTGCGGAACTGGCGGGTTCAGAAGTCGAATTGGCTGAAAATACGCGTCGTGATGATGTGCGCCGGGTCCTACACGCATTGTCACCGCAATACCCGCTCATCGTGATAGACACGCCGCCATCGCTGTCTCTCATCACGGTTAATGCCCTCGTTGCCGCCGATCAGCTCATTATTCCCGTACAATGTGAATACTATGCACTGGAAGGTTTAGGCAGCTTACTACGCACGCTTGAACGTATAAAACGCAGCCTTAACCCCCAATTACGGGTGATGGGCCTGGTGCGCACGATGTATGACGCTCGTTTAGGGCTGAGCAGCCAGGTTTCGGAGGAGTTGGAAAAGCATTTTCCGCAGCTTTTATTCCGCACTGTAGTACCGCGCAATGTGCGCCTGGCCGAAGCGCCTAGCTTTGGCCAACCCATCGCCGTTTATGATCGTCGGTCGCCAGGAGCGGACGCTTATCGTCGCCTGGCACTGGAAGTTATCAATCGCATAGATTCCCCCACCAAATCAACTTCTGCTTCGGCTAAATCACAGTAATTTTATGGCATATCACTTTTCAGCACAGCATAACAGCACTTCAGGAGGATTAAGATGGCACTACTCAAAAAGGGCTTAGGACGGGGCTTATCGGCTTTAATTCCCGATGATGACATGGAATTTCTTAGCCGTGTCGCCCGTGGCGAAACCTTACTGGCCCCAGAGACCAGCGACCAGACCAGCCATGATACGGCTTTTCATGAAGCAGACCCACGAATAAACCCTCAGGTGCGGGAGACACAGCTTATCACTGGTTCTAATGGTAAAAAGCGTCCCATTAAAGCTGATTCTGCACCGGATGCCTCAGTTTCTGACATAAATGAAGGCTTAACAGCGAACAAAGAAGTTGAGCCTGCCACGCCTAAGACTACCAAAAGCTCAATAGTCGAATGGATAGATACGTCGGCTATTGAAGCTAATCCGTTCCAGCCACGCCGCACTTTTAGCGAGGTGGAGATGCAGGAATTGGTGGATTCAGTGCGGGATCATGGCATTTTACAGCCTATTTTAGTGCGGCCACTCCCTGCGGTTGATGGTAGAGACCGCTTTCAATTGGTAGCGGGTGAGCGGCGCTGGAGAGCCGCCAGTGCCGCGGGCTTGGCTCGTGTGCCTGCGGTGATCCGTGAAGTCGCCGATCAGCAAGCTCTGGAACTGGCGCTTATTGAGAACGTTCAACGCCATGACATTAGTGCCGTGGACGCGGCAATAGCCTATAGACGACTGGCGACGGAATTCAGTCTGTCTCAAGAAGATATAGCCCGACGGGTAGGTAAGAGCCGTTCAGCCGTCGCTAATACCATTCGTTTACTCGATTTGCCTGCCGAAGCCCAGAAAGCTATTGAAAACGGTGAACTGAGCGAGGGGCATGGTCGAGCTATTCTCTTAGCGGCTACCGATGGGGCGCGTCGTGCCGTCTTCCGGCGCATTATACGCGATAAACTTTCTGTGCGCCAGGCTGAAGAAGCGGCTCGCCAGGCCACAGAAGGCGAGGGTGAAGGCGGGAATAAGTCAGCGCCCAAGATAACCGAACAGGCGTTATCGCTTGAACTCCGTGAACTAGAAGCTGAACTTCAGCGCGTGTTAAGCACACGCTTAAAAATCAAACCCAAAGCCCCACCCGCTAAAGGTGGCCAGATTGTTATTGAGTACTTCACCGATCAAGACGTAAATCGCCTCTTGAGCCTATTTAGAAATTCAAAACCTTAGCGTTTGTAATCTTTCTGGTAATGTTTCACGTGAAACATTACCAGAAAGCAGAATCTACTGGTTTGCGGTAAACTCCTTAAACCTTGAAGCCAAGAAGAGCAAATTTTCAGCACTCTGCGCGTAGCCAGGTAAAGCTCGTCGAATGAAGTGACATGGATTTAGGAGCGGAGACCATAATATGAGGTGCCCCCATTGCGGGCAATTAGACACTCGCGTTATTGACTCTCGACCGGGAGAGGATGGCACATTGCTGCGCCGTCGCCGCCTCTGCGATGCGTGTGGCTCCCGCTTTACAACTCATGAGCGGGTTTTGCATGTTCCCCTAGTGGTTGTCAAGAAAGATGGTAGGCGCGAAGAGTTTTCACCGCAGAAACTCAGAAGTGGTATCGCCAAGGCGTGCAACAAACGCTCCGTGGCTACTGAAGATATTGCGAAATTAGTAGATGATGTAGAAGCGGAATTACGCGCCGAGGCTGGGGCCGAAGTGCAGTCTGAGCGTATTGGTGAACTCGTCATGGAAAGGCTCTTTAGCCTGGATGAAGTCGCCTATGTGCGGTTTGCGTCGGTCTATCAACGCTTTGATGACGTGCGCCGCTTCGCTCAACTATTGGAACGCATGTCACGGCGGGCGCGACATCGCACCCCATCCCGCAATCCCTTGCCTGAGCCTACGGCCACTGAAGCTTGATTCATAAGTAAAATTTATCAATAGACTATGCCGCAGCGAATTCTGGCTCAAATCATTGAACAACGGGAACTTACTCCCTCGCATTACCGCTTGCGGCTCGCTGCCCCAGAGATTGCCCAAACAGCAAAAGCAGGTCAGTACGTCCATGTTTTGCCGCGTGCCACCCACAGCTTTGATCCCTTGTTGCGCCGCGCTTTCTCCATCATGCGAGCCGCAGAGGATGCCATTGATATTCTCTATCGTATCGAAGGGCGCGGCACGGCCTTATTAGCCCGGAGGAAGGCAGGTGAGACCATTGATGTCTTAGGGCCATTAGGTCTGCCTTTCGCCCCTTTAACCACCCACAATATTCTGGTTGGCGGTGGGGTTGGTGTCCCTCCCTTGGTCCTATTAGCCGCCCAAGCCGTCCCGGAGGTTCGTATCCAGGCCCTTATTGGTGCGCGCGCAGCGACAGAAATCATTGGACAAGAGGACTTTCGAGATTATGATGTGCCAGTTGAAGTAGCGACAGACGATGGCAGCGCAGGGCATCAAGGCTTGGTGACAGACTTGTTAGAACGCCAGCTTAGTCAGAGTGGTTTAACCGGGCAAGGGCTAACTGTTTTCGCCTGCGGGCCATTGCCAATGCTGCGTGTGGTGGCCGCTATGTCTCAGCGTTACAAAGTGCCCTGTCAGGTCTCTCTAGAGGAAAACATGCCCTGTGGAGTAGGGGTTTGTAATGGTTGTGTGGTGCCCGTCTTGGGAGCCGGAGACGATTATGGAAACTATCGTCGCATCTGCGTGGACGGCCCGGTTTTATGGGCCAATGAAGTGAATTGGGGCCATTATTCTGGCGATTCTTGCTAACGTCATGGGCGAATGCCCTATCTAAAACTCTTAATATGTGGCACGACCTGCATTTATGGCTTCATTAGCAACACAACTTGGCCCACTCAAGCTCCAAAACCCGATCATGACGGCTTCGGGGACTTTCGGCTATGGCGAGGAAATCGCCAATTTCATGGACATCTCCCATCTGGGCGCGGTGGTCTGTAAAACCGTGACACGCGCACCCCGTGCTGGCAATGCGCCACCGCGTACCTGCGAGACAGCCGCCGGGATGCTCAACGCTATTGGTCTGCAAAACGTTGGGGTCGAGAGGTTCATTACAGAAAAATTGCCTTATCTGCGTCAGTTCGCGGTGCCCCTGATTGTTAATATTGCCGGGGAGACAATTGAAGATTTTGGGTTGCTGGCTCAAGCTTTAAGCCAACAAGCGGGTGTCGCGGCTTTAGAGTTAAATATCTCCTGTCCTAATGTCGCACATGGGCTGGACTTTGCCACTGATCCTGTGTTGACCGAACAAGTCGTGGCTCATGCCCGTGCCGCCACGCATTTACCGATCATCGCCAAGCTTTCCCCTAATGTAACTGACATTACGCTCATTGCCCGCGCCGCCGAAGCGGGTGGGGCAGATGCAGTTTCCCTCGTCAATACGTTTGTGGGCATGGCCGTTAATATTCATACGCGCCGCCCACGCCTATCCAACATTTCAGGAGGTTTGAGCGGCCCGGCCATTAAGCCATTAGCCTTGCGCGCCGTCTACCGTTGCGCCCAGGTGCTTGGCATTCCCCTTATCGGCATTGGCGGCATCATGAATGCCCAGGACGCCATTGAATTCTTCATCGCAGGAGCTTCGGCTGTCCAGGTGGGTACTGCAACCTTCGTGCAACCGGGGGCAGCTTTAGAGGTGATTCAGGGGTTAGAAAGCTATATGGACAAATACGCTATTGCCTCTATTAAAGAGTTAGTCGGTAGCATCATCACCACTTAGAGCCAGAACCATGTGCTACCTAAGAGAACTAAAACTTCACATCGGCTCCAACTTCGACAGCCGATAAATTGAAACTCTGAATTCTGGAAATCGCGGTGTAACGAGCTTCTAATTCAACTCTGCGTTGGATTAGATAACCCAAAGCGAGACTGCCACCCACACCCAGTTTCACCCCGGAATGGACATTGTCCTGATTAGAGCGAATAGAAGCCGGAACTATGCCCAATGCTGTTTTAAAATAGAACTGCGTGGGGAGGTTCGTTGCGCCATTACTACTCAGGGCGTGTCGGTAGCTTGCACCCAATAAGGCCATCAGGACGTGATTATTGTTGCGCTTGGCATAAGCGAATTCAATCTCTGGTCGGATAGCGACTCTGGCCGCTTGTAACGGAAAGAAGGTCGGACGTAATGAAAGCCCGCCACTGCCAAAACGGTCACGGCTACGCGCATCTGTAAAGTGGGATTTGCTGATGCCCAAACCTAACTGAAACCGTTGCTTTTTATCTCGCTGGGATGGTTTCTGTTGTGATGCCTGGTTCGGTGCGGTTGGCGTCGTCTGGGCTGGAGTTGTGGGAGTTTGGGTTGGGGGTAACGCTGTGCCCGGTGTCGCGGGTATGTCTTGAGCCTTGGCGAAAACTGCGGGCAGAGTGGCTGCACCAACAAGGACTAACACCTGCAAAGTCGAGTTGTGAATACGCATGGTTTCTATTCTATCCTGTACCGATGGACACGACATAAAACAAGGGCTGACCACTCCTACTAGAAATGGTCAGCCCTTAATGAATTTTCAAATCAGCTTAGTCGGTGCGCTCGAACTGCGCGTCCTCAGTCTCCGTGGGTAGATTGAGGCTCCGGCCTTTTTCGCTGGATTTCTCTGCCGTTTCCATGATGGCAATAACCCGACGCGCTTGCTCCGGCTTGACCTTGAGTTCTTTGCCCCGCACTAAATGATCGGAGATATTGGTGTAATAAGTCTTCCATTCACTATCGGATTTATAGGGCACGTGCAAGGTAGCAGGATAACCAGAAGACTTGAAATCGCCCGTCACTTCAAAATGCCCACCCTTATCAACGGCTGCGCCTTTTTCGCCTAAGACCCACCAGCGCGGCTTGCCCGCATAAGCAATAGACGACATTTGTACATTAGCGACACACCCAGAGGAAAATTTAATAATCGCTTGTACATGATCCTCGTTGGTCACCTCATGCCAGATTCGCTTGTGGAAATAGCCCGTCACGGAATCAATGGCACCGGGCACAATACCCAGCAGCCAATCCAGATAATGCGCGCCCCAATCGTAAAAGTGGCCACCGCTGATTTCCTTAGAACTGCGCCACCAGTTGGGATTGGGGCGCCCAAACCCACCGCCCCACATTTCGACTTCAAAGACTTCACCTAACAGCTTCTTCTCGACGACGATCTCACGCAGGGCGCGGTAGTCAGCATCCTGGCGGCGATTATGAAACACCGATAACATCCTGTCGGCTTTACGTGCCGCCTTAATCATCTTCGTTGCTTCATCCACCGTAATGCACATCGGCTTTTCCACAATGACGTGCTTTTTAGCGTGGGAGCATTGAATCGAAACCGGCGCGTGCAGATTGTGCGGCAGCACAATCACCGCGAGATCAACATTCGGGTCTTGCAAGAAGTCATCCACGGCATTGTAAGTTGCCACCCCCGGAAAATCTTCCGCTGCGACTTTGGTGCGCGCCGCATCCGCATCGCAGATAGCAGTGAGTTCTAAACCTTTAGTGGCCGTGATGTAGTTAGCATGGGCACGCCCCATATTGAACGCTCCGCCATAACCAATCACACCACAACGAATTTTATTAGCCATTTTGCTCCTTTTCTTTATCTAACCACGAATGAACACAAATAAGCACGAATAAATATGGAGGATCAAGCATCCAGTATCTTGCATCCAGCATCATCCGTGTTCATTCGTGGTTTCATCTTCTTTGAACAGCCAGCTTCAGGGTGCGAATTTCATAACCGCGCAGTTGTGGGGGATTCTGCGCATCGGGCAAGCTGTCTTCCACAAAGTTTACCGTCTGGGTGCGTCCGACGCGAAATGGCAAAGCGAAGACGGGGCGCGTTGGCGTGCCGTAGGCTTCATAGAAACGCACCACCAAGTCTTTATCATCTTCTGCTTGTTTGACACCGGTAACAACGATATTAGGTGCATTGACGGCGAGAAAAGAACCCTGGGCCGGAAGGCTACCGCGTGTGACGGGTGAGGCAGGAGTTACCCACAACGGACGGTTGAAATTTTCCGCAGTTTGCAACACATTAGCTGCGCGCCAGTTGCCCGTGTGCGGCACTAATGACCAACGAGCAAGCTGTGGCCGGTCATTGGGACGAGGATCAGGATTGTATGAGGAGCGGATCAACGACAGCCGCAGGGTATTGCCCTGCGCCGAGTAGCCATGCTTGCAATCGTTGAGCAGAGCCGCGCCGAAGTTATTGTCGGAAGAGTCCACCCATTTCAAAGCCGGGTATTCTACATTGTCCGTTGGCCGCTGAATGTTGCCAAAGGGAATGTCATAAGTCTGGGTGGGATGCTGCGCGTTAAGGTCAAAAGCGACTTTAAGAAAAGGTTCTGGCTTATCGGCTGAACCAATTTCGTTCCACTTGGTAAAGAGTGAAAACTCCGGTGCGCCATGTACTGGGAGCGATACCGTCTGCACCAGGTCACTGCTGCCGAAATGCCGTGTCCATTGCACCGTCACTCGCGCCGGGCCACTTTCTGTCACCTGTAGCTTGACGGGGCTAACCAGTGGCTCGATTTTCCTGATGGTGCCAATCGTCCACGCGCTCATACCATTGGGGTCTTCCCAGTGAATTTCCAAGCGATTGCCGCTGCCACCGGGAGCAATGGTTTCGTGCCCACTCTTCTTATCTACAATACTCGACACTACCCCATGTGTTGGGTCAAGCACTACTTTATATTCGGAATTTTCTAAGACGGTACCATCGTTGCTGATACTGGGACTAACAGCTTTAAAGTCCAGCACGGGAGCCACTTGCAGTTGGTAGCGGCGATAACCATACGCCGGGATATTCTCGGCATAAAAAATGGCTTTACCCGTTGTGGCAGATGCGCGCTGCACGAAGCTCAACTTGCCATCACTACTCCGCAAGATGGTCGCTCCGGCAACCAGTGGGGGCAACTCCACAATGCCGCTACGCACCCAACCGACGGGATTGAAAACCACAATGCCCGTGCCATCGCCCGTGATACGTGCGGCCAGATAATTGAGGGCGCTGCTGCCAATGGTTTGGCTCGATTGCAGGACGCGCTTATAGACTTGCTCACTCTTGTTGTAGCTAGGATGAATAGAAGTGCCGGGTAGGGTATCGTGGTGATGGTTCCAGGCAATGTCTTCCCAGTTGCGGCGGAACTCCTTACCCGGATAGGGGTAGCCATACTGCGCGGCAAAAGCGGCAATCGCTTCGGCGGAAGTCGTATCCGCTTCCGCATCGCGGTTCCAACGTTTAATGTCGCTGTGAGTGGTGAAAACCCCAAAGAAGCCCGCATTCGCGGTAGTGTTCATTTCGGTCTTCACGGTTGGAATTTTAGACAGATTATATTTTTCCAATGCCTTGAAGAAATTGGTAGCCGTGGAAAACTTGGCCGTAGGCAGATAGCTCTTTTCCTGCCAACTGAGGGCTGTTTGAATATATTCGCGGGTCGGGCCGCCACCATGATTACCAACGCCATAGACCCATAGCATGTCTTTCGAGCCAGTCGTTTTCTCGAAGTTGAACATCTCCTCGAACTGCTTGTAACTGAGGTCACTGTTGTACCAGCTTCCCGTCGCAGGCTCTTCAAAAGCCAGGACGCGGCTCCCATCCGGGCCTTCCCACCAGAAGAGCGGCTTGTTGTGCCCGCCACGACAAAAGTAATAATATTTGCAGCCGCCGAGTTTGAGAATCTGCGGCATCGTCCAAGTATGGCCGAAAGTATCTGGCTCCCAGCCGACAATGGCATCCTTGCCCTTGAAACGCTCGCGGAAGTAGCGTTGCCCATAGAGGAAATGTCGCGCATGGGATTCCGGTGAGATCATATTCGTGTCGCCTTCACAGACGCGCCCGCCCACAATCTCCCATTGCCCGTTCGCTACATACTGTTGCATCTTCTTGAAAATATCCGGCCAGGCTTGCTCGGTGGCGGCATACAGGGCAGAGGACGATTGGCTAAAAGAAAAGCCGGGATATTCCGCCATAAACTTGGTCGCCTGCCCGAAGGTATCACGGCAGACGCCAACCGTTTCCGGCCATTCCCACAGCCACTGAAAGTCAATGTGCGCGTGACCCACCAAGTGCCCGGCGAACTTGCGCATGAGGGGATGCTCATGGCTCAACGCGCCATTCACCTGATGAATGACCGCTTGAATCTTTTCAGCAGAGGCCCCTTCATCGTTACCCACATTATCAATAGACTGGATGGCTTCAGATGTTGCCTGCTGCAAGGCCGTATCCCCGGCACGCTCGGCCAGGCGGCGCGTTAAATCTACTTCATTACGCGTGGTTTCGAGTTGCTGTTTGAGTTCCTGCCGCGAGACGCGCGCATTAATGAAAGTCGTTAAATCGGCACCATTAGCCACCGTAGTGCGCGGCACCGGCAACACCGTGACATATTCACTGTAGCCTTCACGCAAGTGCATGGCACGGATCGGGGGTTCACCATTGGCATAAATAACCGTGCTGGTGCCGTCGCCGTGCGTGACCACGACATTATCCACGAACTGCACATAGCGACCTTCGGCGTCACCCTCAAATTGAAAGTTCCAGCGAATGCTGCGCTTACCTGCAAGGTCATCAAGAGGAATTTTGCGATGATACCATTGCCCCACAGCTTGTTTCAATTCGGTATCGCCATGCGCCTTTAAACCATTTTGATCCACCGCCGCAGTGTCGCGCAAGTAAGGTTTCTCACCTTCATTCACGTCTACATCTACGCCACCTTTAGGCATCGGGTTATTCTTGTCCAGGTAAATATCGTATTCGAGAAAATCGCCAGCTTTAAATAACACCTGCTGATTAGAAAAGGTGTAATAAAGATAAAAGTTGCTGGGGCCTCTGGAGATGTTACGCACCACAACCATCAAGGCTGTATCGGGTTCAGCTTGGTCGTTTTGCGCCTGCGCTGGTAAGCTGCAAAGGGCAAAAATGAGACACAGCAAAAGGGATGCTGCAAGAGGCTTAATTCGCATAGAGTTCTTTATCATGTGAGCGGTAGTAAAGAGATAAAGTAAGAGTTTGTCATTCTGAGCGTAGCGAAGAATCTGGTATGGGTGTCCATACAGTATTGATATCGCAAAGAAACTCGGAGTAGATTCTTCGCTGCGCTCAGAATGACACTTCTCACCTTCTACACTATCTATTAGATGTCTCTGCCTAAAACACCGAGGCACAGAGATTTGAGTTAGATATACGGATAGGTGGAGTATATCTCTCACACTCCCATCCACCCACACTCAAAATTCTCTGTGCCTCGGTGTCTCTGTGGTTAAAGGCTATTAGCCCCACATATTTGTTTTATCTTCGGGCAGGGTATCGGTTACGGTACGTCCGATGCGGTCAATTTCCTGCAAGTCTTCAGGGGAAATCTGGAAATCCGCCGCGCTAATGTTGTCCTTCACCTGTTCGGCAGTGCGCGCTCCCACAATAACCGAAGTGACGCCGGGTTGGGCAAGGAGCCATTGGAGGGAAAGTTGACCCGTGCTCTTGCCATATTTTTTGGCAATGGGCTTGAGGGCATCCACAGCCGCTAAAGCTTTGTCATAGGTCTCACCCTTGAAGAGCGCATTGCCGCTGCGGTTATCATTTTCGCCAGGGCGATTATCTTTATTAAACTTGCCCGTGAGGAGACCCTGCGCCAAGGGCGAGTAGGCGATGATGCCGACGCCGTTGTCAACGCAAGTTTTGAAGGTGCCATCGAACTCATAAGGGCGGAAGAAGAGCGAGTAGGGCGGTTGCAAAGAATCCAGGCGGCCATGCTGTAAAGCTTCCTCGATTTGTTGGCCATTAAAATTGGAACATCCTAAAGCGCGAACTTTGCCCTGTTCCACAAGCTTGGTCAGAGCAACCATCGTTTCATCAATGGGAATCTGCGGCCCGCCCCAACTGCCCGCAGGCCAATGGATTTGATAGAGGTCAATGCGATCTGTGTTTAATCGTTTTAAACTATTCTCACACGACTCCACCACTTTTTCTGTCGTAAGATTATGAGGCGACACTTTGGTGGCAATTAGCACTTCATCGCGCCGCCCCTCAATGGCCTGGGCGACAATCTCTTCACTATGACCGCTGCCATAGCCTTCGGCAGTATCCAGAAAGTTGATACCCGCATCAATTGCCGCGCGAATGGCGGCGATGCTATCTTCGTCGGTGACGCCTGTCCACTGCGACTTACCTGCCTGCCAACAACCCATTGTTAAGACAGTCACTTCTAAATCCGAACGACCTAAACGACGCTTCTCCATGTTTTCCTCCACGGTGTTTTCTTGGTGTTTAAGGGGCGTGCGCTTGCACACTTAATGTTTTCTCTAAAGCCTTTACAGTTGGGCAAGATAGAGACCAAAACTTTTTCTGCCTGCTGTTACACAACGATCTTAGCGAAGCATTGAAAAGCTACCACTGTCGGTTTACACGCCAGGGCCGGTGGCAAGAAAATAAAAAGCCGGACTCGCGTCAGGATAATTCAACTGGTTCACGATACGGTAGGGAATATTTCTAGCTTTGACCAACTCGAAGCTTTGCTGGCCAACAGCCCATAATTGGCGCAGTGTGGGGTGATAAGTCTTACGGAAAGATTCATCCAGTGATTGCTGTGGTGCCCACCAGACCCAGGTCTCACAGATACTACACTTCGCACATGATCCGGTGCCAGTTGGCTCCGGCCACGAGTAAAAGCGTTGCAGCTCGTAGGGCGCATTAAATTCGGAATCAACCATTAGGTCGTCATACTCGTCATGGTGGGCGCGAAAATAAGCCCAGACTTCACGGAAGCCCCATTGCCAGCCATAAAAGCCCGATGAGTATTTGGGATATTCATAAAGATAGTCTTGCATGTAGCGCCCACAGTAGAAGAGCAGCACCGCAATGATAAGTGTGCCAACGCTCCCACTCAAGGCTAAACGGTAAGGGCGCGGCGAGTCCCACTTATTCAATAGTTTCTGGATTCCGAGCAGGCAAAGATAAATACCCTGAGCAATGACAAGTTGATAAACCAAGACGCCACCGATGGCGCGGGTGGAATTGGGTTCACTTACCAAAGCGTTGGCAACGGGATAGATAATAAACCAGACCAGGCACAACCAGTCGAGCCGACTGCGGCGGACGAACATGGCCGCTAAGCCAATCAGAAGAAATGGCACTTCGACCAGGTAAATCATGCCCCAGTCACGCACGAACTGGCGGGTATTCCAATCAACAGTCGTATTCAGCAGGAACTCAGGCTTGTATTGTTGCAGATAATTCTTGCCAAAGTTCGCTAACATGGTCTGCAAGCCATTGGATGAGCCATTAAGCTCATTGACACGCTGGAAGAATACCCCGTCTTTAATAGCGATCATCGTGGGGATTAACATAATCACCGCCACGACCAGACCAATGGCCATCATGCGTCGCTGCTCCCACAAGGGTTTGGCGTAAATCACCAGGCAGGCGAAGCAAAAGACAGGAAAGAATAAGCGGCCCGCAAAGTAAACATACTCACCCAGCGCAGCACAGGCACAGGCCAGGATCAGCCGATTAGGTCGTTCTAAGCCTTGATAGAAAAAGGTGAGGAACAAGGCGATCATAAAGGGCAGGCTGATGACATCCCACCCGGCTCGACTGTTGATAATGTGCCAGGGTGAAATAGCCAACAGCAAGGCGCTGAGCAAGCCCACTGTGCGATTGACGGCTTTACTGGCAAAGAGGAAAGTGAGCCAAACCGTCAGCGTGCCCATCACGGCAGCGACCAAACGCACCGAAAATTCTGACATGCCTAACAACCCGATAAAGGGCGCAGCAAAATAGGTGTATAAAGCTCCTCGCCATTGCCCCAAGCCCTCTAAGTACGTGGGCAACAAGGTGCCCTGCCCATCCTTATCGCGTAAGGTGTGGGCCAGGGAATATCCATCAAGACCAATGGACGCTTCATCACAGAAAAAGCCGTGCGGCACGTCCACAATTTTGTAAATACGAATCACAAAAGCCAGTACAATAATGGCTAATACAATGGCGGTAGTGAAGGCTCGATTTGAAAAAACGGTTGTGGTTGCTGCCTGCAATTCACTTTCGGAGTGCAGTTCATTTGTGGGGTGCAGCTTGTTGGCACCACTGGAACGGGGAGCATGTGCTGAAGCATCACGCGAGGTTTTATGAGTTTTTACTGGTAAGGTAGAAGTTTCTTCTGTCCTGGCCTGTTGTTGCGCTCGCTTAGCAGCACGATTAGCCTTTGATTTAGCACCACGTTTACTCAAGGAGTACGCCTCGTCATCAATTTGATTTTAGAAAGGTCGCCGAAGCTTTTCAGGTTAAAGCACTGGGAGTGGCCGGGCGGCTGGCCCCTTGCACAGAGGCAGTCAGCGATGATGTATCATGCAAACTAACTGGTTTAACGCCGGCACGAGTCAGTAAAGCGGCACCGACCGTTGCATCATATAACGGCTCCTGAATTTGCACATGAGATACCGTGAGTCGCAAGGCTTCCTCGAAAGCCACTCGCACCGCAGTATTGCGGGTCAAAACGCCACCACTGACCGCAATGCGCATGATACACAATGTATCCAGCACCGACTTGGAAGTGGCCGCTAACTGGCGTCCTGCCGCATACAGAATACTATGGGCGACATCATCTCCCGCCTCCGCACATTGCACCACCACAGGAAACAGCGCCGCAATGCGGTCTTTTTCAAAGTTAGGCTGATAGACTACTTGCACCAGTTGATCTACAGAGGCCACCTGCAACGCCGTTAAGACCGCTTTCAATAAACTTGTGGTGGGGCCAGTGCCGTCATGGGCGCGGCAAGCGGTGCGCAAAGCCTCTTCTCCAATCCAGTAGCCACTGCCACGATCCCCCAGCAACGGCCCTAAGCCATCGGCGCGCGCCCGCTCACCCTTATCATTAATACCAAAGCAATTGGAGCCAGTCCCGGCGATACAAACAGCGCCCGCCTTACCCGCGAACGCTCCAGCTTGAGCGGCGGCGGCATCTTCATCCACAGCGATGGGCTTATCTAAAATCAGCGGCTTGAGATGCTCTTTGAGCTGGCCGCGCAACATGGTTTGTTCTTCTTGGGTGCAAGCTCCCGCTAATCCAAAGCCCCAACCCACAACCGATTCAGCAGGTACGTGGGCACCGCGCAGAGCCGAAGCCGCAGCCCGCTGGATGTTGCGCATCGCACGCTTGACTCCCACGCTATAGTGGTTGCTGGAGGGCGCTTCGCCCCGTCCCAGCACTTCCAAGTTTTCGTCTATGACCACGGCCCGCGTTGTGGTGCCGCCGCCATCAATACCAATCCGCAACATGAGAAGAAATTAAATAGCCCGCCCCACAAATGATACCAGATGCCGTCTCCCGCGAGAACAGTTTAAGCCGTCTCCTTTGACAAATACTATTTCAAATGTCATTTCGAGTGGAGCGCAGCGGAATCGAGAAATCTTTTTGTAGGGGCTATGAAGATAGTCTAAAGATTCCTCGACTGCGCTCCACTGCGTTGCGCTCCGCTCGGAATGACAACACCAGGATTCCAGAATAGGCTTTAATCTCGGCTCATAAAGTTCACCACAAAATAAGAGAGCAGCGGCTACACCCTAGAAGTGTAACCGCTGCTCTCTCTCCTTAATAGGAGGCACTAATGTTGCGTCTTACCCGTCTCCGTTCATTTGGCGATAAGAGGGCCAGTGCGTCCGCTCACCGGCTTACCCCTGGCATCAGCCAAACCGTGCCAGCGCACGACCAGACTATCACCAACTCTTAACGAGCCTTCGGTCAGGCTTAGCGTAACAGTGTGATTACTGGCATTATAACCAGCACTTTCCACGGTTACCGCTCTACCATTAACCGAGACCTCATAATTAGTCGGGTTACTGGCAGTATCGGCATCTAAGGCACTCAAGAAGCGCAACCCAACACTATCGCTCGCCGCATGAGCGGCTGCGGTGGAGAGATTCGCTGCGGCTGCTACGGCTGTTTGCATTGGGCCATCATTATCGGTGACAGTAACACGGGTACGCCCTGGGATAAAGCCTGCTACGCTGGCTGTCACACCAACATCCTGCGTGCCATCACGGATGATGTTATCAATCGCGGCGACAGAGAATGTGGTGGCTGTAGCACCCGCTGGAATGGTAACCGTGGAGGGCACTCGCACTTTATTGGTATTGCTGCTGGTTAGAGTTACCACTAAAGGCGCAGTTGTATCATTGTTGCGCGTGACTATGCCCGTGGCCGCATTAGCCCCGGCCCCTTCGCTGAACGTATTGGGGCTGATGCTTAACGTCAGTGTCGCACCAGCGGCAGGCGGGATTGGCGTCGGACTCGGTGTCGCGGTTGGAGCAGGCGTTGGCGGAATACTATCCGTCACTGTTACCTGCACCGTATCGGCGGCAAAGCCGGAGGCAATGGCCGTGATGTCAGCGGTCTGGTTGCCCTCAATAGCAGTGTTATTAATGGCCGTTACTGCAAAGGACGCGGCAGCGGCCCCGGCTGGAATCGTGACACTGGTCGGGACACGCACCTTGCGCGTATTATCGCTAAAGAGGTTCACCGTCAAAGCGGTGGCTGTATTGGTGTTGCGGGTTACCGACCCCACAGCGGCATTCGCGCCCGCCGTCTCACTAAAGACCTTGGGCGTGATGCTCAAGGTTAAAGTGGGGTTAGGCTGCGGGGTCGGAGTCGCTACTGGAGTCGGTGCCGGGGTTGGTGTGGTATCTACATTGGTCACTGTCACCCGCGTCCGTCCCGGAATAAAGCCAGATACGATAGCCGTAATGCCCACCACCTGAGAACCATCTACAACTTTGTCATCTATAGCCGCCACCGGGAAGTTTACCGAACTGGCACCATTCGGAATGGTCACACTGATCGGAACCCGCACTTGCCGCGTGTTGCTGCTAAAGAGACTCACCGTTAAGGGGCCTATGGTTGAGGTGTTGCGGCTGACCGTGCCCGTGGCAGCATTAGCGCCCGCTCCTTCACTGAACGTGCTGGGATTGATGAGAACGGTCAAGGTTGGCGGAGCCGGAGTTGGGGTCGCTGTTGGCAGCGGCGTTGGCGTGACCGTTGGTCGAGGTGTCGGGGTTGGCCCGGCGACATCATTATCTGTTACCGTGACACGGGTGCGTCCTGGAGCGAATCCGCTAGCGGTGGCGGTGAGGCCAACTACCACATCACCGTCTACAACCGTATTATCTACGGCAGCCAGATTGAAATTCACCGAGGCGGAGCCAGCCGGAATTGTGACCGTGGCAGGCACTCGAACCTTATTGATATTGCTGCTTGTTAGACTCACCGTTAGCGCGGTAGCCGTATTCGTATTGCGACTGATGGTGCCCGTAGCCGCATTCGGCCCCGCTCCTTCACTAAACGTGCTGGGATTGACTGTCAGGGTGAGGGTCGGAGTAGTGGGTGGGGTAGGAGTAACAGTCGGCCGCGGCGTGGGTGTAGCCGAGACTCCTACGTCCGTTACGGTCACTCGCGTCCGTCCTGGCGCAAACCCGGTGGCCGTGGCCGTGAGACCAACTACCTGATTACCATTAGCTACATTATTGTTGATAGCGGCCACTGCAAAGTTGACCGAGGTTGAGCCAGCCGGAATCGTGATGGTCGCTGGCACCCGAACTTGCCCTGTGTTGCTGCTCGTCAGGTTGACCGTCAAGGCTCCCACGGTGGAAGTATTACGGCTAATCGTGCCGGTGGCAGCATTTGGCCCGGCGGCTTCACTAAAGGTGCTAGGATTCACTGTCAAGGTGAGGGTCGGGATAGTGGGTGGGGTGGGGGTAACAGTTGGCCCTGGCGTCGGCGTGGCCGCTACCCCAACATCGGTAACGGTGACACGGGTTCGTCCTGGAGCGAACCCGGAAGCGGTGGCGGTGAGGCCGACTACTTGATCGCCATTGGCTACATTGTTATTGACAGCGGCCACCGCAAAATTGACAGAGGCTAAACCAGCCGGAATCGTGACTGTGGTGGGCACCCGCACTTGTCCCGTATTGCTGCTGGACAAATTAACGGTCAAGGCCGAAGTTGTTGCGGTGTTACGGGAGACCGTGCCCGTCGCAGCATTCGCTCCTGCGGCCTCGCTAAAGGTGCTGGGGTTAACGCTCAAAGTCAAAGTTGGAGCGGCGGGCACTGGCGTGGCCGTTGGCACCGGGGTTGGCGTGGCAGCCGTGTCATTGTCGGTGACAGTAACGCGCACGCGCCCAGGGACGAACCCGGCGACTGTCGCCGTCAAGCCAACCACCTGATCACCATCCACCACCGTATTATCTACGGCAGCAATGCTGAAATTGATAGCCGTTGCGCCCGCCGGAATGGTGACTGTGGCAGGCACTCGGACTTTGCTATTGTTGCTGCTACTCAGGGCTACGGTCAACGCGCCACCAGTATCCGTGTTGCGCGTG
This sequence comes from Abditibacteriaceae bacterium, assembly GCA_019239895.1. Lineage (GTDB taxonomy): Bacteria > Armatimonadota > Abditibacteriia > Abditibacteriales > Abditibacteriaceae > JAFAZH01. The sequence continues at coordinate 77,369 of JAFAZH010000039.1, read as the reverse complement.
ATGGTGCCCGTGGCCGCATTGGCTCCAGCGGCTTCGCTAAAGGTATTGGGCGTAACAGTGAAGGTTAATGTCGGCACATCACTGTTCGTTACAGTAACCGTCGCAGGGGTCGAATTAAAGCCATTGGCCGTGGCTGAGATATTGACACTTTGCGGCGCGGTCACCACCCCGTTACTTATGGCCGCGACTGAGAATGACGCCGAAGCGGAGCCTGCGGGAATCGTGATAGCGGTTGGCACAGAGGCTTGCCCGGTGTTGCTGCTGGCGAGAGTAACCGTTAGCGGCGCGGAGGTATCGGTGTTGCGCGTAACGGTGCCCGTAGCAGCGTTGGTGCCTGCCGCCTCACTAAAGGTGTTGGGACTTACGCTCACCGTGAGGGTTGGCACATCGTTGTCGGTGACAGTGACCGTGACTGGACTGGAACTAAAGCCCGTGGCACTGGCAGTAATCGTTGCGGTTTGCGGGCCATCCACTAAAGTGTTATCCACGGCGGACACAGAGAAAGTTGTTGAGGCTGCGCCAGCGGGAATAGTAATAGTCGTTGGCACCGTGGCTTTATTGGTATTGCTGCTGAAAAGATTGACCGTTAAAGCTGCCGAGGTGTCGGTGTTACGAGTAATTGTGCCCGTAGCAGCATTAACCCCGGCGGCTTCGCTAAAGGTATTGGGGGTAATGCTTAGCGTCAGCGTGGGGCTGTCATTATCGGTGACTGTAACATTACGCGTGGCCGCAATAAACCCGGCGGCACTGGCCGTAATGGTGGATGTGCGTGGCCCTGTCACCAAATTGTCATTCACGGCCCCGATGGAGAATGTAATAGAAGTGGAACCTGCCGGAATGGTGACAAAGTTCGGCACGGTTGCGGCCCCGCTATTACTGCTACTGAGATTCACCGTCAGAGCGGATGAGGTCGTGGTGTTACGTGTGACGGTGCCGGTGGCAGCATTATTACCAGCTCCCTCGCCGAAGCGAGTGGGTGAGATACTCAAGCTCAATGTGGGCACGTCGCTTTCGGTGACGGTTACATCTTGACTACCGGAGGTAAATCCGGTCGCACGCGCCGTTATCGTGACGGTTTGCGGGCCATTGACTAAACCATCGTCCACCGCATTAACTGAAAAGGCGGCAAAAGAAGCCCCGGCGGGAATAGTGATGGTGGCGGGCACCGTAGCCTGACTAGTGTTATTGCTGGACAGATTCACCGTTAAGGCAGAAGTGGTAGCTGAGCTACGAGTAACACTTCCTGTGGCAGCATTATTGCCTGCCGCTTCACTGAAAGTGGTGGGGCTAATGCTGACCGTTAGTTGCTGCTGGGCCTGGGCACTCTGACTAAAGCCAATAGTGACCATAATCAACGCCCATAAACTGATTAATAATGATTTTGATACTCTCATAATTGGAAACCTTTATTGACTGGCGGGGAGAAAGTTAAAGCTCCTTGCAGTGCTCATAGCATAACTAAGCACTAGCAAGCAGCCGGGGATGAGTCGCGTTCTTAGTGGTAAATCGGGGACTATGGAATTCAGGAGGTATTCCATACAAGTTCTAGTTTCGTCATGGGGCCTCCTTAGGCGTGAATGGCCCCACCCTTACCTGCAAAAAAGGTGCCTATCCTCCAACAAGAACAGGCACCTTAGCCTTATCAATGAGCAGCGCCAATAAGGAGCACAAAACAAAATAGCGACTGCATTGGGAATGCAGTCGCTATTTTGGAAAGAACTTACTTAGCGAGCAGGGACCAAGGCACTCCGTCCGTTCACTGTCGCGCCGCTGGAATCAAGCAGACCCTGATAGCTTACCCTGACCGTATCACCCAGGCGCAGGCTGCCTACGGGTAAAGCCAGCAGCACACTATGCGTGGCAGCGTTATAGCCTGCGCTCTCCGCTACTACAGTTTGTCCATTAACGGTCACGCTGTAGTGCGCCGCATCACTAGCGGTGTCGGCATCTAGAGCACCGGTAAAGCGCAGTTGGAGACTGTCGCCAGCAACATGGGCCGCAGTTATGGATAACTTCACGCTGGAGGCAACACCATTATTGGTATCTGCACTCAGGCTGGAGGCAGGCCCACCACTAACCTTGATACTGGTGCCTGCGGAATTACCCGCCTTATCAAAGGCAGTCGCCGTGAGCGTATAGGTTCCACTGCCGATGTTAGACGCCAGCAAATTAGTGTTGCTCTTCCAAACGCTGCCAGTGAGTTTGGTGGTTAAGACCGTGCGGAGGGCGCTCCAACGCAGGCCACTCCAGAACAGACCATCCTTCTGGCGTTGGATAGTTAATTCCACATGGTCTATGCCGCTGCCACCGTTGTTATCCACCGCAGTGCCTATGACAGTGGCTAAGGAACCGATGGTAGCATCCGCTCGTGGCGTAGTGAAAGTCACGGTGCTTGGCCCGGTCGTGTCTACTGAGACGGCGCTGACCAGACGGCGCATATTGCCAATTTTGTCGGTGGCTTGAGCAATGAAATAGTAGTTGCCAGCAGGCAAATCCGCTCCCGTGGGCAAACCAGTTCTACGGCTCCAAGTCCCGCCAGAGAGAGCAGTGGTCAACTGGGTTTGCTTGATTGCCCAGGTCGAGCCACTCCAATACTTACCGTCGGTGCGGCGCTGAATGGATAGAGTGACTTCTTTCACGCCGCTTCCAGTGCCATCGTCCACCGTGCCCTGCACAACAGGCACGCTCTTCGCGCCGGAGTTTAAACCGGGGCGGACAAAGGTTAAGTTCGGCGCTGTTTCATCTACCGTGAGAGTCGTGCTGCTACCCACGGTTCGATTGCCCGCTTTGTCATAAGTGATAGGCGTTATGGTGTATTGCCCATCGGACAGATAACTACCCGCTGGGAAGCCACTATTGCGCGTCCACTTGCCATTGGCAAAGGAGGTGGGGATGCCAATAGGCGTATCGCTCCAACTCCCACCAGACCACCATTTTCCATCGCTACGACGCTGAATGTTCAGATCAACATGGCTCACACCGCTACCATTCACACCAGTCGCGCGCGTCACGCCATTTCCGCTCACATTATCGGACGCCAAGCCCTGAATAGTGCCAAAACGCTTGACAAAAGTATTGTTGGTCGGAGTGGTAATGATAGGAGCCTGGGGTGCTGTGCTGTCCAGCACTAAGGTGCGACTGGCCGAGGATGAACCTCCCGCTTTATCGTAAGCAATAGCCGTCAGGGTGTATTGACCATCGGACAGGCCAGCAATTGGCGACGCTTCTGTGGTGAAAGACCAATCATCATTAGAGCGCAAGGTCTCTAAGACTGAGGGCGCCTCAGTCCACAGGGTGCCGTTCCAATACACCCCATCGTAGCGTTTAATCATCAAATCTACGTGGTCAATGCCGGTGCCGCCAGGATTGTCATCGGCCTTGCCAACAACAACGGGGAACTTTCTAACATAAACATTGTTAGCCGGTGACGCAATGGAAACCTGGGGGGCTGTAGCATCAACCGTAACGGCTACGGATGTTGTCACCATGTTACCGATGCGATCTATGGCTGTCGCGCTGAATACATAAGGCCCATCTAAGAGGTTCGCGCCTTGCGGCAGAGCCGAAGAACTATTAAACGACCAGGTACCGTTACTACTGTTATATACGGCGGGCACACCAGATGGCGTGGCAGTCCAGCCAATGCCGTTCCAGTAAGCCTTATCACCTGTCCGTTGAATACTCACTATAACGCCGACGATTCCACTATTGCCAGCGTTTTCAGTAGCGGTTCCAACAGCCACAGCGAAATCATGGACGGCGCCGTTATTAATGGGTGCGTTCATAAAGATACGCAGGCCCGAATTAACCGTAACCTTAGCTGAAGCTACACCTACATTACCCGCATAGTCAATAGCGGCAGCCGTAACAGCGTAGTCACTATCTAAGAGGGCACTACCAGGAAGAACCAGACTACTTACTACCCAGGTGCTATCACTGTTTAAGGTTGCAGGCAATGCTGTGGGCGTTGCAGTCCAACCGCTACCAGTCCAGTATTGCCCATCTTTGCTACGCAGGATGCTGACGACCACCCGTTGCAAACCACTACCAGCGGGAGTATCTATGGCTGTCCCGCTAATAATAGAGATGCTTTGCGCGGAGCCAGTAACAGGCGCTGTCATGCTAATATTTGGTGGGGTCGCATCCACGGAAATCGTGGCGACTGCACTGGCGGTGTTGCCCGCAACATCCATCGCCGTAGCTACGATAGTGTACTTACCATCAGCTAAATTAGCCCCCGTAGGTAACGGCACTGAATTAAGAGACCAACCATTGATACCGAACAGGTTAGTTGGCAAATCCGTAATCGGGCCAGACCAGGTCGAGCCATTCCAATAAAGACCATCGCTGTTGCGTTGAATGGTTACTGACACTTGTTGCAGACCACGTCCTAATGGATCATCCTGAGCAGTACCATAGATAGCTGGCATGGCAGTGACAAGTGAACCATCCACGGGCGAAGTTAGAGAGATGGTGGGGGGTACTAAGTCCGGTGTTTGATTGGTAATGGTAACGGTGAAGCCAGTCGGCGTCGCCTCATTAACAGAGACGCTAATGTTGTTGGCGGAATCATTCCACGTCTCGCCAGGCTCCCACATCGCGCCAGCATCATTGGGATCACCATTACCGTCCGGGTCGACAACCTGCGACTGGCGATCTGGCAAGCTTTCATCTACTTTGTGAATAATGACTGCGGCACCGGGTATTCCAGCATCATAACCAACAGTACGACGCGCCTCCACAGTGTAGTAAAGCGTAGAATTAGGAATGGGAATCTTTGCCATCATATAATTACCCGGGCCCGGTTGATCCAATTCTTCCAGGGTAATTTTCTTCTGACTGTAAAACAGCGCCGTATACTTACGCGCCGCAGGTATCCAGCCAGCATTATTCGTATGGTAAGAGTTAGTATGCACCCCATTACACAGGTAAGGGTCACCCGCAGGACAGGCAGAAGGCGCATACGTATTGCTCATCATATCCCAATCTGAGTCGTAGGGGGTTGCATAGGGGCCAGAGGAGTGGTCAAATCCCAGAGAATGACCCATTTCATGGGCCACTACGGATTGGTAAGTCCAAGCCCAGTTGGGCAACCAGGTGACACCATAATTCTTGGTTACCCCATTTAAGGTCAGGGGCGTGCTCCCACCCCAGGCACTCCCGACATTGCCTGCATCATCGCCTAAATCGCCGTTAAGAATAATATTAATGCCATAGTAAGAGGTAAAATTAGGCACATCCGCCGCTGCCGCCGCCGTGGCATCTTGCGCCAGTAAATCCAGGTTGGCAGGAGGGTTGATATTGCCCCCCACGTAATAGTCGCGTGTGTGCGGCAGAGTATACCACCCTACGAAATTGCTCCCGGCCAAGTTGATGTTGTTATAAGAAGTTTCACGCCAGTAATGATCGAGACCAGGGGGGGTAGAACTCATCAAACCTGAGATGTAGCTAATCGTTGTGGGGGTTGATGAATTATCCGAAAACCGGCACAGAATATTAATGTAGGGCTTAGCTCCCACCTGGAGCTGCGGTGCGCCTTCAACGCCACGGATAGCAGTACCGCTCTGGAGCTTAATAGCGCTAACCTGGAGCGCGTCAGTAGCAGCTACGCTACGGGTGCCGTAAGCCTTTTTAGTTACTACGCCAGAAACAACGACGCGGCGACGGTTCAGGGCAGAGTGTCCGCCAGCGGCACGAAGGGTATTCTGATTGATAGAAACTTCGTAGGATTTGCCATTATCGTCCTTCAGCAAATACACCTGTGACTTGGCACTGTGTTGTCCAGGAAATGGCTCGGACCAGATCGAGTTTAGCCAACCCGTTATTGTGGCTGGCTTGGCAACTTGCTGCGCCGTGGCCGCAGACGGATGGGCACCCCATAGGGCACACAATGATGCCCCTAACAAATAAAATTGAGTAAGGCTCCTTACTTTCTGCTTCTGCATATCTACGCTCCTGTTTACGGCTGACCTGTTATTACTGTTCGTCAAATATTTATCTATCAAACTTACTATATTCTTCATATATAAGGACTCCAAGGCACACGGAAATCGTGTATTATGCGTGTCCATTCAGACCTGAGCAAAGCCTAGCCGACGGCAATTCCTCAGATAAGAAAGTAACAACATAGCGTTTAAAATAGATGTTAAGCTTGTGGTATTAAATGTCTGTAATAAAATCTGTGACAATTCTACATGATATTTTGCCTCTTTGATCAAAGGCAAAGAAGTCTCTCCTGAATACATCGAAATGAGGACTCAATTTCTAAAATTTGTAGAATAGTCCAACAATGTGACCTGTTATAGCAGCTTATTGTTCCATTGTGCTACAGATTTATCTTATATGGTATGTTGCTGTGCTGTTGTAAGCTGGTGTGAATATGATAGCTGTAAAATTACTCTTTGACAAGTGTATCTGCAACTAACGGGGATTTAAGTAGGGAATTTCCTGAGTTTTATCAAAATTCACCCTGTAATTTAGCCTAAAAGCCCCTGACAAGGAGGATAAACAAAGAAGTAATAATCCAATCTTATCAGAAACTTACCGGACTGCCAACAAAATAAACCTGTGTCAAACCTGTTAATACAGACAGCACAGCCCGCCAGGATTTGGCGGGCTGTGCTGTCTGTATTAAGGCAGAGACCCCAAGCTAATTGCCTGGACGATAGGTGCCGACAACTTCCCAGGGGAATGAAGAGGACATCCATTTTAACGTAATGGAGGCTTCTGTGGGCGGGCCTTGGACATAGTCTATCTCGATTTTGTGCGGGCCACGCGTAAGATGATAAGACTTCAACGTGCTGGGTGAACTCTTCTGCACCTTCCAGACTTCGATAACCTTCTCCCCATCGAGAATCAGCCGCCCGCCATCATCTAAGTCTTCAAAGCGAAAGCGGTAGTCATCATCCTTGGGCACAAAGATTTGGCCGATCCATTTAACGCTAAAGAAAGAACCGCGCACTCCAGGAGCCGGAGAGTCGCCTTGCCAGTTAAAGTCAATGGTCTGGTCTACGCGATGATACTTCTCCTTGCTAAAGGTCTTCCAATCAATGGGAATATCTTTCCAGTTATGATTCTGCTCCATTTCGTAGACCTTGGTTTCGATATGGCGGTCGGAAAGATCGGCATCCTCATAATAGTAGGCGTCAATGCCGCCCTGACCAGTGTTGCGCATCAGGCCACGGCCCAGGATTGAGCCATCGTCGTGACGGCGGGCCAGGCGTATCTTACCCTGCCCATGACTGCGGCCATGTCCGTAACCTTCACCCGCGCCATCTCCATCGCCGTTACCAGCCGTATCGGAAATGCCGCCACGTCCACCATGACCATGACCTAAACCGCCACTGCCGTTGCCGCCACCGTTGCCGTGTCCAGGGCCATCGCCAGAACCCCGTCCACCACCTGCACCTGGCCCACGGCCCAGGCCACCACGACCATGACCAAAGCCTTCACCATCACCACTACCGCCGGGGCCAGCACCCGCTCCATCACCCGCACCATCACCGGGGCCACCACCGCCGCGCCGCGCGAGGAGAACGCCACGTCCGGGGCCACCCGGCCCACCGCCAGTGCCACCACCGCCATTGGGATTACCACCCACCAACGGCCCATAAGGATCGCCACCAGGTGAACCGGCAAAGCGCGGGCGATGTCGTCCACCGCCGCCAGAGCCGTTGCCATTGCCGTAACCACCGCCCCGGCCTCCGCCAGCGCCACCACCTTCGCCGCCGTCACCAGCCGTTTCTCCGCCACGTCCATGACCGCGGGGGCCACCAACGCCAGAACCAGAGCCGCCACCTAAACCGTTGCCAGAACGAGTATTGAGAGCAACGCGGGGCATACCATGAGCCGCAAAACCCGCTCCCGCGCCACTATCGCTGCCTTCGCCACCACCCCGTCCGCCGCCATGACCGCCACCTGAGCCGGGGCCACGACCAGCAGAACTGGTGTTAATCGTATCAGTGTCTCGATTCGTCGGATCAACATAAGCCAAAATGTGCGAGTTGGGGCCACCGCCACCACCGCGACTGGGCATGGCTTTAGCCAGCCGTGCGCCCCCTGCTCCATCTGTCCCGGCTAACTCATCATTGTGGCCGCGCTCCGAACCGCCCTTGTTGCGTTGTCCTAAGCCGGGGGAGCCACCGCCGGGATGACCACCAAAGGCATGATTATCGAAATGTCCTGGCTCTAGTTCCTTATTGCCTGCATCCAGACGGCCAGAATGCACGCCGCGTGGTAGGGGAGTCTGTGGATTCTTACCTTGCCCGCCGTTATCGTTGGCGTTGGTATCACTATCAAACATTCCATGTGAGCGATTAGGATGGGTGTTGGGCCGGGGCTTATCTAAGGCCCGCCCGGTATGCAAATCGCCAGCAGCGCCCGCTTCTTCGTCGAATTTAGGTCGCCCCGGAGCTTTAGGAGCACCACTCCCTGGCAGTGGTTTAAGCTGCTGGCCGCTAAACTTTTCTGGAGCCTCCGCGACCCTGACACGGGTCGAATGATTACCCTTGCCTGGCGTGGCTTCACCTGGCGATTTGTGCCCGTTTTCTGGTTCTTGCGGACTTTGATGTTGCGGAGCCTTGGCAATTTTATCCGTCTTCAGGGGAGGCGGTGTCGGCTTGGGCTTTTCGAGAGTTGGTTGGGGCGGTGGCAAAGTTGCTTTTACCTTTTCCACCGTTGGTTTAGGCTTTGGCTCTTCCTTTTTAATTTCCGGCGGCTTCGTCGGCTTGGGCTGTTCCACTTTCTTAACTGGGGGCAGCGTCGGCACCGGTTGAGGACGCGCCGCCAAGCGCGGCAACTTTTGCCGAGGTGCAGGCTTCACCACTGGCTTGACCTGCACCTTGGCTATAACCTGTGGCTTCTCTTTCTTTTTCTTTTCTGGTTTAGATATTTTGTAATGCCGCAGATCAACTTCAAGCAGGCGCTCCGGCTTGGGGATGACAGGGGCAGGCACTAAAAGGGCCAAACAATACAAGCAAGCGTGAATGGCCAGTGAAACCAGCAATACCGGAATAAGAGGTTCTTTACGCGGTTTACGGTGATAGGGAGAATCACCTGTCGCGGGCGTAAAACCTCCAGTGGGTGGCTGGGCTGGGGGGCCAACGGGGTTTTGATGTCTCGGTCTACGATTATCAGTTTGCAACGGCATGAAAGCGTCCTCCTACCAGGCAACGCCAAAGCATTGCCCTTCCCTCCAACTCAGCCTTTTATTGGTCTTTGCCGTCTGGCAGTTGAGTGCCCAACGCCACCTTGGGCAAGCCCGCTTGCTTGGCCATGTCCATGATTTGCACCACGCGCTTATACTCGATTTTTTCATCGCCTTTGATAATCACGCGAGTATCCGGCATCTTCTTAGCGCGGGTCATCATAATACCCAAAACAGCTTTCTCGTTGGTGGGCTTGCCGTCTAAATAAATCTTGTTATTGCGAGTGAGCGCAATATTGATGTCTTTGTTTTCCTGGGGCGTGACTTCGGTGGTTTTCGCGGCTGGCAGTTTCATGTTCAAGCCCGACTCTTTGACAAAGGCCGTGGTCGCCATAAAGATAATCAGCAGCACCAACACCACATCCACCAGGGGAATAATATTAATTTCAGCCATCGGCACCGCGTGCGAGCGATGGCCACGTCCGCTGTGTCCGCCTCCACTAACCTTCATGACCATCACCCCCGCCGACCGTGCGCAGATCGGGCAAACGCGCTCCTAAGTCGAGGGCATGGGTTTCCACACGCAAGCCTAAATCGCTGACCCGGCCACTGAAGTAGTTGTAGGCCATTACTGCCGGAATAGCCACACCCAAGCCTAAAGCTGTGGTAATGAGAGCTTCTGAAATAGGTTGGGCCACGGCGCTGGCTCCGGTCTGGCCCGTTCTGGCGATTTTATCAAAGGCCGAAAGGATACCTAACACCGTACCAAACAAGCCGACATAAGGCGCAGTAGAGGCGATAGTCGCCAGCACCGGTAAGTAACTATGGAGCGCCGCATTCTGCATATCAACTTCCTGGGCAATGGCCTCGCGCACCACTTCTTCGGGCGCACCCTGATGGCTTAGCCCCGCCGACAAGGCCGCCGCGCAGGGCGCAGGACTGGCCGCAACGCACGCTCGCACGGTGTCCATCTGCCGCATCATCAAAGCCTGCTTCAAGGCGTTGTAATCCCGTTGCTCGACCAAGCGTGCCCGTCGTAAAGCAAAGGCCCGCTCAATCATCACGCCGACCGAGGCGATGGAGAACACTACTAAGACCGCCTTGGCCAACAAAATGCCAATGCCGGGCAAACCGCCCATGTGTGCTAAAAATCCCATTGTTACGCTCCTTAATGTCTATGTCCGCCGAAAACCTAAACCCGACAGGATGATCTTAAAATGACCTAACCCCCGTCCCCTTCCCGAACCGGGAAGGGGTGTCAAAGGACTACTTTGTAGTTTAAGTTTGACGCTAGAGTAGTCCTTTGTTCCCCTCGCCGTTTATCAATCTGGGAGTGTGAGGGCGGGGAGAGGCCTTAAATCTCTTACCCCGCGCCCAACGCCTTTAATCTATCTTGCGCTTGACTTGTTAAATCGCTGGTTGGCTGGCGTTGCGCCAGTTGGCGATACATATCAATCGCCGCCTGCTTGTCACCTGTTTTTTCGAGCGCCTGGCCTGCCGCCCATTGCGAACGGGGTGCCCACTGGCTGTTGCGATAGCTGATGACCACTTTCAAATAATGGGTATAAGCCTCTTTATACTTGCCCTGTTGGGCGAGAACTTCACCTAAGCGGTAATTGAGTTCAGCCGCATCCGCGCCTTGCGCATCCGCCAGACCTGCTTCATAGGTAGCCACAGCGCCATTTAAATCGTTGCTGGCTGCCAGGGCTTGTCCCAAACCTAACCGAGCGGTGGGCAAATAGGCTTTAACCTCTTTGGAAGCCGTGGCCGCCCCATTAATGAATTTCTGATAGCGGGTGCGGGCCTGCTCCACCTTACCACCCTGCCGCAAGCTTTCCCCGGCCCAGAAGGAAGATTCCAACGCCACATCGCTTTTTGGAAAAGTAGCGGCTTTATCAAAGGCGGTGGCCGCTTCATCCCAATTCTTCATGTTGTACAGCGATGAACCCAACTTATACCACGCCAGGGGTGCGGCCTCGCTTTGCGGGAATTTATCGGTTACAGTGCGATAGGCGGCGGCGGCATCGTTCCACGATTTGGAATCAAAGAGCGATTCGCCCTGCTGGAATGCCGCTTCTGCCGCATATTTGCTCTGGGGAAAATCCGTCGCCAATCGCTGCCAACGCGCCGCTTCATCAGCGGTTTGCTTGGCATCGTGCGCGGCCCAGGCGCTTTCATAAAGTGCCCTGGCTCCGACTTCGCCTTTGGGATCAGCCGCTACTGCCTGGTCAAAAGCCGCTTTTGCCGCCACGCCACTCTTGGCCTGCACGAGGGCTAAGCCCTGATGTAGGTAGGCTCTAGCGCGTGATGGAGCATCCGGTGCCGACTCCGCATATTTGCCCCAACTCCTGGCGGCGGCTGCCCATTGCTTATCGGCTTCCAGGGCGAGGGAACTACCATAGGCCGCCTGGGTCGCAATGTCCTTAACAGTAGAAGTTTGGAGGGCTACGAAGACGGGAGCGGCTTCTTTCGTCTTCTTCTGACTCAATAACGCTTCGCCCAGTGAAAGCTGCAACCGCTCCTTGATTTCGCCCTTTGCGCCACCCGCCAACGCCTTGCGCGCAGAGGCTTCGGCATCTGCGGGCTTGTTGGCATCAAGCAAGGCCCAGGTCAAACCCAAGCCTGCCTGACCTGCTAAATCGCCCTGCACATTCTTGGCTAACAGGCTGCGAAAGGCTGTGCTGGCACCGGCAGCATCTTTATTGTTTAGCTTCGCCGAACCAATGAGATAGAGTGCATTTTCGGCCACACCCTTATCCGGGTTGCCGTCCAACGCCGTTTGTGCCAACTGCACTGCTTTGTTCCAGTCGGACTTATCAAAAGCGGCTTGCGCCAGAGCTAATTGAGCATTGCTGCTGGCCGGGCCAGGCGGGAGTAAGTGCAAGATTTCTTCGGCAGTACTCGCGCCACCATTGCCCGCATTGCTAACCACTTCCCCTGCCAAATCAGTCAATGCCTGCTGCGCTTCTTTGGCCGCTTCCGTGCCCTGATATTTAGTCAGCACCAACTTGTAGGCCAAGGCCGCTTGCTTGGGGTCTTTGGCATCAGCATAGCTATCACCCAGGCGCAGGGCCGCTTTAGCCGCTAACGAATGTTGAGGGTAGTTATCTACAAGCTTACGATAGTTGACGGCGGCTTCCGGGTAACGCTTTAATTCACGCAAGGCATTGCCGCTAAAATAGAGGGCATAGCCTGCGGTCTTGGCATCGGTGCTCTGGGTGAGAGGCTTGTAACCGGCTAAAGCTTGCTCATAATCTTTGGCATTGTAGTAGCTATCGGCCAGACGCTGGCGGATGGCGGTGCGTCGTGCGTCATCTGCTTTGAGCGAAGTCAAAACCTGGTTATAGGTTTGCGCGGCACTAACAAAGTCCTTGGCGCCAAACTGGGCATCGGCCATGCCCAGTTGCGCATCGCTCTTCCACTGCGCCGCTTTCGGGTCGCCCAAGACATCCTGATAGGCTTTGCTGGCTTCCGCGTATTTCTTCGTAGAAAGCAGGGCATCAGCCAGGCGCAAACGTGATTCAGACGCCACTTCCGAAGTGCCATACTTATTGACCACAGCACGAAACGCGGCTACCGCCACCTCTGGCTGATTCGCATCAGCAGCAATTAAGCCTAACGAATACTGGGCATAGGGAGCTACTTCGCTGTTTGGATATTGGTCAACTACTTTTTGATAAGCGGCTTTAGCCTCAGCAGAGTTTTTAAGGGCGTAGTAGCTTTCCCCAATCCAGTATTGGGCTTGCGCGGCTTCGGCGGGCGCGGGATTACTTTTTAAGAACTCTCTTTGCGCCGCGATGGACTTATCATACTTCTGGAGATTGAAGTAAGCATCACCCATTTCAAAATAGCCAGTGGGCGAGAACTTGGGATCGGGATACTTGGCAATGGCCCGCTCATAGGCCGCTGCCGCCGCTGCATAGTCAATGTTGCCTTTAGCATCCTGCGCCCGATAAAGTGCGCTGCCTAACATATAAGCCGCTTGCTTGGCGTTCTTGTGATTAGGATTGGCGTTCACAAAGTCGCGCAGCTTCTCGGCGGACAACTGCCACAGCTTTTGTTGATACAAACCCGCCGCAAACTGATACTGCTCATCGGGAGTATCGGCTTGGGCGGGCAAAGCTAAGCTGACGATGCCGATTAAGGCGCACAGCAGCGTGAGGAATGATAAGCGTCTAACCTGCCCGCGCAGGCGATAAAAAGTGGGATTCATGGGGACTTCTCCTTCTCTTGCTTGTTTCGGATGCGGCTTGACTTTTGTGGCGACCAGATAGAGTTAATACCGAATTATAAATGCGCCCGGTCAGAGCGTGCTTAAAGGTTCTTACATAATATTAATGAGCGTCATAACCCGGCATCAGGGGTAATGTCAAAGCCATTAGATACTTTGCAGGTTATGAGGTTGCGCGAGTCTTGGTTACTGTGAAAATTTGTGTGGCCAGCACTCCTTCCAAATTATGAGAATACGAGAAGCGCTCCCACCACCCCACCACCGATTGCAGGTAGAAATAAACCACAGAGACGCAGAGAACACAGAGATTAAAGTTTGGGAGTATGAGGATTTAAAACAACAACGGCTCCCGCAATAGTGGAAGCCGTTGTTGTTCAGTTAGTTGAGGCTGAGGGAAAAACTTACTGCATCGGAGTTTTACTTCGCTGTCAGCAGACCCGTCTGGCCATCTCCACTCTGCCCCTTCGCATCTTGAAGACCATCCCATGCGACAACGACATGATCTCCATTCTGTAAAGAGCCTATGGCTAAGCCCAGCACAACGCTGTGCGCCCCGGCATTATAACTTGCGCTTTCGACCGTTACGGCTTGCCCGTTGACGCTAACGGTGTAGTGGGCTGCATCACTCGCCGAGTCTGCATCTAAGGCAGCGAGAAACTTGAGTTGCACGCTATTGGTTGCAGCCTGGGCCGCACCGGTGGAGAGTGCCACCGGAGAAGTTTGGTCACCAGTAGCACTGCCAATGGTAGCACCGTGGGTGGGAGCCAGAATGTTGAAGCGCACGAAGTTGGAGCGGCCAACGTTACCGGCAAAATCAGTGGCCGTAGCGCGCAGGCCATAGAAGCCAGGCGCGAGGGTGGGTAGGGTGCGTGAACTCCAGGTGTTGGTGCCCAGCACCAGGCTTTCCGCTGCGTTGGGGCTGTAGGTGGGCACGAAAGCCTGAGTATTAAAGTTGTAGAAAGCTGTTGGCGTCGTCGCACCAGCACTGGTGAAACGTGCAATCAGCAAGGTAATGGAAGCGACGCCCGCGCCGCCGCGATCTTGCGCCGTGCCGGTCACTTGCGTTGGCCCTGCCGTGCCCTGGAGAGGAGCAATCGTGATAGTGGGCGCAATGGTATCAGTGCCCGCTACCAGGAAGTTGGCATTAGCCACTTGCAAGTTCATGGGGGTGAGGGTAGTAGCCCGATTGCGCGGCGCGAAATAGATGTGCGGTAAAATCGGTTGCAGAATGTAGGTCCCCAATGGCAAGCGGTCGAACAGGAAGCGGCCATTGGTATCGGTGCGCACGGCCACTGTAGTCTGCTTCTGCGTATTGCGCGCTACAATCACCACGCCGATAACACCGCCGAAAGTGCCGTTGGGCTGACGCTTGGTCACGCGCCCACTGATTTGACCACGCGGGACACCCGTAAAGTCCGCATTAACCGCGTTCGTCTTATTGAGCGTTACCGTCCGCGAGAGCGGCGTGAACAGATAAAACAGCTTGCTGGGGATAACTGTGTAGGTGCCTGCGGGCAGACCGGTGAAGTTGTAAGCACCACTGGCATTGGTGAAGACCACATCGCGCAGCACTCCCGATTGGAACAGGCTCACCGTGACGCCAGCGACGCCGATGCGTAGGTTCGGGTCTAAGTTCGTCGGGGTGACGACTGTGCAACGCCCGCTAATACTGAGTGAACTGCCTGGCTCGTTGTCCAGCACAGTTATATCGGCGCTGGCAGGAGTGAACCCACGCACTCCGGCGGTAATAGTCACGCGCTGTGGGCCATCTGCCACGTTGTTATCCACCGCAGCAATGGGGAAGCTGACCGATTTTGCATTGGCTGGAATCGTGACAGTTTGAGGCACCCGTGCCTTACGAGGGTTGCTGCTGTTCAGTGTCACCACGAGCGGGGTGCCAGTCGGCGTATTGCGGCTCACAATGCCCACCGCAGCGTTCGGGCCAGCACCTTCATCAAAGCGATCCGGGAAGATGGTCAACGACAGTGTCGGGACATCCGTATTGCGCACGAGCAGGGTCACTGTGCTTGAAATCAAGCCAGGGGCGCTGGCGATCAACGTGACGTTATGATTAGCGTCCGCGATGCCATTGCTGACGGCTCCAATGGTGAAGCTGGTTGAAGTTGCGCCCGCCGGAATGATAACGGTGTTTGGCACCGATACCTGATTAGGATCGCTATTCTTCAGCGTCACTGTTAAAGCTGTGTTGGTAGCCGTATTACGCGTTACCGTAGCAATAGCGGCGTTGTCACCGGCATTTTCATTAATCGAACTCACGCTCAGGGTTAAGGCCAGCGCCGGAATGGGCGGTGGGGTCGGCGTGGGCGTTGGCCCCGGTGTCGCTGTTGGTATTGGGGTAGGGCCAGTTGGGGTTGGCGTTGCCCCTGGCACCGGGGTGGGCGTGGCTCCTGGCACCGGCGTCGCCGTTGGCCCCGGTGTCGGGCTGGGCGATGGTGTTACCGTGAAGGTAGTGGTCGCCACCGTGCCGCCTCGTGTAATCACCGAAATCGGCCCGGTTGTGGCATTTAACGGCACAGTTGTAGTTATTTGTGATGGCGAGTCCACCGTAAAGGAAGCGAGAGTGCCATTGAAGGAAACGCCAGTGGTGCTGCCTAAGTTATTGCCCGTGATAATCACGGTGGTGCCAATCGGCCCGCTAGTGGGGCTAAAGCCCGTCACCGCAGGAGCTGGTGGCAGTGGTGTGGCGGTCACGGGTGTGCTATCCGCCGCATTACCCGCCCGGTCTATGGCATGGGCTTGAATAATGTAAGAGCCATCCTGGACAGTGGGTGTGGGCAGGCCCGTTGTCTTCTGCCAGTTACCACTAGGCGGATCGAAGGACACCGGCAAGAGCACCCGTGTCGTGCTGCTCCAATCGGCACCTGTCCAGAAATGGTTGTCCACCGTGCGCTGAATCGAAACCGTGACGGCATTAGGAGCCAAACCACTGCCGCCCGCATTATCATTAGCGGTGCCGCCAATTTGAGTTAAGGTTGTAATCTGTGAGTTGTTGGCCGGGTCGGTGACTGCCACAGCGGGCGCAGTGGTATCCACAATCGCCTTGATGTCGGCAGAGAACTCCGAAGTGTTGTTGTTCGGGTCGGTAGCAGTCGCCGACAGGAAACGTCCAGGTGGCAGAACCGAAGTCGCAAAAGTCGCCGTGATCGTCGCGTTACCGCTGCCATCGGTGGCTACCGTTTGCGAACCTAATAAGCTCTGCCCTTCGCCAAAGCCAGAAGCATCCGCTGCCGTGTTGCTGTAGAACTCGATGCGGAAAGGGGTATTGGGGGTGCTATTCAGCGTCCCTTTCACCGTTGTGGTGTTGTTAGCAACGGTGGTAATAGCCGAATCAAAGACCGGGTAGTTTTGCAGGTTATTGGGGCCTGTATCAACATCGCCCGCATCGTTAGGCAGGGGCGGGCCACCGCCTAAGTTAATGCCCAGCCCGCCATTGGCGAAGATGGAGTTGCCTAAAATGGAGTTGCTAACGCCATCCACCACGAAAACGCCTTCCTGGGCATTGTTGGCAACGATATTAGCTGGTGAAACGAGCGTGTTGTTGACGGTAGAAGCCGTGCCGCCAATGCTATTGTTGGACGATTGCACAATCAAGATGCCATTGTTGCTGTTGCCAACCGTTGCCGTGCCTGCCGTGTTGGTGCCAATCGTGTTGCGCTCGATGCGCGTGCCATTAGCGCCCGCGCCGAAGATAAAGATACCATTCTTGGCATTGCCGCCAATCGTGTTGCCTAAACTGGCTGGGGACGCACCTGAAAAGTTGGTGCCGCCGATTTGAGCCGTGGGCGCACCATTGACTTGAATACCATCATTGCCATTGCCCAGCGCCGCGGTGCCCGCCGCATTGGTGCCGATAGTGTTATTCTCGATCAATGCTCCACTGGCACTGCTGCCCAAAATAAGAATGCCATTGGCCGCGTTACCAGAGATAAGCGCCGAGCGCACGGTAGTGTTGGGCGCATTTTCAATATGGACGCCATCGCTGCCATTGCCCAGACCTGCCGCGCCCGCAGTGCCCACGGTATTACTACCCACAATGTTATTGGAAGACGTGGCACCAAGAATAAAAATGCCCTGCTTTAAATTCGCCGAGATGATGTTAGCATTAGTGGCAGGCGTCACAGTGTTGTCCAAGACATCGCCAATGCGGTTGGAAGCCGAATTAAGAATAAAGACGCCGATGTTACCATTGCCCCGTGCGGCGGTACCTGCCGCGTTGGTGCCAATGATGTTGCCACCAATAACATTCGATGCGGCAGCCGGGCTATTGGCTGGAGTCAGCACCGAAATGCCATTGTTACCATTAGCCGAGATAATGTTCCGGGCCGCCGTTGCGCCACCCACCAGGGTTTGGGAAGAGCCGCTGATTTCCACGCCGTTCTGACCATTGCCCAGAGCGTTGGCTCCACTGGCATCCAGGCCAATCGTATTGTTGTTAATGGTGGTACTATTACTGCCACTGAGCAAAATAATGCCATCGCCAGTGTTGCCAGAAATGACGCATTGGCTGATGGTATTGCTACTGGCGCTCTGAAGTTGAATACCATTCGCCCCATTAGCCAGCGCCGCCGTGCCTGCCGCATTCACCCCCACATAGTTATTGGTGATGGTGTTGCTGGCCGAGGTGCTATTAGGCACCGAGCCATCGTTCAAGAGGAAGATACCATTGCTAGTGTTGCCCGAAATAATATTGCGCGCGGCACCCGGACCACCAATGGTGTTGTTGTTGGAGTTAAAAATAAAAAGGCCAATGCCATTGCCCAACGCCGTGGCACCTGCCGGGTTGGTGCCCAGCATACACGATTGAACCGTGTTATTGCCCACAGTAGATAACTGAATCCCCGACTGGCCAAAGCGATTGATGGCCAACCCTTTAATGACGTTGCCACCGGCAATAAAGATCAGCCCGTGACTGTTCGCCCCGGCACCTGCGCCGTTGAGTTCAATCAATGGGGTGCCCGCATAGCCCGGCTGGGTAGTGCCATCAATGCTTGTCGTACGCGACACGACGGGCAAGGGGCCGCCTATGGCAATGGTATGCACGCCTGACCCCGCGAGATTGAAGGAGATACTGTTGGTGGCGTCCCCGCTGGCGGCGATTTGCTCAAGGGCCGCACGCAAGGAGCAATGACCGTTCCCCACGTCGCACGAACCATTGGCATGATCAGCATCGGGAGCATCGCCTGGATCATCAACGGTATAACCGATAGCGTGCGCCGGTGGAGCGGTAGCGCAAACCCCGGTGAACAGCATCGCAGCCAGGAGCAGGACAAAAATCGCTTTAAACTTTGACATAGACCTTCCTTTTCAAGAAAAACTTGTTCGTGAACGTGAATTGGTGTGATTATAACAGACTAAGGTGAGAACTTTGGAATTAAAACGGCTCGCTACAGGATGTGGCAAGGCTGCAATGCAGGGTTACTCAATGATTGCGCTACACAAAGGTTGCCAGTACCAGACACCAAGCCAGGCTTGCTGCTTTTTCACTCACTGCTTTATTGGAACTTGAGGCCACAGAAAAAGTTCCCACCCGCTAATCTTACGGCCTGACGCTGAGCTTGCAGGATAGCCCTTGCCGTTAAAAACTTGTCAGGGCCTAACCCTTAGTGCAAAGTCTATTCCAAAATCAAACTTGCCGCTTTTAACCCACTGTCACGGTTGCGCTCTGACTTTCGACGGGCCGACCTTGAACATCCTTTAAATTCGTCCACTGCACGGTTACTTGATCTCCCGTGTGTACCGTACCTGCGGCTAAATCGAGTGTCACCTGATGGGCATCCGCATTGTAACCTGCGCTTTGGATGGCAGCCGCCACACCGTTGACTTTAACCAGGTAATGCGTGGCATCACCCGCCAGTTCAACATCCAGTGCCCCGGTAAATTGCAACTGCACCAAGCCCGTTACGACCTGCGCATTGGCCGAGGATAAGACGACTGGCGAAGTGAGAGAACCCTTTATAGTAAAGGAAGTCGTAGCACTGGCACGATTATTGGCCCGGTCGTAAGCCACCACGATTAAACGATATGACCCCGCTGCCAGATTCGCCCCAGTGGGCAAGCTAGTGCGCTGCGACCAGACAGCACCGCTTAAAACAGTGGTTAAGGCCGTGGACTTGCTGCTCCAGGTGGTGCCTGTCCAGTAATGTCCATCTTTGACGCGCAACAACTGCAATATTACCCGGTTGACCCCACTCCCTTTAAGAACATCCAGGGCACGACCCGCGATATATGGCAGAGTAGACAGGGTGGCATTATTAACGGGTGTTAAGATAGAAAGTGTGGGTGCCAGGCGATCTAACCAGAAGGTGCTGCTAACCTGGGCACTATGTCCGACATTATCCGTAGCCGTAACAGTTAGCGTGTATCTATCGTCACGCAGAAATGCGCCACGTGGCAAGAGAGTAACGGGCAAGACCCAACTCCCATTAGTGACCACAGCAGGCACGCTCAATACAACTTGACTCCAACTATGCCCCGACCAGTAGCGGGCATCACTCAAGCGTTTCACGCTGACATTCACACTTAAATTAGTCCCGCCCCCAACGGTGCCCACTACCGTTGTTAAGCCGTTGATAAATGCGCCATTGGCAGGAGTTGTTAAAGTGACTGCCAGCATGGGCGTGGGCGTCGGAGTCGGAACCGGCGTGGGCACGGGTGTCGGAATGGGCGTAGGAGGTGGCCCCGTCGTATCATCATTGAGGATGGTGCCTACGCCCGCATTGCGAGCGATGGTGGCATTGCTGACATTGGTTAGATTCACAGTAAAGGTTTCATCTGCTTCAACAGCCGTATCACCCAAAATTGGCACGGTGATAGTGGCACTTTTCTGTCCTGCGGCTATGGTGAGCGTGCCCGCAGTTGCGGTGTAGTCGCTGCCACTCAAGGCCGTGCCGTCCGCCGTGGCGTAATTCACGGTCACGGTGCGACCACTGGCTACCGATAAGCTCACTGTAAAGGTAGCGTTCGTGATGCCACTATTCCCTTCCGCAACCTGCACATCATTAATTGAAAGCGTAGGTAATGGATCATCATCCACAATCAGTCCCGTGCCTGACCCATTGCTAATAACGGCACCGCCGCTTGGGTTGGAGAGCAGAACTGTAAAAGTTTCGTTGCCTTCGTTGAGGGTATCACCAATGATCGGCACCGCTATAGTGCGCGTAGTGGTGCCGGGGCTAAAGCCGACGGTTACATTCGTGCTCTGATAATCGCTACCCGCCTTAGCGGTGCCATCGGAGGTGGCAAACTGCACCGTCAGTGGTTGCGTGCTGGCGGCGGACAGGGTGATGGTAAAGAGTGCATTGGTGGTGCCGCTATCGCCTTCGGGCACTGTTACATTACTGACAGAGAAGGTGCGGGTAAGCGCATTAACGGTGATTGGCACCGTAGCAGTAGCTACCTGCGGGCCACCCGTGCCACTATTGCCTAAATCGTTGGTTGTGATGCTTAAAGATGCTGCGCCCTTAAACCCAGCAGCCGGGACGAAAGATAGCCCATTCAAAGCTGTGTTAATGTTGGAAATCGTTCCCGTAAAAGTCAGGGTTGAGCTACCGTTGCTGCCGCTGATGATGGTTAAGCCTGTCGTGCCACTCAAAGTGAGGGTGCCATTGGTCGCGCTGAGGGTTACCCGCACGGCGTTTTGTCCAGCGTCGGGGTCACTGATGGAAATCAAATTATTGCTGCTATTGCTGAAAACGAGGGCGGTGTCTTGACTCACACTCTGCGCACCGGGCACGCTGTTGACGGGCGGCTTGTTAGTGGGCGCAACTAGTTGCACACAGGCCGAGAATTCGGACGTGTCACCTGTGGCGAGTTTCGTGGCAGTGGCAGAGATATAGGGCTTGCCCGTTGGTAGCGTGACAGTAGTGCTAAAACTTGCATTCCCAGCACCATCCGTTGCGACATTTTGCGCGCCCAGAAAGACTTCGCCTTCACCGTAGCCCGCTGCATCCGCCGCAGTGTTGGCGAAGAACTCAATGCGAAAAGTATTATTCGGCGTGCTGTTGAGCGTGCCCGTTATGAATCCGTTAGTCGTCGCGGAAGTTAGGACGGGGAAATTCTGATGGTCATTGGCTCCAATATCGGCATCACCCACATCATTAGGCGTGACGCCATCGTCATCAAGGTCAATGCCCAGTGAAAGAGTGCCAGAGCCGTTAGCAAAGATGCTATTGCTGCTAATCGTGTTGCCGGGGAGGGAAACGAGAGTGCCATCATTATTCTGTGGAGCAACGACGGAAACCCCATCCACGCCGTTAAAAGCAATAATATTACCGGCCCCACTAACGGTGCCACCCACCAGGTTATTCCCGGCGCTCGAAATGAAGACACCATCAGAGGAGTTTCCCAATGCATTCGTGCCACTCACATCCGCGCCAATGATGTTGCCCTGCACGCTGTTATTAGTCGCGCCATCAAAAATAATGCGGACGCCATTATATTGATTGCCCGCAATAACGTTCCTGGCCGCTACAGTGGTGCCACCAATTACATTTCCAGAAACATTAGCGCCATCGCCATCAATATTAACGCCCTCACCTGCATTGCCGCGGTCGAGGGTGCCCGTCACATCAGTGCCAATATAGTTGCCCTGCACGAGGTTACCAGTCACCACACCGCCTGCCACATCCGCATAAATCGTGAGGCCGCCATAGTTATTACCGGAGATAATATTGCGCACTGCCGGGGTCGTGCCGCCAACGACGTTATTAGCCGCCAGTATCTCCACACCCCAGGCGTTACCAAAGCTATTGCCATTGGTGATATCGTTATCCGTATCCACCACTGTGCCTGTCCCGTCGGTGCCGATAAAGTTACCCGCGATGAGGTTGCCGCTCGTTCTCAGCACAATGCCGCTATCAGGGAAACGGTTGATAACTAGTCCCTTGATGGTGCAATTGGGAGCATTGACGACCAACCCTCCCGGATCAGAGACGGTATTAGTCCCGACATTGCTACCATTTAGCTCCACCATCAGCACTGCGTTATCGCCCGTCGCCAGCGTGTTCTGGCTGGCACCGGCCTGGCTATAGCCATTGATAAAGACGGAGTGCGTAATCTCTGGGAGTTCAGCAGTCAGATTAATCGTTTGGCGGCCACTGCCGGGAATAGCAAAGTTGATGGTATCTACCGCCGGGTTAGGATCGGCATTGGCCTGAAGAATGGCCTCACGCAACGATGTTGTGCCATCCGCATTACCGGGATCATTGTCGTCTGCCGTCGTCGTAACCGTAAAAGTGGCGGCGCGAGCGGGCGTTATCATGACCTTGCCACCTGTGAACAAGAGCAGCAAAATCATGGGGAGCCATTTAGTGCCTAACATCTATTATTCCTCTGCATAAAATTAGGTGTACTGTAACAGACTTGCCACTGACATATTAACATCCTCCTGGCAATGCTGTCGCAGCACTGTCATTTGCTAAAATAGGAACGATGACAACTCTTCCTAAGCTTAACAAGAACCCCATTTTTGTCGCACTTGATGTGCCTGCCGCCACTGCCGCGGTGCAACTGGCGCAGCAACTACATCCTCATGTGGGCGGCTTTAAGATTGGCCTGGAACTCTTCTGTGCGGCTGGGCCACAGATTGTGGAGGAAATCGGCGCGGAGAAAGTCTTTCTCGATTTAAAGTTTCACGATATTCCCAATACGGTAGCGGGGGCGGCCCGCTCGGTGGCGCGTTTAGGTGTGATGATCTTTAATGTGCATTGCCTGGGTGGAGTTGAAATGATGCGTGCAGGCGCAATGGCTGCCCGCGAGGTCAATGCCGCCACGAAAATAATCGGTGTCACTATTTTGACTTCGCACGATGCGGCCCAATTACAAGAGATTGGTCTGGCGGAGGAACCAGCGGTGGCAGCACGCCGTTTAGCGCAGATGGCACAACAGGCGGGTTTAGATGGCGTGGTCTGTTCGCCTCAAGAAGTGGCGAGTATTCGGGCGGAGTGTGGCCCAGACTTTCTGATGGTAACTCCGGGCGTGCGCCCTGCTGGTGCTGCCCTGGGCGATCAGAAGCGCGTGATGACACCCCAGGAAGCCTTAGCTACCGGTGCCAACTGGCTGGTCATCGGACGCCCCATCACCGCCGCCCCCGACCCGGCCCAAGCCGCACGCGCAATTGCTCAGGAATTGGTTTGATAAATTAGCCACGGAAACACACAGAAGAACACGGAAAGGGGAGAGGTGACAAGGTGAGGGGATGACAAGGTGACAACAGTAAATATTGGCTACATTGTCCCACTAAACCCTACACCCTGAAACCCACACCCTAATTTCTGTGTTCTTCTGTGTGTTTCCGTGGCTAAAATTCTCTTCTTATCCCACAAAAGTCGCAGAGTCTTCGGGGGCGTTGTCGGTGAGAAATTCGCTGCGCACGGTGCGGACACCTTTGACGCCTTGAACCACGCCCTCAACGGCTTTTTGCACCGCTTCTTCCAGCATCGGCCCACGCAGAGTGACGACGCCATCAACGCAGTCCACATTGATACGTTCTAAATTACGGGTGGCCTCGTTTTCGCCCAAAGCCGTGCGCACGCGGTCAGCGATGGTGTTATCGTCCGCGTCATCTTCTTCGCCGCTGGCCGCATTCTTCGCGGTATGAACCACGCCAGCCGCACGGCTGCCCAAGTCGGCGGTTTTGCTGGCAGCAGTGGTGCCTAAGTTGGCGGCTTCTTGTCCAGCCTGGTTGAGTTTTTCCTTGACCACAGCACGGGTACGTCGGCCTGCCTTGGGCGCAATCAAAATACCAATAGCAATGCCAATGAGTACGCCAAGCCCAATCCAGAGCCATTTTGACAGGCCCTCGTGGGTCTCAATTTCGCCCCCTGGAATTCTGTCTACGGCACTTTCGACCAGCTCGTCGCGGTCTGGGATGCGAGACTTGGCTTTTTTAACCTTGGCTTTAGCCGCACTTTTAATGTCAGCAGTCGTGTTAGCTATATTTTCGGCCTGGTCTTGTGCCTGCTCCCTGGCTCTATTGGTGAGTTGGTCTTTTAAGCTAAAGGCTCTATCTTTTGCCTTACCTGTGACATCGGCTGCTGTATCGCGGAGGAGAGAGGCTTTTTTGGCCGCTTCAGCCGCGGCATCTTTGCTGAAGCTCTGCGCGGTGTCTCTGGCGGCGGCAGCTTTGGCAGCAGCCACTTTAGCGGCGGTTTCTCTGGCAGCAACAGCGGCTTCTCTGGCGGCAACAGCAGCTTCTCTGGCAGCGTTCGCCCGGTCAGCCGCTGTTTTCAAGACATCGGAGTCCGCCGCTCGCTGGGCCACATTCTCGGCGGTGTGAGTCACTGCATCCCAGGCTTGGGCGGCGGTATCGGCAATGCTGTGTTTAACATCGTCGAGCCTGTCAACAGGCACATGGCTCCAGGCATCGCCGAGGGTGTCCCGCGCATATTCAGCCCGTTCGGTAACGCCTCTTTTCACTAACTCCATGCGGGACGGCGGCTTGCGGCGAAATATTCCAAGCATATTATCCCCTTATGTGCTGCTAAATTTTCTCTGCCTCACGGATACCATGACTTAACATATTCCTCACTGTCAAATACTGGTTCGTGCCCATAATCCCTTTAAAAGACGCCCCAACGTGCAAGCAAATGCAGTGCCATGCCTTATGCTTACACAATGTTTACGCACGTGCGTACTGGCCTTGAACGGGGCGTCCCAACTCAGGCGAAATGTAGCCTGTTCAACAGGCTACGCTTTGACGCAAAGCGACCATTACGCTATCATTTTTAATGTCAAGATAAGATTTTAGTGCATTTGAGGAGCAATTACTGTGGCGATTTCAACCGCCGATTTTAAGACGGGCCTGACTATTCAATATGAAGGCAACGTTTATCAGATCGTAGAGTTTCAACACGTTAAACCAGGCAAGGGCGGCGCTTTTGTGCGCTCGCGCCTCAAGAATTTAATGACGGGCAATACGGTAGAAAAAACGTGGCGGGCCGGGGACAAAATGGATTCCGCTCTCGTCGAGCGGCGCAACGTTGAGTTTCTCTACCGCGATGGCGATGACCTGGTCTTTATGGATATGAGTGATTACGAGCAGATGACGTTACCCGCCAAGCAAATTGGGGATGCGGTCAACTTCCTGAAAGACAACACGCCCGTGCAACTTGTCACCTGGAAGAACCAGTTGCTTAACATTGATTTGCCGCACACAATGGAGTTTGTGGTGACGCAAACCGATCCCGGCTTGCGCGGTGATACGGCTCAGGGTGGCAGCAAGCCTGCGACTTTAGAAACCGGCGCTACCGTAACCGTTCCACTCTTTGTCAATGAAGGCGAAACCATTCGCGTTGACACCCGCACCGGGCAGTATTTAGAACGTGCAAAGTAATGTAGGGTTTAGGGTCTGGGGGTTAGGGTTTGGTATTGCATTTAATATTCCAAACTAAACCCGAAACCCTGACCCCGGAACCCCACGAAAATGGTCGAGCGCCGCGAACTAATTAATGTCTTCCGGCAGATCGGCATTATGATGGATGCTGGCGTGGACTTTCTGCGCATCACACATGTGTTGCGAGCGCAAACAGAAAATCCACGCCTTTTATCTTTATATAGTGCCCTTGACCATGATTTGACGATGGGCGTGGGCCTGGCCGATGCGATGGCCCGCCAACCTGACATCTTTGCCCCTTTTGCCGTTTCATTAGTACGCCAGATCGAGATGCGCAGTGACATGGCCGAGATGAGCCGCGACCTGGCCAGAGCCTTCCTGCGCATTGCCGATTATCTCCAGCAGGAAGAAGCTACCCCCCGCTTGCGTGGCAATTACACCCCGGTCGGATTTACGGCGTCCGCTCCGTCAGCCGAAGCCTCAGCACCATTAACTACGCCAGCAGCGGAGACATCCAAGGCGCAAGCAACAGCGATTCTTGCATCTGCGCCGCTCACGGATGCAGCTCTTGTGCAGTTAACGGCCCACCTCAGAGTTCTTGCGCTCCGTACTTTAACCCTGTTGTCGCTCTTGTTTGCCTCACTTGCGGTAGCGTGCTGGAGCGTTGAGTTGGGGTGGTTGCCACCGCAATCGCTGGCGCCCCTGCTGTGGACAATAACAGCTTTATTTAGCGGTGGCGCAAGTTTGTGGGTGTGGTATGGAAGTGGAAAGCAGCAGAAGTTGGCATCGTCTTTAAACGAAGATGTCGTTGATAATGGGATAGGCCAGGATGCCACAGCAAGCTCGCCCTCTGAAGTTGCAACTGAACCGGAAGTTGAGGCAACCTCACCCCCCACTCCGGCGTTTATGGATGCACAGCATGAGTTAACCGATGCTAGTTCTGCGCTTGCATCCTCTCGCTTTTCTTTGCCGGGGGAGATAGAGAAGCCAACGGGTAGTTTTTCGGTTGATGATGAGGCCACCGCAGCGGACGATAACGATACAGAGACGCTTCTCTCCAACTCCCCTAATCGGGGTAATTGGGCCGACTTGCGGCATAATAGCCGACAGTCCTCTCGACCCTTATGGGCGCGGGAAGATGAGGCGGATGATCTGCTCTCTATGCCGCCTGGGGATCAGGGACAAGCTTCTTCCAACGGCCTGGGAGGGCGGGCCGCTCAAAACAGCAGTCGTGCCACCGATAAGGGATTATCAAGGGATGCAACGGGGGACGAAGCGGATTACGAATAAATGATAGACTTACGGAACTTGCTCCGGGCGACTCATAAAACTCAAATTCATAGTAATCATTAGGCAAAGGAAAGAGCTTCGATGCGTGTTTTGATAGTGGATGATAACGAAGAATTACGTGGTTTTTTAGCATTGTGTTTAACCGAAGCCGCCCTTGAAGTCGTGGAGGCCAGAGATGCCGCTGACGCTTTGCACAAGGTAGAGGCCGAAAAATTTGACGCTCTTGTCATTGACTCGATTATGGATGATGGCGAGGATGGCATTACGCTCACGCAGAAGATTCGCGCCACTCGCAGCGGGCGTCATATCCCGATTCTGATGATGTCCAGCGTCAGCACGGCCCTCGCCCGGCGTATGGCAACGAGTGTTGGCTGCAACGAGTTTATGGTCAAGCCGTTTGGCCAATTGCAGTTTATTGACCAGGTGAAGAATCTCCGCTAAACAGCCGGGGCTAACGCTTTGATCTGCGCCATCAGAGCCAAGCGAAGGCTTTAACCGTGCTGCTGGAGACGTTTCTCCTCAGTACGCCTTGCCTCTATAAACACCAGAGACAGCGCCTCCTAAAAGCGGTGCTAATCAACTAGCGCACCGTCATTCCATTACTTGCACCCGTTCGGCAATGACATCTTTCACGCCATGCGCGGTGCGAACCAGCATTTTCAGGTTGTCGAACTCTTTGCGCACATTAAAATTGCCCTGAAAATTGCGGGGCCGTTTAATAACGCCTGAGAGTTCAACACAACCCCGATAACAGTTAATACTTAACTCGGAGATGTCAAGCGGCGTTTTCGCAATCGCATGACGCGCGTGCATGGCAATCAACTTATCTTCAACTGGCATTAGCTTTCACCTCCTTGCGGTAGGCTACCCAGCTTGTGGCTCCTGATCTGTTCTCTGCTCTAACGGCTATAAAAAGTCGAGACGACCAAAAAGTTATGACTCAGTTCAGATGAGATGCATCGCTACGGGTGCGACTTGTTGAGTTTGATAATACGTTAATGGTAGTGCGGAAACTGCCTGGATATTGCTGTTGTGCGTAGATAACGGCTTTAAGATGCTGCTGCCCCGGCTGTACAGCGCGCACGGTTAGTTTTAGCTGGGCGTTACGGGGCAACGCCATATAGTGATAATAACGCCCATTCCCCCCCAGCGTCACCTCATCGGGAGGGGGCATTAAAGAGACCAGGCTAAACTTGCGCAGCCAGTCACCCGACAGGCGCAATTTAGCATCGCTTAAGTTTTGCGCTGGTGCTGGCGGATTTTCAATAGTATCCACGGTTAGGCGGATAGTTAGCAAGTGCCCCACCTGCACCGTATGCGGAGTTTGACCATAGATAACAATATGATCCGGGTCAATCGAAGCGGGGCTAAAAGCCGTTGTCGCGGCCACGATACCCCCCGCTGCGCAACCAACGGTCGTGACCCACAGCAGCGGCCCCAGGGGTCGCCGCCAGAAGGGGAGTGGTGCGGCGGCATCCTTACCCTGTGGCAGCAAGGCTCCACAGCCCGCACAGTAAGGGAAGGAGACAAACTTTTCCAGATTGACTACCGCACATTGCGGGCAGCGAATCTTTTCCATTACAGGGTCTCAGATTATTAGCAGCACAAGTTTAACTGCGCGTATCGTCCCACTATTTTATTCTGTTGAACATCTACGAGAATAGTATTGCGGCTATGCTCTATCGGCACGCGCTAAGAGGGTATCCGGTGATAACGCCAGAGGTTGAGCCAGGCGAATCGCATCGCGCATGGCACGCACGTTTTCTGTGAGCGGCTTACCTTTGATGAAAACACTGCTGGCTCCGCAAACTAATATCTCGGCCCCGGCAGTGACGGCTGACACGGCCGTTTCGGGTGACATGCCGCCATCTACCATAATCGAGAATTTGAGGTCGCGCTCAGCGCGCAGGCGACAGAGTTGCTCCATCTTGCCCACAGCCAGAGGCAGAAACTTTTGCCCGGAAAAGCCGGGGTTAACGCTCATTACCAGCACAATATCTACATCGGGAAGAATCACGCTAATCGCCTCAACTGGTGTGGCTGGGTTCAGCACTACGCCTGCAAGTTTGCCCTTATCTTTAATTTGCCAGATTAAGCGATGGAGATGCGGATTGCCCTCCACATGCACTAAGATGCTATCGGCCCCCGCCTTAATAAAGTCATCTATGTAAGGTGCCGGATTATCTAACATGAGATGAGCGTCAAAGTGCAGTTTGGAGTGAGGCCGCAAAGCTTCGAGAAACATCGGGCCAAGCGTGATGTTGGGCACTAAATGACCATCCATCGCATCGAAGTGTAGCCACTCGCAGCCCGCTGCCGCTAATTCTTGAACCACTGCCAACGGTTGCGACCAATCGGCTGCAATCATCGAAGGAGCCAACTTCACTTCGTTTTCATGCTGTGGCTCTCGGCCTTGGTTATGATCGCTCATCTTATGATCGCTCATTAGAACCTCCGGCGAGTGAAGAAAAGGGCGTGGTGCCCGAAGTCGCCTCATTTTGGCCGGGGGTAAAGGAAGTTGGCGTAGCGGTAGGCCCAGGGGATGAAGCGGGAACGCCTACATTATTCGCAACTTCGCCCTGCGACGCGCCCGGTGGCACTGGCGGCACAAAGGATTGGGGTGATACTGGCGGGGGCACATCGCCATATTGAGGAATGGCGCTTTGAGGAGGGACAGACGTGGCAGCTAGCACAGGATTATGCGCCAGAGCCATGCCGCCACGACCTGCTGGAGAAGAGCCACCCGGCATGGCACCCGCATAAGTCTGATTCTGGCGTTCTACCATAGCCTCCACAGCCGAAGCGAGACGATCTAACCCAGAAGCCGCCCGTCCCAGACAAA
The DNA here is from genome assembly GCA_019239895.1 of Abditibacteriaceae bacterium. Classification (GTDB taxonomy): domain Bacteria; phylum Armatimonadota; class Abditibacteriia; order Abditibacteriales; family Abditibacteriaceae; genus JAFAZH01. Next base: position 47,509 of record JAFAZH010000039.1, on the reverse strand, counting down.
AGAGGGCATAGATGCCACCCAGCAAGAGAGCCAGGAAAGCCACTAACTGTAACATCATCCATAAACCAATCAGCCCTAAAGCTGCATTGCCACCAGAGTCCATAATCTAAGTCCTAAATAACAGACCCGCCCCTGAAGGAGCGGGCTGAAGTTAGAAGCCCCATGAATGGGACTAGAGGGTCACTTATTGCTTCTACAGCCCGGTTCACTGAGCTTTCAGTATTATCAGCCCGCTCCTTTAAGGGCAGGTCTGAATTATAGCCTTTAGTATATCCCTAAAGCTTTACTGCCTCAGCACTGAGAACTCAGCACCGCTTTGCCGTTCGATAAACGTCAGGGTTTCATCGAGCGACCGGATGCCCTGCACCGTGCCAACGGCGGTCACGCTCATGGCTCCCACGGCATTGGCTAACTTGCCTGTTGTGGGTAAGTCGTAACCTTGCAGCACTCCCGCCAAAAAGCCTGCGGCGTAGGCATCGCCCGCGCCCGTGGCATCCACCGTTGGCACGCGAAAAGGGGGTATTGTCCACTCCTGTTCACCAGTGCGGATGTAGCTGCCCGCTTCACCCATTTTGAGGGCCACCACTCCGGCTCCCTCCGCTTGAAAAATGCGGGCAATTTGCTCTGGCGTCTCAGCGTTATTTCGATCCCGCAGGCAACTGCGCGCTTCTTCAATACTGGGCACCAAGTAATCCACATAGGGTAAGGCGGGGCGTATGGCGTCCAGGGACATTTTGCTCTGATCGCCTGCTGTATCTAGAGAAGTTTTTAGCCCCATCGCTTTAGCTCTTTTCAAAACCTGGGCGCAAGGCTCACCATCGAAACCAGGCATTACAAAATAACCTGCAATGTGCAGCAATTTCGCCTCGCGGAGTAAATCCCAGTTCACATCATCCGGGGTAAATGCGGCATTCGCGCCGATGTAATGGATAAAAGACCGTTCGCCGTCACTTGCTACCATGACCATTGTTGAAGAGGTTGCAACCTGTTCGTCGGTGGCGACGCCGCGCACATCAAGATGATGGCTCTGGAGCGTATCGCGCACAAAATCGCCGAATCCATCCCGGCCAACTTTGCCCATCACACCCGTTGCCACACCTAATTTCTGAAGTCCAATCGCGGTGTTAGCCGCACAACCACCAATCGAGGGATGCAAGTCATCACAAAGCACTAATTGGCCACGTTTTGGGTATTCATCAACAGGTCGGGCGACTACATCCGCGACTAAGATTCCCAGACACACAACGTCAGCCATAGAGTGTTTTCCTTATGGGTTGGATGATGTCACAGTCTAAAAATGGGAGTTCGCTTCGATGCCTAACAAGTGTAAGGCGTTGACAGCCGTTATCTGAGCGGCACGCAACAGTTGCAAGCGTGTCTGAGCCGCTATGGGAGTAGCTGAATGAGGCCGTGATGCAGCCAGTAAACGGCGGACGGTAGAAGCTAAATCGCCCAGGAAACCTGCGATGCGCTGTGGCTCACGTAACTGAACGGCAGTTTCGACTTCATCGGGCCACACCGCCACGAGCCGCAGTACCTCGCGCTCTTCATCGCTGAGTTGATTGGCCGTCTCAGCAGCCTCATTGGTGCCGTTGTGCTGACCCACTTGAGCTTCCAATTCGCGGATCATGGTGCCCAGGCGAGAAGGCACCAGACGAGCCGCATAAGCTGGATTACTTTCATCATCACGCCGCACCACTTCGGTTTCGACTTCAATCACTTCGTCCCAGTCTTGATTCAGAAACAGGAAATGCAGAGTGTCACGATCAATTTCACGGAGGGCTTCACCAAGCGTGATAGGTTCCCCGCCCTTACCCGTAGTCACTAAGACGCCATCACGTAAGAACCGCACTCCTTCGCAAAGCAGCACTTCTAATTTATCGGCACCATAACCAGCCGCTTCCAGGGCCGCCCGCGTGCGCAACACATAAGGCCGGTGCTGTGCTGTCCAGATGTTTAGCACAAGGTCGAAACCACGCTCCATTTTGAAGGCATGGTAAGCGATGTCTGCGGCGAGATAGGTAGGTTGCCCATTAGCTCGCACGAGAGGGCGGTCGGCCTCATCACTGAATTTGGTGGTGCGCAGCCAAACCGCGCGGTCACGCTCGTAGGTGTGGCCGCGCTCCCGCAATTTATTGACAATGCCAGTGATCCGTCCCTCGCGGCTGAGTGCGTTTTCGGAAGTCCAGACATCAAAGCGCACGCCGAAATCTTGCAAGGTCTGCTTTTGCCGGGCGACTGCACTGGCACACGCTTCACGCGCAAAAGCGGCGGCGCGTTCGCTGTCGGGCACTAAAAGATAAGCCGTTCCCTCGCGCTGCACGATTGTCTCGGCCACGTTGCGCACAAAGCTATCTTGCAATGCGCCTTCGGGCCATTCCGCACCACGTCCAAAGGCGGCCAGGTAGAAAGCCGCGACACTTTCTCCCAGGAGGCGCATTTTGGAAGAAGTTTCCACGTCGTTTAAGAAGAACTCGCGGGTCACATCAGCCCCGTGGAACTCCAGGACACGACACAAAGCTTCACCCACGGCGGCAATGCGGCCATAGGAGATAGATAGCGGCCCGGTGGGATCAGCCGACACAAATTCGACATTGATGCGCCTGCCTGCCAGGGTTGAGCCTGCGCCATAACGCGCGCCTTCTCGCACGGCGCGCGCCGCCTGCTCATTCAAAAAATTATCATCCAAGCGAAAATTCAAGAACCCTTTCGCCTCCTCAATAGCCACGCCTCGAACCAAGCCATAATGTTCTAAAGCTGTATGCAATCGTAAAGTTTCAATCACTCGCTGTGGTGCCATGCCTGTAGCCGCACCTAATACCAGAGCGACATTGGAAGCAAACTCACCCCGACCATTCGCTGCCCGCTTGACCCAGAATGGTGGCACCTCGCCTGTATCTTTGAACTTCCATTCATAGGTGCGACAGGCTTGTTCAATCGCTTCCTGTAAAGCCCTCTGTAGTAAATGGCGCGTCACATATCTCTGGGGCGGCTCATCCATATCACCATAGTCATCTAAACATAATCATCTTAAGAACCGAAAAAGATTAAACGCGCCACATAATCTTCTAAAAAGTTAAAGACGCCCAGCGTCAATATCATCCCTAACGCCGACATAATCAGACCCGAATTAAACAGGCGAGAGCCGAATGAAGTCAAGACATGCGGCTGCTCTTGATATTTTTCCATTAACTCCCGGCCCGCTTTGATGCCACTGGCCAACTGCTTCGGCGTGGCGGGCTTGGTGGTGAACCATTCTTGTAAAAGCGTGCCGAAGTTGCGCCAGGCCAGATAGATAAAGAGTAAAGTCGCTAAGACAGTGCCCGAATTAATCTCTGGTAGATGCTGAAATGAAATCTGAATCAGGCCACCGAGAGCTACCAGGTTAGTGCCGCAACGGGGATGGGCGCGTGGCATTTGCGCCACGTATTCAGGAGTTAAAGGCAACCCACGCTCAATGGCCCATACGGTTTGGTGTTCCGCGGCATGAATGCCCGATAACGGCAAGCTCCGCATTAGCACCAGGAACAGCAACGATTGAACCAGGGTCACGATTAGATTTAATAAACTGCCGCTTTCCGAGGTGGCTCCCAGGCGGCCTGAATAAAACATCGCGCCCCACTCCGAGCTGATGGCATTAAGGCCAATCAGCATGATAATTTGAGCCATCATCAAACAGGCTGCCATCGTCATGCCCGACAAAAAGAGACCTAACGGCGGCGCACCAGCGCTGATGGTGCCAGTTGTCAGCCAGACGCCTATGGGTGTTGCCATGCCACCGACTACCGGAGGCCGCACCTGGCCACCCAGCGCCGCCAGCACATCCGAACGCGAAATCATGCCGCGATAGGAACCCATTGTATCTATGACGGGTAGAGCAAGGGCATCGTAACGTTCAAGCGTCATGAGGGCATTTTGCAAGGAGAAAACAGCGGGCACAATGCCAATATCGCGGCGCATCACATCACGGGCTGTAAGCGAGGCAAAATCAATCGTTGCCACCTCTTCGTCTATCGTATCCTGCGCGGATGGATGGTATCCATTGGAGTTGTGCCCGTTCAGCCCCGACCCATTGGAGCCATAGTGAGCATGGCTCTGGGTCTCACCCAGTATCATCTCGCCGGGTAATACGCTTTGCACCCGTTGCGAGGTAGCTTCACTCAAGGCTTGACGCTGCGCCAGGACGGGCAGAGCATAATGAGACAAATCGCGCTCGTCCACTAAACCTAACACCCGCGCCCCGGCCTGCACTTCGCCCATGTTATCGGCAATGAAGCCACGGTCTAACACGGGAATTGCCCCATAATTAGACGCGCGCAGATTTTCGGCTACCAGGCCCAGAGGATCATCAAGGCGAGCTGTAGGCGTAGAGCGAGCAAGCTGTCCGGCACGAAGAAAAGGCATGATCTAAGACTTCACGATACAAAAATGTAAAGCGCGCCGCGTCAAAGCTGCGGGCGCGCTATGCTATGCCACTTGATAAAGGCATGGCAGCAAACTAATTGATAAATTTATTATAACGCAATGGCTGTGCGATGAAATAGCTAATAAGTGAGAATTTAGCCCTCACCCTTTCGCCGCACTACTCCAAGTTACAACACAAAGGGCACAAAGGAAACACAAAGAGTACAAAGGGGCAAGAGAAAGTGTAATGCTACTTTGCTACCTCTCTTCTTTGTGATTTTTGTGCTTTCTTTGTGCCCTTTGTGTTGTAAGAAAATAACTGGGCTACACTTCAATAACTTCTAAACCGCCCAGATAGGGCTGCAAGGCGCGAGGAATGCGGACACTGCCATCAGCGTTCTGAAAATTCTCCAGAATGGCTGCAAAGGTGCGTCCAACCGCCAAACCAGAACCATTGAGGATGTGGACAAACTCTGGTTTACCAGGCTTGCCACCTGCATCGAGAGGCCGATAGCGGATGCTGGCCCGCCGCGCCTGAAATGCTTCAAAATTGGAGCAGGACGAGATTTCACGATAGGTGTCCTGGGCGGGCAGCCAAACCTCAACATCATAGGCTTTCGTGCCCTTAAAACCTAAATCACCGGTGCAGAGTTCCACCGTGCGGTAAGGCAATTCCAACAACTCTAAAATCTCCTCGGCATCCCGTCGCAGTGAATCTAATTCGGCGTAAGAAGTCTCAGGTGTGACAAACTTGACCATTTCCACTTTGTTGAACTGATGCACCCGAATAATGCCGCGTGTATCGCGCCCGGCAGCCCCCGCCTCACGCCGAAAACAGGCAGTGTAAGCGGCGTATTTTATGGGTAATTCCCCTGCATCTAAAATCTCGTCACGGTGCAGGTTGGTGACCGGAACTTCGGCGGTGGGCACCAACCACAGATCATCCCCCGGTATGTTGTAGGAATCCTCACCGAACTTGGGCAGATTGCCGGTGCCCACCATGCTCTCGGAACGCACTAAAAAAGGTGGGAAAATTTCGGTGTAGCCATGCCGTGCGGTATGCACATCCAACATAAAGGCGATAAGGGCACGCTCTAAACGCGCTCCCACGCCACGCAGCACGTAAAAACGGGAGCCGCTAATCTTCGCCCCGCGCTCAAAATCAATGATGTTCAGAGCTTCGCCAATTTCCCAGTGCGGGCGCGGCTCGAAATCAAATTGAGGCACATCACCCCAACGTCCCACCTCAACATTTTCGCTTTCGTCCGCCCCAATGGGCACATCGGGGGCGTGAATATTGGGAATCTCTAAAAGCTTGCTTTCCAGCGCGGCTTCAACACCGCGGCTTTCAGCGTCTAAGGTCGAGATTCGGTCGCCAATCTCCCGTGTGCGGGTGATGATTTCTGTCGCATCTTCGCCACTCCTTTTGAGGCGTGCGACCTGCTGTGAGTCTTCATTGCGAGTGCGTTTAAGCTGCTCTACTTCCACCAACAAGGTGCGGCGACGCTCATCCAGGCGCAGCACTTCATCCACTAAAGCCGCACCATCGGCGATTTGTTTATGGGCCAGGCACTCTTTAATAAAATCTGGCTGAGTGCGAATCAGTTTAATATCGAGCATAGATCAACTTTAAATGGCTGTATTCAGCAGTCGTGAGTGACTGATACAGCCTATTTTAGCAAAGAGAGGTGGGGAAGTTGTCAGTTTTACTCTAACTCGGTGAGCCAGACACTCTTATCTGGCTTGAGAAACCTAAGAAACAGCCAGACACTCTTGTCTGGCCTACGGAGGAGATAAGGCAGCAAAGTGTTAGCGCTTTAAGCCACACTCTTCACTTGAGGTCTACTCGCAACTTCCGAAGGGTCTGGGGGAGTTTTGGACTCACGCGCTCGAATTGAAGAGGCGATTAGCTTTTCCATTACTTCGCGCATTTCTTCGTTTTCAATCGTCGCCGCGATGCCCCTGGCGCGTTCTGCCGCTGCATCATCTTTAATCGGTTTCAGGTTGCGTGCTGCCGGAGGTGCTACGGGAAAGGTAGGGTCTTCCCAGTTCGGCTTGAGGGCACCGACTTTAATGCCGCGTGGCGGGGTCACTGAACAGCGAATCTTCTGCACGAGGTTGCTTTTGAGGCGACCGTTGAGGCGGGCAATAACCCGTGCTTCGTGAAAATGGAGTTCTTGTGTCCACTGGGGTGAACGTGCCCGCACATAGAGCGTACCGCTCTTAAAACGCTCCGCCAGGGTGTTATGCGCGATGAGATCACCCACGACTTCAGGCCATAACTCGACAGCCATCCGTTCAAGCACTTTACCGCGCCAACCCCGCACGTCTAAAACGTTATCAACGATATCACTGACAATATTCACGAGAATGAATCCGCAGCCCCGCCTGATTTCTCCATAGTTTAGCAGTGCCAAGAGTGCGATTTAGGACTGTCAAGGCGCTTTTAGGGCCTAAAATCGGCTTCAACGAGCAGAATTAAGGAGTATTTGTCTTTATCCACAGCTTTTTCACCACCTTATGCACAGTTATCCATATACAGGGAAAAGCTTGTGGATAAGTTGTTATAGCTGCTCCACCATAGTCGCCGAATTGTCCATATTCTGTTCAATTTCCGTTCCAGCTCCACCTGCGATACAACCATTCGAGACACTGAAGAGCGTTGCGGGGACACCCTGCAAAAACTTGGCATCCGTAGCCGTTAAGACACTTTGTGGGAAGCACGCCGCTTCTTCCAGCAGGCGCGTGCGCCGGGTTGCGTCAAGTTCGCTGAGAGCATCATCAAGCAGCAGGATCGGTGGCTCTTGCGTGACGCGCGCCACCCAGTGCGCCAGAGCGACTTTCAGCGCCAGCACCGCTAAACGCTGCTGCCCTTGCGAACCGTAGCGACGTAAATCCATTGTGCCCAGCTTAAAAACAAGATCATCGCGGTGCGGGCCGCTTTGCGTGGTGCCCCGGCGCATATCATGGTCATGGTCGCCTTCTAAAGAGACGGAAAAAAGCTGGCTCCAACTGACGTGGGCCGCTTCTTCCGCGCCTAATGCCTGTTTTCCTGTCTTAATACCAGGGAGGTATTCCACGCTAAAGACATCATCGCGCCCGCTGAGCTTGCCATAAGCTTCCTGCAACAATGGCTGTAACTCGGTAAGAAACTGGGCACGCTGGGCAAGAATACGGGAGCCATAGGTGATAAGCTGCCGGTTCCACTCGGAAAGCGTGCCTAATCCCTCAACCGCCGCGCCCAAAGGTGCCGTACGATGGCGGTTAAAACGACTTTCCATGAGGGAGCGCAGGAGGGCATTGCGCTGCTGCAAAGCACGACGATAGCGGGCGGCATCGGCAAAGTGGGCTGGGCGAGTTTTGCCCAACTCCAGATTAAGAAAGCGGCGTCTTTCGCCCGGCTCACCCGTGATAAGCACTAAGTCATGGGGAAAGAAGGCTACGACTTGCAACTGTCCCAACCACTGCACAATCGCCGATTGGGGCACGCCCCCGGCGCGCATTTCACGAGCCACTGAAACGCCTTCCATGCGCCAGCCATACTCCAACATCCGACGCTCGCCGCGCCGCGCCGCTAATTCGACTTCAGCGGCAATGCGCGCTTCCTTCTCGTGCCAGCGAATCAGTTCCCGGTCACGCTCAACCAGGGGCGACTTCGTGGTGGCTAAAACACAGAGAGCTTCGAGAAGATTGGTTTTACCCTGCCCATTATCGCCCGTTAAAGCGATGAGGCCGGAAGGCAGTTCGATTTCCTGGGTGACGTAGTTACGGAAGTTGTAGAGGCGTAGCGAACGGACAATCATGCGATTTCGGATTATGGATTGCGGATTGCGGATTAGCAATCAGTAAGCACAGTCATTAACTGAGTACGGTGCTGTTTAAATCCGCAATCCGCAATCTGAAATCCGCAATAGTCAGACTTGCATTGGCATTACGACGTAGAGGAAGTCGGCGTCCTGAGACTTGAGGATGCCGGGATTTAAGGCACCAGTTAGCTCCAGGCTGACTTGTTCGGTATCCAGCATGTTGAGGACTTCCATGAGATAACGTGCATTGAAGGCAATGGTGATGTCGCCGCCGTCGAGGGCAATGGGCACTTCTTCGTAAGCGCGTCCGATCTCCTGGCTTTCGGCGGTCATTTCCATCAGGTCGCCCTTGGTCTTAACAATCGCCTTTTCCGAGTTTTGGCGTGCCACAATGTAAACGCGGCGCACGGCATCCAAAAAATCACCACGCTCAAAGGTAATCTTGCGCTCGGCACCCTTGGGGATCACCTTTTCATAATTCGGGAACTGTCCATCCAGGACACGCGAGACGAGGGTTACATCGGAGGTCTCAAATTGCACCTGGGATGCGCCAAAACGCACATGCACCGTATCATCTACAGTATCTTTCAGCACTCGTTCCAATTCTGCCAGTGGCTTAGCCGGGACAATCGCTGTAACAGGCTGACCGACTTCTTCACCTAATTGCGTTCTTTTCCAGGCGAGACGGTGGGTATCGGTGGCGACAAGGGTTAGGGCATTGTTGCGGGCTTCAAAGAGCACGCCCATCAAAAGCGAGCGGGTTTCTTCCTTGCTGGCGGCAAAAGTCGTCATGCGCAGCATACCCTTGAGCGTGGCCTGCGGCAGAGTAATATCCGTCCCCTCGGTCACTTCTGGCACCACCGGGAAATCTTCTGCGGGCAGAGACAAAATCATGTAGTCGCTTTTGCCGCAACGCACTGTCACCTTACCGTCCTGCATTTCTAAAGTGACGGGCGCGTCGGGCAACTTAGAAACGACATCATTGAGAATCCCGGCTGGGACGGCCACCGCACCGTTTTCGGCCACCGCCGCCGGAATCACGCACCGAATCGCGGTATCGAGATCGGTGGCCGTTAATTTCAAGCGGTCGTCTTCGGTTTCTAACAACACATTACTGAGAATCGGCAATGTGTTACGGTTGGATACGGCTCGACCCGCCACGCCTAACGCCATCGCCAGATAAGAACGCTCACACGTAATTCGCATAGCTCCTCCGTCTTTTGTCCCATTTTCGTCAGATGTTTTCTTGCGCATAACTTCGACTTTTAATTTGGTACTATATGTCTTTTGGTTGTGTCGCTTCGTGGAAGCTGAATAAATTTCGAGGCTTTTCTTTGCGAGCTATACCTGAATCCTACCAGACTGCTCTACCCTCCGCTACTTTACCATTCGCTACACGTCACCAGATAACCACACCCTGGGGTGCGGCAGAACAACTTGCACTTTTGACCTTCCAACTGCGCCCCGCAATTCGGGCAGACCAATCCTACCTGCGCCGCGTTTCTCAAGCTGATGTTTTGCCAGTCGGGTAGGGGAGTCTCTAAACCATTTTCGTGCGGTTCTGGTGAACTGTTTTGATGGCTCTTAACGGCTACCAAATTTTCTTTCCTAAAAGTGACTCTTTTTGGTTCCATTTTTAGCTTATCCCTATACGCTACAAAAGTTGAGGAGTGCTGTACTAGAATTATATTTCTAGTACTTATTATTATTAGGGGTGTGGATAAGTGGATAACTCACTTTCCAACCTCAAAATCTCCATACAGGGCTTGGCTCTAAGGCACTTTGAAGTTATCCATGTGCCTGGGGATAAATAGGGCCACTTTTCCCCGTTATCCACATTGACAACTAGTTTTCTAGAATTGTAACTGTCTCTCCCTATCTTTATCCCTACCCCAACAGGGAAAACTTTTAGAGCCAATTTAAGGTCAATTTAAGGGTCAGTATTTAGGCAGATTTTACCGTTTGTGCCCAGGGCAATTTGATTCCGCAACTGCCACAATGTCGAGCCGTCAGAGGCCGCATAGTACCGCATTGTGGACACTGACCATGTGTAGCTATTATGCTGTTGTCTTTGTCTTCTAAATTCTCTTCAAGAGCAGCAGAATCAGGTGCTATATCTTTCCAGTTATCAGGCATCTCAATTTTGGCTTCTATACCTGCATGTTCGGCTAAAAGAAATAAGAGATGACTTCCACTTAACAGCTCTAAGGGCTTGCCTTCGGCGAATTGATATGCAGCTTTACCATAACCACTGGTCGTTACAAGAATGCCCTTGGATGCCCCTTCATTTTGCACTGTACCATAGAGGTCACGGACTGCACTTACACCAACGGTATGCTTATACCGTTTAGCTTGAATTACGACCTTGCCACCAAAAATAGGTCGAGGGTCATAAGCTACACAATCAACGCCTCCATCACGCGAGGCTTGGGTCAAGCGAGTTTCAAGTCCCATTTTGCCAAACAAATTTGAAATTAGAGCTTCAAATTCTCCAGGTGTAAGCTCCATTAAATTAGTGCGGCTATCTAACCCAGAAATTACATCGCTTTCTTCAATGAAGCGGGAGTCCACCATATTGAACTCCAAAACGGGACGCACAGGCGCAAGTTCAGCCGGGCTTTTTGATACAGAAGCACTGAGTGATTTTAGACATGCAATGGGATCAACACGGCTTAGGTCAAGTTGGCTAAATGCATCTTTCGTGGTACGGACAGTTACAAGACAGGGGCGTATAGGCTTCCCGGTGCCTGCATCTATGGAATCAACATAGCCATTAAAAACTATTGTGTCTAAATGCCCCGTTCGGTCTGCTTCAAAGAGTTCATGGAGAGTACGAATAGCGATTTGAGCAACTATACCGTTATAAAGTTCTCGGCGTGCGGTGTTAGGGTGTTTGGTGTCAGCGATTTCGTCACGAACTTTAATGTATTTGTAAGAACTGACTTCCGGTACCAATGCAAATGGAGGTAAATCATACTCAACAACTAGTTGTTTTGATTCAGGAATATAAGCAACTTTTGAGTCTTGAGGAAATCCTTCAGGATAATTGCTCGCATCTAAGACCAATTTAAAATAGGCAATTACAGCGTCAGGCAATCCCGTTACAAAATCTTCTTTGAAATGATCAATCTGGGCATTCTGGGAAGCTGTTTGCTCAAGAATTAGTACAACTTTTTGATCATATTGCTTCTTAGCAGCACTTAAATTCTGACAGCGAAGTGATTCTCTTTGAGCATGATTTGAAGCATCCTGCGCATAATGTTTGTGTGCCGCAGTCAACTTTTCATCGTAGTCTTTTTTCGCCCAAGGCAGGAGTTGATTAATTCCTGATAATGGAGGAGGAAGATAGCTGACCAAGGTAGGAGCTTTTTCTGCTAGTGCCAGCGCACCTGGATTAAAAGGTTCAAGTGTGGGTTTAGTTTTGAGGTTTTCCAAATCGAGGTAACTATCCGTGTTAAGGGCCGCAGCGAGTAACTCTTTGAGTCCTTGAATGGCTTCTTCTAAATCCTGATTCAGCTCACTTACTTCGTGAATGCGTGATTCTGTGTAGAAGCGTGCTTGTTCCTTCTGATCAGCAAGTTGAGCGCGTTGATAATCCCGCCTCGCACGCTCCTGAGCGCGAATTTCCTGCTGTTGGGCACGTTGTTGGGCTTTGGCCTGCCGCTCCACTTCCCGCTGTATCTGTGTTAGAGTTCCTAAAAATCCTCTGTGCCTCGCCATATTATGAGATTACCTATGCTGGTGTTCCTAGGCTTTCCTAATCAGAAGAAATGGCGTTTATACTCAACGCGATCTGATAGCCGATGTTTAAGCCCGTGCGTGGGCTTTGCTGCGGATTTCGCTGATGGCGTTTTTTAGGTTGGAATCTTTTTTAACTTCGCTCTTAATCTTTTCGTAGGAGTGAATGACGGTGGTATAGTCACGACCAAAAGCGCGGCCAATGTCGGGATAACTCATAGCTCCCATTTCGCGGGCCAGGAACATGGCGATCTGGCGGGGCAGGACAATTTCCTTGTTGCGCTTCTTGCCCAGGATGTCGCGCACTGGCATCTTAAAGTGGTCGGAAACAACCTGGATAATCGTATCCACATCCACCTTGACTGGCTCGGCTTCGGCGGTAGAGTAATAGCGCACGGTTTCGGCTGCTAAGTCTAGATTGATCTTGCGGCCATCCAGGGAAGCCATTGCTAAGAGGCGGGTTAGCGAACCTTCCAGGCTACGGATGTTGCTGCGAATCTTCTCGGCGAGATATTGTAATACGGCGGGTTCGACTTGCACGCCTTCGGCCAGCGCCCGTTTTTGCAGAATGGCGATACGGTGTTCCAGATCAGGTGGCTCGATATAGGTGATTAAGCCCCACTCGAAGCGGCTAATCAGGCGGCTTTCGGTGAGTTGTAAGTCTTTGGGTGGCTTATCCGAACAAATGACAATTTGTTTGCCCTGGTCATAGAGGGTGTTGAAGATATGGAAGAACTCGACTTCGGTGCGCTCGGCGTTGCAGATGTATTGAATATCGTCTACTAGCCAGATGTCCACGTTGCGATACATGCGCCGAAAGGCCGTCATGCGGTCTTCACGGATACAGCGCACAACTTGGTAGAGGAAATTTTCCCCCGAAACATAAACAATTTCCGCCGGACTACTGCGATTGGTGTTGATAAAGTGGCCAATAGCCTGCATCAAGTGCGTTTTGCCCAATCCTACGCCGCCGTAGATGAAGAGCGGATTATATTGGCCCTTAGCGGGTGCATTGGCCACGGCCCAAGCCGCCGCATGACTGATGTAGTTGCTGCGCCCAACGATAAAGTTCTCAAAAGTATATTTGCGATTCAGCGGTGATGAGGAAAAATCTTCCAAACCAGCTAAGTCGCGGGCTGGTTTAGCCCCACCCTTGGCAAAGGGCGCATTAAGCTGAGCCGTTTTCGCATCTTGTGCAGATTGAGCAGCACTGGCGGCAGCAGCTTCGGCTTGGAGGTCCTCTTGTATCTCGGCCACCCGCAACTCCGGGGAATCTTTTAGCTCTTCATCCGCTGGGGGAATCTCGGCTTTCGCTATGTTATTGGGACTACCCTGGCCAGAAGAGGTTTGAAAACCTAAGCTGATCTGACGACCTAAAAACTGTTCCAGGGTTTCTTCGATACGGGTGGCAAAGCGCCGCACTAACCAGTCTTTAACAAAATCGGAGGGAACGGCCAGGGTAAAACGGTCGCTTTGGAGACTGACAGGTTTAATGTGGCGTAAGTAGTTGTTGTAAGTCGGGCCGGACAATTCAGCTTGGAGGACATCTAACACTTCGTCCCAGGCTGCCTGCATCATTTCTACAGGCTCGGAGCGACCATTTTGGTGATCCTGTGGCTCTTGCATATCGCTCGTGATGCCTGTAATCATGCTGTTTTCGATGGCTGCTTCAACCTTTGCTGACAATGAAGACGATGTTTAAAGATATTTTTAACTTATGAACTTGTGATGCGGATAATTAATTGATCCCGCTGAACAACTGCTAATTCCTGGCCAAAAATCCCCATTATGATAGTTTTTGACGGTTTAGAGAGGCTTTTTAGCGCCAAAATTATGCGAAACCGTCATATAGCTTAACGGCGAAGGGTACCTTTAGCAAGTTTTCCCTATATTTATCCCCAGGCATGGATAAGTTGTGAGTCTAGACTTGCTTCTACGGTGAAGCAAGTGACGCGTGAAGGGGCGCAGCTTGAAAAGAGCTTGCTAACTGATTACCTGTTTTAATCCCGTTACTTTAAGCTCTTAAACGCTCGAACTTCGTTTGCTGCGAGTGGAACCAGAAGGCTCCGGGGTGTGATGCAAGGCTTTGATTGAGTGTTTAATTCGCTACAACTATAGCACGAAATTATAGCACGAATTAGCCCCCTCGCAAGCCCTGTAAAAAAGAATTGTGAAATCCAGATTAAGGGCTGATTTTCAGGTTCTGATGGGGAGTTGCCGCGTGGGAGCGGGCGCGTTAGACTACTAAGGCTATTATGCGGTGGGCATAAGCTGGAGTTGCGGGGCTTAAAACCAAATGGTTTATTAGAAAATTTTAATAAAGCTGACGATGTTTAACCGCGCTTCAAAAGAATTTATCAGAAAATAAGGAAAATGCAGTGAAACGGACATATCAACCCAAGACTCGACCTCGTAAACGGAAACATGGCTTTCGCGCTCGCATGGCGACACGCGGCGGACGCGGCGTCATCGCCCGCCGTCGCGCCAGGGGTCGTTATAAGCTGACACAGTGTTAAATGGGGTAGAGGGGTTGGGGTTTCGGGTTTGGTCACATGATACAAGATGCTGGTTACTGGATGCTGACACCAACTAAACGTGCAGTGACTTTGCAGTTAGCATACATCCAGCATCTTGCTTCCAGCATCCAGTAACAAACCCTACACCCCAACTCCTCTACCCAAAATGCTTCCACGTTCTCAACGTTTAAAAACGGCTGCTTTTGCTCAGGCATTTAATCAGAATCGGGTGTTGCGTCATCCCCTGCTGCAATTGCGGGTTCATCAACGGTGTGCAGCAAACCAGGCTACCCTGCCACGCGCTGCTTTTGTGGTAGCGAAAAAACTGGGCAAAGCGACCCTGCGCAACCGCACCCGACGGCGTATTCGAGAGCGTTATCGCTTAAATCAGATCCGTTTTAATCCGCGCTTGAGAGAGTGCGATTTTATTTTTTTGGCGACCTCTGAGGCCGTGACAGCAGATATTCCACAGCTTGATGAAGCTATTAACCAACTCTTGCGCCGTGCTGTTGCTATGACTCCACAAGCATCCATAACCCCTGACAAAGCTACGGCAGCAACAGAGGCTTAAGGGCTGCTTCTCCTACCAGAATACGGTTAATTAATAGTGGGAGCCACTAACGGACTGAGTGATACTATATTTGAGGAGCAAAAAGGGTTATCGGAGCGCGTGGAAGTTAAGCAACCAACTTTCCTTTGGCTCGTCTGCTGCTTAGAGCGTGCTGAGGTGAGAAAAGTTAAATTTTAGAAGTTTAGCCCGCAGCTTGACACGAAGCTTGAGTCGGGCAGCGTCTTCAAACACTCTTAAGATAGCTAAGATGGACAGTGTGATTTTGTCGTGAGGTAGGAATAGAAAAGCCTCACAACGGTAAGAAATGCTGTGTTACAGGCTGTGACTTCGTTTATATCGCGGATTGCCTTAACCTTAATTCGTTTCTACCAGCGTTATATCTCACCGCTGACACCACCCGCGTGCCGTTTTTACCCGACCTGTTCCCATTATACTTACCAAGCGATTGAGCGTTTTGGCATCTGGCGCGGAGCCTGGCTTGGCTTTTGTCGAATTTGTAAATGCCACCCATTCCATGCCGGTGGTTGCGATCCAGTACCAGAGACTTTGAGGGGCGGAACCACTGTAGGCCATTTAGCCAATGCAAACAACAGGGTGGAATCCACCCCTACTGCTGAAACGCAAATTTGAGAGTGAATGGGTGCTTGCATACTGCAAACAGTTATAGCTAATTAAAATAAATTTTAGGCACGTTTTGAGAGACGGAGTTTTCCAAGGTATCCGATGAACAATCAACGCTCGAATTCCGAGCAAATTTTCATGTTTTTGGCGCTGACGATAGGCGCGATGCTAATCTACAATCAGTTTTTGGGCCACCCCAATAAAGGTAATGCAGGCCCACCGCGTCCTGTCCCAACCTTGAGCCAGGCTTTTGTGGGTCTCGATACTCAGAATTCCTCTGGCAATAAGGCCATCACCACAACAGAAGCCCAGGCCGAGAAAATCAAACTCGATAAAGACATCACCAATAACGGTGAAGATGATTACTCCTATTGGGCGCGTCTGCGGGCCGGTTTATTAGAGCAATATGTGCTTGATCCCAAAGACAATAAGTTCGCCTTTAAATACTACGATGAGATTGCCAAGCATAGCGCGGCCAATGATATAGATGCGCAGGCACTTTACCAGAAAGGCGATTGGCTGTGGCGAGAATCTACTTCAACTGGCGATCATCAACCATCCCAGGAAGCTGCCACCACTTTAGAACAACTCGTCCACCGGGGACGAGGTAGTTCTTCCGAATTCCTGGATACTCAAATTTATGTGCCTAACCAGGCCGCTAAAGGCGCTGCCCCACTGGATGGGCTACCGCCGCAAGGCTTCCACCTGATCAAGATACGCGATTTAAACGGCACCCTTCAAAAGCCGAATCCTGATGGCATCCTTGACCGCGTTAACGAATATTACAGCCATACCACCTACTATAAAATCTTTGATGCCGCAGTTAAGACCGCAGGCGCTAACCCGGCCTACTCTTATGGCCTGGTAATTTTGTGCTTTGCCATCTTTACCCGCTTGGTACTCCAACCCCTCAATAAGAAGCAGTATGAAAGCATCAAGGGTATGCAGGTGATTGCTCCTGAAATGAAGAAGATCCAGGACAAATATAAGGGCAAGAGTGACCAGCAGGCGCAAGTGCAAATGATGAAGGAGATTCAAGACCTACAAAAGCGTCACGGGGTTAATCCCATGATGGGTTGCGGTCTGGCCCTAGTGCAAATGCCGATCTTCTTCCTGGTGGTTTCGCCCTTTATTCAGCACTATGAAGCCAAGATGGAGTTAGCAGGAGCTTCATTCCTCTGGATTCACAGCCTGGCCGGGCCGGATATGGCGCTGCTGATTATGTATGGCATTTCGATGTTCTTTTCGTTCCGCCTGTCCTCCGCGCCGCCCACGGATGAGACACAGCGCCAGCAGCAGATGATTATGTCGTTCATGATGCCTATCATGTTCCCCTTCTTCCTGAAAACCTGGCCCTCGGCTTTCACCCTCTACTGGATGACATTCAACGTGCTTTCCACTATCTTTCAGTACCGAATGATGAAAGCCGCGGACCCTACCAAGAGCGTGGTTAAATCGCTGCTGAGCGCGCCAGCGGCACCAGAACCTGTGCTGCCAGAGCCAGTGCCCCCGCGTCCTAAAAGCAATTCAAATAACACCTCCAAGAATGGAGCCAAGAGTAATGGCACAGCCAAGCCAAAATCTATTGCTGCGACCAATGGGGTGGCACCCATTGCGCCAGTTAATGGGCAGGACTCGCAGACGACGCCGACTAATGGGGACAGTCCGTGGACGAATGGTGGCGATGCGATGGATAACGTATTAGAAGCAACTGAGGATGGCGACGAGCCAATAACTTCCGTGTCCAGTACTACGTCTAATGGCGATTTTTCATCCAACGGTAGTTTTTCGCCTAACGGCAAGCCTGGGTCATCCGAAGCCCAGAACAGGCGCAATAATAATCCGCAACGCACCCGTCGCCGTCGCCGCTACTAAAGCGCGAGATGTAAAGCTTGGCAAGCATAGAGTTATCAAGACAAAATTATAGATGTCCCAGGCGGAAAAATAACAATTCATTGAAGAGACAGTCGAATAAACAATCAGCGACAGTCGTTCAACAGAGGAAATTCAATGACAGATGGCACCAAAAAGTTTAGCCCAATCCGAATGACAGCCTCGACGGAGGAAGCCGCAGTGCGGCAGGCATTGGATATTATCGGCGCGAGCCGCGATGATGTAGATGTTGAAGTGTTGGAACAAGGCCCTAAAGGTGTGACTGTGCGTGTGGGGCCACGCAGTGCCGCAACTCAAACTTCCGCTTCTCAAAACGAATCAGCCCAAAGTAGCGCGTCTGCAACTGAGACCCAACCCATAACTCAGGCGGCTGAAACTGAGCCAGTGGCACAGCAGGAAGCCTTAGCTGACGATGAAACATGGGCTGATACCGATGCCGTGGCTGCTGAAGACGAAGATGTTGAAGCCGCGCCTTCGGTGCAGGCTGCGCCCAGAGTGCCAGTTGATCCGGCGCAACAGGAACGGGCACGAGAATTGGCGCAAGAGTTCTTGGAGCGCATGGGGTTGGATGCGCAAGTAAGTATTGCCGCGCCCCCGGCCACCGACATCGAAGATGAGCAAGATAGCCATACCGCACGCCTTTATCTGCAAATTGATGGCGATGATGTAGGTATTTTGATTGGCAAGCATGGACAAACGTTGCAGTCATTTCAGTATTTGCTGAATCTTACCTTAAATAATCATCCTGCGGCGGCAGACGGTGCTGAGGCTGAAGCGGAATCACCCTTGCGTGTGGTCGTGGACGCAGGCGGCTATCGTGCCCGTCGCGCTGTGGCTTTAGAACAGTCGGCGCATGAAGCAGCGGCCCGCGCCAAGCGGGATCGTCGTTCTGTGCGGCTAGAGCCTATGCCAGCCCATGAGCGGCGTCTCGTTCACATCGCGCTACGCAACGATACGACTGTGGTAACAGGCAGTGAAGGCCGTGAACCTCTCCGCCATGTCGTTATTACCCCGGCGGGCACCCCACGCACTTCGGGTGGCGACCGTGGTGGCTATGGACAGCGCGGTGGTCGTGGCGGCTATAGTGGAGGCAG
Organism: Abditibacteriaceae bacterium; assembly: GCA_019239895.1. GTDB lineage: Bacteria > Armatimonadota > Abditibacteriia > Abditibacteriales > Abditibacteriaceae > JAFAZH01. The sequence goes on along the minus strand of JAFAZH010000039.1, from coordinate 28,866 downwards.
CGGTGGTGGTCGTGGTGGTTATGGCGGAAGCCGTGACTCTGGCGGTGGTGGTTATGGGGGCGGTCGTGGTGGCTCCGGCGGTTCGGGCGGGGGCGGCTATGGGCAGCGTCGCAGTGGCCGCTAAAACCGGGCCTGTAAAATATAAAATAATATGCAGTGGGGCAAACGCCAGAAACTTGGATCAGGCAGCCAGCAGCGTGGTGCTAAACAGCCCACTCGCAGCCAGGTCATGGCGCTTTGCCCCATGCGCAATCCTCAATTAGCCTGGTATGAAGAAGAGGGGCGCGTGGTGCTCCACATCAAACGCGCCCACACCTGGAAGACGCGCTTATTGCAGGTCTTCTTCCCTTTGCCTGAAGAGCGGCGCATTGTTTTGGATGCGATTGGCACCGATGTGTGGCAGATGATGGACGGCAAAACAACGATGGGCCAGATTGCTAAAGCTCTGGGGTCAAAATACCAACTGGGGCCGCGTGAGACAGAACTTTCCTTACAACAATTTTTCAAAGAAATCGGGCGACGCGGCTACATGGGCTTCTGGGGCGAAGGCAATTCGACAAAGTTAGAGCAGTCAGAGCAGCCAGAAAAAACACCGTTAAGCACCGGCAAAGCGGCCCCTAAAATGCAAGCAAAAGCGAAAGTTAAGCAGAAAAAATCCGGGGTTAAATCGCAGGCTAAGCGGGTGTAAGTTCCCAGCGGATTTATTTGCTGGCGGTCATAATTTAGTCCAGTCACTTCCAAGGAGGCTGTCAATGGCAGTAGCAGGCCCGGCACCAAAAATTGAACGGCAGATTTCATTACCCTTCAATCAAGCCCTTAAAATTGCCATGCGCAATATCACGATCCGGCTCGGACGTGCCCTCATCACCGGCGCGGGCACCATGCTCGGTATCGCCTTTTTGATGAGCGTGTTCACGGGCACTCTCGTACAACAGGCGCGAGGCACTGCCATTGCGCCAGAACAGCTTTCTAAGAATACCTGGCTGGTGGTCATGAGCTTGCTCGTATCGGTGGTCGGCATCACCAATTCGATGCTGATGAACGTTACCGAACGCTATAAAGAAATTGGTACCATGAAGTGCCTGGGCGCGTTAGATAATTTTATCGTCAGGCTCTTTTTGTTGGAATCCGGGGTCTTAGGCTTTTTCGGTTCCCTGACTGGCGCGTTGATTGGTGCCCTCTTTATGCTGCTGACTGGTATTGGTGTTTTGGGCCGCCTCAATTGGGTGCAGTTGTTGATTTACCTGGGAATCTGTGTCGGCATCGGTACGGTCTTGAGTATTGTGGCAGCGATTCCCCCGGCCTGGCGTGCGGCTAATATGCATCCCGCTGATGCCATGCGGACGGAGATATAAGTAGAGACGCGATTAATCGCGTCTCTACTAGTCTCTATGAGTGGCTTGAACCTAAGAATTGTGTTTTAATGCTTCTTAGCACCCATCACATTCCTTCAATAACAGCACAGCAATAATTCATTCTCATAAAGAATCAGGGTGAAGACCCCGTAGGGAGTATCTACATGGCGAGAGATGATAAGCTCAATGGCTCCAATGGCACAGCCGCCAATGGGGTAGCCGTTAATGGCTCAGGTGCCAAAGCCCCGCAAGCCGCCAATGGCACGGCCAACGGTGCGAGTCAAGATGATTATGGCAACCAAGAATACATCGTGCGCGCCAGAGGCGTGACGCGCATGTACGATGTGGGTGGCCAGCCTGTCCACGCTTTGCGCGGTATTGACCTCGATATTCGACGCGGCGAGTATATCTCCATCATGGGACCTTCGGGTTCGGGTAAGTCCACGCTCTTCAATATGATCGGCGGCCTGGACAAGCCCACAGAAGGCACCGTCTTTATTGACGAAGTGGATATGGCACAGCTCGACGCTTTTGAATTAGCCTGGCTGCGCTGCCGCAAGATTGGCTATATCTTCCAGACCTTCAACTTAATTCCCGTCATGACCGCGCTGGAAAATATTACCTTACCCATGATTTTCGCGGGGGCTTCCACCGATGAGCAGTTAGAACGCGGACGCGAGTTGTTGGAGCAGGTAGGTATTGGGCACCGTATGAATAACAAGCCATCACAGCTATCGGGCGGACAGCAGCAGCGTGTGGCCATTGCCCGTTCTTTAGCGAACCAGCCCGCCATTATCCTGGCCGACGAGCCGACGGGTAACTTAGACCAGAAAACGGGCAAGGAAATCATTGAACTGCTCAAGCGGCTTAACCGTGAAAGCGGCGTAACGATTATCACCGCTACTCACGACGATAAAATGTTGGATGTCTCCGACCGCATCGTCTGGGTGAGCGATGGTAAAATTGAGAAAGTTAAGCGCCGTGAGGAAGTGGATATTACGCTGGGTACACTCGAAGGTTCAGTGCATTAAATTCTCGTTGAAGCGGGCAGAACGGCATCCTTTTCGGTGCCGTTTTTTGCTTTCTCTACGATGTAACTTTTCTATGATGTTCTGACAAGTTGGACAGTTATAAGAATAGCTTAATGCCAGTGTAAAAAAATAAAAGGAAAAATAAGTGCAAGAGTGCTGGGACACGCTTTTAAAGCGGGCCGCTTTGCGGTAACATTCAAGCCAAAGCTATGAACGCTCAGGAACCAACTCGCAGAGTCGCAGGACTCACCGACCCCACAGCTATGTTGCTGGTTATTTCCGGGCCAGCCGGTGTCGGCAAAGATACGGTGTGGAAAGCGGCCAGCGATTGTCTACCGACCTTTGCCAAGGCAGTCACTTGCACAACGCGGCCTCGCCGTGAGGGTGAAGTGGATGGCGTCAATTATCATTTCGTCAGCGATGATGAATTCGACCGTTTGCTGAACGAAGACCAATTGCTCGAATGGGCGCATGTGCATGGCAACCGCTATGGCGTGCCACAATCCTCGGTCTTAGGTCGGCTTAATGATGGCTTAGATGTCGTCTGCGTCATAGATGTGCAAGGTGCGCAACGCATTCGCAGCCTGTTCCCGTGGTCGCTGCTGGTTTTTCTCAAGCCGCCAGAGGGACGGGAGATAGAGACCTTAACGCAACGAATTGAGCAGCGTGGTTCCGTGAATGAAGCCGAAGTCAAAGAGCGCATTAACACCTGGCGCGACAAAGAAAAAGCCCTCATGCCGCTCTACGACTACCAGATTGTCAACGAAGAGGTCGCAACCGCTGCCCGCGAGTTGTGCGATATTGTCGAGCAAGAAAAGCACAAAAGAACGATTAAAAACTCCTAAATTCTTAATGGCACGCAACGCGGGGGCGATCCGCCCAAAGGGCACCCGATTTCATGCGCTATTAAACGCTATAGATTAAGGAAATTGCGTTTCTTGCGCTGCACCGCATGGAGTAACGCAGTTTTGTGTCTTAGCGGCAGGCTTCCATCTTCTTCCTTATCCCTCTGAATTGTAACTTGACATCGCTGCTGGCTAATTTATGCAAGGCAAAACCATAGTCCTCGGAGTCAGTGGCGGTATTGCCGCTTACAAAGCGTGTGAGTTAGCATCCCGCCTCACCCAAGCCGGGGCTACGGTGCATGTGGTGATGACAGCCTCAGCGCAACGCTTCGTTACTCCACTCACCTTTCAAGCTCTCACCCATCAGCCCGTTCACACTTCCCTCTGGCCTGCCCCTGAAAACGCACAAACTGGCGTTTATGCGGCGATGCCGCACATTGGCTTAGCTGATAGGGCCGATGTCATATTGATTGCTCCGGCCTCGGCCAACACCATAGCGCGGCTGGCACATGGTATGGCCGATGACTTGTTATCTACTCTTGTCTTGGCAACTCATGCGCCCGTTCTCATCTCTCCGGCTATGAATCCGACGATGCTGGCCCACCCTGCCACGCAAGATAACCTGGCGCGGTTAGGGCAACTTGGCTATCAAATCATTGATCCTGAAACGGGACACATGGCGTGCGAGCATGTCGGCACGGGCCGTTTGCCAACCACCGAAATTCTTATGGGTGCTTTACAAGCAGTGCTAGGAGCAACTGAAACCCAGAAGCTCGACCTTGCCTGTGATGTGACTCCAGCAAGAAGTTTGGCCGGAAAGAAAGTGTTAATCACGGGTGGCCCAACCCGCGAACCACTCGACCCGGTGCGCTATATCTCGAATCGCAGCTCCGGCAAAATGGGCTATAGCCTGGCGGCAGAGGCGGCGTCACGCGGTGCCGAGGTCATCCTGGTCAGCGGCCCCAGTCAGTTGCCGACTCCCACCAGTGTGCAACGGATTGATGTCACTACCACTGATGAAATGTTTGCTGCTGTCACCCAGCACGCGCCCACCTGCGACATTATCATCGCCGCCGCTGCCCCTGCCGATTTCAAACCTGCCACACCCACCTCGCAAAAGATCAAAAAACGCACTTTACCGACCGCAAATTTAAAAATCGAGTTAGTCCCTACCCCGGATATTATCGAAGCCGTGGCTCGCCACAAAAAACCGCATCAAGTAGTTGTGGCCTTCGCCGCCGAAACTCAGGATGTCGTGGCCGAAGCCCAGCACAAGCTCACCACCAAAGCTGTAGACGCCGTAGTCGCCAACGATGTCTCGCAGCACGACGCCGGATTCGATGTCGAAACCAACCGCGTCACCTGGATTACCAAAGACACCACAGAAGAATGGCCTTTGCTCAATAAACGTGAGGTAGCAGCCCGAATTCTTAGTAAAATCATAAATCACCTTGAATAGGTGCAGTTATACTTATAGAAGAATAGAGGAGGCTAATGGGGCATGACACGAACCCTAACAATTTCTGATAATCTATATAACCAATTGGAATCCGAAGCGCGTCGGCAGGGATTCGATGGCATTGAACGCCTCTTGGAAAGTCTCAAGAGTAGGGTCAGCAGCCCTGTTAAAACTCTCCCCCGTGATGAAGCCGTTCGACAGATTAATGCTCTTCGGGAGCAATTATTTAATAAATATGGGGAGATGCAGGACAGTGTACATTTGGTTCGGGAAGACCGCGCCCGCTAATTAGTGATTAGCACTCTGTCATGGATAAAATCGTTGTTGATAGCAGCGTCGTTATCAAATGGTTCGTTGTAGAGCCACATTCAACTCAAGCGCATACTATTTTGAGTGCATATCAGTCCCATTCGGTAACACTATTAGCTCCTGATCTGCTTTATGCGGAGATGGGCAACATTATCTGGAAGAAGAATCTTTGTCAAGGTTTGGATGGAACAGATGCACAAGTCATTATTGATACCTTTAACGCACTGTCGCTTGTAATAACACCCACTGCCGATCTGCTGCAAGATGCTTATCGCCTGGCCATAACCTATCAACGCACTGTTTTTGATTCTCTTTATCTTGCCTTAAGTCAGCGTGAACAATGCAACTTTGTTACAGCCGATGAGAAGTTAGTCAATGCTCTTGGCTCAAATTTTCCTGGTGCTGTTTGGATTGGTAATTGGAAGTGACGAACAGACATTTCCCTATGCCATAATGAAAAATAGAGGTCAGACTCATGTACCTGGATGGTTCACGTAAACAAATAATCGTCTGGGTGCAACAGGGACTGAATGACCGCGAAATTGGGGAACGCCTAAGAGTTTCTCGCTCTACCGTCCGTTATTGGTGGGAACGTAATGGTGTGGAGCGACTAGAGAAAAGTCAGATTGTTGATAAGGGGCCAAATAGCAGGAGCAGCCTAAGAGCAAGATTGAGGATAACTAAGGCTTTACTATCCTACGTAAAGTGAGGAACTCCATGAAAGCTATCTTCAAGACCGCTGCGCCGTATGCAGCAGATAAAATGAATCTACCTGTCAAGAACTTGGAAGCAGCACTTCCTTTTTATCAAACGGTTATGGGGTTTCAGCTTGTCTCGCGGCATGAATCGCCTCACAGGTCAGCGGTGCTGGGCCGGGACAGTATCCAGATCAGTTTAGCTGAAAATGGTGGTGACCCCAGTCAGGAAGGATGTTTCTTTGAAGTGGATAACGCTGAAGCTGCTTTTGCGGAATTGAAGGCAAATGGCCTGACCCAAGAAGCGGCTAACTTTCGCGTAGACCAATACGGTGACACGGCTTATAAGGTTTTCTTCGTAATTGCACCCGATGGATTGTGCTATTGTCTGGGCGAAAGGCAAAATTAAGCATGATGCAGAAATACGAGATCATCTTATATTGGAGCAATGAAGACGGAGTCTTCGTGGCCGAGGTGCTAGAGTTACCAGGTTGTATGGCTCATGGTGATACACAAGAAGACGCTTTAGCTAATGTCAAAGATGCTATTCAACTCTGGATAGATACAGCACAAGAGTTTGGTGATCTTGTACCACAGCCTAAAGGCCGTCGCCTCATGGTGGCTTAGGGTTTGTTAAAGAGTATAAATCTCGCGCCTTGAAGTGGAAGCAATGTATATCACTTTGCTCCACCAGGCGCTTCAGCGATAAAGGTGTCACCATTTTCATAAGCATTCGGCAGAGCTGATTTGAGGCGAGATAAAGCCGCAGGATTGTAGATGCTCCGTTCGGTAGAACCCACGAAGACGTAGCGTACTCCTAATTGCTGTAAAGCTGCAAGGCCACTTTGATTATCGGGCCAGGCATAGATACGGCGGATAGTCTCGGAGCGCTTGTTGATACTGTCATGGCCATTCATGTCGTCATAAGGAATGCCCCAGCCGTTGAGATGCTGCGGCCAGGCAACAGCAGTGGGCACGCCCGTAAAGGCTGCGACGCGGCCATAACTGGCATTGTAATCTGCCCCGGGGCCTTGAGGCTGCGCTACCGCTTCTAATAGCGTGTCGCCTGCCTTAGCATGATCCCGCAGCCATTCGATGGCTGATTGCTCAGCGGGGGGTAAGAAGCGCGCGGCATTGAGCGACAAGATGAATTGCCCATTGGGGTCGCCGGGTGGCTCTCTGGGCGCATCGCGCACCGTGCGCGTCCACACCACACACGCCGCACACATTACTGGAATGCTCCACAAAGCAGCCCAGGCAATACCCCCAATCCATTGCACCGCACGGTGAGAGCGCAGCAAGGTGCAGAAACTCGAAATGGCCAGGCAAACAGCGGCGGTGCCCAGCAACAGCCACGCTTGGACACCGAACTTGAAAAATGTGTCCTGGTGACGGTTCGGGCCATCGCCAAAAACCCCTTTAATGTAAAACAGCATCGGCCCCAGCAAGGCCAGCAAGCCGCAGAAGGCCATAAGCTTGGCAAAGGTGTAAGATATTGGCTCGACCTGTTCTGCTTTAACAGAGTCAGTGGGAGTTTTCTCAAAAGGCAAGCCATTTACAAAAGTACTCAAGAGAGTTAATGTCAGGGCTGCTATCACCAGAGATAAGGAAAGATATTCACGTCCCAGCAGCACCGCGATGCCCAGAATAGCGAAGGCCGACACCCAGTAATTTCTATGCTGCCTGGCACCTAAAGCCAATATCCACAAACCTAGAAATCCCGCCCACAGTAACAGAAACTCGTAGCCTGGTGGAGAGTAGAATTCTCGCACTACGCCCGAAATCTGAGGCTGGAATAATTGTAAATAAGGGGCGGCGACCAATCGTGCCAGTGGCAGCGGTGCAAAAACCCAGAGCAATTCCGCGACAATGTCAGGGGGGCGGGTTGAGGTAGAAGAATCGGCTATTGGAGTTTCAGAAGCTTTACTTTGAGAGTCGGCCTTTGGCTTTTGGTTTTTGGTCTTTGAGTGGTTGGTCTTCGGCGACTTTTTCTTGTTATTACTATTAGAGCTGATTGCTTCCTCTTCAAGCTTTGCTTCCACCGAGTGGCCCGAATACCACACGGGTAAAGTCCACAGCGCGCAGAGCAGAGCTAACCCGCCATAAAGTGGTAAGTCCCAGGTGTTGGTAAGCCAAAAGGTACCCAGCAAGATGCCCAGGAGCAGTAAAACGATGCGGCGACGGTCAAGCCAGGCAGGAAAGCGGGAAGCGGATGATGCGGTGCTAACCGGAAAGGCGTGCGGCGCAAAAAGTGCGTAGCAGCCACAGAAAAAAGTGGAGGCCAGGGCCAGGGCAAAGAAATGGGCGTGCGCGTCGCCAATGGAAGTCGTGAAAATGGGATATTCGTTAATGGTATCCGGGATAACCCGGCTGGTACTCCACCAATCGAGCCGAAACAAGTCCTGGGCCGTTCCGGGATCGTGTTTGGCCCATTGGCGCAACGGCTCGAAATGGCCGCACAGCGCAACCATGCTCATGGCAATGGTGCCACGTTGTAGGGAACCCGTTAGAGCAGTGCATAAAGACCACAGTGGGGCGATGAAAAAGGCACAGAAGGCCGGGAAAATGAGATTATAGGCATAAGTGATCGGAGTGCCCAGCGTGCGCGCCAGCAAAGCTCCCATCAAGTGGCCGAAATAATAGTAGTTCGTAAAGGGTGTGCCGCTAAACCAGGGATTCTCAGCGGGTAGAAAGCGTGTTCTTTCCAAAGCGGACATCAGGGCCACATCCATGCCCTTTTCGAGATCATTGGTCTCAGGATGGCGCAGGCGAATCCACAGGAAAAAAGCAAAAGCGGCTATGAAGATGAGGTCGGAAGCGATAAGGGCACGCCTATGCTCCTGCATCCACTGACGGAAAGTGACTCGCGCTAAAGGGGTTCTTAATGTCCAGGCGGCGCAGAGTAGGGGCAAGCCAAAGAACAATAGTGGCGCTAAGGTAAGTGGCAGAACATGGAAGGAAGCACCCCAGAAAGCTAATAGGGACAGCAATACTATGGAGAGGGTGCGGCCAGCGGCTAAGCCACTATCGGGCAGGTTAACGAAAATCTGTCGCGCCAGAGGCAAGACCAGCCAGCCCAGGAGCCATAGGGGTATTAGCCAACAAAGAATAAGGAGAAGCGAAGAGAAATCCACTGACTATCAATGATACAGGAATAAAATGGCGGGCTTACCAATCTATAGTTTATTCGATGATAGCACAGAGAGCCGGGCCTGTAAAAGACCCGGCAGGTTGGGCGCCCACCAGAGAGCATATTGATGCTCTCTGGTGGGCTGGAAGGCTAAAGCCCACCGTCCTCTCGGACGGCTCTGACTACTACTCTATCGTAGCGTCCAACGGACGCTTGGCAGCAAAGCTGCCTTCCTGCCGGGTCTTTTAGAGGCCCGGCTCCCCCTTAAGCTGTGCCCGCTGTGCTGGTGGTCGGCACCACGATAACCTTATAGACGCTGACACCTTTATCTTGCCGCAGTTGCATCAAGACGTGTGCTCCCGGTTGCAGGCCCTTTTCGATACGGGCGAAAGCTGCCTTGTTCGCTACCGTCTGCCAGGCTTCCCCGGAAACCCGCACGCGTACAATACGACTTCCGCGTGTCACTTGAGCTTCATCCGCAGGCGAACCAGGCACCACATCGGTAATGACAGCCCCGTGTGTGCCCGCGTCCAGGCCAATCCACTCGCGCTCGACGGGCGTAAGCTTTTCGGCATTCTCAATCTCTAAACCCAGTCGGGAAGCATTGATATTTTCCGGGGTCGTGGAAATTTTTGCGGGCTTGGGGTTTTGCGATGCCAGGTCGCCCAGCGTAATAGAAACATCCATCTTAGCGGGTGGGTCGGTAGCAGGTCGCACGACCGACAAATTGATTTTCGTGCCAGGTGCAGTGCTGGATACCACACGGCGAAAATCTTCGCTGCTCTCAATGGCCTTACCATTCACGGCAGTAATGATGTCGCCTTCTTGGAGGCCAGCTTCCTTGGCCGGGCCAATGAAACTGCCATTGGCACCCTGCGCGAGTGCTCCTATTTGCATTCCACCAGGCACGCCGAACTCACGCGCTACGTTTTCATCAATGCGCACATATTGAATGCCCAGGAAGCCGCGCGCGATACTTTTGCCGCTCAACAATGTTGGCAGATAAGTGCGAATGGTGTTGCTGGGCACTGAAAAGCCGATACCAACATTAAAGCGTGATGGTGACAGAATCGCGGTATTAATGCCCATGACCTTGCCTTCCAGATTAATTAATGGCCCGCCGCTGTTGCCGGGGTTAATGGAGGCATCGGTCTGAATGTAATCCTGCAAGGACATCGCGGATTTGCCTTCGAGGTGGCGGCCTTTGGCACTGACAACGCCCACAGTCACTGTCTGGGCCTGATCGAAGGGCGCACCAATGGCAATAGCCCACTCACCGATACGCACCTTATCAGAATCGGCGAACTCGATAGCCTGTAAGTTAGTGCGCTCGACTTTCAAAATGGCCAAGTCGCTCTCTTCATCATAACCCACGACTCTGGCCGCAGGTCGGTCAGGGTTTTCGCTATCGGCGTTAAAAAGCACGCGGACAAAGTTTGCGCCCTTCACGACATGGTAGTTAGTGAGGATATAACCATCAGAACGCACAACCATGCCTGTGCCCAGACTGGTCAGTCTCTCGTGTGGATCGCGTGGCCCCAGGGGAGGGAAACCGAAGGGACTATCGCCCTCATCATCACCGTTATCGCCGGGATCATTGGGGTCTGCGGGAGTGTCAGGCTTCTGTGCCCGGTCGTCTGGCTTGCCACCAGGCTTTTTGCTGCCAGAGTTCTTATCACTTTTGCTATCTGGCTTAGTGGTGCTGTCCGTTGAGCGTGGCTTGGGCTTATGCTCAGCAATAATCGTGACTACAGAGGGCTTGAGGCGGTCGGCAACACGCACAAAAGCTTCCTGCACCGCATCGGCGGTCAACACTGGATGCGCCGTGGGGGAGGCCGCCGTATCAGTCGTCGCCGTGGTTGGAGGAGTATCTTGCCCATTATCGGCAGCGTAGAGCGGAGCCTGGGGCGGCAGGGCCAGCAGCAAGCTTAAACCAACCAGGCTGCTCACGCCATAACCGACCCTGGGTGATAATAGAGATGCAGGCAAGGCATTAACAGATAATTTGCGTCGCAAATACATAACGGCACCGTCCTTCGCAGACAATTTGAATGAGTATCTGAAAACTACTGAATTGGACAACGATTGAAGAGGATAAGTTGTTACGCCAGGAAACTATCTTGGGCAGCGTTGAAGTGTGAGTTTCCAACTTTTGGTGCAACAGAGACAATAGTGTACAACTCTCTGGCAATATGACTGTAACAGAGGCGAAGCGGTTCCTTATTTCCGAGCTTTAGCGAGGGCTACTTCGGCTTCGACGGCTTTATCGGGGCGCGGCACACGCGGCAGGGCCAGACACATAAAGGCGAAGCAAAGCACCGCAGCCAAAAACCAGAATTTAGCTGCTGGACGGGCCAGACCATCGCGCCCAAATCCGCGCCAGACTAGCCCGAATAAACACAGGATAAAACCCGCAAAGCCAAGCTCGACACAAAATAGCCACATAATTGTTGAGGCCGGGCCTATAAAAGACCCGGCGGGAAGGCTAAAGCCAACCGTCCAAAGGACGGCTCTAACCATGACTCTATCGTGGCGTCCGGTAGGACGCTTGGCCAACGGCCTTCCTGCCGGGTCTTTTATAGGCCCAGCACAAAGCAAAACTCCCCTCCCCCAAACGCGCTTCATCATAAAACGGCCAGGAGAGGGGAGGAGAGGACAACTCCCAATTCTGTTACGACTTAACTATCGCCGATGGCACTATCCTGGCTGAAGCGTTGACGCATCTGCAAGGTTTGCTCGCGGTGGCGACGCGAGGCTTGATGGCGTAAGGAATCAAAAACGATATACGCGCCAATCTCGCTATACATTCTCATGCGATGGCGAAAACCGCGTAAGACGCCGATCTTCTCTTCCTTGAGCGGATGGGTGACGCCGATGAGCGGCACTTCCCGCACGCGAAGCTTCCAGACGTATTTCACGTAGCGCGTGATGGCCGTCTCCACGCCAAAGCGCGAGCGGGTTAAACCGGGCACCGCCAGAAAGACATCACGCCGAATCGCCCGTTGACCACTAATGGCCGCCACTTTGCGGTGGCAGACGCCCAGCCACCAACCGACAATGCCGCCCCGTGCGCCACCAAAGAGACCTAACACCATATCGGCTCGCTGGCCCGGATCGGTTTCCAGCATGGGCGCTAACATAGCGTCTACCTGCTCAGCTTCGAGGCCAATGAGGTCGGCATCCAAAAAGAGTAGAATATCGGCCTGGGTGCGATGCGCGCCATACGTCATCGCGCCGCCCTTGCCGATGTTGTGTTCCAGTTCGAGGACGCGCAGGGGAGCCGAGTTATGCGACTGCACCTCACCCCGCGCCATCCGAGCAGCGAAGCCGCGCGCTTCATCTGCCGTAGAATCGTCACAACCATCAGTGACTATAATAATCTCGTCCACCAGGCGCGCATTGGCCAAAACCTTGAGAACATTCGTAATACGCCCTGCTTCATTGTAAGCGGGCACGATTACGGTCGTCTTCAGATCAGGCGCGGGTTTGCCTGTAATATCCTGGACTTCGATAATATCAAAGCCATCGTCCAGATATTGGACAGGAGGAGTTACAGGCTGATCTGAGTCAAAACGCGTTATAGAAGGGGACAGTTCAGTAGTGAGGTCGCTCAAGAGCTGAGCACCTCGTCAACTTTCGCGGCAAGCTGATTTTCATTCATGTAACCGACAGCTTGGTTGACCACTTGCCCGTTCTTGAAAAAAATCAGGTTCGGAATACTCATCACGCCATACTTCATGGCAATATCTTGATTTTCGTCAACGTTGCACTTGACCACTTTCAACTGGCCGGTGAACCGTTGGGCCACTTTATCTAAGACGGGGGATAACATCTTGCACGGCTGACACCATTCAGCCCAAAAATCAACCACCACGGGTTGGCCTGATTGCACGACTTCCGATTCAAAATTTCCTGTTCCAACAGCAGCCACTTCAGACATATAAATCCTCCTGCGGTTGTCCTCCTGCGGCTCATCTCTCCCCACTAGCGAATCCGCTAACTCTCAGAAGAGCATCTAAGAAGTACAACGCTTCTCTACTTCTACCGTTTCGTCACTTCTACTGTTTCGTCCAACTGAACTTCATTCAACTATATACAACGAATGACTTCCTTATCTGTTCCAACTACATCGTTTCCGGCGGCTTGCTTCTCTTGTGCTTCCCTGGCCAACCATCGTGCAATGCTGCTAACGCATGGCAGCGGAACGCCCGTTCCCATTGGCTGTGGTCTTCGTCCTGGCTCGATGCGAGGCAATAAGCTGCCCAAACATCACATCTAAAGCCAGGGTTGTATTAGCATTCCGTAAAATATAGTGACGTGTTTTGCGAATTTGGTCAAGTCCATCGGCCCACAGGGTCTCGTTGTCAAGATTCCCTGAGTTGCGGTGCGTGGTGCCATTGGAGGGCATTGCCGTGCCTGCTACGCTGGCGACCCAGCGCACGCGATAAGCATTCGATAGCTCATCCAGAAAGCGTGCCACTGCCGAACGCTGCACTTTAGCATCGCCTTTTTTAAGGTCTTTGGCCCCTTCCTGATCTTCATCCCACCACAGCCGTGCCAGTCGCCCGGCTTCTTCCGATAAACCCAACGCGCCAACTGGCTGCGAGCTGATAATGCGGTCTACAATCTCCGTCGCCTGGGCAAAACGTGAAATGGCGGGTGTATTAGGCTGTTCCTTTGGAGGTGCTGCTTTCTTTCCTGTCACTTTACCATTGGCAGGCGTGGTGGGGCTAATGGCGCGTTGCAAGCGTTGCAGTTCTCGCCAGGCCGCCCCAGGCCGCCCCGCCGCTACCCGCACCGCTTCCTGAATCTGAGTTTTGCCAAACGGATGACCCGCATCGGTTTGCATCTGCTCCAGCCAATGTTCAATCTGCGCCTCTGGTGCCAGACCTAAAGGCACATGCCAGCAACGCGAATAGACCGTGGGTAGTAATTGACTGGGGTTATCGGTCAGCAGGATTATGCATAGATTATGCACCGGCTCTTCAAACGTTTTTAAGAGGGCATTTTGCGCTTCGGTATTCATGCGGTCAGCCTGGTTGATGACCATAACCTTGCGTGGCCCCACGAGGGGTTTGCGTAACGCCTCATCACCAAATTTGCGGGCTACATCTACTGTGATAATGCTGCCTTCCAGTGTATCGGGCGCAATAACCCAATCTTTTTCATCTTTGGCCGATGACACAATGGGACGATAAACCGCAAAGTCAGGAAAGGTTTCAATTTCCACCTGATGGCACACCCGGCAATGACCACATGGTGCGGGGAGCGTCTCGCCTCCTGTGCCTTGCTGTGGGTTCGGGCACAGCAGCAACTGCGCGTAGCGCAACGCCAGTGTCCACTTGCCAATTTGAGGCGGGCCACTAATCAAAAGCGTCTGCGGCACCTTGCCTTTCGCAAAAGCTCGTGCTAACGCCACCCAACGCTTTTCATGGCCGATTAAATCTTTTGGGCTCATCAATGTTTATAGTCTGCTATAGCAAGCCATGCTGCCACAAAGCTTGCAAAATATGGCGATGAATTTCTTCAGGCGAGGGCGTGGCGTCAACGGTTACAATGCGCTCCGGCTCAGCCTGGGCCATCTCTAAATAGGCAGCCCTCACGCGCTCCTGAAATTCTAAGCCGCGCCCTTCAATACGGTCTTCTTTTTCTCGCAGACGACGCTGCTGACCTATGGCTGGGTCAACATCTAACAGAAATGTGATATGAGGTTGTAACCCATCGGTGGCGAAGGCATTCATGCGCCGCACAAAGTCGAGAGGCAGTCCTAACCCGCCGCCTTGATAAGCCACGCTGGAATCGGCAAAACGGTCGCTCAAAACCACTTCACCCCGTTCCAAAGCAGGACGAATCAACTCATCCACATGCTGTGCCCTGGCCGCACCAAAAAGCAGCAGTTCGGTGCGTGAACCTAAAGGTTGGGGTGAGTGCAACAAATAATTACGAATTGCTTCCGCCAGAGCCGTGCCGCCCGGTTCACGAGTGGTAATGACTGTGTAACCGATGCTGGTGAGATGTTCGCGCAGCCGTTGCAGTTGTGTCGTCTTGCCACAGCCATCAATGCCTTCAAAAGAGATAAAAAATGACACAGATTCAGCCCTCACCCCCGGCCCCTCTCCCACGCTGCGGGCGAGGGGAGGTCACACGAATACGCTTCTCATAGTGCGTAAACTATTGATAACACAAGCCAGTAATCCTTAGCACTCCCCTCGCCCGCAGCGTGGGAGAGGGGCCGGGGGTGAGGGTCTATCGCGGCAGTTTATTAATAGCATCCTGGAAACCGGGCCAACCGGGAGACAATTTTAAGGCTTGTTGCCAGGCGCGGCGTGCCGCTGCGTAATTTTTGCTATGCTTGGCGTTTGCGCCCTCTTGCCACAGTTTTTTGAGTTGAGCTTGGACCTGGGTTGAGGCTGAGGTCGCGTGCTTGCCAGCAGCGGTTGGGGTGGGATGTAAGGGTCGCACAATGGTTACTGTATTGCGCGCACCTTCTTTGCCAGGCTGCCCGGCTTGACCCGGCGGTGGCTGCACCGGAGTTGGCACGCCATGCACTGGTACCATGCGCGCCGGTTTGCCAGGAACTGCCGGTTTGATAACCGGAGCCGTTGAGCCGGTTGGGGGTATGCCCAGGGCCGTGACGGGGACTTTCTTAACTGTCGCTGGCCCACCCGGAGTGCCGCCTTTAGCGGGGGCTTTAGCCACGGGCATCGTCACTTTGGCCGGGGTAGGAGCCGCTGATGCTTTACGGGGCATGGTAACAGCAGGCGCGGCAGTATCCTCTTCCGGGGGAGCCGCGTTCATCTTGGAATAAATCGCTAATCCCAGTCCGGCTAGGGCTAAAACGCCCAGTCCTCCTAAGAGCATCATCAATGGGCTGCCGCCCCGCGCTTTAGGGGCTGGTTCAGGTGCGGCGGGAAGAGGATTGTCTTCGGTTGAAGTGACAACGGGTGTTGGTGGATCGGACGGCCCCTTACTGCTCCTGCGCAATGCCATGAGGTCTCCCTTTTAAAGCTGTGATGACAAAGAAATGTTATGCCCCGCATAACATTTCTTTGTTTAGACTGAATGAGTGCAAACTTAACTTTAACTCAACGCCCAATACTGGGCAAAAAGCGCACCCGTCGTTGAGGTTCCCGCCCCACGCTATACGACCGCAAATGATAGCGGGCCGCTAACTGGTGCTGCAAGCGCCGCATGGTCTTGGCTTGAGGCCGCAACTCCACCGGTTCCGCCTCGGCTAAAACGTGCTGCACGGCATTGCGCGCTTCTTGAATTGCCATCTCGCGCGCTGTCATGTGGCTGTCGCTCAGTTGGGCGCTGAACAGGTCATTGAGCCGCGACAGAATCTGCGCATAGGTGTTGCCGCGCACGCTGATGATCGGCAGCCGCATCTCACGGGCTTCACGCAAAAGCGAAGTGGAAGTGGACAGCCCCCCTGAACCCGACAGCATCAGGACAGCATCGGCATCGTGCCAGGTGCGCGTCACTGAAAGCGGTAATCCTAAATGCTTGATAGCGCGCGTTAAGCGGGAACGGCTGACCCCGAAGGGATAAACCCGGCGCACCCGCGACACATCAACTGGCTCTTCCGTGACATGGCCTTTTTCCTCGAACTCTGCTTCGGGAACTTCAGCCGTATCACGTAATTCTGATTCTTCGGTAAGCTCATCTTCAACTTCCGGTTCGGCAATTTGCGTAAGCGCATTAGCTGTCCCCGCGAGACGCCCTTTTGAGGCCATTCCAGAGGTTGCAGAGCCGGGAAAATCATAAGTGCCCGTGAAGCTTCCGTTGCGCGGTGTATACTCTTCACCTAACTCATCTACCAGCCGATTGGAGCGCACACGACCCTGGCGCGAAGACCCCCGCTCGTTGCCCCAGCCCGGCCTACCTCCATTGCCATCCTGACGACCCCGGCGACCATCGCCGCGTCCACCGCCTGACCCACCCCTGAAAGAGTGGCCACCATACTCGCCGCGCATTTCAAAGTCGTGTTGTGAACGAGCCTGGGCTTCAATGATGCTGGGACGTTCCACCTGCACATTGCCATCATCATCGCGCCAGCGCAGTTCGGGCGGAGCCGCCTGGCCGCGCAGCAGGGCGTCTACGACTTCAGCCACCGGACGGCGCACCGCAATCTTGTCACGCTCAATCATTTCGACCACCACGCCAAAAGTCGGCGGCGCTTTGCGCTCCAAGACGGTCTTCTGGGTGCGGCGACGGCGGGCCTCTTCATCAGAAAGCGTTACGGCCTGAATGCCACCAATCAGGTCGCTCATAGTCGGATTAGCCAACAAGTTGTCGAGGGTATTACCATGCACCGTGGCGACGAGTTGTACGCCGCGCTCGGCGATGGTGCGCGCCGCCATCGTTTCTTCGGAGCGGCCAATTTCATCAATCACCACGACTTCGGGCATGTGGTTTTCCACCGCTTCAATCATTACATCATGCTGCTGCTCGACGCGGGGTACTTGCATCCGGCGGGCGCGGCCAATCGCCGGGTGCGGCACATCGCCATCGCCCGCGATTTCATTGGAGGTATCCACAATCACCACGCGCTTGCCTAATTCATCTGCTACCACTCGCGCCATTTCGCGCAGTAGAGTCGTTTTGCCCAGACCGGGGCGACCCATCAGCAAGAGACTCTCGCCACTTTCGATAATATCGCGCAGGATGTCCACAATACCCATCACCGCCCGCCCCACACGCAGCGTGAGACCCACAATCACGCCGCGCCGGTTGCGCATGGCTGAAATGCGATGGAGGGTGGCTGGAATGCCCGCGCGGTTGTCGTTGCCAAACGCGCCCAGGCGAGCTTCGACATAATCTAAGTCCTCGCGGGTGATAGGCTCCTCGTGCAGATAGGCAAAACGGTCTGTAAACCGCGCCTCCGGTTTGCGCCCTAAGTCGAGGACAATCTCCACCAGGGAACCGCGCTCGGATGGAGGGATGGTATCCGCCAGGCCATCCGGCAAAACCGCCAGTAATTGATCCAAATTATCGGTGATAATGAAAGGTTCTGTTGTCATAGAATTTACCAATTGATAAGACGTTTAAGCTGCGATGATGCTCCATTTAATGCTGCAATTTATGGCAGTGAGTTTCTAATGTGATCCCCACGCATGGGTGCGGCTGTGGGTGGCAGAGCGCATGATCTCGGCTTGCAGTTCCTCCCCATTGGCAATGGTGGGATAAAACCAGATACGAGTGTTAGTGCCGATAACATGACCAAAGGTCAGTACATCATCGCCACCCATGTAATATTCCGTCACCTCCTCCCAGGCGATAGACCGCTTTCCAAATAATCCATATTGAGTAATCCCATATTTATCAGTGCGAATATTGGCCGTGTAATAACGCCACCAGCCCCATAAGGCTAATGCACCAAAAAACACTCCCATCCAAGGGGCAGGATGGTGTTGAGTGCCATCTGGATTTTCCAGACCCATTGGAAGCTGCGTAGAAATCCAGGTTGCAAACAATGGCATCAGAGCGAGTGTAGTCGGAAACCACAGGAAAGCGCGGTTCGTGCGTGTTCGATAGTGATAAATACGCTGCCCCACGCCAACAAAGCCACCGCTCCAGCAAGAGGCGGCACCCCCTAATACATCCGGTGCCGTTTCGCCGCGCCGCTTCCACTCAGTGACGGCGGCATTACGAGCGTACTGCTGAATGATCGCCTTGAGTAGTTGTACTTGCTTGATGGAAAGGAGAAAATCAAAAGTGCCTTGCTTGGTGATGACCCCGTAATAACCTCCCGCATCAGAAGCCAGTCTCCTCTGATAGGGTGCGATGAAATAGTCTGTCACTTCATCCCAAGCCGCTTCAATCCGCTCTGTTCCTGCCTCGAATATAATTCTCGTGGGGCTAACCGTTATGCTCTGGTTTTCACGACTACGCATGGCTTGCAAGGTGGGACGCGCCAGAACTAGTAATAAAGCTGGATAACTGCCTGCGGCACCCAACATTATCAAGCCACCAAGAAGTTTTAAGGGCCACGGCAAGGCACCGAAAATTTCAAGGAGGCTGCCATTTTTGCCTTTGGAGGCTGCTCCCAGCCAAAATATCCACCCTGGCCAGAACAGCCAGAAGACAATCTTGTTAATGCGGTTGTCTACTGTATTGTAACCGAAAGTTTGGGGCCAATCGTCTTCAATCCGGGTGCCGAGAAGCCCCCAGGCATGGGCGCGGGCACGAGTAGCATGGGCCTCAATATATTCACGCATGGCGGGCCTGTTGCTCATATCATTATCGAGCTTGATTTTGCCCTTAGTCGTTTCGACTATTGTCCACGGCTTGTTCTTAGCCATCAACTTCTCATAGTAATCGGTCACTTCCGGCCAAGTGGCACAGCGCCAATGTCCCCACATATTGCGCCATCTGAGGCCCGTCTCGTCTGCCACGACTTGAAGGTATAGATTCCATAAAGCGCCCAAGAGAGCTATGGCAAACAGCGGTAATCCCACACACCCAGCCAACAGCCATGATTTTGTATCGTGCGGGCCTTTACAAGTTAGACCTACCCCTATAGTGCCCAGAACGCCCATACCCACAAAGAAAGCCACACACCACCATAGGACAGGACGAACGCGGCATACCACCGCCGGTTTATTGTTAATAGCGGCCTGTAGCTTGGGTTGAGCGATCATAATCCACATCATCCGAACCTGGACAATTGTCAGCTCTAACGCACTCTTACTGCATCTGGCGCAATGCACGCACAGCATCCAGGTTCTTCTCTAACATCGTTTCCAAATCCGGCGTTTCTAAGATGAAGGGCAGGTGAGACAACTTGGGATGATTCACAATGCGCCGCATTCCCTCCTGGCCGATGAGACCCTGGCCAATATGTTCGTGGCGATCAAGGTGGCGGCCTAACTCGCCTTTGCTGTCGTTGAGATGAATGACCTTTAAGTTATTTAGCCCTACGGTGTGATCCAGATTGGCAATGGTTGCTTCCAAACCTGCCTCCGTTGAGACATCATGCCCGGTAGCGAAGGCGTGGCAGGTATCAAAACAAACCGCTAACCGCTCGCTTGGCACCTCTTGTAGCACTCGCGCCAGATGTTCAAAAGGCCCACCTAAACAGGTGCCCTGTCCCGCCGTATTCTCTAGGGCAATGCGAACACGGGCTTCAGGCGTGCGCTCTAGGACCGTGCGAACCGAAGCAGCCAAGCGATCTAATCCAGCCTCTACGCCCGGAGGAAAAGAACGGGACGAGTCATTAAAGAGTGAACCTTCGTCGCAATCTTTCGCCAGATGTGCGCCACAGTGGGTGACAAGATAATCGCAACCGAGAGTTTCGGCCCGCTCTACCTCGTCAATCATTGCCGCGATGGACTTTTCTCGAATGATGTCATCGGGTGCCGCTAAATTGATGAGATAGGAATCATGGGCCACCAAAGGAGCTAACTTTGATTCTTGCCAGGCGCTGCGAAAAGCGGCTGCCTTGGCTGCATCCAGCGGCGGAGCCTGCCACTGGCGGGGGGACTTAGAAAAAATTTGCAAACAACTGCACTTTAGCTCCTGTGCCTGCCGCAACGCGGCCTCAAAACCTTTAGCGGTGGGAAGATGCGCTCCTAAAATCATGTTAATTGTTGGAAACCACAAATGAACGAGGATAGAAGATGGAGGATCGAGGATTGCTGTTGCAAGAGAGGATAGCTTGCCTCGGTTTAGCCATTTCAATCCTCTATCTTCGATCCTCTATCCTCGTTTACCCGTGGTTAATTAAGCCTAAATTAAGACAACGGCGCGACTCTCCTTGGGGAGTGCCGCGCCGTTGATTATTGAACAGCCGTTCGGGGCGTAAGCATTAATAGCCATGCGAGCCACAAGACCCGCAGCCTCCTCCGCTTTGCGCGCCCACAGCCTCCGCTTCGCCTTCGGCCCCTTCTTTGGGGGTGAAGGAATGGCCACAGCCACAGCTTGATACCGCGTTGGGGTTATCAATCTTGAAGCCGCCACCCATAATGCTGTCTACATAATCAACTTCGGCACCCTGAATGTACATCATGGAGCGAGGATCAATAATGACCTTGACCCCGTTGATGTCCATCTGCTGGTCACCTTCCATCGCCTCATCTTCGAGACTCATGCCATATTGAAAGCCGGAGCAACCGCCACCGGCCACGAAAACGCGCAGCAAAGCATCATCTTTACCCTGTTTTTCCAACAGGCCCTTAATTTCTGTTGCTGCCCGATCACTTAACTTGATCATTACTTGCTCCTTTACAACGGTCTGTGAGCCGCACTTCAACCGTTTTGCGCTCACTCAAGAGATAAAATAAATATAGAACTCTTACCGCGATTATAACGAATCCTCTTTAATTTACGCAAGCACCCGCTAAAAGTTCCCTACACCAACAGTTTACCCTGTTGTTGCTAATCGCAGGCCAGTCTCGTAAATAAACACCTAAAGGCACTAAACATTAGCTGCTTCTGGCGCTGCTGCCTGATGAATAGTAGCGGCGCGTGTCTCTGGTGATAACTGGCGTAGTGATTCGATAATCTCAGGCAGTAATTTTATCACCGCATCAATTTCGCCTTCGGTGTTATCTCGCCCCAGAGAAAAGCGGGTGCCAGCCCGCGCCAGACCCACTGGACGCCCAATTGCCAGCAGCACTGGCGACGGGTCAAGACTGCCTGCCGCACACGCCGAACCCGTCGAACAGCAGACGCCCGCCCGTGCAGCCAGTTCTAAGATAAGCCCTTCGCCTTCGACGCCATCGAACGAGAAATTGGCAATGCCGGGCACTCGTTGTTCGCGGTGCCCATTAAGAAATACGCCTGCGCAATACGTTTCTAACCCCTCAATCAGCCGTTCGCGCAACCTGGCGACATGCGCTTCTTCACCGTTAGCAATAGCTGTCATCGCCACGGTTGCGGCGACACCCATCGAGACAATAGCCGGGACATTTTCGGTGCCCGCGCGCCGCCCCTTTTGCTGCGGGCCGCCTTCTACGAGGGTATCGAGGCGCACCCCGCGCCGGATGTATAATGCCCCCGCACCCTTGGCTCCATAGAACTTATGACCGCTCATGCTGAGCAGGTCTACATTCAAGGCTTTGACATCTACGGGGATATGTCCCACCGTCTGGCAGGCGTCACAGTGAAAAAGGATGTTGCGCTCCCGGCACAGGGCACCTATCTGGGTTACTGGTTGCAGTGTGCCCATCTCATTATTGGCGTGCATCACCGAGACCAGAATTGTATCAGCGCGCAAGGCAGCCTTTAATTCGTCCAGCCGCACGATACCCTGCTCATCAACCCCGACATAAGTAACTTCAAATCCGGCGTGTTCGAGGGCGCGACAGGGATGCAAAACGGCATCATGTTCAATTTGTGTGGTGATAATATGCCGACCTCGCTCGGCCAGGCGCTCCGCCACACCTTTAAGCGCGTGGTTATTGCCTTCCGTCGCCCCGGAGTTGAACACAATTTCCGCAGGACGAGCATTAATCAGGGCCGCGACTTGCTCCCGCGCCGTCTCCACCGCAAACTTCGCCTGCTTGCCTAAATGGTGCAACGAGGACGGATTGCCATACGCCTCGCGCAAATATGGCTGCATGGCCTCAAAAGCCTCTGCACAGATAGGTGTCGTCGCGGCGTGGTCGAAGTAAATCATGGTGGTGAGTGAGTGAGGGGTGAGTAAGTGAGTGGTAGTATCGGGGCTATCACACCACTCACTTACTCACCCCTCACCAAAACCTAACTTGCGGTTACAGGAATAACACCGGGGCTGCCGGGGGCAGGGCGGCGAAAGACAGTTTCTTTCATCGAGATGGTGGAAACCCGCCGGGCCACGCTGCCTGCGACTTCGCGGTAAATAGCGGCGACGGGGCTGTCTGCGTGCGCCACCATTACGGGTTTACCGGCATCGCCAGCGCGGGTGATTTCAAGTTGGCGGGGCACCTGGCCTAACAGGGGCACATCGAATTCCCTGGCGGCCCGTTCGCCACCACCCTCGCCAAATAAATTAATACGCTCGCCCTGGGGTGTCTCGTAGTAGCTCATGTTTTCGACGATGCCCAGAATCGGCACGGGTGTGCCCGTTTGCGCCATCTTTTCAAACATGCGTCCGGCGCGTAGCACATCTTCGAGGGCAACTGCTTCGGGGGTGGTGACAATGACCGCACCCGAAAGGGGTGCGCTTTGCACCAGGGTCAGTTGAATGTCTCCCGTGCCAGGCGGCAGGTCAATCACCAGATAATCGAGTTCACCCCATTCGACTGTGCCGAGAAAAGTCTGCACCATCTTGGAGACCATTGGGCCGCGCCATACAATAGGATTGGTTTTTTCGGTGAGGAAACCGATGGAGATCAGCTTGATGCCATAGCGTTCGAGGGGAATAATACGCTGTACACCGTTTTCTTCGACGGCCATCGGCTGCTCGTCTTCCGGCACGCCCATCATAATCGGAATCGAAGGCCCATAGACATCGGCATCCATCAGGCCCACCTTCGCGCCGCTTTCCGCCAGAGCGAGGGCCAGATTAACGGCAGTCGTGCTTTTGCCGACGCCGCCTTTGCCACTGGCGACAGCAATCGCATTCTTAATGCCAGGAATGAGGTTCTTAATTTCGGGAGGGCGCCGCGTTTGCGCGGTCATCTCTACTGCGACATTTTCGACCCCCGCCAAGCCCAAAACCACGTCTTCGGCGGCCTTTTTCATCTGGTCTTTGACTGGACAAGCGGGCGTAGTGAGTTCAATATTAAAAGCGACATTGCCGCCGCACACGCGCACGTTCTGCACAAACCCCAGAGCCACAATGTTCTTGTTCAAGTCGGGGTCAATAATGACCTCTAATGCTTTAAGGACTTCTTCTTTGGTGACGGCCTGATCTGCACCATTGCCTATTTGTACTCCGGCATCCGCCGCACCATTATCTTTTTTCCATCCGAACATGTAATATTCCCTTTAATGCCTCACCCAATGCTAATAACTTGAGTTGTTGATACTTGATTAAGAGTTTATCACACTCATTTTGCGCTCATGCCAAGCGCAGGAAGGCTCAACAAATCGCGCAGGCTTTGCAGGCGAATCACTGCATCTTGCGCCTCGTGAATGTCGCCTGATGCGAGGTCGCGCTGATCGCGGACTAACCAGAGGGGTATTAAACCCGCTGCACGAGCAGGCAATACATCTTTCTCGTAGTGATCGCCAATATAAAAGCAGTGGGATAATTTCACATCAGGAGCGAGAGCGTGAACCTTTTCCACGCCACACGCAAAGAATTTTAAATCAGGCTTTTCCACTCCCGCTTCCGCCGAAGTGACAATGAACTGAAAGAATGTATCCAGTTGCACTGCTTGCAGAATGGAGGGCAATTGATAGTCCCAGTTAGAAAGCACGCCCATTTTAATGCCACGTCGCTGTAACTCTTCCAGCGTCTCATGCGCTTCAGGAAAGGCGTGAAACACTAAGGCTTCGCTCAGAATCTCTAAAGTGGTATCGGTACCAAAGGGCAGTTGATGGCCTTGTGAGCGTAAGGCATCGGCTAAAATCTGGGCGCAATCACGGCGCAGTCTCAACCAACTTGCCGAGTCGCTGACATGAATGGCGTTAGCCATATAATGCCGCATTTCCTGATGTGCGGCCCGCTGCACTACCTCAAATGGCAAAGTGACACCATGCTGTCCAAAACCGCGCTGTAAGCGACCATAAAAATCATCTAACTCAACCAGGATGCCGTAAGCGTCAAAAATCAAAAAGGGTTGCACGTTTGAAGTATAAACAGGATTGGAAGATGGTCAAGAAAAGCCGGGGCTGTAAAAGCCCCGCCAGGAAGGCCGTTGGTTAAGCGTCCGTTGGACGCCACACGTAGGGGCATGATTTATCGTGCCCTTGCTTGCCATGTACTGACCTATTCGTGTACCGTCCAAAGGACGGTCGGCTTTAGACTTCCAGCCCACAGCACAGCATGTTGATGCTGTGCTGTGGGCACCCAACCTGCCGGGTCGTTTACAGGCCCGACTGATAGTTAACATCTGACACGACAAAGCCAGTTATCATTAAATACATGAGTCAAAGTAAGTCTGCGAAGAAGCCGGTTAAGAAGACTCCTAAGAAATCGCTGCGCCAGACGGTGCAGGCGGTGCGTGACCTCGACCGACCTGAATATTTCATTAACCGTGAATTGTCCTGGTTAGAGTTTAATCAGCGCGTGCTGGAAGAAGCGCAAGATGCTACTAACCCCCTGCTGGAACGGTTGAAGTTTCTCTCGATTGTGGCCTCGAACCTGGACGAGTTTTTTGAGGTGCGTGTGGCGGGGTTGCAGCAGCAGGCGGAAACGCGGCCCAATGTAGCCGAAGAGGATGGACTTACGGCACAGCAGACTCTTGATGCCATTGCCATCCGTGTGCAACGCATGGTGCGCGATCAGTATCAGTGTTACAACCGCGAAATCGTGCCGGGACTCACGGCGGAAGGCATTGATCTCTTAACGATTAATGACCTCAGCGAGCCGGGGCAACAGTGGGCCGCAGATTACTTTCGACGCGAGGTTTTCCCGGTGCTGACGCCTTTAGCGATTGACCCGGCGCACCCCTTTCCCCAATTGCTCAATAAAAGCTTGAATCTGGCGGTGGCGCTTTCGATACCCGACACTCCGGGGGCCATGAATGGCTTGCGCTATGATGAGCAGCACGAGGCGACCCGCTTTGGCGTGGTGCAGGTGCCCCGCGCCCTGCCGCGTCTGGTGGCGGTGCCTGCCGCTATCGCTCCTGCGCAACGCAAAATTTACGTTTTCCTCTCTTCGATTATTTCAGAGTTCATCGGCGATTTGTTTCCCGGCTTATGTGTTGAAGGGTGCTATGCCTTTCGGGTCACCCGTAACTCCGAACTGTATCTGGATGAAGATGAGGCCGATAACCTCCTGGAAGCGATGCAGATGCAGTTGCAGCGGCGGCGACGTGGCGATGCGGTGCGCTTAGAAGTGCAACGTGGTTGTGACCCGGCAGTCGTAGAGGTTTTACTGCGCACTTTTGAGCTGGAGCCGATTGACCTCTATGAAGTGGATGGCCCCATTAATTTAACGCGGCTAATGGCCGTCTATGGCGCGGAAAATCGGCCCGATTTAAAAGACCCAACTTTTACTCCGGCGGTGCCATCGGAGTTACGGCAAGTGGAATCGCCCGATGAACTGTTTGCAGCGATCCGCCACGCAGATATTCTGGTGCATCATCCTTATGAAAGCTTTAAGAGCGTGATTGATTTCATCACAATGGCGGCGGATGACCCGAACGTCCTGGCCATTAAACAAACGCTTTATCGGACATCGGGTGATTCGCCGATTGTGCGTGCCTTAATGCGAGCCGCGCAAAACGGCAAGCAGGTGACGGCCTTAGTAGAGCTAAAAGCCCGCTTTGACGAAGAAAATAATATCCAGTGGGCGCGTGCGATGGAGCAGGCCGGGGTGCATGTGTTGTATGGATTAGTCGGTCTGAAAACGCACAGTAAACTGGCCCTGGTGGTGCGGCGCGAGGGCGATGAGATACATCGTTACGTTCACATGGGCACCGGCAATTACAATGAGATTACAGCCCGTCTGTACACGGATGTAGGGATGCTCACGGCGCGACCCGACATTGGAGAAGATGTGGCCAAGGTGTTTAACCTGCTGACCGGGATGAGTCAATTTCCCGGCATGGAGAAGTTGTGGGTCGCGCCCTTTGGGGTGCAAGAAGAGTTTCTGCGTCTCATTGAACGTGAGACGACCAATGCGCAACGTCAGGCAAAAGGCAGTTCGGCCAAGGGCAAAAAGTCAAAGCCCCAAGCGCAAATTATTGCCAAGATGAATGCTCTGGTAGACCCCGGTATTATTAAGGCGCTGTACCGAGCATCCCAGGCCGGAGTGCAGATTGACCTGATTGTGCGCGGGGTGTGTTGTCTGCGTCCGGGGGTGCCGGGGGTGAGCGAGAATATTCGCGTGCGCTCGATTATAGACCGCTTCCTGGAGCATTCACGGCTCTTCTACTTCTATAACAATGGCGCGGATGAGATTTATTGTGGCTCCGCTGATTGGATGCCGCGCAACTTCTTTCAACGGGTTGAAGTTATTTTTCCGGTCGAGAACGAAGCGTTGAAGGTGCGTTTACGAGATGAAGTTCTGGGGGCTGCTCTCAAAGATAATATTAAAGCCCGCTGCATCCGTCCAGATGGTGATTATTGGCGACTCAGACCCGGCCCCAAAGAAGCGCCGTTTCGTTGCCAACAATGGCTGATGACTCAGGCGCGCCAGCACAGCTTAGGGCAGGGTGATGCCGATTTGCGCAGTGGACGCCCCGCCGCGCGCCCGGTGCCTTCGGCGTGGGGGGATGGCGGCCAGCGTGCGACCACGCTCCCCAAGCTGGAATTGACCCTGCGACCAGCCCCTGCCTCTGGTGCGCCGCCCGCCACCGATGGGCGGGCGGGCACGATGGCCGACCCTGTATTGCAATCGTTGGCGGGTGAAGTTAAGCATGAGGCGGATGTATCTGCTAATTTTCCAGATGAGATGTTTAACACCACACATAATGGGGTAATAAACGCAGCGACTAATAGCAGCGCAAAAGAAAATGAGGTTGAAAGTGTTGACAGCCGCGCTGTGACCTCATTAAAATCAGCAGGGCGTCGTCCGAAGGTTAATACTAAACCAGACAACTTGAAGAATAATCGGCAGCCGTCAACGAAACCAGCACCAAAGCGTCGCAAGCATAAATGATGTCGCAAGTGCAAATGATAAAGCAACCGCAGCGGCTGACAACTCAAGACATGATACACAGCAACCATTGCAAAAGCGAATGCAGCAAAGGGGCAGATGATGACAAATAACCTTGTCGCGGTTGATGTCGGTGGCACCAAAATTTTGGCGGCGGTGCTGACCGATGACGGTCAGATTATCGCGCGCCAGAAGCAAAAAACAGAACGCCATTCTCGCAAGCGCCTGATTGTGCAGATTGGCGATGCGGTGGCGGACATCATCAAAGCCGCCTCTTTGAAGCGCAATGAAATTGGCGGGGTGGCCCTGGGTGTGCCGGGAGTGGTAGATGAAGCGGCTGGCTATGTCGTTTATACCCCTAACGCGCCGCTCTCGAAAACTCCTCTCGCGGCACTGTTGACCGAACGCTTTGGCCTGCCAGTAATGATAGGTAACGACGTTAACTTAGGTGTCCTAGGCGAACACTGGCGTGGCGCGACCAGGGGTGCGCAGTCGGCGTTTGGTATTTTTGTCGGCACCGGTATTGGTGGCGGATTAGTGCTGGATGGCAAGCTAATGGTTGGGCATCGGGGTTTAGCCGGGGAAATTGGCCATCTGCTGGTGCCGCTGATTGCTGACCCTACGGCTAATCCCACGACGAATAAGCATCTTTATTTGGAGGACTTCTGCTCGCGCACCGCGATTGAAAATCAACTGCGTTATGCCATCCAGACAGAAGGCCGAACTTCACTTCTCACCGATATTATTGGGGATAAGAAATTGGAGCGCATCCGCTCCGGGGCCTTAAAAGAAGCCTTGCGCCGTGACGATCCCCTCGTGACCGAAGTGATCCATCATGCCGCGTATCTCCTGGGTCTGGCGACGGTATCCGTGCTGCATATTGTTGACCCGGAAGTGATTATTTTCGGTGGTGGGGTCATCGAAGCGTGCGGTAAGTGGATGCTGCCCGTGATTGAGAAAACAGCACGTAAAGTCGCTTTACCTGGTACCGGCAAAAAGCTGGAAATCGTGCGCTCCGCTCTCGGCGATGATGCCATCCTCATCGGCGGCGCAGCCCTGCTGCATGGCCATAATCTTGTGCCGCAAAACTCCCCCAGAGAACTTCCGCCTCTCCTGACGCCCAACACGACCTCCGATGGCGACACCCCCAAACGAGTTGTGGCCCAGGTAGATAAGCCATTGCAAATTTAGTTTTCGTTTCTTTTTAACACAAAGGACACAAAGAATTCACAAAGGGCACAGAGTTTGAAGAAGATGGAGAATCGAGGATAGAGAATCGTAACAGCACTCCGCTGACTAGTCTCTATCTTCTATTCTCGATCCGCAACTCTCTTTTGTGCCCTTTGTG